>NZ_BAAHBU010000001.1:0-1693956 GCF_054776515.1 Hymenobacter terrigena
GACGAGTGGATGCTCGACTACAACACCCAACGGCCGCACCAGGCCTTGAATTTTATGACCCCCATCGAATTTAAACAAGCTGCTTAACCTCTGCTTACTACTGGCTTACCGAATGGGGAAGCGTACATTCCGGCCCTGGTTAGCATGTTCAGAACGCACTGCCTTGTCTGCTTGCTCCATTATGTTTTGCAAAGTCGCGAGGGCGGAGTTGCGTTCCTTCAAAAATGCTTGTTCTTCTGGTTGAATGACAAGGCTGCGCACAGATTTTATTATTTCGGTAAGAACAGTACGCAGGGCGAATGCGGTGAGATTATCATGCACATCATGATGTAGCATAAGTTTAAGATGGTCGAGCGTCTCTTTGCGGTTCATAGAAAGGGGCGTTAATGTTATTCTACGCCCAGGCGGCGGGCTTCATCGAGGGCGAGAGAGCGGGCAAGCTACCAAAAAGCCCCGACTGGTGAGGTCGGGGCTTTTTCTATTGTATGACAGGAGACTTTACCAGTTGTCCCAGCTCAGCTTTGAGCGGTCGATTTTATCAATCCACGCTTTATCGGCCAAGGTAAAATCGGGCGCTTCAGCTTCATGGCCTTTGTCGGCTACACCGCGCTCACGCAAAAACTGCTTTAGCGCGGGCCAATCAAAATGCAGGGCTTCCCGGCAAGAAGCGGCCCGCTTGAGCACGGTGAGCGTTTGCGCTGCCCCTAGTACGCGCTCGAACTCTTCGGAAAGGGCTTTTTGCTCGCGTTGCACTACTTGACAGGTGACAACAGGCGAAAAAAACACAGAGGCTACCTGATTGCCGACACGAACCCGTTGGCAATCCCGGTAGCGAGATAGCTCAAAGGAGTGTGGCTTCTCGGATAGCTTTCGCGTACTTGAGAAGGTCTTTTGCTCGGCTGTGGTCTTCATAAATGATTGCTCTTTTAATTATCTTATTCTTCACCGCTTGGGGTAGTTCCTGGCCTAGCTTCTTGTAAACGTGCAGCATGATGTACACGTTCCCGCCCAGGTGGTAGGTATATATGCGGTAGTCATTGATACGCCATTTGGCTAACCCCGGGTAAATATTGCTATAATTTTCGTAGGCCTTGCCCGGCGGGTCACCTTCCGACCATTTGGTGATTTGTTCAAGAATGGGGCGAATATCGGGCTTATAGAGCTTACTAAGCTCCAAACGGAAGTTTTGGTTTTCATGGCTGCGCTGCGCGGCGATGAAGTGACGCTTATAGGTAGACTTCACTAGAAAATAGGAGAGCGCGGAAAGGAGCTGTTCTTGGGGCTACTCTACACCCAGGCAGCGGGCTTCATAGTGCGAGGGTGGGAGGTTTCTTACTTCTTGGGTCGCCGAAACAGGAACTCATGCACCGACATCACCGGGCTGGAAGAAACATGTACTAACTCCCAGCCGGCAGCGGTAACTGCCTCTAGTTGTTGATTCACTACTTCCATGTTGTGGCGATACGCGCCCATGTACTTAGCTGCCGATATTGTTCCGGGCAGCCGCTCTAACTGAATTTCCGTTTTTCCCTGAAAAGCCGGCGCGAACTGGATTTTTGCCAAGCCATCTTGTTGCGCCTGAAGCTCCGCGACTGTTAAAAACTCGTAGGCCGTAGCGGTAACTGACTGTGCGAACGTAGCGGGGCCGGCGAGGATAGCGAAGGCGAGTAGCAAGTGTTTCATGCGGCCAAGCTACGCACCGGCTACGAAATGTCCAGACGGCGGGCTTCGTTAAAGGCAAGCTATGCTGGCACCCCTTCCCACGCCTCGGCCAGCAGTTCCGCTAAGACTTCATCGGCGAGCGGCTCGACGGGGGCAAAATATTCGGCGGTCCAGCCGTCCTGAATGCCTTCCGGCCAGTAGTACCATTTTTCGTGCTGCCATTGAATCCACCCAACGGTGTAAAGGGTGCCTTTGACGATGGCCCCGGTTCGGCTCTGATAGCTTTTGAGCGCCACCACCAACTGCCCTACATGAAATACTGGCCCATTCATCAACGCAGTTTGAATTCTGAGAGTAGATTACCCAACGATGCCGAGATGGCGGGTTTCGGTGGTAGTTAGAACGGGCAAGCTACGGAAAAGCCCCGACTGGTTAGGTCGGGGCTTTATCGGTGCCTGTACTATTGGGCGCGTCGGCGAAGCAAGTAAGAATAGAGGGCTTGGCCCATCCCGGCTTGCATCACGCTGTAGTTGCTCACTTCCCACCCATCCGTGCTCAACAGGTTCAGGGCATCCATCATCGACTTCATTTTGTTGATGTTCTCCCGTTTTTCGGCCGTGATACCGATTTCAGTTCCCCCACTGCCGACATCGAGCGTTATCGACGCTTTGCCTGCCTGATTAGCAAACGCTTGCAGGGTGCAATACCGATAGAGCGATGGTGCCGCGGTGGTTTGGGCATGAGCGCTGGCGGCATAGAGCAGCAGCCAGAAAATGAGTATTCGTTTCATGCCACCAAGCTACGAAGCCCCAACGATTGCCCCGCGCAACAGGTGGCCTATGTCGGCTGCGCCGCAGATTGAGGAGGCTTAAGTTGCAGAACTGTTTGGTGCGCTACATGCTGCTAAAAACGCTAAACCTAATTTAGTCAGGCCAACGTTAGCCGTTCCGTGACCCAGCGCCGCTGCCATCATGAGTGCCGCGTTGTTCCCACTGTTAAGCGTGGTGTTTAGCGGAGCCATGCCCGATGCAGAGCACAGGCGCAGCCGAATTAAGTTGTCAAGCGCAATTTCAAACTCTTCCACTGAGACGCCATCGGCCTGCAATTGCCGCTGAATCTTGTGCGTCTGGGCCATGTAAGTAACGCCGCTGCTCTGCCCTGTCGTGCCGGCCTCGCTGGAGACTACGGTTAGGATTCGGACCTGCACGGGGGTTAATTGCTTGAGGATTTCCACAAACCCGGGCTCCACCGGCACCTTGCGGTGAGGCGTTGCCGCGTTGGCTAGCAGTGCGGCCCACTGCGTTCGCAGGAATTCGTCGTCCTCCAACGAAGCAGCTTCTAGGAGGGGGAGCAAAACCTTTGGCGCAACGGGCTGGGGAGCAATGCCGGCATCATCCAGCATCGTGCTGGCTTGGGCGGCTGTTTGGGCCGCGTTGCCAGTACGCCACTTTTTTACATATTCCCGGCCTACTTCCCCTAGTTCCTCCGTGCTGGGGCCGAGCACTTTCGCTAAAAATGGTTTAGCAATCCCGTAAATACCGGCGACGGTGGCCGTGGCTTGAGGGTGTTCGCTGATGATGGAGGCGATGAGCGTAAAGGCGTCTGACATATACCGTGAATGTTTGGGTCAAGCTACGCAAAAACCCCAACTGGCGGGCCGGGGCTTTTGTGAAAGACGCCTATGGGTGGAACGCCTGGTCAGATAGATAGGGGAGTAACCCTGGGTGCTTGACATTAGGATTGTTATAAGTCTCCCTGCTCCGGAGCACTCTGGGAAGAAGGAAGCGAAAGGGCTGCTGAAGAGCCCTGGGCCAAACGCGCAGGGTGGGGGAGTGGGCCGGGGCATAGTGCTCAAATTTTCCCCTGGTCTTCCACCGCGCGGGGGCGCTGCTGGACGCTTAGTGGCTGGGAGGAGCTTAGAGGTAAACGGGGCAGTATCTTTTTCCAAGGCACATTACCTACTGGCCGTGCCTGGCTGCGAGGCCTATGCCATCTAGCCGAAGAACTTGGTGCTGTTGAGGCATGCGACGCCACTAGAAACAAACGATGAACTAGTAGCCAAGTAGGCCCAGCGAACGATGCTGCGGGCAGGGCTCCAGCAGCACTGTTGGACTGGTCAATCAGACAGCCAGAGTTTAAAAAATGCGCGGTAGGCGCTCTATTGCGCGCTGTGCGGTTCCTTCCCCGTTGCCTTCATCGTAGTTCGTGACATCAATATATCCCTCATGCAGGTCGCTCACGCTGATTTTCATCCGACGGCCTTCCACGTAGTCAAACTGATACCGCGGTTCACCATCAAAACCGCTGTCCAGGTATTGTTGCATCAGTTCGGCGCCTTCATTCTCGGTAATATCGCGGGGCTCGTCGTGCACGAAGCCCATCCCCTGCGGTTTGGCCGCGTTAAACAGCGCCGTAAATACAGCGACTTCATTCATACCCGACGTGTTGACGTGCCGACGCGGCGTTCCCTTGAACGGCGACTCCTCAGCCCCGGTGCGGAACTGGTCGATAAAGCCGGCGTGGTATTCTTGCATGGTAAAATGATAGGTCAGGTCGCGGCTCAGGAAGTAGTACAGCCGCAACCATTCTATGGCCAACGCCGGGTCGGGTGCTATCTCGTTGTAGACCCCGGATTTCTGCATCAATTCAAACAAGACCATAATCAGCAGCGGCTTACTCATGCTGATCTTCTGTATATCGGGCTCGGCCAGATTGTAGCTCAGCTTAGCCGCTTCCTGCAGCATCAGATCCAACGGTTCCAGCGGAATCCGGTAGCCCGGCTCCCGTTCCGCTGCGTCGGCACGCTGTTCTTGTAAGGAGTCGCGCAGGTCGTTCACCAACGGCATCAGTAGGGCCCGTTGACGAGGGGAAAGGGTAAACTGTTTGTGCGTCAAATACGGCTGCATAGCTGGCGTGAATAAGTGAAGGAGCTCGGGGCTAACCCTTGGGTAAAGTTGCCACAATCTTACCAAAGTCAATTCTGATTGTTTAACACAGTGTGTAGTTTGTTCATGATATTATCGACCTCTTCACGCAGTTGGCGGCCATGACAGCTTTTGTAGGTTTTCTGTTCTCCGCAGTAGCAAGCAGCAAACGAATGGCCACCCCGTCAGTAAAGGCCACGCGCTGATTCTGCCAAAAGCCCATGTTGACAATTTCTTTGATTTGTCCCTAACCGACCAGCAAGAATGTTGACTACTGGCCGGGCAAGCCCGGCGGGTGCTCATCAACCGCTACGCCCCGGCCGGTTTCACGGTTAGGCTGAACATCTGCGCCGCAGCTGGGCAGCTCATGGGCCACGCCAGTATCCACGTCATTCCGCGCTACGCGGGCGACGTGAAGAGCCCCGCAGGTGGGATACGCAATATTTTGAAACGGTAAGTAGCCCACCGCGGGAAAAGATTACCTTTTATTTTTAATTAAATAATTGCCTTTAACAGTCCGTTATACCCGAGTAAATCCCTAAACTTAACAGCTTCCTCTTCAATCCATTCATCGGCTTGGTGCAAGGCGTCTATTAATGCAATTTGCTCATCGGTAAATAGCTCCTCCCTTGTAATACTTGGGTGAGCCAAATGCTGCCACACGTCGGTGGGCCATTGGCTGCCGTGGCCTCTGGTACCTACTTTTAGCTTTTTGGTGTTGGGTGGCGGGGTGAGTAACCGGGCACGGCGGCCGTGGTACTGTAAGTGAATTGCATACACATCGCGGTACATTCGCAGTCCGTGGAAATCCCAGTCGCCGCAGTAGCAAAACGTTACACCGGGGTCGGGTGCGTGCCTCAGCTTCGGCGTGTTATTACCCCCGGCATGGCGCAACTCTATTTCCTGAGCTAGTGCTTTTTGGTATTGCAATAGATAGTGCTGGTTTTCGCAGAGCAGTACCAGCCGCGCCTTCGGATGCCCACTAACCCAAATGGCCTCTTCCGACAAATGTTTGAGTTGTGGGTAATCTTTCCAGCCCAATAGATGCAGAACTGCCTCATTTAGGCCTTCCTGCTTTTTTAGGGCTTTGGCGCTATCAAAATACAAGGTGCCAATAGTTTCGCGGCTAAGTTCATCCGTGACAATGGTAACGCATTCATCGGCCACCAGCCGTAAACGTACTACGTCATCAAGCGTGAAACGAGCCTGTGGAATATCAAAGCCATAGGTCTGTAGAAACCGTTGTGCATCTTCGTAGTAAGGTCGAATGTCGCGGTCATATACCGCTGCAAAGCCTGGCAGTGCTACGGTCAGGTGCGGGAAGCGGGGCTTGGGCGCAAGTAGATGCTGGCGGTGATAACGTGCGTACACGGCACTGCGCTGAATGGTCTTGCTGCTGGTTTGCCTGTCAACTCGCAGTTTGGCCAAAGCGCGAAGCAAGGCCCACGTATATTCTGGCCCCAGTAAAATATTGTTAGGCTTCAGCATCTTGGTTGGATGTAGGGGTAAACAAATCGGGTGGCGCAGGCGGAGCAAACGGCTCATTGGCGGCGGGCACCGACTCGCCCCGACTCAACAATAATGGTGGCAGGTTGTGACGCAGTGTTTTATTTCGGCCCATTCGGAGAAAATACAGCCGCTGATGTGGGCCGGTATGGTGCGTAAGCGGGCGTATAGAAAGGGAAATAAACTGAAAGCCCTCCTTGCTAGCTAGTTCCCGCAGTGTCCAATAGTTGGTGCCCAAATCGTGAGCCTCGTCCACAACCATGAAACGGAGCCGTCGGGGGGCGGTGCTGGCTCCGCCGCTACGGCCAATCACGGCCAAGCGGGCAATGTTGAGCAGAGCCACTGCCATAAATGTCTGGCCGTTGCTGCCATCGTTGGCCTGACCGTCTGCGTCACGCATCTCAAAATCGAGCTTGATGTAGCGCACCGGATTCAGGATATCAGCTACGGTCGCTTTTTCGTCGGTGCCCTTGCGCTGCCGGAAGGCGTGTAGCAAAATATCGTCGAGGGTGCCCGTTTGCGCCGACTGCTCAAACGCCACGGGGTCGGCGGCTAGCTGCTGAAATTCGGTGAGCCAGTCAAGAGGATATTTGCTAGTGGTATGTGCTTGAATAAATGGGCGAAAGCCACCAGTGATTTCGGTTTTTTCGCGCTGAAAATAGCTTTGCAGCTGTAAAATTTCCCGAAAGTAGTCGTCCGCCGCATTGCGGACATCGCCAATCAGAAAAGACAATTCACTGAACTTGCGGCGGGCGATATCGCGGTTGATTTCGTTGATGTCGTGCATGGCCCGATGCAGGCGGGCCTGCCCTTCAGCAGTACTGCCAATTACGCCGCGTACTTCTTGGGGTAGGACTTCGCGCAAGAACTCAACCAGGTGGTCACCGGTCAAATATATCTCGGTCTGGTCTTCGCCTAAGTAATCCTTGATGGCATCTCGAAATGTGTTACGGTAATCGGTATAAGCCCTTTCCACAGCCAAAGCTGTCGGGCAGTCGGATACGCTTTGCGGCTCGTTAGGTATTTGCTGCTCGGCCGTTAGTATTACGTAATAGGCCGTTCGAGCATCTTGTTCGGCTGTATGCAGCGACTCGTGGGCATCTCGAAATTTTGCCAAATTGCCGGTTTCGGTAGCGAGGTCAGTCTGCGCAGTCATCAGAGCTGCGAGGTCAGCGGTAATGGTTTCGGGAGGTACAATTATTCCCCAATCGGTTGCCTGCTGGCGTACAGTGCGCAATTCGCGGCGGGCAGTCCAAAGACTTGCTGCCTTCTCGGCGCGATTGGCCGGAGTATTTTTCAGGTGGTTTTCTTCCGTTCGTAAGTTAGCCGCGTTGGCAATCGCTGCAGCGTGAGCGGTTTTGGCTTCTTCAGCCACTTCGTTAGCCAACTTGGTATCGTGTTGCAGCGTCGCGAGTTTCGAATGCAATACAATAGCGGCGTTTAACTCTGGCAAACTGGCTGGCGCATTGGGCAGCGCCGGAATAGGGGCTTGGTCCACGGTGGGCAGCAGCGGTAGGGCTGCCTCCCATTGAGTAAAATCTTGTAGTGCCTGTAGCACCGCTGCTGCTATGTCGCATTGGCGTTGCCGGGTAGCTGCTTCGTTGGCGCGGCGCATTTGCCAGTCGGCCAGCAAGGCACGAGTTTCGGCTTTGTTAGGCTTATTAAACAACCGTTGGTTGTCGGGCACCCAACTTATCCATTCGCGGGTACCCGCCAAACACAGCCAGAAACCGGTGGCCGAAGCGCCTTTTTTAGTCTGCATTGCATCGTGGAGCAACAAATCGGCTGCTTCCAAAAAACGGGCCGACTGCACTTCTTGTCCCCGCCAGTGAGCAAGCTGGCCAAAGTGCGCCAACACACTTTCTTGCTCTAAGGTGAGAGGCGTTGGGTGATTTAAGGCCCAATAAGCCAGCGAATCAGGTCTGTCGGCATCCACATAAGATGCGACCGCGTGAGCCTCGACGGCGCGTTGCTTCCATATTTCCAAGTCGTGGTTAAGTTGACTGGCTGAGCATCCCTGATGCCAACCCAGTGCCTGCAGATTATCGGCTTGTTGGGTTTGCTGCAAGTGTTGCCACAGGTGGCTGCTGCGTTCCCGATTGAGGGCTGCGGTTTGCTGCTGTTGCCAGTGCTGACGCAAACTATCATAATCTGGCCCCCAATTCTTTAGCCAAATAGCCACCTGCTCAGCTTTTTCTAGCTCAGCGGCGGCCGTTCGCTTAGCTGTTTGGGTAGCCTCGGCTCGGTCATTGGCCCGGCGCTGCTGGTCTTCAGCGGCCTCAAGTAGTGCTGGTAGCGCCTTCCGTCGCTGCCGGTCGGCCCGAAACCGTTGAGCTTGGGCCATGCTATCGTCTAGCAGCCGTTGATAGTAGGCCGACTTGCGCTGCAACACCTGCTTCCGCAAATCCTGTACTATTACCTGCGCTTGCTGCTGCTGCTTTTCGTTGGTATTGTATTCATGATAGGCTGTGTACCATGCCTGCTGTAGCTGCTGCCGCTGAAGCGCATGAAAAGTAGCTTTCAAGCTGTCTAGCTCGGTGAAGCGTTTGATCTTATCCTTGATTTTTTCAATTCGCCTACTGTTGTCACTGTAGTTCTTTTGGTCATGAGAAATGTCGTGCAGCAAAGCTATATGCTGCTTGGCAATTCGTGTTTTAGCTTCGTCGCCAAACAAAAAATCTTCGAGGTATTCGGGATTTTTGTTTAATTCCCCACTTCGGGCAAATGAGCGAATAATCTGGGCGTAATCCTTCAGCAGCTTGGGCTTGCTCAAATCAAGCGGCACCAAGTTGTTTTCCCACAGAAATTGCAAGTACGCCGCCAACTTGTCGTCGTATTCCCGCAATACTACCTCATTAATTAGTTCTAATTGAGCGCTCAATGGTTTTAGCGTTGGCACGTTGCCTTCCGCATCCACAAAAGCTTCCCAACCTAGAGGCTGTACTAGGGGCCGCACTTTGCCTATTCGAAAATCCTCGCCCTGTTGCACCACAAACGGCGTACAATGTTGTGTGGCCACTTCGAGCAAACACCCGACCAACAGAAATTCGGACGGGCCAAGCTGTATATTCATAAAAGCATAACCCCGCCCTGTGCCCTGACTGCTGCCTTGCACCAACGTGTGAAACGGCCTGCCACCTTTGGCTTGGGTAGAAGATTTATACCGGCCCGGTCCCACAAAAATCAACTGTAGCAAATCGGCCAATACGCTTTTGCCCACTCCGCTATCGGCCACGAAGCTCGTGCTGACAGGGTTTAGCCGGTAATTGAGATTACCGTGATAAATCAGATTGACCGTAGAAAGGCTGTAGATGTATGGATAGCGCATGGTAGTAAGGGGCTAGGCTGGGCTGGGACCAAAGGTTTCTTCCATTTTCAGAATCTCGTCTCGGTAAAGTGTCCGCAAATGCTCCATCGCGGGCATAATCCGGAACGTGCCATCGGATTGTTTGTACACCCAACCCAGTTGGGCAAATGTTTCAATAGAATCGGTCAGCCATTTACGTACCCGATTTTCGTCGCGCTCCGTCGCAAAGTTTTTGCTATGTTTTAGGCTGGCTACGTGTTTCAACAGCCCATCTAAATAAGGCACGTATTCAACTCGTAGTAGGCTCATTAAACTATCTACTGTGTCCGGTGTCTCCAAGTCCACGTTCACCAGTTGCGTCAGCAGTAAGCCCGCAATCACCAATTCCGGCTTCAGGCTCTGTCGCACCGCCGGGGGCAAACGCGCAGAACTCAACTCCGTAGGAGCTAAGTAATAAAATCTGCGTTCAGCCTCGTACTGATGTTTCAATTGTAACCCGAACAGGTCACGATAATAAGCTTGTAAAGTAACCAGGTTATCTGCTTCCTCCAGAAAATTTACCAGCAATCGGTGGTCGGGATGCTCATGTTGCAAATACGTGCCCGAGCGCAACAGGTAATCTATTTCGGAAAAATGCTGCGCCGTGTCCGGGGCGGTAAAGAAATCCTGATAATTCATGCTAGTTGAATGGTGAAAGGCCACAAAGCAATCGAGGAACTAGCCAATGAAGTGGGTGGCTCCTGCGGCGCAACGCGCAATTCCCAACCTTCTTGTGGCGCTACTTCACTCACCAACTGCGCCATCAATAAGGCTATGATGGCATAGGCTTGTTCTTCATCAGCTTCAGCAAGTATAATGGCTTCTGCAAAAGTTGAAAAATCAACAGAACCTACGGTTTGCATTTGCTCGACGAGCAGATGTAGCCACCGCTCAACTCCTTGCAATAGGTTAATCTCCTGTTGCATTTGCTGCCGAAATTCTAGCTCCGCCTCTGGGTCAGGCTCTGGTACCGGCACGGGAACACGAGTAGGCGGGAAAATGCGACTAGTTTTGGTCAAATACCGAAATGATAGTGGCCAACTGTGCAGGTCTTTCAGAGGTACGTCATCGGGTAGGCGGGGACCGGGAGTAGGACCTTGAAAATCAGGCGGCGATAGCAGGCGCTGTAAAAAAAGACCAGAAAGTCGGTCGAAACGGGCCGCGTCTAGGTTTTTGAATAGCGACATCACGCGGCCGTGGGCGCGTTCGAGCAGTCCGCTTTGCGAACGTAGGTTGCGACGAGCCTCTAATAAAAGGCGAAGAGCCTTAGTAATCTGTTCTTGCAATTGCTCATTGGCCGGAGCTTCGTTTTGCAATCGACGCAATTGATTTTCAATCGTGGCCGAGTGAGCGAAGGCATCCAACAACTGTTGCGTTTGAGCTTTCAGAGCCAAGAGCTTTGTTTGCGTTTCCTGCAAATGGTGCTCGTAATCTTCAGTACTTTGAGCGGCTTGCCCTTGTAGTTGTCGCACTTCCTGCCGGATATTTGCCTCGGCTTGCTCCAATTGTCCGTTTATCTTCTGAAACATGGGGTCGAGTTGTAGTTCGGCCCATTCCAAAAAATGAGCAACGTCAGCAAGTTGCTCTTCCATTAGGCGAAGGTGCGTAATTAGTTCTGTGGCCTTCACTTCGTGAAAAAGAGTGTCGCCAAGCAGCCGGCAGAGTTGTAGCGCGTAAGAAGAAAGCCGGTAGGTGCCTTCTTGGATATTTCGATTTAGAATGAAATCGAAGAGCGTGTACGTTTCAGTATTGTACCGTTCATAAAAAACCCGATTGCTCCCGTTGTCGGTTGTCTTTAGTTGTGCTTCGGCCCAGATAAAAGCCTCCCGTAGTTGTTGTTCATTGAATGATTCAGGCAACCCCTCGATTCCCCCAAAATCCGTATACAGCTTAAAAACAGCTAATAGCAATTCGGGCTTGGGTAGTAGTGTATGGTGATGCTTTTTTAGTTCGCTGAGAACGGCGGCTGTTTGCATGACCCTAACATACGATATAATTTATGTGCTGCTAGGTTGGCAACGTTACATTGCCTGCAGGTCCTTTCTCTCGCACTCATTTGTTGTGCGACGCCTATGGGAAGAGTCAGCCGTCACCGGGGAACGCTAGCAGTTCAAGGCGCTGCTTGCCGATGCCCACCGGCGGCGCTTCGACCTGGTGCTGTTCTGAAGCCTTGACCGCTTCCGCCGCGCGGGGGCGCTGCCGACGCTCCAGTACTTGAACCAGCTCGAAAGCTGGGGCGTGGGCTACAAGTCGCAGCAGTACTTGGACTCGACCGGGCTGTTTAAGGATGGACCGTATCGATACTGGCCAAGCTGAAGCGGGTGCGCCGGCTCAAGTAGGAGGGAAGAGCAACTGTGTCATTGGGAAGGCAATGGGCATGTCGGCTAGTACCGTGTCCAAGTAATGTAGGTTGAGAAGAAATCGGCAGTAACTTACCCATTCGAATCCTTGTCCAACCTTCCTTCAAATGGCCTTCAACAACCCATCTATCGTGTGCTCGATAGAATCCGTAAAATTCCCCAATGCCTTCCTGCGATTGGATGGCACCACCGTTAAAAAGTTCGCTACAACGGGAAGCGGCACGGCTAATGCACAGTTTGGCAGTCGAGCCTGGGAGAAATTCCGCATTACCCGGCAGCCTGACGGTAACTTTACCATCGAATCGGTGGCGTTCCCAAATGTGTTCCTGCGCTTGGATGGCACCGACGTTAACAAATTCGAGGGGGCAGGAGCGGGGACAGTAAATGGCCAATTCGGCGCGCGAGCCTGGGAGCAGTTCCGCATCGTGCAGCAGTCCGATAACACGTTCACAATCGAGTCAGTCTATTTCCCTGATGTGTTTTTGCGGCTGGATGGCCGGAACATCACGCAGTTCGACGGGGCTGGTGCAGGTGATGCCAACTGCCAGTTTGGGGCTTTTAGCTGGGAAAGCTTTCGACTAATCCCAGACCTGTTTTAGGCAAAAGTACCAGCGAAGAACAGGCTGTGGATTTCGGTTGTGTGGGAAGGAGCTCAGGCTTCAAAAAGATACAGGTCGCTACTTTGGGGCCTTTGGCGACGATGCACAAGTGTTTTGTAATAGTAACATGGCAACACCTTTAGAAAAAAGGAGAAATATATTCAAGTTCTTTTCTAGACACTTGAACTTTCTGAAGGCAAATGGTTTCTTGAAAGGCACTCACTTGCAATATGATGAAACATATATATGTCCAGTGTGCCTACGGCAGTTTTCGGAGAGAGATTTAGAAGATAGTGCACCTAATATGCTTACAATTGAGCACGCCCCACCTGCTGTTTCTGGTGGGAAAGGGGTTGTTTTAACTTGTAAGGAGTGTAATAGCGTTGCTGGGATGCAAATAGATTTCCACCTTATCAAACGGCTACAGGAAGCAGAGCTGAGAAATCTTGTGCCAAATATTTCCGGTCAAGTAAGAGTAACGAGCGGTGACCTAACAATACAGGGTGATATTGAGGTTGGTCCCGATAACGTCATCACGCTAAAACATAATCTTGCAAGGAACCACCCGGGAAGATTGGATAGCTTCGTAGATAGGGTCGGGCCAAGAACAAATCCCCTTATAAATCTCGATTTCGGGAAAATCCAAACTGATGCACATCGTATGCAGGTCGGACTGTTAAAGACTGCATACATTTTAGCCTTTGCGAAATTTGGCTATTCCTTCTTGCTTGACGAGGTTTATGATTCTGTTAGGAAACAATTATTAGAACCAGGTGCCAATATTTATCCTAAAGGATTTTGGCATAAAGACCACAATCTTCTGGAATACCATGAGGGTGTTCATCTCTGTACAACACCGATTGTCGAGGGTATACACTGCATTTTTCCTATCAAAACAACAGTCGCAGCTCACTATTTTGGAGTGCATCTACCAATCCCGCTAACATCAACTGAAGCAATGGTTACTGCTCTTCGAAGCTTAGGGCCCGGTAGTAAATTATCAGACTCCTTTACACTTCAACCAATGGAGAAAAAAGACGATTTCTTTTTCGACCTAGAGAAAATTCATAGTATCCACGACTGGTTTTTTAAGGTGAGGATGACTAAAATCCTTCTAAACGACCCTCGGCCACTTTCAGTGGCGCTTCATCTATTGCGTTATCCACATCCAAAAAGCTACGCCTGGCGCCCAATTCGGTTTCTAGATTTAAACAAAACCCGTGTTTTTACACCACGTCCATAAAAAAGCCCCGCGTCCTCTCCGGAGCGGGGCTTCGTGTTTCTAAGGATATATGCTCTGCTGCCAAAGCCTAACGTTGCACCCCCCAATGCCGGCAATCAGCCCGATGATGAAGCCCCCGATGGTGGCGAAGCCCGACACGAGGAACAGCAGCACCAGCGGCAGCGTCTTGTAAGCCGTGGAGGGCAAAATGCGCAGCTTGTCGCCGAGGTGGAACTGGGTGGTGTACGGGTTGAGCAGTTCGTACTCCCCCGGCACGTCGGCCACGAAGTCGGCAATGCGCTGGGTGGTGTTACCTTCCATGTCGGTGCGCTTGGCCCAGTTCCAGAAGCTGGGTCGCAGTTGCTGCACCGGCCCATCGGGCAGCCGGCGCACCTGCAGCGTCACGTCGGGCAGCGTGAAGTAGCGGCCCCACTTACCGGGGCGGGTACAGGACACCTCGTAATTGCCCACGGCGGTCAGGGTGAAGCGGAAGGCTTCCTGGTCGGCGGGGATGGCAAAGTAGTTGGCGGCTGGGTCAAACAGCCGGGTGGCCCAGCCGATGGCCCGCCCCAGCCCGTAGATGCCCAACACAAAAGCTGCCCCGCAGGGCCAGACTAACCAGACCGGTAAAGTAGAAGCAGGCATGACCGCACAAGTTTGGTAAACTGGCCGGTGTTACGTGGCCTCAGGGCCGGAGTTCGCGCTTGACTCCGGGGATAATCACAAAATGGGGTGGAGGCCAGTGGCTGTGGGGCCTAGCCGCTGCTGGAGGGATAGGCGGGGGCCCAGAGCAGGGCGCTGGTGGCGAAGCAGAGCGCGAGGGCGCGGAGGGCGTGGGTCACGTGGTGGAGGGGTGGGTGACCTAAAGATAGGAGGGTTGGGTAGGTGGTACGAGGTTGTTGTTCAATCTTGTCTAGATATGCTTATGTTTGAGGGTGAATGTGTCCACTCACTAATTCTACCATGAGCCATAAAGGAGCAACCTATAGAAAAACTGACCTACAAATTCATTCACCTAGAGATGATAATTGGAAAGGAAAGAGACCTGATGACAGCATAACAGAACTCACAGAGCCAGAGATAGTAGCAAGGCGTGTCAAGTGGGCCAGTGATTTTGTGGACGCCTGTATTGCCAGGGGAATTCAAGTAGCTGCTTTAACAGACCATCACGAAGGAGTGTATTGTTGGTATGTGCTTGAAGAAGCCAAGAAGCGCAACAATGCGGATTTTTGGTTTATGCCAGGAATGGAATTGACCTGCCGGGATTCTGCCCAAGCACTCATCATATTTGACCATGATATACCAAAATCCTTATTTGAAAAAGTTAGAAGCAGATTGGGATTACAGTCAGATGTTAATGAGAGTAGTCAAGTAGGCATCAGAGTCGATGTTATGAACCATAATCTAGAAGAGTTGCAGGGGCTTCTAGATGAGGATATCGAGCTTGCTGGTAGATTTATTATTATGCCTAATGTCACAGCCGAGGGGCACAAGCATATTATTCGGGATGGGTTTCACAAACGCTTTGCTGAAATGCCGTATGTCGGCGTTTATCTAGATAAGAAGTATCCGGAAGACCTTAGTTCAAAAGCTCAACGGCGTTTATCTGGTGAAACTATTGATTGGGGTGGAGCAAGGGGAATTATCAGTACATCCGATTCTCGCATTGCTGACTTTAGTAATCTTGGGTCTTTTCCTACTTGGTTAAAATTAGCTGCGCCAACTGCTGAATCATTGCGCCAAGCTATGCTTGCTGCGGATTCACGCATATCTTATACAGCTACTACTACGCCAACACTATATATTGAATCAGTTAATGTTCAAAATGCTGCGTATCTCACTTTAGAAGAAACGGTTCACTTCAGTCCCCAATATTCATCCATAATCGGTGGTCGAGGTTCAGGAAAATCCACGTTATTAGAGTATATACGATATGCCTTGGGTATATCTGCTTTGGAAGGGCACGGTTCAGAATGGGACCCAACTTATGACCGTAGACATGCATTGCTGAAGGCAACGTTGAATAATTCGAGTGTAATTGAGGTAGTGGTAGTGCAAGATGGAGTTACTATCAGCCTTAAGCGTGCACATGCCAATCCTGAAAGGATTATTATGCTTGTAGGTGGAGATGAGCGATTCATCAGCTTAGATGACGCCAAAACTATTTTCCCAATTCAAGCATATAGCCAAGGGGAGTTGTCTCATCTTGGCGATGATAAGGCAGAAAAGCGGCTGTTTGATTTGGTGACAGCACCAAATCAGGTAGCTTTTGCTGAGGTGGATAAAGCAATAGAAGATACCGATGGTGAATTAAGAAAGCTGTTGGGGCAGGCGGTTGAGTACTGGCGGCTAGAGAGTCAACGCCGTAAGATTGACGCTCAAATCAGTACTACTAAAGCTGGAATAGATAGTATTAAGCAAGGCCTCGGAGGCTTAGCCGCTGAAACACAGGCTATTCTTGACCGTCATCAAATTGTAGCACAGACAAATCGGTGGTTCAAACGTCTAAGAAACGATTACACGGAGTCGGAAGGTAATCTGCTTCAAGCATTTGAAGCCCATTTAAGCAGCGCGGAAAAAAACCTGGCCGCGGATTCAATTCCCGTTGCTGATGCTGCGCAGCAAGCTGTGAGTGCATTTAGGGAAGAGCTAGCTGTTATTTCCGAAGCCTATAGGGATATAATTATTGCTAATGAGGTTTTTGAGCAACAACTAGAGGTTTTTGAGGAAGTGTGGAAAGCTGAGGAACAGGAGCACAATATTGAGTACTCTATTGCATTGAGTCAGGCTGAGAAGTACACGGCAGATTTGCAAAGGCTTACTCAGTTGGAACAGCAAGAAGCTCAAGAACAAGCTAAACGCGATGACCTTACTGAAAGAATGGAAGCGCTTCAGTCTTTTCAATTAGACATCAAAAGAGGAGGCGCTAGTTACGCGAGTCTTCAAAAGCAATTGAGGCGTTTAACTAAGGAAAGTGCAGAGAAGCTATCAGAATTAACAAGTGGAATGGCTCGCGCTGAATTATTGCCAATAGATGACATTTCCGAACTGTCTAGTGCTATAACAGCGCTGTTTGTCGGCAGTGGAGTGCGTGGCAATCGTTTGGAAACCTTAGTAGATAAGTTGAAAACTGCTGATACTGTCGTAGTCTGGTGGAAACTTTTGGATGAATTGATATCTGTATTGCGATGGAAAATAACTGGCCTTCATGAAACAGAGCAGCGTCCTGCCCTGCCATTACTTGATGTCGCAATTGATGAAGGCGGACTAACAAGGTTTTGTGATATACTCAACGTTGAGCGCGTTGGCCGGACACTTACAGCAGTTGCTCGTCCAAGGGTAAAATTGATGCAAAAACAGAAGGGGGGCGAGGTTGATTTTAGCCAAGCCTCACAAGGGGAGAAGGCAACCATTCTCCTAAATGTGTTGATGCGACAGCCAGGTGGTCCCCTTCTATTAGACCAACCAGAGGAGGATTTGGATAATCGCATCATAGGTGATATAGTCTCAGCTATTCATGCTGCAAAGTCACAGAAGCAGTTGATATTCGCTACTCACAATGCCAACTTAGTCGTAAATGGGGACGCAGAATTGGTCGCAAACCTAGCAGGAGGTGTAGTCAGCGAAATAGGTGCTATAGACCTTCCTACCGTTCGTGACGCTATCACTCAGACTATGGAAGGGGGTAAAAATGCTTTTGAGCTGCGTAGGCTTAAATACAACTTTTGATTAGACCGGCATAGCAAGAAAAGCCCCGCATCCTATCCGGTGCGGGGCTTTGTATTTCCAAAAATACAGGTTCTAATAATGATGTGGTCTAGTCATAGCGGACAGAAGAAGGACGTATATTTCTTCGGTTATGGCAACCAAAACCAACAGGGCGTCGCCCGGCAAACGGCGCAAATTCGAGGAGGCCTTCAAGGCAGAGGCCCTGCGCCTGGCCGGCGAGAGCCGCAGCACGCAGGCGGCGGCGCGGCAGTTGAGCATCAGCCCCGAGCTGCTCTACCGCTGGCAGTAGGCGCAGCTCGTGGCCGAGGTGGGCAGCGAGGAAGTGGCCCGCGACCCGGAGGTGCGCCCCCTGCGGGCCCGTGTGAAACGGGCCGAGCAGGAGCTCAATATTTTAAAAAAGCCTTGGTCATCTTCGGCCAGCCGACTCGGTGAGTACCTACCAGCACATTGCCTAGCAAGCTGCCCACGTGCCCATGCGCCAGCTCTGCCCCGTGCTGCGCGTGGCCCCGGCCGCCTACGCGTGGCAGCACCGTCGGCAGGTGCTGGCGGTCGAGCCAGCGTGGCAATTGGCCGTGCGCGAGGCGTTTACCTGTCACATTCAGCGCTACGGCACGCGGCGACTGCGAGCCGAAGTGCAGGCCCAGGGCCACGCCGTGGGCCGTTGGCGCATCCGTCGCGTGCTGAAAGCGCACGGCCTGCGAGCCCAGCAACCCCGTTCGTTTGTGCCCCGCACCACCGATTCCGACCCGGCCGTGCGCGCCGCGCCTAACCGCCTGCTCGGCCAGCCGGCCCCCACCGCCCCCAACCGGGTCTGGGTGGGCGACATCACCTACCTGACCCGCCAGGGCGGCGGCTGGCTGTACCTGGCCGTCTGGCTCGACCGCTGTTCCCGCAAGATTGTCGGCTGGGACGTGCGCGACACCATGCCCGAAGACTTGTTCAGCGAGGCGCTGCGCCGCGCCCTAGTAGTGCGCCGGCCCCCATCTGGGCTGGTCATCCACTCCGACCAAGGCAGCCAGTACACGGCCACCCGCTTCAAAGACTTGGTCGCCCACCACGGCGCGCTGCAAAGAATGAGCCGGCGCGGCAACTGCTATGACAACGCCCACGCCGAATCGTTTTGGAGCCGCTTCAAGGCCGAACTGCTTGACGGCGGTCGCTTCCCCGGACTGGCCGAGGCCAAGCTCGAAATCAGCCACCACATCGCCTATCACAACGCCGAACGGCGGCATTCTGCGCTCGGCTATCTTGCTCCCAATCAATTCGAAACCCAACTCAAAACAACGTCCCAGTTCTGTATGGCTTAATTAGACCACCTCAGTTTCGAAGATTGGCTTGATGATCTTCCGTGGGGGACTGAATTCTACTTCTAGTTGGATTGTGGGGATTCGGCGCTATCATGCACTTCGCAGGATTAATCAAGTGGAAGCATATAAGTCTTACTGTGCGTAGCTTACTCGACATTCTACCAAACCTACATTTCGATGGAAAGCCATTTGCCCACTTCTACCAGACTTGACCTTGTCGCGGAGCTTGAAACATTTAAGATCAATCGTATTGAATTTGCAGAGCTTTTAGAAGGTGCTTTTTCCCAAGTACCAAATAGTGATCTTATCGATTTGAAATTGCTTGAAATTTTAAATCTTGTTTTTTCTACAAAAGATGATCTGATATCAGGCAGGGAAATACTTAATATAGTTGAGCAAACTGAAAGCAAAGCAGCCATCTCGCTTGCAAAGAGAGCGATACTTGCAGGCATTTTACTCCGCTTATCTAGAAGCGAGGATACTTCAGCGACTGACCTGAGAAGCATTTGGCCCATGCTTTATAGTGCAATTAATGAAGACAGTGAGTTGCCACTCATTGCGTCTTTAGGGTCTCAAGGTTTTTTGTCTATACCCTTTTACTTTAAAGGAAAGGGAAGTGACATTTCTTCAATATTACGGCTCCATTTTTGGCATAAGTCCATGTTCAAGGATTTGGAAGGGAATCATGTACAATCATCCATCCACTCACATAGATTCCATGCAACAAGCTGGATTTTGAAAGGGCACATCACAGACTACTCCTACAAAGTCAGTGTAGCCGACCATGAAACAGATTACTGTTTTTTTGATCTTAAATGGGAGACATCAACATCAGCCAGATTAGATGAGAACAAGTCTTTTATCAAGAACAATGGAATCTTTGCAGACCTTGGAAATCAAATTGTTCACACCTGCCAAGAGGGACAATCTTACGAAATTGATTGCGGAGTATTTCATTCTTCTTATGTAGAATTTCCTCAAGAAGACAGTCTCTTGTCTACTTTATTTCTTTTTGATGCACAGAAAGGCATCATCAAAAGTGGAGGAGTCGTAGGCCCTGCAAATATTGAAAGGGAAGAAAGAATAAGACATCCCTTCACAGATAAAGAGACATATCAACTCATTGGAAGTCTCAATGAATTAATAAAATACGACAATGACTAACATATCTCCTACGAACCAACAAAAGCTTCTGGTTATGGACTGGGCTAGAAAAGTCCACACGCTTGAATATGCTCACAGGTATGAATCAAAGGATAACGAAAGTCGAAACGGCTTTTGGGGAAACACTGCCACAATAATATCGGCTGTAGTTGCAGGGATAGTTGGCCTGTCAATTGCGGACAATAGCGAATGGAAAACTGTGAGTACCGGTATTTCAGTAGTTGGATCTATGTTGGTAGCTAGAATCACGGGAATACAGACCAATACCAAGCCCTCAGAAGCAGCCGAGAAACACAGATACAGTTCTTCCAGCTATGAAGAATTACGGCATAGAATTGAGCAATTGTTGGTGAATCATGTTGTAACTGCTGATTATGTCATGTCTCAATTACCAATCCTTGAGCGGGACTTTGAAAAGCTTCGACAAAATACTCCGAACGTAACAGATGAAAATTTCAAAAAAGGTAAGGATACGGTTACAAAACTTGGCACATATCCTCCTGCAATGAGGTTTGATCCGATACCTTAGATTAAAGCTCTAGTAAGCAAAAAGCCCCATACTATCCAGTATGGGGCTTTCCTGTGTTAGATGTGTACGCTTCCCTATTGAAGAAGCCACCTAGCACTATAGTCTTCAATAAAGAGCGAAACAATCTCATTTTACATCTTGTAAACGAGCATTTATACAATTGAACACTTGCTTCACAGGGGAAAGCAGGCTAAAATTTCTTTCTCATCAGTGAAGCATTCTGTTTCTCCACAAAAGCGCCCTTTCGGCAGATAGCGCAAGTGGGTAAACGTCTCTAAAATGCTCTGCTCCCAATCATAAATGGCCGCCACGTTGGTACTCTTGTAGGAAGCAATCAACTCGTAAGAATAACGTCCTAGGCTTCGCTTGCAATTGTAGCGCGCATGTACCGAGTGAAAAGTGATGCCAATTTTGTAAAACACTTCTGCGCTATCAAAAACCTTAAGCAGGTATAAGATAGCCTCTCGGCCTTCAGCTAGTTCCACCCAACTGCGCCGGCGCTGTGCGTCAATGAGCTCCAATCCGCATTGTGGGCACCCACTGCCTTGCAGGTGAATAACGGGCCTTTGGTCAAAGACGCCGTGGGCGGGGCAAATGATGGTAACCTTGAGGTTCGTGGCCTTATAGGCCACCAGGGAGTAGTCGTAGCAGTTCCCGTGCACGGTTCGTGATTTCTGAACGAAGCTTTCGGTAGTATCTTTTCTCGCAATACGGGCTTGTGCATGTGCGCACTGGCGACATCCAATACCTTGCAAGTGGCTGTGAGCCGCCTGTTCGAATAAGCCATGGGTTGAGCAGATAATGCGGACCTTTTGCAAGCACCCAGCATACGCAACCTGGCGGTAATCATAGCGGTCGCCGTGAACAGCCTTGGCCTTGGCGATGAAGCCCGTGGTGGTCATTTTCCGAGCCTGCTGTCTACGCCGCTCAGCGCAAACTTGACAACCACTTCCAAGCAAATGCTCGAAGGGGCGCTGGGAAAATAGCCCGTGTTCGGCACAGCCAATGAGAACGGGGATTCGGTTGCCGCGGTAAATGACGCGGGCATAATCGTAGCGCTCCCCATGCTCTGCGCGTGCTTTGGCAATGAACTGTTCGTTGGTGTGGGTCGTCCCCGCCCTCCGTAAAGCAATGGCGCATCGAGGACAGCCTTTTCCGGATAAATGGTTGGATGGTTCTTGCCTAAAAGGGCCATGTTCCCGGCAACCAATCTCAACCTTCACTTGACTACCCATATAAACGACCTGGGCGTAGTCATACCTCCCGCCATGGACGGTTAGTGCCTTGGCGATGAATTGAGTCGCCGTTTTTTTTGGTTGCCCCACGGTGATTAAATGTCTATTCCCGGTTTGAGAAAAAAGGTGCCAGCAGGCAGGGCTGCCAGGATGGGCTCAACAGCTGAGTAACACTCTGTATAGCCTGAAAAAGGAGCGGCGGGAGTGTACGAAATGGCTATGAATCCACGATGGATACGTTGTTCCAAATCCCAGATATAGCCGGCGTTGTAGCTACTAAAACGGGCGATTGACCGCCATCTGTACACGGTCTTCAGCTTGGAAAACCGGTGGGACAATTGATAGGTAATCCCCACTTTATAAAAGGCTTCACCCGCCGTGTACACGCGCACCACATACAGCACGGCCTTCCGCCCGCGCTGCTGCGCAATCCAAGCCGCCCGGCTCATTGAGGAGATGGGTTATCGGACCCTGCATTAGGGTAGGGTATAGGCGCATCTCCCTTAGCCTGCTTCCGCTTCGCCACCTGCACCAACGCCTTATCCCTAACCCGAATCTCCCGGCTCTCCCGCCAGTCCAAGTCAAGCCGCTCCATTTCTCTCTTCAACTGCAGTAGCCGCTCACGCAGTGCTTCCCTACACACATCCACCGCCTGGGAGCAAACCTCTTTACCAACCCCAATCGTCACGCTCCGCGTCAGGGTGTGGAAGGAAATGCCGACCATCCCCTCCAGCTCCATTTCCGCCAGCAAACCTTGCTGCCGCTTTACTGCCCGCCGGGCACACTTCACCCGCTTCAGTTGCTTCTTGTACATCACCAGTTCCTCCCGCTTAACCGCGAACCAGGTCCGCGTAGGTGAGAGACATCGCCGGACTAAAAACTTCCGCCACCCGCAAATCCAGTAAACAAGCCGGCTGGTCATCCAGCCAGGGCGGCAAGGCCAACTGCTGCAATAAAACGGCTGCCTTTTCACTAGTCAGCCGGTTCAGCCCCACCAGCACCCGCGTCTGCTGCGCCCGCGTCACATGGGGCTGCTGCAACAGACGAAGCAGGAGGGTCTTTTGCTCACAAGTCGCGTAGCAAATAGGGGAGGGGGCTTGTGTTTCCACTGCCATCATGCGGTCAGAATCCGCCCCCATTTCCCTTGCTCTCGCCCGCCGCGCAAGCTCCCTACGCGTATTGACGAACCAACGCGTCAAACGAAAAACGTCCTCGCATTCATGAATGGAATGGTTCGCCCGCAGCTGCTCTTCTTCGCTGAGCAAGGCGTTGCCAAAGGTGAGGGCCGTGAGCGCAGCGCGCAGGCCCGCGACGGGAGAAGCTGCCGCGCCAACGGCCGCTTGCCCAGAGGGTAAGGTGGTGTACATTTGTACTACGTATAGGATTGAGAAATTTTCCTCAGTTCGGGAGGGGTCGGCCGCGCCAACGGCCGGCCCCTCTTTTTTTGCCCCGAGGTGGGTGTTACTCCCGTTTGGAATACGGGACAAACGTAAAACACACAATCAACTAATCCGAGCTAATTGTCTAATATAATTAGCACGTAATGAACAAATTACACACGCCCAATATGCCCCACCGCTACCTCTTATTCCTCTTACTTCTCTCCCTACCCATCCACGCGCAAACCCGGCTCGACCCGGCCTTCCAGCCCGTGGAAGTCTACGCCCCCGCGCAGCTCAACCGGGCCCTGGAGCTAGTCAGCGGCGCCCGAGTCTGCTGGGGAACCATCGAGCGGGCCGAGGGCCGGCCCGTACGCCAGCTGGTGCGCTATAAACCGACCGGTGTGCCAGACACGGTGTTCAACAATAACATCCAAGCCCAGACCTGGAACGTGGTGCGTTTCGCCGCCGCCCCCGGCGACAAGCTCGTGCTGGACGTATTCGACCCGGCCCAGCGCCGGGTGTTGCGCCTAAACGCGGACGGCACCCAAGACAGCGGCTTCACCCCCCTTGTCCTGACGGGCAACGAGTACTCGGCCGCCTTGCTGGTGCAGGCCGACGGGAAAGTGCTCGTCGGCGGGTTTTTGCTCCAGGGCGGAAACCTGCGGCGGTTAAACGCGGACGGCACCCCCGACGCCTCGTTCCAGGCCGCAGGGCTGGCCGGCGGCGTGGTGGACTTGCTGGCCCTGGACAACAGCGGACGAATATTGGTGGCCGGCACGTTTACCACGGTGCAGGGCGTGGCCCGACCTCAACTGGCCCGGCTCCTCACAACGGGCGCACTCGACCCCTCCTTTGCCCCGGCGCTCCCCGCCGCCGCCCGCCTCTTCACCCTGGCCGTGCAACCGGACAATGCCGTGCTGGTGGCCTCGCCGCGTACGCCTTTGATGGGCACGCACGACTTTATTCGCTTCACGGCCAGCGGCGCGGCGGACCCTACCTTCCTGCCCCAGCCCGAGGCCACGCCCCTGGCTACGGCCTACCCGAACGTGGAGGTGCAGCCGGACGGGCGGGTGCTGGTCGCTACTGGGATCTCGGGCCAGGGGTTCAGCTACGTGGCGCGGCTCTTGTCCACGGGGGCACGGGACGCGAGCTTTGCCGTGGCCGATTTTGGGGACCTGAACCTGAGTCCGTACAGCCTGCAACTGCTTTCGTCGGGCCAGGTGCTGGTGGCCGGCGTGCCCCGGCATTTTTCCGCGTCCACGGACCTGCCCACCGGCGTGGCCGTGTTGTCGAGCACGGGGGCTTATGTATCCGCGTTTAACCCTGCCTTGCGGCAGACGGGTTCGGTCCTGGCCCTGGAGTTGCAACCGGATGGGCGCCTGCTCATCGCTGGCTCGTTTTGTGAAATCAATAATCAGCCGGCCCGCAACCTGGCCCGGCTGGAGGCCAACGGGGCGTTGGACCAGCAATTTACCGCCAGCAGCACGCTCACGGGCGGGCCCGGCGAGTACGCCACCAGCCTAGCGCTGCAGGCCGACGGCAAGGTGGTGGTCGGCGGGGGCTTCGGCGTGGCCGGAGGCCTGCCCCGGCAGGCGTTGGCCCGTTTTTTACCCACGGGCCAGCCCGACGCGGCGTATGCCCCGCCAATGCAAACGACCCCGTATGCCTACAGCATCATTCAGCGCCTGGCCCTGCAGCCCGACGGACAGGTGCTGGCGGCGGGCAATGTTGCCTTGACGGGCAACCGGTTCCGCAGCTTTTCCCGCTTCGAGCCCGTCACGGGCGGCCTGGACCCCGCTTTCCAGCCCGTTACCTCGGGCGCGCCCGGGGCCGTGCTCGTGCAGCCCAACGGCGCCATCGTGGTGGTGGGCACCACGCCCACGCCAAGCGGCGCGGCCACCGTGGCCCAGCTGCTGCCCTCGGGCGCGCTGGACCCGTCCTTCGCCCCGGTGTTGCCGCCGAGCGGCTTTTCCTTCACCTCGGGCCTGGCCCGCTACCCCGACGGCCGCCTGCTGGTGTACGGGTACGGCAGCACGTCGGTGGCGCCGCTGCAGCGCCTGCTGCCCAACGGCCAGCCCGACCCCAGCCCGGTGGTGGGCAACGCCCTGCGCGGGTCCATCACCTGCCTGACGATTCAGCCCAACGAGCGCCTGCTGGCGGGCGGCTTGTTTGAAACCGGCAGCGGGCCAAACGCCTACGAGCAGCTGGCCCGCCTGCAGCCCGACGGCAGCCTGGACCCGACGCTGGACCGAACGCTGGGCCCGGCCGTGCGCTCGTACATCACGGGTTACACCACCAGCTTACAAGTCATCCGGGTGCAGCCCAACGGGGCCCTGCTGCTCGGCGGTTCATTCCTGCAGGTCGGGGGCCAGGTTCGTCGCTGCGTTGCCCGCCTGCTAGGGGGCAATGTGCTTGGGGATAAAAGCCAGGCTACACAATCTTTAAATCTGCAGGTATGGCCCGTGCCGGTACGCGATGTGCTTCACTTAACACTTAGCTCCTCCGCGCGGCGGGCGCAGCTGCTCGACCCGGTCGGCAGGGTGGTAAGAAGCCAAGAGCATCCCCCGCGGGAAGCCACTTTTTCCACCGCGGGCTTGCCCGCCGGGACTTACCTGCTGCGCGTCGATTCCGATGCCGGACCGCTTATGCGCCGCGTGGTGGTGGAATGAGAAGGGATTTAGGCCGGTGCCCGTTAAGGCAGGATTTAAGAGTTTAAGCCCAAAGGATGCCCTTTGCCCCCAGACCGGGCGACTCTGCTCTACCATTTCACCGCCTAGCCCAACAATTAACTTTACTACGGCCAATGCCCACCCCGTCCGTGATATACTAAACTACATGCAACACCCTTTACCCCATTCCCTACCAAGTAAAGCCCTTACCACCCCCCGCTGGCTAAAAACAATAATCCCTCTTCTACTCCTAATCCCAGCGCTAGCCCAGGCGCAGGCCCCGACGTGGCAGCTGGCCGAAGCCGTCGGCCAGTTGAATGGCAGCGGGAGCGCCATAATAAGAGCGCTGGCCCTCAACGCGGCCGGCGACGTGTTCGTGACGGGCTCCTTTAGCCGGGAAGCAACGTTTGGCGCTACCACGCTGACCAGCGCGGGCGGCACCGACGTCTTCGTGGCCAAATACGTGCCGGGTACCCATACCTGGGCCTGGGCGGTGGCAGGGGGTGGCTGGGACTTTGACCGGGGCGCCGCTATTGCCGTGAGTGGCACGGCGGTATACGTCACGGGTTCGTTTAACAATTCGCTTAGCAACACAACCGGCGCCCAGTTTGGCGGCCTGGCCCTGCCCGGGGCCAGCACCGACTACGTGTACGGCGACATCTTCCTGGCCAAGTATACCGACGCCAACACCTCTGCCCAATTCAACTGGGCCGTGGCCGCGGGCGGGACCCAGGGGGATTACGCCGCGGGTATTGCCCTGAGCGGGAGCAGCATCTACCTCACCGGCGCCTTGAGCAACAACATGGCGAACGCCAACCGGGTGCAGTTTAGCGGCACGACCGTGAACGGGGCCAGCACCACTACTAGTCAGGACTTATTTCTAGCCAAGTATACAGACATAAACAACTCACCTATCTTCAACTGGGCGGTGACCGGGGGCGGGACCCGCGATGATGCCGGCACCAGCCTGGCGGTAAGCGGAACTAGCCTGTATATCACAGGCTCGCTCACCAATTCGCGCACAAATGCCAACCAGGCCCGATTTGGGGGACAATCCTTGAACGGGGGCAGTAGCAGCGATTTATACCCGGATATGCTCTTAGTCAAGTACACCGATGTAAATACCTCCGCCCAATTCAACTGGGGCACGGTCGGTGGAGGTACTTTCGTCGACCAAGGCAATAGCCTGGCCGTGAACGGGACGAGCATCTACCTGACCGGCGCGTTTAGTAATTCCACGACTAACGGGAACCAGGTCGATTTTAGTGGCACCCCCCTAAACGGGATGTACACCAACGGCTTTTATCAAGACATCTTCCTAGCCAAGTACACGGACCTGGGCACGGCACCTAATTTAAATTGGGTCACGGCAGCCGGGGGCTCGGGCGACGACCAAGGCTATGGCCTAGCGGTGGAAGGCCCCCGCCTCTTCATCACCGGGCGCTTTTCCAATTCCAGCACCAACGTCAACCAGGTAACGTTTGGCAATATGCCTTTAAACGGCGTTTACGCGACGAGTAGCAGCGAACTGTTCGTGGCCCAGTACACCGACGCGGGAACGGCCCCCAACATCAATTGGGCCGTAGCGGGCGGCGGGGCTTTCGACGAGCGGGGCTACGCGGTGGGACGCAACGCGGCTGGGGTATATGTGGTGGGGCAGGTGGGTGTGCCCGCCACCTTCGGCAGCTACGCGTTGCCAGGGGTGAATAGCCAGACGGGCCTGCTGGCCCGGCTAGGGGGCGGGGTGCTGCCCACGCGTCTTTCATCTCCCAATTCCGAATTCGCCCTCTACCCCAACCCCGCGCGGGGGCAGGTTACTATTGAACTAGGCAATGCCGCCGCCCCCACCGAATTAATCCTGCTGGATGCACTCGGCCAGGTGGTGCGCCACGTCACTATCGGAGGAGCATCATACGTCTTAAAAACTGGTGCCCTAGCCCCGGGCGTGTACACCCTGCATTGGGTGGAGCGCGGGCAGGCCCTTACGAAGCGCTTGATGCTGGAGTAGCGAAGAGGAATACCCGCTTGGAACGGGACGGACTATGGAACCCCTGCTTTGCCCAAGCCAAGTAGGGGTTCCAGCAACCGGTGAGTATCAGCCTTGCTCTATGAACAGTTCGGGGATGCCACCATCAGTGGCTACCTGAGCAGCACCTAAGTGGCGGCGTGGACTAAGCCCGGCAACTGGATTGAGCATTTAGCGCAGGTGCCGACCGAAGAATTAATTGCCCTCTACCAGGACCCTCAGGAGTTGCCGTCGCTGCACTTGGACACCATCGGCGCGGTGTTGGGGTAGGGGAGGGATAAGGCATCGTATCGCAGTGAGTCGTGTCGGGGCTCGCGAAAGTTGCTTGTTACGAGGCACCCATCCTGTTCAAAAAATGACCTTGTTAGCTGAATGTAATCAAATTATCTTATCTGTCATATCTTGACTTTTCAAAAAAGCATTATACCTTTCCGCTACTTTCCTCCGCACTCCACACTTTCCTCGCATACCTGACCGGTAGGGTGAATCCAGGTCAGAAACTAACTGGTTCGGGTACCGCACGTTGCGGCTAATTCAGTACGTGACGGCTTATTGCCGTTGCTATCAGTCAGATTCTACCTATGATGCACCGTTACTGGTTCCGCTTTGCGTGCGCGTGCGCCGCCATTTTTGGCTTTCCGTTAGCCGTTGCTGCCAATCAAGTCCCCGACGGGATTGAGTTGCAGGCCCTTCGCCAGTTCTACACGGACACCAATGGGTCCGGATGGCTGGATAATTCCAATTGGCTGCAGGGCACTACGCTCGCTGACGTTGCAACCTGGACGGGGGTGACGGTAACCAATGGCGACGTTACAGGGTTAGCGCTGAGCCAAAATCAACTCATCGGCCCGGTATCAACTGCTTTAGGGCAGCTCACCGCGCTGCAGTCCCTCGACTTATCCGGCAATCAGCTGACCGGGGGGGTTCCAGTAGCCCTGGGTCAACTCAATCAGTTACAGTCCTTAAACTTATCGGACAATCAACTCAGCGGGGGGTTGCCGGGTGCTATCGGGCAGATTACCTCCCTGCAGTTTCTGGTGCTTTCGTATAACCAGTTCAGCCGGGGGCTGCCCACGGAGCTAGGCCAACTGCTGGCTCTGCAAACGCTGGACGTAAAGGGGAATCAATTTACTGGGGGATTGCCAACCGCGTTGGGGCAATTAGTCAATCTGCAGTACCTCGATGTTTCCGATAACCGCTTGACCGGGACGTTGCCCGCCGTCATTGGGCAGTGGAGTGGCCTTACGTATCTGGATTGTTCCAGCAACCAGTTCGGCGGGACACTACCAGTTGAATTGACGCAACTGGTGAATTTGCAACTGCTTAGGATATCGTATAACCATTTCAATACATCGTTGCCTGCCCAACTGGGCCAACTGACCAACCTGTATTACTTGGACGCGGCATCTAATCAACTGTCGGGGGGGCTGCCCACTAGCATGGGGCAGCTCACGGCGCTTCGGTACGTTTACCTGGACAACAACCAATTCAATGGTGACCTGCCTCCCGGCGTGAGTCAGTGGGCCAATGTTGTGGAGTTGGTGTTATCGAACAATCAGTTTACGGGGGTGTTGCCAACGACTATGGGGCAGTGGGCTGATTTGTCCTACGTGCAACTGAATAATAATCACTTCACCGGGGACGTGCCGGCGGGCCTAAACCAACTGGCCAATTTGCAATACTTGTTGTTGAACACCAACGAATTCAGTTCCATCCCTGACTTTAGTGGCAATACAGCTCTTGCGTTAGAAGTCGCGAATAATCAATTAGAATTTGGGACGCTGGAACCTGAATTTACCGGCGTGGACCAGTATAACTTCCCGGATTTTCAGTATAGCGGCCAAGTATTGCCTATTGCTGAGCAAGCGGTTGCTGCGACGGTTGGTCAACCATTTAGCTTGCCCAGCGCGATTGGAGGCCTCCAGTCGCACTACCAATGGCAGCGCAAGCCGGGAGTTGGTGCCTGGCAGAATCTGCCTGCTGCGACAACGGCCACCTTGCAAGTATCCAGTGCCACAGCGCTCGATGCCGGATTGTACCGTTGCGTCGTCGTTAATGATTGGATTACGGGTATGACGCTGTATTCGCAGCCCCAGCGGGTTACGGTATCCAAACAACTGCCTCCTTCCGACCCCAGCGATGATTTGAACCGTAACTGGACTTTTTCGCGCACTTATGACCTGGCGGGTACCGTCACCAGCGAGAGCAAACAGTTTTCGGACGCCATGGGCCGTCCCACGCAGAGTCAAGCGAAAAACTTGGCCGAGCATCACGTTTTCGCGACGCAAACAATAAACAATACTGGCGGTGTGGCAGTACTCGCCACCCTGCCAGCTCCAACGAACAACCAGGAATTCAAGTACAAGACGGACTTTGTAACGGCCACGACGAGGATTTTTGGCATCGCCGTGAGGCGCGACTATACGGCGGCAAACTTTGAGAAGCCAACTGGCAACGGCAACTTCCCGGACCCACTGGATGAAACTTCCCCCGGCACCTTGGGCTACTACTACAGCAGCAACAACACCTGGGAGCCGGCCACGGCTGCTACGCACACCCCCTTTAGTATTGCCGAGCCCATGCCCGGGCCGCTGGGCGGTATGCGCCGGGCGGCTGGTCCGGGCGACGAGCTGCGGCTAGGGTCGGGCCATGAATTACGAAGCCGCGAGTTCCCGCTGCTTAACGAAATGGACCACTATAGCCGGCTGCGGGCCCGCTTCGTGCCGGGCAGCGCCACGCCTAGCCTGCGGGCACAGGGCATCAAGTCCGTGAGCATCAGCACCAATGGCATTGAATCCATTGCTTTCACTAACCGCGAGGGCCAACCATTGGCCAGTTGCCTGAGCGGGGACCAGTACCCAGCCAGCACTTTAACGGGTGTGCTGGACTTCGACCCGGGCAACGCTGCGGGGAATCCGCTCTATCAGGATATCCACCTGCCCGCTTCGGCCACGTCCTCCGCCGTGACGGTCACCGACAACAGCAACGCAGGAGCAAGCCAGTTCGTGGTTATCGATTTGTCACAAAATCCGGTAGTCGAAACGGCCTACACCGGAACCCAGCAGCTGAACCTGATGCCGGGCTTTTACCGTTTGCAGGTTACGCAGGGCCTCATCAGCTTCTCCTATCAGGTCCATTACGGCAATTTCAGCTACGTTTTCTACGACGATGCTGGCCGCGCTGTGTCCAGCATTGCTCCCAAGGGCATGGCCGAACTGTTGCCGGCCGGGCTTGACACCGGCGTTGATGCCGTGCCCAACTTCGTTACGCGCAATATTTTTGATACCTCGGGCCGAGTCCTTAGCACGACGTCGCCGGACGATGGCACAACCCAGTATGTATACACCCGCGACGGTCGCATCCGCTTCTCGCAAAGCGCGCTGCAAGCCCAGGGCAGCGGGGGAACAACGCCGCGCTTTTCCTATTCCAACTACGACCGCCTGGGCCGAATGGTGGAATCAGGCGAATACACCCAGGCCGCGGGCGTAGGCCAAGGCGTGGTGTTTGAGAATATGCTCACGGGAACACCCGCAGCCAACAGTACGCTCGAACCCGCTTTGCTGGAAGACCGAACTCCTACCGGAGGCTTGGATTTATCCCGCTGCGCCCAGCGGAGCCAGGTTTGGTACGACGTGGCACAACCCGACGCAGCCCTCGGCAGCCGGCAACAAGACTTTGTGCTGGGAGCGGTGGCTAAAACCAGCAACGGCACTGCCACGACCTGGTACAGCTACAACGACCTGGGCCAGTTGGTCTGGCTGGTGCAGCAGGCCCCCGTGGTAGGGGTAAAAACGGTGGACTATGCGTACGATGCCGCTGGTAACGTAACAAAGGTATCCTACCAGCAAGGGCAACCCGATGCCTTTTACCACCACTACACCTACGACGCGAACCAGCGGTTAGAAACCGTGTCCACCAGCACCGACGGCGCGACGCTGTTGCTGCAGGCGCGCTACTTTTATTACCTGCATGGCCCGCTAAAACGCATAGAAACGGCTGACAACCTGCAAGGTACCGACTACACGTATACGGTGCAGGGGTGGCTGAAAAGTATTAACGGAGCCAACCGCAGCCTTACTGGCGACAGTCCGGGGGGCAATGGTTTTGCGAAAGATTTGTTTGGGCTGACGCTTGACTACTTTAGCGGCGACTACCGCAGTGGCCAAGCATCGGTGGCCACGCCCACTATTGCTGCCGCTCCGGCCCCGCGCTATGACGGTACCGTACGGTCGGCAGCGTGGTTCACGGCCGCTAATCCGATGACGCGCCAGCACGTGTATGTCTATGATGCAAAAGGGCAATTAAAGCAAGCCGGTTTCGGGCAGTTGCTGCCCGGCAGCACGCCCACTGCCCCGGGCACCTTCGTGGTGCCGATACCGCACGCCAACGAAGAGGGGAACCTGGACTATGACCTAAACGGCAACCTGAATACCCTGCGCCGATACGATGGCGCCGGTGCGACCACGGATGACTTTACCTATCAATACACGGCCGGCACCAACAAACTAGCGGCGGTGAACAACCCGGCTGGGGCGGCGGTGCTCGACTACGACTATGACGCCAACGGGCAGATGACCCGCCAGCGTGACGAGCACGGCCAGCGCTACCTCAGCTACAGCGTAGCGGGCAAGGTAACGGGAATTTATAACGACCTGGCCCACCAGCGGCCGCTGGCCCTGTTTACCTACGACGACCGGGGACTCCGGGCTAGCAAGGCCAGCTACGACCCGGCCACGTTCCTGCTCAAACGCACAACGTATTCGGTATACGATGCTGCCGGTCACGTGCTGAGCACCTATGTACAGGAGGCTGCCGTAGCCGGCGGCGCATTGCAACGCAGCGAGGTGCCCCTGTACGGTGCCAGCCGGTTGGGGATGCTCACCCGCCTCGACGACGGCAGCCTCGACTACCGCTACGAGTTAAACGACCAGTTGGGCAATGCTCGTGTTATATACCACAAGCCCACTACTACGACTGCCCTGGCTACCATGGAGCCAGGGAACGCTAACCAGGAAGAGCAGGACTTCAGCAACGTAGCCACTACCCGTTTTACTGCGCCAGGCCATGGCAGTAGCGCATCGGTGGCCCGGCTGGGCTTGACCGCCGGGTTAAGCACGGGCCCAAGCAAGACGCTTACCGTCGAACGTGGCGACACGGTTACTTTCACGGCATATGCTTGGCTAACGGCCGCCGTAGCGGCGCGTACGGCAAAGCCGGACAACCCAGTCACGCGCATTATTCCGCTGGTTGGATTAACAGCCCCGCTAAACTCCTTTGCTTTTCGGATGCCTTCCATGAGCACGGAAAGCAATCAGGCGACCGGCTTCTCCTCCCTCACGCGGCTAAGCGTGGGGGCGGGCCTGATAGTGGGGGGCGGTAAGATGTTCCGTGCACCCGAAACCCAGCAGCGCACAACCGGGGGGTATGGCAATGCCCAACTCCATTACATCGTGCGCGACCAAAACGGAACGGTCATGCTTGAGGACTACCAGAGCGCCGCACCAGGCAATGCCGGCACTTGGCAGCAGTTGCAGGTAGGCCTGCGCCTGCAGCAGGGCGGCAGCGTGGAACTGCGCGTAGAAACGGATGGACAGGTGGGACCAGACGTCTACTTCGACGACATTCAGGTGGACCACACGGCCAACACCATCGTGCAGGAGCAACATACTTATGCGTATGGCGCACCAATGGCAGGGCTCAATTACGTGGTTGGCAGCAAAAATTATCGGCACGGCTACCAGGGGCAATTCGCTGAGAAGGACGAGGAAACGGGCTGGGACGATTTTGAGTTGCGGATGTATGATTCGCGCATTGGGCGATGGGCTGCACCCGACCCGGAAGGACAGTTCGATTCGCCCTATGTAGGAATGGGTAACAATCCTGTATCTGGCCTAGACCCGGACGGAGGATGGGTCCCCAGTTTAGCAGGAGCAGTAACTGGGTCTATTATAGGTGGACTAGTAGGTGGTACAATTGCCGAAGGCAACAAACCTGGGAGCTTCTTAAAAGGCGCTGCCATTGGAGCAGCTATTGGACTTGTAGCAGGCGGTGTTCTGGGAGGTATAGGAGATGACGGAACATGGCATACTGCAACTAAATGGGATAATTTCAGAAACTCTGTTTTCGGAGAAGGAACGAAGTTTAGCTCCGATGCGCAAGGGTTATTTAAAAGAGGAACCCAATCAACATTTACAGGAGTATTGCAAAAAGATTTTTTTCAGCAATTTTCTTCAGGAGGCATTTTGAATACTGGCCTTCAAGTTGCAATACCGGCTTCAAAATATATGAAAGAAGGTTCTTTCTCGAATACCCTTGGCAAAATTAATGTCTCTCTAGATTTGTATAGAGGAGGAACGCTTATTGACCATACAAGTGGCATAAGTTTTTTGCCAAAATTTTTTCCTAGCAATGGAAAAGGTTTCAATGCATTTAGCCCCGTCAATTTAAATGGAACAGCTTTGCAAATGAATACTTCTGGCAATACCAACTCTGCGCAAAATTCAGCAAATGATAATACAGCAGCGCTCGGTACAGCTAGAAATATTAGAGTGTTAATTAAAGTTCGTAAGATGCCGTACGGGCAAATAAACAACTCATGGAAAAGACTCTGATAATACTGGCCTTTTTAGCCACGAATATTAGCCTCGCTATATGCCAGCCCTTAATAGCAAACGGCAGTTTTGAGTCATTGTATAATTGTCCAAAATACGTTGGTGATATCGATTTGGCTCGCAACTGGCACAATGGCGGATTCACACCGGATATATTCAGCTCATGCACAAACAATCAGGAAAATGGCCTGAACGTTCCTAATAATTATGCGGGTTCGAAATCCCCGATTAGCGGAAATTGCTACGCAGGCATCGTTTTATACACGACGCAGAGTAATTTGTCTAAAAAGCAAAGTTACGAGGTCAGCGAGTCTATCTGGGCGCAACTCGCTATGCCAATTTCTCCGAGGAAAACCTATAAATTGAGCTTCTGGGTGGCTTTGGCCGATTCTTCTACATTTTTCAGCAAATACGTTACCGTCACATTTAGTGAACAACCATTCGCTAAGCCATTTGAGAGAATGAGTAGCGGTATAGCCATTCAAGTATTGACCTTACCAATTGAGGACAAAAAGAATTCGTCAAACGGTTGGATACAGGTTGCAATGACTTTTACGCCTGATAAAGTCTGGAAATACTTTTCAATAGGCTTAGACCGAAGCGTATTTAACTATGAACAATACGAATATTCAACCAGCAAATACAAATTAAAAAACAATGCAAACGGGCAATGCTATTACTATATAGATGAAATAAATCTTTGTGAAACAGAGAATAAATGACCTACAGCACGATGTTGTCACTCAAAATGGTAGCTCTGTTCCTGATGATGTGGCCATTTAATTTTCAAACAGTACCTAAAACTGAAATCACTTGTGTATGGCATTCAAGCAGTATGCCTAATAGCCAAGCATCTTGTGTGCTTTTACTGTCGAAAAACAACCAGGAAATCGAAAATCAATTCATAACTAACAGCTCACTCTACGCTCGTGCGCTTCAGTACCTCAACTATGATATTGCCGGAGACGTCTATCTATGTATCCCCGGGCGGACCGATTCCGTCGCGGCTATTGCCGCCAGCTATCCCCGCCAGTATGGGAACACTGGTCACAGTTCAGTATTACTTGTATTCCCCGTGCCCAGTAGCCAATTACGTGACGGATGCCACATCACTTTTCGGGGAGATAAGTTCGAAACAGGTACGCGCCGCTTTTTCTTCACCGATCAAGATATGAAACAGGCCCGCAGGGGCCGCGCCCCGTTACCAAATAGTCCTTTCACCTTTCACCTTTTGTTGTCTCGCCTGTATGCTTCGTAACGCTACCTTACGCCGCGCTGTCGCCAGCTTTTTTTTGCTGGAAATAACTGGTTCTCTTGCTGCCCCTAGCCTAAGCTACGCCTTGATGGGGCCTGGGCAAGCGGAGTTCACCAGCTATGAGTCTCCGGCCTCGGCCGACATGGTTAACTTGAGCACTGGTGACCTCACCTACAATGTGCCCGTGCTGGAGGTGCCAGGGCCGGAAACGACGTTCTCACTGCCCCTCACCTACCGTGCCGGCATTCGCCCGGAACAAGAAGCCTCCTGGGTGGGCCTGGGCTGGGGCATGAATCCCGGAGCTATTGTGCGCAACGTCAACGGCTACCCGGACGATGCCAACGGCGAACTGGCCACCAACTCTTATTCCGACCCCGGCCACCGCGGCTGGTACGGCGGCGTGCCCGGTATTCTTAATCTGGGCTGGGATTCTGAAACGGGGCACTCGGGGTCAGCCAGCTTGTTAGGCTTTGTCAACGCCTCCTGGAGCGGAGGAAAACTGCAGGAAGGCGACGTTATTGGGGTCGGGGCTAGCCGGAGTGAAGGGGCAGGTATTATCAATCCGACGGCGTTCATTTCCACGATGGCTACACTGGCCACCGCAGGTATCGGGGCGCCGCTTTCCGTGGGCGCCAGCGTAGCGCTCCAGGCGGGCACTGCCCTGGCCACGGGGGTTGGCATTGCCGCCTTCGGCAAACAAAGCCCCTCGGGCGGAGGATTTAACCGGCCCACCGTGGTGAAGGAGCACACGTGGTTCCGAACCAACTACTGGGTTTTTGTCAACGACACGACCAAGGAGGCGATGTTTGGTTCGCTTAACTTCGACCAGATGAGCGCCCAAATTGACCCGAATTTTGGCGATTTTGCTAACGCCAACAACTACGGCCCCAATGTGTACGACGGGGTTGCCAATTACCAAAGCGGCCGTTCGCGCAAGGGCTACAAATTTAATTATAGACGCAATTTTGTCAACCAAGGCAATTTTGTAACGGAGACGGCGGCTGACATGCACCAGTTCACCGCGCCCGGGCTGGATTACAAAAACAGTACGCAAGACCCCATCAGCATTGCGCACGACGACTTCACGGTAATGGGGGCCGGGGTTTCCGGCTCCATCCGACCGCAACGCTTAGACGTTGGGAGCTTGGCTTACCCCCGGCAGATGCTGGAGCATCACGATAAATACAGCCTCGTACCCTGGGAACACTACAAGGTTCCGTTCCGCTACGATAATACGGCTTCTAATACCTATACCTACACCAATAATGCAAACCCTGCTGCAACGCCGGCTGGCATTGACGGTACCCACTGGGGAAATTCAGAGCTCGTTATTACCGACCCCAAAATCTATGATGCCACGCAAAATGCGGCTGCGGTTCGCACGGAACCTAATCGGAAGGGACTCACAGACCGCCATTTAGTACAGGGCAAGCAAGTAGATTGGTTCACCAATAAAGAAATTGCCGATGCCTACGACAACACCCCGGTAACATATCCAATTGCTGAGTTTGGTCCGCCAGTAAGGGATACAAAAACGCGGGAAGTGATTGTCGGCTACCATAACACCCGGGTGGACCATCAGATAGTTCACGAGCCTATTTACCAGACGCAGTCAATTACGTCGAATAACTTTTTTCGAAAAATCAGGCCTGAGAACGGTATCGGCGCGTTTGCCGTGACAGCTGAGGACGGTACGACTTATCACTACTCGCTCCCAGTATACCATTTCCGGCAATTTAGCCATACGGAAGAAACGGCCGGCTCCAATAAAGGGGTGGCCGTCAATCGCACAGGAGCTTCTGGTAACGAGGGGTTTAACTATGCTACGGCGTGGCTGCTTACCGCTATTACCAGTCCTGACTACGTGGACCAAGGAACGTTGGGGGTCGTCGACGACCAGGACTTGGGCACGTGGGTGGCGTTTTCCTACGGCAAATTTTCCAACCAGTTCAAGTGGCGCCAGCCGTACGTGGGCACGGAGCACGGACCGGCTTCTCAGAACTCGGCTACTTATCAGGAAGGCGCCAAGGAAACGTACTACCTCAACACCATTCGGACCCGTACGCACACGGCCGTGTTCATCAAAAGTGTCCGCCAGGATGGGCACGGCCACTACACGCTGGGGGCAACCTCCAGCTCGGCATCAATAAGCGCCTCTAACCTGGGCATCGACGAGCGCACGCCCTCTTCCTCCTTGCGGCTTGATGAAATCGTCGTTTTAAGCAACAAAGAATTGCAGGAAATCAAAACCACCACGGGGTTCAGTGAAAACACAAACAACAACGCCGACACGCAGAATGCGACCTTGGGTGGCAACGATTCCTTCGCAAACGTTTTCGACCAAAATGACCTGACTGCGGTCGCGGCCATCCGCTCCACATTAAATCAGAAAGCGCTTAAACGGGTTGTTTTTAACTACAGCTATCGCCTCTGCCCGGGCACCCCGAATTCATTTAGCAGCGCGACTCTGCCGCCCGCACTGGGGGCAACGTATACGGCCCTGAACCGCAAGGGCAAGCTCACGCTTGAAAGCATTGCCACGTACGGTCCCAACAGCGTTAAGCTGATTCCGGATTTCCGCTTTGACTACGGCAACAACCCGGCCTATGCCCCGGACAAATGGGACGGGTTTGGCATGTACGCGAGCACGGGCACGGCAACCTCTCACCGGCCGTCGACCAGCTTTGCGGTTGCTTCCCAGGACGGCGCGGCGTGGTCACTCACCAAAATCACCAACCCACTCGGGGCGGTTACCGACATCGCGTACGAGCGCGACCAATACGCCAGCGTGTCGGAGTACTACAACGGCTCGTACGGGCTTACCGACCAGGGCACGGGGGGGCCAAATGGCCTGTTGATGGGCGACAATTCCCTGGATTTGACGACTATTTATCATGTAGGCCAGGTGATTCATGTCAAGGGACGGTCCTGGGAGAACTATCAAGTCACGGAGACCCCGGTTGACGAAAATGGCAATCCAAATGACCGGCCAAACACTTCTATATCCGAATGCCCGGTGTCGTTTTACAGCGATTACACCATTGTCAGTATAACCCGTAACTCTATTCAGCTTGATTCGCCTCCACCAGCACCCAATTCCTGCCCCGATGGGGTACCACCGGATAATCGATTCTATCATTATTCGGGCGGGGATGCCGGCTATGGAGGGTGCACCGCCTCGATTACTGTACCAATGAACCAAAACGGGGGCGACATCCGGGTGGCTTCCCTCACCACGCGGGATGAAAGCGCCCATGCTTACACAATAAAATACCAATATACCAATAGTAGAACGGCCGGTGGTAACAGCACCGGGGTGATTTCCAAAGAGCCCGAATACATAAAGCAGGGAAACTATAATGTGCCGGACAACTCCGATATTTATATCCTGTTTGACTACCCGGCCACGCCGGTTATGTACGGCCAAACCACCGTATTGCGGGGCAACTTTACTACTCCCACCGATATTGACCAGCGGGAAGAGTACGCGTTCTACACCGCCAACTCCTCGATGGTAACGCCGACCAAAACGATAGTTGACACCCGAACCAACTACTACCCCTATTTGAACGATAGCGGCGACATTCTACTTCGTCAGCTAAGCAACCTGGTTTCCGTTGATATCGGGTTACTGGGACAAGCCAAAAGCATCCGCAAATTCAACCGGCGCGGCACACTGGAGTTCAGCACCGTCTTTAACTACGCCACTGCGCTGCCCAATGCGGACGGCATCGCCAGCCAAGGCACCTACTCGGAGAGTGCGCTAACCTCTGAATTTCTCGACGTCGATAACACAAAGTCCACCGGGGCCTTATACAACGTCAATTGGACAACCAAGCAGTACCTGCCAACCACGCTCTTGGGAACCACTACAACGACCAACAACATTGCGGCGACCACGACGAACCAGGTGTACGATTTTTACACCGGAGCCGTCCTGGAGTCTTCGTTGACCAATTCCATTGGGGACCGTTACCGCACAAAAACAGTCCCCGCCTATACCATTTACGCCGGCATGGGCCCAAAAACGGAGGGCGTGGGAAATCGACACATGCTGACCCAGATGGCGGCCACTTATAGCTTCAAGGAAAACGGGACCGCTACTCCATCCGTGCTGGGGGCAGGCATTCAAACGTGGAACAACGCGTGGACTACCTACCGGCAATACGATGCGGCCAGCGACCGCTACCTGTCCGACCCTGGAGCAAACGTGCCCATCTGGCGCCAGCACCGCACCTACGCTTGGCAATCGCCTCAGCTCCATGCAGATGGAACCTATGCCAATTTTGTGGATTACAACTGGGCACAAACTGCCCAGGCTGCAAACTGGCTCAACGTAGGAGAGGTTACGCTGTATGACCACTATTCGAGGCCGCTTGAATCAAAAGACCTGAACGGGCAATACGCGTCTCTGAAAGTCGGCTATGACAAGAGCCAGGTACTGGCCGCCGCGCAGAACGCCCGCTACACCGAAATTGCGTATTCGGGAGCGGAGGATGTTCAATCGGTAGGGACCGGCACGTCCCATTTTGGGGGTGAAGTGCGGGACGGAGGACGTCAAAGCCCGCTACAGCATCACACGGGGTTATACAGTTCCCTGCTGACCTCAACGGCCCCTTTAGGATTTACCTATAAGGCGTTGGTAGGGAACGCCAATGACCTGAGTACCGACCGTACCTACCGCGCCAGCGTGTGGGTGCACACCAGCGATACGCAAGGCAACGCGCGCTTGTATGTGGCCCTCAACGGTGCGACGGTGAAAGAAGTCAGCAGCACCGACCCCACGACCCGGCGGGCCGGGGGATGGTACCTGCTAAATCTCTATGTGGATTTACCCGCCAGTACTACGGGCCAGCAATTAACAGTCGGGTGCCGCAACGCTGGTTCTGCGGACGTGTATGTTGATGACTTTCGTTTTCATCCTTTGGATGCGCCTCTGAATGCCAGCGTCTACGATGTTGCCACGCGCCAGCCCACCTTCACCCTCAACAACGACAACCTCTACACGCGCTACGAATACGACGCGGCAGGCCGGGTCGTGAAAGTGTACAAGGAGGTGCTTACCCCTGGCAACTCCTCAGCGCCAGCAGAACGGCTGCTCAAAGAGTCGTCCTATAATTACGCCGAGATGCGTACCCCAAACTGGCTGGATGTGGGCACTGAGTGTGCTACAAATGCCGCAGGCCAGCGCACTGGGTACCTAGCACACCGGCTCCGGGATGTTAACACGGCCAGCCCAACATACAACCAAGAACAGGTGGTCGCCACAACGGAGCTGTCGCCTACCTGCCCCTGAGCACAGCGGGGGAGGCCATAAAAGCTTGTTAACTGTCGACGCAACGAAAATTCCTCTCCCCACTTGGTTAGCCGCCTTTGCCACTTGGGAAACGGCGATTACGCCGGGCCTTTCGGGCCGCTAATGGTTATGGGTATTCTCTGGTTGTCGGGCGATTACGGATTGTCAACGAGCCATTGCCAACTACCGCTTTTATCTGAGCAATTCCTATTTAAGCAGCCGCTGCGTGATCGCAGCTACACTGTTACAATCACCGCCCAATCCAGGCAGACAAGACTTCATTGTTCCATTAAGATGCTTAAATATGCTTTCGGCTTTAGTATTCTAGGACTACTGAGCCCCGCCTGTACTTCACAAGCTCCCTCAATTGGCTTTATTAATTCAACCCGTTTGATGCAGGAGTATCATGGCACTTCTGCTCAACGACAGAAAATCGCTCATTTAGCAACCACCTGGCAACGCAGCTTGGACTCCCTCACCGCAGTAGTATCCGTTCTTCGTTCACCATCCCCAGGGCAGCAGGCGCAAGTGGACCAGTACCGAAGCGAATTGCAACAAAAAATTCAGAGGCAGAGCCAGCTCTCCGACTTGGCGCTGCTGAAGGAAGTGAACATGTTTTTGAAAACCTACGGCAAGGCGAAGCACTATGATTTCATTTTGGGTGCTAACGATAGTGGGAACATTGTTTACGCAGCCGACGCGCGGGATGTAACCAATGACGTGCTAGCAGAATTAAACCAGTATTACGACCGAAATCATCTGCCGGGCTCTAAGTAAAGGGTTGCCACTAAATCCTTGCCAGCAAACCAAGAATTACCTCGTGTATTGTTAAAAATAGGTTGCCCCTGCGTCCGTGCATCTAGGCAGAAACCAGGGCAATGACCAAATAAATGCAGCGTCAAATCAATTAATCTTTAAATACTTGAGCACTACGGTGCGAATCCAGCTACGCAAACAACTTGTGCTTTATTATCCAATGATTTCCTTTTCTGCGGGCTAACACAAACACCTGTACTAGTTTGGGTATTCAACCATTCAATAGCTGACACGACCCCTTCCCAATTTGCAGTAGCATGAAACGAGTAAACTCCTTTTAAAAAGTGTTACTGCTTGTTCTAATGAAAAAAATCTACCCACTTTTAATAGCCTTACTACTGAGTTCCATTACGATCATGGCTCAGCCCATCCGCTGGGAGCGCGCCCTAGGTGGAGGTGGAACCAGCTTAGGGTACGGGGTGCGCCAAACGCCGGATGGAGGCTACGTCGTTACCGGCACCGTCGATGCGGGCCGCGGGGGTGATGTCACTGATTCATTACGCGGTGACCTGGACGTGTGGGTAGTGAAATACAATGCGGCCGGAGCAAAGCAATGGGACCGGCGCTACGGCAGCGACCGGGCCGAGTATGGCCGCAGCGTCTGGCCCACCAGCGATGGCGGCTACCTCGTGGGGGCCTGCGCGTATTGGGGTAAGGGCGGCGATTTGAGCCAGCTGCCGCATCGGCAGGCGGATTACTGGGTCCTTAAGCTTGATGCGCAGGGCCGCAAGCAATGGGACCGGCGCTTCGGCACGGATTCGGTCGACGTGCTGCAAACGGTCTGGCAGGCCGCCGACGGCAATTACATGCTGGCCGGCTACTCGGAAGCCACTGCGGCCGGTGGGGACAAAAGCCAGCCCGGCCGTGGGGACCAGGACTTTTGGGTGCTTAAACTCGACGGCCAGGGCAACAAGCTGTGGGACCGCACGCTTGGGGGGCTCTACGCCGATGCCTTAACCAGCGGGGTGCCTACTCCCGACGGGGGGAGCTTGTTGGTCGGCGACACGGGCTCCCCGGTGAGCGGCGACGTAACGCAACCCCCTCTGGCCGCCGGCTACGGCGATTTCTGGGTAGTGAAACTGGACGCTCAGGGAACAACGCAATGGAGCCAGCGGTGCGGTGGCCTCGACCAGGACATCGCGGCTGCCTGTTGCGTGGCCCCGGACGGGGGCTACGTAGTGGCCGGTAATTCGTGGTCGGGCATCGGCGGCGCGCGCACCCAGTCCAACCGCGGCGGGCAAGACTACTGGGTTGTAAAGCTATCGGCGGCCGGCGTTCTGCAGTGGGACCGAGCGCTCGGCACGGCGGCTGACGAATACACCACCGGAGTGGCGGCGCTCACCGGCGGTGGGTATGTAGTGGGGGGGTATACAACCGGTGGCGCGGATGGCGACAAAAGCCAGCCCAGCCAGGGCAGTTCGGACGTGTGGGTGGTGGGGCTAAGCGCGGCGGGCGTCCCCCAGTGGAACTTCAGCCACGGGGGCACGGGCTACGAGTCCAGCAGTGACCTGGCAACGACCGCGGACGGAGGGGTAGCGGTAGTGGGGGCGTCCGACTCCCCTGCTTCCGGCACCAAACGCTCCCCTGCCCGCGGCACAACGGATGTGTGGCTGCTCAAGCTCAATGCCAGCGGCCAGCGACAATGGGACCAGGCCACGGGCGGCGCGGCCGACGATTACCTGCAGGCCGTGCTCCCTGCTGCCGACAGGGGCTTGTGGCTGGCCGGCCAGACCCAGGGCGGGAGCAGCGCCGACCGCCGCTTTACCCAGGACGGCAACCAGCTGTTTCAGTTTTGGCTCCTGGAGCGCGACTCGCTGGGTTCCGCGCGGTGGGACACCTCTTTTGTAAGTTACCGTGACCACCGCCTGCGCTCGCTGGTGGCCACCGCCGACCAGGGCCTGTTGCTGGCGGGCACGGAGCGTAGCGGCAGCGCCGACTGGGGCGACTCACCCCTGGACGCCGACTTTGTGGCTTATAAACTCGACCGCTACCGTCGCGCGGAGTACGCCGTGGAACTGCGCGGGCTGGCCGATGACTGGCTGGCCGAAGCCCGACAGACCAGCGACCAGGGGTTTGTGTTTGGCGGCACCTCCCGTTCCGGCGCAGGCGCTGACAAAAGCGAGGCCAGCCGGGGCGGGGCCGATTTCTGGCTCGTCAAGCTCTCGCGCCTGCGCGTCAAGCAATGGGACCACCGTTTCGGCGGCAGCGGGCTTGATTCCCTGGCCACCGTGCGCCAAACGGCCGACGGCGGCTACCTGCTGGCCGGCTCTACTACCTCGCCCGTGGGCGGGGACGTGACCAGTGCAGGCCGGGGCGGGGCCGATTTTTGGGTACTCAAGCTGAGCGCGGCTGGGGCGGTGCAATGGCAGGCTCGTTACGGCGGGACTGCCGACGACTGGCTGGCGGCCGCCCGCCCCACGCCCGATGGAGGCTACCTGCTGGTCGGAACGACGGCGTCGGGGGTAGGGGGCGACATTACCGAGGCGAGCCGGGGCGGGCGCGACATTTGGGTTGTGAAGGTGAACGCGACCGGTCAGCTGCAGTGGCAGCACCGCTACGGCGGCAGCGGGGGCGAGCAAGCGGCGACCACGGAAATTGACCCGGATGGGGGGTACCTCGTGGGAGCAACGACCAATTCGCCCGTCAGCGGAGAAGTCAGCCAAGCCAGTCGAGGCGGCAGCGATTACTGGCTCCTGCGCCTGACGGCCCAAGGGCAGGTTTCCTGGGACCAGCGCGAAGGGGGCAGCGGCCACGACGAGTTGACCTGCCTGACGCCCACCCCCGGGTATGGTTATGCCCTTGGGGGATTCAGCAATTCCCCCACTGCCAGTGGCGACCATCAACAGCCGGCCAAGGATGGCTACGACTACTGGCCCGTGCTGCTCGGCTCCCGACGAGTGGTGCTCGCCACGACGCAAAGCAAAGGCGGGGCTTCCGTGACCGTCTACCCCAACCCTGCGCACGACCGAATCCAATTTGAGGGAGACCAGGTCGTGGAAACACTCAGCCTGCATGATGCGCTGGGACGGGAAGTACGGCGTTTTTCAGCTAGTGCAACGCAGACTTACGATGTGAGCCAACTGCCCAAGGGAGTGTATTTTCTGCGCGTGCGCACCAAGACCCGGGCACCTCAGATAATCCCTTTAACTCTTGAGTAAATCTACCCACTGGAGGGATTTCCAGTTTACACCTTCATTTTTTCCACTGCTTTTATGAGAATCACTACCGTCGTCTTTTTTGTGTTACTGCTTGTGGGCAGGACCAGTTACGCCCAAACAGGCACATGGCTCGGCACCACCCAGGACTGGACTGTGGGAAGCAATTGGTCCGTTGGTTCAGCACCCACCGCAACCCGCCCGGTTGTTATCCCCCTGGTAACCGCGCCCAAAGTTTATCCGGTGCTTCCAGCCGGTAAAACCGGTATGTGTCAGGCCCTGACCATTAATGCCGGGGCGTCGCTCACCGTCAACGGCCGTCTCTCCATTTACGGCGCCGCGGTCAACGCCGGCACGTTCGCCGTTGGCGGCGTCGGTACGTCGGGGCTGCGGATTGTGACCGCACGCAACGCCACTACCATCACCAACACGGGCACACTGGCCATCAACGGCACTTACGAAAACACGGGCAATTTCAACTTCACCAACAATGGAACGGTGAGCAGCAGCGATGCAGGACAGCTTACGTTTAGCAACGGATTGCCCATCACCTTCAGCGGCAGTGGCACCACCGGACTTAGCAACGTTACGTTCAGCAATACCGTGGGCGCGACCCTTACCCTATCCGCCTCATTGGCTCGGTTTGTCGATGTCCGTCGCCTGGCAACGATTCAATCGGCGGATGTAATCAGCAACGGTAAGCTGCGCTTGACCTCCGACGTAAATTCCACGGGGATGTTGTATAATAATGGCTCCGGGATAGTTACCGACAATGCCGTGGCGCAGCGTTACATCAGCACGCTCTACAATCGCAACAGCGGTTACCGCCACTATGCTTCGCCGGTCAGCGGCGCAACCTTCGCCATGTTCGAGAACGGGACCGACTTTACGGCGGTCTGCAATTCCTCGTACGCCTACCCCACCAACAACGCGCTCAAGCCTTATCCAACCGTTTTCTACTACGATGAGTCGTTGGTACCGGCAACCACGACCGACCCCACGCCATTTAGTTTTGGTTGGCTCTCAGTGGCTTCCAAGGCCCAAACCATGGAAGATGGGCGTGGGTATACGGTCCAGATTGAGGCTACTAATGCAACTACCGGGAATCCTAACACCATCAGCTTAACGGGCATTCCCCACACGGGCGACTTTTTGAGCCCAGCTTATGGGCGGGGGGGCGACCCAAACAACTCGGGTTACAATCTGGTCGGAAACCCTTATCCTGGCTTTATCGATATGAACGCTGTTATGGGGGATAACCTGGACAACTCGACCAACCAGGGATTTGACGGCGTAGTGTACAAATACCACACCACCAGTATGTACAGCGGCAGCTATCAGGCACTTTATCTGAACGATACGGGAACCGATTCGCTGAACCAGTTCTTTCCCATGATGCAGGGTTTTCTCGTGCGAAAAACCGATAACGTAGGTACTGCATCGTACCAATTCCACGATACCCAGCGGATAGGTTCTTTCGGCTATCCGACAACTAATACCACTCCGTTCTATCGTACGACACAGCCCTCCCCAGTTACTGGAATCTACCTAAATCTGCGAAATGCGAAAGACAGCAGTCTGCAGGATGAAATCCGCGTGGAATTTCGGTCCGATGCCACTGCTGGGCACGATGCACGCTACGACGCTGTCCGGCCAGGAAATAATACGGGGCTAACGCCCACCTTATTTACCGTAAACCCAGTAGGGGAAGAATGCATGCGCAATGGGCTTCCTACTCTTCAGGGAACCGTGACCGTACCGGTTGGCATGCGCACCCTACAACTCGGCCAGTCGTACGTGCTTCAACCCGCCAAGCTACTGCAACTCTCGTCGGGTCAGGTCTTTCTGGAAGACCGCCAGAACGGAACCCTACAGGATTTGACCAGCCAGCCACAGTACGTATTCAAAGCGCAGGCCACAACTTATGAGCATCGCTTTTTCCTGCGTTTTGTGAGCACAGCTGGCAGTAGCCCAATCGCAGGAGCTAAAATCTCTCCTTCACTTGAAGTGTACCCCAATCCTGGCCGGCAAGGTCAGGCGATTCAATTCAGCGCCGATGGCCTCGGCGAAGGGAGTGCCACGGCAACTTTAACTACGCCTTATGGAAAAGTAGTAGCCAATCAGCAATTCGCCATACGCAATGGGCTATTATTGGGAACGCTTCCCACCAATGGACTCAATCCAGGCCTTTACCTGCTCCAACTTACAAGCTTAGGCAAAACAACCACACAGCGCATCGAAATCCGGTAAAACCGGTGCCTTGTGTTGGTTAAAAAGGGGAGCCAGTGTGCAAGAAATCTTGCACGCTGGCTCCCCTTTTTTAGCTAATGGCAAGTAGCAGGAATATATTCCCAGTCGTACCTAACGCAATCAGACGCATTCCTCTGTCTAGTCCTTATCAACACACCCGCATCCGTTCCCAACTAAGCAGAACGGACAAGTAATGATGGCAATGCCAAAGGAGGCGAGCTGCCGCAGCCCGGTTTGCGCCACTTCCTGATTAAGCCAGTAGGTGATGGTCAATCCTTTGGCCTGGGCCCGCAGCAACCCACTCTTGTGCAGGACACTTATGTGTTGAGATACCGTGGTGCGGGGCAGGGGGGAAAGGCCTCTGAAATCTCTCCGGATAGGCGCCGTTTTCGGTCCGACATCAGCTGGAGAATCGCCAGGCGCGCCGGGTGCGCTAGCGCCTGGGCAACCCGGGCGAGGCTTTGGTGTGCGGGAGAAAAAGCAGCAGTTTTAGCCTGGGCCATAATAGTGGAAAAGCGTATGACGTAAATATACGTCATGGGTTCGTTTAGGTGAAAAGGCCTAGTTGACTCACCCCCCTATGCTTGCTCTTTAACCACAACATCCACCAACTCCCGTAGCGGCAACTGCAGCGCCCGGGCTAGGGAAGCCAGCACATCCAGGCTGGCCACCTGCGTGCCAGCTTCCATGCGCTGCACGGTGGGCCAGCTGATTTCTGCCTCATCGGCCAGGGCTTGCTGGCTGAGGCCGCGCGCCTTGCGCAAGGCGCGCAGGTGCTCACCGAAAGCCTGAATAAGAGCCGGGTTTTTCACAGCCCCGAAGGACCGGCCAGGGACGAATTATTAACTTATCGCATCCGATATAATTGGGTAGAGGGAACGTATATTTGCCAGGAGGATTTTTCTTCCTTTCCCTTGCTATGACCAGACATTTTTACGCCCTTTCCTGCCTCGCCCTCTTTCTTCTTTCCAGCTGCGAAACCCTCACCAAACACCGCCTGAGTGGCACTTATTATCGCTCTGATAAAGACAATGCCTCGGCCGTGGTGCAGAAGCTACGCTTGACCAATTCCAAATTCATCCTGACCATGCCGCTGAACGGGGACATGGCCATGGATTACTCGGTGGAAAACGGTATCATCTACGTCGGCGGGCAGCCCAGCCAAATGTGCTTCACCATCGACGGACTGGGCATTATCAGCAACAAGGGGAATTTGGGTATTGAAGGGACGTATATCAAGCAAACGGAGCAGGAATAAGTATTTTAATGTCAAATTCCTTACCTATGTCCGCAATGAACTTGCTGCCACCATCCATTGCCCAAGTATCCACCCCCCAAGCCATCTGGTATATTGCCCACGCGCTGCGCCACCAGGGCTTTGTGGTCCAACGCCGCTATTACAAGGCCAGCGAGGCGGGGCATAAGAACCACTATCGAGCCGAGTTAGTACCATTCCTGAATCCACAAGCCGTGCAAGCCGCTGGTCTCACCGTACCGGATATTATGGAATGGAGTGCGGCGCACCCGGGCAAAGTATTTACCCATCCCATCTACGGCGCCCTATGCCTGCGCTGGGGAGAGAATCCGCATGGATTCGCAGTGCATGAACTACCCGAGTCGCCTGTTACGGAGCAGCAGGTCCCATTTACCCCCCACACCTGCTGGCGGTCTGGCATCACGTACTACCAGTTGGCGATGCCTGAGGACGTAGAGCGAACGGAGCCGGTTCTCGTGGCGAGGCTGCGCGACCTGGCAGGCCTGGAGCGGCACGAATGGGAAATCGGCCAAGAGGGAGACTGGCGCGGCTGGTACGCTACGGATCGATTGGCGTTGGAGCAAGTACTCGTTTCGCTGGGCCGCACGCTGGCCCTGGCCCAGCCGAGCTGGCAGTACGGGGTATGGGTACAACTGGAGCCCGGAGACGACCAGCGCTGCCTCGTGGCAGCTTACGCCACGACCGAAGAAGCCTGGGCGCACTTTGAATCGTTGCCCAGTCCCGATTCCGAGCACCGGATGGCCTTTCCCCGGGCAACGTATGGGTGCGCGGTCAAATGGCCCGGGCAAAGCGTGGAGTGGCATGTGATGGACGGCATGCGCGTGCCGAAGCCTTACGCGCAGTATTTGCTTGAAAATAAAACGTCTTGGAAGGGGCCGGTCATGCCAGTGGCGTCGGCCGGCTCCATCAACGAAGCAGAGCAAGGGCTGTTAGGTCCAGCACCCTTCCTGACCGAGGTATTGGCCCTATCCAATTTCACGCGGCCGCAGCAAGCGGCGGAGTTGGGCTGGTCGATGCGGGAGTTGCAACGGCGGGAGAATAATCCAGCGCTGCTTACTCCCGGCCATCTTGAGCAAGTGGCGCACCTTTCAGGCGTGGCCCTGGGCCAGCTCACGGCGCAACTGAGCCAAGTACTGCAAGCGCGTGAAAAGGCCCGACGGCAGCAAGTGGCCTACGCACAGGGTACCTGCCTTGACTTGTAGAACGGAAGCAATTACTCGTCAAACGTCCATTTCGATGGGCATTAGCAGTAGAGGCATATCCTAATCTTTCCAATGCCAAGTAGCGGCGTGGGGCGCACGTGCAATTTCCTGAGTGGTTATTTGGTGCGGGCTGAAAAGATGATAGAGAAGGAGGCGCTGACCAAAATTGCCAAAGAGTAGCAAGGCGTTGCCAAGCGCGACCGCAAGCCTCACTCGCTAGAAACGGCTGCGTAGGGCAGACTAGTGGAAGAATTTTGCTAGGGTATCAATGAGAAGGGAGCTTTACCATCCTTGGTAAAGCCCCCTTCTTGTTCGGCCCGAATTTAAGTAAAGCGCCAATGAGGTTGGTTTAGCTTGACCCCTCATACAGTGCTTTATCGACCATCTCCACAAAAAACCAATGGTAACGAGGCGGTCTACTTCCGCTGAGTGTGTCAAGTATTCAGGTCCGAACGCAGTAGCATACTTGCTGCAGCGGGCCTGTAAGACACTGCCGGGTTGCTGTCGATTAGACGAGAATGTCTGAATGCGGTAGGTACTGCCGCACCGGGAACGATAATAGCGAATGTGGTTCACTAGGTGGGTATTTGGCGGCGGGTGGCGTGGCGATAATTGGCTTTTTCAACTTGCGTCCGTTGTTCAACAGCTTGCTCTTGCGTTATCAACCCACGCTTTTCGCAGCCGTTGGTAATGCTGAGTTTAAGACGCAGGCTCTCGTGATTGGGGTGGCCGGGGTCGAGGCGTCGTTGCAGCATAGTGGCAATTTGTGGCTGTGCGGCAATGGAGGCTACCACAGCGGCGTCTTGACTGGAACTAGTTGCCTTTTGGTCGCGGTGGCGATTTTCAAGGAACTTGGCCTTATCCTCAAAGTAGTCGTTGAAAATCCTATGAAACTTGCTGGAGTCCAATGAATTATAGGTTTGGATTCCCTTAAGGAGCGCGGTTTTTAACGCCAGTTGGAAGTCTTCCAGGCTTTCGCAAGGATACTTTGCCACCAAGTCGGCCGCGAGTTCCATGAGGGCCAAAGCGTCCGGTGCCTGCTTTACTTGGAAGGATTCCACGGCTGCCCGTAGTGTCATAACTACCAGTTTGATAACCGTTTTCTCATCGTGGCTCCGGATAAGCTCGCGCACTTTCGGGGCACTGAGAGCCTTTTGCTTCGTGAGACCGATTTGGAGGTCAAATAATATTTCGCGGATTTCAGGGCTGGTGGAATGGGCGAGCTCCCTAGTCGAAGCGGCTTGAGCGATAGCCAGTAGATGAGTTTGGGGAGTGGCTAGGTCCACCGCTGTGTTGCTGGACGTTTGGGGCAAGTTTGAGGCGGTTGTCACGGGCATCATTGAGCATAAATCGTTTGGCGGTGGCCACCCAGTCTTTGCGGCGCGGGGCTTCGCCGGTTTTTTTGTCGCGCCAGCTTCCCACTAACTCGTGGTAGAAAGCCAGGTCGGCGAGTTCGTAATCAGTGCCGGCAAAGGCTGCGCAGAAAGCAGCCAATCCCGCGACCTCCGACCGGTCAAAGGGGACATCCGGCGCGGGCACCTTACCTTTTTCCGCAGTCGAGGACACCCCAGATGCTTGAGCGGACGCCGCGTCGCGAATGCGAGAGGAATGAGTACCGCCTGATGGCCGACTAGCATTCTTTACAAGCTCTGGGCCTGCTACCCCCTCCTTTTTTTTTTGCGTAGCACCGCCAGTGCCGTTTCCTTGCACTGGTTTAGTAGTACTAGTTTTATATAATAAGGAGTGATGGCCCACATCTGGGCTAACCGAGGAAGAGAGATGGCCCACTTTCGGGCCAACCGGTTGGCTCACTTCTGGGCCATGCGGCTTGCCACCGGATGGCCCAGAAGTGGGCATACGGGAAGCCGTAGGATGGTCCACTTCTGGGCTAACCTCACCACCTAGCTCAACGATGGCAATGCGGGATCCTTCGTTGCTGTTTCGTGTGGGATAGTAGCCAATTAGACCCCACGCTTCTAGCTCGCGCAGGGCGGCGCTATAAGTATTTTTAGAACCGATTCGGGCTTCCTGCATGAGGAGAGGGCGCTCAATTCGTAGGCTCTTTGGAAAGCGTTCGTTATTCCACTGGTGGAACAACGCCATGTAAAGGCTCATGTGATGCGGGCGGCAAGCGGGCTCCGCGAGCAGCTTGCGGTGCGCCGCCCGCGTGTGGTGAACGTAATTCACGGACGCGGCCGAAGAGGGGCGTGAAGCTGGTGCCGGGTTCGGTTTGTAGGTACCGGTGGCAGCCGCGTAATTTCCCGGCATGGAAGCTCGTTCGTTTCCGGCCAACGCCTCGACGATGGCGGAGGTGAGATTAACGGCGGCCATGAGTCCGGGTGGCTTTGGGAGTGCGCAGATAGCTTTCGCCTTGCAAGGCGGCTAGAACTTCGGCCCGCATGAAGTAGGAGCGGGCGCCGATTTTGTGGACTCTGAGCCTGCCTTGCCGGACGTATTCATGCACTGTTTGTCTTGTTACGGACAAAAATTTTGCCGTCTCTTGGACAGTGTAAGGGTGCTGGTCTTCCTCTGACTGAGGAGCGGCCGGCAGCGCTTTGCGAACCTCTTCCTGGACTACCTTACGGAACGCATCGAGCAGTTCCTCATACGGCACTCCGCAGATTAGTATCTGTTGTTGTGGCATGTGTTTGTGTCGCCTCCCTTAAGTGGGGAAGACGACACGAAACTGCGGAACCCGACATGTAGAGGTCAAGTACGAACAAGGGTAATATGCCAAAATGAGGCGTATGAGGACTTTTTTAAATTCGGGGACCTTAGTCCATACGCGTATTTAACGTTTGGTCATCATGCCTTCCGGTCCATTTCAGGTTTCGTTTCTGGTAGCGGGCCTTAACATTCAGCCAGTCCCATTGGCAAAAAATAGCCAGTACAAGCTGCTTTTTCGCATTCTGCACTGTGGTGTCCACGTTCCACGTAATCAATTTCCAAGTGCAGTATACAGTTACCATCAGCACCAGCTAGACCTGTAGGAACGGCTCTCGCAACAAAGCCACGAACGTGCTGAGGGCGGTGTGACATCCCTGGTGATCTAGGCAGCCAGGCATTACTACACGGCACCGGGCTTCACATACCTACTCGAAGGACCTCATCTGCTTACTTAACGAATCTACCTAAACACCCCCGCCGTACACGCGGTGGAACTCCCGGCTCACCACGTCAGCCGTGATGTTGACGTAGCGCTTGAAGCTGGTCCAGCTCTTGTGCCCGGTGATCTTCATCACCAGTTCCGGACGCAGGCCTTGCTCCAAGGCAAGCGTGGCAAAAGTGCGCCGGCCGGTGTGACAGGTCAAGCGCTGCCACTTGGGAAGCGTCTCGCTCTCGCGCTTGCCGGCCCGGTAGCGAACCACCTCGACGGGGGAAGCTAATTCGGCGCGCTGCCCCAACTCTTTCAAATAACGGTTAAGCACAGGATTTGCTATGGGCCGCACCTCGCCGCTGAGCACCTTGCTAACGAGTTCGGCCGCCTCGGCGCGTAAGGGAACCGTGACCACGTCGCGCGTCTTCTGCATCACCAGTCGCAGGGTGGTGCCGTGCACGTGCTCGGGGCGGATGCTGACCAAATCCGAGTAGCGCAGACCGGTGTAGCAACTCAGCAGAAACAGCCCGCGGGCGTTGTCGAGGTACCCGCCGGCGGGCAAGGGCAGCTCTGCTAGATGGGCCACCTCCGCCGCGCTGAGCGTCATTACGTCGGGCTCACGCAGGGCCCAACGAAGGTGCGTGTACTGCGTGGTGGTGTGCAAGCCGCGCTCGGCACTCCACCGCATGAAGCGCTTCACTCGGGAGAGCACCTTGCCCACGGTGTTGTCCGTTAAATGGGCGGGCCCGATGAGGTAGGCGGTGAACTTGTCGCCGAAGGTGGGGGTGATGGTATCGAAGTCGACCGCATACCCTGTGCTTTGGGCGAACTCGCGCAAGTGGCGGGCTGCCGTGGCGTAGGTGCGGGCCGTGTTGAGCAGCCCGGCCGCACGCTTTTGTCCTTCCCAGTCGGCCAGGTGCTGCCAGAAGCTTAGAGTTGGGGCGGGAATAGTTGCGGGGAGGGCAGGGGCCGCGGGAGCAACAGCAGCCCGCAACGCTTCCGTAGTGGGCAGCGCTCCTTGTGCTCGGTGTTCGCCGTAGCAGGCCAGTAGTTGCTCCTCGATGAGTTCGAGCGCGTCATTCAAGGTGCCGTTGTCGGGGTAGCCGCGCACCTGAGCCCGCTGGTCTGCTTTGAGCCATTGCTTGGGTCGGATGCTCAGCCCAGTGGACACCTTTGTGCGCTGGCCATCGAAGCTCAGAAATGCGAAGATTGGAGTCGCCTTAGCGGCGTTGGGTTCCTTAAGCAGAAACGAGACAGTTGCCATATGTGGGAGGGGAAAAGTGCCGCTTCAAAGGTAAACATTTGTCCCCCGACTGGGGACAGCCGGGGGACAAACGGGGGACAAAAAAGACGATTCGAACCGGTATAGATCTGTCTTATCCCGACAGTGTCAAAGGTCAATATGCCTAGACAGCCTGTAACAGGGTATTTTTCGATATAACGGTGTCGGGGCAAGTCGGAGGGTGAGATTCCTAACGTGGCCACTAAAAACCCCATTTCCAAGCTGGAAGTGGGGTTTTTTATTTTATCCACTGTTGGGCCTGCATCATACAGGGTTAAGGAAATTGAAGCACCGATGAATATCAGGCGGAGAATGCTTTTCAAATAATATTTATTTCATATATTATATATTAATTGTTGATGCGGACGAGTTCGAAAGGATGAAATCCAACGCTGTTGCGCTACCGTATAGACTGAATAACAACTATTTCTCTCACTCCAAATCCCACCACCATGAACACGAAACCATTCTTCGCGGCCCTCGCCCTGACCGTCGCCTGCTCGGCCACCTGTTTCGCGCAGGAGATGAAGACCAAAAGCGACGACGAAAAGACCAAGACGAAAGCCGATGGCATGACGACGAAGACTAAAATGGCCGACGATGGCAAGATGAAAGTGAAAGGCAAGTCGGACGCCGGCGATAAGATGAAGTCCAAAACCACGCCCCGCAAAGGCGAAATGGCCATGACTAGCGATGGCATGAGCACTACTACCACTACCACCAACACTGGCGGCGTGATGGTGGGCGGAGCCATGATGACTCCCGATAAGGACATCGTGGACAATGCCGGCGGCAGCGCCGACCACACCACCCTGGTAGCCTCCGTGAAAGCTGCCGGCCTAGTCGAAACCCTGAAAAGCGCCGGACCATTCACCGTATTTGCGCCCACTAATGCTGCTTTTGATAAGCTGCCCGCCGGCACCGTGAATTCACTGGTGACGCCCGAAATGAAGCCTACGCTCACCAAAATTCTCACCTACCACGTGGTGCCCGGCCGCCTCATGGCCGCTGACCTCAAAGACGGGCAGGTGCTGACCACCGTGGAAGGCGAGCAACTGACGGTGATGAAATCCGGCAACAACGTGATGCTGAAAGATGCCAAAGGCGGCATGGCCACCGTGACCATCCCGAACGTGGTATCGAGCAACGGCGTGACCCACGTAATTGACACCGTGCTGATGCCAGCTAAGTAATTCAGCCGACTCAGGCTGCGTGACCCAACAAAAAAGCCGTCCGGACACTCCGGACGGCTTTTTTGTTGGTTGATAATTGGCAGTTATTCCAGCACCAGCTTTCGCCCGATGGTGCGGCCGTCGGCCAGGGTCAGGCGCACGGTGTAGAGGCCGGCGGGTAGCGCGGGCAGGGGCAGGGTGGCGTTGCCGGCCTGGGCGGCGGGCTGCTCCCACACCACACGGCCCAGCGCATCGAGCAGGGCAGCCCGCGCAAAGCCCGGCCCGGCGATGCTCACGGTGCCGTGGCCGTGCCCGGTAGGGGCGGGGTTGGGGTAGAGGCTGTAGGCAGCGGCGGCGCGGCTGGGGGTGGTGGCAGTGGCCACGTTATTGGTCATCACGGGGCGCATCATGATGGCGCCGCGGCCGGATACGAAATTGGTGGTGTCCCACACGCCGGCATTGTCACGGCGCAGCAGGTGCTGGGCCGGGAAGCTGTTATTGTAGTCGAGGGCGTAGGGCAGGATGCGGCCCGCCGAGGTGGATGGCTGCGAAAAGCCCACGTAGAAAATGCCCGATACCGGCACCGGCTGGTCGAAATCAATCTGATAGTACTGCGAGCCGGTCGGAATGTTGGCGGCGGAAGCCGGAATGGTGGCCGTTTTGGAAACCCGGGCGGTGGCGGCCGGGCGGCCGCTGGCATCGTCCCACACGCTGATGGTGACGGGGCGGGCATCAAAATCCAGCGTTCGGGAGCCGTTGTTCACGCTGGAGCCGGGATACACCGGGTATAGGCGCAGGCCGCGCACGTAGTCGGGCTGGTTTAGGTCGAAGCGGTAGGCGAAGGCCGACTGCTGGCCACTGGCGTAGGGCAGCAGGTTGGTAAATCCCTCGGCGCTGCCGTCGTCATACGCATAATAATTGGCCAGTTCCACGTCCCGAAAAATGGTATCGTTGGGCAGCGTGAGCGGATTTTGCTCCTGCGAGTTCAGGGCCATGGTATAGCGCAGGCGCTTGGCATCGGGGGTGGCGGGTAGGGCCACGGAACTGGCCGCGCCGGTCACGGGCGTGAGGCGGGGCAGCGTACCCAAGGGCAGGCTCCGTTGCAGCCAGGTGCCTACCACCGGGCCGGCGGGCAGTTGCTGCACGGTGCCCAGCACGTTCACGTTGAGCGGGGCCAGACTACTGCGCAGATTGCTGTAATTCACCCCCAGATTGGTGGCCAGCTCGCTGCTGGGCGGCGTGGCGGCGTTGAATTGCCAGACCGGCATCGACGTAAAGCGGCGCAGCGGACTGCGCATGCCGCCCGAAGGGTTGCCGCCGGTGAGGCCGCCCCCGGCACCCGAATCCAGAAACGTAGTATCGGCCAGGCCGGCGGTGCGGCCCCGGTCCAGCAAGATGTAGTCCACGCTCCAGTTGTCGCGGTTTTCGGAGCTGTTGCCGGTGGCGATGAACATGAACTGGAAATTGCCGTGCAGGTATCTGGCTTGGTTCAGCAGCACCACCTGCTGCCGAAAGCCGGTGCGCACGCGCTGGGCATTGTACATCCAGACCTGCTCCCAGGCATTGCCATCGGTTCTGACAAACAGCTCCAGGCGCACGGGCGTGGTGCTGCCATTGGCCCCGGGGGCGCTCACTACACTGCCGGCCTGCCAGGCAAAGCTGAGGGCCACGTTGTCGTTGACGGTGAGGCCACCCAGGTTGATGGGCTGCGATACCAGTGAGTCGAGGGGGCCGTACACGATGTTCACCTGGCCGCTGTAGCTCTGGCCATTGGCGCGCAGGCCGTCGAGGGTGGCCGCGCCCCGGGTGAGCGGCTGGATGGCCAGGCGGTTGCTCACATACGGGCCGCCCGTGGGCAGCCACTTCAGCGGGTTGGGGTTGCCATTGAGCGGAGTGGTGAAGTCGTCGAAAAAAGGCAGGCCCAAGGCCGTGGTGCCGCGCATTTGGGCCCGCTTAGCAGCCGTGGGCGCATATGCCGCCCGGCCCGGGTCGGCCAGCAGGGGCTCGGAAGGGGAGAGCTGAGCCGCCGCCGGGCCGGCACTCAGCAGCAGCGCCGGCAGTAGCAGGCGGGACAACGTGTGGAATCGTGTCATCATAAGTTAGTAGGATTTTGAGGGCCTAACGACCGAAGCATCCGGAATAGTGCATTACGACGAAGCGGTGCCCCGCGCCGCCTGGCCGGTGAAAAGTTTGCACGGGCGCGGCGACGCAAAGCACCGCTTTGCGCTGAAAATTAACAGTTTATTTCGCCACCCAGATGTCCACCAGCTGGCCCATGCGAATGGTGGCATCGGGACCGGCCACGGGGCGCTGGCGCACCACGGTGCCGGCTACCTGGCCTTCCTCGGCGGGCTGCTCAAATACTTCGCCCTTTTGCAAGCCCTGGCCCACGAGCAAAGTAATGGCCTCGTCCTCGGGCATGTTGATGAGGTTGGGCACGGCGAAGGTCTGGTTGCCCTGGCCGTCGCCCACCACGAGGTCCACTTTCGTGCCCTTGGCAATGGGCGCACCGGGCGCGATTTCCTTGCCGTTCACTAGCTGCTTCAGCACCGCGCCGGAGGCCAGGTCGGGCACCAACTGAATCTGGCCCACCACGAGGTCGTAGCTTTTCAGGATGAGCATAGCATTTTTCGAGGAGCCGTCGGTGAGCTTGGGCATTTTGATTACCGGCGGGTTTTTCATGCTCACCTGCAGGTAGATTTTGCGGCCTTCCTTCACCTTTTCGCCCGGCGCGGGGTCCTGCACCAGCACGGTGAAGGGGCGAATGTTGGGGCTGTAGCTGGAGTCGTCCACGAAGTAGTTCAGGTTGCGCTCGTCAAGGTATTTCTCCAGGTCGGCTACGTTCATGCCCGTCACCTTGGGCACGGTGATGGTTTCGCCGTGGTGTGTGCTCACGGGCAGGTACACGTAGAAAAAGCCCAGCACAAGCAGCAGGCCCGCCACGGCAATGAGCACGAGGTGCTTCACAACGTCGAGCGGGGTATTGGAGGTAAGGAAAGCCATTTTTTTAATGGTTAATGATTAGTGGTTAATGATTAATGGCGAATGGTTTATAAAAGTCTGGGCGGACTTTATTAATCATTGACCATTAACCGTTAACCATTTTAGAAGCCCGCGCCTTGCCGAACTCCAGAATCCGGTCGATGAACTGGTAAGGCGTATAGCCGGCCAGCGCCGTCTGGTGGAAGATGCAGGTGGCCGGCGTCATGCCCGGCAGCGAGTTCACTTCGATGATGAGCACCTCCACCTCGCCCTCCTGGCGCACCCGCACGAAGGCGTCAATCCGGGCGTAGCCCTGAATGTCGAGCACTTCGGCCACACGGCGCAGCACTTTCTTCACTTCGTTGGAGATGCGCTGGCGCTCCACGGGGTCCACGTCGTAGCGGGCGGGGGTGATGTTCTGGCCTTCGCCAGCCAGGAATTTCTCCTCCAGACTCAACACTTCACCGGTGGCCAAGGCCTCGCTGGCCTCAAAAACTTCGATATCAAGCAGGCCGTCCTCATCATAAGACGTGAGCAGGCCGCCCGTGATTTCGAGGAAGTGCGCGGCCCCATCACGGCTGATGAGCGTTTCGACCAGGAAAGCATCCTTGCGCGGAAATTCCTCCTTAAAGCCCAGGTTCAGCACTTCGGCCGGGCCAGGTATCAGGTCTTCCTCGGTGCGGAAAATCAACTGGCAGAAGGCTTCCAACTCCGCGCGGTTCTTGATTTTCTTCACCGCCGAGGAGCAGCCGTCGTCGGCCGGCTTGGCGATGAAGGGGTAGGGGAACTGCGTTTCCAGGCTGCGGTAGAAGCTTTCGGCGTCGGCCTGCCACTCCAGCTTGTTGGCCATGCGGTGCTCAGCTACCAGCAAGCCGGCTTCACGCAGGCGCTTGTTGGTTTCGAACTTGTTGATGGTGATGCTGCTGCTGGCCACGCCCGAGCCGTTGTAAGGCAGGTGGAATTTCTCCAGTTCCTGCTGCAAGGCCCCGTCCTCGCCGGGCCGGCCGTGCAGGGCAATAAACACCTCGTCGGCCATGCCGGCCAATTCCTCAAACGAGATGCGTCGCGGCTGGGCCAGGGCCTGCCCGGCGTAGGTGCTGGTAATCACGCTGGCTTCCTGCCGGATGCGGGCCAGAATGGGGTGCGGGCCCTCGCCGGCCTCGGCGTGCTCGATTTTCTCGCGGATGTCATCGGCGTTGTCCTTCAGCATCACGTTCACGGGCAGCACGTAAAGCTTGTGCTCCTGGGCCGAGCCGGTGAGGAACACCGGCACCGGCGCGTACTTGGCCGACGAGCTCAGCTTCTCGAAAATGTTGCGCCCGCTCTCCACCGAAATGTGGCGCTCCGACGAATAGCCGCCCATTATCACCGCCACGCGAATGCGCTCGGTGGCCTCGTGCTGGCGGCCGGCCACGGCCGTATCGAGCTTATCAAGCAGCGTCCCTAGCTTCACGGGGCGCAGGCCGGCGCGGCGACGGGCCGCCAGCGAGGTGCGAATGAGGTAGGTAAGAAACTGACTCGGATTGAGCCCGATTTCGGCCGCCTGATGGAAGAAGAACGAGGCCGGCAGCATGCCCGAAGTCGTGTTCGGGTCATTCAAAAACAGCTTGCCATCGTGCCCCACAAAGCCATCCAGCCGCGCATACACCTGGAAGCCGAATGTGCGGAACATCTCTTCGCAGGCCTCGCGGATTTCCTGAATTTTATCCTCCGGCAAGTCAATGGGCGTGACTTTGCGGGCCAGGCCGGGCAGGTACTTCGAGCGGTAGTCGAACATCTCCTCGCCCTTCACAATCTCGGTAGGAGGGAGGGCCAGCGGCGCGCCGTCGGGGTCTTCCACCACAATGCACGAGAACTCGCGGCCCGCCACGAAGCTTTCTACCAGCACCTGGGTTTCGCCGTCCATGTTGGTCAGGCGCACTTCTTCGGCCGTTTCCAGTCGCTCATTCAGGGTGAAGAGCAGGGTTTCGGGGTGGTAGATGGGGGCCGTGTCGTCATCGAGCACCACCGGCAGGCCGATGCCTTCGCGGATGTCCGTCAGCTGCTGCACCCAGGCAATCTGGTCCTGCTCGCCGAGGCGCTGCCAGTCGGCCCGCGTCACGGTTTTGCGGAACAGGCTTTTGTCGATGGCGGCCTCAAACTTGGCCAGCTCATCGGTTTTCAGAATGCTCACGCCGATGCTGGAGCCCTGGCGCGGCGCTTTGAGCACCAGCGGCAGGCCCAGCTCGCGCACCAGGTAGGCGAGGGTGGCGGCGTGGTCGGTGCGGTCCCATTCCTCGGCCGTGATGACGCGAAAATCCGGCGTGGGCCGGCCCAGCGCTTTCAGCAGGTTTTTCTGCGCGATTTTATCGATGCCAAACGCCGAGGGCAGAATGCCGGAGCCGGAGTACGGAATGCCCAGCCATTCCAGCAGGCCCTGAATGGCGCCGTCCTCGCCGCCCGGCCCGTGCAGGGCTAGGAAAGCAAAATCCATGAGCAGCGGCAGCTGCTCGGCGTCAATCTTGCGGCCCACTTTGGCAATGGCTTCGAACTTCTCGTCGTGGCTCAGCTCGCCCAGGCTTTCGATGTAGACCTGCAAATGGTGCAGCGACGGCGGCTGCGAGCTCACCGGCGGGTAGAAGTCGCGGATGGTGCCTTTATAGATGTACTGCCAGTCGAGCAGAATGAACTGCCCCAGGCTGTCAACGAAGATGGGCACGGGCTGAAACAGCGCCTTGTCCAGGTTATCAAACACGGTGCGGCCGCCGGCGAAGGAAATTTCCCGCTCGCGCGAAGTGCCCCCGAAAAAAATACCGATTTTCATAAGTGCAGCAAAGGTAAGAACCCGTAGCGCGGACTTTTAGTCCGCGGGTGAACAACCGACTTTGGCGGACTAAAAGTCCCTGCCGGGTACGACCGCGCTACAGCTGCGCCACAAGCTCGGCCACCAAAACCGCATCCGTCTCAAAACGTTCAGTCTGAAACAGGCCCGCCGCGGGGTCCGCCGGGAGCAGGCGCTTGGCACTGGCGTGAAATTCCTGGGCACCAGTGCCAACAGCCAGTTGCTGGAGGTTGGCGGCCGTAATGCCGGCGCCCGGCATGATGGAAATGCGGCCGGCCGCCTGCGCCACCAACGCCGCCAGTTGGGCCTGCCCTGCCTCGGCCGTGGCCTGCCCCCCGGAAGTGAGCAGGCGCTGGCAGCCCAGCGCAATAATGTCTTCCAAGGCCTGGGTCTGGTCGTGGCAGGCATCGAAGGCCCGGTGAAAGGTGACTTGCATGGGCCCGGCCAGGGCTATGAGCGCCCGGCAGGCGGCCATGGCGATGTGTCCGGCCTCGTCGAGCACACCCAGCACCACGCCCGCGCAGCCAAGTTCGCGGCAAATGGCCACATCGGCCCGCATGATGGATAGTTCGTCGGAATTATAGGCAAAGCCGCCGGTTCGGGGCCGAATCAGCACGAACACCGGCAGGCTGAGTTGCGCCAGCACCTCCTTAATCAGGCCGTAGGAAGGCGTGATGCCGCCCTGCTCCAGGTTCTGACACAGTTCGATACGGTGCGCGCCGCCCGCCTGTGCAGCCTGCGCCGAGGGCAGTGAAGCCGCACAGATTTCCAGTTGCCGGCTCATTTCAGCAGGAACTCGCTGTCGCGCAACAGCGGCGTGTCGGTGGTGCTCACCGTGAAGTTGAAGCCCTTTTGCAGGGCAAATGCTCCCGTCTGGCCCTGGTTATTCAGGGCAATGAAGGCCACCTGGATATCCTTCGCTTTCACGCCCTTGATGGCCGCAATGCGTCCGATGGCTTCCTGGCAGGCGGCCTGCGGCGAGCGGCCCTGGCGCATGAGCTCCACCACGGTGTGGGCCCCGGCAATACGCACCACGTCCTCGCCCTGGCCGGTGGCGGCGGCAGCCCCCACGGCCGGGTCCACAAACAGCCCGGAGCCGATGAGGGGCGAGTCGCCCACCCGGCCGCGCATCTTGAAGGCCATGCCGCTGGTAGTGCAGCTGCCGCAGATGCGGCCCTGCGCATCGAGGGCCAGCATGGCGATGGTGTCGTGGTTTTGGGGGCCGCCCACGGGGCCGTTGGGGCGGCTTTTAGAATTCTCGATGTTGACCATTGGCTTGTATTGGCTGGTTTCGAGCCATTTCTTATAGGCCTTTTCCGCATCGGCGCTCAGCTTGCGCGGCTCCAGCGGGAAGCCCTGGGCCACGGCAAACTGCTGTGCGCCCTCGCCCACCAGCAGCACGTGCGGCGTGCGCTCCATCACCCGCCGCGCCACGCTGATGGGGTGCTTGATACGCTCCAACGCTGCCACGCCGCCGCAGTTGAATTTCTCGTCCATGATGCAGGCGTCGAGCGTCACGATGCCGTCGCGGTCGGGGTTGCCGCCCAGGCCCACGCAGCAGCCCTGCTCGGCTTCGGTCACCATCACGCCGGCCTCCACGGCATCGAGGGCGTAGCCGCCGGGACCGAGGATGCGCCACGCACCTTTGTTGGCGTTCACGCCCGCGTCCCAGGTCGAAATCACGATGGGCTTGCCCACCATTGGAGCAGCCGGCAAGGTCACGGCGGCGAGCGGGGCCGCCGCCAGTCCGGCCAGCCCGGCGGCGGAAGTGTGCAGAAATTTCCGACGAGACGACATATACAAAACGAGAAAATGAGACGGCGAAAGATACATCCAGCCGCCAACTCCCGCGTACTTTCGCCGCTATGCTACTTCTCGCCGACGGCGGCTCGACCACTTGCAGCTGGTGCCTGCTGGATGCCGCCAAGCCCATCTATTTCAGCACCGAAGGCTACAACCCCTACTTCTGGGATACGCCCGCCATTGCCGCCTCGCTGGCGCGGGCCGTGCCGGCGGCGGTGCGCCAGGCTTCCATCAGCGCCATCTACTATTATGGTTCGGGTGTGCTCTCGCCGACCAAAGCGGAGATAGTGGCCGGGGCGTTGCGACAGGTATTTCCGCAGGCGCGGCAGGTGCAGGTGGCCGAAGACCTGCTGGCGGCGGCGCGGGCGCTGCTGGGCCGGCAGCCGGGCTTCGCGGCCATTTTGGGCACGGGCACCAATTCCTGTCTGTATGATGGCCAGCGTATTACGCAGGTGGTGGAGTCGCTGGGCTACTCGCTGGGCGATGAAGGTTCGGGCACGTCCATTGGCCGGATAGTGCTGCGCGACTACCTGCGCGGCCGCCTGCCCGCGGGTCTGGCCGACCAGTTTAAGGCCACCTACCAGCTGGGCGAAATCAGCGAGGTGCTCGACCGGCTTTACAATCAGCCCTCGCCCAACCGCTTTCTGGCCAGCTTCGCCCGGTTTGCCGGCGACCATTACGCCGAACCGTATTGCCAGGCCGTGGTAGGGGAGGCGTTCGACACATTTTTTGCGCAAATAGTCACTCATTATCCCAATTTTCAAAGCTATACTTTCAATTGCGTGGGCTCCATCGGTTACCATTTTCGGGCGGCGCTGGCTGCTGCGGCCACCCGCCACGGCATGGCCGTGGGCCAGATTATGGAAACGCCGATTGAAGCGCTGGTGCGCTACCACCGCGCGCCCAACCCCGAATGAGTTTTGCCGGTAAGCAAGTAAATCTGCGAAAGCGCTGCACTTTTGCGCCACCATCACTCCAAGTCCCCACAACCCCATGAACACCCTCGATACCTATAATTTCGCCGGCAAGCGCGCTGTGATGCGCGTCGATTTCAACGTGCCGCTCGACAAAGACCTGCGCATCACCGACGACACGCGCATCCGCATGGCCACCCGCTCGGTGATGAAAATCCTGAACGACGGCGGCTCCGTGGTGCTGCTCTCGCACCTGGGCCGGCCCAAGGGCGGCTACGAGCAGAAATACTCGCTCGAAGCCCTCGTGGCGCGTCTCTCGCAGGAATACGGCCGCGAAGTGCAGTTCGGCGGCGACGTGCTGGGGGCCGAAGCTGCCCAGAAAGCGTCCGCCTTGCAGCCCGGCCAGGTGCTGCTGCTCGACAACGTGCGCTTCTATAAGGAAGAGGAAGCCGGCGAGCCGGCCTTTGCCGCCAAGCTGGCCGCGCTTGGCACTGTGTACGTGAACGACGCCTTCGGCACTGCCCACCGCGCCCATGCCTCCACAGCCGTGATGGCCAACTCCTTCGCCCCGCAGGACCGCGTGGGTGGCTACCTGCTCCAATCCGAAATTGACAATGCCAAAAAGGTGTTGGAGAATGCCGAGCGGCCCTTCACTGCCATCATGGGCGGTGCCAAGATTTCGGACAAGATTCTCATCATCGAAAAGCTGCTTGATAAGGTGGATAACCTGCTCATCGGCGGCGGCATGGCCTACACGTTTGCCGTGGCCGAGAATGGCCACGTGGGCAGTTCGCTGCTGGAGGCTGACAAGGTGGACCTGGCCCGCCAGCTCATCCAGAAAGCCAAGGATAAGGGCGTGAACCTGATGCTGCCGTCCGACTCGCTCATCGCCGATAGGTTCGCCAACGACGCCAACGTGGACGTGGCTGCCAACACCAGCATCCCTGACGGCTGGATGGGCCTCGACCTCGGCCCCGATTCGCGCGAGGCCTTCGCCGAAGTTATCCGCCAGAGCAAAACCATCCTCTGGAACGGCCCGATGGGCGTGTTCGAGATGAGCAACTTCTCGCTCGGCACCGAGTATGTGGCCCGCGCCATTGCCGAGGCCACGGCGGCCGGCGCCTACTCGCTCATCGGCGGCGGCGACTCGGCCGCGGCCGTGCAGCAGCTCGGCTTTGGCGACCAGGTGAGCTATATCTCGACCGGCGGCGGCGCGCTGCTAGAATATATGGAAGGCAAGGAGCTGCCCGGCGTAACGGCCCTGGGATAGGCTTTAAACCGACTTTCGAACATCAAAATCCCCGCTAGCCGCGGCTGCCATGGCAGCCGCGGCTAGCGGGGATTTTGATGTTTACCGCATCAATCGTCAAATATGCCAGCTTCGAAAACCACGTATTTATACGCTATTGCAGCCACTGGCAATGCCGGTATTTTGCGGTGTAGTTAAAGCATCGGTGCCTCAGGTAAGGGAACCTGTTGGAAGGCATTAATATTAAAATTATTATATATTAAATATGGGTAGGAAAAAGCACTTGGCCAGAAAAGAAAAATGGATTGTTGTAACGCCATTGCAGGCACCTAGACGCAGTATTAAGGTAACGTTATAGAAATAAACGATTCCTTGTCTTGCCCCTGAAATCGCTATTTCAATGCATTTCGAAAGCGCTGACCTTTAAAACGTAAGATTAATTAATGCTGAGCAGTTTGTAGTGTAATCACAATCCTTACCTTTACCCTGCTTTTCCTCATAGAATCACATTTAAAATATGATTACACTCCTTACTCAATCTATTACTCACGATGTTTCGGCCCCGGCCCTGCCCCAGCTTGCGTCGCGCCGCAGCTGGCTGAAGGGGCTGAGCGCCCTGCTCGGCACCGGTTTGCTGGCCGCGCCCACAGCTTTGCTGGCTAGTCCGGTGGCTCCGGCTGTGGCCCCACTACCGGCCTCGGCTGCGGTGGGTGGCGATGAATACATTGGCGTAGTGAAGCTGCTGGCCGGCACGGAGCTGCCTTCGGGCTGGGCACTGTGCGATGGCCGCGAGCTGAGTGTGGTTCAGCATCCGGCGCTGTTTGCCCTGCTGGGCGCCACCTACGGCGGCAACGGCCGCAGCACCTTCGCCTTGCCCGACCTGCGCCAGGAAATGGCCACGATGCAGGCCTCGGCCGCTCGCCAGCCCGCCGGTGCCGCCCCGCTGGGGCAGTTCTTCGCCATTAAGCTGGCCAATGCCCCCGCCACCACCACGGCCGTGCTGGAGCTGCGCCTGGCGCATCTGCACCGGTCACGCCACGCCACGGTATAAGCAGGAGGGGCAGCGAGCCTGGGCCGTCCGGCGCTGGCTTTTCCGGCGCTCGTAGCCGGCCTCCATTGATAGTTTTCCAAGCGCCAGCAGCTTGCTGACGCCAATTTCCCACTCTTACCTTTTTTTCGTTTATGGACCCTTTTGTTGGAGAAATCCGCCTGCTGCCGTTCAACTTCGCCCCGAGCGGGTGGGCGCTTTGCCAAGGGCAGTTGATGTCAATCAGTCAGAACACCGCCTTGTTTTCGTTGCTGGGCACGCAGTACGGCGGCGACGGCCGCACCACCTTTGGCCTGCCCGATTTGCGGGGCCGTGCCATGGTGGGCATGGGCCAGGGTGCTGGCCTCACCAACTACCCGCAGGGCACTATGGTCGGCACGGAGAGCGTGACGTTGCTCAGCAACCAACTGCCTGCGCACACCCACACGTTCAGCGCGACGGTGCCGGTGAGCACGGTGGCGGGGGACAATAACTCGCCGGCGGCGGGCTACTTCGCCACGGGCAACTCCCAGTATGGCGACTCGGGCGGCGGTGGCAATATGGCGGCGGGCCTGCTCAACGGCACCAGTGCCCCGACCGGCGGCAGCCAGGCCCACGAAAACCGCATGCCGTTTCTGGTGCTGAACTACTGCATTGCCACGCAGGGTGTTTTCCCGCAGCGGCAATAGTACGGCATCGCCCTTCCCTTTAACCTCTCTAAACAACGCACAAGCGGCTTCATTATGTCATCCCCATACATCGGCCAAGTCATTGCGGTCGGCTTTACTTTCGCACCGGTCGGCTTTGTTTCCTGCAATGGTCAATTGCTGCAAATCAGTCAATACGATACCCTCTTCAACCTGATAGGTACTACCTACGGGGGCGATGGCCAAACCACTTTCGCGGTACCTAACCTGAACAGCCGCCTGGCGGTTGGGTCCCAGGGCCAAGGGGCCGGGCTTAGTCCCTACCCGCTGGGAGCACAGGTTGGTACGGAAAACGTCACGCTGACTGCCACCCAGTTGCCGGTTCACGGGCACGCCGCGAACGTGCCGCTGCAAGCCGTAACCAGCGGCACAGCTTCCTCAGCTCCGGTCGGGAAATTCCCGGCCACCAGCGCCGGCAACAAGCCCTACGCGGCCGCAGCCACGGCTGGCGCTACCCTGAACGCCCAGGCGCTGACGGGTTCGCTGGGCGTAGCGGGGAGCAGCCAGGCGCACTCCAACATCCAGCCCGTGCTGGCGATGAATTTCATCATCTGCACGGACGGCATTTACCCGTCGCCGCAGTAAGAACAGCCTCTTTTTCGGCATTCAGTCATTTATAATCTTTTCAGCACCTCATCACCATGAGCGACCCCTTTATCGGCGAGATTCAAGTTACCAGCTTCAATTTTGCTCCCAGAGGCTGGGCAATGTGCAGCGGCCAGACGCTGGCTATCAATCAAAACCAAGCCCTCTTTTCCCTGCTGGGCACCACTTATGGCGGTAATGGCACCACCACCTTCAACCTGCCCAACCTGAACGGCCGCGTGCCAGTAGGTGCCGGGCAGCTTGCGGGCGGCAGCGCTTATACCTTGGGCCAGGTTGGCGGGGTCGAGTCGGTAGGTTTGAATACCAATCAAATACCAGCTCATATACACCCCGTTACGGGCACCATGCAAACGGCCGAGCTAGGCGACCCCAACACGCCCAAAGGCAATTTCCTGGCCGCTGATGCCAATGCGCAGTATGGTGCCGGCCCCGCCAATGCCACCATGGGCAGTGCCGCCCAAGGCACCTCGGGCAATGCTGGTGGCAGCCAGCCCCACGAGAACCGCCAGCCGGTGCTGGGCCTCAACTACGTCATCGCCCTGCAAGGCATCTACCCTTCGCGCAGCTAAGTTTCGCTCGCCGGCTAGTTGTTCCAATCTCGGCCACTGCCCGCTTCGGGGAGTTTCAATCGGTATCGGAACAGCTGGCCGGCGCAGCATTTTCCTTTCCACCCACTACTTATGCGCGTTGCCGTTATCCTTAGCAGCCTGCTGGGCTGGCCCCTGCTGCAAGACCTGTTGAGCCAGGGCGTAGTAGCCGGCGTGGCCATGCCGGCCAGCCGCCGCGAAGAAGCCGTGCAGGTAGCCGCTCTGCTCGCCCAGGCCCACGTGGTGCCGCGCACCTTAGCACGGGCTAACCTGGGGCCGGAGTTGGCCGAGTGGATAGCCGCTACCGAAGCCGAGGTCGTATTGGTGCTCACCTTTCCGTGGCGCATCCCCGCCTCCGTGCTGGCCCTGCCGCCGCGTGGCTTTCTCAATTTTCACTTCGCCGCTCTGCCGGGCTACCGCGGCCCCGAGCCCACGTTCTGGCAGCTGCGCCACGGCGAACCGGCCGGGGCCGTAACGGTGCATCGCATGGCCGAGGACTTCGATACCGGCCCGGTGCTGCTGGCCACGCCGGTGCCCATCGGGCCGAATGATACGCACGGCCTGCACCGGGCCCAGCTGGCCTTAGCAGCCGTGGGCACCGGCCGCCAGCTGCTGGCCGGCCTGCGCGGCGAAATGCCCCTACCCGAACAGCCCCAGAACGAAGCCGCTGCCCGCTACTGGCCGCGCGCCGGACTGGCCGATGTGAGCATCGACTGGCAAGAGCCGGCCGCTGCCATTGCACGGCTGGTGCGGGCCGCCAATCCCTGGAACCGGGGCGCGCTGGCCACTCTGCGCGGCCAGCTGCTGCGGGTGCTGGTGGCCACGCCCCGGCCCGAAACCGTGGCCGCCGCGCCCGGCACCGTGGTACTGGCCGCCCCCGGCCAGGTTCTGCTGGTGGCCTGCGGCGGAAACCAGGTGTTGCAGCTCGACGTGCTGGCCCTAGATGAAGGGTACTTTACCGGCGGGCAGCTGGCCGGCATGGGCGTGCAGGCAGGAGAGGTACTGGGCAATGCGTCTTCACCAATACCAGCTGATAATCACGCTTATACACACGCGTAACTTGCTATTTTTTGCACATTTATTTTTCAAACCTTTGCTTCTCTTTAACATATGAGACAAAAACTACTGCTGCTGCTGCTTCTACTGCTGGCAGCTTGGGGGGCGCGTGCGCAGGCTCCCACCTGGCAAAGCGCCCTTAGCTCGGCGGCCGTCGATGTGCGCGATGTTGCCATCACTGCCAGCGGCGACGTGTACGTGACCGGCTCTTTCACGGGCTCGGTCACGTTCGGCCCCAACACGCTCAACAGCACTGGCGACACGGATATGTTCGTGGCCAAGTGGGCCTCCGGGGCCAGCACATGGGCCTGGGGCGCGAGCGGCGGCGGCGGCACGGCCGGCACCGGCGGCACGGCCGAGGATTTGGGCAATGCCATCGCCGTGAACGGCAACCGCGTGTACGTGACGGGCGTGTACCGGGCCACCCAGTTTACCACCGGCTCGGGCACTACCCTGACCAATAACGGCGGCTGGGACATGTTTGTGGCCAAGTTCACCGATAACACCACCAGCGTGACGGCGAGCGGGCTGCAGGGCAGCACCGCCGGCGCATCGCAGGAATATGCCTACGGTATGGCCGTGAACCCGGCCAACGGCAACGTGTACGTGACGGGCTACTTCGGTTCGAGCTCTTTGCCGAATGCGACCATCAGCGGCACGGCGCTTACCAGCAGCGGCTCGGCCGACGTATACGTGGCTAAGTTTCTCGACAACGGGACGACATTTTCGAACGGTGGCGCCGTCCGCGCCGGTGGTGCCAGCGGCGAAATTGCTACCTGCCTGGCCCTGAACGGCAACAACATCTACATCGGCGGGCGTTTCAATAGCTCCGGCACGGCCGTCATCGGCTCCAGCACCCTAACAAACGGGGGCGCGAACGATATTTTCGTGGCGCGCTTCACCGACACCACTCCCACCGCAACGGGCGGTATCACCGCCAACTACGCACAGAAGGGCGGGGGCGACGGTAGCGACGGGGCCCAGGGCATCGCCGTGAATACGACGACCGGAAGCATCTATGTAATGGGTACCATTAACACCAGCTCGGTTGGGATTTCGGTAGCGGGTACTGCCCTGACAACGTCGGCAGGGAGCCAGGATATATTCGTGGCCAAGTACACCGACAGTGGGGCCGCTCTGGTGAATGGCTATGCCATCGCCGACGGTGGTGCTAATGCCGAAGACGCTATTGATGGCTCAATTGGGGGAGATATTGCCGTGAATGGCAGTTTTGTATACGTAACGACCGACTACAGCGCATCGACCAGCATCGCCGGTACTACCTTGACAAGCGCTGGGGGCTATGATGCGTTCGTCGCCAAATACACGGATACCGGCTCAACCTTTGCAGGCAACGGGGCACTCAGCGGCGGGGGCAGCGGCGATGACACCGGCTTCGGCCTCGCCGTGAATGGCACCCAAGGCGTGGTAGGCGGCAAGATGGTGCCCACTGCCAACTTCGGGACTTCGCTCACCAGCGGCAACGCCTACGCGGCGCGCGTAAGCTTTGCCGCGGCCCCCACGGTGACGACTACCACAGCTGGGAGTGTTACCACCGCCGCCGCCGTATTGGGCGGCAACGTGACTGCCGACGGCGGCGACGCCGTGACCGGCCGTGGCGTGGTGTACAGCACTACCAACGCCACCCCCACCGTGGGTGGCAGCGGCACCACGACGGCGCCCAACGGCACGGGCACGGGCAGCTTCTCGGCTACCATCTCGGGCCTGTCGGCCGGTACCCGCTACTACGTGGTGGCCTACGCCACCAACAGCGTGGGCACCAGCTACGGCAGCGTACTGCAATTTGTGACGACCCCGAACGCGCCGGTCGTAACCACCCCGGCCAATGGCAGCATCGTGGCCACTACCACGCCAACCTACACGGGCACGGCACAGGCCAATAGTACGGTAACGGTGTCCGTGGACGGCGCGGCCCTGAGCGGCACGGTGACGGCTGATGCCAGCGGCAACTGGAGCAAAGCCCAGCCCACGGCCCTGAGCCAGGGCAGCCACACGGTGTACGCCACGACCGTAGTAACGGTGGGCGGCACCAGCAGCAGCGCCAGCGCCAACAGCAACACCAACACCTTTATTGTGGACACGGTGCCACCGGCCGCGCCGGTGGTGACGACGCCAGCCAACGGCAGCGCCGTGGCGACCACTATCCCAACCTATTCCGGCACGGCCGAGGCCAACTCGACGGTGACGGTAATTGTGGACGCGGCCAGCATTGGCACTACCACAGCCAACGCTTCGGGCAACTGGTCGCTGGCGCAGCCCACGGCCCTGAGCCAGGGCAGCCACACGGTGCGGGCTACGGCCCGCGATGCGGCTGGCAACAACAGCTCCAGCAGCAGCACCAACACCTTCACGGTGGACACAGTGGCCCCGACGGTAACCATCAGCTCGACGGCGGGCTCGAATGGCAGCACCACGCCCACTACGCCCGTTCCCTTCACGGTGACCTTCTCGGAAAGCGTGACGGGCTTTGTGCAGGGTGACCTGACGGTGACCAACGGCACGGTATCAGGCTTCGCGGGCTCGGGCACCACCTACACCTTCAGCGTGACTCCGACCGGCAGCGGCACCACTGTGACGGTGAACGTGCCGGCCAGCGTGGCCCAGGATGCTGCTGGCAATTTCAACACGGCGGCCTCACAGTTCAGCATCACCTACCAGCAGCCGGTAGTAGCCGTGGCACAGAACGTGACGGTGAACCTCGACGCCAGCGGCAACGCGACCCTGAACGCCAGCAGCGTGAACAACGGCAGCACCGGCGGGGGCACGCTCACCTACACCATCCAGAAAATCGTGTATGGGCGGGTAGCTGAGGGCAACACACTGACAATGACCACGCCCAGCGGGGTCAACTTCACGGCCATCCGCTTCGCCAGCTACGGCACACCTACCAACGACGCCAACGGCAATTACCGCTTGGGCAGCTGCAACGCGGCCAACAGCGTGATAACGGCCCAGAACTCGTATGTGGGCCGCAGCACCGGCAGCATGGACGCCAACAATGCGGCCACTGCTAACAACAACCCCACGCTGGGTGACCCCTGTGCGGGCACTCCCAAGGCACTGGCCGTGCAGGCGGCCTACTCCGCCGACGCCGCCAGCCTGACTTACAACTGCTCGGAAGCGAACAAAACCCAGTACGTGCTGCTGACCGTGACCGACGGTAGCGGCAGCACCAGCACCTCGGTGGCCCAGGTTACGGTGAATCCGCCGGCCACGGCTACCATCAGCAGCGTGAGCCCCACTACGGCTCAGCGCGGCGCGACCGTGACGGTCGCCGGTACCAACCTGAGCGGCGTGAACAGCGTGACGGTGAACGGCGCAACGGCCACCGTGAGCGGCCTCTCGGCGAGCGGCTTCACTTTTGTCGTACCCACCGGGGCCACCTTCGGCCCCGGCACCCTGACGGTGACGGCCCCTTGTGGGCAGACGCTGACCTCCGCCTTCACAGTGCAGGCCGTCATCACCGTATCGCCGGCCTCGCTGCCCAACGGCACGCAGGGCACGGCCTACAGCCAGGCCCTCACGGCCTCGGGCGGCACGGCGCCCTACAGCTACGCCATCACGGCCGGCGCCCTGCCGGCGGGCCTGACGCTGACGAACGGCACGATTGCCGGCACGCCCACGACCAACGGCACGTTCACCTTCACGGTAACGGCGACGGACGCCTCGGCCGCCCCCGGCCCCTACAGCGGTTCGCGCACCTACACGCTCACCATCGCGCCTCCCCCGACCGTGACGGTAGTCTCGGTGACGCGCCTGACGCCTTCGCCCACGGCCACGGCCACGGTGAGCTACCAGGTGACTTTCTCGGGCTCGGTAACCGGCCTGACGACGACGAATTTTGACCTGACGACCACGGGGCTGAGCAGCGCCGCCGTAACCAGCGTATCGGGGTCGGGCACTACCTACACGGTAGTAGTAAACACCGGCACGGGCAGCGGCACCCTGACGCTGAACGTGGCCAATACCACGGGCGTATCGCCCACAATTAGCAACGTCCCCTACACCAGCGGTCAGCAGTACACCATCACCAAGAGCTTTGCGGCCGCGCCCACCCTGCGCATTCAGGCGGCGGGCAGCGCCAGCGGCAACAGCGACGTGACGGCCTTCGTGGACATGGTGCAGGTGCTGAGCGGCGGCACGGCCTTCGCCAATGGCTTGCAGAACGGCAGCTTCGAGAGCAACAACGTACCCGCGGGTAGCTACCTGTACCAAAGCGACGGCGTGGTGGCCACGCCCTGGACCTTCGGCCCCCAGGCTGGCGTGTCGCGTAATGGCAGCGCCTTTGGCTCGACGGCGGCCGACGGCGACGCGGTGGCCCTCCTGCAAAGCGCGGCTGGCAACAACGGCAACGTGTTGCAGAACCTGGCCGTGCCCACGGGCAGCTACCAGGTGAGCTTCCGGGCCATCCAGCGCAACTACACCTCGCTCGACCAGCGCCTGAACGTGTATGTGAACGACGTATTCGTGGGCAACATTCAGCCCAATAACACTCCGACATACAACACCTTCACATCGGCCTCGTTCAATGTGACGGCCTCGGCCCTGACGGCGACGGTGAGCACCACCTCGGCCAGCCCGACCAGCACTTCGCCGATTCCCTTCTCGGTCAGCTTCTCGCCGTTGAGCGTGGGTACCACCTTCACGGCTTCGGACGTGACGGTGACGGGCGGCACGCTGACCAGCGGCAGCTTCAGCGGCAGCGGTGCCGGCCCCTACACCTTCACCGTAACGCCCAGCGGGTTCGGCACCGTGTCGGTGAGCCTGGCTGCCAATGTGGCCCAGGACGCCAACAACACGGGCAACTCGGCCAGCAACACGGTGAGCGTGCAGTTCGTGGCCCCCACCATCACGGTGGCCCCGACCACGCTGCCGGCGGGTACGGTGGGCGCGGCTTACAGCCAGACCCTCACGGCCTCGGGCGGCACGGCGCCCTACAGCTACGCCATCACGGCCGGCGCCCTGCCGGCGGGCCTGACGCTGACCAACGGCACCATTGCGGGCACGCCCACGACGAGCGGCTCGTTCACCTTCACGGTGACGGCCACCGATGCCTCGTCGGCTCCGGGCCCCTATAGCGGCTCGCGCAGCTATACGCTCACCATCACGGCCCCGACCATCACAGTGGCCCCGGCCACGCTGCCGGGCGGTACGCAAGGCACAGCTTACAGCCAAACGATTACGGCTTCGGGCGGCACGGCTCCTTATAGCTACGCCATCACGGCCGGCGCCCTGCCGACGGGCCTGACCCTTTCGACGGGCGGGGTGCTTGCGGGCACGCCCACGGGCAATGGCACATCCAACTTCACGGTGACGGCGACCGATGCGTTCGGCTCAACCGGCGCGCAGGCTTACACGCTCGTCATTGCGACTCCGGCTTTGGTGACGTGGACCGGCAACGTGAGCACCGACTGGTTTACGGCCAACAACTGGTCGCCGATCACGGTGCCCACCAGCACGATTGACGCCACCATCCCGACCGCGCCCAGCGGCAACCGCTTCCCGGCCATCCTCGCCGGCACGGCCAGCGTGCGCAACCTGACCCTTAACAGCGGTGCAGCCCTGACCCAGGCCGGCGGCACACTCGACGTGCGGGCTGACCTGACCAACAACGGTACCTACCAGCCCACGGGCGGCACAGTGGTGCTGGGCACGAGCACGCAGGCCAACATCTTGGGCAGCAGCAATACCCGCTTCTGGAACCTGACCGTTGGTGCCAACGGCGCGCAGTCGAGCACCTCAGCCAGCACGTCGGTGCAGCGCCTGTTCACGCTCAACGGCAACTTTACGACCAACGGCAACCCGTTCACGCTGGAGTCGAACGCCAACCTCACGGCGCTGGTGGTGAACAACGGCAGCAACGTGATTGTGGGCAACGCCACGGTGCAGCGCTACATCGCGCCCGACCTGAACCCGGGCCTCGGCTACCGCCACTACTCGGCACCGGTGAGCACCGCTACTGTGGGTAGCCTGACTACGAGTACTTTCACGCCCGTAGTGAACCCGGCCTACAACACTTCGGCTGCGCCCAACAGCGTGCGGCCTTTCCCCACGGTGTACTACTACGACCAGGCCCGCCTGGCCACCTCGACCAACAGCCTGGCTCCCTTCGACAAGGGCTGGACGTCGCCCAGCGCACTGACCGACCCGCTGAACGTGGGCCAGGGCTACACCGTGAACCTGGCCGCCAACCAGACCCTGAGCGTGAACGGCCCGCAGAACAACGGCAATATTTCGTTGGCGTTGGGCCGCAACAGCGGTGCCACGGCGACCGATGCCGGCTGGCAATTGGTGGGTAACCCTTACCCGTCGCCGCTGGACTACTCGCTGGTAGGCGCGGCCGACCGCAACAACCTTGACGCTGCCATGTATGTGTTTGAAAGCACCAGCCTGTACGGCGGCACCTACCGCGCCAACGTGAATGGCGTGGGCGGCAACGCCAATAGCCCGAACTCGATTCTGGCCCAAGGCCAGGGCTTCTTCGTGCGGGTGAGCAACGGCCAGACCAGCGGCAACCTGACGCTGCGCAACTCGCACCGCGTGACGGCTTACCAGAACCCGGTGTACCACCGCACGACCGAAACCCGCCCGCTGGTGCAACTCGACCTGCAAAGCGCCACCGGTTCCGACCCGCTGTACGTGTACTTCGAGCAGGCCGCTACGGCCGGCACGGATTCGGAATACGATGCCGTGAAACTGCCCAACTCCACCGGCCTGAACCTGGCCGCCTGGGCTGGCAGCGACAAGCTGGCCATCAACGCCCTGCCGCTGACCTCGACGACTTCGGTGACGGTGCCGCTGTTCATTGGCCTGCCCGTGACGGGTACCTACACGCTGCACGCGGCGCAGGTGCTCAACTTCGGGGCCGGCGAGCAGCCCTTCCTGCGCGACTTGCAGCTGGGCACGCTCACCGACCTGAGCCTGCACCCCGACTACACCTTCACCATGAACGCGGCCAATACCACGCCGCGCTTCGAGCTGGTGTTTGGGGCCCGGGTGCTGGGCGTGGCTTCGGCCAAGCTGGCGGCCCAGGTAGCCGTGTACCCGAACCCCGCCAGCAAGGCAGTATTCGTCGAGCTGCCCTCCGTCCTCAACCGGAAGGCCGTGACGGCCGCGCTGGTTGATGCGCTGGGCCGGGTAGTGCTCACGCAGGCGCTGCCTGCCGGCCAGCCCACCTACACCCTGCCGCTGACCAACCTGGCCACCGGCGTGTACTCGCTGCGCCTCCAGACGGAAGCCGGCGTGGTGGTGAAAAAGCTGGTGGTGGAATAAGTAACCCGCCTCACCAGGCATTGAAAAGCCCCGACTGTATTAGCAGTCGGGGCTTTTTTGTTGGGCTACATGCAGACCGATGAAAGATTAGGGAGGCATGGTTGTGTTTTTGTAACAATAAATTTAAATATATATTTACTAATTGAATTTACGGAACAGCCTGCAAGCCATGTTCACCGATTTTCTTGCTCCCGCCCCGGCCCGTCAAGTGGTGACCCCAGCCGTGGAAATTAAAGACCTGGTGTCCATCGTGGTGCCGGTTCATAACGAGCAGGACAGCGTGCGCCCTCTGGCGGAGCAGATTGATGGCGTGATGACCGCCCACGGGCTGCCCTACGAGCTGCTGCTGGTGAACGACGGCAGCGAGGACCAGACCTGGGCGCACATTACCGCCCTGGCCGCCGAAAACCCGGCCGTAATTGGCATCGACCTGGCCGGCAACTACGGCCAGACCCTCAGCCTGCGGGCTGGCTTTGAGCGGGCCCGGGGCGATATTGTGGTGGCCATGGACGGCGACCTGCAACACGACCCCGCCTACCTGCCGCAGTTTGTGGCCTACATCCGCGAGGGGTACGACATGGTGAGCGGGGCCAAAGCCAAGCGCCCCGACGGCCGCGCCCATTCGCTGCTCGCCAACGCGGCCCACAAGGTTATTTCCTTATTGTCGGGGGTGCAGCTCGAATACTTTGGCGCCACTTATAAGGCCTACCGCCGCTACCTGCTGCGCAACGTGGAGCTGCTCGGCGACTCGCACCGCTTTTTGGGAGCTCTGGTGGCGCAGCGCGGCATCCGCTACCGCGAATTCCCGATTGAGGTGCAGCGACGGCAGTTTGGAACCAGCCACTACGGCCTGGGCAAGGCCCTGGTAGTGGTGGTCGATTTGGTGATGCTGCGGTTTTTTCTGCGCTACTCGCGCAAGCCCTTCCGACTGTTTGGGGTGCTGGGCATCCTGACGCTGGCCGTGGGCCTGCTGGCTACTGCGGGCCTGCTGGCCGGCTCCATTTTCTTCGGGGTAAATATTTCCCATCGGTTCCCCATGGAATTTATTTTCAGCTTGTTTCTGATAATGAGCGGCATCTTTTTGATTTGTTTCGGCCTGCTGGCCGAAATCGGTACGCACGCCTACTACGCCCGCCGCAACCGGGCGCCCTACGTGGTGCGGTGCGAGCTGCGCGCGCCAACCCTAACGCTTTAACGCATGGCGCTGCGTCTCATCATCAACGCCGACGATTTTGGCTGGGATGCGGCGGCCACGGCCGCCATTCTCGACCTGGCCGCCCAGGGTTGCCTCAGCAGCACCACCGTAATGGCCAATCTGGCCAGTGAAATGGACCTGGCCGCCCTCCGCCAGCTCTCCGACCGCATATCGGTGGGCTACCACCTGAACCTGATTCTGGGCCCGCCGGTGGCGCCGGCCGCTGCGGTGCCCAGTTTGCTAGGGCCGGATGGCCATTTCTGGCCCGCGCAGCAGCTGTGGCTGCGCTATCTGGCCGGCCAGGTGCGGTTCACCGAGCTGGCCGTGGAGCTGACCGCCCAAATTGACCGCCTGCGGGCCCATGGCCTTGCCCTGAGCCACGCCGATTCGCACCGGCACCTGCACCTTTACCCCCGGCTGGGGCCCGCCCTCACGCGCATCCTGGGCCAGCTAGGCGTACGGCGGCTGCGACGCTGGACGCCCCAGCCCAGCTACGGGCAGCGCGGCCGTATTCTGAACGTATTTGGAAGAATTTCAACCTCCGGCCTGCGAGGTTTTGCCACGCCCAATGCGCTGGTGGCCGATTTCTCGGCGGCGCAGGCGGCTACGCTGCCGTTGTTTGCGCAGGGGCTGGCCCGCGCCCGGCGGCACGGCCCCACCGTGGAGTTTATGACCCACCCCGGCCTAACTGACCGGCCCGGCTCGTACCTGGCCCGCCGCACGGAGTATGAGTTCTGGCGCGGGGGCGCCTGGCGCGAGCACCTGGCGGAGCAGGGCGGTAGCTTGATTCGGTACGATGAAGTCTGAAACCGCAATGGTAAAAACCGGCTTTCAACCTCGTTCAACCGCATTCCATCTGCCTTCGCCTACCAAAGCCCCCGGCAACGCCACCGCCGCCGACAGCAGGTAAAAGAGCAGGCTGAGGCTGACCGATACCGCCGCATCGAGCCCCAGCCACTGCGCCCCGAGCAGAAACACCACCTCGCGTGCTCCGGCCCCGCCCACCGTGAACGGCAGAGCCGCCGCCACCGACGACGCCAGAAACACCAGCAGATACGCCGGTTGCTGCGCGACGGTGTGCGTAGCGGCCAGCAAAGCCAACGTGCACAGCAGCTGAGCCGCCTGCACCCCCAGCGCCAGCCCCTGCGTGCGCCAGTACGCGGGGCCAAATGGCGCAAACCACCGCTCCGTAACGGCCGCGCCACCCAGCAGCAGCCCCGCCGCCCCCAGGCCGGCCACCCCGCGCCACACCCACAGCCCGGGCAGCGGCAGGGGCACCACCCAGGCCAGCGTCACCAGCAGCACCCCCAGCGCCAGCAGACCGCTCACGCGGTCCAGCACCAAGGCGCGAACCAGAGCGGCGGTTTTAGTCGGGTAGGCCCGCCGCAGCACCAACACCTTATAGCCGTCGCCGCCGATGCCGCCGGGCAGGAACAGGTTATAAAACATGCCCAGCCAGTAGAGGCGCAGGTTGGCCGCCTCGGACAAATCGACTCCGATGGCTCGCTGAAAATAGTTGAGGCGGCGGGCCGCCAGCCACTTCGACACCGCAAACAGCCCCACCGCCAGCCCCAGCCAGCCCGGCTGCACGCTGGCCAGCACCTGGCCAATCTGGCGCGGGCTGATGCGGCGGAACACAAACCACAGCGCGGCCGCCAGCAGCCCCAGCTTCAGCAGCAGGAGGAGGGTGGCGCGCAGGCGGGGTGGGAGGGTCAATGCGCAGATGGGAGTCGAAGTGTAGCAATGAAAATAAATCCGGCTAATCAAATTTCACCAGGTGCAGCCGGATGCCCCCGTCGATGACGAACTCATAGTACTGGCGGTAGCGCCGGCCGGTGAGGTACCGGTCTTCGGCCAGGTAGAAGGCATTTTTGGCAGGAGCCGCGGGCAGCAGTGGCGACGTGGACGAATACACGATGTGGCCCGTGCCCCGCGTGATGTAAAACGCCTCGTCGTTGTCGACGTGGGTATCGGCCAGCTTGTACACCGGGGCGTGGCCGGCTATCTGTGCCACCCGAATGGCCGCCGTGCGGTAGGGTGTTTCGTCGCGGGTGAGCAGGCGGGCCGGCAGCACAAACCAGTTGAACACCACGCGCATGCACAGCAAAAACAGTCCCAGCCACGCCAGCCGCTGGGCCGGCAGGTACCAGAACGCCAGCGTGCACCCGGCCAGGGCCAGCACCCCCAGCGCCGATTTCCAGACCACGCCGGGCTGCACGGCGGCCGCGGGTATCCAGGGCACGGCCACCAGGCTCAGGCTGACCAGCGCCATGGCCGTGAGCAGCACGGCATCGAGCACCCGGTGGGGCCAGCGGCCCTCGGCCCGAAACTGCTGGTAGAAATAAACCGCCACCGTGAAGCCCAGCGGCGTGAGCACGAACAAATAGCGCGGAATGGTGCCCGGCGACAGCCAGAACACCGGCGTGAGCGCCGCAAACAGCAGCGCATTGAAGCGCAGGAAGGGCTGCTCGCGCAGCACCTGCCGCCAGCCGGGCCGGACCAGACACAGCAGCAGCAGGGTCCAGGGCAGGAAATCAGAAATGAAATTGAACGGAAACTTCACCAGATGGGCCAGCGACTCCTGCCAGGCGTGGGCGGCCACGGTGCGCTGCGTTGACTGGTCGAGAAGCGTGGCCAGGTAGTCGTGCAGCGGGTGAAAATGCCGGTACACGGCAAAATAGCCGCCCGTCAGCCCCAGCAGCACGGCCAGCCCCAGGGCGTGCGCCCCCGATAACAACCGCCGCCAGTGGCCGTCAACCAACACGAAATACACTCCCAGCGCCACCCCCTGAAACACCAGCGACGGCAGCCCCTTCAGCAAAAAGCCCACGGCCGTAAGGGCGTAGCTCACGACAAACAGCGCCGTCCAGCGCCGCCGCGCGCCCAGCTCGAACACCGTCATGAAGCCGAGGTAGGTGACCAGGGCGTGCAGGGTATCGATAAGCCCGAGGAAGGAATCGTAGAACAGCATGCGTCCGCTGGTGACAAAGGCCAGTGCGGCAGCCACGCCCAGCATTCGGCCCAGCCGGCGGCTCACAAAGTAATAGAGGCTGGCCCCCATGCCCAGCAGCGCCAGCACCGTGGGCAGCCGAATTACCCACTCCTCGACGGAACCAAACAGCTGGAAAAACCCCAGCAGCAGCCAGTTGAACAGCGGCGGCTTGTTGAAATAGTACTCGCCCTGCAGCGTCGAAACGAAGAAATTGCCGTGCAGCTTCAACTCCAGGGCCACCAGCGCCCGGATGGGCTCATCGGCGATGAGCGGGAGCAGGCCCAGGTTGAGCAGCAGGGCCGGCAGCAGCACCAGCAGGGCAAGCACGGCGGGCACCCAGGGGCGCGCCCGCAACCAATGAACGACGGGAGGCATGGCGGAAAGCAGGGTGAATTAGCCCGCTAAAGGTAGGATTCAAATTAGTCTTTGTATTTTATATATTGAATATTTATTTAAAACTCGTGCGTATCCTCGACCGCTACATCATCCGCAAGTTTCTCACGGCGTTTTTTTTCACCGTGGTGCTGCTCGTATCGGTGATTTGCGTGATTGACTACACCGAGAAAAACGACGATTTCCTGCGCCACGGGCTATCCGGGCACAAAATCATTTTCGGCTACTACGTGTATGTGTTCCCGTATTTCGCCAACATGCTCTCGCCCATCACGGTGTTTATTGCCGTGGTGTTTGTGACGGCGCAGCTGGCGGCGCGCACCGAAATCGTGGCCATTATGGCCTCGGGCGTCAGCTTCCGGCGGCTGTTGGTGCCGTATGCCGTGGGGGCCGGGTTGCTGGGCCTGCTCACGTTTGCGGTGGTGGGCTGGGTGCTGCCGCTGGGCAACAAGCGCCGCGTGCAGTTCGAGCGCGACTACGTGAAAAGCCCCTGGCGCTACGAAGGGCGCAACGTGCACATCAAAATCGGGCCGCGCCATTACGTGTACATGGAGAGCTACGATAACATCAGCAACATCGGCTTCCATTTTGCCCTCGAAACCGTGGACGGCACGGTGCTGCGCCGCCGCCTCACGGCCGATGCCATCAACTGGGATTCGACCCGGCACGCGTGGCATTTATCGCCGCAACTGATACGTACTTTTCGCGGCCTGCAGGACGAAACCCTGCAAACCCTGCCCGCCCGCGACACCACCCTGAACCTCTTTCCCAAGGACTTCGGCAGCGACTATCACCTGGCCGAAACCCTTACCCTGCCCGAGCTCAATGGCCTGATTCGCACCAAAATTGAGCGCGGGGCCAGCGACACGCAAACCTACCAGAGCGATAAATACGAGCGCTACGCCTATCCCTTCGCTATCCTCATTCTGGCCCTGATTGGCGTCACGCTCAGCGCCCGGAAGGCGCGGGCCGGCGTGGGCGGGCAAATTGCGCTGGGGTTCGTGCTGGCCTTCATCTTTATCTTTTTTGTGATGTTCAGCCGCAACCTGGCGCAGGTAGGAAAGCTCTCGCCCATGCTGGCGGCCTGGGTGCCCAGCCTGATTTTCTCCGGCATCGGGCTGGTGCTCTACCGCTTCGTGCCCAAGTAGGCTGCAAAAAAGCCCCGACTGCGCGGGCAGCCAGGGCTTTGGGCTTAATAATAAAAACTGCGCGACAGGTTGGGCGGCGTACTTTTGGCCCATGCATCAAACCATTGAGCTTCCTTCGCGCAGCATTTCCTTCCGCCCCGATTTGCGGGTGATGGTGGTGCGCTGGCACAGCCACGCCTCTTTTGAAGTGGTGCAGGCCGACTACGCCCAAATGCTGGCCGTAGCCGACGAGCACGGCGTCAGCGACTGGCTGCTGGATGTGCGGCGCCGGAACAAAATTCCGGCCGACCTCAGCGACTGGGTTACCAACGTGTTTTATCCGCAGGCTACCCAGCGCATGGCGCCCCGCCGCCTGCGCATGGCGGTGCTCAACTCGCCGGCCCTCACCGAAGCCTACACCTCGGACCCCGAGCAGAAAAAATACGTGACTTACATCATGGACCCCGCCCGGCCCTTCGACATGAATTTGTTTGAGGACGAGGGCGCGGCCATGCGCTGGCTCAACCCCGCTGTATTGTAGGAATCGGCCGGGGCACTACTTGGCGGCCTTCTCCAACAGCCCGAGCAGCTCGTCGGCAGCTTTTTCGATGTCGGCGTAGCCTTGCTGGGCGGCACGCTCCTTGGCGGCGATGAGGCCGTCGCGGTGCACGGTTTTGAAGTCGCCGTAGGGGAATTTGTAGCGGCCTTTGGTGTCTTCACCCTTGCTCTTGTCGAGGCCGAGGTGCCAGGTGGCATACTCGTCCATCTCGTGCTTTTTAAGGAAGGCGTTTTCGTCCGACGAATCGGGGTTGTGCTGGCCCCAGTGGCCTTCGTCATTCTTGATTTTACCGTCTTTAATCAGCTTTTTGGCGAAGGTTACGGCGGCGGAATTCAGGGAAATGCTCATAGCTCAGAAGGAAAAAAGTGGTTGAATCCGTTGTCCTACGTGGCATTTGCGCCCGGGTTCCTACTGCTCAGCTTTTGCCATGGAGCAGGTATTTGGTTTGCTTGAAGCTGTAGCCAACGGACACCACCAGGCGGCCGGCGCTGGCCGGGTGGTCCGTGGCGGCGGTGTATATGGGCAGCTGAAAGCTGGTGTTCAAGGACACGTTTTTGTAGTACACGTCCAGCCCCGGGCCCAGCAGGGCGTTGTTCATGGCGTGCTCGCCGGTGAGCTGGCCGTCGAGCATTTCGCCCTTGGTTTTCTCGTAGAAAAACTGCGCCGAGGGGTAAATCTGCCAGTTTTCGCCCAGCGGCACCCGGTAGAACAAGCTGGCGTAGGTGGCCGTGCTCGGGGCCAGGCTGGTGCTGAACGTGTTTTGATTGGAGCGCCGGTAGCTGCTGTTCACGCTCAGCCCGAAGCTGTGGAAACTGCCGATGTAGTTGGCGTACACAAAGCCGTCGGTGGTGCCGGTGCCCACCTGGTTGAGCAGCGGGTAGCGCTGGCCCTGCGCGTTCTGGCGGGTGTACTCGCCGGTGGGCAGCTTCACGCCGCCGCCCACGATGAGCCGGCTCTGCACCCCGGCCGTCTCAATGGCCCGGATGAGGTGGTAGCCTGCAAAAACCGTCACGTCGCCCACGCCGGCCGAGTTCAGCTGCCGGCCGTTTATCTGCGAGGTATTCATCACATAGGGCACGAAGGCGTTCAGCTCCACGCGCTGCGAGAGGAAGTATTTGCCCCGCAATTCAATCACCCGGAAGGCTTCGAAATCGGTCGGGTCGCCGTGATGGGAGTGCGCGTAGCCGTTGTCGCCGTTGAGGGGCGAGGGAAAAAACGGCCGCGCCCCCGCCGGAAAAAACTGCGCCGACTGCCCCAGCGCCTGGTAGCCGTTGAAGATGCGGTAGCGGTGCATCAGACTGAAACTGCTCTGGTTGTCATAAGGCGTGATACCCATGAAGCAGCCGCAGATGTCGCAGGCCCGGCCGGGCAGCGCCAGGCCGCTCATTAGCAAGGGGATGAGAATAAATTTCTTGATGGTCATGGAAGTAAATGCTGAAGCCTAACGCTGCTCGGCCAGCCGCGCATCGTGGATAAACGAGTCGTCGGTGAGCGTGTTCAGAAAGGCGATGATGTCGGCCTGCTCGGTGGCTGTGAGGGGAATGCCCAGCGGCCCGCCCGCTGGCCGCAGCGCGGCATCCAGGGTGGGGGAGGACACTACGCCGTGGTCGTAATGCGCCAGCACCTGCGCCAGCGTGGTAAAGCGGCCGTCGTGCATATATGGTCCGGTAAGGGCCACGTTGCGCAGGCTCGGCACTTTAAAGCGGCCCACGTCGGTGGCCCGGCCGGTAATGTGGGCGCGCCCAGAATCGGCCCCGAACGAGATGCTCAGGCCGTTGTTGCGGTAGGTTTCGTCGGTGAATAAGTCGGTGGTATGGCAGCTGGCGCACTTTTGCGCCACCAGCGCCCGGCCCCGCCCTTCGCTGGCCGTGAGCACCGCCCTGCCTTCGCCGCGCACTACCTGGTCGTAGCGCGAATTGGCCGAAGTGAGCGAGGCTGTGAACTGCGCCAGCGCCCGCAGAAACTGGTAGGAATCGATGGGCCCCGGCCCGTACACCGCTGCAAAACGGCTGGGGTAATCGGGGTCCGCATTGAGCTTGGCCAGGACGTGGTCCAGCGTCTCGTCCATCTCCAGCGGGTTGGTGAGCGGGGCCAGGGGCAGGGTTTCCAGGTTTTTCGGGCCGCCATCCCAGAAAAATTCCGATTTCCAGCGCAGGTTCTGCAAGGCCGGGGCATTGCGCGTGCCCAAGCGGTTGCTCACGCCGTGGCTCAGGCGGTGGTCGGCGTTGGCGAAGGCCACGAACTGCTGGTGGCAGCTGCCGCACGACACGGAGCCGTCGCGCGACAGGCGCGGGTCGTAGAACAAGCGGCGGCCCAGCGCAAACGCCGCCGACGTGGGCGGGTTGGCATCGAGGGCATATACGGGGGCAGGGAAATTGGCCGGGAGGGTGGTGCCGGGTACCGAGGCATCCGGCACGGCCACATCATCCAGCCCGCAGCCCGCCAGGAGCAGCCCCGCCAGCCCGAAGGCCAGCGAGGCGACCAGTGTGCGGCGCATGGCCGGGCTAGTTGGCGTGAATGTGCTCGACGGAGAACATCCCGGCCGCGTAGTTATCGGCCATCATCACGGCGTTGGGGCCGGCCGACATAATCTCAATCACTGAGCCAGTCCCACCGAAGCGTATGGTATTCGGCCCGCTAAACATCTTTTGCAGGTCCTGGTTCAGGTGAATTTCGGGGTTATGTCCGGCTCGCACCAGCAAGGTGGTGCCGGTCGGGAAGGCCGGCGAAACCGTCCGAACGGCATTGTACGGCTTTTGGAATCCTCCGACGTGGAAGGTAAGGGCCGTGGTGCGGGACTGTGGCGAGGAGCCTTCCAGCTTGGTGAAAATGTAGCCCGAATTCCAGGTCCAGAACATCTTATTGTTAGGGTCGAGCGCGCCCTTCTGAGCCCCCGAAACGTTGTGCAGGCTGTCAACGCCGATGGTGAAGGTCAGGCCCTTGTAGTCGCCTTCCGGCACACCGGTGAACGTGAGGTGCAAGGTTTCGGACTTGGCCGCATCCAGCAGGTAGTAGCTGTCGGGTACGGCGTAGGTCGAGCCATCGGTTTTAGTGAAGACGATGTTGGAGATGTATTGCTTAAAAGTGCTGACCGTGAACTGGTCGCCGGCCAGCGTATTGTAAGTTTTGGTATCCAGCACCAGCGGGTCGGCGCCCACGGTCTGCTCAAATTCGAGGGATACCGTGGGCGGGTCTACCACTACATCGTCCTTCTTGCAGCCCGCTAAGGCGAGCATGGCGAGGGCGAACGTGCAGGAAAGGGCGGAAATAGAAAAGCGTTTCATCGGAAAAGGGGAGAATCAACAACTGATTGAATAAGAAGCGTGTACGCGCATGCCCGGCCCGCCGCGAACCTAGCGGAGCCAGCAAATTGGCCGGCCTTCTGCCACGCAGAAAGCCAGAAGCCACAATCAGATGGATAGGAGGGGCGGGCGGAATACGCCCCGGCCGGGCACGGCTGCGTAGCGCGCCGTTGCCGGGCGAGCGTAGGGCCGGGCGGCCGATGGCCAGCGCCGCGGCTGCGGCAGCAGCAGGGCGGCCATTGGCAGCACTTCGTACTTCACCTTGGCCAGCTGCTCGGGGGCTTTTTTGTCGCCGCCCTCGGCTTTGCGCAGCTGCTGGGCCAGGTGGCACTTGCCGTTGCAATGCAGCATCGGCTTGGCCTTATTCACGCAGTACAGCTCCGTGATGCGGGCCTTATTCAGCTGATAATCCACGACCAGCACCTCCTGCCCCAAAGTCTGGAGCAGCATGAGCGCGACGAGGAAAAAAGCCAGAATGCGGTGCATGAAGCAGAAGCTATGATGGCAAAGATAGGCCAGCGGCCAAACACTCGGGCCATGTCCTGGGCAGATAAACGGCAGCGGGGTAACCCTGGATTGTATCAGCTGCGTGCATAATCTACCTGCATGCGCCGGTTGGCCGGATACTCGGCTCTTGGCTGGCAACCGTTGCCTGGGCCAGCCAGTTCCTGCGCCGGCGCTACAGTTTGTCCTGCCGAATAATGGCCCGGTACACCCGCAGCAAAGCAGGCTGCGCCACGCCCAGGTAGTACAACCCCGTCAGCAGGTAAAAAGCCGCCTGAAGCCGAAAAACACCGTTCTCACGGTACTTGCGGGCCGAGGTGATGATGGGGCCGGGCAGCACCCGCAGCCGCGTCAGCCGCCGGAGCCGCCGCGTAATTTCCTGGTCTTCCAGCAGCAGCAGGTCCTCGCGGTAGCCACCGGCCTGCTCAAAAATGGTCCGCTCCACGAATAAGCTCTGGTCGCCAAACCGCGCCAATGTCATGTCGAAGCGCGTGAACCAGGCGTGCGCCCGCAAAAACCAGTGCGGCATATCAAACGCCAGCCGGAAGCAGCCGCAGCCGTAGCCCGCCGCCACCGCCCGCCGGACATCGGCCAGAAAGCCCACCGGCGGGCGCGAATCGGCGTGCAGGAAATACAGGATGCTGCCCGTGGCGTGCCGCGCCCCGTGGTTGAGCTGAGCGGCACGGCCCTTGCGCGAGCAGGCCACCACGCGGGCACCGGCCTGCCGGGCCAGTGCGGCGGTGGCATCGGTACCGGGGCTGTCGGCCACGATGATTTCCACGGCGGCATCGGTGGCGGTGCCCGCCCGGCGCAGGTAGTGCAGCAGCGCGGTTATACCCGGCGCTTCATTATAGGTCGGAATGATGATGCTCACCAGCGCGGCAGCAGGGGCGGGGCGCATAGGAGTTAAGAGTTAGGAGTTAAGAATTATCAAATGGGAATTCATAGCTCTTAACTCCTAACTCTTAACTTATCATACTGCTAGTTCAGGTAGGGCGATTCCAGCTCCTGGCCCATGCTGCGGAGCGTATCGGCCCCGCGCCGGCCGGTGAGGCGCGTGCTCAGGGCCTGGGCTTCGGGGGCGCTGAGGACTTCCAGCTCGTGCAGCCAGGCCACGCGGCGCAGCTGCGGCTCGATGAAGCCCAGCGGGTTCACTTGGCCGTATTCGTCGCGCAGGTAGGTTTTGGTGCGGCGCTCCAGCTCCGTCACCAGCGCCCGGAACTGCTTGCGCTGCCAGGGCCGGCCGGCCAGCGTGACGGCCAGGTGGGCCGTGCGCAGCCGAAACGTGCACCACTGCTGCTCGAAGCGCAGCCAGCTGGCCAGCGCATTCAGCCCAAAAATCAGCCACCACGAGTATAGCGCGATGTCAGTATGGCCAGTGGTCAGCCATTCGCGCCAGGGGCCGTAGCCCAGAAACACGAGCAGCAGCCCCGTGAGCAGCAGCTGGTTGGTGGGAATGTGGCGGTGCTCGCCGGATTTGATGGGCAGAATTTCTTCGTAGGGTACCTCGGTTTCGAGCGTGGGTACGCCCTGCGGGTTGCGCTTGCACAAGTAGAGGCTTTCGGCCCGCAACTCGATGTGCGTAGTGCCCAGAAAAAGCTGTTTTTGGCTAAAAATCATTCAGGGGAGGAGTAGGGGAGTGGTAGAAACGGACAGGGGAAGTGGAGGCTGGTATGGCGAGGTTATTCGTCTGTCATCCTGAGCTTGCGAAGGACCTTTTCATGGCCAAACTATTTGCAGTGATTCAAACGGCTTAAACGCGGTAAGGTCCTTCGCAAGCTCAGGATGACAGATGCCTTTGCATGGCACTATTCGCATTCCTCTTAAGCAAATGGACTCGGCGTGAAGCAAAGCACAAAAATAACCACCATCAGCCAGCCTAGCAGCTGGCGGCCGGGGCTCAGGGTGCGCTCATCGGGAGCCGGCGGGTGATAGATGCCCGTGAAGCGTCCCAGCAGCAGCCCAAATACCAGCCAACCAGGGTTGCCCACCACGCCCGGCAGCAGCGCCGCCCCAGCCAGCTGCGCCGCCCAGATGCCTGCTGCCAGCAGCAGCCCCTGGCGCGGACGGGGCAGCACCCGCCAGAATATCAGCGCCAGATACCCCGCGTACATCGGCCCACCATAAAGCCAGGTTTGCCAGTCGTCGTGCAATGAAAACAGCCCTAGCCCGGCGTAAAAAATGAAGGCCGTGAACAGCACCGGCACCATGCGGTTGAAGCGCCGCGGCCCCAGCAGCCCGTAGAGAATGTGCCCGCCGTCGAGCTGGCCCATGGGCAGCAGGTTCAGGGCCGTGAAAAACAGGCTGAGCGAGCCGGCCAGCAACACGGGGTAATGCAGTAGCTCCAGCGGGTGAGGCAGGCGGGCAGGGTCGGCAAAGGTTTTTTCCAGGAACTGATAAAGCAGCGGGCGGGCCAGGGTCAGGCCGTTGGCCAGCTCCTTGGCACCGTACACATGCTGCGCATAATCAGCCCCATATTGGGCGTAGTCCGGATGAATGGCGTACAGATACGCCAGCGGCGGCAGGTGCGTGAAGCCATAAATCAGCAGCGGCACCGCTACCAAGAAACCCGCCAGTGGCCCGGCCAGCCCAATGTCAAAAAACTCGCGGCGCGAAAAAATCCGCTCCCGAATGCGGATAATGGCCCCAAACGTGCCCAGCCCCATCGGAAATGGAATGTAGTAGGGCAACGACGTGCGTACCCGGTTGCGGCGCGCCGTGAAATAATGCCCGAACTCGTGCACCGTGAGCACGCTCAGAAACGGCAGCGCAAACCACAGCCCGCGTTGCACTTCCGCCCACAATGCCGGCCCGCGCAGCAGAAATACATCAAGCGGCAAAAAATCGACCGCACCCCGCGTGAGTTGAATACCGGCCAGCGTGGTGGTGACAAGCGTTATCAAAAAAAGCCCAATGTGCAGTGCCGCCGTGCGCCCCGGCGATGGCTCCGGCCGCTCGAACCGCCGGAACAAGGCCCGCGCCCGGTCCAGGCGGCTGGGCCCATTAGTAGCCGCCGGAGCAGCTTCCTCGACCGGACCGTGCCCGGTAGGGAAACCCGCAAAATCAGGTTCAGGAATGGGCAACGGGGTATTCTCGGGGAAAGGCACGGAGGGCTTCGGGCAGGGCGGTGGTGAGGGTGAGCGGCGGGGCCAGGTGCAGCACCCGCAGCCCCAGGCGGCGGGCCGTGGCAATGTGCTGCGGGCTGTCTTCGATGAACAACACGTCTTCCGGCCGCCAGTTCATTTCGCGCAGCGCGTGGTGGAATATTTCCTCGCCCGGCTTGCGCAGGCCCACTTCCTGGGAGTAGAACACACGGTCGAGCACGTCGGCAATACCGTTTCGGAAGCCGTACTTCGCGGCCAGGCGCTGGTTGATTTCGGCAATGTGCAGCGCGTTGGTGTTGCTGAGCAGCGCCGTTTGGTGGCCCTGCTGCCGCAGCTCGCCAATGAGGGCGAGGCGCTCGGCGGGCACGTCGAGCAGCATGGCGTGCCAGGCAGCGTCCAGCTCGGCATCGGTGGCGTCGAGGTCGTAGGCCGCCCGCAGCCCGGCCCGGAACTCAGCCGGGGAGAGGTGGCCGGTTTCGAAGCGGTCGAACAGTTCGGCCTGGCTGGCCTGCGAAAACTGGATGGTGCTGCCGGCGCGGCTCAGCCGGCGCAGGGCGGCGGGGGTGGCATCGTAATCAATGTCAATGATTACGCCGCCAAAATCGAACAATAAGTGGGGAAGCATGGGCTGGCTTGTTTTTCCGTCCGCGAAGGTCGTACTTTTGCACCGTTGGAGGGCCGGTAACGGCAGGGTTGAGGTGAAAGATGACTGCCTCCAGCACCGGGCCTATAGCTCAATCGGTTAGAGCAGCTGACTCATAATCAGCAGGTCACTGGTTCGATTCCAGTTGGGCCCACAACAAAGCCGCCCCTACGCAATTTAGGGGCGGCTTTGTTTTTGCGCCATCAGTAGAGTAGCTGCGCCAATCGCCAAGGCATTGTCTGCGGCTGCTAGCAGCCGCTTCAGTGCAGTACAAATGGCTGCGTCCAGTCGACCGGCAAGCCGACGTGCCTGCTTCAGATTCGGCACAGATTGTCCGGGTAGGTTTGCGAGTATTTCCGCCTTGCAGCTCATGGCCCAAACGCTTCCTTTTTTCCACCACGTTGCCCACGTCACCGGGCTGATGGCCCCGGCCCCTGAGCCCGAGCGCTACCCTTTCCATGATAACGACGCCTGCCCCATTGGCCAGGAAGTGAAAGCCAGTGGCAACTGGCAGTATTACGAGCCCCGAACCCGGGAGGAAACTCGGCCTCGTTGCGCCACCTGTGCTGCCCTCAGCCGCCAAGAGTGCGCTGCGGGTGCGTGATAAGGAACACCACGGCCCGTGTACGCTGCCCCATGCGTAGCCGCACAGACTACATAAAAAGCCCCTCCGCTTCATCGTAGAGGGGCTTTTTATAGTGGTTTGAATAGGCCTGGCACTCGTTAGTGCGCCGGGCCATTGTTTCAAAAGAATGCTTTAATTAAGCCACACGCGCTCAATAAACTCGAAGCGGTGCGGGGCAAAGGCGTTGAAATACGGCGCTTCGCCCTCAAAGCCCAATACGTGCACCAGGTCCAGGCCTTCGGTGCGGCTCTCTACCACGCGCACGGCGTAGGCCTGGCCCTGCACGGGCCAGTCGCCCACGTGGTTGGCCGGCCGGTTGTCGGCATCTACGCAAATGGCATAATCCAGAAACGGAGCCGCCGAAGTTGCTTCGGCAAAAGTGTGGTTAGCTATTTCCATAAAATAAAGGTATAGAAAAAGCCCAACCAAACCGGCTTCGCTTTCGTGCAATTTCCCGGGCGTTTTCTATCGGTGCGCTCTGCCTTAAGCCAGATTGACTGGAAATGCCAATGCCCGCCGGGGGCAGAACAGCCGAGCCGCCAGACGTAAGGTGGCGTAGAAGCCTCTTAAATCAGCGATTTGGGCCGATTTATCATCTCTAAGATTACCTTAGCGACGATTATGGCTTCTGGTAAACTTCGCATCCACTTTCGAAACGCGGCCGGTCAATTGCTGGAACAACCCGCCGGCGGATACATCATCATCCGGTACACCACCGGCCCGCGCCGGTTGGCCGACCTGCAGACGCTGCTTGGCCACGCCAAGCAACTCTTAGCGCTCCGCCGTTGGCATAAAGTCATCGGCGACCACCGCCGCATGACACCCTTCACGCCCGAAGAATCCACCTGGGTCACCGAGTGCTGGCTGAGCATGCCCCGCACGCGCATGCACGACTTCTACGGAGCCGTGCTGCTGCCCACCGAGGTCCTGGCCCGTCTCCCCCTTGACCAGGCCACCGGCGAATCCACAGCCAAGGCCATGACTTACCGCCTGTTTGCAGAAGAGGCCGAAGCTGCAATCTGGCTGGCGCAACTACCCTAATTCCTGAGCCATCAATTCGGGGCTTGGCCGCATCGCGGTGCTCACTACCGAAATGCTTGGAGAACGTCCCGGCATGCCAAATCAAGCCTCTGATGCAGAAAGCATAACCAATGCTAATTGACGGGTTAAATAGTGGCGCCTGAAACAAAAAACAGGTATTAATACGTGGTTCAAAGCAATATGCGCAATGTACGTTTGCAGGGCGCATGGGAAGGTTAAACCTCCCCGGCTCGCTCAATTAGTTTTGACCAGCCCCCAAAACCAAACGGCATGAACCTCGACAAGCTTGATAAGCAAATTCCCGGTAGCGTTTTAGCGCAAATCCCCACGGTTATTAAGCTGTTCAAAATAGATACCCCGTTGAAGCTGGCGCATTTTTTAGCGCAGTGCGCGCACGAGAGCAACAACTTTACCGCCGTGGTCGAGAACCTGAACTATTCGGGTGACGGCCTCAAAAAGACATTCCCCAAATACTTCCCGGCCACCAGCAGCCTGTGCGATACTTACGCCCGAAAGCCGGAAGCCATTGCGTGCCGGGTCTATGCGTCGCGCATGGGCAATGGCGATGAAGCATCAAAAGATGGCTGGAAATACAGAGGCCGGGGCTATATCCAACTCACTGGGAAAGATAATTTTAAGGCATTCAATAAATTTGTTGACGACGATGTGCTCGCCGGCCCCGACCTTGTAGCCACCAAATACCCGTTAGTTTCGGCCGCCTGGTTCTTTTTCAACAGGAAGGTGGCCTACCAAGGCAAATCCATGTCTCTGGTGGACTTATGCAACCAAGGCGCAGAGCCGCTGCTAACGGCGGTAACCAAGGCCGTGAATGGCGGCACTAATGGGCTGCTCGACCGCACCAAATACTTCAACCGCTTTTACCCCCTGCTAAAGGACCAAAAATCGGTGTAAAAGGGCAGGTTAATCCCAGGATTTAACAGTTCATTTTCCTGTGCTCCTGCTTCATCAGGTATTAAAAAATACACGACTACTGCTCATGCTCACGCTAACCGCCGCTTAGGAAAACCCGAAAGCAATATTTCCAATAACCATTTCAACCCCCACGTAAAATGCCTGAATCAACGACCACGCCAGCAACAACCACAAAAACCAAAGCAGTGGCTGCCAACACGGTAACAACGACCACGACCACGGATTTCAACATTACGCTGCAACTCGGAGATAATGTTGAAAACGTCGTTACCCTTTATGCCTCGGACCTGGCCAAAGTGGCTACCAAAGGAATTACCTTCGAGCTTCCGGCGGGAACGTCGGTTACCCTTGGCACTTTGAAAAAATTGTTGCAGTGGTTTAATGCGAAAATTGGCTCGGATGCTATTCCGACCGAGGTCGACAGAGACTGGCCGGATGCCATTAAAGCAATTTTCAACGGGGTGCTGAATGTCGAGACGAAAGTCACCCAGTTCCGGTTCCGGCAAGACCCCCAGGATGAAGCTGGTAAGTACCCGGCTCCGGAATTCAAGCTGGCACTAACCGGCACCGCCATGGACCCCGACAATCCTACGGTAGAGAAACCCATTCCATTTGGCGGTATTTTCAGTGTCGTTGGGGGCGGTATCGGTATTGAGCGCACCAATACTTATGCAGTAGTAGCAGAATAAATAGCAGCGACTGATTCGATAACAATAAAAAGTCACAGCATCTCCCGTCAATGCACTGCTAGTGGCTGGAGATGCTGTGACTTTTTATTGTTATCGAATCAAAAAAATAAAATAATAAGCAGTATCGGGTAGAATATCAGCTATTAATATACTACGCTTCTGAATGCTGCCCAGGTAGCGGTTCGTTAAGTTATTAAAGCTATTAACGTCCTCAAAAATAGTAATGTGGTGCCATATCGGGCACCACATTACTGGCAGCATACTGCCAAAATAATTGCGTTGCTTTTCCTAACCCTTTGTCATGAACAAATCAGTAGTTGTCCCAATACATATCGATGGATTATATCTGTTAGATGAAAAGGTCATTGCTGAGCCAACTGCTAATTTCACGAATCTGCCTTATAATAATACGGTTACTGATTTCAATTATGAAGTGCCGTATTTGAGTGAAAGCTTTATTTCCAGGCCATTCCAAAATCAGAATTTGCTGCTGCCGCCTGGTGTTCATTTGCATTGGGCACTGCCGGCCGCATTGGTAAATGGGATTTCAAATGAAAGGGCCCCTAAGATTTTTACTGCTCAAAATGCCGTTGGAGACAGTGGAGTAGTTTTTCCGGTGGTGCCCGATAGGTGGTTGGTTATCCGGAAAGTTGGAAAAAATATCAACCAGGCCTGGATTGTTGAGAGCAACTACCTGCATTGCACTGGCCCCTCCGCCGATAATCCCTACAACGGCATCAGCTATCCGCTCATTAACAGCGGTAGCGAGCAGCCCTACCGGTACATGGGGCGGCATTATCCGGTGGATGGCGAAGGCAATGTAAGCCCCGATGACCTCAGGATTCCCCGAGGAGCGGGCTATTTTCAAAACCTGACTTCGATAGGCTACGGCAGTCCGGTTTTTTCGGCCTTTTATCCCAATTGCCACAGTGTTTTTGGGTTCTATGATGCCGATGTAACCGCAGATATGCTGGCTGCTCTTGAGTACGATGTTTGGGGTTGGTACAGCGACGCATCGAAGGACCCTGTTGGCTTATTGCACGCTTTTCAAAAAGCAAATAAGGATTCATCGGCCGGCGGCTACGCCGAAATTATTCTGAATAAACTCAACTGGAAAATTGCTGGCCTTGATTTTGACTGCGACGGCCTGATATGCTGCGGTACGATAACCTACCAGGATTTCGTAGCAAGAAAAGATGCTTTGAATGCAGACGGGCTCGCCGTGACTGTTGGCAACACCGGTACGGAAGCACTGTCCACTTTGCTCGGCAGTCGCGTCAATCAGCAATTTGGCCTCGATAATCATCACACAATTATCGAAGACCAATTGGAAGCGTTGCAGCTTTTCGCCAAAATGGCGGGCCAGGAATTGGATACCGGTAAAAAAATGCTGCAAGCCATGCACGAGCAGGGTTTTGCTCAGGTTGACGGGGGCATTGCCTGGAGCGTAAGCATCGAAAATGCCTCGTCGACCGACACCAGACCCAACGCGGATGGTAGCCCAGCTGTGCAGCCCGACGGTGTGGCCTTCGACCTGCCGACGTTCATGGCAAGTAAAGTTCAGGCCTTAAACCGTCTACAGCAAGGGTACGACCGGGCAAGTGACGAGCTTATCAGCCTTCAGCAGCAGTTGTTTGCTGACTGGTATAAATACATGGTTTCGTGCTATCACGACGACTTAAATACGCATACCGCAGACGCTGACCGGGTTAAGTTTTTGATAGAAATCGACCATTTCGGGCTGATTAACCAAAAAAAACAGGACCTGTCCGATTACGAAGCGGACTTATCAAAAGCAATTACAGCAGTCAATCAAAGCATCGCCGATTTCGACGGAGGAGGGCCGGAACTTGGAAATGTGGTGCTGTTTGATGATGCCACTCCGGCCCCATCTTTCACGCTGAGCCCGGAGGCCAGCTTAGCCGGGCAGTACGTTGCGGTATTTCAAGGCCCGGATGGCACTGCGGCCGAACCGGATTTTTTCAGCTATGCCGCAGCACCGGCCACCAAAATGGTGGCGCTGTCGGTGCTGGTTAATATAAGCGCTAAGGCCCCAGCCATTGGGAGCTATCTATTGCAAATCGATGACGACCCGGCGAGTGTGCTGGGGCCGGCCACGCCCGGCGATTGGTGGACGGCTGTTTTTATAGATGGCGTAAAGCTGGACCCCTATAAGCTGCGCCAATGGGATGATATTCCCAAGGACCGTTGGGTGCATATCCATCTTGTGGCCCGCGCCCCCATGGCTGCTCGGCAAATAACCCTGTTTCGGGGCCTGAAGGGCAAGCTGGCCAGTCTGCGAATCAGTGAAAAGCTGTTGAGCGAAGAGGAGCTTTTCACTGATAGAAATGTGCTGAAACTAAAAAGGGCGCAGCTGAAAAGCGACAAAGCTCCCCGGTTCTGGCTGCCCAACGACCCCGTAGTGCTGATTGCCGGCCGTGATGTGAAAGTTGGGAATAGGCATCTGGTAAGTCAGCAGCTCGATTGTGTTTGCTTTGATTTTACCGGAATTATCGGCAGAAATCAATCGTCACATTATGACCTTAAAAAAATTCCTGCGGCAAAGACGCTTAAAGGATTGACGCAAAGACCGGGAAATCCGGAAGGCAATTGGAACCCTACGCTTTTGCAGTGGGAAGTAATTGTTCAGGATAATATCAAATTAAACGGGCCTTATTCAACGGAGTTTGCTGAGGATTTTATCACGTCTAATTACGCCATTAAAACCGGTGACTACGACCTTGCCGTTGCGAGCACCGATGTTTTGCAGGGGGAAAGAATTAAATCATATGCCGGCTCAACCATCTTATCAGCCCATGCCCAGACGAAGCTGCAAAGTGTAATCAGCGCGTACCTGCTGGCCATGGATGCCGACGAACTTACGGCCAACCTGGGCTTGGAAAAAGGTGATTTGGAGCAGGTGATGTATGCCAAGCTGGCAAAAGAAATTGCCAGGCTTAAAGGCGCTGCTAAAAACCAAACTACTGAAGCGGAAGCGAATAGCTTTCACAACGACGTTTTTGTCGCCTTTGATAATTTGCTGAAGGCAGTTAAGCCACCGGAATCCATTAATCCATTTCTGCAGCATGTAGTGGCGGCAGCGATGGAAGTAAGTGTCAGCAATTACCTATCGCAGTCGCTGGGTGGGTTCAATGCGGCCTTGTTGCAGTTGCATGAGACTATGCAGCTACCCGTAGACGACCCAGTGTCTTTCACAGAATCGCAGGCGGTGACTTCGCTGGCGGCCAAGTTGATAGGGGGCGAAAATAAGCGGGCACCATTGCCGCTCAACCAGTTTAATCCGATAAAAACAGGTACTGTTAGAATTAACCAGTTGGGCATTATCGACAATTTTGGCCAGGTGGTTAATATTCCGATACGAACCACTGATGTGCTGTTTTCCCATTCGTTCACAGTAGTTTCCAAGGGTAAGGAGGCGTTTTTGCCGCCGCGCATAGTTCAGCCGGCACGTTTGAATTTCAGATGGGTTTCGGCCGCTAATAGTGCTGCAAACCGACTCACTGCCGACGCCAGCCAGAATACCAACCCGGTATGCGGGTGGCTAATGCCCAATAAACTGGATGTCAGCCTAATGGTATATGATGCCGATGGCTATCTTCTCGGCCTTATTCAGCAGAATAAAACCGCAGGTGGCAGCTCGCTAACCGAATGGGCATCGGCCCCCGGCAACGTCACGCTTACGGATGCAACTCAGATACCCAATAATCATCTGCGGGAAGTAGTTGGTAGGTTGCTGGGAAAAAGCGACTTTGCTGACTTTGTTGAACTGCTGGACAATACCCTGCAGCAAATAGACCCCGAAAATTTTGCCCAGCATTTAGATTTGGCCATGCTGGTCGGCCGGCCGATGGCCGTGGTGAAGGCTGCAGTCAGCCTGGAGGTGAAGGGGATGCCGGCTATCAATCAAAGCTGGGATTATTTCAATGCGGATTTGGGCCGCAACAGCCGGGAAACCAACCGCTGGGAAAAGGTTAAATTCCCCGTTCTCATCGGCGAGCCCGGCATTCTGAATGACGGCGTTTTGGGCTTCTGGGATGAGGATGAAAGTGCCAGCGTATTTCAGTCGGTATACCCGGAAGATATCGATAAAGGGTACTTTTTAGCCCATCAGGATGGTGCCCACACTTTCTCGTTATCCATCACTGACAAGCCCAAAAACCTTACGCTGCTGATAGACCCGCGGGGAGAGGCCCATGCCACCACTGGAATTCTGCCGGCCAAAAGCATATCCATTCCCGCCAGCCAGTTCAAGCCCGCCCTCGCCCGCATGAATGTGAGCTTTTTCACCAGGCCATTGCTAATGGCCAAGGGCAGCATTGCAATTTCGCTGCCCGAGGAGGCGGGCTATTCGTGGTCGTGGCTGGCAATGGAAGCCGGCAAATGGACGGAGGTTTCTACTACGGGCACCGCAGATAAGGCGCTGTTCTCGCAGGTATTCGCGGCCGATGGTGAAGCCATATGGCAGGATATGCTGACCGCCGGCTGGATAAAAGAAACCGCCGACCAGAAGGCGCTTATCAACCCCAAAACGCAATGGACTGCTCCGTCGCCGTTGCTGTTGGCCCATTTGCAACGCATTCAACAAATGCTGGATGCCGGGCACATTGTACCCATGAATGCACAAGGCCACTTCTCAGAAGATATCCTCATTAGGGAGGGCTGGCTAAGCTTGAGCGTGACCAAATAAATCGCCAATTTCTTTTACTGACCGAATTTATGGGTTTCAGAACTAATTACCCGTTTGATTTTTGCCTGCTGAATAGCAAAGAGGAGGACTTTTTTTACCTGGAGGACAAAATAGAAGGCGTAACCCTTCAAATTACCAACCAACTGGCGGTTCCAATGCAGCTTAACCTGCTGGGTGGAAAAGCTGATGCAAACAATTACCATTTTGCACTGAAATTCCGGCCGGAGGTGCTTAATGATAACAAGAAAGAAGAACAGGCTTTCGGGGATTGGAAAATAAGCAGGGCTGTAATTGACGCGCAGGGCTGCTCAACAGTATATCTGCTATATGCCGGCGCTGCACCGCTTACATGCGAAAGCAAGGGCCGCATTGAAATTAAGTTTTTGGTAGATATAAATGGCAATAAGGGTTCCCGAACCACCAATGTGGAACTGCTGGGCAAGAACATTACGGCCGGCGATGTGCTGTTTGAGGATTCTGTTCGGCAAATAAACTGGACGCTGATAAACCACCGCGGAAAAGCCGGACTGCCGTTGCAGCTCAGCTTTAAAGATGCCGATACCATTCTGAACGACGGGATTTCCCGCAACAGCCTGCGGTTGAGAATCAGCAATACCAATAAGTCAGACGCCGAAGGGGACAGAGCGATTGAGTTCACTGAAAACTCTAAAATTCTTTTTTTCTTCGACCCCAACCATAATTCAACCGCTGCTGCGCTGGCGAGTGCCGATGCTATTCAACGAATTATTGTTAAAGAAGAGGCTCCCTTCGATACTCATTTTAACGGCGCTTCTCCATCGGGGCAAGAGCCTTTGCCCGTGTGGACCTTTACGGTAGCTGATAGTGCGGGCCTACTGCTTTTACCGATGATTAATAGCAGTGATACCGGTTTACTTACCCGGCCGCTTCCGGCTCAAATAAAAGTATCTAACAGTAATGCCGGTGTGCTGACGAGCAGAGCGGAGAATTGCGTGAATGGCCGGCTGGTAAACGAAGGCGAATTGCTATTTACGATTGATGACCGCAGGATTTACGTGCCCATAACTGGTAAATTTATTCAGACCATTGATAAAGATAGATTTACAGTTGGTAAAATTATCGAAGGAGGCTCGCAGATTGGATACATCAAATCATCTCTGGGCGTACGGAACGATAAGGCTGCTGACATGCCGGACAGCATCACATATATTGATTTTTCGTTTGATAACATCGTTACCAATTACATCACCGGCAAAACCAGGCTGAGTGTGCGGCTGGAAAATATCCCCGGCTATTGGGACGAGACATTCGTGCTGCACATTGACAAGCAGCCGATGGTTTTTCAGGACCAAAATGTAGGCATAGGGACCAATAATCCCGCTCAGAAACTAGAAGTAACCGTAAATAATAGCGGCTTAAATTTTCCCTTGCTGCTAAGCAACCTGAGTGGCGCCGAGGGCAATGGCAACGCGGTGGGAGTGGGCTTCATCAACGAAGCAAATGGCAATTGGGCAAAAGCGGCCGTTGTGCACGAAAGGTTGGCTGGTTATGGCGTCGGCAATCTGAAGTTTCTGGTAAACAGCGAGGTGAATGCCAATCCGGTAACCCTGGCCGATGCCCGCATGACAATTGCCAGCAATGGCAACGTAGGCATTGGGACAACGAATCCCCCAAGCAAGAAACTGGAAGTAAACGGCGACCTGCAGGCCAGCACCTGTTATATCAAGGGCACCCACTTAATCTACGACAATCAGCACGCTACCATTGACTGGGGCAGCCAAAGTACTGGCAACCTTTATTTCAGAAACCTGCGCAACCAGGGCAATAACAGTGAGTATCGCGATGTGGCGGTCATCACCAGCGCGGGGCGAATGGGAATTAATAACATCGACCCGCAGCAGACCTTGGATGTAGTGGGCAGTATCGGCATTAGAAACGAGGCGGCCTGGGACCACCTGACGATGCATCATGACGGTGCCACGGGCTATATTAGTGCCGGAGGAGCAGAAAATGGGCTGTCCTTGCGGGTGGGAAATACCAATTCGGGGAGCTATGGCCAACAGTCTTACCCTGAAATAATGCGCCTGCTGCCCAATGGCAACGTTGGCATTGGCACCAATGACCCACGCAAGAAGCTACAGGTAGATGGCGACCTGCAAGCCAGAGATTTATATATCAAGGGCACGCACCTGGTGTACGATAGCCGGGATGCTGTTATTGACTGGGGGAATCAAAGCAGCGGGAATCTATATTTCAGAACCTTGGCCAATCAAGGCAACCCCGATGGTTACCGTGATTTGGCTATTATCACCAGCGAAGGGAATCTGCTGGTGAACGGCAGGATGGGAATAGGGAAACATGACCCGGAGTTTCCTCTCCACATTGATTCCTGGAACAATGTCACCATGAATCAAGGGTATTGGTTCTTGATGCAGGGCGACTGCCGCGCTTCAAGAGGTACTTACTCAAACTCGGTGGCTATTAAGGTTTCAACCTCAATCTATAGCCAAGCATACTATTGCTACAGCGATGAGCGAATCAAAGAAGAAATAGCGCTGGCAGACGGGCGGCAGGACTTGGAATTGCTGAATAAACTGGCCGTTAAAAATTATTATTACAAAGACTTTGTTGCTCACGGCCCCAATTTGAAAAAGGGGTTCATTGCCCAGGAAGTTGAAAAAATTATTCCCGAGGCAGTATCCGTAAATAAAGATTTTACGCCCGATATCTACGCTTTGCCGGAAAAGACAACGCTGGTGGACGGCTTGCTCATTATCACGCTGAAAAAAGCACATCAACTCGGCAGCGGCGACCGGGTAAGAATCATTACCGAAGAAAGTGGTGCTCAGGAGGTGCCCGTGAATGTCCTGGATGAATTGACCTTCGCAGTTGAGGGCTGGGCATTCTCTGAAGAACACCTGTTTATCTATGGGAAGGAGGTAGACGATTTTCGAACCCTCGATTACGACTATGTTTTCTGCACCGGCATCAGCGCCATTCAGGAGCTGAGCAAGCAGGTCGACGCGCTTACTCAGCAGTTGCGGCAGCAGGAAACCCGGTTGCAGCGACTGGAAGCCTTGTTGAGTAAGCCGGAATAATATAAACACGCCTTTATCGTCGCCTTCAGATACGCAGGCAGCGATGCCAAAACCTATAATGCCCGGGAAAGAAGCCGGACGAAAATTAATCGTTCGGTCTTTCGGCTATCCGAGTCCGTTTTTTTGTGAGTGCCAAGAGGAAGCGGTTTGTCGCCTGCGCCTTGCCTCACCGCATGCTTCCGCTTCCCACGAGCAATAGCCTATGTTTTACCACTTCCTTTCCTTCGGCGCCCCGCGCGAATTCAACCTGGTTATTTCGTCCCAGGGTAGTTTCGAGATGCTGACCGAGGTATCGTTGCAGCAGGTCGGAACTGGCGCGACGGTATTTGAAATGAACACAGTGGCTTTCGAGTTTGGAAAGCACACGGTGGCCCTCAAGGGCAGCATGGCCATTGCGGGAGTTCCGGCCGCGCTGTCGCTGTCGAAAAACAGCGCGCCTGACGATGGCTGGTCGATAGAGGGCGCTACAAAAGCTGGACAACCCGTGAAGGTGGGGGCTTTGATTGCCGATTTGAGCGAAAAGTTTGGGGTAAAAGTGCCGGCCCCTTTCAAAACGTTTGAGCTATCTGGCATCGATTTCAGGTATGACACCGGCACCGAGAAATTTCATTTTTCGTGCCGGGGTGGTTTCAACATCGCCGGTACGGCCGTGGATGCGGTGGTAACTATTGATATCGTTGCCAAGGAGTCTGCTTTGGGAAAGATTGAGTATCAATATACTTTCGGTGGCACTATCCGAATTGGCAGCCTGCAATTTGATTTGCGTTTTGATGGCAACCCCCAGGCTAATACGTTTATTGCGACCTATTCCCAGCCGGATGGTTCCACTACCAGCATAAAGCTCAATAGCCTGCTGAACACGATATCGGCTGAGATGGCGCGGGAGGTGCCCGATGGTATTGGGATTGACTTGAAGGATGTCAGGTTTGTGTACCAACAGGATAAAAATGCGGGCAACAAGCAGTTTATTTTGGCAATTGACCTAGGCACGACCATTGACCTGGCCAACCTGCCGATGGTGGGCCAGCAACTGCCGAAAGACTTGTCGCTGGGCCTCGACGACCTGCAAATTCTTTACAGCTCCGGCCAGTTCAGCGAAGACCAACTGGTCGGCATCAACCAGCTGCTTCCGTCGCATATTGCCGGTTTTGCCGCCACAGGCATTGCCAAAGGCCTGGCCCTTTCCGGCCGCTTCAACATTGCGGGAACCAGCCAAACGCTAATGGTCGGAAGCGGCGCGACAACTGCCGTTGCCCCCAAGCCGAAGCAAAAGGCCCTGCCCAAAAACTCAAAAGCTACTTCGTCCACTGCAAGCGAGCCCGCCGTTCCGGCAGCGGCCGACACCTCGGTGAAGTGGTTTAATGTCGAGAAAACAATTGGTCCTGCCACTTTTAAACGCGTCGGCGTAGACTTTAAAAACAGCGAGCTGTGGCTGTATCTCGATGCCGGCATCTCCGTGGGCGGGCTGTCCATTGCGCTTGATGAATTGTCGGTTGGCTCCTCCATCAAGCACTTCCGGCCGTCGTTCAATTTGTCCGGCTTAAGCATCGACTTCAGCAAAAACGGATTAGAAATTGGGGCTGCTTTCTTGAGGCAGCAGCAGGTAATCAATGGCGTAAGCACCGAGGTGTATAACGGGGCGGCTACCATAAAAACTACTGGTTTTGCCCTTTCTGCCATGGGGTCGTATTGTTATTACGACGGGCATCCTTCGCTGTTTATTTATGCCTACCTAGAAAAAGCGCTTGGTGGCCCCAGTTTCTTCTTTGTAGAAGGATTGGCTGCTGGTTTCGGGTATAACAGGGCGTTGGTAATGCCTGATATCAGCCAGGTGGCCAATTTTCCATTGGTGGCGCAGGTAATGGGGGGCAGTTCGGTGCCGGCCGAGACGAACCCGGCGATGGCGCTCCAGGCCCAGCTAAAGGCCTTATCGGCCTATGTGCCGCCATCGGTGGGCGACATATTTCTGGCTGTCGGAGTAAAGTTCAGCTCGTTCAAGCTGATAAATTCGTTTGCGCTGCTCGTCGTTTCCTTTGGCAACCGCATGGAGATTGATTTGCTGGGGCAATCCAACATTGTGGTGCCGCTGCAGGAATTAGGCAAAGCAGTTACGCCGCTGGCCGAGGTCAAAATTTTGCTGATGGCTAAATACCTGCCCGACGAAGGCTTTCTGGCGGTAATGGCGCAGCTGAGCCCCGATTCTTACATCTTTTCCAAGGATTGCCACCTAACCGGGGGGGCGGCGTTTTACAGCTGGTTTAAGGGGGAGCATGAGGGCGATTTTGTGGCCACGGTGGGCGGGTACCACCCGGCATTTAAAGTGCCGGCTCATTATCCGAGTGTGCCGCGGCTGGCGCTCAACTGGCAGGTGAGCGAGCAGCTGAGCGTGAAAGGCGATATGTATTTTGCCTTGTGCGCCCACGCCTTTATGGCGGGCGGCCACCTGGAGGCCGTGTACGAGGACGGGGATTTTAAGGCGTGGTTCAAGGCCGGCGCCGATTTCCTGGTTACCTGGCAGCCCTATCATTACGAGGCCAGCATTTACGTGAGCATGGGGGCCTCGTATACCATTCACTTTTTTGGCAGCCACACCATCTCGGTCGATTTGGGGGCCGACCTGGCGATATGGGGGCCGGAATTTTCGGGGCGGGCAACGGTGCACATCTACGTGTGCGACATTACGATACACTTCGGCGCGAATGACTCGGCCGAATTGAAGCCGATTACCTGGGATGATTTCAAAACCAAGTGCCTGCCCGAGGCTAGCAAGGTGCTCGGGGCGGCGGTTGCCCGCGGGCAGCACGACAAGGATGAATCCCAGAACCCTATTGTAAACCCTAAAGAGCTGGAGTTAATCGTTAATTCGGCTATTCCGGTCAAAAGTATATCGGTTAATAAGGAGGAAGTTTATAACATCACCAGCAGCTCCGCTATTCGTTTTGGCGTTTCGCCGATGGCGAAAAATAATGACGATGTTAAAAGTGACTTAGCCGTGGTCATTTCTCATAACCCGGATAAGCCGTCGGATTATGAGCTAATGGATTCGGAGAGCCTACGAAACCTTATTATCACCCCGCAGCAAAAATCGGTGCCCGCTGCTATTTGGGGAACCACTTTTCAGCCCGTTTTGAATACGGAGAATAGAACCGTAGAAGTGCCCACCGGCATCAATATAGCCACTGCTGAGCCGATTGTATTGCCGGAAGGCGGTATCGAATTTCCGCAATTAGCTGAAATTGTTTTTCGGGATACTCCCATCAGCCTTACCCGCCAGAAAACCAGCGCACCGCTGTCTTTTTCCAAATATAATTCCACCTTTAAAGCACTGGGTAAGCAGCTTGGCATTGCCGAGTAGCCAGCCTGAGCTGTCCGAATAATAGCATCATGGCTACTGCCGACGATAAAATCCTGATTTATGACAGCCATCAGCCGGCCCTGACAGCGGGCTATTACAAGGTGGAGAGTACGCAACGCTTTGGCGTTGATAAGGAGTCGCTGGCGCTGCCGCCTGCAACGTTATATTTTTCGGTGCAAGGCGAACAGTTTTCCCTAAATCCCAGTCAGATTGACTCGGTATTTCCGCCCATGTCCGCATTAGGCGATTTTTCAACAATTCTGCCCAATATTATTCTGAAAAGAAGCACTTTCCCTTGGGAAAGAAAGACCAACGAAAAGGATGACACCGTAAAACCGTGGCTGGCGTTGCTGCTGCTTACGGAAGATGAAGTGGCCGATGCCAGCAAAGCCAGGAAAATAAATGCCGTAAAGTCCACTTGGGAAACGACGCCATTTGCTCCCGTTGAAAGCACGAGCGAAGCGGATATTTCGGTACGGGGCCTGCTAATTGAAGCGGCGTTTCTGAACAGTATTCTGCCCACTTATCAGGAACTGGGCTATCTGGCCCACGTGCGGGGGCAGGAAAAAGAAGAAAAAGCATCGGTGGTGGGCAGCCGGATGCCGGTAAAAGACAAAAAGAACATTGTCCATCTGGTATCCCTAGAGGATATGTACACCAAGAAGGGCGATTTTATCGGCAAGCCCAAAGACGGATTTTACGGCTTTGCTTCTTTGTACAGCTGGGAGTTCTTTTGCAACGACCATTTTATTGTTACGCCCGAAGTGTTGGCTGTTTACGTGTCGGCTGGTGGGGTCAGCACGGCTTTGGCATCGGCATTAGCTAAAATAGCGGGCCTTGCATTTTTTAATAAAGCGGATTTCTTAAAAGCAATTAGTATTCCGGTCAGTGATGAGGCGGCGGCGAGCTTATTTAAGACGTTTGAAATAGCGCATCTTACGTCGCTGCTGAAACATTTGAACCGGAGCCCCGCAAATCTGCGCCTGCCGGATACCGATGATTTATCGCTGGACGGGTATGTAAAGCTCCCGTATGTATTGAAAACGGGCGAACGGATTAATGCCGTTTACCGGGGACCATTGGTGCCTAACCCGGTGGCGGGCCCGGGACGGCCGGTTGCGCAGGTGCCGGTGATGGACGGAGATGAGCTGTTTCGGTTCCTGGCCTATGGCGAGGGGAAGTATGTTGATGTTTCGTACGCTTCGGCCTGGGAGCTGGGCCGGATACTGGCCCTGAGTGATAAAAACTTCTCCACCGCTTTATTTCGGTGGAAGCGGGAATGTTATCAGTTTAAAAAAGCATCGGCAAGCAACCAGCTCACTGGCCACCTCATATTGAAATCAGTGGCAAGCCAGTATCCAGCTATGCCGGAATTTGTCGGGCGGTGGCTCACTGATTTGAAGCTGTTGAAAGGTGTTCCATTCAACTATCTGGTGCCTACGGAAGCATTTCTGCCGTTTGAATCTCTGCGGTTCTTTAGTGTTGATGACGAGTGGGTTAGGTGCTTGGTGGATGGTGCTTTCAGCATTGGGCGGCTGTCCGCGACAGATGCGGCTACGGATGCGGAGCTGTATGACACCGGGGCAATTGCTTCGGGCGGCGACATACCAAAATCAGGCTTTTTGCTGCGTTCGCGGGCGGTTGATGGCTGGCCTGACCTGATTATCCAAACCGATGGGCAGGTACGGCGGCGGGACGAACTGGCGGAGGACCTGTTGTTTTGTTTGTACGATAAGCAAATTACTTCCCTGTCTATTAACCAAAAGCCAGAGTCGGTGCATTTTGGATTTATAGACAAGGACGGTGATTCTTCCCAATTGCAGGTAGAATATACCGATAAAAAAGGCAAAAATAAAAAGGCAGATATTGACTATACTTCTTTGAATAAAGTAGATATAGAAAAAATATATACGGGCGTAGCAGCCAGAAATGTGGCTGAATTTACGAGGGCGCTAATTCAAAAAATAGAGGAAGTGGTATTTGAGATTAATTAACCAGCTACAGCGGGTATGGGTAAAGATGCCGGTGCTACGGCATCTTTTGCAGGCCTTCCCAGCGCACTTTCCAGTTTTTAGGAATGCCGGGGGTAGGCGTGGGGCAGCCGTCGTAGCCGGCGCACATAAGGGCCACGGCGGCGAGCAGGCCACCGTTGCCGGGCAGGTAAAGCGGCAGGCGGCCTTCCTGATAATTGTGGCCGTTGGGCAGGTAGGTGTTGGTTTGCACCTTCATCAGCAGGGCGTCCACGGCCTTTTCGGGCAGACCGAGGCGGGTGGCCGTCATGGCCGTCATGGGGAAGTCCCAGCCCCAGGTTTTGTCCCAACTCCAATCTTTCCAAATCAGGTCGAAGGTGCGGCGCATGGTGGCGGCGTCCTGTTGGCCCGTGGCGGGCATCATGCCCAGCGCGGCCAGCACGGAGGGGTGGTCGGTTTTGTATTCGGGATTGGTGTAGGAATCGTGGGCGCTTTCGGTAGCCAGGTACACGCCGTTGGCTTCGGGCAGTTTGGCGAGTTTGGCCAGCACGTCGTCCCACTGCGGGTTGCGGGGCTGGCCCTGGCGTTCGCGCCATTTCTGGGCGGTTTCCAAGGCCCAGTGCCAGTACACCAGCTCGAAAGTGGGGTTGAAGGTGTCTTCGGCTTTGAACCGTTCCTGGGCCGGAATCACGCCCTTGCCGAGGATGTAGCGGCCTTTGTCTTTCTCGAAAAATGGATAGGAAGCAATGAAGTCGGCCGTTTGCTGCACCCGCTCCTGATAGAGCTTTAGGGTGGCGGCGTTGGGGTGGGCGCGGTAGGCTTCTTCGGCAAAATAAATGGTGTGTGGCTGTTGCCAGAGCAAAAACGCCCCGACGGATGACGGCCCTTCGGCACCCCATGGGTCGGTCATTTTCTGCCAGCGCCAACCGGCGTAGCCTTGCCGCTGGGCAATACCTTTGGCCACGGCCTGCACATCGGGCCGGGCGTACCAGGTTAGGCTCTTTTCTAATATCTCGGGGCGGCCCCACAGGGCGAAATGGGCGGCGTGCCACCAGTGCATTTCGAGGTGGGGGCGGCCGTACCAGCTGTTCAAAAGCAGGCCTGTTTCCTGTGGGGGCTGCGAGCCGGCGTTGTGCAGGCGCGTGAGGTACTGCGAGAGCACGATGCGGCGCTCCAGCTCGGCGGCGCGCGGGTCGGCGGTGCCGCTGAAATCGACGGCCCCGCCGCTGCGCCAGAAGGCCTGCCACTGCTGGCGGCTATCGGCGCGGGTGGCGGCGAAGGTGGGCGCGGTAGATGCGGGCTTGCGGGGGGAAAACCAGCAGCTCATCTCCAGCACGCTGCTTTGGCGGCCGGGCGTGAGGATGAATTCGTGCGGCCGGCCGGGGGCCAGCGTGGCAGTTTGGGCCCAGCTTAGGGCGGTGTAATATTTGGTGGTATCGAGCTGATGAGTGAGCAGGGCGCGGCCCGCCGCCTGCGTGGCAATGGCCGTTTTATGGTCGGCGTCGTGCGAATAGTCGGTGCCCATGTCGGCCCAGCCGGCGGTGGGGAAGGGGAAGCGCAAAGCCACTTTTAGGCGGCCGGCTTTTAGCAGCTCGGAAGTGACTTTGGCGGCTACGGCATCCTGCGTTTGGTGGCCCACGGTGACCACGTCCACCGCCGTGCCTTCCACCGTGAAATGGCTCTGGATTTCGCCGGTCCAAGGATTCAGCTCCTGATGGATGTTTTTAAGGTCCTGAACTTTGGCGGGCTGGCCGTTCTTTTTCAGGATGATAAAGCCCAGGTTACCCAATTGCAGGCGGTGCGGATTGGCGCGCAGGTAATCCACGGCGTCTTTGCTGCCGGGCGTTTTCACCTGCACCGAGTAGCTCACCGGGCGGCCGTTGAACTGGTATTCGCGCAGGCTTTGGGCGAATTGATAGCCTTCTTTATTGGGAAAGCGGTGCCAGCCCCATTCCGATTCGGTGCCGAGCGGAATGCCTTTCTCGTAGTGCAGCGGGAAGGTTTGCAAGCCCGTGATGTCGGCGGTGAAAGCGAATTTGCCGTTGCCCACGGACAGTGAATTGAGCGAATCGGTATTGGTGATTACCACTTTGTGGCGCTCTACCAAAGCCTGGCGGTTGATGGGCTGGGCGGCCAGCGAGAGGCTGCTGGCTGCTAACGAGCTAGCGAGTAAAAAGCGGAAAGTCTGTTTCATTTTATGGGAAGAAGCACTAGTCACGGTCCAGCGTCACGCTCATCAGCCCAATCACTACGTCGTTGGCCAGGGCTTTGAGAGTGAGGGATTTGAGCTTTTTACTGGGGTTGAGGGGTAATTCCAGCACGGTGGCCGCGCCGCCTTCGATGGCGCGGGTGCTGAAGCCTTTGATGCTGGTGTACTGGCTGAAATCGCGGGTGATGAGGCCGGTTTTGAGGTGCACGCGGTAGGGGCGGGGCGCGCCGGTCTGGAAGGCAAAGCCGTCGTCCAAATAATCTTGTTCGATGGGCCACCAGGAGTCGGGGTTGCGCAGGGGCAGCGTGGCGGTGGTGTTGTCGGCGTAGGTGATGGTGAGCTCGCCGTTGAGAAACTGGCTTTGCATGGCGTTGGTGGAGCCGGCCATGAGTAGCACGGCGCGGCGGGCGCGGCCTCGTAGCGGTAGCGTGGCTTGGTGGGGGTAATTGTCCCACTGCGAAACGAAGAGAATATTCTTCGCGCCGGCCGCGCCGGGCGTGCGCAGGGGCACACCTTCGGGCAGTTGGATTTGATTTTGCGGGCCGGCCAGATGGCGTAGGCCTGCATCATCAATATTGGCTTGGGTGAGCGGGTAACACCAGTTGCCGATGCCCTGGGTAGGTAATTCCAGCGTGGCCACGGCGGGACGGGGCGTGAGGTATTTGTTCTGGAAAATCTGCGTCACCCGGTCGTTGAAAGCGGCGGTTAAATCAAGCGCTTCCCACTTGGCGGAAGTCGCAGAATTATTAGCTGTAGAAGCAGGCGAGGGCGGGCGGTGCACCGTAATTTTCAGGGGCTCCCACCACGTCAAATCATTCTGCTGAAGCTGCACGAAAGCGGTGCGGCTGCCGGGCATCCCTGCTACCTGTGCCACGATTACCGAGCCGTTCAGACGAGGCTGCCGCAACACCTGCTGCGGGTCGGAAACCCGAATAATTCGGGCATGGTCAAACGTGGCAGAAAAAGCCGCGCCGCTGGCCGCCTCTGCTTGCGGTGCAGCCGCATCCGGCGCGTCACCCTGCCATTCAATCTCAACCACATAGCGAGTTGCTGGCGCGCTGCTGATTTCAATAACCGGCCGGCCCACTGCGGCGGGCACGTTACGCCACGCGGCTGGCTCGCCATTCACTTTCAGCGAAGCCACGCGGCTGGCCAGGGCGGGGATACGCAGCTGGAGCGCCAGCTGCTTTGGCAGTTGCGGGGTGATGGTGTAAGTTTCGCGGCGGTCCTGGCGGCGGAAACGGAAGACTACGTCGGGCACTTGCAGCGCGGCCGAATCCCAGGCGGCGGGCAGGCCGGGGCTGATGCGCAGCGTGTCGTGCAGGGCATCGGGGCGGATGCCGAACAGGCCCTCCACCAGCGAGCGGCTCGCCATGCCGATGGGGTCGGCGAAGTCGCGGTAGAGCTCGCCCCGGTAGTTGTCGTAGAAGGAAATCTGCTGAAAATTGCCGGGGCTGCTGCCCAGGTACTGGCTTTCGAGCAGGGCGCTTTTCCAGAGCAGGAAGGCTTCTTCGCGGCGGCCGGCCTGCCAGTTGGCGAGGCTCGTGTGCAGGTTTTCGGCCAGCACCACGTTGTTCAGCGACCAGTCGTAGGGCTGCCAGTTGGTGGTGGAAAGCAGGTAGTAACCGGCATCGGGCAGGCCGGCGGCGCGCACCGGAATGTGCGGGATTTCGGCATCGATGTAGCGCAGCGCCTGGTAGGCCTGGAAGGCATCTGGTACCTCCGAATCGAGGGCGTGGTAGATGGTCCAGAGGCCGGCGGCGGGGTGCAGGCGTTGAAGGCCCAAGGCATCCTGATACTCGGCGTACCAGCCCTGGGCGGGCAGCCAAAGCCGGCTTTGCAGCGCCTGGTGGATGTGCTGCGCCTCCTGGCGGTAGGGGGTAGGATTTTCGCCCAGCAAGCGGGCCAGCTCGGCGGCTTTCTGGTTGGCGAAGTAGTTGTAGGCCGAGGTGTGGGTGACGGCCCCGCCGCTGTATTGCAGCGCATCGGAGGCCCAAATGGCAGCGTAGGCGTCGTAGAGGCCGTCGTTGTCGGGGTCGAAGTTGCGCTTCTCCCAGGCCAGGTGGCGCTGGAGCACGGGCCACATTTCGCGGGCCAGCTTAAGGTCGCCGGTCCAGTTGAAATGGCGTAGCAGCTCATCAATGAACACGAGGTTCATGTCGTAGTGGTGGGGGCGGAAATCACCACCAGGGTTGCGGCTGATGTAGCCTTCGCTGAACACGGTGGTGCCCAGCTTTTCGAGCTGCCGGGCCATATGTAGCGCAGTATCGGGCGTGACCGGGCCGCTGGGCGGGCTGGTAAGCTGCGACTGGGCGTAGGCCCGGAAGTGGGTGGCGGCGCGGTCGTGCCAGCCCAGCGGGTCGGCGGCGTAGGGGCCGCGCCAGCCATCGAGCCGGATGCGCCAGGCCACCGCGCCGTGCAGGTAGGAGGGGGCTTCCCAGATGGCATCGGCGGCCACCGCCAGCGCCCCGCCCAGTGTGTTGATGTACGGGTCGGGCGTGCTGACTTTGATGCGGCTGGACAGCGCGACACGGGCGGCTTCGGCCCAGGCAAAAGCGTCCAGCAAGGCGGCATAGGAGGGAATCGGAGCGATTTCCGGCTTCTGCACGGCGAAGTAAAGGTCCTCGCCCGCGCGGGCCGGCACCGTGCCCACCAGCACCGGCGTGGTCGATGCGGCAGAAGTCCAAAGCTGCTGCGGCGTTTCCTGTTGCGCGGCATCGGCTACGTGCGCTTTGGAGGCCGGGGGCACCGTGCCCACCAGAAGTTTGCGGTCGGTAACGGCCGTTGGTTTGGCTGCTTCGGCGGCGCCGGCCACCGGCTTTGTGGCCGCGCCGTAGCTCAGGGTGAAGCTGTTTTTTTTCAGCTCGAAGGCATTGCCCTGGCAATACTCCGGCTTCAGGTAAAAGCTCGATTCGGGGTCGGCCCCAATGTCGCCGTCGCGGCTGAATTTTTTGCCTGTGGCTCCGCCGAAAGCCCAGAGCAGCTGTATCTTATTAGGCGGTACGTTTTCAAAGCGGGCTTTTACGATGATGCCCTCGGCTTCGGCGCGGGCCAGCACTTCGAGGTGGAGCTTGCCAGTGCCCAAAAGTGGGTCGGTGATGTCGTAGAGCATCATTCCCGGGCGGTAGCGGGCGGTGATGTTTTCGGCATTGATGAGCCACTTGCTTTGGCCGTTGGCTAGCAGCCCGAATTTCAGGTTGCCGCCCATGCCGGGCAGGTAGAGGGCGAATTCAGGCAGGTCGCCGGCCTCGACGCGGAAGGCCGTGTTGGTGCCGTAGAGGGCACGGGTGAAGCGGTGCGTGCCGTTGGTGATGACGAAATCGGGGCCTTCAGGCTGGTAGCGCAGGGTGCGCGGCTGGTTGTGCCAGAGCGGCGGGATAGGGGCAGTTTGCGCCCGGACCAGCGGGCCGGTCAGCAGTAGGAGTGCGCAGAAAAGGAACGCATTTTTGAGCATAGCGGCGGATTACGGCGCGGGCGAGCCGGCTGGCTTTTCGTATACTTCCACTTCCACCAGACCCAGGGTGCCGGGCGGGCCGGCCTGGTCGGTGGCGGCAGTGGGCACTTTAGGCGTTTCGAGCTCGGTGATATTGAAAGCGTCTTTAGCCTGGGTGGTGCCGGTTAGCTCAATGCGGAGCTTCTGGCCGGTGCGCGGCGGAAATACGGCCGTGAAATAGCCCAGGCTGCGTTCCGTAGTGCCACTGAAAACTTCCTGCCCATCAAGCAGAATGCGGATAGGGTAGGTGCTGGTGCGCCAGCCGGTCACTTTCATGGCTACCTGACTGATGTTGGCGGGGCGGGCCAGTGCGTATTCAATCCACGGCCGGCCCTCCTTTCGGTCCGAAATCCACTCCGACAGCTCATTGTCATCGAAGCTGAAAGGGGCGTTGGTGGCGTTGGAACTGGCCGTTACGGCGGTAATGGGCACCGTTACGCGCGACACGGTGAACGACGGCCCCGCCGGCGTGGGTCCGCGCCGCATATTCACCGGTAAATCCGCGCCCGGCAGCTGCGCAGCCAAGCCGTTTTCCACTATCACGGGTTCCGATTTCAGGCTGATTGTGGCCGGTTTCAAGCTTTCAGAAGTGGCGGCAATCGTGATTTTGCCGGCCTGCGTGGTGCTGCGAATGAGCACCCGGTTTACGCCGCCTTCCACCGGCAGGCTGCGGGCCAGAATGTAATTGCCCGGCCCCTGGGCCAGGCCGCCGCGCCACTCGGCTGGGCCGCTCAGGGTGAAGTTGACCATGTTAAGCGCCGTGGGGCAGCGGCGGCCCTGCGCGTCGATGACTTCCACCTGAACCAAAGCCAAATCGGCACCATCGGCGTGCAGACCGGCGGGGCTTATTATCGGGCTGAGGCGCAGGGCCACGGCCGGGCCGGCGGTCTGGTGCTCGGCTTGGCTCACCGCTTTGCCTGCGGCGTTATAGCTCACCGCGCGCAGGGTGCCGGGCTGCCAGGCCACGTTTTTGAAAGTGTAGAGGAAGCGGTAGCTCTGCTGCCCGAAACCCAGGGACTTGCCATTGAGAAACAGCTCCACTTTTTCGCCATTCGAAACCACGTCCACGTTTTTTACCGTGCCCATTTTATAGTTCCAATGGCCGATGATGTGCGTGCGGGGGTTCTCGGGCTCTACCCAGCCGTCCCACATTACCTGGTGGGCGTAGTAGCCGTCCTTGGCGATGCGCAGGGCGTCGACTTCGCCGCTGCGGCGGTAGTTTTCCTCGCCGCGGTAGTGGGTGTTGGTGTCGGAGAATACGATGTTGACGCCGCCGGCGCTGCTGCGGGTGCCAGTGCCGGGCCGCTCGTGCCAGTAGTCGTACCAGCGCATCACGTCCTCGCGGGCCTGCGAGTCCTGGTTGCGGTTGTAGTCGGCCGCATTCGCGCCCTTGTAGAGCGGGCCGGCGCCGTCTTTATGGAAAGGCGGCGTAAGCTCGTCCCAATACTTGCGCAGGGCCTCGTCGCGCGAGTATTCCATGGCCCAGAGTGGCTTGGTGGCGCTTTTGTTGATGTAGAGCATCTCGCCGCCGTACTCGGCCTGCGGAATGTCCAGCATCTCGCGCGAGCCAATGGCGCGGCCACCGTGCGGGTCATACCGGTTCCGAATGTCCTTCAATTCCTGCATGTGGGCGGCGCTGATGCTCTCGTTGCCGCCCTCGTAAAACAGGATGCTGGGGTTGTTGCGGTTGTAAATGATGGCGTCGCGCATCAGCTCCAGGCGCTGGCCCCAGCGGCGGTCGGCCACGTCTTTTTCGGCGTCGCCGGCGGGCATGGCCTGGGGCAGGCCCACGCGGTCGCAGCTTTCGAGGTCCTGTTTCCAGGGCGTCACGTGCATCCAGCGCACCAGGTTGGCGTTGCCGGCCACCATCAGGCCGTTGCTGTAGTCCGAGAGCCAGGCGGGCACGCCCAAGCCCACGGCGGGCCACTCGTTGCTGGTGCGTTGGGCATAGCCGTGCACCATCATGGCGCGGTCATTCAGCTTGATGAGGCCGTTGGCGAATTCGGTTTTGCGGAAGCCAGTGCGGGTTTTTACTTCGTCGATGACTTGTTTGTTGGCGATTAATCGGGTCGAAACCGTGTACAGGTAGCCGTAGCCCCAACTCCAGAAATGCAGCCCGCTGAGGCTGGCGCGGGCCGTCACCGTTTTGGTTTCGCCCGGCTGCAAGGTCGTTTCGCCCCCGCTGAAGGTGCCGATGGTTTTGCCCGCGCCATCGGCTACCGACGTTTCAAACGTGAAGGTGTGAGCCGCCGGAAACTCGTTTTTCACCTGCGCCTCGGCTACCACCGTGGCCCGGCCGCCGGCCACGTCGAAGTCCTGCGCATACACGTACACGCCCGTGGTGCCCAGCGCCGAAAACAGCGGCAGCGTCTGGTGCAGCGGGTTCGTGACGTGCAGAAACACGTTTTTGGGGATGCCGCCGTAGTTGGCGTTGAAGTTGCGGTTGCTCCACTGGTACGTCTGGCCGCTGGCTTTTTCCTGGTAGTCCCAGTCGTTATCCGTCCGCACGGCCAGCACGTTTTCCTGCGGCGCGGGCTTGAGAAAAGGCGTCAAATCGAAGCCCACGGCCATTACGCCGTTTTCGTGCAGGCCCAGCCGCTGGCCGTTCAGGTAGAACTCGCCGGCCAGCCGCACGCCTTCAAACTCGATGAAAACCCGCTGGCCCGCCGCCCCGGCCGGCAGCCGGAAATGCTTGCGGTACCACGCCACGCCGGTGCTCAAATCCTTGATGTCTTTGCTGAACGCCTCGTCCTCGTTCCAGGCATAGGGCAGGGTCACGCTTTTCCAATTCGCATCATCAAAGGAGACAGCCGCCGCGCCGGGCACATCGCCTACCCGCACCTTCCAGTCGGGGTTGAAGTTGAATTTCTGACGGCCGGCCGGAGCAGGGCCGGCCAGCCCGACAACGCCCAGGCTCCACAGCAACAGCAGCAGCCCGGCAGGCTGGCACACGCTTGCAAACCAGCGGAAATGGGGATTCAACATGGGGTGGGAAATAGGAGGGAGGAGCAAAAGAAGCGGCCGTCACGGCTCGTACTCTCCTGTACTGTGGGGTGCGGCGGGCCGAACGCAGCTACGCCCGGCTCCGGCCCCATCGGCGAATTGCCGACCGAAGCCAAAACCGGGCGTAGCGCCTCAGCAAACAGGTTTTTAGTAGCCGGGGTTCTGGTCGTAGAGACCGGGCACGGCGGCCAGTTCGGCCTGCGGCACGGGGTAGAGCAGCAGGTTGGCGGTGATGGGCCGGGTGATTTTGTTGAACGGCGGGGCCAGGTCTTCGCGCTGGGCCCAGGCGTTCATCACGGTCAGGGCCAGGCCGGAGCGCATGAGGTCGTACCAGCGCAGGTTTTCCCCGGCAAACTCGCGGCGGCGTTCCTCCATGAGGCTTTCCAGGGTGAGGGTGGTGAGCGGCGGCACGCCCGCCCGCACCCGGATGGGGTTCACCAGCAGCAGGGCATCGGCCACGCCGCCGCCCACGCCGTGCATCTGGCATTCGGCCTTCATCATCAGGATGTCGGTGTAGCGCAGCACGATGTAGTTCAGGCCCCAGTCGGTGCGGCTGGCGCCTTTGGCGGCCACGTTGATGTATTTCTTGAAAAACGGCCGGGTATCGGTGGTGTTCTGGAAGGTGTAGCCAAACTGAATGTTAAAGGCCCGGCGCAGGTCGGTGGTCGAATACGACACGTTGGCCAGGTCATTCGAGGTGGGCTTGATTTCGACCGAGCCGGCCGAGAACGACAGGCCCAGCTGGCTGTAGTAGCCATCAGGCGCCACAATGTTCTGGAACGAGCCACCCACCGAGCCGTTGGCGAAGTACTGAATGTCGAAAATTACTTCGGAGTTGTTCTCAGCCGTGGGCGAGAAAATGCCGGCGTAGGTGGCCTGGGTGGCGTAGCGGGCCGTGCCTTTGGCATCAATGATGTCTTGGAGGAGGGCGTTGGCCTTGTCGTACTCGTTGGAATTCAGGCCGGGGCCTTTGATGCCGTAGTCGGGGCCGGAGCGGGTCAGGTATACCAGCGCCAGAATGCCCTTGGCGGCGCCCACCGTCACGCGGCCCACGTTGGCCCCCGTGTAGGAAGTGGGCAGGTTGGCGATGGCGGTGCCCAGGTCTTTAATAATCAGCTCGTACACTTTGGCTACCTCGGCGCGCGGAATCTGGGCTACTTCGCGGGGCAGAATGGCGTGTTCAATCACGGGCACCTTGCCAAACTTGCGCACCAAATCGAAGTACATGAAGGCCCGGATGAACTTGGCTTCGCCCTCGTAGCGGGTGCGCAGCGCGGCCGGCACCACCGAGCCGTTGGCGGCCAGCTGGTCGAGCATGACGTTGGCCCGGTAAATGGCGGCGTAGTCCGAAGCCCAGGCATCGGCCACAATGGCGTTGATGTTGAGCAGGGTGGAAAAGTTGTTGATGGGGTCCCAGTCGCGCCCGCCCACGGCGCTGGAGGCGTAAATGTTGTCGGAGCGCACTTCCGACAGGTACACCTCGCGGTCGGGGTAGCCGCGCAGCGTGCTGTACACCGAGGTCATGGCCTGGTCAAAGTCGCCGGCCGATTTATAGAAGTCCGGTACCGAGCCGTTCGAAATCGGCAGCTGGTCCAGGTCTTTTTCGCAGCCGCTCAGGGCCACGGCGCAGGCCAGGCTTAGGAAGAGGAGGATTCGTTTCATGGGAATTTTCAGAAGGGTGAGCGGGACAAACCCAGCCGATTAAAAAGTGAGGTTCAGGCCCAGAATCAGGGTTTTGGCCAGCGGCAGTCCGCCGTAGTCGGAGCCCGACACGAAGGTGCTGCCGTTGTTGGTGTTCAGGGCGTCGGGGTTGAGGCCGCCGTAGTAGTTGTCGTGGCCGAACCAGTTTTCGGCGGTCACATAGATGCGGGCACCCTGTGCCACGCGCTTGTTGATAACCAGGCCCAGGTCGTAGCCCAGCGTGATGGTGCGCACCCGGTAATAGTTCGACGAGTACAGCCAGTCGGTGTTGCGGATGAAGGTGGTGCTCAGCGGCGTGGCCGTGCCCTTGATGCCATTGCCGGGGTTGTCGGCCGACAGCCAGCGGTCGCGCACGCGGCCCAGGGCGTTTTCCTTGTAGCCCACGCCCATCCGGTCGATGGCCCGGCCCAGGGTGGAGTAGATGGAGCCGCCGGCCTGGCCCTGCACCAGGAAGCTCAGGTCGAAGCCCTTGTAGCGCAGCGTGTTGGTCATGCCGTAGGTGTAGGTGGGGTTGGGGTTGCCCACCACTTGGCGGTCGTTGAAGTCAATTTTGCCGTCGCCGTTGAAATCCTCAAACTTGGGCTCGCCGGCCGACTGCGTACCCAACTGAGCCACTTTGCTGTCGATGTCGGCCTGGGTGAGGATGCCGGTCTGCTTCACCACGAAAATGCTGTAGATGGGCAGGCCCACTTTCAGGATGTTGCTGGGCGTATCGAGGCCGTTGGGCACTTCGATGGTGGCATCGCCGGGGCCCAGGTGCACCACTTTGTTCACGTTGTGGCTCAGGTTGAAGGAGGTGGTCCAGGAGAAAGCGCCTTCCAGGTTGCGGGTGTTCAGTTCCACTTCCCAGCCGTTGTTGCGCACCTCGCCGATGTTCTGCAGGCTGGTGGTGAAGCCCGAGCCGCTGGCCACGGGCACGTTCAGGAGCAGGTCCTGGCTGGTTTTGGTGTAGTAGTCGGCCGAGGCCGTGATGCGGTTTTTGAGGAACGCCACGTCCAGGCCGAAGTCCAGGGTGCGGTTGCGCTCCCACTTCAGGGCCGGGTTGCCCACTTTGTTCGGGGCCTGGCCCGTCACCTGCACCGCCGAAGTGCCGCCGAGGGCGTAGTTGGCGAAGCCCAGCGTGGCAATGCTGCTGTAGTCGCCAATGGTGTTGTTGCCGGAGTAGCCCAGGCTGCCGCGCAGCTTCAGGTCGCTCAGCACGTTGGTGGTAGCCGCCATAAACGGCTCCTGCGAGATGCGCCAGCCGGCCGATACGGCCGGGAAAACGCCGGCCCGGTCCTCAAACCCGAAGCGCGACGAAGCATCGCGGCGCACGCTGGCCGAAAGCAGGTACTTGCCGTCGTATGCGTACTGCAGGCGGCCGAAGTACGAGAGCAGCACGCTCTGGGTCTCGGTGGTGTAGTTGGCGCTCGTGCCCGTGATGTTGGTGGCCGCGTTGAGCGTGGTCAGGTTGTTGTTGATGAAGCCGCCGTTCGAGGCCAGGGCCACGTTGTCGAGCTTGGCGAAGTTATATGCCTGGCCCACCAGCACGGAAAAGTCGTTTTTGCCGATGACCTTGCCGTAGGTGGCCGTGTTCTCGTTCACAAACGTCTGGCGGCGGAAGCCGGCGTACGAGCCGCTGGCCAGCGAGGTAGCCAGGTTGCGCGTGGGCGGCTGAAACGACTTCGACGTGGCGTCGGTATTGTCCATGTTCAGCGAGGAGCGCAGGCGCAGGCCCGCAATGGGCTGGTATTCGCCAAATACGGTGCCCAGCGTGCGGAACGTGCGGGTATCGCCCTGGTAGGCTTTGATAACGGCAATGGGGCTGGCCGTGCTCACGCCCCAGCTGTAGTTGGTGTTTTTGCCGTAGGCCGTGTTCACGCCGGCCGTGTCTTCCACCACCGGGGTTTCGGAGAGCAGCTGATGGAAGCGGTTGTCCTTGCCTTCGATGCCCGGGTCGGTCGCAATCGAGAACGAGGGGCTCACCGTCAGGCCAAAGCGCAGCTTGTCGTTGGCTTTTACTTCCACGTTGGCGCGGGCCGAGTAACGCTTGTAGTCGAGGCCGATGGCGAAGCCCTGCTGGTCGCTGTAGTTGCCCGACACGAAGTAGTTTACGTTGTCGGTAGCCCCGGAGGCGCTCACCTGGTAGCTCTGGCTCAGGCCCGTGCGGTAGAGCTGGTCCTGCCAGTCAATGAATTGCAGGCCGGGGTGGCCGGGCAAGGCCCAGCGCTCATCCAGCATCAGGTCGGTGTTGTACTGCGTGGGGCCCAGCTGCGTGGGCAGCGCGCCGGTAGCCGTGGGCGTGGTGTTCAGAATCTGGCGGCGGGTGGCGTTGTCCTGGTCGGCGGTGCGGGGCCGGGCGCCGGGCGTGGTCGGCGTCGAGCGCACCCAGTTGGTGTTGATGATTTCCGTGGCCTTCGCAATCCACTCGTCGCCGTTCAGCAGGTCAAGCTTTTTGGCCGCCTGCGAGCCGCCCACGTAGGTATTCACGCTAATTTGGGGCTTGCCCGAGCGGCCGCGCTTGGTGGTGATGAGCACCACGCCGTTGGCCGCCCGCGAGCCGTAGATGGCCGCCGCCGCGGCGTCCTTCAGCACCTCAATCTTCTCAATGTCGTTGGGGTTGATGTTGTCGAGCGGGCTGCCGGCGCTGAAACGCCCGCCGCCGTTGGCCGCCGCCGTTTCCAGCGGAAAGCCATCGATTACATACAGCGGCTCGTTGCCGGCAGAGATGGAGCCCGCCCCTCGCACCTGAATGCTGAAGGCCCGGCCGGGCACGCCCGATACCTGCTTCACCTGCACGCCGGCCAGCTGGCCCACCAGCGCCTGGTCGACGCGGGCAATGGGCCGCTCTTCCAGCTTGCGGGCGTCCAGGGTGGCAATGGCGCCGGTCACGTCGGCCCGCTTCTGGGTGCCGTAGCCCACCACCACTACCTCGTCGAGGCTCTTGGTGTCGTCGCTCAGCTTGATGTTGAAGGTGCCAGGGCCGGAGAAGGGTTTCTCCTGGGTTTGAAACCCGATAAAGCTGAATACCAGCGTCCCGGCCTTTTCGGGCACCGAGATGCTGAACGAACCGTCGGGGTTGCTGGTGGTGCCCAGCGTAGTGCCTTTCACCACCACGGTCACGCCGGGCAGGCCTTCGCCGGTGGGCGAAGTCACTTTGCCGGTCAGCTGCCAGTCGGCGGCTACGTGGCGCACGGGGTGCGCGGCGGCCAGTGCCGTTCCCGGCCCCGCCAGCAGGAGCATTGGCACGCAAGCCGCGAGGCGCAAACGATGCCAGGGATAAAACTTCTTCATGAGCGTATGAACTTGGGTGAGATTTTTTTGAAGAAAGAAGGGACGTGGAGGCCGAACTTGAGGCCAATATTATGAGGGCGTTTTGCCGGTACTCTCCTGTAGACTACTGGTTAGGGCCACTTCGTTTAGTAGTTGCTTACTCACTACCGTTGAGGCTACCGTCCGGGGCTCGTCGGGCAAGCCAGCCCGACGCTTTGCGGGAGCCCAACCCCGGCGCTACCAGGCGCAAAGTGCCCTCACGTAGCGGTGGCCCAGCCGGCATGGGCAGTTGCAGCCGCCCATACCGGCCTCGCCCGGGGGATTGTGGTAGAATTGGTAGAAACCTGCCGGGGTTCACCATTCATCTATACAAAAAACTAAATTTTCTAATTAATAGCCTTCCCGCACCCTCCTGCCCGCACCCAAAAACAATTATCGGCCGCTACTCTTTGCCCTGCGTGGGTGTGCGCCACTGGTCGGTGCGGAAGGGCGAGGCCGGGAGCCCCGCCGCATTGAACAGGTTGGGTATCGGCGATTTACTCCACCCAAAGCGCACCGCCACCGGCCGCGCCACCTGCGGGCTGCTCGCCACCACCGTGTGCCCCACGATGCGCGCCTGGGCGGGCCGGAACACGCTGTCGGCCCCGGCAATGGTGAACTCGCGCAGCGCTCCGTCGCGGCTCAGCAGGCCCTCGGCGTAGTCGAAGGTGAGGACGACCTCACCATTTTGCACCCGCATGGCCTTATAAAGCGGGCCGGAGTAGGGGAGGGACTTGTTGCCGTAGGTTTTGGCCAGCGCCCACAGGGCCAGGCGGTGGCCCACGGTCTGCTTGTCGCGCGGGTGGATGTCGAGCGAGTCGCCCACGTCGGTGGTCACCACCATGCCGGTGTGCGGCACGGTTTGCCAACTTAGCAGTTGGGCTTCGCGGATTTCGGGATTCTGGCCCTTGTGCGGGGCTATTTGCACGAAGTAGAACGGCAGGCTGGGCTGCTGCCAGTCCTGCCGCCAGTTCGCAATCATCGCCGGAAACAGCGTGCGGTACTGGTAGGCGCGCTCGGCGTTGCTCTCGCCCTGGTACCAGATAACGCCGCGCAACGTGTACGGCTCCAGGCCGCGAATCATGCCATTATAGAGCTTGGCGGGCGACTTATTGCTGGTGGCGCTGAGTGGCTCTTCCGGCTTAGGCGTTTTGCTCTGCGGAGTGGTGGCTTTTTCCTGTTTCCATGCCGCCAGGGCGGTTTCGTAGGCGGGGCGCTGGCTCAGGCCAGCTTCGTAGCGGCTGAGAATGGGCCGGAGTACGGGGTTGCTGTTCAGCACCTCCCGCCGCGTCCACGACTCGGCCGGCGTGCCGCCCCAGGAGGAGTGAATGAGCCCCACCGGGACGCCCAGCTTCTGGTGAATTTCGAGCCCGAAAAAGTAAGCCACGGCCGAGAATTTGCCCACGGTTTTGGGGCTGCACACCACCCAGTTGCCGGCCACATCGCGCTGCGGCGCATCGGCCACCCGCTCCGCCACCGTGAACATGCGAATGGCCGGGAAATGGGCCTGCGGAATTACTTCCGCCGCATTCTTAACGCCCGTCATCCATTTGGCCGAGCCCTTATCCACCGAGAATTTCATGTTGGACTGCCCCGAGCACAGCCACACTTCGCCCAGCAGTACATTATTGATGGTGAGCTTGTTTCGGCCTTCGATGATGATGGTATAAGGCCCACCAGCTTTGGCGGTGGGCACGCGCACCAGCCAGTTGCCCTGCGCGTCGGCGGTGGCTTTGGCGGGGGCTTTTTGCCAGCTGGCGGCTACGGCCACGGCCTCGCCGGGGGCGGCCCAGCCCCACAGCGTCACGGTGGTTTTTTGCTGAAGCACCATGTTATCGGTGAGCAGCGCGGGCAGGGTAATAGTGGCGCGGCTGAGGCGCGGGAGTATCAGCAGCAGAAACAGGAAGTAGCGGGCCATGAGTGGAAGTAGCGCGGACGTTTAGTCCGCGAGTTGAACGAACGATAGAACCGGCGCGGGCTAAAAGTCCGCGCTACGTCACCTTCAGAATAAATGCCGAGGCCGTCATCTCCTTCCCACCCTGCGAGGCGCAGAAGAGGTATTCGGGCCGGCCATCGCGCAGCAACAGCTGCGGCCGTTCGAGGCGGCCGTAGCGCTTGAGCTTGGGCGGCGCGGGCGGCTCCTGCACGCCGTAGTCGCGCAGGGGTAGGAAGGCGATTTTGGGGAACGTCCAGGCCTTGCCGTCCTCGGATTCGAGGTAGAGGCCCACTTCCTGGCTGTACACGCCCATATCGCGGGCCAGCAGGCAGAATTTGCCGTGCTGCCGCCACACAAAAGCGTCCTCAAACTGCTTGTTATTGCCCTGCTTCGAGAAGTCGATGACCGGGTTGCCTTCGAATTTCACGTAAGGCCCTTCCAGTTTATCGGAGATGGCAAGGCCGTATTTGCGGTTGCCGCGAATTTCCTGGCCTTTGGCCTCGTCGTATTCCTTAGTGTTCCACGATTTGTAGTAGAGCCAATACTGGCCGTTGGGGTGCTTGATGAAGGCCGGATTGGTGGTGCAGTGGTCGTCCCAGGCGCCGGCCGGGCCGGGTAGGAGCAGGGGCGCGTCGGGCCGTGTCCAGGGGCCGTTGAGGGTGGGGGCGGTAGCCAGGCCGATGCGCTTGGTGTCGGTTTTGCCGTTGGAGTTGCCCATGAAAAAAAGGCAGTATCGCCCGTCCACGAATTGGATGCTGGGGTTGTGGCAGGTGGTGGCATCCCAGTGGCCGGGGCCGCGCGGGGCCAGCACGGTTTCGCGCACCGTGTAGGGGCCTTCGGGCTTGTCGGCCACGGCGTGGGCTATTTCGGAGCCATTGAGCCAGCCGCCCATGCCCTTTTTGGCGTCCCAGCGCGAGAAGAAAACGTGCACCCGCCCATCGGGGCCGTAGATGGGCGAGTTGCACCACACGTAGTAGTCGGGCAACTCCAGCGCCCGGCCCACGGGCCGCAGGTGCTTGCTGAACTTGGCGAAATCGGCCCTGGGATAATCAATCAGCCGGCCCGTGAAACCAGCCAGCGCCCGCGTGAGCGGAGTCAGGAGTAAACCAGTCAGAAACGTGCGACGAGCCAGCATGAGCGAGGGATGGAATTGGAGAGACGGGTGGGAAATGATGCAACTACGGCCGCTTTTCGGATGGCACTCTCCTGCACTCTGCCGGAGCCATGACAGTGCAGGTAAGCGCCAGCGGGAGCCGCCGGTACTTTTAGCGCATTCGTCACTTCCCGCCCATGAAAAATTCCCTCCTGACCATTGCATGCGGTATGCTGCTGGCCACATCGGCCGCTGCCGAGTCGCCCAAAACCGCGTTCAAATTTGATTTCGGGCCTGGCAAAACGGCTGCTGGCTACCAGCAGGTGCTGCCCACGGCCACTTATTCGGATGCTACCGGCTATGGCTTCGATTTTGGCACGACGGTAACGGGCGTGGACCGCGGCGGCAAGGATGCGCTGAAAAGCGACTTCGTAACCAGCAAGCAGCCCTTCTACTTTTCGGTGAAGCTGCCCGAGGGCAACTACAACGTGACCATAACGCTGGGCGACGTCCAAGGCCCATCCAGCACGTTTTTGAAGGCCGAATCGCGCCGGCTGCTGCTCGAAACCACCGCCACCCAACCCGGCCGGTTCACCACGCAAACCTTCACGCTCAACGTCAAAAGCCGGCGCATCAACGACACCGAAACGGTGAGCCTCAAGCCCCGCGAGCTGCACAAGCTGGATTGGGACGACCGCCTCACCCTCGAATTTGACGGTGCGAACCCCTGCCTGGCCGCGCTGGAAATAACGCCTGCGCCGCAAGCCGTGACGGTTTTCCTGGCCGGCAACTCCACCGTGGTGAACCAGGACGACGAGCCCTGGGCCGCCTGGGGCCAGATGCTGCCGCGCTTCCTCAAGCCCGGCGTGGCCGTGGCCAACCACGCCGAATCGGGCCTCACGCTGGGCAGTTTCCTCAGCTCCAAGCGCCTGGCTAAAGTGCTGAGCGTGATGAAGCCCGGCGACTATTTATTCATCGAATTCGGCCACAACGACCAGAAAGACAAGGGCGAAAACGACGGTGCCTGGAAATCATATTCTGAACGACTGCACCTGTTCGTGCAGGAGGCCCGCAAAAAAGGCGGCATCCCGGTCATCGTCACCTCTACCAGTCGCCGCACCTTCGGGGCCGATGGCAAGATTGAAAACAGCCTCGGCGACTTCCCCGCCGCCGCCCGCAAAGCAGCGGAGGAGGAGAAAGTAGCCCTGATTGACCTCAACGCCATGTCGGCCAAGCTGTACGAAGCCCTGGGCGTCGAAGAATCGAAAAAGGCCCTCGTGCATTACCCCGCCAACACCTACCCCGGTCAACCCGAGCCGCTGGCCGACAACACCCATTTCAACCCCTACGGTGCCTACGAGCTGGCCAAGTGCGTGGTTGAAGGCATCAAAACCAACAAGCTGGGCCTGGTGAAATTTCTGAAAAACGACACGCCGACGTTCGACCCCGCCCGGCCGGATGCGCTGGCGAATTGGGCCTGGATGGACAGCCCCCGCAGCGCCGTGACCAAGCCGGACGGGAATTAAGCCGAATGCTTCGGAAAAGAACCAATTCTTTCCCCAATGAAACTCCCTGCTCTCCTCGCATTCTTCGCCTTTAGCACCGGACTCGCTTCCGCCCAAACGGGGCTGCCCGAAAACGAGGCCCTCGTCTTCTGCTATTTCAAAAACAACGGCCAGGACGGCCTGCACCTGGCCAGCAGCCACGACGGCTACACCTGGACCGCCCTCAAACACGATAGCACCTTCCTGCGCCCCACCGTGAGCAAGGACCGCCTGATGCGCGACCCCTGCATCCTGCACGGCCCCGATGGCCGCTTTCACATGGTCTGGACGGTGAGCTGGCAGGACAAAGGCATCGGCTACGCCAGCTCCAAAGACCTCATTCATTGGAGCGAGCAGCGCTTCCTGCCCGTGATGGCGCAAGAAGCCGACACCCGCAACACCTGGGCCCCGGAAATCAATTACGACCCTGCCACCAAAACCTACCTCATCTATTGGGCCAGCACCGTTACGGGCAAATTCCCGCAAACGCAGAGCCAGGAGGAAAAGGGCTACAACCACCGCATCTACGCCACCAGCACGAAGGATTTCCAGGCCTTCACGCCCACCAAACTCCTCTACGAGCCGGGCTTCAACGTAATTGATGCCAGCATTCAGCCCGATGGCCGGCGCTTCGTTATGTTCCTCAAGGACGAAACCCGCGAGCCCGTGCAGAAGAACCTGCGCGTCGCCTTCTCGGATAAGCTGACCGGCCCCTATTGCCCGGCCTCTGCCCCCATCACCGGCAACTATTGGGCCGAGGGCCCCACGGCCATCAAGCTGGGCAATGAGTGGCTGGTGTATTTCGACAAGTACCGCGAGCATAAGTACGGCGCCGTAAAATCGGTTGATTTGACGCATTGGACGGATGTTTCTGACCAAATAAAGCTGCCGGCGGGCCTGCGCCACGGCACCATTTTCCGCGTTTCGGCCAAAGAGCTGAAGCTGCTGGAGCAACAGTAGAAGCCGATGATTTTTATGACTAAAATCTATTGCCGCGTTGCTTGGGCCTTGCTGGCTACCGCATTGGTTCTGACTGCGCCCGACCAGGCTCGGGCGCAAAAACCATCAGTAAAAGTGGCCGGCAAACCTGCTCCCAAGCCACTGTTCCACGACCCGATTTATGACGGCGCAGCCGACCCGGTCCTCATCTGGAACAAGCAGGCTAAAAAATGGTGGATGTTCTACACCAACCGCCGCGCCACCGATACCACTGCTCGCGGCGTCACCTGGGTGCACGGCACCCGCATTGGCATCGCCGAATCCAGTGACGGCGGCACCACCTGGACCTACCGCGACACGGCCAACATCAACTACCGCCCCGACCCCGGCTACACCCACTGGGCGCCCGACATTGTGGAGGACCGGGGCCAGTACCATATGTTCCTGACCTACGTGCCCGGCACCTTCACCGACTGGCAGCACCCGCGCGTCATCATCCAACTCACCAGTCCCGATTTGCTCAACTGGAAGTACGTGCAAACCTTGCCGCTCATCACCGATAAAGTCATCGACGCCAGCATATTCAAGCTGCCCGATGGCACCTGGCGGCTGTGGTACAACAACGAGCGGGACCACAAATCCATCTACTACGCCGACAGCCCCGACCTGCTGCACTGGACCGACCACGGCCAGGCCCTGAACGAGCGCGGCGAAGGCCCCAAAGTCTTCCGCTGGCACGACGAGTACTGGATGATAATCGACCAGTGGAAAGGCATGGCCGTGTACCACTCCACCGACCTGCTGCACTGGCAGCCCCAGCCCGAACGCATCCTCGAGCTCCCCGGCCAGGGCCGCGACGACCAGGCCATTGGCGGCCATTGCGACGTGGTGGTGAGTGGCAAGCGCGCCTACGTGTTCTATTTCACCCACCCCGGCCGCAGCAAAGCCACCCCCGCGCCAGTAAATTCAATCGCCGCCAAACGCAGCGTAATTCAGGTGGCTGAGTTGGAATTCAAAGACGGCAAACTAACCTGCGACCGGGACAAGCCGACGGTTGTGCAGCTGCTGAAACCGAAAGGCCTGTAGAGACGCGAAGTATTGCGCCTTTGCACAAAACTTTTTCCGCGCCCATACAGTTTAAATACCAAACGGTATATTTGCACCGTCATCATGTCCAAAGCCGAGCGTACCCGCCAGTTCATCATCGAGCAAACGGCCCCTGTTTTCAATAAGCAGGGCTACGCCGGCACGTCCCTCAACGACCTCACGGCCGCCACCGGCCTGACCAAAGGCGCCATCTACGGCAACTTCGAGAACAAGGAGGAAGTGGCCCTGGCCGCCTTCGACCACAACCTCGGGCTGGTGCTGGAAGGCCTGCGCGCCGGCACCAACAGCACCGCCCCCGTGCGCGAACAGTTGCTGGCCATGCCGCGCTTCTACCGCCAGCGCTACCCGCAGCTCAAGCAGAGCGGTGGCTGCCCCATCCTCAACGCCGCTGTGGAATGCGACGACGCCCCGCCCACCGCCCTGCTCCAGCGCGTGCAGGACAGCCTGGCCAGGTGGCACCGCAACCTCGTGCGCCTCATCGAAAAAGGCCAGCAAACCGGCGAAATCAAGCCCACGGCCGAGGCCAGCCGCTACGCCAACTTGTTCATCACCCTCACCGAGGGCGGTATTCTGGTATCGAAAGCCACGGGCAGCTCCACGGCTTTATTCACCAGCCTCGACCACATCGAGCATCTGATTGAAACCGAATTGGTAGTCTGATATTTTTTTACCCAAAATTATACCGATTGGTATAATAATTTCTGCGTCTGATGAGTCCCCTTCGCCTTTTCCTGCTGTGCAGCACGGTCATTGCCGCCGCCGTGATGGAGCTGATTGATACCAGCATTGTGAACGTGGCGCTCTCGCACATGAGCGGCAACCTGGGCGCCACGCTGGCCGATACTTCGTGGGTTATCACGTCCTACGCCATTGCCAACATCATTATCATCCCGATTACCAGCTTTCTGGCGGCGCGATTTGGGCGGCGGCGCTACTTCATTGGGTCGATTATTTTGTTCACCGTGGCGTCGGCGCTGTGCGGCACGGCGGGCAATATCTGGACGCTGGTGGCTTTCCGGTTCGTGCAGGGACTGGGCGGTGGGGCGCTGCTTTCCACTTCGCAGACCATTGTGTTTGAAGCATTCCCGCCGGCCAAGCGCGGGGTGGCGAGCGCGCTGTTCGGCATCGGCGTGTTTACCGGGCCCACCATTGGGCCGACGCTGGGCGGCTACATTCTGGACGTGAGCACCTGGCACTGGATATTCTTGGTGAATGTGCCCATCGGCGTGGTGGTCACCCTGGCGTCGTTTTTCCTGGTGAAGGAGCCGGCCGTGCAGGTAGCGCGCAACACGCTGCGCATGGACTGGGTAGGCCTGTTGCTGCTGATTGTGGGCGTGGGGGCGCTGCAAGTGGTGCTGGAGCGCGGGCAGGAAGAAGACTGGTTCCAAACGACGTACATCATGCAGCTGAGCGTGGCGGCCGTGGTGGGCATTGTGGCCTTCATCTGGTGGGAATTGACCACGGAATTCCCCATCGTGAACCTGCGCGTGCTCAAAAGCCGGACGCTGGCGGTGGCGGCCATCCTCACGTTTGTGACGGGGATGGGGCTGTTTACATCCGTGTACCTCACGCCGGTTTTTGCTCAGCGCCTGCTGCATTTTCCGGTGCTCGATACCGGCTTGCTGCTGCTGCCGGGCGCGGTGCTGGCCATTTTCTGCCTGATGCTTACGGCCCGCGCCTTGCAAGGCGGCGTGCCCATTCCGGCCGTGGTCACGCTGGGGTTCCTGCTGTTTTTTGCGTTTAGCTGGCGCATGGCGCTGCTCAATGGCACGGCGGGCAAGGGCGATTTTTACCTGCCGCTGATTTTGCGCGGGGCGGGGCTGGCGCTGCTCACGGTGCCGCTCACGGCGCTGGCCGTATCGGGCTTGGCCCTCAAGGATATCGCCCAGGGCGCGGCCCTCAATAACATGATGCGCCAGCTGGGCGGCTCGTTCGGCATTGCCATCGTCAACACCTTTCTGGCCACGCAGTTTGCGGTGCACCGGCAGGCGCTGGTGACGCACCTCACGGCCGGCGATTTGCGCGTAGCCGAGCGTCTGGCCGCCGGGGCGCAACTGGTGGCCGTGCGCCTCGGCCAGCCGGTGCTGGAAGCCCAGCGCCGTGCCTATCAGTTACTGGATGCGGCCGTGAACCAGCAGGCGGGCATCATGAGCTACAACGACGCTTTTCTGCTGGTGGGCTGCTTTTTCCTGGCCGCCATGCCGCTGCTGCTGCTGGTGCTGAAGCGCAAGGCCGGCAGCGGGCCGTTGCAGGTGAGCTTGTCGGACCACTAAAGGGTAGGGTGCGGGGCGAGCCCCGCCCGTGGTTGCACGGAGTCCTTGAAATGGCACAGACGGCGGGCGGGGGCAAGCCCCGCACCCTACAACTTATATCTCAAAACTCTTTCGTTATGCCTGAGTACAAACGGGTGGTTATCACGGGTGTGGGCGCCCTTACGCCCATTGGCAACGACGCGGCCAGCTTCGGACGGGCGCTGCTGGCCGGCGTGAGCGGTGCCGCGCCCATCACCCATTTCGATGCATCGAAATTCAAAACCCGCTTCGCCTGCGAGCTGAAAGGGTTCGACCCGCTCAACTTCCTCGACCGCCAGGAGGTGCGCAAGTACGACTTGTTCACGCAGTATGCGCTGGTGGCGGCTGAGGAAGCCATTCGCCACGCCGAGCTGAATTTTGACCAGTTGAACCGCAACCGCATCGGGGTTATCTGGGGCTCGGGTGTGGGCGGGCTGGGCACCTTGCAGGAGCAAATTACCGAGTTTGCGCACGGCGATGGCACGCCGCGCTTCAATCCGTTTATGGGCGCGAAGATGATAATTGACATCGCGGCCGGCCTTATTTCCATCAAGTACGGGCTGCGGGGGCTGAATTTTGCCACGGTTTCGGCCTGCGCCACCTCCACCACGGCGCTTATTGATGCCTTCAACTACATCCGCTGGGGCAAGGCCGATGTGCTGATTTCGGGCGGCTCGGAAGCGGCCATTAATGAAATCGGCATCGGCAGCTACAACGCCTTGCGGGCGCTTTCGACCCGCAACGATGACCCGGCCACCGCCTCACGGCCCTTCGATGCAGCCCGCGACGGATTTGTGGTGGGCGAAGGCGCCGGGGCACTGATTCTGGAGGAGTACGACCATGCCCGGCGGCGCGGGGCCCCCATTCTGGCCGAGGTGGTGGGCGGGGGCATGGCGGCCGATGCCTACCACCTCACCGGCACCCACCCCGAGGGCGAGGGCGCCTACCTGAGCATGCTGGCCGCGCTGGACGATGCCGGCCTGCACGCCGCCCAGATTGACTACCTGAACGCCCACGCTACTTCCACCGGCCTGGGCGATGCCAGCGAGCTGCGGGCCATCGGGCGGGTGTTTGGGCCGGCGCCGCACCTGCACATCAGCGCCACCAAGAGCATGACGGGCCACCTGCTCGGCGCTGCCGGCGCGGTCGAAGCCATTGCCTGCGTGCAGGCCGTGCAGCAGGACGTGGTGCCGCCCACCATCAACACCACCCGGCCTGACCCGGAAACAACCGGCCGCCTCCAGCTCACGCTGGGCCAGCCTGCCTACCGCCCTATTGAGTACGCCATGAGCAATTCCTTTGGCTTCGGAGGTCACACGGCCACGCTGATTGTGAAGAAGTTCACCGCCTGATTTTTGGCCGTCATGCTTCGCTGCGCACGGCATGACGGCCAAGCCGCTTTCTCAACTAAAACCAAAACAGCTGCGCCGGCAGCCGTCTGCAAATCCGGCAGCTTTTACCAATTCCACTTTTCAACATCATGAACATCATCAACAAAACCATCCTCGTCACGGGCGGCGGTTCCGGCATCGGCCTGGCCATTGCCAAATCCCTCTCCGAAAAAGGCAACCGCGTCGTCATTGTGGGCCGCAACGAGGCCAAGCTGCAAGCGGCGGCCGAACTGCCCGGCGTCACGGCCATTGCGGCCGACATCAACGACGCCGCTGATATCGCCCGGCTGGTGCAACGGGTCCAAACGGAGTTTGGCGACCTGAGCGTGCTTATCAACAACGCGGGCCAGGCTTCGGCTTACCAGCTTACCGCCGGGGCGAATGCCTTTGAAAAAGCCAGCGCTGAAATTGCAACCAACTACCTGGCCATGATTCATCTGACCGAGTTACTGCTGCCCGTGCTCAGTGCCCAGCCGGAGGCGGCAGTGGTGAACGTGTCGTCCATCGTCGCGTACGCGCCATCCTCGGCCGTGCCCACGTATTCGGCCAGCAAGGCGGCGGTGCATTCCTATACGCAAGCGCTGCGCCACACGCTTAAGCCGACGACCGTGCGCGTGTTTGAGCTGATGCCGCCGTTGGTCAACACCGAGTTTTCGACTGAAATCGGCGGTGAAAACGGCATTCCGCCGCAGCAGGTAGCCGACGAGCTACTGGTTGGCTTAGCCAATGGCGACGACGAAATCCGGGTGGGCAATACGGCTGGCTTTTATGAATTCAGCCGCACTGCGCCCGCCGAGGCGTTTGCCTCGATGAATGGCTAAAACGGCGGTGGTGCCGAACGCAAGGGAGCCCCTTATCATGTCTGCCTAGAATTAGTGCAGGCATGATAAGGGGCTCCCTTGCGTTCGGCACGACGGGTTTGCTAGAACAAATCGTCCTTCACCGGCGCGATGTAGGGCTGGGGCTTGCTATCCGTGGGCGGCAGGCCAAAGTAGAAGTAGAGCGTGCGCTTGATGGGGGCACCAGTCAGGTGGTTCGGCTCGCTGTTGGGGCCAAGCTTCTCGGGGTGCTGGTCGATGTTGAGGCCGAGCTTGGTGCCGATGGGCGGGATGCCGTCGAGAAAGGAAATGTCGCCGATGGGCAGGCCGGGCTGGGGCTTGACGCCGCTGAGGCCGTAGAAATTGAAGCGCCGGACGAAGAGGTTTTTGTCGGGGCTGGCGACGAGGAATTTGCCCTCCACAGTATTGAATTCCATCCAGGCGATGTCGGCGAAATAGCCTTTGAACTCGGGGTAAATCCAGGGCGCGGCCGCCGTTTGGGTGTTGTTGTTGGCGTTTTCCCACACGTTTAGCGTCGTGCCGGCGAGGCGGTTTTTCCAGGCGCGGTAGGGCCCTTGGCCCAGCCACTTGGCCCCAATCACGAAGTTTTCGGGGTAGCTGAAGCTGAGGCCGGTGAAGGCGTGGTCGCCGGTGAGGGCGTACTCGTAATCCATTTGCAGCCAGCCGGTGGCGTGCATCTTCCAGCGCACGGTGCGCAGGTCGCCGGAGTAGGTGGCTTCCACTACTTCGCCGTCGGGCTCGGTGCGGTGTTTCAGGCCGGTGAAGGTGGCAGTGCCGGCCACCAGCACGGGGCCGTTGGTGAAGCTGAGCTTGTCGCCGTTGTTGCCTTTGATGCCGCTGAGGTGGCCGTTGGCTTTGTTGAAGGTGACGCTGATGTTGCTGGCTTTCAGCGTGAGCGTGGAGTCGATTTCAGTGACTTCAACGGCGGCTTTTTCGGTGGTTTGCAGGGCCAGCACGCCGTCGAGCAGCCGGGCATTGCCGCCGGTTTTCCAGGTCCATTTGTAGACCAGGTTTTTGGCCGGGTCGAAGGCCGAGAGGACAATGGCGTCGTAGCTTTTCCAGTCTTTGGGCAGTTCCAGGTTCAGCTTGCCGGCGGCCAGCGGGGCCAGGCTGGGGCTTTTGATGCGGCTTTTCTTCTGCGTGATGCTGCCGGCAAAAGGGTCGCTCGGCTTGCGGAAATTCACCAATTCCCACTGAAAAAAGCACTGGCTGAGGTTGGTGAAATGGTAGCGGTTTTCAACTTCGACCTTGCCGTCGAATTTGGCCGGCAGCTCTTTCATTGGGATGTGCACGGGCGAGAAAATCTCCCGAATGGCGAAGAAGCTGCCTTCCTTTTCGCGGTGCGGGCCCAGCAGGCCATCGGGCGCGTTCACGCCGTTCACGTCGATGATGCTGCGCTGGTCGGTGCGCACGATGCCCTCGTCGAGCAGGGCCCAGAGGAAGCCGCCGCCCGAGCGTTGGGATTTCCAGTGCAGTTCCCACATGTCGGCCAGGCCGGCTCCGCCGCCGCCGTCGTCCTGGCTGTGCAGGAATTCGGTGGGCATGTAGATGAGCGAATCGGCGAGGATTTTCTGCGTGCTGTAGTAGTCCTCGTAGTGGTTGCAGTCGATGCCGCTGTAGGCGTTGCCGGGCTTGTGGTGCGGGTGAATTACCGGGCGTTTGGTGAGGTCGTATTGGGCGAAAATGGCGTCGAGCTCCTTGTTGGTGCCGCCCTCGTTGCCGTTGTCCCAAAAGATGATGCTGGGGTGGTTCTGGTCCTTTTCCACCATGGCGCGCACCAGGGGCGTGCCGGCCCGGGTGCTGTAAAATTTCTGCCAGCCGGCCAGCTCATCGAGCACGTACAGACCCAGCGAGTCGCAGAGGTGCAAAAACTCGGCATCGGGCGGGTAGTGCGACATGCGCACGGCGTTCATGTTCATCTCCTTCAGCAGCTTCACGTCCATCAGCTGGATGGAATCGTTGAGCGTGCGGCCGGTTTCGGGCCACCAGCTGTGGCGGTTGGTGCCCTTCATTTTCACCTGCGTGCCGTTCACGTAAATGCCCTGGCCGCGCCGCACTTCAATGGTGCGAAAACCGAAGGTTTCGGTGGCTTGGTACTGGGTTTCGGAGCCGGTGCGCAGCGTGAGGCGGGCGCGGTAGAGGGTGGGCGTTTCGGCCGTCCACTGGCGCGGGTTTTTGATGGTGGTGCTGAGGCGGGCCACGGTATCGCCAGCGGCAACGGTGGTGCTGGCGGTGCCCACGGTTTTGCCGGCCTGGTCGAGGATTTCGGCTTGCAGCTGGGCCGCCTGCTTCACGTTGCGCACGTTGGCGCGGAGGCTGAAGGCGCCGTTGGCGCGGGCGTCGATGGCAATGTTGTCGGCGTATTGCTGCGGGTAGGATTGCAGGTAAACCGGCCGGAAAATCCCGCCAAAAACCCAATAGTCGGCCAGCCGCTCGGCGTTGTTCACGCTGGGCTCGGCCGACATCTTGCTCACTTTCACTTCCAATAAATTCGCCTCGCCAAACTTTAGCTTGTCGGTGATGTCGTACTTGAAACGGTAGAATGCGCCCTGATGAATTGCGCCGGCTACCTGCCCGTTTACCTTCACTTCGGTATCTGTCATCGAGCCTTCGAACACGATTTCGACGCGCCGCCCTCGCCAGCCGGCGGGCACCGTGAAGCTGTGTTTGTAAAGGCCCTGCTCATCCGCGAAGCGGAAGTTTTTCCCGTAGGTTTTGTAGTCGCGGCCGTAGTTGTAGAGGCCGAAACCCTGCTGCTCCCAGCACGAGGGCACGGCGATGGTGGTCCAGAAACCACTTTTGCGCCCGCCGGTGCAGTAGAAATCCCACTGCACGGCGGGGTGGTTGTCGCGGCCGGAGAGGTACTGGATTTGGCGCTGCGTTGGCGTTTGGGCGTGGGTGGTTTGGGCCAGCAGCAGGAGCAGGAAGCAGAAGTATTTCAGGTTCATAAGTGGGTGTTAGAAGCCCGTTCAAAATGATAGGCCAATGGTGTGGGCCGGTGGGCCGTGCCATCGCCGCACTCAACCTCAGTAGTGCGTGTGGTTGACGACGGAATTCCGCAGGTATTCCAAATCCTTCTTCGAGTCTTTGCCGCTGTGCACGGCGCGGCGGCTGCCGAAGACACTCAGCCGGCCCTGGCTTAGCGTGATGACTTCCTCCGCGCCCTGGCCCGTAAAATCGAACATGTGGAAGACCATGTCCGGGAAGTACAACTCGCCGGTGCCGGCATCATTCAGGTGGAATTTGTGCCAGAACAACCAGGTGGAGCCGTCGCCGCGCCAGTTGCCGCGCACAAAATCGGGGTTGCCATTGAGGGGGTTGCCGGGCCATTTTTTCACCAGGTTGCCGGTGTTATCAAACCAGTAGAGCTGGCTGGAGAGGCCGGGCTCGTCGGTGCCCCGGGTGCCATAGGTGCGCCCGCCGATGACGACCTGCGGGCCGGGTACATTTTTCAGAAAATTGCCCACGGCGAGCTGCTGGCTGTGCTCGGCGGTGTTTTGCCAGATGATTTTGCCGGTCATGGCCTCGTAGATGAACACGCCGGTTTCGCTATTGGCGGTGGCGATGTCGAGCTTGCCGTCGCCGTTCATATCGATGAATTTGTAGCTGTCGGCGTGGTCGTGGTTGTCGGGCAGCAGGTCGAAGCGGTTCCAGATTTCCTGGCCCTTGGTGTCGAGCAGGAGGGAGCCGACGAGGACTTCGTCGAGGCCGTCGTTGTTGAGGTCGGTGGGGTAGATGTAGTGGCCGAGGTTGTCCTTTTTGCGGTGTTCGGTGTGCTGCCAGAGCTGTTTCAAGTCAGCGCTGTAGGCGGTCACGTTTTCGGTGCCGCCCATGTCGGTGTAGGCCACCAGGTCGTTGGCCGGGCCGGCGTGCAGGTGCGCGATGGCCAGCCGGAAGTTGTTGTAGGCGTGCGGCAGCGGCTGCGTGGGCCAGGGCGTTTTGCGCAGAATGCGGCCGGTGCGACCGTCGGCCACCACCAGCCACTCCTTGCCCTCGATGAAGCGCCAGTGCACGACTTCGGCGCGGCCGTCGTGGTCGAAATCCCAGAGCACGCCGGGCGCTTCAAATTCCGACCGTTCCTTCACGTACTCGGCAGGCGCTTGGTAGGCCCATAATTCCTTGCCGGAATTATCGAAAACGTGGGCCGAAAAGTCCGGCTCCAGCACCATGAAATCGGTTTTGCCGTCGTTGTTCACATCGCCGAATTTCACGGCGTTGGATAGTGGAATGGTGTATTGCTTCAACAGCGCCACCTCCTCCGGCAGCTGGTAGGGCCGCACGTCTTCCTCTTTCAGGTTGGCGTTTTTGCTCAGCACCAGCACGTCCACGGCTGCGCCCATTTCGATGCGCGTGAGCTTCACGTAAGCCAGGCCGGCGGGCAGCTCAAACGTGCCGCCGGCCTGCCAGCTCAGCGGCCCACGGCCGAAGGTGGCGGCCGTCACCTGGTCGTTGATGGCAACTTTGAAGCTGGTGTTTTTTTCGCCCTGGCTGCGCACAAACAGCGTGTAGGTGCCCGCTTCCGGCACCTGCACGCGCACCTGCATGTTGGTTTTGGACTTCAGCACCAGCGCGGTGTTGTTAAAAATCCAGGGTGCGTGCAGGGCGTTGGCATCGGCGATGATGTCGCCTTTGGGAATTTCCTGGATGAAGTCGGAAGCGGGGATGATGACGGTGCCCGGTAGCGGCGCGGGCCGGGCGGCGAGTGGCTGGGCCGCGCTACTCAAGCTGCTGAAGCAACCCCAAGCCATAACTACAACGGCAAGTTTTTTCATGCGGGAAAGGGCAGTAACGCGGACTTTTGGTCCGCGCGTAAACGCGTTCTAAATGGGCAACTCGCGGACTAAAAGTCCGCGTTACTTTAAATACTTGCTCAGGGCCAGCCCCTTGGTAGCCCGAATGCCTTCTGCCACGGTGGCCGCGTTCAGGATGGCGCCGGCTTCAATGGTGTGGGTGTGGTCTTTCGACGTGAAATACACGGTGCCCACTCTGGCCTCGCCTTCGCGGTCGTATTTATCGGCCACCAGCCGGTTCAAATCGATAAAATAGGCCCCGCCTTGTTTGGCGGCTTCGGCGGCCCATTGGGTATAGGTACCGGTGGCACGGTTCACTTTGCCGTCCTTCCACACGTTGCGCGGGATGAGGGAGCAGACCACCGGCGTGGCCCCTTTGGCCTTGGTTTCGCTGATGACTTTGCGCAAATACCAGCCGTAGCTGTGCACCACTTCCTGCTGCTTGGTGATGGGGTTGTAGACGTCCTGGCTTTCGTCGCCGTTGCTTTTGATGGTGCCGCGGGCGCGGGCGGTGTCGGCCAGCGGGCCGTCGTCGTTGTGGCCGAACTGCATGATGACGAAATCGCCGGGCTGGAGCTTGGCCCGCACGGCTTCCCACAGGCCCTTGGTTTGGAAGGTGCGGCTGCTGGTGCCGCCCAGCGCGTCGTTCTCGATGCGGATGCGGGTGGTGTCGAAGTGCGCGGGCAGGAAGTTGCCCCAGCCCCAGAGGCCGCCGTCGCCCTTGCCCTTGCCGTTTTTCACGGTGGAGTCGCCAATGAGAAAGAGCGTGGGCTTGCGCTTAGCAAGCGGGTGCGTGAAGCTGGCCAGCAGCAGCGCCACCAGCAGCAGGCCATAGCCCAGGCTGGCGCGCAGAGTCAGGTTGGGTTTGGTGGATTTCATAAGCCGGTTACTTCTTCAGGTACTTGTTCAGCGCCAGATTCTTATTGGCTTTGATGCCGTCGACCACGGATTCAGCATTCAAAATCGCCCCGGCTTCGTTGGTGTGGGTATGGTCGCCGGGGAAGAACTTCTTCACTTCCACCGGGCCTAGTTTCTCGTATTTCAGGGCCGTGATGTCGTTCAAATCAATGAAGGCCACGCCTTCCTGCTGCGCCACTTCCTGCGCCCACTTGCCGAAATCACTGCTGGCCCGGATGACCTTGCCGTCCTTCCACTCGTTGCGCGGAATCATGGAGCAGACCACCGGCGTGGCCCCTTTGGCGCGGGCTTCGCGGATGAATTTGCGCAGGTACCAACCGTAGGTGTTCACCGTTTCGGGATGGCCGTCGGGCCACACGAGGCTCTTGGTTTCCTCGCCGGTGCCACGCAGCACGCCGCGCCGGCCGGCCTTGGTGGTATCGGGCGGGCTGCCCTCGTTGTGGCCGAACTGCATCAGCAGAAAATCGCCGGGCTTGATGGCGGCGACGGTTTTGTCCCAGCGGCCTTCGGTGATGAAGGTGCGGGTGCTGCGGCCGGCTTTGGCGTTGTTGCGCACCTTGAGGCGGGTGGTGTCGAAGTAGGCGGCGATGACGTTGCCCCAGCCCGCCTGGGGCGGGTTCGGGTTGTTCACCGTGGAGTCGCCGATGAGGTAGAGGGTGGGCGGCGGCGTAGGCCGGCCGAAGGCGCAAACCAGCAACAGCAGGGCGGCAGCGGCCAGCAGATGCCGGGGGAGCAGGGGCTTTTTCACGGGTGGGGTTGGGGGAGAAGGAGCAGCGCGGTATTCGATAGCCAAATGTTGGATAAAATGCGGGCGGCGGTATCCTGCACCTACCTGCACACCGGGGGCACCAGCGCGTGAGCCGCCGGAGTACTATTTGCCGCGCGTCCGGCCTATTTCATTCCCTCGCCCAGAAAGAAACCGGGGTGCGGGGGCTGGTTGTAGCCCACGTTTTCGCGGGCCACGCCGAGGCGGTAGGCGCGGTCCTGCATCAGCGTGACGAGGCGATGGGTGGTGGGAATGGGGGTGCTGAAAATGAGCAGGGCCGAGTTATCGGCGGTGCGCCACACTACTTCCTCGCGCCAGTCGCCCAGCAGGTCGGCGCTGAGGCAGGGAGTGGCTTTGGTGCCGTTGCAGGAAGCCGCGCCAAAATCCTTGCCTTCGAGCAGCTGGTTGAGCTGGCCGGCTTTGTAATCCCATTTCTCCACGCGGGTGTCGTTGAGCAACTCGCGCAGCAGGTCGCCGTCCCACCAGAGGCCGAAGTTGACGGAGCGCGGCGAAGGGCCGATTCGTTCGCCCTGGCAATTGAGCAGGCCCAGCTCGGGGTTGCTCACCCACAACTCGGTGCCGGGGTAGCGCGGGTCGATGTCGGCGGCCATGCCCCGGCCCACGTCCTCGCCGGGCAGCTTCGAGAAGAGAATCTTGCCGGTACCGGCGGCGTAGAGGGCCGCGCCGGGGCCGTTTTCGTGGCCCGCCACTTTCTCCTCGTTCTCGTGCACGCCCCAGGCTTCAAGGCCGGGCAGGCTGGGGTCGAAATCCGATACGTGGAGGGCATCGCCGTGGCGCAGGCCGGTGCTGAAGAGGCCCGTGCCGTTATCGTCGACCACCATCGAGCCGTATACGATTTCGTCGCGGCCGTCGCCGTCCACATCGTTCACGCTCAGGCCGTGGTTGCCCATGCCGGAGAAGGGGTTTTGGGCGTCTTTCGAGTCGAATACCCAGCGCGAGGTGAGCTTGCCGCCGCGCCAGTCCCAGGCCGCGAGCACGGTGCGGCCGTAGTAGCCGCGGCACATCACCACGCTGGGGTGCTGGCCGTCGAGGTAAGCCACGGCGGCCAGGAAACGGTCGACGCGGTTGCCGTACTGGTCGTTGCCGCCATTGCCCCCGATGCCACCCCAGCCGCCCAGCTCGCCCCGCGCCGGCAGGTAGGGCGTGGAGGCCAGCGCCGCGCCGGTTTGGCCATCGAACACCGTGAAATACTCCGGCCCGGCCAGGATGCGGCCGTACTTGCTGTCGCGGGCCGCGGGCACGCTGGTGCCGTCGGTGGGCACGGTAAGGGAGCGGTAGTCCTTGCTGGCCTCGCCGAGGGTTTTGCCCGCGCCGTCCACGGTGCCATCGGCGGTTTTGCAGGCCACTTCGGCCTTGCCGTCACCATCCAAATCATAGACCATGAACTGCGTGTAGTGCGCCCCGGCTCGGATGTTGCGGCCCAGATTGATGCGCCACAGACGGGTGCCATCCAGCTTATAGGCATCGAGGATGACCGGGCCAGTGATGCCGCTGGAGCCGTTGTCGCGGGCGTTGGTGGGCTCCCACTTCAGTACGATTTCGTACTGGCCGTCGCCGTCGAGGTCGGCCGCGCTGGCGTCGTTGGCGGTGTAGGTGTACGGGCTGGTTTCGGAGCCGCTGCTCACCGTGCCGCCGGGTGGCGGTTGCAGCGGCAGGCGCAGGTAGCCGTCGGCCCAGGTTTTGGCGGTGGCCGAGGCATCCGCTTTCGCAGCTCCGGCAACTCGCACGGAATAGGTGGTTGCCTGGCCCTTCTTAGCGGTTTCATCCAGCCAGTTGGTGCCGGCCGTGAGCGGCTGTTTGTTCAACTTGACCGCCGTTGCGCCGGTTTGCCGGAATACATCGAAGCCCACGCCGGACGCATCACTCACCAGCAGCCGCCAACTCACCAGCACCTTGCCATCGGGCTGCGCCACGGCCACCACGCCCCGTCCCAGTCGTTCGGGCTGCGCCTGCGGGCTTGTGGGCGGCGCAGCTGATGAACCAGCACCTAGCAATACGGTTGCGGGAATTAAAAACAGAATGCGTGTTTTCATTGCGAAAAAGGTGAGGGCTGCACTTTGTAAAAAAGCCCGTCATGCTGAACGTAGTCGAAGCATGACGGGCTTTAGGGGCTAATGCCAATCAAGGGCCTAGTTATAGCCGGGGTTCTGCTGCCAGAAGCCCGGGTTGATTTGCATTTCCTGCAAGGGCACCGGGAACAGCAGGTCGTGGTTGTCGAGCGGGGTGGGGTGCTTCACTTTGTTGTCGATGATGAACTGGTTCATCACGGCCAGAGCGCGGCCGGTGCGCACCAGGTCGTGCCAGCGCTGGCCTTCGGCGGCAAATTCCCAGCGGCGCTCCTGCTCCAGAGCCAGCGTGAAGGCCTCTTTAGTCATGGCGGGCCGCGCGGCTACCCCGGCGCGGGTGCGGATTTTGTTGAGGTACGTCAGGGCCAGCGTCGGCGCTTGGGCCCCGGCCGCCACTTCCTCGTTCAGCACTTCGGCCTGCATCAGTAGCACATCTTCGTAGCGGAGGACGGGGTAGTTGTTGGGGTAGTCGCGGTTGCCGGTGGGGGCAGTGGTGCCTTTCTCCAGGAACTTGGTGAACTGAATGCGGGGCGAGGCGAAGTTGGTTTTGGTGTCGACGTAGCCCGAGTCCAGGGTGGCGGCTTTGCGGGTATCTGCCTTGGGCCAGCCGGGGCCCAGCAGGTTGGGGTTCACGCTGGCATCGGGGCCGAAGGGCTGATACGTCACCCACTGCGAGGGGTACTGAAAGCCCATGTCCGACGGCGCGGTGCCGCCCAGGCCGCCCGTGCCCGAAATGTACTGCACCTCAAACAGCCAGTACTTGTTGTCGTTGATGGTCTGGAACTGGGCCTTGTAGGTGGGCGAAATGGCGGACACGCCGTTGGGCTGGCCTTCCTGGGCAATGAGGTCGGCGAACTGCTGCTTGGCCAGCGGCAGCTTGTCGGCCTGGCGCAGCGGGTAGCCGTACATCGTGAGGTACACCTTGCCGAGTAGGGCTTTGGCGGCCCACTTGGTGGCGCGGCCCTTGTCGGCGGCGGCGTAGGCGTTGGGCAGGTTGGCGGCGGCAAAGGTCAGGTCATCGATAATCTGCTTGTAGACTTCGGTGCTGGGCGAGCGGGGCAGGTTTTTGGCCTCCGAAATGGTGACTTCCTTGGTGATGAGAGGCACCGCGCCCCAGTAACGCACCAAGTCAAAATAGGCCATGGCGCGCAGGAACCGGGCCTCGGCCGTGAACTGCGGCACGCGGGCAAACGACATGGCCGGCAGGCGGCCAAGTATCACGTTGGCCCGGTAGATGGTCTGGTAATAGTCCGTCCACACGGTTTCGAGGATGCCGGTTTGCGAAGTAGCCGCGAAGCCGTTGATGTCGGCGTAGTCGCGCTGCACGTTCAGGCCCACGGTCACCACGATGTTGTCGCTGCGCATCTCGGCCATGTTCCAGTACGAGTCGCCGGGGATAACCAGCAGGCTGTTGTAGGCGCCCACCACGCCCTGGTTGAAGTCGGATTCCGTCTTATAAAAGTCGGTTACGCTGTTGTGGGCTTCGGGGGCAATGTTGAGCTGCTTGTCGCAGGCCGAGAGCAGCAGGGCCCCGCTCAGGCCCAGCAGGGCCAGGCAGCGGGAAGGGTTGAAGAAATTCATAAAAAAGCGGATTGACGGGTGGGAAGGCAATGACTTACAGCGTGATGTTGAAGCCGAACGTGTAGACGCGGGCGGGCGGGTATCCGCCGTAGTCGTAGCTGCCCAGGCCGGTACCGTTGGAGGCTTCCGGCGTGAAGCCGCCCTTGTAGTAGGTGAAGAGGTAGGCATTTTCGACGGCCAGGTACACGCGGGCGCGGCTGTAGAAGCGCACATTGGGCAGGTTGTAGCCCAGCGTGATGTTCTTGATGCGCAGGTAGTCCGACTTGTAGAGCCAGCGCGTGTCGTAGTAGGCGCCGGTGGTGGCGTTGATGCTCGGCGTCATGCCGTCGCCGGGGTTGGTTTCCGAGCGCCAGCGGTTGTTCCAGTTGTCGAGGTGGTTGTAGAGGTAGCCCATGCCGGGCCGGTCGATGGAGCGGCCCACCAGCGAGTAGATGTAGCCCCCGGTCTGCGCATTCAGCAGCAAGCTTAGGTCGAATTTCTTGAACGTGACCGTGTTGGTGATGCCGTACACGAAGCTGGGCTGCGGGCTGCCCATGATGGTGCGGTCGTTGTTGTCGATGACGCCGTCGCCGTTCACGTCGCGGTACTGCGAGTCGCCTGCCTGCGACTTGGCCATGTGCGGGCTGGCGGCCACAGCGTCGGCGGTTTTATACACGCCAATGGCGTCATACAGCAGAAACGAGTTGATGGGCTGCCCCACCTGGATGATGGACGTCAGGTTGGTGAAACCCGTCTGGATGGGGGTGTCGGCGTCGCCCAGCTTCAGCACCACGTTCTGGTTGTAGCTCACGTTGAAGGCCGTGCTCCAGGTAAGGTTTGGATGCACGATGTTGCGCGAGTTCAGGCCCAGCTCCACGCCGCGGTTGCGCACGCTGCCCACGTTCTGGTAGCTGTTGTTGAAGCCCGTTACGGCCGACTGCACGGCGTTCAGCAGCAGGTCGTTGGTGGTGCGGGTGTACACGTCGCCCGACACCAGCAGGCGGTTGCCGAACAGGCCAAAATCCAGGCCGGCGTCGTAGCTCACGGTTTGTTCCCAGCGCAGGTCTTACGTTGGCGAAGTTGGCGGGCGAGTAGCCGGTCACGGCCGCGCCGTTGAAGGAATAGTTCGAGGGATTGAGCAGGGCGTACTGCACGTTGTCGGGGATGCGGTTGTTGCCCGTCACGCCGAAGCTGGCGCGCAGCTTCAGGTCGCTGATGGCCGTCACGCCCTTCAAGAACGGCTCTTCCGACACGCGCCAGCCCACCGAAGCGGCCGGAAACAGGCCCCAGTGCGAGTTGGCCCCAAACTTCGAAGAGCCATCCTCGCGCAAGCTGCCCGACAGCAGGTACTTGTCTTTGTAGCTGTACTGCGCCCGGCCAAAAAACGACACCAGCGACGTTTTGTAGGGTACCGAGGTAAACGTGGTGGTCACCGAGTTGGCGCTGTTGAACAGGCCCGACCAGTCGTTGGGTAGTTTGCTGGCGGCCTGGGTGCTGTTGTCCAGGCGCGTGGTTTCTATCGAAGTGCCGCCGATGACGTTCAGCGAGTGGCTGCCAAACTGCCGGGTGTAATTCAGCAGGGCCTGGCCCAGGTAATGGGTGCTGTACTGCTGGTTGCGCGAGGCCGTGCTCAGGGCGCCGTCGTTGGCGGCCGTGGCCCAGTCGCGCGAGGCGTTGGTGGGCGTATAGGAATTGTTGAAGAGGTAGAGGTTGTCGACTCCGGCCAGGGTTTGCAGTTGCAAGCCCTTCACAATGTCCACGTTCAGACCCAGGTTGGTGTTCAGGCGGAAGCGGGTGGTATTGTTCTGGGTGCGCTGCATCACCGCCACCGGGCTGATGTAGCGGCCCGACCACGGGTAGGCCGCGTAGGGATTGGCGCCCACAAGGTCGCCGGCGGCCAGCGGCCCCACGGGCGGCATCTGAATGGCGTTGAGGGCCTGCTGGTCCTTGCCGTCCACGCGGCCCAGGTTCGAGTCTTCCAGCGACGGGGCCAGCGTGAGGCTCAGGCGGATGCCCTTGCGCACCTTGGCGTCGAAGTTGGCGCGCAGCGTGCCGCGCTGCAGGCCCGTGTTTATCACCAGGCCCTGCTGGTTGAGGTACGAGCCGTTGATGCTGTAGTTGAAATCCTCGCTGCCGCCCGACACGCCCAGCGTGTACTGCTGCATCAGGGCCTTGCGGAAAAACGCTTTCTGCCAGTCGGTGTAGGCCAGGCTATCGGTGCCGTACGCCCACTTGGGGTCGTAGAGGTAGCGGTAGTAGTTGGTGGAGCTGATGGCGCTGCCGCCCAGGCGGGCCTTACGCACACTCATGGGGTCGTCGGCGCGGTTGATGGCGTTTTGCTTCACCCAATCCTCGTCAATACCGTCTTTGCGCATCTGAATCCACTCCTCGGGGCTTTGCACGTTGATGCGGCGCTCCTGCTCCTGCAGGCCCGTATAGCCCGAAAACTGCAGTTGGGCCTTACCAATCTTGCCCCGCTTGGTGGTGATGAGCACCACCCCGTTGGAGCCGCGCGAGCCATAGATGGCGGCGGCTGAGGCATCTTTCAGCACGTCCAGGCTGGCCACATCGGCCGGGTTGAGGCCGCGCAGGTTGTCCACCGGCACGCCGTCTACTACATACAAGGGCTCGGTCGAGGCATTGATAGAGCCCGTGCCGCGCACCCGGATTTGTAGGTCCGCACCCGGCTCGCCCGATACGGTTTGTACCGAAACGCCCGGCATCTGGCCGGCCAGCGCGTTTTCGATGCGGTTGACGGGCCGCTCCTCAATCTCGCGGGCCGTGACGCCGGCAATGGCGCCGGTCACGTTGCTGGCCTTTTGGGTGCCGTAGCCCACTACCACTACCTCATCGAGGCCCTTGGTATCGGTGCCGAGGCCCACGTTGATGGTCGACTGGCTGCCAATGGCTACCTCCTTGGTGGCGTAGCCCACGAAGGAAAACACCAGGGTGCCGCCGCTGGCCGGCACCTGCAGCGAGTAGCTGCCATCGGCGCCGGTGCCGGTGCCCACGGTGGTGCCTTTCAGGAGCACCGTCACGCCGGGCAGGGTTTCCTTGCTGTCGGCCGTGGATACCTTGCCGCTCACGGTGCGGGTCTGAGCCCAGGCACTCTGTGCATACAGGCCCGCCACCAGTAGGAGCAGCAGGCGAGCCAAGTGGTACAATTTATTCATAGCGAAGCTGGTTGGTGGGTTAGAAAGGTTTGGAAAGCTGGTCGTGAGTAAGTGCTTACCTTGCAAGGGTTGAAATTAGAATTATCGATTGCGCAGACTCACCTGTGGTCTCCTGAATTTTCATAAATCGATGCTATTTTTTAGCTAACCTCCACCATAGCGTAAGCACGAGGGCGGCAAAAAGCCCGGCCCCGTCAGTTGACGAAGCCGGGCTTTGCAGTCCGGTACAGAGTTGCTTGCCAGCTATTCGGTAGCGCTGACGGCGGCCGTATCCTGCGCCGCTTGAGCGTGTTCCGGCGAACCCAGATAATTGCCGTAGCCCACCACCACCGTGGACAGCACCACGGCAATAATGCCCAGCGTCACCGTCCGCATGGTGTTGCGGTTGGCCCCGCGCCACTCGTGCAGCACGAGGCCCCACATGCTGCTGAAGGCAATGATGAAGGCCATGTGCAGCGTCCAGCCCGAGAAGCGGTAGGCGCCCATCTGGCTGTCGCCCATGCCATAAAAGAAGAACTGAAAGTACCAGGTGGTGCCGGCCAGCGCGCAGAAAATGATGTTGCGCAGGGCCGGGTAGGAGGGGTTCAGGTAGTCGGTGTAGGTCTTGTTTTTAACGTTGAGGTAGAGGCACCAGATGGCGTTGGTGGTGAGGCCGCCCAGCAGGATGATGACCAGAATGGCGTTGTTGACGAACAGGGGATTGGTGCCGTTGGCCTCGGCCAGCTTGGCAATGGGCTGTCCGGCCGTGAGGCCAAAGGAGAAGCAGGCGCTCATGATGCCCGAGAATACGGCTACCATCAGCCCTTTTTTCAGGTCGAATTCGGCGATGGATTCCTGTTTTTGCTCTTGAGTCAGGGTTTTCTCCTTCAGCAAGCCCGCCCGGCCGCAAATCAAGATGCCCAGCACACATACGCCCAGCCCCAGGATGATGTAACGGCCCGAGGAAGTAGCCAGCAGCGCGCCCATCTTGCCTTCGTAAATGGGAGGAACCAGCGTGCCGAACACCGCGCACAGGCCCAGCGTGACGGCCATGCCCAGGCTCAGGCCCAGGTACCGCATGGCCAGCCCGAACGTGAGTCCGCCCGTGCCCCACAAAATGCCCCAGAAATACGCCCACGCAATGGTCGAATTATCGGCCTGATGCAGCACGTCGAACAAATGCGGCACCGTGAGGTAGCCCAGCACCCACGGTGCCACCAGCCACGAAACAATGCCGCCCACCAGCCAGTAGCTTTCCCAGGCCCAGCCGTTCACCTTCTTATAAGGCAGGTAAAAACTGCCGGAGGCAAAGCCGCCCAGCGCGTGAAGGATAACTCCCCAGATTACAGCCATTGCTACGTACGGTATGGTAAGGTTTCCGGCAAAGCTGCCGGGTAAGTGAGGACAAACCCTCCTGTGCTCTCCTGAACGCGAAATAACGGCCTCGCTCGCGCCTTTCGGGGCGTGGCCGGGCGGGTAATAATTTTTTTACCCATAAGCAGGAGAGTGCAGGATGTTGGCCCTAAGCCCTTCCGGCACCTTTGTTCCATCGCAAACCTATTTCGAATTCTGGTTAACGCATCTGCAACCTATCTCATGGAAAAAACCCTCACTTTCCAGCACGTCAGCTACCTCTGGGACGAAGCCAAAGCCGCAGAACTGGCCGGCGACGAAGTAGCCCTTTTCCTCTACCGCTCCAACCTGCTCGGGGCCGACCTGCGCCTGACCAACTACGCCGGCGGCAACACCAGCTGCAAAATCCAGGAAACCAACCCCGTGACCGGCGAAGCCGCCGAAGTAATGTGGGTGAAAGGCTCGGGCGGCGACATCGGCACCCTGACCCGCACGGGCTGCGCCAACCTCTACGTGGAGAAGCTGCACCAGTTGAAAAACCGCTACCGTGGCCTCGAATTTGAAGATGAGATGGTGGGTTTGTTCGAGTACTGCCTCTTCGACCCCAAGTGCGCCACGCCTTCGATTGATACTCCGCTGCACGGCCTGCTGCCCTTCAAGCACATTGACCACCTGCACCCCGACGCCCTGATTGCCATCGCCGCCAGCAAGGACGGCGAGCAAATCATGCACGACATCTGGGGCGACACCATGGGCTGGCTGCCCTGGCAGAAACCGGGCTTCGACCTGGGCTTGCAGCTCGAAAAAATTGTGGCCGATAACCCCGGCCTGCGCGGCGTCATCCTCGGCGGCCACGGCCTGTTCACCTGGGGCGACACGAGCTACGAGTCGTATCTCAATACGCTCGAAGTCATTGAGCAAGCTGCCACTTACCTCGAAGCCAACTACGGCAAGAAAGCCCCGGTTTTCGGCGGGGTGAAACGCGAGCAAACCTTGGATGCCGCCGGCCGCCGCAACGCCGCTGCCGCCGTGATGCCCGTGCTGCGCGGCCTGGCCAGCAGCCAGCGCCGCATGCTGGGCCACTACACCGACGACGCCCGCGTGCTCGAATTCGTGAACTCGCACGACCTGGCCCGCCTCGCCGCCAAAGGCACCAGCTGCCCCGACCACTTCCTGCGCACCAAAATCCGCCCGCTCGTGCTCGACGCCGACGTGATGCAGGGCGACGCGGCCAGCGTAAAAACCTACCTGGAAAGCCAGTTTGAGGCCTACCGCGCCGACTATGCCGCTTACTACGAGCGCAGCAAGCACCCGAACTCGCCCGCCATGCGCGACGCGAACCCGGTCATCATCCTATGGCCCGGCGTGGGCTTATTCTCCTTCTCGAAAGACAAGCAGACGGCCCGCGTGGCCGCCGAGTTCTACACCAACGCCATCAACGTGATGCGCGGCGCCGAGGCCGTGAGCACCTACCAGGGCCTGCCCGAGCAGGAAGCCTTCAACATCGAGTACTGGCTGCTGGAAGAAGCCAAGCTGCAGCGCATGGCCCCGCCCAAAGCCCTCTCGGGCAAAGTGGCCTACGTGACGGGCGGCACCGGCGGCATCGGCAAAGCCATCTGCGAGGAACTGCTGAAATTCGGTGCCTGCGTGGTGGCCGTCGACCGTGACCGCCTCGAAGAAACCCAGGCCGACCTGCGCAAGCAATTCGGCAAGGACAGCACCATCACCGCACCTATTGAAGTGACCAATGCGGACAGCATTGCCGAGTCGCTGAAAGCCGGCGTGCTGCAATTCGGCGGCGTGGACATCATCGTGAACTGCGCGGGCCTGTCGATTTCCAAGCCGCTGGCCGACACTACCCAGGCCGACTGGGACATTCTGAACGACGTGCTCGTGAAAGGCCAGTTCCTGGTGAGCCAGGCCGCGGTCACCATCCTGCGCCAGCAGGCGCTGGGCGGTGATATCGTGAACATCGCCAGCAAAAACGGCCTCGTGGCCGGCCCCAACAACGTGGCCTACGGCACCGCCAAAGCGGCCCAGCTGCACATGAGCCGCCTACTGGCCGCCGAGCTCGGGGCCGACAAAATCCGCGTCAACACCGTGAACCCCGACGCCGTGCTGCGCGGCTCTAAAATCTGGGAAGGCGACTGGGCCGCCGGCCGGGCCAAGGCCTACGGCATCACGGTCGAGGAGCTGCCCCAGCACTACGCCAAGCGCACCCTGCTGGGCGAGGAGCTGCTGTCGGAAGACATTGCCAAAGCAGTCCGCGTGTTCGTGGATGGCTCGCTAAGCAAATCGACCGGCAACGTGCTCAACGTGGACGGTGGCGTAGCCATGGCCTTTGTGCGTTAGCCAAACCGCATGACGCGTGAGTAGAACGTCATGCAGAGCGGAGCGAAGCATCTTTACCTCGGAAGTAAATCTGATTACTATCGAGGTAAAGATGCTTCGCTCCGCTCTGCATGACGTTCTTTTTTATTGCCAGCCCGGTTGTCACTGGCATTGCCGAAAAGGCTACATTTGGGGCACGACCCCTGAATAACGCCTTTTTTCTCCCTTATTCCACCTTGCTGAATTCTGCCGCCGCCAACGGGGTTTACCTGGAGTAGCGCGGCCGGAATCGCCTGATTTGCCCACCATCCGGGATGTACCAACTCCAACTAAAGCCCCTCGATAAAACGCCGAAGTACAAGCAGATTGTGCAGTCGGTTATCATGGATATTGAGCGCGGCGTGCTGAAAAATGGTGACCACCTGCCCAGCATCAGCGAGCTGAGCGTGGAGCACTACCTGGCCCGCGACACGGTGGAAAAAGCCTACCGCGAGCTGCGCGAGCGCGGCTTCATCACGTCGGTGCAGGGCAAGGGCTATTACGTGGAAACCAGCGACAACTCAAAGCTGAAAATCCTGCTGGTGTTCAACAAGCTGAGCTCCTACAAGAAAATCATCTACTACGCCTTCCTCGAAACCCTCGGCGACCGCGCCACCGTCGACCTGCAGATTCACCACTACAACGTGAACCTGTTTCAGGAAATCATCGAGAAGAATCTCGGCAAATACAACTACTACGTGGTGATGCCGCACTTCACGCTGGACACCGACAAGGCCATTTCGCGGGCCATTCTCAACACCATTCCCAGCCAGGAACTGGTGCTGCTCGACAAGGACATTCCCGAGCTTACCCACGACTGCCTGCGCGTATTCCAAGACTTTGATAAGGACATTTTCAACGCCCTGGAAAACGCTGAGGACCTGCTGGAAAAATACTCCCGCCTCGTGCTGGTGTTGCCCTCCGACGCCAACCATCCCGAAGAGTTGCCCTGGGGCTTCCGGTCCTTCTGCCTGATGCGCAACAAGGAATTTTCGGTGGTCGAAAACGCCATGAACGAAGTAGTGCAGGCCGGCACCGCCTACGTGGTAATCCGCGAAACCGACCTGGTGGAGCTGGTGAAGAAAATCCGCCAGACCAGCTACCTGCTGGGCCGCGAAGTGGGCATCATTTCCTTCAACGAAACGCCCCTGAAGGAGCTACTGAACATGACGGTGATTACCACCGACTTCGAGGCGATGGGCCGGACGGCCGCCACCCTGCTGCTGGAAAAGCAGCGCGTGAAGGTGAAAAATCCGTTCTATACGATTCGTAGAGGGTCGTTGTAACTGTAGCGTGGACGCTGCGAGTCCGCGCCGGAGCAGGACGATGGCAGGAATGGAAGGGTAGGGGCGCGAGCAGATGTATCGAGCATACGCGGACTCGTAGCGTCCACGCTACATCCCGCCTCAGGTTTTCCCACGCAAAACAGGAGAGCCCAGAACAGTTCCGGCCGAGGGAAACGGGTAATTTGTTCTACCCAACCAATACCGGACATTATTCTCTCGCCAACTATGTTCTCCGACCAACGCCTCGCCGAACTCAACCAGCCGCTGCTGGCCGAGCACCAAACCCAGTTTCAGTACACGGCCGAGTCGCCGCGCTTGCGCCACGCCGATGTGGCCGCCGTGGTGCAAAAGCTGATTGACTTTCAGGTTGCCATTCCGAGCTGGGCGCTGGGCACGGGCGGCACGCGTTTCGGCCGCTTTGCGGCCGGCGGCGAGCCCGCGACGCTGGAAGACAAAATCGGCGACGTAGGCATTCTGCAAGCCCTCAACCGCTCGTCGAACTCCATCTCGCTGCACATTCCGTGGGATATTCCGCAGGACATTCCCGGCCTGCAGCAACTGCTGAAGGAAAAAGGTCTGGTGATTGATTCGGTAAACTCCAACACCTTTCAGGACCAGAAAGACCAGCCGCAATCCTACAAGTTCGGCTCGCTCAGCCACACCGATAAAGCGGTGCGCGAGCAGGCCATCCAGCACAACATCGACTGCGTGCGCTACGGCCGGCAGCTCGACGCCAAAACGCTGACCGTGTGGCTGGCCGACGGCTCCAACTTCCCCGGGCAGTCGCACCTGCGCCGCGCGTTTCTGCGCACGCAGGAGTCGCTGGCTTCCATCTACGAGGCCATGCCGAGCGACTGGACCATGCTGGTGGAGTACAAGCCTTACGAGCCCAACTTCTACTCGATGGTGATTCCGGACTGGGGCACTTCGCTGGCGCTGTGCCAGGCGCTGGGCCAGCAGGCGCAGGTGTTGGTTGACCTCGGCCACCACTTGCCCAACACCAACATCGAGCAGATTGTGGGCCGTTTGCGGCAGTTTGGCCGCCTCGGGGGCTTCCACTTCAACGGCTCGATGTACGGCGACGACGACCTGACCACCGGCAGCATCAAGCCCTTCCAGCTGTTCCTGATTTTCAACGAGCTGGTGGATGCCGCCCTCGACAAATCGGTACCCGCTGAAGCCGTGGCTTACATGATTGACGCCAGCCACAACGTGAAAGACCCGCTGGAAGACCTCCTGCAATCGGTCGAAAATATTCTTTCGGCCTACGCCAAGGCCCTGCTGGTGGACCGCGACGCCCTCGCCGAAGCCCAGGACGCCAACGACGTGGTGCGCGCCGAGGAAATCCTGCGCGACGCCTTCCTCACCGACGTACGCCCGCTGGTGTCGGAAGCCTACCTGCGCAGTGGCGGCGCTATCCGGCCCCTTGCCGCCTTCCGCGCCGAAGGTGTGCGCGAGAAACTCATTCAGCAGCGCGGCAAGCACAGCGTATCCACCGGGCTATGAGCACGACGATGAAAAAGTCAGTCTACGCCGTTTTTGACATTGGCAAAACCAATAAAAAGCTGATTCTCTTTGATGAGAACCAGCAGATTATTGATGAGGAGCTGCACATCTGCACCGACGTGCTGGACGACGACGGCTTCCCCTGCGACCACCTGCCGCGCCTCACCGAGTGGGTGCAGGCGCACTGGAGCCAGCTCCGCAACCACCCGCACTATACCGTGAAGGGCGTGAATTTCACGGCCTACGGCGCCAGCTGGGTGCATCTCGGGGCCGATGGTCAGCCCATGCTGCCGCTCTACAACTATCTCAAGCCGATGCCGGCTGACATTGAGGCGAAGTTCTACGCCGATTTGGGCCAGTCGCCGGAGGAATTTGCGGCCGATACCTGCTCCCCGCGTCTGGGCCTGCTCAATTCCGGCTTGCAGCTGTATTGGCTGAAATACGCCAAGCCCGAGCAGTACGCCCGGATTCACACCTCGTTGCACCTGCCGAATTATCTCTCCTATTTGATTTCGGGGGAGAAGTTCAGCGATTTCACGTCCATCGGCTGCCACACGGCCCTTTGGGATTATAAGCGCAACGACTACCACGAATGGGTGCGCCGCGAGGGCATTGATGAGAAACTCGCGCCCCTCACCCGCGACTCCATCGCCTCCGTGGTCGATGGCATCCTTGTAGGCGTGGGTTTGCACGACAGCACGTCGGCCGTAATGCCTTACCTGGCCGAGCACGAGGAGCCATTCGTGCTCGTATCTACGGGCACCTGGTCGGTCACCATCAACCCGTTCAACAGCCAGCCGCTCACGCCGGAACTGCTGCGCCGCGACTGCCTCAGCTTCATGACGCCCCGGGGCGAGGCCACCCGCGCCGCCCGTGTTTTCCTGGGCCGCGAGCACGATTTTCAGGTTGAGCGCATTGCCGCGCACTTCCACGTCAAGCCCGACTTTTACCGCTCCATCGTGCTGGCCCGGCCGTATGATGAGGCATCAGCCGGCTTCCGCCCCGCCTGCATGGCTGGCACCGGCCCCTTTCCCGACCAGCCGGCCGAGGAGTGGGACCTGAGCGGCTTCCGCACTGCTTCGGATGCCTACCAGCACCTCATGCACGGGCTGATTAACATTCTTCTGGAGTCGATTCACCTCGTGTGGCAGGGCGAAAAAACCATCTTCGTCGACGGTGGCTTTGCCCGCAATCCGCTCTTCATGCAAACGCTGAGCTGGAACTTCCCGAAGGCGGAAATCCGCACGCTGGAAGTGCCGCAGGCCACGGCGCTGGGTGCCTTGGTGCACTTGGAGCAGGGTGAAGCACTGAAGAAAACCCAGCCACTATTTACCGATGAGGATGATATGCCGCTGGCGGCGGTGCCGAGCCGGGCGAGCTAACGGAAGCCGGGCAATTGTAGCGTGGACTCTGCGAGTCCGCGCCTGCATGAACGAAACAGAATTCGCTCAAGAAATTCGGATATGCGCGGACTCGCAGAGTCCACGCTACACACGCTAGAAAATAAGAATGAAAGTTGCGCTATTTGTCCCGTGCTACATTGACCAGTTCTACCCGCAGGTGGGCATTGCCGCGCTCCAGCTGCTGGAAAAGCTGGGGGTGCGGGCGCACTTCCCGGCCCGGCAAACCTGCTGCGGCCAGCCGCTGGCCAACAGCGGCTGCGAGCGCGAGGCCCTGCCCATCTACCGGCACTTCGTCGACACCTTCCGCGACTACGACTACGTGGTGGCCCCCTCGGGCAGCTGCGTCTACCACGTGCGCAAGCACTTCGATAAGCTCGAGCAGACCGCCGACGTGCAGCACGTGCGCGGCGCGGCCTACGACCTGATTGACTTCATCAGTACCGTGCTGAAGGTGACCGAACTACCGGGCGCCTTCCCGCACAAAGTGGGCCTGCACCTGAGCTGCCACGGCCAGCGCGGCTTGCACCAAGCTAATGAATCGGAAATGACCCCGGTGCGCGACGGCCAACTGCGCCGCCTGCTGGCTTCGCTCGATGGCATTGAATTGACCCAGCTGACCCGCAACGACGAGTGCTGCGGCTTCGGCGGCACGTTCTGCGTGAGCGAGGCCGGCATTTCGGCCCGCATGGGCCAGGACCGCGTGGCCGACCACGTGCGCAACGGCACGCAGGTGCTCACCGGCAGCGACATGTCGTGCCTGATGCACCTGGAAGGCATCGTGCGCCGCGCCCAGCTGCCCATCAAAGTGATGCACGCCGCCGAAATTCTTAACGGACTAACCGCATGAACCACGCCACCCGCGCCGATAAATTCCTGCTGGATGCCGACCGCACCAGCTGGCACGACGAAACCCTGTGGTTCGTGCGCGAGAAGCGCGACCGCGCCGCGTACGCCGTGCCCGAGTTTCAAGAGTTGCGCGCGCTGGCATCTGATATCAAGGACCACACGCTGAGCCGGCTCGACCGGTATTTGCAGGCGTTTGAAGCGGCCGCTAAGGCCAATGGCGTGCACGTGCACTGGGCCGCCGACGCGGCCGAGCACAACGCCATTATTCTGGATATTATCCGGCAGCAGGGCGCTACGCGCATCGTCAAGAGCAAGTCGATGCTCACCGAGGAATGTCACCTGAATCCTTACCTGATACAGCACGGCATTGAGGTGGTGGACACGGATTTGGGCGAGCGCATCATTCAGTTCCGGGACGAGCCGCCGAGCCACATCGTGCTGCCGGCCATCCACCTGAAAAAGGAGGACGTGGGCGCTACCTTTCATACGCACCTGGGCACGGAGAAGGGCGAAAGCGACCCGCAGCGCCTCACCGAAGCCGCCCGCCAGCACCTGCGCGGCAAGTTCCTGGCCGGGCAGGTGGCCATCACGGGCGTCAACTTCGCCGTGGCCGAAACCGGCGCGGTGGTGGTGTGCACCAACGAGGGCAACGCCGATTTGGGCGTGAGCCTGGCCCGGGTGCACATCGCCTGCATGGGCATCGAGAAGATTATTCCGCGGCTGAGCGACCTGGGCGTGTTCACGCGGCTGCTGGCCCGGAGCGCCACCGGCCAGCCGATTACGACCTACACCTCGCACTTCGCCCAGCCGGCGGCGGGCAAGGAGCTGCACGTTGTCATCGTCGACAACGGCCGCACCCAGCAACTGGGCCGGCCCGATTTCCGCGCGTCGCTCAAGTGCATCCGCTGCGGGGCCTGCATGAACACCTGCCCCGTGTACCGGCGCAGCGGCGGCCACAGCTACGACTTCACCGTGCCCGGGCCGATTGGGGCCATCCTCTCGCCCAACATCGACCTGAAAAAGCACGCCTCGCTGCCGTTTGCCAGCACGCTCTGCGGCTCGTGCACCGACGTGTGCCCGGTGAAAATCGACATTCATACCCAGCTCTACAAGTGGCGCCAGGTGCTGGGCGAGGCCAACGAAATTCCAGCCGCCAAGAAGTGGGGCCTGAAGTTTATGGGCCGCGTGCTGGCCAGCACCCGCGTGTACGGCCTGGGCGGGCAGTTTGCCCGCCGGGCCCTGCGCCTGCTGCCCCACGGCCTGACCCACGCCAAAGGCTTCAACGCCTGGGCCGTGGCCCGCGAGCTGCCCGAGCCGCCGAAGCACAGCTTCCGCGAGTGGTACGCCCAGCAGCCCACCCCCGCCGCCCAGCCCCCGCAACCCAAACCGTCCGCATGAGCACCGCATCCCGCGACCGAATTTTAGCCGCCGTCAGGGCCAACAAACCCGCCGAGTTGCCCCTGCCCACCGTGCCCGACTTCGGCGGCGAGGCCACCGTTGAACGGTTCACCACGGTGCTGGCCGGCATCGGCGGCACGGTCGTGCGCCTGAATGGGCTGGCTGAGTTGGTGCCCACGCTCCGGCAGCTGTTTCCCGACGCCCAAGCCACGGCCTCGCCCTTGTTCGCCGCCTCCGTGGCGGTGGATGCGCAGACGCCCACGGCGGTATTGGCCGCCATCGACCTGGCGGTGCTGCCGGGTGAAATCGGCGTGGCCGAGAACGGGGCCGTGTGGCTGCCCGAGGCCAACATGCTGCACCGGGCGCTGCCCACCGTCACCCAGCACCTGGCCCTGGTGCTCGACCAGCGGCGCCTGGTGGCCACCATGCACCAGGCCTACGCCCAGCTGCCCACCACCGGCGGCTACGGCAAGTTCGTGGCCGGCCCCTCCAAAACGGCCGACATCGAGCAGTCGCTGGTGATTGGCGCCCACGGCGCCCGCAGCCTCGTCGTGCTGCTGTATTAGCAGGATGCAACTGCGCCTGCCTGCGTTTGGGCTTCGCGGCTATTTTGTTAATTCGATTATCGATAAAAAAATGCTGTTGGCGGAAGTTTATGCTTGTACAGCTACTTTATTTTCTGGAGATTACCGCCGCGTAAGTAGTTGAGCGGTGGAAGGAGGAGTGCGCGTTTCTTTGCTAGTCGAGATTCTAATAAGTCACCTCTATTTCCAAATCCCACCTTGAAGAAAATTCTGTCGATAGCGGCTGGTGCCGCAGTTACAATAGGGGCGCTGATGCAGCCCCATCCGGCTTCAGCGCAAGCCCCCAACGCGTGGCAAAACCTGTTCGATGGCAAGACGCTGGCGGGCTGGAAGCGCCTGGCCGGCACAGCCGATTACAAGGTGGAAAACGGCGCGATTGTGGGCACTACGGTGCTGAATTCGGGCAATACGTTTCTAGTCACGGAGAAGGAATACGGCGACTTCGTGCTGGAACTGGACGTGATGATTGACAGCCCGACGAGCAATTCGGGCATTCAGACGCGCAGCCATTTTGATACCGAAGGCCATGCCGGTAAAGTGTACGGCCGGCAGGTCGAGATTGACCCCTCGGAGCGGAGTTGGTCGGGCGGGATTTACGACGAAGCGCGGCGGCAGTGGCTGTATCCGCTCGACCTGCACCCGCAGGCCAAATCAGCGTTTAAAATTGGCCAGTACAACCACATCAAAGTGGAGTGCATCGGCAACGAGATGAAGACCTGGGTGAACAACCTACCCGTGGCCTACGTGGTGGACCCCGTAGACCCGCGCGGTTTCATCGGCCTGCAGGTGCACGGCATTACCAAGCCGGATGACGCGGGCAAAAAGGTCTACTTCAAAAACATCCGCATCAACACCACCAGTCTGAAGCCCAGCGCTTTTCCGGCCGATATCTACGTGGTGAATTTCGTGCCTAACTACCTTAATGCCTATGAGAAGGCGCACGGCTGGCGGCTGCTGTTCGATGGCAAAACCTCGGCCGGCTGGCGTAGCGCCAAGGGCCCGGCCTTTCCGGCCAAGGGCTGGGAGGTGGGCGATGGCACCATGACTGTGCAGCCCTCCGAAGGCAAGGAGGCGGCCAACGGCGGCGACATCGTGACCAACGAGGAGTTCAAAGCCTTCGACCTGTCGTTTGAGTTCAAGCTGACGCCGGGGGCCAACAGCGGCGTGAAATACTTCGTGACGCTGGACGAGAAAACGGAGGGCTCGGCCATCGGCCTGGAGTACCAGGTGCTCGACGATGCCCTGCACCCGGACGCCAAGCTGGGCCGCGACGGTGACCGCACCCTTGCCTCGCTCTACGACCTGATTCGGGCCGATAAAAACCCGCGCTTCGTGCATCCCATCGGCGAGTGGAACGTGGGCCGTGTGGTGGCGCACCCCGACAACCGCGTGGAGCACTTCCTCAACGGCAGCAAAGTGCTGGAATACACGCGCGGCTCGAAGGAGTTCGAAGCGCTGGTGGGCCTCAGCAAGTACAAGGTGTGGCCGAATTTCGGGATGGCACCGCAGGGCCACATTCTCTTGCAGGACCACGGCAATCAGGTGTCGTTTCGCAGCATCAAAATCAAGACACTCAAGTAAATTCTTTCCATTCCAATCAGAATTCCCATGTCGCACGAAGAATCCAATGCCCGCCGCCTGTTTCTCAAGCAAACGGCACTAGCCAGCGCCGGGGTGCTGCTGTCGCCGGTGGTGGGCTGGTCGGCCAGCAGCTACAAGCGCATCATCGGGGCCAACGACCGGGTGCGCGTGGGCGTGGTCGGCTTCTCGGACCGGCACCGCAGCTCGCACCTGCCCAGCTTCCTGAACCACTACAAGGAGCTGAATTTCGACGTGGTGGGCGTGTCGGATATCTGGAAAAAGCGGCGGGAGGAAGGCGCGGCCATCTGGAAAGAAAAGCTGGGGCACGACGTGGCCGCCTACCGCAACAACGAGGAGATGTACGACAAGAAGGCCGTGGACGCCGTTTTTGTGAGCACCGCCGACTTCCAGCACGCGCTGCACGCCATCGAGGCCGTGCGGGCCGGCTGCGACGTGTATTGCGAAAAGCCCTTCGCTGAGACGATGGAGGACAACCGGGCGGCGCTGAAGGCCATCAAGGCTTCGAAGCAGATTGTGCAGATTGGCTCGCAGCGGCGCAGCGGGGCCAACTACCATGCCGCCGATGCCTACATCAAATCGGGCAAGTTTGGCGACATCAAAATGGTGGAGTTGACCTGGAACGTGAACCAGCCCGGCCGCTGGCGCCGCCCGGATTTGGTGCCGCAATTGAAAGAAGCCGATACGGACTGGAAACGCTTCATCATGAACCGGCCCTTCGAGGCTTTTGATGCCCGCAAATACCTGGAATACCGCTTGTTCTGGCCGTATTCTTCGGGCCTGCCGGGCCAGTGGATGAGCCACCAGATTGACACCGTGCACTGGTTTACGGGCCTGCAGCACCCGCGCAGCGTGGTGGCCAACGGCGGCATTTACATGTGGAAAGACGGCCGCAAAAACTGGGATACGCTCACGGCCGTGTTCGACTACGGCCCTCAGAACGACCCGACCAACGGCTTCCAGGTCACCTTCGGCTCGCGGATGGACAACGGCGACGAGCACCCGTCCGAAATCTATTACTCCAACGGGGGTGAGCTGAACCTGAACACCAACATGGTGTCGCCGCGCGGCGGCCTCACCCAGAAGTTCGCGGCCGACATGCACATGCAGCCGTTTTTGCTGCCCGAGTCGAGCCTGTCGGCCGTCGAGCCGGTCATCGCCTCGGCCAATACCGGCGGCGACAAGCTGACCTCGAACCACGTGCGCAACTGGATGGAGTGCGTGCGCAGCCGCCAGCAGCCCCACGCCCCCGTAGAGGCCGGCTACAGCCATTCCATCGCCACCATCATGACCAACGCCGCCGTGCATTCGGGCATGAAAGCCACCTTCGACGAGAAAACGCAGGAGGTGATGGTGGGCGGCAAAGTATTCAAATACTAACCTGATTTTCCGTTTAGTCTGATGAATAAATCTGCCCTTTCCGGTGGCGGTGCGCTGCTGCTCGCGCTGGCCTGCTGCGCCTCCGACGCCACGGCTCAAAAGGCCGAGCCGGTGCGCGTGACCAAAGACGCCACAGCCCGGAAGATTGACGTGTTTGTGGGTTCGCAGCTGTTTACGAGTTTTCTGTACCCCGATTCGCTGGAAAAGCCGGTGCTGTACCCGTTGCGCGCCGCCAACGGCACCGTGGTCACGCGCGGCTTTCCGCTGAACCCGCAGCCCGGCGACCCCACCGACCACCCGCACCACATCGGGCTGTGGTTCAACTTCGAGAACGTGAACGGGCTGGATTTTTGGAACAACTCCTACGCCATTGCTAAGGAGAAAAAGTCCTCCTACGGCTGGATAAAAACCGATAAGATTCTCGCCACCACCAGCGGCCCCACCGGCGTGCTGGCCTACCACGCCAACTGGACCAACCAGCAAAATGAGGTGCTGCTGGAAGAAACCACGCGCTTCGAGTTCAGCGGTACCGCCCGGGCGCGGACCATTGACCGCGTCACCACGCTCACGGCGGCCCGCGAAGTCACCTTCACCGATGCCAAAGACGGCCTGCTGGGCCTGCGCCTGGCCCACGAGCTGCAAATCCCCGCCGACCAGGACCAGAAATTCACCGACAGCAAGGGCATCGTGACGGTGGTGAAAGCCGGCACCGACCACGTCGCCAACGGCACCTACCTCACCAGCGCCGGCAAGCGCGGCAACGACGCCTGGAGCACCCGCGGCGTGTGGTGCAAGGCCTACGGCAAAATGGGGGCAGACTCTGTCAGCATCGCCATCATCGACCACCCGAAAAACCCCAATTACCCCACCTTCTGGCACGCCCGCGGCTACGGCCTGTTTGCGGCCAACCCGCTGGGTGAAAAGATTTTCACCAACGGAAAATCGGCCAAAAACTTACAGCTGAAAAAAGGTGAATCTGTCACCTTCCGCTACCGCGTGCTGATTGACGAAGGCAGCCATACCCCGACCCCAAAGCAGCTCAATGACGCGGCGGCTGATTTTGCGAAGAAGAGTGCGAGCCTGAACAAGTAGCCTGCCTGTTCTGTTTATGGGCGTTCTGATTACGGCTTGCTGACCACGGCCGGGCCGGTTTTGGCCGTGCGCCAGCGCAGGACGTGGTAGGTGGCGCGGGAGATGCCCACGTTTTTGATGCTGTGCATCTTGTTGGGAGCCTGAAAGATGAGGGAGCCGGGGCCGACGCGTTTCAGTTCGCCGTTCACCAGGGCTTCTACGGTGCCTTCGCGCACTATCATCAGCTCCTCGTCGGGGTGTTGGTGGGCGGGGTGGGCGTATTCGCCGGGGTTGAGGGTGGTGGCGTGCACTTCCAGGTTGTCGAGCGTTTCGGTAGGGGAGTCGAAAAACTGCCGCCGCTCGCCCACTTTGGTCGGCACCGCCTTATAGTCGTTCCACTCAAATACCGACGATGGCAACGGGCCAGGCAGCTGGTTCTGACTGGCCACAATGGCCAGCGGAATGCACATGAGCAGGGCCGTGAGGCCAACCAAGTTTAGTTCTCTTTTCGTCAGCATTGGATTGGGAATAAGCGTTTGAAGTAACGAATTAGTTGGTGCCCATTCAATAAGCTACAAAAAAGAAGCGGCCCCCACAGGAAGCCGCCTCTTCAACGTTGGGGTCCATTGTAAATCTAAAACTCGATATTCTGGCTGTTTTGTACGGCCGCGGGGGCATCGTCAGCGGCCGTTATGGTGGTGATTAAACCGAACCGTTGAAACACGCAAAGTAGCGCCACAACTCTGACGTGACCCGTAGCGGCGTATGGAGGAAAGAGGACTCCCACCCATCGTTTCTCCGGCAGGCTACGGGCCCGTCAGGTTGTTTGCACTCACGCCACAAAGCTGGGAACTGAGTCAGCAGTAACCTTCCCGCACCCTCCTGTAGTGGCGTGAAAAAAAGCGCGTTAGTCCAGATGGAAGACCCGGGTTAGCGGCTGCACCACGGGCGAGTTGTCCGGGTTGGTTTCCATCAAATCGCCCATGTAGGCCCACCAGCGCTGCATGATTTCGGTGGTCGGTAAAGCAGCCGTGGTGTGGCCGGGCAGGCGCTTTTGCACCGCAAACAGCCGGCCGCTGGCGGCATCGAGGTAAATGGAATAATCCCGGATGCCGGCCTCGTGCAGCAGAGCCGACAGTTCGGGCCAGATTTCGTCGTGGCGGCGCTGGTATTCGGCGGCCACGCCGGGCCGCAGCTGCATTGTGAAAGCTACTTCTTCCATGGTTGCAATTAATTATTGAGCGGGCGCGCCCGTGGTGGCCGGCGTGAGGGTGACCGGACCGAGCAAGCCGGATTCCAGCGGCGACCAATTTTCGGTGGTGAACAGGCCGTCGGCGCCCCGGTTTTCCTTGAGCTTGGCGGGCATGTTGGTGTTGTAGAAAATCTTCCAGTCGACGTGGTTGCGGTCCATGTCGATGATGCGGTTGGCCATCAGGTTGCTCACGGTCACGGTGAGGGTGTTGGTGGCTTTGAGCTGGTATTTAGGTACATACACCTGGTACACCGGGCCGAGAAGCGTGGTGGCGGGCTGGCCGTTCACCTGCACGCGGGCGCTCTGGGCCACCCGGCCGAGGTCGAGCAGGAAACCGTCGGCGGAACCTTGCGGCAGCGGGAACGTGGTGCTGTAGGTGGCCGTGCCCGAAAACTTTCGGCCCGCGTCGCCGGCCAGCGTGGTCCAGGAGGTCAGCTCTTTGGTTTGGAGCTTGGCGGGCAGTTCGGGGCCACCCGAGATGAAATTCAGGTCCCAGGGGCCGGTGAGGGGCTGGGGCGCGGCGGCCACGGTGAGGTAGGGGTAGGCAGGACCGGTGCGCTCGCCTTCGTTGGTGTCGAGAATGCAGGTTTCGCCAGGATTGAGCTGCACGTAGATTTCGGGCATCCCGTTGGCCGTGGCGCGAATACGGGCCATGCCCGTTTGCTCGGTCATGGGGTTGTAGAAGGCAGCGGATTTGGCGGGCGTTTGCAGGGTTATCCAGCCGGCGAAGGGCTTTTCGGCCCAGTTGGCCAGGAAGTAGTAATGCCCCTGGGTGTGGCGGCGGCGCGTGAACTGCAGGCCCTGGTCGGCCAGGGTTTCGCGGCGCACGCCGGCCTGCGCCAGCAGCTGCGGCACGTCATTACCCAGCAGCACGCGGCCCTTGCCGAGGCTGGCCTGTTGCACGCCGGCCTGGCTAGTGGCCTTGAATTTCAGCTGGGCCAGCAGCTTCCGGAAGTTGCTGCGGCGGTTTTCGAGGTTGCCCAGGCCGGGCACATCGGCGGGCAATTGGTTTTGCAGCACGATGGTGGCGCCGTTCTGGGCTAGCTTCAGCAGACTTTCCAGCGTGGGCAGGGGCATGAGGTGGGCATCGGGCACGAGCAGGGTTTGGTAGACCGCGCCGCCGCTGGTGGTGAGGGCGTTGCCGGTATTTTTTATGGCCTGCACCTGCTTGTCGGAGATGAAATCGTAGCCGTAGCCTTTGCTCAGCAGCAGCTCGCTGGTAGCCTCGATGGGCAGGCCTTTGAAGCCGTGCTCGATGCCATCAAAGTGCTGGAGCAGCACCTTGCCGGGGCGGGTGTAGGCATCCGAAATGGGCAGGTACAGCAGCACGTCGTTGCTGGGCTGGCCAGCCTGCAGGAACGACTGCGCGCGGGCCGTGTACAGGTTCAGCTTGCCGAAATCCGTCCAGAACGGGTTCTGTGGGTTAAACTCTACCGCCGCGTAGAACAGCCAGCCGGGCCACTTGGCCGAAGGCGGCGAATAGGCTGTGCCGTGGTAGAAAACGTGGTTTACCCCGCCCAGCAGCATCCGGTCGATGGCCTTCTTAACGTCGCTGAGCTTGCTCAGGAAATGGTCATTCTCCCAGGTCGCCGTCTCGGCCGAGGTCAGCGGCTTGCCCGTGACGTGCGCGGCCGACGATGCGAATTTGATGCGCGTCAAATCCTCGCCTTCCGTCTCGGGAATGTCGGTGGCGGCGTACAAATCCAGGATATTGGCCGGCGAGCCGTGGGCCTGGTTCCGAATCAGTGCATCGTGGGTTTTGGCCCAGGCGCCCCAGGTTTGGGTGTAATTCTCGAGCAGCAGCTCCGAAATCGTCTGCCGGTAATCGGTGAGGACGCGCTGATTTTCGTCCTCGCTGGCCTTGTTGAATAGCGCGGGCAGGTGCTGGCGCAGGTCGTAGCCGCGCCGCTTCTGGAACTCGGCAAACATCTGGGGCGTCCAGTTGGCCTCGCCCTGGGCATCATCCACCTCGTAAGAATCGTTAAAAAACGCCCGGATGGGCTTCACGTCGTGCCCCGCAAAAGCCTTGTCGAAATAGGCCAGGTAATGGTCGGTGGCCGTTTTGGAGAAGTGGTCGATAACGTCGCCCTCGCCGCCGGGGCCGGCGCGCTCCACCTGCTTGCCGTGCCCGCCCTGAAACAGCGCATAAAGCGTCCACGTGGAGCCGGCAGGGGCCGTCCAGCTCAGCTTGCCATCAGTCCCCACTTTGCTGGTCAAATCCAACGTTTCGCCCTTGTCCGAATACGCCATCAGGGCCTGCAGCGGCAGCGGCTTCTCGAAGCGCACCTGTTCCAGGGCCAGGGTTTGCATGTTTTTGTTTTTGGCCACCGGGTCAGCCAATTGCTTGATGTCGACCTTGTGGCCAATGGCCGTGGCAATGGGCTTCTGCATGAAGCTGACCGGCTCACTCAGGCCCGCGCCGCCTTTTACCTCGTAGGTTTTGTAGGTCACGTACTTCGAGGCATCCACCGGGGCCACCCATGGCCCGCCGAAGGGCCAGCCCGACGCCTGCGCCATGTCAATGCCCAGGCCCAGCCGCCCGGCCTCGGTGAGCGTGTGCGAGAGCATGTCCATCCACTTCGGCGAGAGAAAGTCGATGAACTGGCTTTCCGCACCCTTCACGCCGTAAATCGTGGTGATTTCCAGCCCGCCGAGGTTGGCTTTCTGGTACTCGGTGAGCACGGTGGTGAGGTCGGCTTTGTTCACGGCGCTGCCTTCCCACCACCAGCGCGTCCAGGGCTTGGTTTGCTGGGTGATGGCCGGCCATTTGGGGGCTTGGGCCTGGGCGGTGAGGCCCAGCGTGGCTAGAAATAGAGGGGCGAGAAGTCGTTTCATATGGGGCGTTCTGGCGGGGAGGGGAGACGGCGGACTTTGGGAGATTTACTTCAACTTATACACCTCGCTGCCGGCCAGCAGGAAGCAGCCCAGGCCGTAATCCTCAAAATCGGGGCGGGAAGTGTAGCTGACGGGCTGGCCGTCTTTGGGCTCTTTGCCGGTGCCCTGCACGTAGGCCAGCGAGCCATCGGGCGTTACGCATTCGGTGGCCATGGCCTGCCAGGCTTTGGCGATGATGGGCTCGTATTTCTGCTTGTCGAGCAGCCCGTGGTTCAGGCCCCAGGCCATGCCGTATACAAACAGCGCGGTGCCCGAAAGCTCCTTGCCGCCGAAATGCGTGGGGTCGTGCAGGCTCACATTCCAGTAGCCATCAGTTCGTTGCAGGGTGGGTAGGGCCTGCATCATGGCCAGGTACATCTGCTCGTATTCGGCGCGGTGGGGGGCATCTTTGGGCATGATGTCGAGCACGCGCACCATGGCGGCCACCACCCAGCCGTTGCCGCGGCTCCAGTAGCAGTCCTCGCCGTTGGGCTCCTTGTAAGGCGGCACAAAATCCTTGTCACGCCACCACAGCTTATCCTCGGGGTTGTAGAGGCCATGGCCGCCGTGCTGGGTTTTCGAGTAGTTGTAGATGCGGTACATCTTCTCGTAGTAGGCCGTATCCTTCGTCATGGCGCCCAGTTTGGCATACACAGGCATGGCCATTTGCAGCGCGTCAATCCAGTTCCAGTCGTCAATTTTCGGGCTCTGCACCATCAGGTCGATGCTGGCCTTGATGTCGTGCAGACGCTCCGGCTTGGGGTCGATTTGGTAGAGGTCGATGTAAGTCTGGCCGGCGCAGTGGTCGTCGGCGTTGCGGTCCGTAATGCCCTTGCGGATGCCCCACTGGTGCTTGGTGCCCCAGTCCACGGCGTAGTCGTAGTAGCGCTTCTGCTTGTCGGTCTGGTAGAGGGCCATCAGGCCTTCGTAGTACACGCCGCGCGTCCAGATGTGGCTGGGCCGGGCAATGTTGGTCACGATTTCCTTGCCCGGGTCGGGCCACTTCCGCATAAAGTAGTTGTTGGCGCGCGTCATGCTTTTGAGCACGGCCTTTTTCTTCGGCAGCTTCTGGGCGGCAGCAGGCAGCGTAAGCAGTAGTGCGGCGCAGAGGACAGGGTGAAGGAGGGTTTTGAAGTGCATTGGGTAAGGGTGTTGTCTTGTTTGAACGTCATGCTTTGGCTGCGCTCAGCATGACGGCCTTTATTCTTTGGGTGGCAACTACGACGCCGTTTTGGCGATTTCCACGGCGTACACTTGCTCCTGGCCTTCAAAATTGGCGCGGAAGATTATCCATTTCCCATCGGGCGAGAAGTGGACGTTGGGCTCCAGCTTGTAGCCGTGGGTTTTCATGTTCACCAGGCGCTCGGTGCGGAATTTGTCGCCTTCGGGATGGAACAGATTAATCCACATGCCGTCCGGGGCTTTGGCCACCTGGCCCGCGTCGCCGCCATCGCCAGCAAAGAGCTTCTGGTCGGGCGAGATGTTGAAGTGGATGGACCAGTCGTTGCGCTCCATCTGGTAGGCGCGCTCCTGGCCGGTTTTCACGTCGGTGCCGCCCAGGTAGAAGGTCACGCTGCGGGGCTTCTGCATGTCGTACCAGATGGTTTTGCCGTCGGGGCTAAAGAATTCGTGGCCCGCAATTTCGCCGTCCACCGTGCGCTTATGCACGAGTTTCACCGCTTTGGTTTTGATGTTGATATGCCAGATGCGGTCCACCTTGCCCCAGGGGCCCTCATGGCAGAACATCAGCAAATCAGGGTCGGTGGGCGAAAATTGCACGTGGTTCAGCCAGGCATTATCCGTGAATAGCTTGGTGAGCTTTCCGCCGCCGTCGGTGCTCACCACGAAGAGCGTGCGCGGCAGCTTGGCCTCGTAGATGCGGTTGAAAAAGTCGCTTTTGGCCGGGTACTGGCGGTAAATTTCCTTTTCGGCGTCGCTGCCCCAAGCCCCGCCGAGCTTGGTTTCATCGGCATTCAGCGAGGTAATATCGGCCTTGAAATCGGCCGGAAACACGAACACGCGGCGCGTTTTCTTCGAGTCCACGTTGGTGGCATACACCGTGTCCTGCACCTGGTAAAACACCTCGCGGCGCTTGCGGCCCACTATTTCGCCCTTCACTTCCTTGAAATAGCGGGTCAGCGGCTCGGTATGATGGGTTTTCAGGTTCACTAGGCGCAGTTGTTTGCCCTGGGCATCGGTGTGGTAAATCACCATCAGGTCGCCCTCGCTGCCCTTCCCTTGCAAAAACGGATTGTTGTGAAAATAGAAGCTGCCGTTGTCGCCGTCGGGCTGGGTGAGGCGCACCACCTTGTGGCCCGTATCGGCGTCAATCCACTCAGCAGTAGGCATGGGCTTCTGGCTGCCGGTGGTCAGTTTGCTCTGGGCATGGCCGCCGAAGCTCAGCAGCAAGCCACTCAATGCGAGTAAGTAGTTGGTTTTCATGGGTGGGATTTGGGAGGCGAGTGGGGCTTATTTCAGGTTTTCGTAGTGGGGCGGGAGGTTGCGCAGGGCTTCGGGCACGTTCACGTAGCGGGCCAGGTCGCGCAGGGCGATGACGTGGTAGTGGTAGTCGTGCAGGTACTTCAGGTACTGCTCGAACAGCGCGGGTGGGGTTGTCACCCAGTCGTGGGCCACGTCGGGCACGCCATGCACCGTTAGTACCACGATGCGGCCGGAATGCGCCTGCCGGATGGCGTTGAATACCTTGGCCGTATCGGTGCCCGAAATGCTGAAGCTGGGCAGCAGCATGGGGTTGTCCTGGGTTGGGTCGTAGGCCCGGCCACCGCCGGCGCGGGCAAATTGGTAGCCGCGCTCGGGCAGCAGCGCCGTGGCTGTAGGCGCAGTATCGTAGCCGGGATAGGCGAAGGTGACGGGCCGGGGAATGCGCCAGGCGCGGCAGCGCGCTTCGATGGAATCCAACTCAGCGCCCAGCTGCGGGCGTGTCATTTTGTTGACGTGCTGGTGCGTTAGCGTGTGGCTGGCCACCTCAAAGCCCTGCCGGTGCAGGCCCTGAATCTGCGCCCAACTCATGTATTTGGTCTTATCCGAAAACGGCGGCTCCCGGAATTCGCACACGAAAAACGTGCCGCCGAACCCGTATTTCTTCAGCAGCGGGGCCACGAAAGTGGCGTGGCTCACGGCCGCATCGTCGAAGGTGAGGACGACCAGCTTGTCCGGCACCGGCCGCCGCAGTACCTGGGCCAGCGCAGTATGCCCCAGGCCTAACTCTAACAGAGTCAGTAAGCAAGCCAGACGAAAGCGAGCAGGAAGCGCCACGGGTACCGGGAGGGATTGCGTGAAAGATGCCGCAAGAACTTCGCGTCGTCGCGGCCAACCTTCCTGTACTCTTCGGTGGGGCGGTATTGGAGCGGCCTGCGGGGCCGCATAGCAATTCCAGAGCACAAAAAAGCGGCTCTTTCTGAATAGAAAGAGCCGCTTGCAAATTGCGAAAGCTATGGGCTATTCGATGCGTCGCAGCCCCAGCACGCCAATGATAATCAGACTGGTATAAAACACGCTCTGCCAGGAAAACGGCTGCTTGAGGTAAAATACATCCACGAGCTTGATGCCGACCACGGCCAGTGCCATCCAGGCCGAATAGGCCGTGGCGGTGGGAATGGCCCGCATGGCCTGCGATAGAAACAGCACGTTGGCCAGCCCAAAGGCGACGTAGGCCAGCAGCGGCAGCACCGGCAGCAACAGCGCCGGCTGCGTGAAGCTGTGCAACCAAGCTACCTCCTTGATGCGCTGCATGTTGAGTGCCTTGAGGCTATACGTCCAGCAAACCTCCATGAACGAGGCCAAAAACAGGGAAAACCAGGGATTAATCAACGGGACGAAGCAGCAGCAGTGGAGGAGTGAGAGGGAGTGGCCGGGGCCGGAGTTGCGCCAAAATTACCGCCCGGGCGCTGCGCCGGAATGGTTTCGGTGTACGGCTCGGGCACGGGCCAGCCGTGTAAGGGTTTTAGGGCCGGCACGCGGTCCGTCAGCTTGGTGAGCAGGCGCACCCGGATGCCGTGGTAGGCGCGAAATAATCGGGACCGGTTGGCCAGCTCTGCTTCATCGAAACGGACCACGGAAAAGACGTGCTGACTGAAATAATCTTTCGGGAAAGCGTAGGGCAGGCCCCATTTCAGCGGCTTGTGGTCGGGCCGGTAGGCGGTGCCGAACATCCAATCCCAGAAAGCGAATTTGGTGGAGAAGTTGGCGTAGAAAACCTCCTCGTGGTCGGCGTGGTGCCAGAGGTGCATTTCTGGGCCGTTGATGAAGTATTGCAGGCGGCCCGAGCGCACGTCCACGTTGCAGTGAATCCAAATACCCCACACGGCGTCGATGCAGGCCTTGATGGGCACCACCATGGGGTCGGCCCCGAGCAGGATGATGGGCGCAAACTCAATGGTTTGGTTGATGATGATTTCGAGCGCGTGCGAGCGGGAGCCGGCCAGCCAGTCTACCTGCTTGCCCGAGTGGTGCGCCTCGTGGGTGCGCCAGAACAGCGGGCTGCTGTGCTGGAAGCGGTGAAACCAGTAGATGTAGAAGTCGTGCGTAATCACGAAAAACAGCACCTGCACCCAGATGGGCCAGCCCGTCACAAAATGCAGCTTCGAGAAGCCGAAATGCTGGTCGAGCGGCTGAATGATGTAATCGAAAATGATGATTTTCAGCGCGTAGCTCTGCACGAAGGTGTAGAGCACGAGGTCGGTCCAGAACCCCTCGCGGAAAAACGGCAGCCCCTTGCGGTAGGGAATGATGCGCTCCAGCGTAATCACGATGGCCACCCAAATCAGCAGGATAGCCGTGGTGATGAGTTCGACGTGATGCATGGTGTGAGGGTAGGGATTGAGCAAATTAAAACGTCATGCAGAGCAGCGCAGCGAAGCATCTTTACCTCGCAACGCAATCCACTTAACTAGGATTAGTGGTGGCGGGCAATATGCTTCGCTACGCTCTGCATGACGTTGTTTATTCGTCCGAGGATTCCTTTCAGTTCAACCCGAACAGGCTACTCCTGGTTCGGCGTCAGCTCGCGGCGCAGGCGGGCGCGAGGCTCCAATTCGGAGTCGTACACGCGCTTCACGCCATCGCCAAGGCCTTCCTCCACGTCGCGGATGTCGCGCACGAGCTTGGCCATGCCGCCGGGTTCCACCGAGGCGGCGTGGTCGGAGCCCCACATGGCGCGGTCCAGGGTGAAGTGGCGCTCCACGAAGCTGGCGCCCAGCGTCACGGCGGCCACGGTAGTAGCCAAACCGGTTTCGTGGCCCGAGTAGCCGATGGGCGTGCCCGGGAACATGCCTTGCAGCACGGGCACCATGCGCAGGTTCAGCTCGGCGGGCGGGCAGGGGTAGGACGAAGTGGAGTGCGCAATCATCAGCTTATCCAGGCCCACCCATTTCACGGCCTGGTTGATTTCGTCGAGCGTGCTCATGCCGGTGCTCAGCATCAGCGGCCGGCCGGTGGCACGCACGCGGTCCAGCAGCGGCTTGTCGGTGAGGGAGGCCGAGGCCATTTTGTACATCACGGGCGCGAATTGCTCCATGAAATCCACCGACGGCTCGTCCCAGCACGAGGCAAACCAGTCGATGCCCAGGGCGCGGCAGTAGTCGTCGATGGCGGTGTATTCGGCCTGGCCGAACTCGGTTTTGCGTTTGTAGTCGATGTAGCTCATGCGGCCCCAGGGCGTATCGCGCTGCTTTTCCCACTGGTCTTTGGGCACGCACAGCTCGGGCGTGCGCTTTTGAAATTTCACGGCATCACAACCGGCCTTGGCGGCTTCGGAAATGAGCTGCTTGGCCAGGTCGAGCGAGCCGTTGTGGTTGATGCCGATTTCGGCAATGATATAGGCCGGGTGGCCGGCGCCAATGAATCGGTTTTTGCGAATTTCAACAGCTTGCATGAGGCGAAGGTTGAGAGGTGAAAAGGTGATTGTTGCACATGCTTCGGTGTGTGCCCGTGTGGTGTGTGCGCGCGTCAAACCGCGCGCTCCGGAAACTTAGATTGCGGTCCAGCCGCCATCTACTACCAGGTTGGCCCCGGTCATGTATGCCGACGCATCCGAAGCCAGGAACACGACTGCACCCTGATAATCAGTCGGCGTGGCCATGCGCCCGAGTGGCGTTTTGGCGCTGTATTGCTTGATGAAAAATTCATCCTGGCTGTTCTCCACGCCGCCGGGTGAGAGCGTGTTCACGCGCACGCCGGCTGCGCCCCAATAAGCCGCGAGGTAGCGCGTAAAATTCACCACCGCGCCCTTGGTCATGGGGTACGAAGGTGATTTATAGAAGGTTTGCTCGCCGGCCTCGTTGCGGTAGATGCTCTGGTCGGGGCCGACAATGCCGTAGGTGCTGGCCACGTTGATGATGCTGCCGTGGCCCTGCTGCGCCATGGACGTACCGAATACCTGGGCTGCCAGGAATACGCCTGTCACGTTCACCTCCAGCACTTTCTGAAAAGTAGCGAGCGGGAAGTTCTCGAACTTGCTCAAATCGGCCGCCAGCGCGGGGTTCTCAAACATGTCGTTGATGGCGGCATTGTTCACCAGCACGTCGATGTGGCCGAAGCGAGCCAGAATCTGGTCGCGCGCGGCGGCCAGCGAATCAGGGCTGGTGACATCAACGGCCAACGACAGATGCGGCCCGCCACCCAACCCAAAAGCCACTGCCGCAGCGGCTTCGGCATTAAGGTCGGCTACTACTACGTTGGCTCCGGCCTCAGCCAAAGCCGCACAGTGCTTCTGGCCGATGAGCCCGCAGGCGCCGGTGACGATGGCCGTTTTGCCCGCTAAATCGAATAAATTCATCGGGCTTACTTGGCTTTAACCGGCGCAGCATTGGTTACCTTCCGGAACACAGCTTCTACCGGCTCGCCCAGCAGGCGGGTAGCTACGTCACCCGCTTCGATGGCGGACTTTAGCAGCGGCAGCACCTCGCGGTAGGCGGCCAGGGTGTGGGCCACGTCGGCATCGGTGTGCGAGAAGCACATGTTGTGGAAACCGCCCCACATGATGCCGCGCTTGAACAGCTCCTGCTGCACGAAAGCCTTTATTTCCATGCCGTTGCCGGCCGAGGGGTCGAAGGTGACGATGGTGCGGCAGTCGTAGCCGTAGCATTTGGTGTACTGGCTCAGGCCCAGCTCGGCGGCGATTTCGTTGTAGCCGTCCTTGAGCTTTTTGCCTTGCTCGGCTAGGCGGGCGGGCACGTTCTTCTCCCGCATTTCGGAAATGGTGGCCACGGCAGCGGCCAGGCTCAGCGCCTCGCCCCCGAAGGTGGTGAAGAAGAAAACGTCCTGTTCAAACAGCTGCATCACGTCGCGCCGACCGGTGAGCAGGGCAATGGGCATGCCGTTGGCAAACGCTTTGGAATACACCGCCAAATCGGGCGTGATGCCGAAATACTCCTGCGCGCCGCCCACGGCCACGCGGAAGCCCGTCCACATCTCATCGAAAATCAGCAACGTGCCGTTTTCCTTGCACAGCCGGGCCACTTCGTGCAGGAAGTTGTCCTTGGGCGCATCAAAGATGAATGGCTCCAGAATTACGCAGGCCACGTTTTCATCGAGCAGCGCCTTCAACGAATCGAGGTTATTGTATTCGAATGCGGCTACCAGGTCCTTGCTTTCCTGCGGGATGCCCTTGTCGCGGCTGGTGGTGCCGATGTACCAGTCGTGCCAGCCGTGGTAGCCGCAGCACAACACGTTGTCGCGCCCGGTGAAAGCGCGTGAAACCCGCACGGCCGCCGAGCACACATCCGCGCCGGTCTTGCTGATGCGGATGCTTTCGGCATTCGGAATAATCTCGTGAATCAGCTCCGACAGCTCTACTTCCAGCTCGTGCATCATGGAGAAGGTGATGCCGTCTTCGAGCTGTTTTTTGATGGCGTTGTCAACCCGCTCGTAGGCGTAGCCGAGCGAAATCGGGCCAATACCCATCTGAAAATCAATGTATTCGTTGCCGTCCACGTCCCATATGTGGGAGCCTTTGGCGCGCTTCACGTACTTGGGGCTCACGCCTTTGGTGTACTGGCCGGGGCCCTTTGCCAGGGTCTGGGTAACCGGCGTCATGATTTTCTGAGCGCGGGCGTACAGCTCGTCCGACTTCGTGATGTCGGGGTAGTTTTCGTTGAAGGAAACGGTGTTGGGCATGGGATGGATTGTTAAAAACCGTCATGCAGAGCGTAGCGAAGCATCTTTACCGCTTCGTTGCAGTCAGCATTAAGATTAGTATTGAGGTAAAGATGCTTCGCTACGCTCAGCATGACGTTCAATTAAATTGACGTTCTGTTACTCCGCAAACTCGTTCTCGAGCACCGCCGGGCCTTCGGCAATGGCCGCCCCCGACTCGCCCAGATACTCCGTGATGCGGCGCGCGATGTGGTGGCCGGTGAACCCTTCGTACTCCAGCACGGCGCTGAGGCGGCCGGGGCGGTACCACCGCTCCTCCAGTGCCAGCGGCAGCACGCGGGCGGTGAGCTGGTTGCGCAGCAGCACTTCCGCGAGGATAGAATACAAGCCTCCGGTGATGAAATGGTCCTCCACCGTGACGATGAGCGACCCGCGGCGCACTACGTCGAGCAAGGCCGCCTCGTCAATTGGCTTGAGGCTGCGCAGGTTGATGAGGCCAACGGATTTGCCCTGGGCCTGTAGCAGCTCGCGGGCTACCAGCGTTTGCTCGAAGAGCATGCCGTAGGTGAGGATGGTGATGTCGGTACCTTCGGCCACGATTTCGGCTTTGCCCATCTCGAACGGGGCGTGCTCGTAAGTGGCGGGGCGGGTGTTGATGCGCACGTAAGCCGGCGCGGGTGAGGCCCAGATGGCGGGTAGCATGGCCAGCATGTCGGCTTCATCGGCGGGCGCGAAAACGGTCATGCCGGGAATGCCGCGCATCAGGCTCACGTCTTCGATGGCCTGGTGGGTAGGGCCGTTGCCATCGGAGAGGAAGCCGGGCACGAAGCCGCTCAGCTTCACCGGCAGCTTACCGATGCCCACGTCGGTGCGGATGAATTCGAACGCCCGCAGCGTGAGGAAGGTGGCCAGGGCGTGCACCACCGGCACACGGCCGCGCAGGGCCAGTCCGGCAGCCGCCCCGATGAGGGTTTGCTCGGTGATGCCGGTATCGATGAAGCGTGGACCGAGCACGGCCGGCAGGTTGCGGATGAGGGCGCGGTTTTCGGCCGTCATCACCACCAGACGCTCATCGGCGAGGGCGGTTTCTTTGATAAGTTCTTCGTAGTTCATAATGTAGCGCGGACTCTGCGAGTCCGCATATGAATGGGGTGAGGCGCGGACTCGCAGAGTCCACGCTACAGTTTTTACCGTACCGTCAGCGTCTCGCTGGTGAGCGTGGTGGCTACCTGACTGTGCAGCTCGCGCAACAATTCCTCCACTTCCTCCGCAGAAAAATTGCAGAACCAGCGGTCGGCCCGCGCTTCGATGCTGGGCAGGCCGCGCCCGCGCACCGTGTCGCAGATGATGACCGAGGGCTTGGTATCAGAGAAGGGCAGGGCCGAAAAGGCGTCTTCCAGCTGCTTGAAATCGTGGCCATCAATGCGGCGCACTTCGCAGCCGAAGGCCTCGAACTTGGGGGCCAGCGGCTCCAGCGGAATCAGGTCTTCGGTGGCCACGTTGGCCTGGAAGTGGTTGCGGTCGACGACCAGCGTGAGGTTGTTGACCTGGTGGGCGCTGGCTACCAGCAGGCTTTCCCACACGGTGCCTTCGTTTAGCTCGCCGTCGCCGGTGATGACGATGACCTTGTTGTCCTGGCCGCGCATGCGGCAATCCATGGCCACGCCCAAGGCCACGCTGGGCAGGTGCCCGAGCGAGCCCGAATGGAATTCCACGCCCGGCACGTTGCGGTTGGGGTGCCAGTAGATGTGGTCGTCGGTGCTCAGGTGCTGGTCGAGGCGGGTTTTGTCGATGAAGCCGAGTTCCACGAAGGTGCCGTAGAGGGCGGGCACGTCGTGGCCCTTGCTCAGGAAGAGGTAGTCGCGGGCCGGGTCCTGGAGGTTGTCGGGCCGCACGTTCAGGCAGTCGGCGTAGAGGTACACCAGCAGGTCGGCGCAGCTCAGCGACGCGCCGGTGAAGCAGCCGCCGTCGGTGCTCAGGCGCACGATGTGCTCGCGCACGCGCAGGGCCAGGGCTTCCATTTCTTGGCGTTTTTGGTCGGTCATAAAGTAGGGGAGGAGGCTTGTTTGGTTTGCGACGAATCCACGGTTCTGAGTTCGTCGAGGTGGTTGCGGTACCAGTTCACGCCGGCGTAATGGGCATTGAGGCGGGCAATGTCCGGGCGCTGCTTCAGCAGGGTGAGGATGTCATCCAGCCCAAAATCTGGCTTGGTCGGATACAGCGCGTCATACACGGCTTCAATGAAATCGTAGTCTTCCGGGTAGTCAATCGTCCAGCGGTGGCTCATCGAATAATCGAGGCCCGCGTCCCACTCCACGTTGCCCAGCCGAAACCGGTCGGGGTTTTCCCAGAAAAACGGCGTGGTGTGCTCGCGCTCCAACGGCCGTTGGGCCTCGCGCCAGGCGGTTTCCAGGGCTTCGATGGGCATTACTTCCACGTCGTTGCCATCGGGGAAGGTGGCGGGGTGCAGGTTGCTCACGAAGTCGTAGCGGTCGGCAAAGTGCAGGTAGTAGCCCACCACTTCGTCAATCACGGCCGGGTCGATGAGCGGGCAGTCGGACGGGATTTTCAGCACCACGTCGGCCCCGTAGTGGCGGGCGGCCTGGTAGTGGCGGGCGAGTAAATCCAGCGCATCGCCACGGAAGCATTCGAGGCCGTGAGCGGCACACAGCTCGGCAATGGCGTCATCGGCGGCCTCGGTGGTGGTGGCTACTACCACCGTGCCGGCCAGGTGGGCGCGCTGCACCCGCTGCACCATGCGCACCAGCAGGGGCTGGCCGGCCAGCGGCAGCAACACCTTGCCCGGCAGGCGCGAGGAGCCCATGCGGGCCTGCACAACGGTCAGAATCTTCGGAACGGGCATAAAGGAAGGTGTCGGTACCGCGTAGTCGGACGTGAAACGGAAATACGCTAAAATTTGCCGGTCAAAAAGCTGGCTAATTGATAAGGCGTTGGTAAATACATTCTTAAAATAATGCCGCCAATGGCTAGCTCCCTACCGGTGAGGCTTCGGCCGCCGCTGCCGTTGCAAAGGCCTCCGCATCGAACTGCCGCAAAAAGGCCGGCCCACTGTTGCCTTCAAACCGGCTGAAGCCCCGGCAAATGGCCGCAATGCGCCGGGCCGAGGTGCCGCCATTCTGCCAGGGCAGCTTGCGCCGCAGGTCATCTACATCGAAGTAGGAGTGCACCGGCTTGCCCAGCGCCAGGCCCACGTACACCACCGTCGAGTATTGGGTGATGAGCTCCACGCAGTTGGCAATCATGTGGTCGGTGTTGCCTTCGGTGAAAATCAGGGTGCCGGGCGGCGCGTGCTTCTTGATTTCGTTCACAGCGCGGGGCAATTCCTCGTTGGGGTGCAGCTTGAAAGCCAGCGGGCGGCCGTTGGCAATGCGGGCGCACTCGCGGATGAACTTGGGGCGGTTTTCGGGCGTGAAGGTTTCGCGCAGGTCGGAGGTGGCCACCAGCACGTAGCCGTGGTGCGGGAAATCGTTGTGGCGCACCTGCTCGATGTTGTCGAAGTTGGGAATGCCCGTCACGATGAGCTTATCGGCATCCACGCCCACGCGTTTGAAGTGCTTTGCATAGCCCTCCGACGCCACGCAGTAGATGTCGCAGCAGTTGTTCATGCCGTTGAGGGCCGTGCCGATGGCCAGGATGGGGTAGCGCGTGAAGCGCTTCACCAGCCGGGCCCACAGGTTGAGCGGGTCGGTCATGCCCTCCTGTACGAAAACGGTTTTCGTCTTTTTAATCAGCGGCCAGGGCACAATCACATCGGAGCAGCACACGATGAGGTCGTAGTGATTGTTGAAAACGCGGGCCTCGAAATCGTTCTTCAACCCGTGCTCGGCCAGGTATTTATCGGCCTTGGCTTTGATTTTTCCGGTGACGATGGTCTTGTCCAGGCCGCCGGTCCAGAGCAGGAACTTGTAGAATTGACGCTGCCAGCCATCGTAGTACAACTGGCTGAAGTAGGGGTCGAAGTCGTTTTCCAGCAGCTGCGCAATCTGGTGCATTTGCGTGGTCTGGTTGGGCGAGCCGATGAGAAACAGAGCCTTTTTTCGGGACATGCAGGAAGCAAAGTTGAAGCAACCGAACTGCCGGCGGACTGCCCCATGGCAGGGCCGGCACGCCGCCAAGGTACAGTATGGGCTGCGAAATAACACCCCCGCCCGCGGCTCCTGCTACCGCAACCATTACCAAATTGCAAAGGTTAGCGGCGGCGCCATTTGCGGCAGTGCCCCGCGTCTCAAAATACCTGGCCCTGCCCCCGGAAATACCTGCTGTTCGCAGTTCCAACTAAATCAGTCCCAAGGGATTTTAATTGTTGACCTTAACCAGCCCGGAATTGCGGATTTGCCTCGCACCCAAGGCATCAAGAATCCGGAAAAGCCGTACGCAGGCAAATCCGAACCGCTTCCCAAGATTTTTCCATGATTCAACTGCCGAACTCCTCTACCGATTTCTGCCATGATTCTTAGCTCCCTTCCCGATGCCGACGGCAGCCGTTGCACCTTGTCGCAAGAGCCCGAAGGCTGGCTGCGGGCCACCTGGCGCGGCTTCGTCGATATGCAGGAGGCCCTGCGCGGGGCCGATAAGTACCTGCGCACCCTGCAAGACCTCCGCAACCCCTGCCTGCTCAACGACAACGTGGAGCTGATGGGGCCATGGTTCGATTCCATCGAGTGGCTGGAGCGCGTGTGGGTGCCGCAAGCCACCGCGGTGGGCCTGCGCTACGTGGCCCACGTGGTGCAGGCCGATTCCCTGTCCGACATCCTCACCGTGCATTTCAACCACGGAGCGGCCGGCGCGCTGGAACTCCAGATTTTTCAGCAGGTACCGGAGGCCGAAGCCTGGCTGCGCATCTGCCAGCAGGCGATGAGAACCAGGATTTAAGCGCTTAGATAAGCGCTGCACCAACCATGCCGGGGGCTGCTATTTGCGCAACACCCGAATGCTGACGCGCCGGTTCAGGGCGCGGTTGGCGGGGGTGTTGTTGGGCCGCACAAAGTACTTGGGGCCGTAGCCTTTGGCTTGCAGGCGGTCGGCGCTCACGCCCATGCTGGCCAGCGTGAGCATAGCGGCGCGGGCGCGGTCCTCGCTGAGCTGGTAGTTTACCAGGGCGTCGCCGGTGCTGTCAGTATAGCCCCCGATTTTCACGATGGAGCGCGGAAACGTGTTGAGAATGCTGGCAATGTTGCCCAGCTGCAGCGCCGACTCGGGCGTTAGCCGGGCCTTGCCGGTTTCAAAGTTGATGCGGTCAAAATTAATCCAGCCCTTGGTCCGGTTCACCGAATCGACCTGGAAAGCGGGCGATGACAGGAAGGTGTAGAGGCGGTTTTCGGTTGAGTTGGCCCCCACTCTCTGGGTCGTGCCGTCGGCCAGCGTCAGCACAATGGGTTTGCCGGTATCGTAGATGTAGGTGTCGCGGTCCTGGTCGTAGCGGCCGTTGGGCTCATTGCCGATGGCTGCCGGGCGGGCGGCTCCGCTGGCTACCGTAGCGGGAGTGCGGGTAGGCAGCGTTTCTACGGGCCGGTTCGCAATGGCCGGGGCGGGGCGGGCTGCTGGCATTGCGGCTTCCGGAGCCGGCCCGGTCGCTTCGGCCAGGGGCGTTGCGGGAGGTGTGTAGGCGGCTGTGGGCGCGGCGGCTGGCTGGGTTGCCGGCGGGCTGGTTTCCGCCACCAAGCTGGTGGTCGCCGCTGGCTGCTGGTCGCGGCTGGGGCTGCTGTGGCCAAAGAAGTACCCCAGGCACACGGCCAGCAGCAGCAGCCCGCCCCACTGCCAGTACGGCGACAAGCCGCTGCCCGGTGCTGCCTCCGTGGTTGGTTCGGCCCAGGCGGCGGGCGTGGGAGCCAGCTGCGCCGGCTGCGGGGGCTGGCGGCGCAGGCCCTGCTCGGCGGGCAGGGGCGGGACGGCACCCAGGGCCGGCACCGGCAGCATGGCGGCCGCAATGGCCTCTTTCTCCGCGTGCAGCCAATAAACGAAGTCGGTGGGGGAGAGGGCTTTTTCGGCGGCGGCGTGGCCCAGCACGCCCAGCACGGCCGTGGCGGCTATTTGCAGCAGCATGTCGCTGGCCGAGGGCCGGATAGCTGCTCCGGCGGCAATGCGGCTCACCGTGCTGCGGTAGGCGCCGTCGAGCAGGTCGAGGAGCAGGTTCACGCCCCGCTCGTAGCGAGCGGTCGGGTGCAGGTCGGCCAGGTGCTGGAGCACCTGCGCCGAGTTGGCTTCCCGCACCAGTTCCAGCAGGCGCTCGGGCGTGAGACCGTGGCCTATCCGTCCCGATAACTCGTTGAGCACAAGAGATATTGCCTGGCTTAGCGCGTATTCAACGTTGGGCGCGGCTTCATCCAGGCGCAGGCCGAGCCGGGTAATGGTTTCGCGGGTGAAGCAGTAGTTAACTGATTCGAATACAGTCTTTTTCATAACGATATAATTATTCCGAAAGTCTGATTAAGCCACATCATGCCCCGCCGCTGGGCCACTTCCTGCCGCGTCCATAGCGCGAGCCCGAAGCGTATTGGTAATTACTCTGATACAACTAATTCACGGCTAAACAAAAATAACGAAATTTATTTATAATGAATATTATAAATATTAATTATAACAATGTAATTAATTTTAAGTCGTTGCGCGTCCGGAAGCTACTTTTGGGGTTGCCATGAACGACCCGGAAATCCGCGCCCTGCTCTACCCATTGCTAGTCGGGGGCGTGCGCATCGATGAGCTGCCCACCGGCACCACGCGGGCCGACGTGGTGCACATCACCGAGCATTTCATGCACGGCTACGAGGTGAAGGGCGACGGCGACACCCTGCAACGCGTGGCCAACCAGCTGCGCTGCTACGGCGAGGTCTACGATTTCGTCACCTTCATCATCACCGAAAAACACCTGCCCAGGCTGCTGCCGCTGCTGCCCGAGTGGGTGGGCATCCTGGTAGCCTCGGCTGAGGGGCTGCGCCCGCACCGCGCCGCCGGCTACAACGCCACCGTGGAGCGCGCGCCGCTCGCGAAACTGCTTTTGCTGGAGGAGGTGAAGCAATTTTTGCTGGCGCGGGGCCTCACCGGCGTGAGCACGCTGCGGAGCCGCGAGGTCAGCAATTTCCTGCGCACCACGCAGCTGGTGCCGCTGTCCAGCCTGGCGCAGTACGTGCGCGAGCGGCTCATTGCCCGTTTGCCCGAGCGCCTGCTCATGCGCGCCGAGCGCAAAGCCGAGCGCGAGCGGCTGCCGCCCCGCCGCAAAAAAGCCCGGCCGAAAGCGAAGAAGAAAAAGCCCGTCGGCCGCAAAAAAGCCAATGCTGCCTAGCAGCTTGGAGCTGGCGGGCGGCACTGGCGCAGTCATCAGTAAGGCAGCTATTTCTACTTCAAAGCAGCGGCTACGGCTTGGTTGAGCAGGGGCTCCATCACGCGGTAGCCGGTGAGGTTGGGGTGCACGCCGTCTTCGCCGTAGGCTTTTTTCAGGCCGTTCTGGTCGTCTTTCAGGGCGGTGTGCATGTCGTAGTACACGAGGTGATGCTGGTCGGCGTAGGCCTTGATTTGCTTGTTGAGGGCAATGATTTTGGGGGCGGGGTTCAGGCCTTTGCGCCACCAGAAATCCGCCGCCGGGGCCACCGAGCCCAGCACCACGCGGATGCCGTGGGCCTGGGCCAGCTCGGTCATCGTCATGATGTTGTTCATCGTGGTTTGGGGATTGTAGGGGCCGTTGTTTTCGGCCACGTCGTTGGTGCCCACCAGAATGACGACCACGGCCGGGTGCAGGTCAATCACATCGGCGCGGAAGCGCACCACCGTTTGGCCCGTGGCCTGGCCGCTGATGCCCCGGCCCACATACTCGTAGGTTTTGCCCCGGAAAAAGGCCGAATCTTCCTTCACCCAGCCCTCGGTGATGGAGTTGCCGATGATGACCACGCGGGGCCGGCCGGGCGCAGGCTCGGGCAGGCGCTGGTTGGCGGCCGCGTATTTCTGGAGATTGGGCCAGTCGTTGTGCAGCAGGTATTCCTGGCGCTCGTGGTAAGCCTCGTCAGCGGCTTTTTTGGCAGCGGCCGGGTCAGTGGGCTGCTGGGCGTGGGCGGTGGCAGCTAAGAGCAGGCCCGCCAGCAACAGCGCCGCACGTAGGCCTTTTAGGGAATCAGAATAAAGCATGGCTGAATTAATGGTGAGAAAACCGCCTGCTATTCAAACTGAAGCAGTCGATTAAAAAACGGCAGTAATTTCTGGTACATGCGGCCGTCGCGGCCCATTATACGGTTACCGTGGTTGCCCTCGTAGCCTTCGGCCGCGTGCGGGATGCCGAAGGCTGCCAACTGAGTGCTAAGGGCACGGCACGCGAATGGAATGTGCTGGAACTGGTCCTGCTCGCCCCAGTCGAAGGCCAGGCCGCGCAACTTGCGCAGGCTGGCCAGGTGCGTGGGCAGCAGGGCCAGCGGCGTGGCGGCGGCCCACTGAGCCAGCACGGCGTCGCGGGGGGCGAGGCTGTCGGGGCCGGGCGCGTAGGGCAGGGCCGCGCCAAATACGCCCCGGCCGGGCGTGGGCGAAAGGGCCCGCGCGGTGGCCACTATCCGAATGGCGTCGAAGTTCTGGCCCAGCCCAGCCCGCGAGGTGGCGCGGCCGGCAACGGACTGCCCGGCGCGGCCGCTCATCCATTCGGCATGCGGAGCGGCGAAGGCGGGGCTCAGGGCGTAGGCGGCGGCGTAGATGCCGGGGTAGAGCAGGGCGAGGCGTAAGGTGCCGTTGCCACCCATGGAGTGGCCGGCAATGCCCCGGCTGGCGGGCCTGGCCAGGGTGCGGAACTTGTGGTCGATAAACTGCACGAGCTCGTGGGCCGTGAAATCGGCCCACGGGCCATTGGTGGCAGAATTGGCGTAGAAGCTGCCCTGAAACAGCGTCTGTTCATCGGGCGCAACCACAATGAGCGGACGAATCTGGCCGTCGGCAATGGCATGGTCGAGCAGGGCGCCGAGGCCATCGGCATGAAAAAGCAGGCTGTCGTTCCAGGTGAAGCCGTGCAGGTAGTAGAGCACCGGATAGCGGCGACCGGGGTTGGCCGCGTAACCAGCCGGCAGATACACGCTCACGCGGCGGCGCGGGTTTTCGCCGCCGGGGTTGCCGCGCAGCAGTTTCGAATCGAGGTAGGTGACGACGACCTGGCCCTTGGCTGGTTGGGCCTGGGCGGTGGGGGCCAGAAGCCAGGCTAGCGCGGTGAGGAGCAGAAGGAGGAGGTGGGGGCGCATGAGGCAATGAGAATTGTAAAAAGCCCGTCATGCCGAGCGTAGCTTTAGCATGACGGGCTTTTTCTTCAACAACAACCGCACTAGTTAACCACCAGCGTCATAATGGAGTGAGCGGCAGCGGTGGTTTTGGTCCCTTGGCCGCGCATCCAGAGTTGAAATTCCTCGGGCTTGTCGGTCTGGTTCATCACCACCACGGCCACGCTGCCGTCGGGGTTGCGGTAGGCGGTGGTTTGCAGGGCGTCGCGGTTGGATGAGGCGCTGATGCGCTTGGCGCCGGGCCGGATGAACTTCGAGAAGTGGCCGATGTAATAGTAGGCGTTGGTGTAGATGAGCTTGCCGGTTTTGGTGTCGGCGATGACGGGGGCGAAGCAGAAGTTGCCGACGTGGTTCGGCCCGCCGGTTTCGTCGAGCAGTACGTTCCAGTCGGTCCAGCCCACAGTGCCGGCGTTGAAGTCGCCAATCATTGAGTTGCCGTACTTCTCGCCCAGCGTCCAGTCATCCACTTTGGCCAGGTCAAATTTCTCCTTGCAGCCTTCCGTGAAAATCAGGTTGGTGTTGGGGAAAGCCTCTTTCACGCGCTTCTCGTTCTCAAACAGCATGCTGCTGCCGGTCCAGGTTTCGTACCAGTGGTAGCCGATGCCCCAGACGTATTTGGCGGCCTCGGGGTCGTCGAGCACGGTGCTGGCGCGCTGGAACAGCAGGTCGCGGTTGTGGTCCCAGGCAATGAGCTTCTTCGAGCCCAGCCCGCCTTTCGCCAGCGTGGGGCCGAGGTAGCCTTTGATGAAATCCCGCTCCTCCTCGCCGGTGAAGATGCACGACTCCCACTTCTGGGTGGCCATCGGCTCATTCTGCACCGAGAGGCCCCAGATGGGGATGCCCAGCTGCTCGTAGGTCTTGATGAACTTCACGTAGTAGTCGGCCCAGGCCTGGCGGTATTGGGGCAGCAGCTTGCCGCCGTGCAGCATGTCGCCGGTGGTTTTCATCCAGCCGGGCGGGCTCCAGGGGCTCACGTAGAGGGTGAGCTTGCCGCCGGCCGCCGCCATCACCTGCTTGATGAAGGGGATGCGGAACTGCTCGTCGTGCTTCACGCTGAAGGTTTTCAGCGCTTCGTCCTTATCCGCCACGTAGGTATAGCTGCCGCTCGAAAAGTCGGAGCTGTGAATGCTGGTGCGGCCCAGCGTGTAGCCGATGCCGCCCGTGGGACTGTAATACGCCTTCAAAAACTCCTGCTGCTGGGGTTTCGGCAGCTTGGCAAAGGTTTCGGCCGAGGCATCCGTCAGTGCCCCACCGATGCCGAGCATGGTCTGGAACGAGTGGCCGGGGTCGACGAATACGCACACTTGGGTTTCGAGCGGCTGCGCGGCGGGCGCGAGCTTGAGGTCACCGCCGGCCGCCAGGCGCTGGCTGGTGCCCTGCACGGTGGCGAAAACGTGGGCCGTTTTGCCGGCGGCCGAGTAGGGTGTGGAAGCTGCTTTTTGCGCGGCGGCACTGCCGAGGCCCAGCGTCGAGAGAAATAGGAAAGACAGGAATTTCTGGTTCGTCATGAGAAAGAATGGTGGGGTAGGGTGCGGGGCTTGCCCCCGCCCGTCGTTGAGCGGGGCTGTTGAAACGGTGCGAACGGCGGGCGGGGGCAAGCCCCGCACCCTACAGGGACATTAGCAGCAAAAGTTGTTCTAAAGGTGGGGGATATTTCAGAATCGCATCATTTAGTTAGCGGGCAATGATAACCCGCTGGCTGAGCGGGCCGGCGGCGGCGCGCACTTTCAGCACGTACAGGCCGGGCCGGGCAGAAGCCACGTTGAGGCTGACATGGGTGAGTCCGGCTTTGGCCGCCACGGCGGGCGGGGCCAGGGCCACGCGGCCCAGTACGTCCACGAGCTGCACTTGCAGGGTTTCGGCCGTTTCGGCGGTGTAGTCGAAAGTAAGTTCTTGGCTGATGGTGGTGGGGTACACTTGCAGGCGGGCCGCAGCGGCCGAGCCGGTGGCGGCCAGGGCCGTGAGGGCAGCCGGGCCCTGGTCCGAGAACCACCAGCGCTGGTTGTCGGCGCCGGTCCAGTCCCACTGCTGGGCGTTGGCGCCGTCGGCCTGGGACGCGCTGGTTACGTCGAGGGCTTTGTTGCTGTATTTGTTGATAATACGGTAGGTGCCGTCGCTCTGGCGCTGCACCAGCCAGGCCTGGCTGTCGTTGCTGGTCCAGTCCCACTGCTGGGCCAGGGCGCCGTTGGCGGTGCTGGGGCCGGGCACGTCCAGCGACTTGTTGCTGAAGATGTTTACCAGGCGCACGAAGCCATTGCCCATGTCCACCGTTTTCCACTTCTGGTTGCTGCCGGTGGCCCAGGTGCGCTGCTGCGCCTGCCCGCCGTTGCTGGTCGAGGAACCCACGATTTCGAGGGCCTTGCCGCTGTGCTTGGCGCTGATTTCGTAGATGCGGCCCAGCGTGATGTCGCTGGTGTTCCACTTGTAGGTGGCCAGCGCGCCGGCCGGCAGCGTGTAGTTGAACGACTGCCCGTTCCAGCTCACCTTAAAGGTGTTGGAGGCATTGCTGTTGTTCAGGGCAATAAGGACTTTGGAGCCGTCGGGGTTGCGGAAGGCCACGGTTTCGATGCCGCCGGCCACCGAGTTGGAGCCCACGCGCACCGCGCCGGGGTCCACAAACTTACTGGCGTGGGCCAGGGCGTAGTATTCCACGTTGCGCGTCACGGCCCCGGTGGTGCTGTTGATGGTGACCACGCCGCGGCAGTTGGTGCAGCCGCCGTTGGTGGGGCCGTTGTTCTGGTCGAGGGCCAGGTTCCATTCCAAGGCGCTTTTGGCCCAGTTGCGGGTGGTGCCGATGATGATGTTGGAGGCGTGCCACTTCAAATCGCCGGCGAAGCTGGAACCCACCGTGCCCGAAATTTCCGTGAACCAGATGTCCTCGGCCGGGTAGGCGTTGTGGGTGGTGCTCTGGCCGCTCACGCTGCCCGCGTAGCCGTGGAAGGCCGAGCCGGCCGCGTACTGCGCCGCCGTGGCGTCGGCAAAAACGGTATTGGGGTAGGTGGGCTGGTCCCAGTTGTGGTCGTACACAATGAGCTTGGTATTCAAACCGGCCGTCTGAAACGCCGGCCCGATGTTGTTCTTCAGAAACGCCAGCTGGTTGCCGGCATCCATGCGCATCGACATGTAGGATGCCGCAAAAAGCGGCTCGTTTTGCAGCGTCACGGCGTAGATGGGCAGGCCCTGGGCGGCGTAGGCCTGCACGTACTTCACGAAGTAATTGGCGTAGGCCTGGTAGTAAGCCGTGTTGAGGAAGTGGCCGTTGCGCAGCTCGTACACGCCGCTGGCGGTGGGCTCCTTCATCCAGGCCGGGGCGCTCCAGGGCGTGCCCAGGATTTTCAGGCTGCTGTTTTTGGCGAGGGCAGCTTGCAGCATGGGCACCAAATCCACCAAGTCATTGGCAATGGAAAAGCTGCTCAGGCCCACGTCGGTCTGGCCCTGGGGCCGGTCGTCGTAGGTGAAATCGCCCTGCGCCGAAAAGTCCGACCCGCCCATGGTGTGCCGCAAAAAGCTCAGGTGAATGCCGCTGGCGCCGAACAAGTCGGTCAGGAGGGCGTCGCGCTGGGCGGCGCTCATCTTCTGGTTCAGCAGGTAGGCCGAGGCGCCGGTCATCGAGGCCCCGAAACCGTCGATGGTTTGGTAGGTCTGGCTCTCGTCCACGGTGATGGTGGTGCCAGTGGCGGGCGTGCTGGCGCTGAAACTGATGCCGGCCTGGGCCTGGAGCAACTTGGTCTGGTCGCCGGTGGTGAGCCATACGCTCACGGGCTCGTTGGCCTGCGTGTGGGCCGGCCGGAAGGCCATGATGGGCAGCAGCACGCCGGCGGCCACGAGGGTGAAAACAGGGCGGTAAAGCTTTTTCATGAATTGTGGGAATTGGGAGTTGGAGAGAAATTCAGGAGGAAAAAGCCGGCGATGTGCACCTGCTACAAGCCGCAGGGGCCAGCCCTGAACGAAGCAGCCAGTGTTATTAGAAGGTGATTTTTTAATAATATGATTGTCAAATATTTGCGTTTAATAAAATCCAAAAGAAACGGGCCTGGTCATGCTGCCCAGGCCCGTCCTTTAAGCTACCACACGTAGGTGCCGACGGAACCGCCGGCCAGAGCCGAGCTCACGGTTTTGCCCTTGTATTGGATGTTGAATTGCTGCGGGTCGGTGCCGGAGTTCAGCACCACCAGCACTTTCTTGCCCGAAGGCGTTTTGTAGGCCACGTTGGGCAGGTTGGCGGGGGTGTCGGTGTCGATGCGGAAGGAGCCGGGGCGCACGAATTTGCTGGAGTGCGCCACGGCGTAGTAGGCCGGGTTGCGCGTCACGGCATTGCCCGAGATGGTGACGGCGCCCAGGCATTGGGAGCAGCCGCCAGCGGTGCGGGGGCCGTAGCTGGCGTTGCTGGCCAGGTTCCATTCCAGCACGTTCTTGGCCCAGTTGCGGGCGGCCCCAATTTCAAGGTCACGCACGTGGCCGGGGAAGTCGGTGAGCATATTGCCCGGGGCCTGGGTCCAGAACTCGGTAAAATAGAGCCCTTTGCTGGGGTAGGCGTTGTGCAGCTGTGTGAGCGCGTCCGAGAGCGGGCCGCCGTAGTTGTGGAAAGCGGTGCCCTCCACGTAGGGCCGGGCGGCGGCATCGTTTAGCACGGCCAGCGGGTAGTCGGGCCGGTCGGGGTTGTGGTCGTAGGCAATGATTTTGGTGGTGATGCCGGCGGCCGCGAAAGCCGGGCCGATGTTGTTCTTGATGAAGTTGGCCTGCTCGGTTGCGTCCATCAGCATGCTGGGCTCGTTGCCGCCGTAGAGGGGCTCGTTTTGCAGCGTCACGGCGTCGATGCGGATGCCTTCGGCGGCCATTTGCTGGATGTATTTCACGAAGTAGCGGGCGTAGGCATCGTAGTACTGCGGTTGCAGGTTGCCGCCCCGGGTAGCATTCACGGTCTTCATCCAAAGCGGGGCCGTCCAGGGCGAGCCCATGATTTTGATGTTGGGGTTGATGGCCAGAATCTGCTTCAATACCGGAATCAGGTCGGTGCGGTCGGGGCCCAGGCTGAACTGGGTTAAGTTGACGTCGCCGGCCACGTCATCATAGGTGAAAACGTGGTCGCTGAGGTCGGAAGCCCCGATGCTCACGCGCAGGTAGCTCACGCCCAGCCAGGTGCTGTCGGTGGCGAAAAGCTCGCGCAGCAAATCGGCCCGGTTGGTGGCGCTCATGGCGTTGATGACCGTGGCGCTGCCCCCGGTAAGGCTGTAGCCAAAGCCGTCCATGACTTGATAGGTCTTGGTGGTGTCGACGTTGATGGTCGGATAGGAGTTAGTGGGCGCGGCGAAGTTGAGCACCGTTTTCTGGCGGGCAAACAGAGCCGTGCGGTTGGTGTTGGTGAGCCAGAAGGCCACCTGCGATGGGCCGGTGGGCGTAGGGGGCGTCACCACAGGGGGGGTGGGGTCGGGGGTATCCTCGGTCTTTTTGGAGCAGCCCGCTCCGGCCAGCAATATTGCCGATAAGCACACGCCAATTAGTGGGTTACGATTCATAAGCTAAACAGTAACAGGGCGAAAAAATAAAGCCGGTGGCCCCTGCCGCAATGGGGGCCACCGGCCGGGTTACATCATTATTCGACCACCACGCGGCGGCTGGTGAGCTGGGTGCCCACCTGCAGCTTCACGAGGTAGGAGCCGGCGGCCAGCTGCTGCAGCGGGGCCAGGTCGGCGGTGTGCGCGCCAGCGGCCTGGTCGGCATTGAGCAGGCTCAGCACGCGCTGGCCGAGGGCGTTGTACACTTCCACGCTCACGGGCTGGGTGCCGCCGGCCACGGTGTAGCTCAGGGCGCTGGCGCTGGTGAGGGGGTTGGGGTAGGCGCTCAGGCCCAGGGCCTCGGCGGTGGCGGCGCGGCTGGCCAGCAGGCCGGTGCCGACCTGGTAGGTGTAGAACTGCGAGCGCGGGATGTTAGAGAAGTTAGGGTCGTTGCCGAGGTCGGTGGTCTGGCCGGCTACCTGGGGCAGCACGTCGGAATAGAAGTCGCCGTTGTCGGCCAAGTAGGCAGCCATCACGCGGAAGACATCGCCGGAAGCCGCGCCGCCGATGGCGCTCAGCGGGATTTCAAATTCCCAGCCGGTGGTGCTGTTGGCCGCCACGCTGGCGGTGGTGGAGTAGGCGGTGCGGGCGGCAGCGGGGTCGGCGGCGTCGGTCACAGCCACGCCGTTTTTGGGGCCGGTGCCCATGCCCACTTCGGGGTAGGTGGTGCCGGGCGTAGTGTAGTTCACGCGGCTCAGGTACATGGCGTTGTTAGCGTCATTCAGAGGCGATACGGTGATGCGGAAGCCGTAGTCCACCGGCATGTCGAGGGTGGGGCGATGCCGCAGCTGCGACGACGTGTTGCTGCTGCCAGGCAGGCGGGTGCCGGCCGCGATGCCGGTTTTGTTCGGGGCATCGAGGTACAGCACCAACGCGCTGTAGGCCGTTTGCTCGGGCGAGCCCACCACCATAATGTTGAGCGTGGTGGCCGTGGTGCCCATGTAAATGGCTTTCAGGCCGCGGTCGTTCACGGAGTGGGTGCCGGCGTAGGTGCCCAGCAACTGGTATTTGCCAACGCCGGTACCTACTTCGGCCGGGGCCAGCACGCCGTTCACGGTGAACTGGGCCTGCGCATTCAGGGAGCCGAGGCCCAAAGTGGCGAGAGCAGAAAGGGTAAAGAGCTTTTTCATGGGAATTTGACTTGAATTGTGAAAAATGTGGGAATGGGTAAAAAGATGGAAATCACAAGTAGAAAACTCAGGAAACCCTACCAGACGTAGGTGCCTACAGCCCCAGCGGGCAGTGTGGCCGCTACCTGCCGCCCGCCCTGGCGGATGTTGAAGGGCTGAGCCGCTGCACCGTCGTTCAGCACCACCAGCACGTGCTGGCCGGTGGGCGTGCGGAAGGCCACATTGGGCAACTTATCGGGCAGGGTGGAGGCAATGCGGACCGAGCCAGGCCGGGCAAACTTGCTGGCGTGGGCCACGATGTAGTAGGCCGGGTTGCGCGTTATGGCATTGCCGGCCAGCGTGATGGCGCCCAGGCATTCGGTGCAGCCGCCGGGCGTGTGGGGGTTCTGCTGCGGGTCGGCGGCCAGGTTCCACTCCAGCACGGTGCGCGCCCAGTTACGGGTGGCCCCGATGATGAGCGTGCGGGTGTGCCAGGCCAGGTCGCCGGGGAACTTGCCGGGCGCGCCAATCCATTGCTCGGTGAAGTAGACGTTTTTCTCGGGGTGCGCGTCGTGCACCTTGCCCAGCGCCTCGATGGGGCCGGCATAAAGGTGAAAGGCCGAGCCGTCGACGTACTGCGCCGCCTCAGCATCGTTGAGAATGGTGAGCGGGTAGTCGGGCCGGTCGGCGTTGTGGTCGTACACGATGATTTTCGTGTCGACTTTGGCCTTGCGGAAGGTGGGGCCGAGGCTCTTTTTGATGAATTCGGCCTGTTGCTCCGCCAGCATCAGCAGGCTGGGGTTGTTGCCGGGGTGCAGTGGCTCGTTCTGAATGGTGATGGCATCGATGCGAATGCCCTGGGCCTTCATCCCGGCGATGTATTTCACGAAATACCGGGCGTAGGCGTCGTAAAACTCGGGCTTGAGGCTGCCGCCTTTCGAGGCATCGTTGGTCTTCATCCAAGTGGGCGGCGACCACGGCGACCCCAGAATTTTCAGCCTGGGGTTGATGGCCAGAATCTCCTTGAGCACCGGAATGAGGTGCTTTTCATCGGGGGCGAGGCTGAACTTGGTCAGCTCCGGGTCGGTCTGGCCGGCGGGCAGGTCGTCGTAGCTAAACACCTGCGCATCGAGGTCCGACGCGCCGATGCTCACCCGCAGGTAGCTCACGCCAATGTTAGTGCCCTCGGTGCCGAATAATTCGCGGAGCAGCTTGGCACGCTCGGCCGCGCCCATCTGGTGCAGCAGCTCAGCGCTGCCGCCGGTAAGGCAGTAGCCGAAGCCGTCGATGGTCTGGTAGGTTTTGGCCTCGTCGACTTCGATGGTTGGGTTGGCATTCTTCGCCGTTGCGAACTTCAGCGGGCCAGCCTGGGGCTGGAACAGCACCGACTTATCGGCGGTAGTGAGCCAGGTGGTGACACCGGCGCTTGGGGCCGCGCCTTTGGCTTTAGGCGCGCCCTGGCCCAGTGCGCCTTGCGGCGCACCAGCCGCCAGCAGCGCCAGCAAGGCAACGGAAGTAACGAAAGGGCGGTGGGATTTTGGAAGCATGGAGGAGAGAGAAAGCAAGAATCGGCCGGGGCCTAAATGGCCCGGCGTACGTGGCCGCGCAGGCCGTACCACACGATGTAGGCGTAGCAGAGCACCGGCAGCGCCAGCGCCAGGCGCAGCGAGCTGGCATCGGCCACCAGCCCAAACAGCGGCGGGATGACCGCGCCGCCCACGATGGCCACGTTCAGCAGCCCGGAGGCTTCTTCGGTGTGGCGGCCCAGGCCGGCGACGGCCAGCGTGAAAATGGTGGCGAACATGATGGAGTTCATCAGGCCCACGGCCAGCAGGCTGTACATGGCCGTTTCGCCGGAGGTAGTGGCCGAAACCAGTACCAGTAGAATAGCGCCGACGGCCGCCGCCGCCAGCAACCGGCCAGGCTTGGCTTTATTGAGCAGATAAGCGCCCAGAAAGCGGCCCACCATAGCTCCGCCCCAGTAGTACGATACTTTGTAGCCGGCCAGCTTCGGGGCCATGTTCAGCACGTCGGGTTGGCCGAGGTAGCTCACGATGTGCGAGCCAATGGCAACTTCGGCCCCCACGTAGGCGAAAATGCCCACCATGCCAAGCACCAGGTGCCGGTAGTGCCAGGGGCGGCGGCTGGCGTCGTCGCTGGGGTCGGGCGTGTGCGTGATGACGGGCAGCTTGAGAAAGCTCAGCACCAAGCTGATGAAAATCAGCACGGCGCCGATGCAGAGGTAGGGCACCTGCACGGCGCGCACATCAATGGCATCGGCGGCGCGGGCAGCGTCGAGGTCGGGCAGGTGCGAGAGGATGAGAGCTGCGCCCAGCAGCGGGGCCACGTAGGTGCCCAGCGAGTTGAAGGCCTGCGTGAGCGTGAGCCGGGCCGGGGCCGATTCGGCTGGGCCCAGCACGGCCACGTAGGGGTTGCCGGCCACTTGCAGCAGCACCACACCCGTGGCCAGCACAAACAGCGCCCCCAGAAACAGGCCGTAGGAATGGCTATCGGCGGCCGGGTAAAACAGGAAGCAGCCCGCCGCCGCTACCACAAAGCCCATCAGCATGCCGCCCTTGTAGCCGAGGCGGCTCACGACCTTGCCCGCCGGGATGCCCATCACGAAATAGGCCCCGAAAAAGCACAGGTTGATGAGGTTGGCCTGGGCGTAGCTGAGCTGGAAAATGGCCTTGAGGTAGGGAATCAGAATGTCATTGAGACAGGTGATGAAGCCGAACGAAAAGAACAGCACCGTGAGGGCCGACAGGGCCGGCGCATAGCGCGGCGCGGCGGCGCCGGCCGGCACGGCGGAAGAAGCGGTAACTGGCGCGAAGACGGGGGCGGCCATTGGAAGTGTTTTCAGTGAGGAGTTGGCGTAGGGGCAGGCTCAGCATGACGGCCTTTCACCAGTCGGAAAAAATGTCGTTCCAGGGCAGGTACTAACTATTCCCACCATTTTCCCTGCCCCGAAACGACGGCTGGCACTACTAGTAGCCAGGGTTTTGTTGCAGCTGCGTGTTGGTGTTCAGCTCGCCCAGCGGGATGGGGAAGAGCAGGTAGTTGACGTCGCGGGTGCCGCGCTTCTGCGCAATCACGTCGAGGGCAGTGACGGCGTGCTGCACGGCGCTGTTGGCCTGCGTGTGGCGGGCGTAGCGCAGCAGGTCGAACCACCGCTCGCCTTCAAACGCCAGCTCGAGGCGGCGCTGCTTGTCGATTTCGGTGCGCAGGGTGGCCTGGCTGGCGGCCTCGGGGCTGGCCGGGGTGAGAGCGGGCAAGCCGGCGCGCTGTCGGATGGGGTTCAGGTAATCGAGCACGGCCTGGGCCGGGTTGTTGAGCTCGTTGCTGGCTTCGGCGGCGGCGAGGTACACTTCGGCCAGACGCAGCACGTAGTAGTTGTCGCTCGAGTTGAAGCCGCTGCCGTCGCTGCGCCACTTGTACACGAAGGGGCCGCGGTCGTTGGCCCCGGGGCCGCGGCCCTGCACGTAGCTGGCGTGGCTGCGGCCCACGTTCACGGAGCCCTGGTAGCTCCAGCGCTGGTCGTTGATGGTGTCGACCACCGAGGTCAGGTCGGTGGGGCGGGCCGCGCTGCCGCTCACAAACAGCGTGGGCAGGTTAAACTTCGCAAACGAATACGTGGCTGCCGGCAAGGGCAGCAGCAGGTCGGGCAGGGTGAAGGAGGTACCCCCATCGGCGCTGCCCGAAAACTGGATTTCAAAAATTGACTCCCCTTTGTTGTCGGCCGGGAAAAGGGAGTTGAAGCCCTGCAGCGAGTAGCCGCCTTTGCCGCTCAGCACCAGGTTGGCAGCGTCTTTGGCGGCGGCCCAGTTGCGTTGGGTGAGCTGCACGCGGGCCAGCAGGGCATTGGCGGCGCCCTTGGTGGCGCGGGCGGGGTTCACATCGGCCATGAGGCCGGCCCCGACGGTCAGGTCTTCCACGATGCGGGCGTACACCTGGTCGGTAGCGGCGCGGGGCAGGTTGAGCACGGCGGGGTCGCCGGTTTCGGTGGGTTCCAGGCGCAGGGGCACGGCCCCGTAGAGGCGCACCAGATTGAAGTAGCTCAAGGCCCGCAGGAAGCGGGCTTCGCCCAGAATCTGGTCGCGGCGGGTGGCGTTCATGCCGGCCACGCCGGGCACGTACTTGATAACGGCGTTGGCCCGGTTGATGGTGCGGTAGTTGTCGCGGTACGCGTCGCCCACCTGGCCCGTCGACGAGTTCCAGTTGATGTCGTCGAGCGCCCGCACGTCGTTGTTGTTGCTGGTGCAGTCGTCGGACGGCATGTTGCCCACCAGGTTCAGCACCTCGGCGTAGCAGCCCTTGCTTTGCAAGCCATCGTAGGCGGCTGTAAGCGACGCCTCGGCGTCGGTGGCTGATTTAAAAAAGTTGGAAGGCGCGATGGTCGTCAGCGGCTCCTTGTCCAGCACGTTGCAGCCCGAGAGGAGCAGCATCGCGGAAGCAACAGGAATGAAATATTTTTTCATGGGAATTAGAAGGCTAGGCAAACAAGCGGCTTAGAACGAGGCGTTGAGGCCCACGGTGTAGGTGCGCGTCTGGGGGTACACCCCAAAGTCGCGGCCCTGGCCGGTGGTGGAGAAAGGGTCGGAGCTCACTTCCGGGTCGTAGCCCGAGTAGTGCGTCCAGGTGGCCAGGTTCTGGCCGGTCACGTAGAGGCGCAGGTTGCTCAGGGCGGCGTGTTTGATGAGGCTAACCGGCAGGTTGTAGGCCAGGGTCAGGTTTTTGAGGCGCACGTAGGAGCCGTCCTCGATGAAGCGGTCCGAGTAGCGGGCGTTGCCGTTGGGGTCGGCGGCAATGGCGCGGGGCACGTTGGTGTTCGTGTTGGTGGGCGTCCAGCGGTTGAGCACGCGGGTGGTCTGGTTCAGCGGGTCGCGCATACTTTCCAGCGTCTCACGGTTCTGGTTGTAGATGTCGTTGCCGAAGCTGCCCTGGAAGAAAATGCTCAGTTCCAGGCCTTTGAAGGTGAAGGTGTTGGTCACGCCGGCAATCGACTTGGGGTTGGGGTTGCCGATAATCGTGCGGTCCTTGTCGTTGATGATGCCGTCGTTGTTCAGGTCACGGAAGCGGATGTCGCCGGGGGCCGTTTTGCCGGGGCTCTGCTTAGCGGCGGCGTCAACCTCGGCCTGGTTCTGGAAGATGCCCTGCACCTGATAGCCGTAGAACACGCCCAGTGGCTGGCCCGTGAGTACAAAGCCGTTGCCGGATTCGAGGCGGCGGTCGGCAATTTTTCCATCACTGTTCACCGCCTGACCCAGGTCGAGCACCTTGTTGCGGTTCATGGTGAAGTTCAGGTTGGTGGTCCAGCCAAAGCCGTTGACAGGCTGCACGTTGTTGGTGGTCAGGCCCAGCTCCAGGCCCTGGTTCTGGATGCTGCCCACATTCTGCAGAATCCGCAGGTCCTCGGCGCCGGTGCTGGGCGGAATGCTCACCAGGAGCAGCAAGTCCTTGGTGTGTTTGCGGTACACGTCGGCCGTGAAAGTGAGGCGGTTATTGAGCAAGCCCAGGTCCAGGCCGCCGTTGTACTGGTAGGTGGTTTCCCACTTCAGGTCGTTGTTGCCGATGGCGCTCTGCGTGATGCCCGGAGCCACCGTGATGCCCGTGCCGGGGTAGCTGTAGCCCACACCGTACTGCGAGAAGCGCTGGTAAGTGTAGAATTCCTGGTTGCCGTTGGCGCCAAAGCTGCCGCGCAGCTTCAGGTCCGACACCACCTTGTTCTCGGGGAAGAAGGCTTCCTTCGACACGCGCCAGCCCACGCTGGCGGCGGGGAAGTAGCCGAATTTCCGGCCCTCGCGGAAACGGCTGGAGCCGTCGGCCCGCAAGCTGAGCGAGGCCAGGTAGCGCTGGTCGTAGTCGTAGGTGGCGCGCCCAAAGAAGCTGAGCAGGCCCCACTGGTCTTCGTAGCTGCTGGGCTTGTTGAACACCGACACGCCCGACAGGAACGGCACGGCGTTGGCGGCGTAGCCCTTGCCGCTGGCGCTAGACGTGAAGCGGTCCGAGGCCTGCATCGATTCGCCGGCCAGCAGCGTCAGGTTGTGCTTGTCGCCCAGGCTGGGACGGTAGGTAAGGGTATTCTCCTGCAGCCAGATAACCTGCTGGTTGGTGCCGGTGCGCCCGGAGCCCTTATTGGCCTCGGCTGTGCCGGGGGCTGAGGTGCCAGGGTAGTCGCGGGTGATGAATTCGTTCTCAATCTGCGAGCGGAAGTCGATGCCGGCCGTCGAGCGCAGAGTCAGGTTTTTCAGAATGTCCAGCTCGGCGTACACGTTGCCGATAACCTGATAAATTACGGCCTTATTGCTGGTCTCCAGTAGGTTGCCGATGGGGTTGTCGAAGTTGCGGGCGAAGGGGTTCACCGCGTACGTGCCGTCGGGGTTGCGCACCGGCATGGTCGGAATCGAGGCCAGGGTGCCCAGCACCGTGCCCGAGCTGCCGGCGCCGTTCTCGCTACGCGAGCTGTTGTTGTTGTTGGTCCGGCTCAGGTTGAGGCTGGTGCCGGCCCGGAAGCGGCTGCTCAGCTGCTGGTCGAGGTTGAGCTTGAAGGTGTAGCGGTCGAAGCCCGAATTCAGGCTGATGCCGTCCTGCTTGAAGTAGCCGCCCGACAGGTAATAGCGGGTTTTGTCGGTGCCGCCGCTCACGTTCAGCTGGTAGTTCTGGATGTTGGCCGGCCGATACACCTCGTTTTGCCAGTCGGTGTTGGTGCGCACTGTGTCGGGGTTGTAGGCCGGCGACAGGCCCGCGTTCACCTGCTCGTCGTTGTAGAGGGCGGCAAACTGCTTACCGTTCAGCAAATCCAGCTTTTTGCGAATGGTCTGGCGACCGAAGTAGGTGCTGAAACCCACCGTGGCCTTGCCCACCTTGCCCCGCTTAGTGGTAATCACCACCACGCCGTTGGAAGCACGCACGCCGTAGATTGCCGATGCCGCGCCGTCCTTCAGCACGTCGATGCTCTCGATGTCGTTGGGGTTGATGGCGTTGAGCGGGTTGGGGCGTTGGGCACCCACGGCCAGCTCCTGGTCGTAGGTGGGCAGCACCGGAATGCCGTCAATCACGTACAGCGGCGAGGCATTCAGACCGATGGTGGCGTTGCCACGAATCCGCACGTTGATGCCCGCGCCGGGCGCGCCGCTCGGGGCCGTCACCTGCACGCCGGGGGCCTGGCCCTGCAGGGCCTGGTCGAAACCGGCCACCGGCTGGCGCTCAATGGCCGCCGAGTTCACTGAGGTAACGGCCGTGGTCAGCTCCTGGCGGCTCTGGGTGCCGTAGCCCACCACCACTACTTCGTTCAGGGCCTGCTGGTCGTCCTTCAGCGCAATGGCCAGAGTGCTGGTGGCGCCGGTTACGGCCACTTCCTGCCGCCCAAAGCCCACCGAGCTGAATACCAGCGTGCTGCCTTCCGGGGCATTCAGCGAAAACGAGCCATCAGCGCCGGTGGTGGTGCCAATGGTGGTGCCTTTCACGAGCACCGTAACGCCGGGCAGGCCTTCGCCATTAGCCGAAGTCACGCGGCCCGACACGGGCACGTCCTGCACGGCGGCACCGGCGGCGGTAGCAGCGTGACCGGTGCTGGCCATCGTCTCCGGCTTGCTGATAATCAGGTAGTAATCGTCGCGGATTTTCTTGAAGCGCAGGTCGGCTTGCGGCAGCACGGCGGCCAGCTTGTTGTCCAGCGTAGTCACGCCGGCCTGGGGCACCACGCGCTTGCTGCCCACCAGCGAGCTTTCATAGAAAATGGTGACGTGGTGGTCTTTTTCCCACTGGTGGAGCAGGGCTTTCAGGGCCACGCTTTCGCCGGCTACCGGCGCGGGCGCTGCCGAGCCCGGGGCGGGCTGCTCCTGGTGGAAAGCCAGCAGCTGGGCCGCCGCCGGCATGGCCGAGGCCTGAAACACCAGCATTCCCGCCGTCAGGCAAGCCGGCAGGGCGTATTGCCGGCGCAGATGCGTAATGGGTTTATTCATGGTTTATGGGAATTTTTGTGAAAAAGGTGGGATACAAATGGGTGGAGTAATCGTTTGAAAACCAGTATTATTTGGTGACGGTGTTATCAGAGAGCACAATGCGGTCCGCCTCGCGAGTGGCCTTCAGGTGGAAGGTTTCTTGCAGGGCCTGGAGCAGCACTTCGAGGTCGCCCACGGGCACGGTGCCGGTCATGCGGCGCTCGCTGAGCTCGGGGCTGTTCACCACCACTTCCACGCCGTAGGTGTCCTGCAGGCGGGTGGCCAGCTCGGCAATGCTGGTTTCTTCCAGCACCAGCTTGGCGTCTTTCCAGGCGGCGTAGGGGGCGGTGCGCACGGCCTTGTGCACGGCGGCCAGGGGCTGTGAATCACGGGTTTCCAGCAGCTCGCCGGGCTTCAGAATCACGTCGGGGCGACGCTGGTCGTCGAAATCAACCCGCACCTTGCCCGAGAGCAGCACCACCCGCGCCTGGTCGCGGCGGCGGTACACGGTGAACTTAGTGCCCAGTACTTCCACTGCGAAGCCAGCGCGGGTGTGCACCACAAAGCGCTGGTTGTTGGGCTGGTGCTTCACCGAGAAGTAGCCTTCGCCATCGAGCCACACTTCGCGCGGCTTATTAGCCGCCCAGGAATTGGCGTAGCGCAGCGTGGAATGGCCGTTCAGCGTCGCTTCGGAGCCGTCGGGCAGTTTGATGGTATCGACCTGGCCGTAGGCCGTGGCCACTTCCTGCGGGGCGGGCACGCGCTGCGAATACAGCAGCCAGCCGCTGCCGGCCACGGTTCCGGCAAGGGCGGCGGCCGCAGCCCAGCGCCGCCAGCGCGGCGCGGCCACAGTGGCCGGCTCCGGCTCGCCAAAGCCCAGTTTCAGGTGCAAGGAGTTTAGTAACGCGTCGTAGTTGGGTTCTTCGGCGGCTACGGGGATGCTGGCCGGCGCGGCGACCAGGGCGTCCCAGTGCCGGCGCATCCAGGGCTCGGCCAGGAGCTGGTTGGCGGGCTCGGCCAGCCAGGCGGCTACAGCCTCGGTTTCGGCCGCTGTGGTGAGCCCGGCGAGGTAATTTTGGAAAAGGTCTTCGGTAACGGAAAAAGCCATGGGCTAGTGAAAAAGGCGGGGGTTCGAAATAGCTGGGAGGTAACAGCCAGTATTTCTGAGTGGTAGAGGGCAGGGTGAGTGTGGACTTACAAGCCGTTGGGGCATGGTTCCCCAATCGTTTGCAGTAATACACCGCTAGCGCCTAACACCCTTACTGGCTTCTGAAAAAAAATTAAGAATTGGCAATGGCCACCCACAGCAGCAGGGCCACGATGCTTTCGCCGTGGGCCTGGAAGTAGCCGCGCAGGAATTTCAGGGCCTGCGTCATCTGGGCTTCCACGGTTTTCACCGACAGGTTGAGCTGCTGGGCGATTTCGGGGTAGGAGAGACCCTGCTGCCGGCTCAGGATGAAAATCTCGCGGCGCTTGGGCGGCAACTGTTCCAGAGCGGCCTGGTAGAGGGATTCGAGCTCCGCAAATTCTACCTCGTTGGCCACCTGCCCAGGCACCAGGCCGGCACTATAGGTCTGGAAGCGGTTGCGCTGCTGCTGCCGCCGCAGCTGGTTGAGAATGGCGTTATGGGCCGTGGTGAACAGGTAAGCTTTCAGGGGCACGTCGTCGCGCAGCTGCTCGCGCTTTTCCCAGATTTTCAGAAAGCACTCCTGCACAATTTCCTCGGCGTCGGTGCGCGACTTGAGGTAGCCGTAGGAAAACCGGTAGACCAGCGCACTGTAATGCCGAAACAGGGCATCAAAGGCCCGTTCGTCGCCCTGGTTGAGGCGGCGCAGGCAATCCAGCTCCGAAAATTCGCGCGCTATTTCCACGCAGGCTCAGGGTAAAACAAAGCTAAAATTAACAATTAGCTAATAAGAAAAATACCCTCAGGATAGTTTTTGGGCCATTCATTCTCCCTCTGGGTAGTGGGGCCAAATCGGAATGAACCTTTACGGCCGAGCTTCCTCTAAAGCATTAATCGGCGCCCGCCAGCTTGCTAATATCCTGCAAGATGCAAACCCGGCAGGCTTCTCCGGCCAACCGGGCTTGCGGGGTGAGACGAAATTTCTCACTAAAATAGAAAACCGTTGCTTCTCCGGCTGCATTCGCTGCCGCCGGGGGCACGAAATCAAAAAAGAGCGGCTGCCGCATGGCAGCCGCTCTTTTAAAGTAAAGCGGAAACCAGAAAGTCGCTATTCTTGCTCTCGCACCACGCGCTTGTGCACCAAGCCCTCGCGGGTATCAAGCACCAGCGAGTACACGCCCGGTGCGAGGGCGCTCAGGTTGAGGCGGCCACCGGTGAGGCGGGTGGTGAGCACGGCCTTACCCAGCGCATCGTATACCACGGCCGGGGTGCCTTCCAGCGCTACCGGGCCGGTGATAGTGAGCAGGCCGGCGGTGGGGTTGGGGTAAAGGCTGAACTGGGCCGCGAAGGCGCTTTCGCGCACGGCCAGCGGGCCGCTGATGCGGGCCAGCGTGTTGGTGCTCTGGGCCAGGTTGGCGAGCGAGTCGGTGGTGGCGACGCGGCGCCCGTCGAGGGGCGCGTAGATTTCCAGGCTGCCTTTGAGGAGCGAGTCGGCGGCCATGGCCAAGATTTCGTCCTGGTTCATGCCGGCGCGGAAGAACATCCAGTCGCGGAACTGTACGCGGGTGGGGGCGGCGGCCCCGCCGAGGTCGAAGCGGGTGGGGCGTAGGCGCTCCTGCACGGTGCCTTCGCGCACGCTGTCCACGTAGAGCATGGTGGCGCCGCGGGCGTAGTAGTGCGTGAGCACCAGCTTGTGCCAACGGTTATTGGTCACCGGCACCGTGCCCACAATGCTCTGGCCTTTGGCCGACTGATACGTTACTACGCCGGCGCTGCTCACGTTGATGGTGCCAGCCGCGATGCCCGCGCTGTCGCGGATTTCCACGAGCCGGCCCGCGCCGCCCGTCTTGAAGCGGATGGCCTGGGTGAAGGGATGCACAATTTCCTCGGGCACCAGGCGGATGATGTTGGTGGCTACACCGTTGGTTTTGGTGAGGGTGATGCCGTTGCTAGCCTTGCGGCGGGGCAGAGCCTTGTTGGCGTTGAGCGCATCAAACAGTGAGGGCACCAGCGTGTACATCATTTCGGGGTGGCCGAGGTCGTTGGGGTGCAGAGCATCCCACCAGTAGCCGGCGGCGTAGCGGCCGTTGCCGTCGTCCACGCCACCAAGCAAGTTGACGCTGGGCACGTTCCAGCCGTGGATGAGCAGGTTCATCTGGCGCACGAAGGTGTACTGCGTGGCCGCGTAGTCGTTGCGGCCGTAGCCCAGGTTCACCACCGGAGTCAGACCATCGGCGCGGGCCAGGCCGATGATGCGCTGCAGGTTGGTGCGGAACTGGTCGAAAATGGGCTGGCCGCCGGTGATGATGCCTTCGTTGCCGAGCACCAGGCCCACCATTACGTACTTGCTGCCGGTGGGCAGCACGTCGTTCTCGAAGCGGCCGAGTACGTCGTTGGTGTTGTTGCCGGGCACGCCCAGGTTGGTAGTCACCCAGGGGCCGCCGGTGCCGGCGGTGGCGCGGCGCGTCAGCAGCTCGGAGTAGAGCGTGGAGTAGCCGCGGTTGTTGGTCGCGCCCACGCCGGTAATCACCGACGAGCCGATGAAGGCGATTTTGTTCGGGTTTTGCGGGTAGTAGGCTTGCAGCAGCAGGTCATCGAAATACACCGTGCCGGTGGCCGTGCCGGCCGCATTGCGCCACACGGCAGCGGCTTTCACAAAGGCCGTGCCCGTGGGGATGGTGCCAATGGCCTCCAGCTTAGTCCAAGCGTTTGTGGGCGAGGTGGCCACCAACGAGTCGGACTTGAACCTGCCCAGCAGCGCTTGGTTGCTGCCGTAGTACAGTAGCTCCAGGTGCGCCGACTGGCTGCCGCTCAGCGCGGCGGCCGAGGGGTTGTAGAAGTAGCCGCTCAGCCGGTAGGAATTCACGCCCGTAGCGGCGCGGTAGCTAATTTGCTGTTCCAGCCCCAGGCTGCCGCCCGTGAACTGGGCGGCGTAGGTGCCGACGTGCTTGGTCGAGGTGTTCACCGTGGCAGCCGCGCCGGTGCCGCGCGCCACCGTGGTCCAGAAGTTCAGGTTGCCCAGCTCGAAGCCGGGGTTCTGGAAGGCGTAGTTCACCACCGGCGCCGTGCCGCGGCCGGGCACAATGTCGATGCGCATCAGGTTGAGGTAGGCATACGAACCCACTGTTTTGCTCAGCTCCATTGTGATAACGCCGCTGCCATCGGCCGAGATGGTATCCGAGTCGGTTATCGTGTTGTTGTTGCCGGCGTAGCCGTTGGCGCCCACGTTGGCGCCGGTGGTGGTTTGGGTGATGGTGCTGACGGTAGCCCCGGTGAAGCGGTACTGCGACACCCGCGTTTCGGTGGTGGCGTTGCGGCTGCCGAAGACGTGGAATACGTAGCGCTTGGTGGGGTCGAAGCCGCTCATGCGGAGCGTGGCCGTGCTGGTCGAGCCGGTGCCCTGCACGAAGAAGTAGTCCTGCGTGGCCGTGGCAATGGCGTATTGGCCCAGCAGCGCCGCGCTCGGAGCCAGCAATCCGCCGGTAGCAATGCCATTGGTGAGGAAGTTGGGCCCCACTTTGAGCTTGATGCCGGTGGCCGCATTGGCTCTGTCTACCAGCCTGAAAGTGTCGGCCACGCCGGTGTTGTTCAGGATGTTGTTCCAGTAGTTGCCGTTGGCGTCGGGGCTGGGCGTGATGTTGCCGTTGGTCACGTCGTTGGGGCCGAAATCGGCCAGTAGCGAGCGCACCGGCACCGTCGTCTGGGCCTGCGCCGAGTTCACGGCCAGCATGCTCAGGGCCAGAAGGATTAGTGGTCTTTTCATACGAAAGGGTGGGGTTATAATGGTAAATAGGCAGTGGCAAATGATTAATGGTCAGTGGAAAGCAGGGCTTGATTATTCACTGCTGACTATTAATTATTGCTCTTTCACGATTTTCAATTGCTGCGCCTGGCCGGGCAGCGCGACGTGCAGCAGGTACACGCCAGCAGGCAGAGAATCCAGCTGAGTCAGTTCCAAAAGGGTGGTACCGGCAGCGAGCTTCACCGCTTCCGAATGCACCACGCGGCCCATGGCATCGGTGATGCACCAGTGGCACCCAGCACTATTAGGGCAGGAAGTATGCTCAAGCCACGGCCAGCCTTTTTCCGGCGGAGTGTCATAGAGTCGAGTTCTTGCATGGGGGAATTCTCGTTGGAGGTTGGAGTTCAGAGGAGTAAAAGGGCGGCGGTTTTGCCCGCAGGCAGCATCGCCACCAAACGATTGCAGTCGTGCGCCGCAAACGTTTGGGGTATTACACCGAACCGGCCAAGTACCCTTATCAGCCCCCGCAATAATTTTTCGCAAATCCCCTTCCCAGTACGTCCGGGCTGCAACTAATCTGTCCTGTCTATCCTGATGTTCTGCTGCCCCGTTTTAGCTGCTGGTTGCCCCGGTGTGCTGCTTCCGCAGCACCAATGTCAGCAACGCGCCATTCCCGCCCGAAAACCCCGAACGCAAAAAATCCCGGCCGCTGCTGCGACCGGGATTGTTGCTGTAGAGAGAGGACTCGAACCTCTAATTTTACTAGCGAGATAGGCTAGCGCGTCTGCCAATTCCGCCACCCCACAAGGTTTGATAATTCAAAGTTACAAAAAAGAATTGTCAATAAAAATATAATTCTTCAGATTGTCTTATTGTTAAATTTTGATAATCAGGCAAAATGCTGTTTAGGGCATAGCATTTCCCAAGTCTAAAACCTGCTGTACGTGCTGAAAGCAAAGATTTTTCCTTCCGTCGCCTGACTTTTATCTTTGTTAGAATAAAAAATAAAAATGGTGAATGCCAGCTCCATTCGCAAAATCATCCATTTGGATATGGATGCATTTTATGCTTCGGTGGAGCAACGCGACCACCCCGAACTGCGCGGACGGCCCGTGGCGGTGGGCGGCGCACGGGAGCGCGGCGTGGTGGCGGCGGCCAGCTATGAGGCCCGGCAATTTGGGGTGCGCTCGGCCATGCCGAGTGCCACGGCGCTGCGCAAATGCCCGGAACTGGTGTTCGTGCCGCCGCGCTTCGCGGTGTATAAGGAAGTATCACGTCAGATTCGGGCCATCTTCGCCGAATACACGCCGCTGATTGAGCCCGTGTCGCTCGACGAGGCTTACCTCGACGTGACGCACAACCTTAAGCAGTTGGACTCGGCCACCCAGATTGCGCGGGAAATCCGGGCCAAAATTCTGGCCGAAACCGGGCTCACGGCCTCGGCGGGCATTTCCTACAATAAGTTTCTGGCCAAGCTGGCCTCCGACTACCGCAAGCCCAACGGGCAGTTTGTGGTGCGTCCCGCGCAGGGGCTGGCCTTCGTGGAAGGGCTGGCGGTGGGCCAGTTCCACGGCGTGGGCCCCGTGACGGCGGCGCGCATGAATGAGCTGGGCATCTTCACCGGGGCCGATTTGCGGGCCCAGACGGTGGAGTTTTTGCACCAGCACTTCGGCAAGGTGGGGCGCTACTACTTCGCCATTGCGCGGGGCGAGGACGAGCGGCCCGTGGTGGCCGACCGCTTGCGCAAGTCCATGGGCTCGGAAAACACCTTCGCGCAGGATTTATGGGAGTTCTCGGACCTAATCGAAGCCTTGCAGCCGCTGCTGGAAGACGTGTGGGAATACTGCCAGCGCAGCGGCATCCGGGGGCGGACGGTGACGCTGAAAGTGAAATTCGGCGACTTCCAGCAAATCACGCGCAGCCGCAGCGGCGTGGGCCTGGTGCCGGGGCCGGAAGTGCTGGCCCGCATTTGCCGGGAGCTGGTGGCGGGCCTGTTTCCGCTGGAAAAGGGCGTGCGCCTGCTGGGCGTCACGCTTTCCAATCTGAGCAATGCGCAGGAGGGCGCGGGCCGGCAGCTTACGCTGAGCTTCTGATGGGGCATTCCGCAACCTTTGTCGGTTCTTTTTCGACTTTGGGAGCAATTACTGGTGCGATTCTGGTTAAGGAAGCATCATCTTTACCCTTTGGCCCGTCAGGGCACGGGTGCTGGCCCCGGCCGAAACTATTCTCCTTTCTTCACTAGACCTCTCCGCATGCAATTCCCCCGCTTTAAACTGGGATTATATTCCACTTCCGTGCTGGCCCTGCTGGGGCTGGCGTCCTACTCGGTGTACCAGGGCACGCCGCCGCGCGACCAGGTGGTGCTCGGCGTGATGATGCAGGGGCTGAACCAGCTCCACTACCAGCCCGAGAAGATTGACGACCAGTTTTCGCAGCGCGTGTACGACCTGTACCTCAAGCGCATCGACGTGAACAAGCAGCTGCTGCTGGCCCCGGAAGTGGCCCAACTCAGCCAGTTCAAAACCCAGATTGACGACCAGATGCGCGGCGGCACCCACGAGTTTCTGGACGCTACGAGCGCGCTGCTGGCCAAGCGCATGCCCGAGATTCAGGCCCTCTACCGCCAGATTCTGGCCCAGCCCTTCGACTTCTCGGTGCAGGAAAGCTGGGAAACCGACCCCGCCAAGGCCACCTACGCCGCCAACGCCGCCGAGCAGCGCGAGCAGTGGCGCAAGATGCTGAAGTACCAGACCCTGGCCCGCCTGTCGGAAATGATGGACGACGAGGCTAAGAAGAAGGACAAACCTCTGGCTGCCACCAAAGTCGGGGCCTCGCCGGCCAATACGACCGAGAAATCCCGCACCCCCGCCGAGATGGAGGCCGAAGCCCGCAAGCGCGTGCTGAAGTACTACGACGAGATTTTTACCGACCAGCTGCAGATTGATTCCAACGACCGCCTGGCCGCCTTCGCCGAGGCCATTGCCAACAGCTACGACCCGCACACGGACTATTTTGCCCCCATTGCCCGCGAAAACTTTGACATTCAGATGTCGGGCCGGCTGGAGGGCACGGGGGCCCAGCTGCAGGAAGACGAAGGCAAGCTCAAGGTTGTCGACATCGTGCCGGGCTCGGCCTCGTCGCGGCAGGGCGAATTGAAGGTGGGCGACATTATTCTGCGCGTGGGCCAGGGCGCGGCCGAGCCCGTGAGCGTGGAAGGCATGCGCCAAGACAAGGCCGTGAAGCTCATTCGCGGCCCTAAGGGCACGGAAGTGCGTCTCACGGTGCGCAAGCCCGACGGGGCCATCCAGGTCATTCCCATCATCCGCGACGTGGTGGTGATTGAAGACACGTATGCGCAGTCGGCCCTCATCAAGCAGGGCGGGCGCACCTACGGCTACCTCAACCTGCCCGGCTTCTACGCCGATTTCAGCGGCAAGGGCGGGCGCAGCAGCGCGGCCGATGTGAAGGCCGAGCTGGCCAAGCTCAGCAAGGAAAACGTGGCCGGCGTGGTGCTCGACCTGCGCTACAACGGCGGCGGTTCGCTACGCGACGCCGTGGACATGGGCGGCCTTTTTGTGCCCACCGGCCCCATGGTGCAGGTGAAGACCAGCCGTGGCCCGGCCCAGCCCGTGGCCGATACCGACCCCGCCGTGCAGTACAGCGGCCCGCTGGTGGTGCTCGTGAACAAGTATAGCGCCTCGGCTTCCGAGATTCTGGCCGCCGCCATGCAGGACTATCACCGCGCCATCATCATGGGCAGCACCACCTACGGCAAGGGCACGGTGCAGCAGGTGTTCGACCTGGACAATGCCGTGAACGCGCAGGCCAACGCCCTCAAGCCGCTGGGCTCGCTCAAACTCACCATCCAGAAGTTTTACCGCGTGAGCGGGGGGTCGACCCAGTTTAAGGGCGTGACGCCTGACATTATGGTGCCCGATGCGCTGGCCTCCTACGCCAAAGGCGAGCAGGAATCGGAATACCCGCTGCCCTGGGATGAGATTGCGCCCGCCGCGTTCCAGCCCGCCAACACGCTGCCCGCTCTGGCTCCGCTAAAAGCCGCCAGTGCCGCCCGCGTGGCCGCCAGCCCCGGCTTCCGGCTCATCACCGAGGCCGCCCAGCGCGCCACCCTGCGCCAGAAGCAAACCGTGCTGTCGCTGAACCTGGCCGCCTACCGCACTCAGCAGGTGGAGGCCCGCGCCATCAACAAGCAGCAAACGGACGCCCAGAACGCCTTGGCCGTGCTCGACGTGGCCGCCCTGCCCGCCGACGCCCGCCCGGCGTCCGACTCCGTGGCTGCTAAGCGCCTGGCCCGCTTCCTCAAGCCCCTCCGCAGAGACCCCGCCCTGGCCGAAGCCGTGGCCGTGATTGGCGACCAGCTGAAGTAATCCGAAGCCACTTTAGATGCAAAACGCCCCCGTTGCTGCCGAGCGACGGGGGCGTTTTGCCAAGTGCCGGATAAAATGGTTTACCCCCATCGAACATGAAAGCAGCGTTGCTAACTTCCTTGGCGAGGCCTCTTTTTGGCGCTGAAAGGAGTGGGCCGGGTTTAGGATAAACCGCCAGTCCCGATGTTTGCAGCGTAGAATAAACGTGTGCGATGGTCCTGTGTTCTTTTAGCTGTGTCAATGCCTGATTCCGTCGCTGTTCCTCCGCTGCCCGCTGCCGTGTTCGCCCAATTTTCGGCCGATGAGCTGCTGGCGGGCATCTTTGCTACTTCCATCACGGCGCTGGTGCTGCTGAAGCCCGTGTGGGACGATGCCGGCACAACGGTGGTGGATTTCACTTTTGAGCTGCTCAGCGAGGCTGCTCAGCGGATGCTGAACCAGCCCGCCCAGCCCACCAAAACCCATCTGGAACTGGTGCCAGGCACGGCGGAGCCCGGGGGTATTTTCGATTTTTTCCGGCAGACGCTGGCCTCGGACCAGGTTGCCCAGCGCAGCTTCTACTACCACCGCGACGGTTTCGATGCGTATTACCGCCTGGCCGCACGCCGGGTCGGTTCCGGCCTGCTGGTGAGCTTCTCCGACACCGCCGACGAGGAGCGTACTCCCATGGAACAGGCCCTGCGCGAAAGCCAGGCCCGCGAGCAGGCCGCCCTGGCCCAGGCCGAGCTGGAGCGCACCCGCCTGCAGGAGCTGCTGACGCAGGCCCCCGTGGCCATTGGCCTGTTTGAAGGCCCCGAGCTGCGCATCACTGTGGCCAACGAGCGCATTGCCGCCCTGTGGGGCCGCCCCCTGGCCGAGGTGCTGGGCCGTCCCCTGCTGGAGGCCGTGCCCGAGCTGCGCGGCCAGGGCTTCGACGAGTTGATGACGCAGGTACGCCTGACCCAGCAGCCCGTGACCGGCACCGAAGCCCCGGCGGCCATGTGGCGCGATGGCCAGATGCGCACCACCTACTACAATTTTGTGTACCAGCCCCTCTACGATGCCGCCGGGGACGTGCGCGGCGTGGTAGACGTGGCCATAGAAGTGACAGAACAGGTGCTGGCCCGCCGCTCCGTCGAGGAAAAAGAACAGCAAACCAACCAGCTCAACGAGGAGCTGGCCGCCACCAACGAAGAGCTTCAGTCCGCCAACGAGGAAATTCGCAGCAACATCGAAGCGCTGCACCGGGCCCAGCACGCCCTGCGCGAGCTCAACCAGGAGCTGGAAGCCCGCGTGGCCGACCGCACCCACGCCCTGAACCAAGCCCTGGCCGAAACCGAGGAGCAGCGCGAGCACCTGCGCAAGCAGCAACGGCTGCTGACGCAGGTGCTGAGCCAGGTGCCCGCCTCGGTGGCCACCCTGGAAGGCCCCGAGCACCGCTTCAGCTTCTTCAACGCTGCTTACCAGCGGCTGGCCGGGGGGCGGGCGCGGCTGGGCTTCACGGCGGCCGAAGTGCTGCCCGAAGTGGTGCCGCAGGGTTTTATTGAGCTGCTGGACGGGGTGTATGCCACTGGCAAGCCCTACGTGGGGGTTGAGATGCCGGCCCTGCTCTACGACGACCATACGGGGCAGCCCGAGCAGCGATACATCGACTTCGTGTACCAGCCCCTCACCAACGAGGCCAACGAGCCCCACGGCATTCTGGCCTTCATCGTCGATACCACCGACAAGGTGCTCAGCCGCCAGCTGGTGGCCCAGGCCAACGACGGCCTCACCACTGCCAACACCGCCCTCGATGCCACCAACCGGCAGCTCACCCGCACCAACGCCGACCTCGACAACTTTGTGTACGCGGCCAGCCACGACCTGCGCCAGCCCATCAACAACCTGATGGGCTTGTTTGAGGAACTGGAACGAGTGGTTTCCTTCGCCGACCCCGCCGAAGAGGCATTGCTGCTGCCCATGCTGCACCAGGCCCTGCACCAGCTCAGTACCACCATCGACGACCTGGCCCTGGTGGGCCAGACGCAGCGAAACGCGGGTCTGCCCACCGAACCCGTCTCTTTGCAGGAGCTAACCCAGGAAGTGCTGCAAACCCTGCAACCCCAGATGCAGGCCGCCCGTGCCCGCGTCACCGTCGACTTTACGGCCGCGCCCACGGTGGTGTATTCACGGGCGAACCTGCGCACCATTCTGCTCAACCTGCTCAGCAACTCGCTCAAGTACGCCGACCCCGCCCGGCCCTGCCGCGTCCACGTTTCGGTGTGGAAGGACAATGGCCAGCCCGTTCTGCTGGTGGAAGACAACGGCTTGGGCTTTAACATGCACCGCCACCAGGACGAACTGTTCCAGCTTTTCCGCCGCTTCCACACCCACACCGAAGGCACGGGCGTGGGCCTCTACCTCATCAACCGTATTGTGCAGGGCAATGGCGGCCGCATTGAGGTGGAGAGCGAAGTGGGGGAGGGCACCTCGTTCCGGGTGTATTTGTAGGGGTGGGAGATAGTGAGGACTTGTGACCGTCGGGCCCCATGAACGTCATGCAGAGCGCAGCGAAGCATCTTTACCGTGTAGCTTGTAGCTAATCTATTCGATTGAATTACTACTGCGGTAAAGATGCTTCGCTGCGCTCTGCATGACGGCCTTTTTGCGCGTTGCGTACCGTTCTTTGCAGCGCTCAAATACCCTACAATCCCCCATGAAAGCCTTTATTTTCGACCTCAACGGCACCATGGTGCACGACATGGAGTACCACACCCGCGCATGGCAACAGCTCTTCAACGAAGACCTGGGCGGCAGCTTCAGCTGGGACGAGGTGAAGCCCCAGATGTACGGCAAAAACCGCGAAGTGCTGGTGCGCGTCTTCGGCCCCGACCGCTTCACGGGCGAGGAAATGGACCGGGTTTCGCTCGAAAAGGAAAAGCGCTACCAGCGCGAATTCCTGCCGCATTTGGCCCTGCTGCCGGGCCTCATGGCATTTTTGGAGAAGGCCCACCAGCGGGGCATTCCCATGGCCATCGGCTCGGCCGCCATCCCGTTCAACATCAATTTCGTGCTCGATAACCTCAACATCCGGCATTACTTCCAAGCCATCGTGAGCGCCGACGACGTGACCGTGAGCAAGCCCAACCCCGAAGTTTTCCTGCGCTGCGCCGAGCTGCTCGGCGTGCCGCCCACCGATTGCCTCGTGTTTGAAGACGTGCCCAAAGGGGCCGAGGCCGCCCAAAATGCCGGCATGAAAGCCGTGGTGCTCACCACCACCCACCTCGAAGCCGAGTTCGAACACCTGCCCAACGTGCTGCACTTCGCCCCGGATTTTACCGACGAATTCATGCGGGGTTTGGTGGAATAGCAAAAACTGTCATTCCGACGAAGGAGGAATCTGAGAACGGAGCGTTAGCGGTTTAATCCAGATTCCTCCTTCGTCGGAATGACAATTCCACGTTACGGCAGCACCGCCACCCGCACCGCAGACGGGTGCCCGGCATCGTGGTATAGCTTGATGGTGGCTTTTTGGAAATCCTTGGCCTCGGCTGAGGCAATGGGCACGAAGGTCTGCGGGTTCCTGTCCACGAGCGGGAACCAGGTGCTTTGCACCTGCACCATCAGCCGGTGGCCTTTGGCGAAGGTGTGGAGCACGTCGGGCAGCTCGTATTTTACTTCAGTGGGCTGGTTGGGCGTAAAGGCTTCGGGCTTGGAGAAGCTGTTGCGGAAGCGGCCGCGCATCACCTCGGCGCGCACGAGGCGCTGGGTGCCGTCGGGCTGCTCGTCGATGACTTTCACAATGAAGTCGGCGTCGGTGCCGGAGGTGCTCACCCACAGGTCGGCGGTGAGCGGACCGGCCAGCGAGAGGTCGTTGGGCAGGGTTTCGGTGCGGAAGGTAAGCACGTCGGAACGCTTGGCAGCGAAGCGCTGGTCTTCAATCATGTACTCGTTGTTGCGCTCGCCGTGGACGCCATCGGTGTAGGGCACCGGGTTGGCTGGGTCGCTGAGGTATTCGTTGGGCTTCTGACCAGCGGATGGAGCGGTGAACGTTAGGGTATTCGCCTGCTGGAAAAATAGGGCCCGAGATTCAGCTTTGGGTGGCCAGGCCGGGTAGGTTTTCCACTCGTTGGTGCCGGTATTGAATACCGTGGCTTCGGCCGGGTTGAAGGAGCCTTTGTCCTTCAGGTAGTAGTTGAAAAACGGCGTTTCCAGCGTCTCGCGGTACGTTTGGGCGGTGTTCGAGCCAAAGCTGAGCGGGCCGAACTTGCTCCACTCGGGCCGGGCCCAGGCGCCGTGCGTCCAGGGGCCCATCACGAGGCGGTTGGTGGCGCCGGGGCTCTGCTTTTCGATGGCCTTGTAGGTGTTCAGCGCCCCGTATAGGTCTTCTGCATCAAACCAGCCGCCCACCACCAGCACAGCCGGCTTCACGCCCGCGAGGGCGGTGCGGATGTTGCGGCTTTGCCAGTAGGCGTCGTAGGTTTCGTGCTGCTGGTACTCGTTCCAGATGCGGGCGCGGTTGTTGAAATACTGCGGGCCGTTGGCGTTTTTGATGGGGCCGAGGTCGAGGAAAAACTTGTAAGCATCCTTCGTCTCAAACTTGAACAGCGGCTCATAATTCGCCACCGGCTTAGGGCGCGGCACGTCGAAGTAGTTGGTGAACTCAAAGTTGTCGAGCAGGAAAAACGCGCCCTTGTGCCGGGCATCGTCGCCAATAAACTCGTCCGTAACCGGGGCCTGGGGCGACACCGCTTTCAGGGCCGGGTGGGCGTTGGGCAGCGCCGCCGAGGCGTAGAAGCCGGGGTAGCTGATGCCCATCATCCCCACGCGCCCGTTGTTGCCGGGCACGTTTTTGAGCAGCCACTCAATGGTGTCGTAGGTGTCGGTGCTTTCGTCGTGGGGGGCAGATTTATTCCCGCTGGCCTTCGCGCCCGTCGTCAGAGCCGGGGTCATTTCCTCAAACTGGCCCTCGCTCATGTACCGCCCCCGCACGTCCTGATACACGAAAATGTACTTCTCCGCCGACAGTTCCCGGCTGGGACCAGGGCCGCGCAGCCGGTACTTGCTTTCCCCGTACGGCCCGGCCGAGTACGGCGTGCGCGTCATCAGAAAAGGGTAAGGCGTGGCCGTGGAGGCATCTTTCGGCACGTAAATGACGGTGTAGAGCTTCACGCCGTCGCGCATGGTAATCTGCCGGTCGAGCTTGGTGTAGTTTGCCTTAACAAAGGCGGAATCCTGGGCGCGGGGCGAAGTTTGGGCCTGGGCGGCGGGCGTGGCGGCAAGCAGGAGGACGGCGAGGAGCAGGCGAGGCATGGTGGGAAGAGGCGTAGAAGTTGAGCGCAGGGCAAATAACGTGATGCAGAGCGCAGCGGCGTGACTTTACCGCAGCATCCGCACCGTGGTGTCGAGGCGCTGGGTGCGGAGGAAGCCGCGGTACTGTTCCTGCAGGCGGGTCATGGCGTCGCGGTGCTCATCGCGCTGAAACAGGCGGACCTTGTATTTCTCGCCGGGGGCCGTGCGGCGCATGTTCACGTAGGTGAGCTTGCCGGTGGATTTGCTTACCGTTTCGCCGTTCTGGATGCGCTCCACGCGCTTGTCGTTGTTGCCAAACAGGGCTTGCAGGGGCTTGAGGCCGATGAAGAGGTTGGTGGCCCCGTCCAGCCCGTAGTGCCCGCTCACTTCGAGGTTACTCAAATTACTATTCAGGTGCAGGCCGGGGATGATAATCTGGCCCTGCGCCAGCACAAATTCGGCCCGCACGGGCTCAAAATACAGATGGCCGGTGCGCTCGGCTTTCATGAATTTCAAGGCCTCCATCAAAGCTTCCACATTGATGAGCTCCAGGTCGCGGACATCGGTTTTGAGGTAGCCGGCGGTTTGGGCCAGGCCGGGCAGAAAGGCAGGGCCGAGGTCGGTGCGGATATCGGCCACGCCCCGCAGGCTGCCTTTTATATTGTCGCCACCCAACACGTTCAGGCCCATACTGGTAGCGGTGGAAAATAGAGCGGGTAACTCAATGTCTTCCAGCCGTACCTGTAGCTGCGTGGGGTGGTGGGCGCGGTTGGCGGTGCTGCGCATGTAGCCGCTCAGGCTGAGGTGGCCCTGCAAGCCATCGAACGAGCAGTTATCGAGCCGGGCCTCGCCATCGAGCAGGTGCGAAACCAACCGAAACCGGCCGCCGCGCAGCGGGCCATAGTGCACGTTATCAGCCTCCACGCGCAGCACGGCGCTCAGCACCCCGTTGGAAAACAGGGATTGATTACCGGGCAGCAACCGCCGTTGGGCGCGGCGTTCGGCCCGGCGTTCGGCCCGGGCCAGGGTGCGGGCGGTGGGCACTGTGTCGGGGTGTGCGGTGAGGCTGGCGATGAGGCCCAGCAGGCGCTGTACGTCGAGGGTGCCGTAGCGCAGGGTCAGGTCGGCATCGGCGGCGGTCAGGTGCAGGCCCTCTACCTGGGCCGTGCCCGAGGCTTCGCCGTGGCCGCCCTCCGGCGTGAGGAAGCGCAGGTAGGGCATGCGCAGGGTGGGGCCGCTTTTTTCGAGCTGCATACTCACGCGGCGCATGGTTTCGTCTTCGGGCAGGTCCACGCGGTCAATTTCTACGGTAAGCTGGCCGTTGGCCGATAGCAGTAAGTCGTGCAGGGCCGGGCTGGCACCGCCGGCCTTGCGGCGCCGGGCGCGAACGGGCCGGGCCGCCTCGGGGGCAGGGCGGTTGAGGCGCGCCAGAAGTTGCTGGTAGTTGATGGTTGCAAAGTGCACGCCTACATGGTATTGCACTGGGGCTACGTGGTTGTCGGGGTCGGTGGGCCACTGCAGGTCGCCGCGCACGTCGCCGCCCCACACCCGGCCGGCCAGGTGTTCGAGCTGCACGCGCTGCCCGTCGTGGTGGATGGTCACGGCCAGGTTGCTCAGCGTGTCGGTGGCCAGGAGCAGGCGCTGGCAGCGCAGGCTCACATCGAGCAGCAGGCCCGGCGGAATGAGGGCGCTGCCCAGGGTGGCGGCCAGCTGGGCCTTGTCGCGGGCCGTGCGGGGGCGTTTGGCCTTAGGCAGACTGGTCGGCGCAAAGCCCGGGCCGATGGCCCGGGGCACGGGTTGCATGAGTGCCCGCAGCTGGGGTACCCGCAGCTCATCCACCGCAAACTGGCCGCTAATGCTGGCCTTGGGCAGCTGGCCATTGAGGTAGCCCAGCAAATCGACGGTGGTGGCCGAGGCCTTGAACCGCATCTTATTAAGTACCCCGGAAGCATTGGCCAGGTGCCAGAGGCTGTCGCGCAGGCCCACCTGCACGTCCAGCTCCGAGATATCTGCCCCGCGCGCCGGCAGCACCAGCGAGGCCCGGTGCAGCGTGACCGTGCCGCGCAGCGACATCGGCCGCTGGGGCGTTTTGGGGGCGGGGCGGTCGGCGCGGGGCGGCAGCAGGCCGCGCAGGTGCACGTCGAGGTCGGCGGTGCCGCCCCGGGCCTGCCAGCGGTTGGAAGCCAGCAGGGCGGCCAGCTCGGTCAGTTCGGTGCGGCCCCGGAAGTGGCCGTCCAGGAAGGGACGGCGGAAGTTGCGGAGCGTGAGGGCCACGTCGAGCTGGCCAGCAGCCGAATACACCCGGCAGCGGCGCAGCGTGAGCACCGTGGAGCGGATGTTGTGCTGGGGGCCGTTGTCATACGTGCCCACCAAATCCCAGCGCCGGATGTGGCGGGCGGGCTCGGGCCATTGCAGGCTGGCCCCGCGCAGGCCGAAGGTGAGCACGTTGCGCGGCGTCACTTTCGGCCCGCTCAGGCCCGTGATGGTGTAGTGAATGTGGGCCTTGCTGGGGCTGGTGGTGCCAGCTAAGTAGGGCTCCAGACGGGGCGGGAGGGCAGCGTGCAGCACGTCCACGAGGGGTTGGTTGCCCACGAAGCGCAGCGCCATCATGGTGCCGGCGGGCTGGTCGGCGGCCACGGTGTGGGTGCCGCTCACCCGGATGGTGTCGCCGTTGAGGGTGGCGCGGGTGCTGTAAATCAGGCCCTGGCGGTTCTCGAACGTGTATTTGTAGTTCACCCAGGCCGTGACTGGCTCGCGCTCGAACAGGGTGCCGGCGCGGGTGCGCAGGTAGCTCAATTCGCCCTCAAGGGTGCCGGCCACGCGCAGCACGCCGCCCCGCAGCCGCCCCTTTAGTTGGGCCTGCCGCACCTGCACCCCAAAGGCCCCGCGCGAATAGCCGTTGTGTGAGCTAAAATGGAAGTTGTTCACCACCAGCTCGTCCAGCTTCAGGTTGAGCTTGGGGGTATTGCCGGTGCCCTTGCGGCGCTTGCCGCGCAGGCCCCAGGCGCGGCCCAGCGAATCGACCCGCTCCTGAAAATCTACATCATCTATTTCGACGCGCGCCACCTCGACCCGGCCGCGCAGCAAACTCAGCAGCTCGACCCGCAAATCGACCCGGCCGATGCTGAGCACCGGCACCGATTTCTGAAACGAAGTATCCGTGAGGGCCAGGTGCTGGATGGAGGCCGTGAGGTGCGGAAAATCGCGCCAGGGCGACATCTCGACCCGAAACGGCGCCAGCACCAGCTCCGAATTCTGCGTCAGGCCCTGCCGTACTTTTTGGGCCACCACTCGGCGGCCGTATTCACTCCCCAACAGCCAGACGGCCGTCCCCGCGCCCAGTACGGCCAGCAGCAGCACCAGTGCCAATACTCGTCGCAGGGTAAAAAATCTCATAGAATGCCGGGTGCGTGGCGGGGCCGCCGCGAGCTAAGGTGCCAAAGTAGGCCAGCATACGCGAAAGTTGCTTCCGCGTATGCTGGCCTGGCCCGAAAAACGGGGCGTTTACTCTTCGGTCGTCACCACGGCATCGGCGTGGGTGGTGGCTTCGTAGGTGTCGGCGTATTTGAAGTCTTCCAGCCAGTAGGCCGAGCTCACCACGTCGAAGGTGATGGAATTTTCGGTTTTTTCCTTCACGGTCAATTGCCACAGCATCGACTTGGCTTCCTCGAATTTATCGCCTTCCAGCTGTGACGAAAATAGGCGGTTTATCAATGCGTTACCTGGCAGGCCGGGGGCAAGCAGGCGCAGCAGCGGCGCGGCCGGCTCCTCGGCAAATACGGCCAGGTCGGCCGGGTTTTCGGCAGTGCACTTCACCTGGAATTCCACGGCCTTGGTGGCCGGGAAGGTGCCGTTGTAGGCATCGTGCAGCAGCTGGGTGGCCTGGTAAAAGCCCTTGTGCAGCGGCAGCTCGGGGTTTTCTTCCCAGAGCTTTTCGGTGAGCATCTGGTGGGCCAGGTTTTCAATCTGGCCGGCATTCAACTCTTCGGGATACAAATAGCCCAGCACCACTTCGGCCGCCTCGCGCGGCTCCAAATCGGTGAAAGACATGAGGCACATTTCTTTCAATTCGGCTTCGCTGATGGCGTCCGGATTGTCATAGTTCATCATGACCAACAAGGCCTTATAATCTGTGTTTTGCCAGGTGTTCGGCAGTTCGGTCAGCGTGGCGAAGGTGAGGCGCTCAACGGTGAATTTGGGGGCGGGGGTCAACATATAATTCGAAGGAGGAAAGGCAGCATGAAGCCGCCGGTGCGGTTGGGTTTACGCATGGTGGCGGCAAACAACCGGCCTTCTGCTCAATATGCTGATAGCCAATAATTATCCGGCATCGCCAGCAGGGGTTGGAATTCTGCCGAAAGCCGTGCTTCTTGCAGCTACAAAGCCAAAAACTGTTTCCCGGGCGGGCGCGATAAATTTCCCAGTGCGTTCTTGTACTTCCCGAGCCGCATCTAATACTTTTTTTGTGCGGATTTAGACCGCCACCGGCAGCGTAAACAGGAACCGGCTGCCCGCCGCGGGCTGGCTTTCCACCCATAGCTGCCCGCCCTGCGCCCCGATAAACTCGCGTGAGATGCTAAGGCCCAGCCCCGAGCTGCCGTGGCCGCCTTGGCCCGGCACGCCCGCAAAGCGCTGGAAAATGCGCTTGTGAAACTCGGCCGGAATGCCGGGGCCGCGGTCTTCCACGCTCACGCGCACCATCTCGCCCCACCGCATGGCCCGGATGACGAGCGGGGCCGCGGCCGGAGAATACCGAATGGCGTTGGACAGCAGGTTGATGAGCACCCAAGTAGTTTTTTCCACGTCACCGTGCACGGCGGGCAGGGTTTCGGGCAGCTGGAGGTCGAGCTGGATTTGCTTGTCGTGCAGCTGCGGGTGCACCGTCTGGGTGGCGTAGCGAATAACGTCGGCCAGGTGCATGGGCTGCATGTTGAGCTTGATGCCCGCGCCCGCGTCGAGGCGCGAGACTTCGATGAGCTGGCCCACCATGTTGAGCAGGCGCTGGGTTTCCTCGCCGATGCCGGTGGCCAGCGTCTGGCGCTCGGCATCGGTGGTGCGGGGGTTCTGCAACAGCATCAGGCTGAGCTTGATGCTGGCCAGCGGCGTCTTGAGCTCATGCGAGATGGTGGCAAGGAAAGTCGACTTCACCTCGTCGAGCTTCTTGAAATCGGACACGTTGCGCAGGCAGAAAATGTAGCCGCCCGACACCGTTTTGCCGCCCGGCCCGGCCGCCATTTCGATGGGGCTGATGCTGAGCTGGTAGTGCGGCGCCTCGCCCTTGTGCGGAAACGTGAACACGGGGTCGGGCACGGCGTCGCCGGCCAGGTTGGATTCGGCCAGGGGCACCAGTAAGTCGCGCAACAGCTCGTTGGTGGCGGCCACGGCTTGCGCCGATTTGCCCAGCAGCTCGGCCTGGGGCAGGCCCAGCAGGTCGCAGGCCACGGGGTTGGCCAGCACGATGGTGCCGTGCTCGTCGAGCAGCAGCAAGCCCTCGTCGAGGCTGCGCACGAGGCTTTCCATGCGGTTGCGCTCGGTGAAGAGCTCGGCCAGGGTGGCGCGACGCTCGTCCTGGGCTTGGCTCAGCACCAGGTTCACGGCGGCGGCTACGGTGCCCACTTCGTCGCGCTTGCCCACGGCCACGCGGGTGGCGGGGCCGGGGCCGGCCACGCGCTCCATGTCGGCGGTGAGGCGGTGCAGCGGGCGCACCACAATGCGCGGCAGCCGCACCATCATGGTGACGCCCACCGCCGTGCCCGCCACCAGAAACGCCAGCACCGCGAAGCGGGCAGTATTGAAATCGGCCTGCTCGATGCCGTGCGCGCCGTTTTCGAGGTAGCGGATGGTGAGGAAAGCGTAGCCGCCCAGCCCCAGCAGGAGCACCAGCAGCAGGAAGACGCTGAGGCGGATTTTGAGTTTGAGCGACATGACAAAGCAAAGTAAGCGGACGCGGGAAGGTCGTTCGCTATGCTCAGAACGACAAACGCTTAAAAACCGAATCGATGCGGCCCCGGCCGGGCCAGAATCGGGCGGCCTTGTTTGCCGAAAGCCCGTCCGTATCTTGGGCTGCCGCCTCCGGAGTTGCTGCTACCGCTAGCAGCCCAAGCCTTCTGCTATCATTCCCCTCTGCCCATGCCCGCCGCTTCTCGCTCTGATGCTGATTGGGCCGCGCTAGTGGCCGCCGAACGCGCCCGCCGCGAACAGGCCGAAGCCGCCCTAGCCGTGGCGCACGCCCAGGTTGTCGCCCTCGAAGGGCAGTTGGCCGCCGCCGCCGTCGGCGCCCAGCGCCACTATACCCAGCTCACGGCGCTGGTGCAGCACCTGCCGGCTGGCCTGGTGCTGGTCGATTATCAGGGCCAGATTCAGTTTGTGAATCAGCAGTTCTGGGACCTGTTTGGCCTGCCGCCGGTGGCCGGGCCGTTGGAAGGCGGGCCGCCGATTCCGCGCTCGGCCGTGTTTATCGACAACGCATTTGCCGACCCGGCCGCCTTTGCGGCGTGGGTCCACGCCGCAAAGGCGGCCGGGAAAACCACCCTTCAAGAGGAATTTCGGTTGGCCGATGGGCGGGTAGTGGAGTTCGACTATCTGGTGCTGGACACCGTGCGCGCCGGCCGCCTGATTTGCTGCCGCGACGTGACCGAGCGCCATCAGCGCGACGACGAGATTCGGGCGCTTTCCTTCATTCCGCAGCAAAACCCGAACCCCATTCTGCGCCTGACGGCCACGGGCGAAGTGATTTATGCCAACCCTGCCGCCCAGCCCCTGCTGCAAGCCCTGGCGGCCAGCGCGCAGGGCCGCCTGCACGCGCTGGTGCAGGCGGCCCTGCGTGCCCCCGAGCACCAGCAGCAGGAATTGCTGGTAGACGGGCAGCACTACCTGTGCACCGCCGTGGCCGTGCCGGGCCAGGAATCGGTCACGCTGTACCTCACCAACATCACGGCGCGGCAGCTGGCCGAGCGGCAGCTGGCCGAGCAGCGCACCTTCTACGAAAGCATTCTGGAGCAAGTGCCTACGGCCGTGGCCGTGTTTGATGCCCAGCATCGCTACCTGTTCGTGAATCCGGTGGTGGAACCCGACCCCGCCATCCGCGCCTGGATGCTGGGCCAGACCAGCGAGGCCGCCAGTGTGCGCCGTCGGCGCCCGGAAGCCATTATTGCGCAGCGGACGGCTGCTTTTGCCGAGGCGCTGAGCACCTGGGCCGAGGTGACCTGGGAGGAAATCTACCCGGGGCCGCAGTATTTACAGCGCAGCTACCGGCCCGCGCGGAACCACGATGGCACGCTGCTCGTCATTGGCTCGGGCACCGACATTACGGCCAGCAAACGGGCCGAGCAGGAAATAGTCCGCCAGCAGGAGTTCTACGAGTCCATTCTGAACCTGCTGCCCGTGGATGTGGCCGTGTTCGATGCCGGCCACCGCTTTTTGTTCGTCAATCCGTCGTCGGTGTCGGACGCGGCCGTGCGCCGGCAAATCATCGGCCTCACCAATGACGAGTATTTCGCGCTGCGCCAGCAGCAGCACCCCACCGGCCTGGACCAGCAGCGCAACCAGTATTTCGACCTGGCCGTGCGCACCGGCCAGGACGTGACCTGGGAGGAAATGCGCACCGACCGCCACCAGCGTCCGCAGCTGATGCTGCGCCACCTGCGGCCCGTGTTCGGGGCCGATGGGGCGCTGCGCCTGGTGGTGGGCTCGGGCATCGATATCACGGCCCGCTACACGGCCGAAAAGCTGCAGCACGAGGTGCAGGCCATGCTGCAGGAGCAGCAGGACTTCATTCGGCAGATTCTCGATGCCCTGCCCAACGTGGTGTACGTGGTCGACCCCGACGGCCACGTTTCTTTCTCCAACCATGCCTACACGGCTATGAATGCGCACAGCCTGCACTGGCAGCAGGTGGGCGCAAGCGCGGCCGTGCAGGAGGAAATACGCCTGGTGCAGCAGCTCAACGACCAGGTGCGCACCTCCCGGCAGGCGCAAACCCAGGAGCTGCCCTTCACGCTGACTTCCGGCGAAACCCGGTATTTTCAGGTGCACAAGCGGCCCATGCTCCGCGCCGACGGGCAGGCCGCCATCCTCACCGTGAGCACCGACATCACGGCCGTGAAGCAGGCCCGGCACGAGCTGGAGCGCCGCGAAAAGCAGTACCACGACCTGGTATACTACTCCCAGGCCCTGATTTGCACCCACGACCTCGACGGCATACTCCTCACCGTGAACCCGGCCATTGAGCAGCTGATGGGCGTGCCGGCGGCCCAGCTGGTGGGGCGCGACCTGCGCGAAGTGCTGCCGCCCGAGCACCTGGCCACCTTGCAAGCTTACCTGGACGGCGACGAAGCCAGCCTGCCGCAACCCCGCGTGATAAGCGTCCTCAACAAGGCGGGCGAACGGCGCTACCTTAATTACTACACCTATAAAGTGACGCAGGAGGGCTACCCGCCCTACGTGGTGGCCTCGGGCTACGACGTGACGCCCGGCGTGCTGGCCCAGCGCGCCCTGCAGCAAGCCAAGCAGGAAGCCGAAGAGAATGCCCGTGCCAAAGAAGCCTTCCTGGCCCGCATGAGCCACGAAATCCGCACGCCCCTCAACGGTGTGCTGGGCATGGCGGCCCTGCTGCGCAAAACGGACCTGACCGCGCCGCAGCTCGACTACCTGAGCGCCATGCAGGAGGCCGGCCAGCACTTGCTGGCCCTGGTGAACGACGTGCTGGACATGGCCAAAATCACCACCCGCCACCTGGAGCTCAACCACGGCCCTTTCGATGTGGCCGTGACCATGCAGGGCGCCGGCCAGATGGTGGCCACCCTGGCCGAGCAAAAAGGCCTGACCCTGCGCGTAGAGTCGCCCACGGCGCTGCCCCGGGTGGTGGGCGATGCTTACCGCCTGCACCAGGTGCTGCTCAATCTGCTCTCGAACGCCATCAAGTTCACCGAGCAGGGCCACGTTCGGCTGGGGGCCGAGGTGCGGCGCGACACGCCGCAGGAGCTCGTGCTGCGCTTTTGGGTGGAAGATACCGGCATCGGCATCGCTCCCGGGGAACAAGCGCACATCTTCGACGCCTTCAGCCAGGCCAGTGCCGAAACCAGCCTGCGCTTTGGCGGCACGGGGCTGGGGCTGGCCATCAGCCAGCAGCTGGTGGAGCAGATGGGCGGGACGCTGTCCCTGTGCAGTACCCCCGGCGCGGGCACTACGTTCTCGTTTCAGCTGGTGCTGCCCCGCGCCCCGGAACCGGCTCCGCTGCTGGCACCCGCGCCCCCCAATGCTTCCTGCGAAGCCCTGCGCGGCCTGCGGGTGCTGCTGGCCGAAGACAACCTGGTGAGCCAGCAGATTGCCGTGGCCGTGCTTGAACACTGGGGTGTGCAGGTGCAGGCCGTGGCCAACGGCCCCGACGCCCTGGCGGCGCTGCAAGCGCAGCCCTTCGACGTGGCCCTGCTCGACATCCGGATGCCGGGCCTGAGCGGGGTCGAAGTCACCCAGGCAATTCGGCGTCACTCCGATGCCGCCCGCGCCCGCATCCCCATCATCGCCCTCACCGCCAATGCCTTCGCCGGTGACCGCGCCACCTACCTGGCCGCCGGCATGAATGCCTGCCTCATCAAGCCCTACGAGGAAAATGCCCTCTGCCAGTTGATATTGGACCTGACCCACGCCCGTTCCACGTAGCGGGGACTTCTGCGAGTCCGCGCCGGTACTGGAAATTCAGAGCGGTTCAAGCGCGGGCGCGCAGAGTCCGCGCTACGCCTCCAGCCCGTACTCTTGTAGTTTCCGGTACAGCGTCGTCAACCCGATGCCTAGCCGCTTGGCTACTTCGGGCTTGTTGCCTTCCAGCTCGCCCATCAGTTTGCCGATGTGGCGGGCTTCCAGCGCCCGCAGGCTTTCATCAGCCGCATCGGCGCCGGGCCGGGCGGGGCGGCCCAGGGCGTGGAACTCATCGGGCAGGTAATCAGCCGAAAGCAACTCGCCGTTCGGGGCGAGGATGGCGGCGCGTTCGAGCACGTTTTTCAGCTCGCGCACATTGCCGGGCCAGGGGTAGCGCTGCAGCATGGCCAATGCTTCCGGCGCGAGGCCGGGGAGGCGCTTGCTGAGGCGGGCGGCGAAGTATTGCAGAAAGTGCTGGGCCAGCGGCGGCACGTCGGCGGGCCGGTCTTTGAGGCTGGGGACGAGGATAGTGAAGACCGAGAGGCGGTAGTATAAATCGGGGCGGAAGCGGCCTTCGGCGGCTTCCTGCTTGAGGTTGCGGTTGGTGGCGGCCACCAGGCGAATGTTGACCTTGGTGGGCTTGGTGTCGCCGAGCTTGGTGAAGCTTTGGCTTTCGAGCACGCGCAGGAACTTGGCCTGCACGTTGAGCTCCAGCTCGCCGATTTCGTCCAGAAACAGGGTGCCGCCGTTGGCTTCTTCCAGCAGGCCCTTCTTGTCGGCCAGCGCGCCGGTGAAGGCCCCTTTCTTGTAGCCAAACAGCTCGGATTCGAGCAAATCTTTGGGGAAGGCGCTGCAATTGACGGCCACGAAGGCCTTGCCCTTGCGCCCGCTGGCCTCGTGAATGGCCTGGGCAAACAGCTCCTTGCCGCTGCCGGTGGGGCCTTCGAGCAGCACGGTGCTGTCGGTGGGCGCCACCTGGCGGGCCAGCTGCTGCACGCGCCGTAGCTCGGGCGAGTCGCCAATCATGGACTCGAAGCGGTACTGCTGGCCCACGCGGCGCTCCAGCTCCGTGACGCGCTGGCGGAGGCGGGCTTTTTCGGCGGCGCGGTCGACGACGACCACCAGCTGCTGCTCAAAATCGCCCTTGGTGAGGTAGTCGAACGCGCCGAGCTTCATGGCCTTCACGCCGTCGGGGATGGTGCCGAAGGCGGTGAGCAGTACCACTTCGGCATCGGGGGCGGCGGCTTTGAAGCGGGGCAGCAGGTCGACGCCGTTGGCGTCGGGCAGCTTCACGTCGGAGAGCACGAGCAGGATGTCGGCGGCGTGTTGCTGGAGCAGCTCGAGGCCGCGGTGGGCGTCGGGGGCTTGCAGCACGGTGTAGCCTTCCAGCTCCAGCACCTGGGCCAGCAGCTGGCGCAAGCGCGCTTCGTCGTCGATGATGAGCAGGGTACCGGTAGGCATTATTGAGCTTTGGAAAGGATGAATTGGGCACTCAAAGAACGCCAGACTGCGGCAAGTCAGCAATAAAAAGCAGTTTTGACAAAGTGTAACGCGTTGTTATGCCTAGTTTTGATGACGTCAATTATTCCATTCGCTTTATGTCTGAAGTTGCTTTGAAGCTTGCTGAAGCTGTCGAATTATTACACAACTCAATAGCTCTTAAAAGAGAGTCAGGAGCAAAGCGGCTTCGTAAACTAGGCTTACCCGAATCTGGGGAAATACTATTGGAGGCGTTGAAAAAAGAGATTAAAGACAAACGGACTTGGTCCGCCCGGTATCATATAATTGCGGCTTTGGGCGTGGTTAAATACCTGCCAGCACTACCTTTTTTGTGGGAATTAACACATCAAGACTTTGATGCGACAATGACTTATTTGGGGCTTGGCGATGCAATTGTGCGGTTGTCCATCCTAGAAAAACCTCTTTCAGAAGTTTGGGCCGAGGTTTTAAAAACGCAAAATCCAATGTTTATAGATGGTGCGTTACGGGCAATTGCTTTGCTAAAACTCGTTCCTGATGATGAGACAATTCAAGACATTATTGCCGTAGCGAGACAACCGGAATTTATAGATGGTGTGCGAGGATATCCCGGCGATAAATCTGGACTTAGGTACTGGGTTGCAGCTGCTAGTAGTGGCTGGAAGAAGTCATTAACACACGAGTTTCTTTTGGAATGCCAATTAATTAAAGACACCAGTTTAAAGCACGCCGCTGACCAAGCGTTGAAGGGTAAATACCTTAAGTGGGATTATTAACTCCCCCGAATCTCATTCTTGATGTGCTCGACGAACTGGGCGAATTCGGGTTCGGCTTCGACGTTTTCGTGCCAGGCGAGGCCCATTTCGGCCAGGTTGTATTGGTGCTGGGGGCTGATAGTGGCGCCCGGCACGAGGGCCCCGGCCGCGTCGTGCTCGTAGCCGAGCAGCCAGAGGCGGTCGGCCAGGGCGGTGGTGGTCACGATGTCGTGCGAGACGATGATGACGGTGTTCAGCTCGTCCATGGTGGTGACTTCGACTATTATTCGTTTCACTTCGTCAATCATGGCCACGTCGAGGCCGGAGAAGGGCTCATCGAGCAGGATGAGGTGGTCGGAGCAAAGCAGCTGCTGGGCAATGGCCGCCCGCTGGCGCTGCCCGCCCGAGAGCAGGGCTGGGTACTTGCGCCGGTGCGGGGCCAGGCCGAAGCGTTCGAGGTAGGCGTCGACGTGCTGGCGGGCGTCGGCGGGGGCGTGCTTGCGCTGGGCGGCCACCAGCAGGTTGTCGTGCAGGGTGCGGTGGTCGAAGAGGGGGTAGCGCTGCTGCACGAAGCCCACCATGCCGGGCGTGACGGGCTGCTGGGCGAGGCCCACTTCCACGGTGCCGGTGCCGGGGGCAATGAGGCCCGCCATGATGCGGCACAGTACCGACTTGCCGATGCCCGAGCGGCCGTAGAAGCCCACGACCTGGCCCTGCTGCATGTTGGGGCGCGTCACGTCGAGGACCTGGGCGTTGATGTTTCGCAGAACTTGCTCGCCGTGGAAGGACATGGAGACATTCTCCAGGGTGAGGATGGGGGCTTTGTAGGCGTAGGTGTGGGCAGTCATGGCGGGGATGTGGGGTTGGTAGGGTTGATGCAGGCCGTCTGTCATTGCCGCGCTTCGCTCGCAATGACAGACGATTTATCGGCTGGTGGCCAGCGCCGAGTAAGGGAAAAACACCCGCCGCAGCAGCACAAACACATAGTCCTGCGCCGCCCCGGTTGCCAAAATCACCAGCTGAATGGCCAGCACCCCATCCAGGTGCAAATACCGATTCTGCTTGTAGAGCAGCAGGCCGATGCCGCCTTCGGACTGGTAGAGCGTTTCCACCAGCGTAATCATCGTCCAGATGATGGCGAAGTTCTGGCGCACGACTTCAAGCATTTCATCGAGCTTGCCCAGTACCACCACTTCGTAGAAGCTGCGCCACTCGCTCATGCCTAGGGTGCGGGCGTGGTCCATTTCCTCCTGCGTGGTGGTCAGAATCACGCTCGTCATGCCCGTGACCAGGTACACGGTAGCGCCGAAGATGAGCACCGAGAGTTTCACCTGGTGGCCGGAGCTCACCATCAGGGCCATGAAGAAGGTGAGGCCGGTGAGGGTGAGGTAGCGCATTTTGGAGGCCGCGTAGGCGATGGGCCGGAAGAAGGGCAGCGCCGTGAGATAGGAGATGAGCAGCGCCAGTACCGTGGCTACGGCCAGGGCTTCGATGGCCGTGGTCATGCTGGCCCACAGTTCCTGAATCAGGCCCTGCGTGGTGATGAGGTCGCCGAGCGAGCGGACGACTTCGCCCAGGCTGGGGAAGAGCCGCATGGGATAAAACAGCCACAGCAGCAGCAGAACTGAAGCTTGCCCGATGACCATCGTGGTGAACACGAGGCGGGCGGGCTGGGCGTTGGGGGCGAATAAGGATTTCATGGCTGTAAGTTTTTTGTCATTGCGAGGCGCAGCCGAAGCAATCCGTCCTGTTCTCAGCGACCAGCTTTCTGATTTGATGAAGCCTTTCTATTTGGTTGAAAAGCAGTGTCACTCCTCAGGGCTGGTCGCGGTTGAGAGGACGGATTAGCTTCGCTGACCTTCGGTTGCCGCGTTTCGCTTCGCTCCACTCGCAATGACAGGCGGGAATTAATTGCCCAGTACTACTTCCACGCGGCGGTTTTTGGCTTTGCCGTCGGGCGTGGTGTTGCTGGCTATAGGCTCGGTGGCGCCGTGGGCGTACACCTGCACGCGGCCGTCGGGGAAGGCGCTGTGGCTCTTGGTTTCGAGCCAATGTTGCACGGCCATGGCACGGTCTTCCGAGAGTTGCTGGTTGCGGCCGGGGTCGCCGGAGTTGTCGGTGTGGCCGTGCACGGCCACTTTCAGGCGGCCAGCCACCACGAGGTCGTTGAAGAGTTGGTTGAGGTCGTGCTCAGCGGCCGGGGTAAAGCTGCTCTGGCCCGAGTTGAACTCGATGTTCCAGGCGCGCTTGCTCACACTCTGGCGGATTTCGTCGCCGGCGGTAAACTGCTGGGTTTCGGCCGGGGCCACGGCTTTGCCTTTGTATTGCTGCTGCAGGTTCTTTAGCGGCGTGAGGTCCAGCATTTCATCGAGCGGCACGTAGCTGGGTAATTCTTTGGGGTAGAGCTTGCTCTGCACGTCGCCGAAGGTTTTGTACACGGCGGCGTAGATGTTGGTGCCGCCTTCGTCGAGGCCGAACAGGTTCAGGTTGTCGCTGAAGTTGAAGGCTTTGCTGCCGCCCAGCTCCACCACGTTGCCGTTGCGGTCGGCTTCGCTCACGCCTTTGTAGTACTTCAGCCAGTACGCGCCGGGCTTGTCCTGGTCGCCGTACACGGTGGCTTCAATGTCGGCGGCGCGGGCCAGGGCTTCGGGGTGGCTTTTCACCTGGTCGCCGGCTACGGCTAAGGCCGTCATCAGGCCCAGCACTTCCTTGGGGTGGGCGTCGTACCAGCGCTTGGTGGTCACCATGATGTTGGGCATCTGGTTCGAGTAGTCTTTGGTGCTCACGATGTTGACGAGGCCGCCGCGCTGCTTGGCAATGTTCACGTCGCCGGGCGTCCAGGTGGCCACGGCGTCGGCCACCACGTCTACTTTCACGCCGGTGTTTTTGCCGTTCACCACTTTGGTGCGGGCTTCCGGCTTGCCGAGGATGTACTTCTCAGCGGCTACCAGGAAGTCGGAGGCAGCCATGAAGTTCACGGCTTCGGGGTCGTAGGTGGTTTCGTCAGGGTTCACTTTCAGGCCGTTGTCGGCGCACCATTTCAGGGCGATGTTCTGGTCGCCGTCGCGCAGGTAGCAGGCAATGGTTTTGCCCAGGGCGGTTTTGGGGTTGTCGAGCCATTCTTTCGGGCCCATCAGCTTGTCTTCGCCAAAGGATTTACCCACCGAGTAGGGGATGATTTGCAGCTGGGTGCCGGCCTTCTTCAGCTCCGTTTGCACGGCCGAGAAGCCGGGCAGGCCGTCGCCCATGATGCTCACAATCAGGCCCGGCGTGGCGGGGTTGTTTTGCAGGTCGAGGGCGTTTTTTACCAGGTCGGCCTGCATCTTGCTCACGTCGTCCTGGCGCACAATCTGCATGTCCAGGCCGTTGGCGGCAGCCGCCGAGCCCATTGTGGAGCGGGGGCCGCCGTTGGCCAGCATGCCGGCCATCTGGCTGTTCCAGGCCATCACCTCCCAGGTGAGGGGCGTGCCCTTGTCGGCCGGGGCGGTGCCGGGCATGGGGGCCAGCGGCACCACGATGTTGGCCCGGCTGCCGCCGGTGGCCGTGGGCAGCTCAATCGAGTTCAAAAGCACCGACTGCGTGTCAGCTTTTTTAAAGACGGCACCGCTGGAAACCAGCTTGTTGATGCCGAAGTACAGGAGGCCCACGAGGAGGAGGCCAATGATGAATTTACCGCGGGTAGTCATTTTAGTATGGTCAAAAGAGGGGTGAGGCGCCCGTTTTGGGCGCTAGGTTTTTTCGGTTTTGGTTGGGTTGATTAGCGGCTGACTGCAGCGTTAGCGGCCAGCGTTTTGTCATGCTGAGCGAAGCGTAGCGCAGTCGAAGCATCGCTGCCGCTTCGTTTTGCCGATTGGATTGCTACTGAGGTAGAAATGCTTCGGCTGTGCTCAGCATGACGGTTCAGGGAAGAGGATTCCGCTGGCTGGCCCAGCAGGCCTATCAGGCCGCAGGCCAGCAAAAAGCTAATCAAGCAGGCTAGAATAGGCATCATCGGCGGCTTTTTTAGTGGCGGTAAGTGACTGGGGGGCTTGCGGTTTTTCGTTGAGCACGGCGTTGAATTCGCCTTTCTGGTACTGGTCGAGCAGGCGCTGGCCTTTCTCGCTCATCACCCCGTTCTGGATGTCCATCTCCTTGACGAACTCCTGCGAGTAGCGCATGGCCTGCTTGATTTGGCCCAACTGCTGGGCCATGTCCTCGGCCACGCGGTCGGTGGCCAGGTCGAAGAAGTACTTCTTGTCGGGGTCGCCGCGCAGGATGTTCATCGCCGCGCGCATGCCTGAGCTGGTGCGTTTTACCAGAGCGTACTCGTCTTTTAAGAGGTTGACCTTGAACTTGCTGCCGTCAATCTGGCGCAGGGCGGCTTTGAGAATCTGGCGCATCACCAGGCTCACGTTGGCCGTGGTGGTGGCCATGGGCTGCAGGCGCTGGTTGTAGTCCTGAATCTGGGCGGCGCGCATGGCGTAGCTCTCGGCGGCGTCCTTTTCGCCCTGGCGGGTAGCCGAGTCGGCCAGCGCCAGGTACTCCTTAATCTGGGTCGCGTTGGCGGATAGCTTGCGCTTCACCAGCTCGTGCGCGCCTTCGATGTTGGTGACTTCGGCGTCCATCTTGCGGGCCTCCTTCTCGGTGTTCGAGATGTAGTCCTCCATGATGCCGATGGGGTCGGTGTTGACGAAAATGCCCGCCATTGAGCGCAGGATGCGCTGCCCGGCGTACCACAGCCCGGCGTGAATCCGCTTGTTGGTGGCCAGCAGAAACAGCACGAACAGCGTGCCGAGCCCGATGCCCAGCTTCACTGTGTCGAACACCATGTCGACGAGGAAGGGCAGGATGCTGCCCCAGAAGTACACCGCCGTGCCCACCAGTCCGAGGAGGACCACGCGGCCGGCAATTTTTTCCGGCTGCTGCCACTTGGGGAGGCCGGGGGCGGAATCGAAAGAGGGAAGTGCGTTCATGGCGTTGGTATTGGGGGTGGAGGTGGTGGCCGCTACGGCCGTTAGTTGGTTACCTCCACCTTATGCCAATACCAATGCCGTTTCGGGGATTTGACGGGTATGATTTAGTTATCTATTGATTTTCAGTGTGATAATAAAAAATCCCCGCCGGGCGCAGGGCCGGGCGGGGATTAATTTTTTCAGAATGGAAAGCGGATTTTTTCAAATCAGCAAGGCGGCTGTGGCCAATGCAGGTTCGGCCCCGTCTGTCATGCAGAGCGCAGCGAAGCATCTTTACCTCGAAACTAAATCAATCAAAAAGGTTTAGTGGTGGCGGTAAAGATGCTTCGCTTCGCTCTGCATGACGGCCTTTTATTAAACTGTCTGCGGCCCGTTTACCGCACCAGAATCAGCGCGGAGTTGCCGGGGACCTGCACGCCGCTGGTTACTTCGAGCACATCGAGGCCTTCTTCCTGGATTTGGTTGCCGCGCAGCACCACTTTGTAGGTGTCGCGGGGCAGGGGCACGCTCCAGGCCGAGCGGTTGCCGTTGAAAATGACGGTGATGGTGTTCCAGGCGTCGCCGCCGGCGTGGTCCTTCAGCTGGTAGGCGATGATGCCGGGGGCCATGTTGGGCAGGAATTCGAGGTGCTGCTGGATGAGTTCGGTGGTGGGCAGGCGGAAGGCGGGGTGGTTGCGGCGCAGGGCCAGCAGCTTGCGGTAAAACTCGTACACGCCCACGTATTTGGCCTTGCGGCCCCAGTCAATCTGGTTCACGCTGTCGGGCTGGTTGTAGGAGTTGGAGGAGCCGCCCTTGGTGCGCAGGAACTCATCGCCGACCGGCAAAAACGGCACGCCCTGCGAGGTAAACACGATGGTGTTGCTCAGCAAATCCATCTTGATGAGCGTGTCTTCCGAGGTGTTGGGATTCGAGGCGCGGAGCTTGTCCCAGAGCACCCGGTCGTCGTGGCAGGCCACGTAGTTGATGGCCTGGGAGGGCGCGCCGGCCCACGGGGCTTTCGAGTAATTGACCTTGGCGTAATCAATTTGCGGGTGCTGGGTGGCGGCCACGATGCCGAATTTCACACTTTCCTCCAGGCCGGGCTGGCCGCTGGCGAAGCCGGGCTCGGTCTGGTGGGCGTAGTGGCCCTTCACGCCGTCGCGCAGCTCGTCGCCGAAGGCGGCAATGCGGTCCAGCTTCATCATATTGCCTTTGAGGGCGCGTTTGGCGTCGGGCAGGGGCGAGGGGCCGGCGGTCCAGCCCTCGCCGTAGATGAAAATGCTGTGGTCCTGCTGGTCCAGCGCCACGCGCACGGCGCGCATGGTTTCGATGTCGAGCACGCCCATGAGGTCGAACCGGAAGCCGTCGGCGTGGTAGTGCTGCGCCCAGTAGGACACGGATTCCACGATGAGCTTGCGGACCATCGGGCGCTCCGAGGCCACTTCGTTGCCGCAGGCGGTGGCGTTGCTCAGGCTGCCGTCGGGGTTGTGGCGGTAGTAGTAGCCGGGCACCAGCTGCTCAAAATTGCTGCGGCGGGCGTCGGCGGTGTGGTTGTACACCACATCCAACACCACGCGCAGGCCGGCCCCGTGCAGGTTTTCCACCAGCTGCTTGAACTCGCGGATGCGGGCGGCCGGGTTGGTAGCGTCGGTGGAATAGGTGCCTTCGGGCACGGTGTAGTTCAGCGGGTCGTAGCCCCAGTTGTAGCGGTTGGCGCTGGCGGGCGCGGCTTCGTCGATGCTGGCGAAGTCGTTGGTGGGCAGCAGGTGCACGTGGGTCAGGCCCAGCTCCACGAGGTGGTCGAGGCCGGTGCTCACGCCGTCCGGGCCTCGGGTGCCCGTTTGGGCCGCGCCCAGAAACTTGCCCTTGTGCCGTACGCCCGACTGCGGGTGCATGGTGAGGTCGCGCATGTGCACTTCGCCGATTACGATGTCGGTGGTCTGTTTCAGGGCCGGGCGCAGGTCGTCTTTCCAGCCCGGCGGCTCGGCGATGATGGGGTTGAACACGGCCCCGCGCTGGCCATTCACCCCCACGGCGTGGGCGTAGGGGTCGGCCACTTCGGCCATCTGCTTGCCCCCGATGGTGGCCTGCACCGTGTAGAAACCGGTGGTGCCGACTGGCAGCGTATAGGTCCAGGTGCCGCCTTCGGCCTTGGTCATGGAGAAGTCAGCCTTGGCCGGGCCGCCGGTGCCGGCGGCGTAGAGGCGCAGGTGCAGGGTCGACGCGGTGGGCGCCCACACGCGCAGGGTCGGCTGGAGGCCGCGCCAGGTCAGCCCCAGTTCGGGGCCGAGGTAGGTGGGGTAGGTAGAATAATCGGGAAGCGGCGGGGCAGCTGGCGCCGGAGCAGGGGACAACAGCACAAGCAACAGCAGTAGCGAGCGAATCATGCGGGCAAAGGTCGGGACTGGGGGCGGAAGTGTAGCATGGAAACCTCCCCGCCTTGCCAAGGAGGGGAACCTTGCTCTGCCGGCCTCTTCCCGCCAAACGCCTCCTTCCCCAACGGTAAAACGCTGCCCGCCGTCGATACAATTACGGGGTGTGGTCGGTTTGGCCCGGCTTTGGAATAGGGGACCGGCTATGTTTGTTTCGATTTCTCCCTCGTCTATGGCCGTCCTCACGCCCCGTCGCTACCTCACGCCGCTCATCCATGTGCTGGTGTGGGGGCTGTTCGGGCTCACGTTTTTGTTGTTTCAGCCGCTCACCGGGCGGCTCACCATGCCGCCGCAGTTCTGGCTGAAGCAGGGGCTGATGTTTGCCGCCTGGATTGCCACGTTCTACTTCACGTCCAAATTCACGGTGCCGCGCCTGCTGCTAAACGGGCGTACCGAGTGGTTTATCCTGGCCCTGATAGCCACCACGGCAGTGGTGCTCAGCTTCAGCAAGTTTCTGGAGCTCTCGCTGAACCTGCCCGCCCTCATGGACAAAGCCTTTGAGGCAGCGGTCGGCCGGCCCCGGCTCACCCCTAGGGGCAGCTTCCGCATCGACACCATGGGCTTGCTCACCACCATGTTTGTGCTGGGCATCAGCACGAGCATCACGGTGGTGCAGAAGTGGCAAAACGATGCCCGTATTCGGCAGACGCTGGAGCAGCAGCGCGTGAGTTCGGAGCTGTCGGTGCTCAAGGCCCAGATTAACCCGCACTTCTTCTTCAATACCCTTAACAACATCTATGCCCTGACGCTGCTCGATGGCGAGCAGGCCCGCGTGGCCATTCACCGGCTCTCGCGCATGATGCGCTACGTGCTGTACGACACTGCCGGCGGCCTCACCTTATTGAGCCAGGAAATCGCCTTCGTGCAGGACTACATCACCCTCATGCAGTTGCGCCTCGATGAGCGCGTGACCGTCACCTTCGACCGCCCCGAGCCGGTGCGCGACGTGCCCGTGGCCCCCATGCTGCTGCTGCCCTTCCTCGAAAACGCTTTCAAGCACGGCGTGGCCGCCACCCAGGCCAGCAAAATATTCATCGGCCTCACCCAGCCATCGCCCGACGTGCTGGAGCTGGAAGTGCGCAACACCTTACTCGCACTGCCCAGCACCGACCTGGCCGGCAGCAACGGCATCGGCCTGGCCAACACCCGCCGCCGCCTCGACCTTCTGTACCCCGGCCGGTTCAGCCTGCTGGTGGATGACCACACGCCCGCCAATGAATTCCGCGTGCACCTGACGCTACAAGTTGGGCAGGAGGGGTTGAAGGGACTAGGGTAGGAGGATGAGTGTAGGAGTTGATTGCCACTTACCCTCACACCCTTGCACCCTCACCACTCATACCCTCACACCCGCCTACCCTCACATCCTAACGAATGACTCCCCTCAAAACCATTGCCGTCGACGACGAGCCCCTGGCCCTCGGTCTGGTTGTGTCCTTCATCCAGAAAACCCCGTTTCTGGAGCTGGTGGGCAAGTTCGGCAGCGCCGTGGAGGCCCTCAAGTACCTGCACGAACATCCCGGTACCGTCGATTTGGCCTTTCTGGATATTCAGATGCAGGAGCTCAATGGCCTGGAACTGGCCCGTGTGCTGGGCCCCACCGGCCCGCGTGTCATCTTCACCACCGCCTTCAGCCAGTACGCCCTCGATGGCTACCGCGTCGATGCGCTGGATTATCTGGTGAAGCCCTTCAATTACGAGGAGTTCCTGCGCGCCGCCGGCAAGGCCCGCGCCTATGCCGAGCTCACCTCGCAGCACGCCAGCGCCCCGGTTTCCACCGGCCCCGAGGAAGAAGAATACCTCTTCCTGAAAGCCGAATACCAGCTGGTACGCGTGGCTCTCAGCGACATTCTTTACGTGGAGGGCTTGAAGGACTACGTGAAAGTGCACCTCAAAAGCACGCCCCGCGCCCTGCTCTCCCTCATGAGCCTCAAGGCGATGGAGGAGAAGCTGCCCACCCGGCGCTTCATGCGCATCCACCGCTCGTTCATCGTGGCGCTCGATAAAATTGAGGCCGTGCGCCGCCTCACCGTCCAGATTGGGGCCGTCACCATCCCCGTGGGCGACCAATACAAAGACACCTTCCTGCAGTTCCTCAGCCGCTGGAGCTGATTGAGGTAGGGGCGGGGCTTACCCCCGCCCGCCGTTCGCACTACTACTATCCACCGTCGCCCAACGACGGGCGGGGGCAAGCCCTACCGGGTACGACCCCGCACCCTACCACGTTGCCCCGATGCCCTACACACTCCCTGTCTTTCTGAGCTATGTTACCAATCACCTTTTCCGGGAGCCCCGCTCCCGGCCCCGTCCCCCGTGCGCGGGAGGCGGCCCCGCAGCTGGCAGTGCTCTGCCTGTCGAGTAGCCTGGGCGGGCTGGAGCTGAACAGCCTCAAATTTGCGGGCTGGATGCAGGAGCGCGGGTGGCGCGTCACGTTTTTTGCGCCGCCCGCCACGCCGCTGGCCATGTGGGCCGAAGACTGGTTTGTGCCCCTCGAAACCTTGGCCGTGCGCCGGGGGCTGGCCATGCCCCTCATGGCCTGGGCCCTGAAAGAGCAGCTCGAACGCCTCAACATCGACGTGCTGGTGGTCACGCAGAACAAGGACCTGCCCGTGGCCACGCTGGTGAAAACCCTGCTCGGTGGCCGCCTGCGCATTATTTATCAACAGCACATGCAGCTGGGGCGGCCGAAGCGCAGCCCGGTGCACACGTTGCGCTTCGGCTTGGTTGATGCCTGGCTGACGCCGCTGCCCGGCTTGGCCCGCGAAGTGGCCCACCTCACCCGCTTCGACATGGCCAAGCTGCACCTCGTGCCGCTGGGCCTGCCGCTGGAGCAGTTTGCGCCGCCCACCCACACGCCCTTCGAGGCCCGCCAGGAGCTGGGCCTGCCCCACGATGTGCGCCTGCTGGGCATTCTGGGCCGGCTGGATGCCGGCAAGGGGCAGGATTTCGTCATCAATGCCCTGCACCACCTGCGCCAGCAGTACGGCTACGACGCCCACCTCGTCATCATGGGCGAGCCCACCCGCAATGAGGGCGACGATTACCTGCGGCAGCTGCAGCGGCAGGTGGCCCGGCTGGGCCTGCAAAACCAGGTGCATTTCCGGGGTTTCCGCGCCAATCCGGCCGTGTTCTACCACGCCATCGATGTCTTTCTGATGGCTTCCGAAAACGAAACCTACGGCATGGTGACGCTGGAGGCGCTGGCCGCGGGTGTGCCCGTAGTGGGCGCGGCCGCCGGCGGCACCACCGAGCTGGTGGAGCACAACCAGACCGGCCTGCTCCACTTGCCCGGCGATGTGGCCGCCTGCGCCCGCGCCATCCGCCGCACGTTTGCCGAGCCCGCCGCCACCCACGAGCGGGTGGAGCGCGCCCGCCTGGCGCGCTGGCACTACTCGCACCACCGCCAGTGCGCCCTCACCGAAGACGTAATTCGGGCCGTAGCTGCCGCGTCGGTGACCACTCCCCGGACCGCCCGGCCGCGGCGCGTGTCCGTGAACGCCGCCTTTGCCCACGCCGTGGCCCAATAGCGCAGCCCCAAAAAACGTCCATCCGGTCGATGTAGTGCCGGGTTTGGCCGATATCGGTACTGGGCATTTGCCCCGTGTCAGTAGTTTCAAGACATCAATTCAACCCGCCCCCGGCCCCGCTGGGTGATTTATCCCGTCAACTCATGAGCTCCGTCGTCAGGCTTCGTTTTTTGACTGGGCTGCTGCTGAAGCTGGCCGTGCCGGCCGCCGTTTTGGGCCAGCACGACTGCCCTTCCTTCAGCCCCCCACGACCTGAGCTGCGTGCCCCGCGGCCTGTATCGGCTCCGGCCGGTCCGGCCGCGTTACCCCATAAGTCCTGTCATTCCTAAGCGGCCCGGCAGGCTGTGCGTGGCCACCCACCCGGCGGGTTCGTCCCCGCCGGCAGCAGCGCCCAGCAAAGGCCCCCGTCCCGGAATGGCAGGCACCATTAGCAGCGGCCTCCCCGTTGTTCAATGCTCAAAAAGCTCTTGTGTCCGCAAGGGCTTTTTTTGTGCCTGCTGGGGTAGGGGAGGGCGGCGGGCTTTAGCCAACTCCGACGGCGGTTAGAGTTGGCTTGCCATCAGCCAATTGCCAGCGCCTAAAGCCGGACTTTAAAAATAAAAAAGTCGATTGGACGCTACTGAATAGGTTATGGGTGGGATATAAAGATTTGGTAACGGAACCATGCCCATAATCCAAGTTCACTCAAATATCTTTACACTCAACGTGTCTACCCCATGGTGATTTGGTAAACCCCCTAATAACCCGTTTTTTATGAGAAAACCGTTACCCTGTTTTTCTTCTGGTATCGCCCGTAGCCTCGCGCTGCTGATGATGCTCATGTTACCCCTGCTTGGGTGGGGGCAGACGAATCCCACTGCTTTTGACCTCAGCGCGGGTAACTATAGTTTTACAGGATTTGCCAGTGGAACAGCTACTACTTATCCAGCCAGTATGCAGGGACATAACCTAGTTGCTACTGAACCTATTGCAACAGATGCTGCTCCTTACCTGGTACCAGCTGGTAGTGGTAGCGACTTAGCCTTGCTTGCAAACTCCATTACTACTGCAGGAATTCGCAACGAAGCCGCTTCAGGCATTAGCTTTTTCAATGTAGGGGGAGTTAAAGTAGGTGAACTAACCCTTGCCATTAATACGACTAACCGTACCACAGTGCAGGTGGCCTGGACAGACAGAAGCCTTGCAAGCGGAGCTCGTACCTACGGAATTCAACTGCAATACCGAATAGGTACCACGGGTAATTTCACAGCTGCGAGTAGTGTTTATCTGTCGGATGGTACTGCTGCTGCTGCAAATTATACCTATACATTGCCAGTTGCGGCCGAAAACCAAGCCGTTGTTCAGCTACGTTGGGTTTATACCAATGCCACATCTACTACGGGTTCCCGTCCACGATTAGGTATTGACGAAATCACGGTAAGTAGTACATCTTCTGGTTCTTCCACCACCCCCACCATCACGGTTTCGCCTACCACGGTACTTTCCTTTGCCACTACCACGGGTACACCTTCGGCGGAGCAGACCTATAACGTGAGCGGCAGCAACCTGACGTCTGCCATCGCCGTCTCCGCGCCGGCTGGCTACGAAATCAGCCTGACTTCGGGTACCTATACTGGTACCGCCGCCAACACGCTGACCCTGACGCCGACCAGCGGCACGGTGAGCAGCACCCCCATTTACGTGCGCCTCACCGGCACCACGGCCGGCACCTACGGCACCAGCGGCACCCCGTCCAATATAGTGCACACCAGCACCGGTGCGGCCGATGCAAATAAGCCGGTGTACGGCACCGTAACAGCCCCCACGCCCACCATCACGGTTTCGCCCACCACGGCACTTTCCTTCACCACCACCACGGGCAGCCCCTCTACCGAACAGAGCTACACCGTGGGCGGCACCAACCTAACGGCCGCCATCACGGCTACCGCGCCCGGCGGCTACGAAGTGGCCCTGGAAACAACAGCTGGCTCTAACACCCCCGGCACGTTTGGCGCATCCGTGGCTACCACCGCGCCGAGCAGCGGCACCATAGCGGCCACCAAAGTCTACGTGCGCCTCACCGGGGCCACGGCGGGCACCTATGGCACCAGCGGCACCCCGCTCAACGTGGTGCACACCAGCACGGGCGCTTCCAATGCCAACAAGCCGGTGTACGGCACCGTGACGGCGCCCACGCCGGTTATCACCGTGACGCCCGCCACGGCACTTACTTTTGCTACCACCACGGGCACGCCATCGGCCGAGCAGAGCTATAGCGTAAGCGCCACCAACCTGACCGCCAACCTGACGGTAACCGCCCCGACCGGCTACGAAATCAGCCTGACCTCGGGCACCTACACCGGCACCGGGGCCAACACGCTGACCCTGACGCCCAGCGCGGGCACCGTGGCCAGCACTCCCATCTACGTGCGCCTAATCGGCACGGCAGCCGGCAGCTTCAGTGGCAATATTGCGAACGCCAGCACCGGCGCTGCAACCAAGAATATCGCCGTGAGCGGTACCGTAACTGCCCCATCCGCCCCGGCCCTGGCCACTTACTCGATGACGACGGCTACCGGCAGGGCGGCTTCGGCTCCGGCCACTGCCAAGGACCCCAACATCAGCACCGCCGATGCCATTACGCGCGGTCCGGGCTTGGGCACCAGCGGGGTGTCCACCGGTAGCGGCCTCTTCGGGGCCAGCGGCTGGGGCGCGACTCCGGCGCTTGCCGATGCGCAGGCCGGCGATAAATACTTTGCTTTTGCCATTACACCAACGCTGGGCTACCTCGCCAACGTAGGCACCATCACCGGCAATGCTTACCATACCTCTACTGCCCCCACCACCGTAGAGTTGCTATACAGCACCAACAGCGACTTTTCCAATCCCGTGTCGCTGGGCAGCCAGCCAACGACGGCTACCGCCGCGCCCGGTGCGGCCTTCACTTTCACGCCGGGCAGCGGAGTGCTGCAAAACGTGGCTTCCCCCATCTACTTCCGCCTCTACGGCTACGGCAGTACGAATTCCAGCGGCAATTTCTACCTGACCAACAATGGTACTTCGGCCTTGGGCCTGGTTGTGAACGGCGCGACGGTGGCTTCTACGCTACCGGTTATTGCCACCGGCACGGTGAGTCCCACTGCCGTGTGCGGCGGCACCCCCGTCACGGTGAGCTATGCCACCGGTGGCCCTGCCGCCACGGGCACCTATTTCGTGCAGCTCTCGGACGCCAGCGGCAGCTTCACGGCTCCCGTCGACCTGCCCACCGCTAGCAGCACCAGCAACAGCATCACAGCCACCATCCCGAGCACCACGGCCAACGGCAGCGGCTACCGCGTGCGCGTAGCCAACACAGACGGCACCCAAGGCTCGGTCTCGGCGGCATTTACCGTTGTAAGCAACCCTACCGCTGCGGTTGCGCCCGCCGCGCCGCAGGCTCTCAACGCCGGCACTACCGGCGCCACCCTCACCGTGACCGAAACGCCAGCTGCCGTTTCGCGGCAGTGGTACTATGGCACCACGTCCGGCGGGCCATATGCCACCGCCATCAGCGGGGCCACAGGCCTAACCTACACGCCCGGTTTCGCGTCGGCGGGTACGTATTATGTAGTGGCCCAATCGACGTTTGCCGCCTGCGGCTCCGTCATCAGCAACGAAGTGGCGGTGACAGTGACCGCACCCACCCTGGTGGCCACGCCCACCAGCCTCTCCGGCTTTACCACCAATACAGGTACCGCCTCGGTGGCCCAGACCTACACGCTGACGGGAACCGGGGTACTGGCCCCCGTCACGGTAACCGCCCCAACCGGCTTTGAGGTGTCGCTGGACGGTAGCGCTTTCGCGGCTTCGGTATCGGTAGCTGCCGCCAGCGCCAATACCGGGCAAACCATCTACGTGCGCTTGCTGGGTGCCGCTACCGGCGCGGCTAGCGGTAATATCACTAACACGGTAGGTAATACTTCGGTGAGTGTGGCCGTGAGCGGCACGGTACTGGCAACCCCTGGCTTATTGCTCATAGAGGACGACTTCGATTACTCGGGGTCACTGAACACCCACGGCTGGACCGGCACCGCTATTTCGTCAACGGTGGCTGGCAACATCACCGTGCCCACATACCCGCAGGGGGTAGCGGCCACTGGCACTACCTCCTACAAAGCAAGCATTGATGGCAACAGCGGCAACGAATTGTCCCGTGCGGTCACGGTGCCGGCCGGCACCACCACGCTGTATGCGGCCATGCTACTCAATGTTTCCGGTGCCAGCAACGTAACCGGCAACGACTACTTGTTGGCGTTCCAGACCACCGGCGGCACCACCAGCTACGTGGGCGATGTAACCATCGCCAAGGTCCCTAGTTCGAGCCCAGTTAAGTTCACGTTCAAAATCCGTCCTGGTACCAGCCTTACCAACGTGGTGTCCTCATCCACGCAGTTCAGCATCAATACGAACTATGTACTGGTGATGAAGGTCGAGAACAGTGCTGCCACCGGCAACACTGACCGGTTCAGCCTGTACGTGCTGCCCAGCGGCACCAGCCTCAGCCAAGAGCCCGCCACGCCGCTTCTCACCGTCGATGGCGTGAATGTGTTCAGCAATATCGGCGCTTTTTACCTTCGGGAATCGGATGCCAACAACCCCACTTTTACCATGGACGGCTTCCGCATTGCCACCGGCTGGGGTACGGCCGTGGGCAACGCTGCCTATAGTGCCCCCTCAGCTACCGTCAACTCCGGGAGCTATTACAACGTGACTGTTAACAACAGCGGCCAGCCTACTCAGGCTGGCGCGGTAACGGTAGAAAACCAACTGGAACTCACCAGTGGCCGTTTTGATTTGAACGGCCAGCCGCTGACGCTGGTCGGTACCGCTACGGGCAGCGGCTTCCTAGCGGGCTCGGCCACCAGCAACCTCACGGTACTGGGCACCGGTGCCTTGGGCACACTCAACTTTGCCCCGGGTGCCCAGACCCTGAACAACCTGACCCTGAATCGTACCGGCACCGGTACGGTCACTTTAGGCACTCCGCTCACCATCGGCGGGACGCTGGCCCTAACCAGCGGTATCATCACGACCACCGCCACCAACCTGCTGACGCTGAATGCCGGGGCCGCACTAAGCGGCGGCAGCGCCAGCAGCTTCGTGAGCGGCCCGCTGGCCCGGGCCACGGGTACGGGGGCGGCTACTTCGGTATTCCCGGTTGGCAAGGGCGCGTTCTACCGCCCCATCACGCTCACCAGCACGGCCCAGGCCGCTGCTTCGACCTACACGGCCGAGCAGTTTGAAGGCAACCCCAGCCGCGCTTTGGCGTCTGGCAACGGCTTAGGTACCATGCCGCTGGCCCGCGTTTCATCGAAGCGCTTCTACACCGTCAATTCTTCGAATACCACCGCTGGCAACTTCACCGGCACCATCACCCTCAGCTTCGGGGCCGAAGACTACGTGAACGTGCCCAGCAGCGCCGATTTCGTGATTGGCAAGCGCGACGCCGCCGGTGCCGCTGCCAACCAGTGGACCAACCTGGGCCGCTCGGCCAACACGGGTACCGATTCCGGGGCCGGTGGCCCGTCTGTCACCGGCACCCTCACCTCGGCCTCGTTCTCCGATTTCTCCGATTTCGTGCTCGGTGCGCAAAACGACCTGTCCACCACCAACGTGCTGGAGGCCAGCAACCCGCTGCCCGTTCAGCTCACCGCCTTCGGCGCCCAGCGCCAGCCCGATAAGTCGGTTGCCTTGAAATGGAATACGGCCAGCGAGAAAAACAGCGCCCACTTCGAAGTGCAGCGCAGTTTGGATGGCCACGAGTTCGCCACGGTAGCCACCCTGGCGGCCCAAGGCAACAGCATGAGCCCCACGGCCTACACTACCCTCGATAAAACTGCTCCGGCTGCCAAGCTCTACTACCGCCTGCGTCAGGTGGACCTGAACGGCACCACCGCCTTCTCGCCGGTGGTCACGGTAGCTGGTTCGGGCGAAATCGCCAAGGTGGAGCTCTACCCCAACCCGGCCCACAGCCGCATCAGCTTCGTCGCCGAATCGACCATGCCTTACCGTGTGCTCAACCAGCTGGGCCAGCCCCTGCTACGCGGCACCACCGAAGCCGGCACTGCCAGCATCGGCCTCGAAACCCTGCCCACCGGCCTCTACTTCCTGGAGCTGCAAACGGCCACCGGCCGCACCGTGCAGAAGTTTGAGAAGAAATAGCCGCCGCGAGGTATTCAACAAAAAGCCCCCGTGCATGTAGCACGGGGGCTTTTTGTTGAATACTTGCCAATGCCAAAGCCTCAATGGCTGCGCATCATCGGTTATTTAAACGGAGAAGCTTTCGCCGCAGCCGCACTCACGCGAGGCGTTGGGGTTATTGAACTGGAAGCCCTTGCCATTGAGGCCATCCGAGAAATCCAGTTCCGTGCCGGCCAGGTAGAGGAAGCTTTTCATGTCCACTACCACACGCACGCCCTTGTCCTCAAATTCCTGGTCCATGGGCCGTACTTCGTTGTCGAAGTCCAGCTTGTAGCTCAGTCCCGAGCAGCCGCCGCCCGCCACCGAGGCGCGCAGCCGGAAGGTGTCGTCGAGTTGTGCGTCGTGCATCAGGCGCGTTACTTTTTCTTTGGCTTTATCCGATACGGTAATCATGGCAGTAGGAGCGGGGGCACTTGGGCTTAGAAGCAAGCCGAATGGACCCGCAATTTAGACAGATTATAAACAAGACGGCGAATTTCTTTGTTCGTCCGCCCACCAAATAATTTATTCCGGCCCTTATGAACTCGGGTTCAGCACCACGCTGAACACGGTAATCGTGTTCAAATCGCGACCGAAATAAAGTTTGTCCAACGCCTCATATACGTTGTGCGCCCGGAAATAGGACGTTTGCAGTTCCCGGTCGCCACGGGCGCGCCATTGCAGGGTGTAAGAGCTTTCGGTATCGCGGTAGCTGCGCACGTAGGCCAGCATCTTTTCAAGGCACTCCACTTTATCGCGCCCGGTTTCGTAGCGAAACAGAAAACTCTGCTGGTGGCGCGGGTTCACCGTAATCAAATCCAGCCGCGTCTGGCCTTCCAGCTCCCGGAACTCAAACTGCAGCTGCGCGGGCTCCAAACCCAGGTACTGCCGAATCTCGCGCTCCAGCCGGGCAATGTCAAATTCGTCCACTAAGTGAATGAGTAAGTGAGTGAATAAATAAAGTGAAAATGGGCGAATGAGTGAAATGACTTTACGCCACTTCACTCATTCACCCATTCAAAATTCACTCAATGATTAGTGGTGCGACAGCTCCAGCGCGGGCAGGCCGTTTTTCACGCGGTAGTCCGAAATAGCCGACTTGATGGCATCCTCGGCCAGCACCGAGCAGTGGATTTTCACGGGCGGCAGGGCCAGCTCTTCCACAATCTCCATGTTGTCGATGGCCAGGGCCTCGTCGATGGATTTGCCTTTCAGCCACTCCGTGGCGAGCGACGAGGAAGCAATGGCCGAGCCGCAGCCGAACGTCTTGAATTTGGCGTCGGTGATGGTGTTGGTGGCTTCGTCCACCTCAATCTGCAGGCGCATCACGTCGCCGCACTCAGGGGCGCCCACGAGGCCGGTGCCTACGTTCTTCTTGCTTTTATCCAGCGTGCCCACGTTGCGGGGGTTGCTGTAGTGGTCAATTACCTTATCGGAGTAAGCCATGATTATTAGGGTATTAGTTTATGAGGGTACGAGGGTGAGAGGGTAGAAAAGTGAAAGGAGGCAATTAACGCATGCCCTCATATCAACTTACCCTCATTTCCTCTATTAATGTTCTGCCCACTCGATTTTGCTCAAATCAACGCCTTCCTTGAACATCTCCCACAGGGGCGACATCTCACGGAGCTTGGTCACGGCTTCTTTTACGTGGTTGATGGCGTAATCGATTTGCTCGTCGGTGGTGAAGCGGCTCAGCCCGAAGCGCAGGCTGCTGTGAGCCAGGTCGTCGCTCAGGCCCAGGGCCTTTAGTACGTAGCTGGGCTCCAGGCTGGCGCTGGTGCAGGCCGAGCCCGACGATACGGCCAGGTCCTTCACGCCCATCATCAGGCCTTCGCCTTCCACGTACTTGAAGCTGATGTTGGTCACGTGCGGCAAGCGGTGCTCGCGCGAGCCGTTCACGTAGCTTTCTTCCAGCGTGAGCAGTTCCGATTCGAGGCGGTCGCGCATTTTGCTCAGGCGGGCGGTGTCGGCCTCCATTTCGAGGCGGGCCAGCTCGCAAGCCTTGCCCAGGCCCACGATGCCGGGTACGTTGAGTGTGCCCGAGCGCATGCCACGCTCGTGGCCACCGCCGTCCATCTGGGCGGTTACTTTCACACGGGGGTTCTTGCGACGCACGTAGAGGGCACCCACGCCTTTGGGGCCATACATTTTATGGGCCGTGAAGGCCATGATGTCAATGCCGTCGGCAATCACATCAACCGGGATTTTACCTACGGCCTGGGTGCCGTCCGTCATGAACAGGGCACCGTGGGCGTGGGCAATTTTGGCGATTTCGCGGATGGGCTGGATGGTGCCCGTCTCGTTGTTGCCGTACATGATGGTCACGAGAATGGTCTCGGGCGTCATGGCAGCTTCGAGGTCGGCGAGGCTGATGAGGCCTTTTTCGTCGACGGGCAGGTAGGTTACCTTGCCGCCGAGCTTCTCAATGTGCTTGCAGGTGTCGAGCACAGCTTTGTGCTCGGTGGTGGCGGTGATGACGTGGTTGCCTTTCTGGCTATACATCTCGAACACGCCCTTGATGCCCAGGTTGTCTGACTCGGTAGCACCCGAAGTAAAGATGATTTCCTTCGGGTCGCAGTTGATGAGCTTGGCGATTTGCTCGCGGGCGTAGTCCACGGCTTCCTCGGCCGCCCAGCCGAAGGGGTGGTTGCGCGAAGCGGCGTTGCCGAATACTTCGGTCAGATAAGGCATCATGGCCTCCAGCACGCGGGGGTCGAGCGGCGTGGTGGCGTTGTTGTCGAGGTAAATGGGGAGCTTCAGCATTGCGCGTAGCGGTATGGCAAAAAGATAAACCAATGAAAGCCTGGTCGGCCTTTAGAACACGGTTCGGGGGCAATCAGTTTTCTTTGGTCCCACAAAAGTAGACACAATCTAAATAAGGAAATGCGCCGACTTCCGGCAACGACGCGAAATGCGCGGTAAATCCCGCTTTTTTGCCTGGTCAGCGTTATTTTCTCCTGAATTCTCCATCAATGATTACCAATCTTGAACACCTCGGCCTGGCAGTAAATGACCTTGACGCTGCCACCGCACTTTACACTACGCTGCTCGGCGCTGCTCCCTATAAGAAGGAGCACGTGGCCAGCGAGGCCGTGGATACCGTTTTCTTCCAGGTTGGCGGCTCTAAGATTGAGTTGCTGGCCGGTACCTCGCCGGATAGCGCCATTACGAAATTCCTGGCTAAAAAACCTGAGGGCATCCACCACGTGGCGTTTGAAGTTGACGACATCCGGACCGAGATGGAGCGGCTGAAAGGGGAGGGCTTTGTGCTGCTAAATGAGGAACCCAAACGCGGGGCCGATAATAAGCTGGTGTGCTTCGTGCACCCGAAAAGCGCGGCCGGCGTATTGGTGGAACTCTGCCAGACCATTCGGTAGCGTGAAGTAGCGCGGACTTTTAGTCCGCGACCGAACTGCTCGCTGAAACATCCCATCTGTACTATCTTACTCGCGGACTAAAAGTCCGCGCTACCTCATGAATCGTTTTCAACAAGAAGTAGAAGCTGCCGTCGATGCGCTGCTGCTCCAGCAAGTCATTCTGTACCCGACCGATACCGTGTGGGGCGTGGGCTGCGATGCCGAAGCGCCGCCGGCCGTGAAGGAGCTCTACAAGCTGAAGGGCCGCGAAGCCGGCAAGCCCAGCATTGTGCTGGTGGCCGATTTGGCCATGCTGAAGCGTTACGCCGCCGAAGTGCCGGCCGAGCTGGAAGCCATGCTGGCCGCCGATACGCGGCCGACGACCTACATCCTGCCGGCCAGCCGGGCAGTGGCGAAGGAACTGGTGGCGCCCGATGGCACCGTGGGCCTGCGCGTGGTGAAGGACGAGTTTTGCCACAAGGTGGTGCGGCGGCTGGGCCACGGGCTGGTATCTACTTCGGCCAACAAGGCCGGTGAACCCACCCCGGCGGTGTATGCAGAAGTGGACGCTGCCATTGTGCGCGGCGCCGACTACGTGGTGAACTGGCGGCAGGACGATGCCACGCGCACTGCGCCTTCGCGGGTGGTGCGGCTGGGCGAGGGCGGCAAGCTGGAGGTGGTGCGGGAATAGAGACGGGCGGCATTATGCGGCCAGTACCGAACTTTGCGGGCATGAACACGCCAAAATTGCCCGAGCTGCCCATTTTTCGCACCATTGCCGAAGCAGCCGCTGAACTCAATCAGCCAGCCTACGTTATCGGCGGTTATGTGCGCGATTTGGCGCTGGGCCGCGATAGCAAAGACATTGACGTGGTGACGGTGGGCGACGGCATTGCGCTGGCCCAGGCCGTGGGCAACAGGCTGAAAGGCCGGGGCCGGGTGCAGGTTTTCAAGAACTTCGGCACGGCCATGCTACCAACCAAGGAGGCCGGCGACATTGAATTTGTGGGAGCCCGCAAGGAGAGCTACCGCGCCGAAAGCCGCAAGCCCGAAGTGCAGGCCGGCACGCTGGAAGAAGATTTGGCCCGCCGCGACTTCACCATCAACGCCCTCGGCCTGAGCCTGAACCCGGAAAATTTCGGCGAGCTGGTGGACCACTACGAGGGAATGAAGGACCTGGCCAGCAAAACCATCCGCACGCCGCTGGGGCCCGATGTGACGTTTTCGGACGACCCGCTGCGCATGATGCGCGCCGTGCGCTTCGCCTCACAGCTCAACTTTGATATTGAGCCCGATACGTTCGATGCCATTATCCGGAATAAGGACCGGATAAAGATTGTGTCGCAGGAGCGGATTACGGTGGAGCTGAACAAGATTATCGAGTCGCCCACGCCGAGCTACGGCTTCAAGCTGCTGTTTCAGACAGGGCTTTTGCAGCTCATCTTCCCGAAGATGGCGCTGCTGCACGGCGTGGAAAAAGTGGGCAACCACGCCCATAAGGACAATTTCTACCACACCCTGCAGGTGCTGGACAACGTGGCCAACGCCGGCGGCGACCTGTGGCTGCGCTGGGCCGCCGTGCTGCACGACATCGCCAAGCCCGCCACCAAGCGCTACGACCAGCGCGTGGGCTGGACCTTCCACGGCCACGAGGACAAGGGCGCGCGCTGGGTGCCCGGCATTTTCACGGACCTCAAGCTGCCGCTGGGCGAGGAGATGCGCATGGTGCAGAAGCTGGTACGGCTGCACCTGCGCCCCATCGCGCTGGTAAAGGAGACGGTGACCGACTCGGCCGTGCGCCGCCTGCTGTTCGAAGCTGGCGAGGACATTGACCGCCTGATGCTGCTGTGCCGGGCCGACATCACCAGCAAGGACCACGCCCGCAAGGAGCGGTATTTGCGCAATTTCGGGCAGGTGGAAGAGAAGCTGAAAGAGGTAGAGGAAAAGGACCACCTGCGCAGCTTCCGCCCGGTCATCACCGGCGAAATCATCATGGAAACCTTCGGGCTGAAGCCTTCGCGCCAGGTGGGCGAGCTGAAGGAAGCCGTGATGGAAGCCATCCTCGACGGCATTATTAAAAACGAAATGGAGCCAGCCTTGGCCTTCCTGTTGCAGCAGGGGGCGGCCAAAGGACTGGCTCCGGAAGGAGGCCTCGTTCACTCACCAAACTAAGCCTGGCTTCTTTTTGGGTTTCGGGGGATAGATGCAGCTATACGGCGGAAGGTTGCTTATAGCGCTATCAGGTAACAAAGAAATTCTGGCATTTACAGGTGCTTGATGCTGGAGGGCCCGGTGGCGTCCATTTTCACCCGGGAAGGTTTGCCGCTGTAAGCCACTTCACTAGCGCCCACGGCGTCGCCTTCGAGGCTGCCGGTCACGTGGAGGCGGGCCTTGCACACGCCGGCGATGGAAACCTTGGTGTCAATGGTTTTGAGGTTGGCTCCTGCCAGCTCGCAGGCCCCGGCCGCGTCGAGGTCGAGGTTGTCGGCCTGGCCGGTGGCGGTGGTGCGGCAGGCGCCGGCCTGCTCCAGCTTCAGGGTGCCGAAGCTGCCGTTGAGGCGCAGGTGGCTGGCGCCGGCCTGCTCCACGCGCAGCTCTTCCTGGCGCTCGAAGCCGCCGAAGTCGGCGTGCACGGCCCCGGCCAGCTCCAGGCGCTCGATGCTGGGCAGCTCGATGCGGATGAGCACCTTGCTTTGGTTGTTGCCCCAACTGCCGCCGAAAAAGCCATTGCTGTTGCGGGGGCGAATTTGCAGCTCGTCGCCCTTTACCTCCACGCGCATCTCGTTCAGCGCCTTGTCGTTGCCGCCGGCTTCCACTTTGAAGCCGTCGCCGTGGCGCACCACCACGCGGTAGCCGCCGGCCACGCTCACCCGGCTGAAGCCGGATTCCTGGAAGGTGCGGCGGGCGCTGCCGTAGCTGTTCATGTCGGTGTCGAAGGAGGGGGCGCCGCCGTAGTTGATGGTGGTGCCGCTGCTGGAGGCCTCGTCGTCGCCGTCATCATTGCTGTCGGCGTTATCGTCGTTGTCGTCGCTATCCACCCGAACGTGTACGTCCTTGCCGTTGATGTTGCCATTGATATGGAGGCCATCCTCGTCGCCGTCTTCGTTGCGGCCGAGCTGCTCATCGGTGCAGCCGATGCACTCCAGCTTGTTGCCGCGCAGGCGGTAGCGGTGCTGCTCGGGGTCTTCGGGGCGGCGGTTGCCCACAAAGTCGTCGTCGTCGAGGATGTTGAAGGCGAAGTCGCGGCTCATGCGGAAGGTGCGGTCGCGGGGCAGGCGAATCGTAAGGCTCAGCTCCTGCTTGCGGAAGGCCGAGTTGGGCAGGAAGGAGAAATGGTCGTCGAACACCAGCGAAGAGTCGCCGCTGGGCCGCACCGTATAGTCGATGGTGGTGAGGGCCGTGCGGCGGGCATCGGCTTCGTTCACGCCTTTGGCGCTCAGGGTGCGCAGCACTTCCACTACTTTGCCACTGTCGGCGGCGGCGAGGTTCACGTCCACGTGCTGCTCCCAGTCGCGGTCCACGTGGCGCGAGTCGAACATAACTACCGGCGTGGTCAGCTTGGAGAATTGTTCCAGTTGTTCCACTTCCGCTTCGTACTGGAAATTACGGTTTTGCTGAACTGCAGCCACCGTCACACCCACCACGCTCAGCAACCATAGTCCGAGCAATGACAAGCCCACGGTGCGGGTCAGCAGCGACCGACGGAAGAGCAGGTTCAGGCCGCCCAGCAGCAGGGCCAGCGCCGGAATGCCCAGGGCCAAGAACCCAGCCAGCAGCCCCCAGGTGGGCACGCCGTTGAGCAGCACGTGGGTGAAAATCATGTTTTCGGCATTGGGAAACAGGCCGATGCTGGCACCCAATGCAATGGCCAGCGCCAGGAGCAAGCCAAATCCGGTCATCGTCAGCAGGATGCCCGCCACCACCCGAATGGCCGAGCCCACGAAGTCAACGGCGGGGCGCATGGCCCGTGCGGCATCTTCCACAAACGCGCCCACGGGGCGGTTGGTAGTATCCGGGCCGTCGGCAAAGGCGTTGTTGCGGGCGCTGCTATCGAAGCTTTCCAGCGTGATGGCGTCGCCGCGCATACGGAGCTTGTCCGAGACCGTTTTGGCCTCGGGCAATACTATCCAGAGAATGATGTAGAGCAGGAAGGTGAAGCCCCCGGCAAACAAACCGGCCAGCATAATCACGCGCACCAGCGTCACATCAATGTTGAAGTAGGCAGCCAGACCGGCGGCCACGCCGGCTATTTTGCCGGTACCCGTGTCGCGGAACAAGCGGCGGCCGGCCAGCGGCCCCGAGTTCAACAACGCCTCGGGGTGGGCGGGAGCATCGTAGCGCTTGGGTAGCAAAATCCAGAGAATGATGTAAGCCAGCACAACCCAGCCGCCAAAATCCACCCGCGTATTGTGGTGCATCCAGACGTTGCTGGCTGGCAAAAAGATGGTGCCGAACACGAAAGCCAGGCGAATCCAGAGCGGATTCACAGCGAAGTACTGGGCGATGCCGGCGGCCACACCCGCAATCTTGCGGTTGGCCATGTCGCGGTACAGGCGCTTGGGTTCGTCGGTGGCGGCTGTAGCGGTGGCCGCGGCCGGTTCGGTGGTGTAGCTGCTGGTGCCGGGGCGGGCGTAGGTGGCCGAGGCGGCGGCTTCTTCTGCCGTTACCTCGTCGTCCTCGTCGGCCTCGGGGGCGAAGTCGCTCACGCGGCCCATTTTGGCCATCATGGCGTTCACATCGTCCAGGCTGATGACCTGCTGCATGGGCGAGAGGCGGGCCGAGAACAGCTCGGCAATGCGGCCCTCGATATCGGCCACAATGTCCTCGTGGCCGCGGTAGTTGGCAAAGTGGGCTTTCACCTCGGCCAGGTAACGGCTAAGGACGTCGAAACCGTCTTCCTCGATGTGGAAGATGATGCCTTGCAGGTTGATACTGATGTTCTTTTTCATGTGAAAGAAGGCCGAACGGGCCAATTGAATGCTGGTGAGTGAAGCAGAAAAAGAAGTGGAGTTAGCGGCTGTCGCCCGGCGGCCGGCTGTGGCGGATGATGCCCACCGAAGTGGCCATTTCCTCCCAGGTGTCGCGCAGCTCCTCCAGGAATTTCCGGCCCTCATCGGTAAGGGTGTAGTATTTGCGGGGCGGGCCGCTGGTGCTTTCCTTCCAGACGTAGTCGAGCAGGGCGGAATTTTTGAGGCGGGTCAGCAGCGGGTAGAGCGTGCCCTCCACCACTATCATGCGGGCCGAAGTCAACTCCTCCAGCATGTCGGAGGCGTAGGCTTCGCCGCGGGCGATGATTTCCAGGATGCAGAACTCAAGGATTCCCTTGCGCATCTGAACCTGGGTGTTCTCGAGTTTCATGGGCGAGTAGGTTGACTAGTGGGTGACGAACAGTACAAATGTATGGTAGGTACTTTGTAACGCAAGGTACTGGATAAATAATTCATTCGAATCCCTCAAAATAGTTTGTTACCCATTGATTATCAGTGGTAAAATTTTTGTTAAATCCGACAGTGTTTTGTTAATAGCTCAGCTTTCAGCCGTGCTGTTCGTGGATGGCCCGGTAGGGAAGTGGTTCACGCCAGGGCCAGTCAGTAGCACTACAGGCTATAAAAAGATGGACCCTGCCAAGCGGGATTCGACAGAAATAGCCCGCATACGGTATTCTGGCCTGAAATTCGCGGGGCCGGACGCACTATAATGGAGTAACTTGCGTTCCGTCCGCGCAAACTTTACCAGACGCCTTTCTATGTCCCAATTTTCCTCAGTTGCCCGCGGGCTCGCCCTCGTGGGGGCCACCGCCGCGCTGGCCCTGCCAGCCGCCGCGCAGTCTACCAAAACGCCCAAGTACAGCAACGAATTTCTGAACATCGGCGTGGGTGCCCGCGCCCTGGGCATGGGCAAGGTGCAGGTGAGCCTGGCCAATGATGCCACCGCCGGCTACTGGAACCCCGCCGGCCTCACCAACCAAACCCACAAGTACGACGGCGTGCTGATGCACTCGGAGCTGTTCTCCGGGGTGGTCAAAAACGACTACGCCGCCTTCTCCATGCCACTCGACGACAAAAGTGCTCTGGGCGTGAGCGTGTTGCGCCTGGGGGTCGATAACATCGCCGATACCCGCGCCTTGGTGAACGAGTACGGCTACGTCGACTACAGCAAGATTGAATACTTCTCGGTGGCCGACTATGCGCTGCTGCTCTCCTATGCCCGCAAGCTGGGCGTGGAAGGCCTGAGCGTGGGCGGCAGCGGCAAAATCATCTACCGCAACATCGGCAAGTTTGCCCACGGCTACGGCTTTGGCATCGACGCCGGTGTGCAGTACAACCACAAGGGCTGGAACCTGGCTCTGATGGCCCGCGACATCACCACCACGTTCAACTCCTGGAACATCAACTCGGCCGAGTATGTGAAGGGGCTCAACAGCAACACGGCCATCAAGTCGGACTCCATCCCGAAAAACAGCACCGAAATCACACTGCCGCGCTTCGTGCTGGGCGTGGGCCGCCGCTTCGATTTGCCGAAGCAGTTCTCCGCCCTCGTCGCTGTCGACCTGGAAGCCACCACCGATGGTCAACGTAACACGCTGATTTCCAGCAAAACGGTGAGTGTAGAGCCCCGCCTGGGCGTGGAACTGGGCTACAAAAACTTGGTATTCCTGCGCGGTGGGGCCGGCAACTTTCAGAAAATCAGCAGCGTAGTCGATAAGTCCATGCAGTGGAAGGGCCAGTACAGCCTTGGGGCCGGCGTGGCCGTGAGCGGCCTGCGCATCGACCTGGCCCTCTCGCGCCTGGCCGTGGAAAAGCTGGGCAGCGCGTCCCAGACCAACTCGCTGATTGTCTCACTGGGCTACGGCTTTAAATAGTAGTCCATCACATTTCATGGCAGTTAGCAAGCTGACTGGCAACTGTCTACGTAGATGTACAATAGTAGTAAATAAATGAATTTTCGAAATAGGATGAGTAAAAACTACACGTATTCGACGCGGAGGTGGGTAGTGCTGTTGATGTGGCTGGGCCTGTGGCTGACCAGTGCCACTGCCCAGGCCCAATCCGGGCCGGTGGGCAACGAATGGATTGTGCCTGGCCAGACGTACTACAAAATGAAAATAGTACGGGATGGATTGTATAAAATTGATTATCAGTATCTGACGCAAGCCGGCATCACCGGCGTGGTACCCAACGAACTCCAAATCTGGCGGCGCGGCCGGGAAATTGCCACCTACGTGGGCGGCAACCAAGCTACACTGGATGCCACCTCGTTTCTCGAGTTCTACGCCGTGCACAACGATGGTCGGCTAGACGTTGAGCTATATAAAAATCCGGCCGACCAGCCAAACCAATACTACAGCCTCTATACCGATACGGCCAGCTATTTCCTGACTTGGCGTAGCGGTACCGCTGGCCGCCACATGCAAGCCCCGGTAGCGGCTGGCGGCACGGTGCATCCGCATTACCTACGCGAGAAGGTGGACCTGCGAAACCTTCCCAACGTTACCAACGGTTATATCGACTACCCGCAGAACCTCAACACGTACCTGCCTTGGCTGGAGCCCGGCGAGAACTTTTTTATGGGGTCGGGGCACGACATTGATGTAAGCTTTACAATTGATTCGGTGTCTGTTAGCCCATCGGCCACGGGACCATTGCCTCGCATCAAGGTGGTATTATTCGGTGCGCAGGATTTTTCCCAGCGTTCGGGCGGGATAGGAGTGCCCCATCATACCCAGGTGACGGTGGTGCCGCCCGCCGGTGCTGGGGGCGACCGCGTGTTGGGGGTGATGAACTACACCGGTTTGGTGCGGGCGCAACAGACGTTTCAACTCCAAGCCTCTGATGTTAGCAGCACCGGCACAGTAACTATCAAGTGCAAAGAATTGGCTCCGGTGGCCACCAACGATAATTTCTACATTTCGCTGTTTCGGACCACCGCTGCCCAGGCCCCTACTTGGCTGGCGAACCGCAACCGGCTGCTTTTTCAGAACGACTCGCTGCTGAACGGCCCCGCCACGTACGAGCTGGCCAATGTGCCCGCTACGGTGGCCGGTTTCGATATCAACGATTTATATAACGTGCAACGGGTGGTGGGCACGCAAGGAACTACGGCTGCCCTGAAGCGCTTCGTGTTTCCGGGCGCAACGGCGCCCACTACGCACCGCCTCCTGCTGGCCGATGAAGCCACACTGCCCAAGCCGCTGCCGGCCCGCCGGGTACGGTTCCGGACCATTGACCCGGCAGTGCCGACGTTCGTCATCATTACGCACCCGCAACTGATGGGGGCCGCGGGGACCACCCCTAACGCGGCCCGCGCGTATGCTAACTACCGGGCCTCGGCTGCCGGCGGGCGCTATGATACACTCATGGTGACCTCGCAGCAGCTCTACGACCAGTTTTTCTACGGCGAAAAGTCGTGGCTGGCCCTGCGTCACTTCACGCGGTGGCTGGTGGCGGCCACACCCAACGCCACCAACCGCTACCTGTTGTTGCTGGGCAAGGGCATTGTGCCTAGCGAGCCGGTATATAATCCAGCTACTGGAGTTTTCTCCTATTTCGCTCGTGGTGGGGAGTTTGGTCTCGACCTGGTGCCCACCAGCTCCCGCTCCGTGTCGGATAACCTGCTGACTGCGGATTACGCCAACAATAACTTTGTGGCCCGGATGCATACCGGCCGCCTCACTGTAACTACTCCGCAGCAGATAATGAATTACCTGAATAAGGTAATTGACCAGGACTTGCAGAACCTGGAGCCGCTCGGAACCCAGCCCTGGCGTAAAAACGTGCTGCATCTAGTTGGGGCCAAAGATGCTAACGAAGCCATTGAATACAAGTCTTATATGGATGCGGCGAAGGCCCACGTGGAACGCCCGTTATTTGGGGGGCACGTCGAGACAGAGGTTCGGAATACGCCGCTGCCGGTCAACGTCGATATTTCGGCCCAACTTAATGCCGGGGTTTCGGTGATTTCCTATTTTGGCCATGCGGCGCCCACCAGCTTCACCTTCAATTTTGGCATGCCCTCTACCATGCCGTCCTTTGCAAACTACCGAAAGTATCCGTTCTTGTTTTTGAGTGGCTGCGCTGCTAACTCAACCTTCACCCGGGCAGCTACCGTGGTAGAAGACTGGCTGTTTGCCGACCGCAAGGGCGCGTTGGGTTCGCTGGCCGAATCTGGTTTCAGCTACGCAACGCCCTTGCAGATGGCCCAGGATACGCTCTACAGGCTGTTGTTCAACGACCCGGCTTGGTACGGCAAGCCCATTACGGTGGTGCACGACGAGGTGGTGCGCCGCCTGCAAAGCACTTTCACGCAGGACTACGAAATAGAACAGCTGCTGTGCACCGGCTGGCAGGGCGACCCCACCCTGAGCCTGTACGCGCCGCCACTGCCCGATTTCATTGCCAGCTCAGCCAAGCTTTCCATTGTGCCGGCCCCGGGCCAGACCACGGTGCGGGCCGATTCGCATGACTTCGTGCTGAACGTGGGCGTCTCCAACCCCGGCAAAATCCCCTACGAGCCCCTGGAAATTCGGGTAACCCGGAAGTTTAACGGCGCAACTCCGGCCCGGGCCGACTCGGTGTATACCTTCACGCGGCGGGCCGCCTGGGGCCCCGATACCACCTACGCCCTGCCCATGCGCAATAGCGTAGGGGCCAGCGGAGGTAGCACCTTTACGGTGGCTCTGGACCCGAATAACCGGATAGCGGAAGTCAACGAGAACAATAACACGGCCCAAATCGACTATACTTTCTTGAGTGGGGGCGTGTCAATCCTGAGCCCTGCTGAGTTTGCCATTTCGGGCACCAACCGGCCCCGGTTGGCAGTGCAGTCGAACACCCTCACAGGGGGGCAGCGCGATTACGATTTTGAGATTGATACCGTAGCTACCTTCAACGGGGCCGTGCAGCGCGCCACCATCACGGCCGGCCTGCTGGCAGAGTGGACGCCCACGCTGCCGGCCCGCCTGGGCCAGCGCGACAGCTTGGTGTGGTATTGGCGTGCCCGTTTCCACACTCCAGCTACCGGCGAAAGCGGCGACTGGGCCACTTCCTCAATACGCGTAATTCCGGGCAGTCCCGGCGGCTGGTCGCAGAGCCACTACACGCAGTTCAGGCAGGATGCGCGCACCGGCGTGGAGGTGAAAGCCCCCACCGGCCGCTGGGAATTTGCGGCTACGCGGGTGCCGCTGGTGCTGCGCACCCGGGGCGGGGGAGCACCCCGCAGCCTGCCCAACTTCGCTACGCTGAGTGGAGCGGGAATTTACATCCGCACGGCGGCAGGGCAGCCTTCGGTGTATGGCTGCGGCGTGCGCTCGCCCAACCTGCTGATTGCCGTGTACAGCGGAGCCTCGCTACAGCCCGTGGCCATGGACACCATCTTCAAAAGGTGCGGCCAAGCTCCGGACTATTTTTATTACTTCTCGGCGCCCGACCCGACCGGCACTGCCGTGCTCGATACTCTCGACAACCTGAACTATAGTGCCGTTCGGCAGCAGAAGCTCGATGCCTTCCTGACAGCTATTCCGGCCGGCTCGTACGTAGCCGTGGTATCGGCCAACCGGCTGCGCTACTCGCTACTGCCCGCGGCCCTCAAAACCCGCCTGCAAACCCTGCTAGGCTCCCAGCTCATCACCCGGCTAGCCGATGGGGAGCCCCTGGCGCTGCTGGGCCAGAAGCTCACCGCCACCACCGGCCGCCTGGTGCACGAAACCGGACCAGATGCCAGCAGCACCGTCGCCAAAAACCTTCAGACCATCGTGTTGCGCGACACCTTGCAACTGTCCAATCCGTCGGGCCGCATTGTTTCGACGCGCATCGGCCCTGTCAAGCAGTGGACCAACCTGTATAGCACCATCCGTACCCTCACGCCGAATGGCCAGCACACGCTGAGCGTGGTCGGCATCGACTCGCTGGGCCATGAAACGGTGGTGCTGCCCAATGTGACGCGCGCAGTGGAGCCGCTGACGTCGGTGGTTTCGGCCAAAACCTACCCTTACCTGCGCCTGGAGCTGGCCCTGTCCGATAACGTGACCCGTATTCCGCCGCAGCTGGAGCAGTGGCTCGTGACCTCGCAGGGAGTGCCTGAAGGTGTGGTGCGGCACGACCTGGCCACTACCGCAGATTACGACCCGGCCAAATTTGCGCGTCAGGCCGCCGATTCTGCCTACATCACCTTCCCGGTGAAATTTCAGAATATTTCGGATGTGCCCTTTGCTGCCCCCCTGATAACCCGGGTAAACCTGCGCTCGACCACAGGAGGCCAGGCGATTGTGGCCACGGCCGATGTACGCACCACCACGGTGCTGCTGCCGGGCGATATCCTGACCATCCCGGTCAAATTCAGTATGATTGGTAAGTTCGGCACTTTCGTGGTGGAAGTGGTGGTGAACCCGCGCCTGCAGCGCGAGCAGAACTACGCCAACAACGAGCTGTCGCTGCCCGCGTTCACGGTGATTGACCACAACGTGCCCCCGACCCTTGACGTGGCTTTTGATGGCCGGCACATCCTCAACGGCGAGCTGGTGTCGGCCATGCCCGTCATCAACATTCAGCTCAACGACGAAGACAAGTTCCGCCACATCACCGATGCCTCGTTTTTCACTGTGCTGCTGCAACGCCCCGGCCAGACGGTGCCCAGCGTCATGGACGTGAACAGCAACAACTTCCACTTCAGCGTGGACCAGACCAACGGCAGCGTGGCCAAGCTCACCTACGAGCCCGGCAAAAATGGCCCGCTGCCCGACGGTATGTACACCCTCGAAGTACAGGGCCGCGACCCCAGCAACACCAGCGCCGGCGCTCAAAATTTCCAGGTGAAGTTTGAAGTGGTGAACGCCTCGCAAATCTCTAACGTGTACCCGTACCCCAACCCGGTGGTGAGCAAGGCCCGCTTCGTGTTCACCCTGACCGGCCAGGAACTGCCCCGCAACATGAAAATCCAGATTGTGACTCTCACCGGCAAAGTGGTGCGCGAGATTTTTATGAACGAGCTCGGCCCGCTGCACATCGGCAACAACATCACCGATTTTGCCTGGGACGGCACCGATACCTACGGTGACCGCCTCGCCAACGGCACTTACCTCTACCGCGTGGCCCTCGACGACCCCGGCGCCCAGTTCGGACACCGGGCCACCGGCGGCGACAAAGCCTTCAAGAACGACTGGGGCAAGCTGGTGCTCATGCGCTAGGTTCCGCCTGTCATTGCGAGCGCAGCGAAGCAATCCGTCCTGTTCCCACCGACCAGCCTAATAATGTGAAAAGCCCCGGTTCTGCACAGAGCCGGGGCTTTCTGGTAAAAGAGCGTGGCTGGTTTTGACAGGACGGATTGCTTCGCTGCGCTCGCAATGACAAACGAAGTCTAGCGCCGCCGCAACGTCACGAAGCTAAAGGGGTAGGCGTGGCGCTCGTCGGCCTCATGGCGCTCGCGGCTTTCCTCGCGCCACTCACTGGGGCTGAGGACGGGGAAAAAAGCGTCGCCCTCAAAGGAATGGTGGACTTCGGTGAGGTAGATGACATCGGCGGCGGGCAGGGCTTCGCGGTAGATTTCACCGCCGCCTATCACGCACACTTCCTCGTCCAACTCGCGGGCGCGGGCTAGGGCGGCGGGCACCGATGCAGCGGTTTCGCAGCCGGGGGCGGACCAGCCAGGCTGGCGCGTGACTACGATGTTGGGCCGCTTGGGCAGAGCACGGCCGAGGCTGTCGTAGGTGCGGCGCCCCATCACCACGGGATGGCCCAGAGTGAGGCGCTTGAAGTGCTGCAAGTCATCGGGTAGGTGGCCCCAGGGCAGCTCGCCATCTTTGCCGATGGCATTGTTTTCGGCTACGGCCACGACGAAGGAAATCATGAGTGAATAGGTGAGGAGGTGATGGTATTGGGTCTTTGAGGCCCCGCCCCTACATTGTTCTTTAAGCCGGCAGCTTGAACCCGCGCAGCAACTCCTGCACCGGCATCCGCTTCTTGCCCTCCAGCTGCACGTCCAGCAAATCGAGCCAGGCATCGGCGGCGGCTACGCGTAGGTACTTCTTGCCATCCGAAGCCCAGGTGCCGGCGGATACAGAGTCAGCCTCAAAAGGCAGGGCAGCGGCGCGGAATATCTTGATGATGCGCCCATCGGGCAGGGCGGCGAAGGCGGTGGGAATGGGGGAGAGGCCGCGCACCCAGTTCACGAGTTCGGCAGCGGGACGGGCAAAATCGAGGCGGCCGGTTTCCTTCTGGAGCTTGGGGGCGGGGCGTAGGTCGGACCGCTGTTCCTGCGGGGTGCTGGGCGCGGTGCCGGCCGCAATGGCCTCTACCGAACGGCGGGCCAGGGCCGCGCCCACCAGCTTCAGCCGGTCATAGACGCTGCCGAAATCATCCTCCGGCGCGATGGCGATTTTATCCTGAAAGATGAGGTCGCCAGTGTCGATTTCGTGGCGCAGGAAGAAGGAGGTGACGCCCGTTTCGGTGTCGCCGTGCATCAGGGCCCAGTTGATGGGGGCCGCGCCCCGGTACTGCGGCAGCAGCGAGCCGTGGATGTTGATGGAGCCCAGCCGGGGCATGTTCCACACGGCCTCGGGCAGCATGCGGAAGGCCACGACCACCTGCAAATCAGCGGCGTAGCTTTTGAGCTCGGCTTGAAATTCGGGCGATTTCAGGTTGGTGGGCTGGAGCACGGGCAGGCCGTGGGCTTCGGCGGCCTGCTTCACTGCCGAGGCCTGGAGCTGCCGCCCGCGTCCCGCCGGCCGGTCCGGAGCCGTGACGACGGCCACCACCTGCCCGCCGGGCCAGGCCAGCAGGCTTTCGAGGGTGGGCACGGCAAAATCGGGGGTGCCCATGAAAACCAGGCGCAGGGGAGTATTCATGGGGCAAAGAAAACGCCGGACCCGCCAACCCGCCCCCGAAACGCCAAAAAAGTCCCGAAGCCCTGATTTTTGAAAACCAAGCCTCCGGAGTTTCTACCGCTCCGGGTAGAGCAGGTATTTCTTGCGCAGGGCCTTGAATTTGGTCAGCCCCGGTGACCAGGAAGCGCGAATTTCAGCCTCCGTCTTGCCCGCGATAATCTGCTGGCGCAGGGCATCGGTGCCGGATAATTCTTCGAAATACTTCCCGAAGAAGTGGGGCTTGTCGGTGCTCTGCTGATAAAAATCGAGCAGGTAGCTCAGCACCAGGCCGCCTGAGGCGGCGCGGGTGGGTGCACCAGCCAGGTTGAGGCCGTGGCAGGCTTGGCCCTTCATGGGGGGGCTGGGCGAGCCGGCGTTGGGGGCGGGCGTGAAGGTGTAGGGCCGCGTGGCCGGCTGCGCGGGGCTGCCAATTACCTCAAACGGCGTGCTGGTACCGCGCCCCACGCTCACATTGGTGCCCTCAAACAGGCAGATGCTGGGGTACAGAGCCACGGCGTGGGCAGTGGGCAGGTTGGGCGAGGGGGCCACGGGCAGGGCGTAGGGCGTGGCGTGGGTGTAGCCGGCCGCCAGCGGCACCACCGTGAGGGCGCATTTTTTGCCCCCGGCCAGCCATTTTTCGCCGTTAATCATCTGGGCCAGCTCGCCCACTGTGAGGCCGTGGGCAATGGGCAGCGGGTCGAGGCCGACGAATGATTGGTGGGCCGGCTCCAGCAGGGGGCCGTCCACGAGGTCGCCGTTGGGGTTGGGGCGGTCAAGGACAATGACGGTTTTGCTCTGCTCGGCCGCCGCTTCCATCACGTAGTGCAGCGTGCTGATGAAGGTGTAGAAGCGCGCCCCCACGTCCTGAATGTCGAAAATGAGCACGTCCACATCGGCCAGCATTTCGGGGGTGGGCTTCTTGGTTTTGCCGTACACCGAGCGCACGGGCACGCCGCTGCGGGCATCGCGGCCGTCGGTGATGGTGGCCCCGTCGGCTTCTTCGCCCCGGAAACCGTGCTCGGGAGCGAAGATGGCCGTCACGTTTATGCCCCGGGCCCGCAGCGTATCCACGAGGTAGGCCCGGCCCACGCGCGAGGTCTGGTTGATGACCAGGCCCACGCGCTTGCCTTGCAGTTGGGGTAGGTATTTATCGAGCCGTTCGGCCCCCACCACTACCGGGGCAACGCGGGGCGGGGTGCCCAACGTATGCGGGGCCGCCGGGCGGGTGGTGCCGCAAGCCGGCAGTGCCAGCAGCATCGACAAGGTGATTTTAGCGAATAACCCAACCATAGACAGTGAGAAAAAAGGCGAAAAAAAGAACCCGACGCCAGGCACGGCCGCACCCAAAGGATAGGAGCGTGGCCGGTAGCGGTTCAAAACGTAGCTTTACGGCCGAACAATGAATGTCTCCCGCTACATTTCGCAGAAGATTGACGGGGGAGCCGATTCCGGCTCCTTTACCTCGTCGGTCACAAAAATAGCCATCATCAGCATTGCCATGGGCTTGGCGGTGATGGTGGTGTCGTTTGCCATCCTGCAAGGGTTTCGCAACGAGATTCAAAATAAAATATTCTCCTTCGGCGCGCACCTCCAGATTTCGCGCTACGACACCAATAATTCGCTCGAAGTAGCGCCCATCGCCGGTCCCAAGCTGGTGCAGCAGCTCAAAGCGTTTCCCGAAGTAAAGTCCACGCAGCCCTACGCCGTGAAAACGGCCATCATCAAAACCAAGGACGAGGTGCTGGGCGTGGTGCTCAAAGGCATCGCCGAAACCGGTGGCCCTTCGCCCATGCGCCAGAACCTGGTGGCTGGCAAGTTCCTCAGCTTTCCCGACTCTTCGGCCAGCGACGATGTGCTGATTTCGCGCAAAGTGGCCGACAAGCTGCGCCTCGCCGTGGGCGAAAAAGCTTTGTTTTACTTCATCCAGAACCCGCCGCGCATCCGGCAGTTTCGGGTCAGCGGCATCTATTCCACGGGCCTCGATGAGTTCGATGAGGTGTACGTCATCGGCGACATCCGCCAGATTCGGGAGCTGAACTCCCCGGCCTGGCCCGACTCATTGGTGGGTGGCATGGAAGTGGTACTCAAGGACTTCAAAACCCTCGACAAAACTGCCGACAACTTCTACGAGCGGCTGCCCTACGACCTCAAAATCGACAAAATCACGGAACAGTACGCCCAGCTTTTCGACTGGCTGCAGCTGCTAAACCGCAACGTCATTATTTTCCTGCTGCTAATCATTTTTGTGGCCACGTTCAACATGGTGGCCACCATTTTCATCATGATTCTGGAGCGCACCAACATGATTGGCATCCTCAAAGCCCTGGGCGCGACGGACAACCAGATTCGACGGATGTTCTTCTTCCGGGGCCTTTCGCTCACGTTGCGCGGCATGCTCATCGGCAACATCGTGGCCGTGGGCTTTTGCGCTATTCAGTATTATTTCAAAGTCATTCCCCTCGACCCCGAGAACTACTATATGGACCGCGTCCCGATTTCCTGGGACCCTCAAATGCTGCTCATCCTGAACGTGGCCACCTTCGCCGCCTCGCTGCTGGCCGTGCTCATCCCCACGTACCTGATTGCGCGGATTAAACCGGTGGTGGCCATCAAGTTCGACTGACCACGGATTCGCTCGGATTTTTCGAATTTCACGGATTTTGTGGACGATTATCTAAAGCCCTGCAATAAAAAAGGCCATCCCATCGGACGGCCTTTTTTATTGCATTTCCTGGCTGGTTTTTCAAAACTGCGCCGTCCTCAAAAGCCGTGAAATCCGAAAACCCGCATGAATCCGTGGTTCAGATATACCGGCTACGCAGCACCAGATTTGGGTCGGGGCACAAAGCTGCCCACGTCTCCCGCTCACTGGGCCGGGCCACGCCGGGGAAGTCGTCAGCCCGGCTCTGCATATCGGCTATCAGCTGGAAATGCAGGTGCGCCGGCCAGTCGCCATTCTCCGGGAAAGGGCCAACGGTGGCAAATGCCTCGCCCTTTTGCAGCGCCTGGCCCACGCGCAACGCCCGCCATTCAGCGCGGCTGAGGTGGCCGTAGAGGCTGTAGAAAACCGTCCCTTCCAGTTCGTGCTGCAGCACCACGGTGGGGCCGTAGTCGCCGAAATTGTCGTTGTCGGCCAGGCCGTGAACCACGGCGGGCAGCGGCGCCAGCACCGGCGTGCCGGCGGGCAGCCACACATCCACGCCCAGGTGCAGGGAGCGCGGCTCCTCAGCTGCGCCGGGACCAAAGTGGGCGCTGCGGCGGTAGATAACCCGGTTTTCGAGGTAGCCACCTATGCCGACGGTGGCGCTTTTTTCTGCCAGCATCTTATTAACCAATTCATCGAAAGCGGCAGTGTCACGCAGGTCGGCGTTGGCTATGTGCGGGTTGTTGGCCGTGAAATCGAGGCGGGCGACGGCGGGGCCGTTGAGGTCAACGGGCAGTACGGGACCGAAGTCGGCCTGGTGGCGCTGGAGCAGGGTGGAGAGCAAGCGTTGAGGGAATAAAAGCGAGAGTGAACAAAGGAAAACGGCCCGGCCGCAAACCCGTAATGTGGCTGGCAAGTTACCTTTGCCGGCGGGTCGACGGTAATATTTTCATCATTCGGCCCGCTTTTTCGTTACCGACTTTACCGCGAACGAGTGCGCCGCCCCAGCCCCTCGTTCCCATATTCGCATACCCCGCTCAATGTACCAAACCCTCACCGTCGTTGCCATCACCCAGGAAACCGCCGATTCTGTCACCATTCACCTGGAGCGGCCTGACCGGGCGCCCATTGCAGCCCGCCCCGGCCAGTTTCTGACGCTCATCGTGCCCTGCGGGCCGGGCGGTAAAAAGGAACGCCGGGCCTACTCGCTCAGCAGCACGCCGGCCGAGGCCCCGCGCCTGTCCGTGACGGTGAAGCGCGTGCCGGGCGGTCTGGTGAGCAACTACTTGCTTGATACAGTGCAAGTAGGCCAACAAATGGAGGTGATGGAGCCGCTGGGCAACTTCACCCTGAGCCCCAGCCCGAAGGCGGCTCGCTCGCTGGTGCTCATTGGGGCGGGCTCGGGTATCACGCCGCTCATGGCCATGCTCAAAGCCGTGGTAGCCGCCGAGCCCCAGAGCCACGTGCTGCTCATTTATGGCAACCGCAACGAGGAATCCGTGATTTTTCAGCAGCAGCTCGCCGACCTCGAAGCTCGTTCCAACGGCCACCTGCAGGTGGAACATGTGTACAGCCAGCCCTTGCAGCCCATGGCCCCGCACCGCCACACGGGCCGCCTCAATCGCACCATGCTGCTGCGCATTCTGGAGCAGCGCCACCAGTTTCCGGCCGAACAGGCCGAGTACTTCATGTGCGGCCCCGAGGGCCTGATGGCCGAAGCGCAAGCCGCCCTTAGCATGCTGAACGTGCCCGAAGCCCGCATCCGCCGCGAAAGCTTCGTGGCCAGCGCCGACAACGCCGAACTGGCCGCCGCCCAGCCCAGCGGCCACGGCGACGTGTCGGCCAGCCCCGACGATAAGATAAAGGACACGCGCACCGTCACCATTCAGTACGAAGGCAGCGAGTACCTCATCGAGGTGCCCGCCGGCAAAACCATCCTCGAAACCGCCCTCGACCAGGACATTGACCTGCCGTATTCCTGCCAGGCCGGCCTCTGCACCGCCTGCCGGGGCAAGTGCCTGAGCGGCAAAGTGCACCTCGACGAGCGCGAAGGCCTTTCCGATTCCGAACTGAAACAGGGCTACGTCCTCACCTGCGTTGGCCACCCGATGACGGAGGACGTGGTGATTGAAATAGGGTAGGGAGCTGGCTTGCGGTTAGTAAAATTATTTCCGTCCGGCCCGGCTTTTGTTGCCGTAAAGAAAAAAGCGGCCGCCGTATTTGCCGCTCCCGGATTTCGTTCGATTATACTTGTACTATGATGCTTCTTGCTGAACCTACCGCCGAGTCGGCCACCGATACGAGCCGGCCGCCCCGCCAATATTTGCCCGAGGACTTTCTCGTGACCGATTGGGCCGCGATTGAGCCCTTCTTCCAGGAATTGCAGGCCCGGCCAGTGCACACGCCCGCCGAGCTGGAACGCTGGCTGCTCGACCGCTCCGAGCTGGAATCGGTGCTCAGCGAAGACCTCGCCTGGCGCTACATTCACATGACCTGCGACACGCAGGACCCGGCGCGCTCCGAAGCCTTCCAGTATTTCGTGAACGAAGTAGAGCCGCAAGTGGCTCCCCACGACCACGCCCTCAACGAAAAGATGCTGGCCTCGCCGCACCTGGCCGGGCTGGACGAAAACCGCTACGGCGTGTTCCTGCGCTCGGTGCGCCGCGCCTCGGAAATTTACCGGGCCGAGAACATCCCGCTCAAAACCGACATCAGCACCAAGCAGCAGCAGTATGCCGCCACCGTGGGGGCCATGAACGTGACCCTCGACGGCCAGGACCTGACCCTGCCCCAAGCCGCCGACCGCCTCAAAAACCCCGACCGGGCCGTGCGCGAAACCGCCTGGCGTGCCATCCAGGCCCGCCGCCTCCAGGATGCTAAGCCGCTCGACCAGCTTTTCACAGAGCTGGTAGCGCTGCGCCACCAGGTTGCGCTGAACGCCGGCTTCGTGAACTTCCGCGACTACATGTTTGCCGCCCTGGGTCGGTTCGACTACACGCCGCAGGACTGCTTTAACTTCCACGCGGCCATCCGCGAAACGGTGGTGCCGCTCATCGACGACTTCAACCTCGAGCGCCGCCAGGACCTGAACCTGCCCGCCCTGCGTCCCTGGGACCTCGACGTGGACCCCAGCGGCCAGCCCCCGTTGCGTCCCTTCGGCACCGGCGAGGAATTGCTGGAGAAGACCATCACCGTCTTCGAAACGCTCGACAGCTACCTCGGCAACTGCCTGCGCACCATGCGCCAGATGGGCCACCTCGACCTGGAAAGCCGCAAGGGCAAAGCCCCCGGCGGCTATAACTACCCGCTGGATGAAACCGGTGTGCCCTTCATCTTCATGAATGCCACCAGCTCGCTGCGCGATGTGGTGACCATGCTGCACGAAGGCGGCCACGCCGTGCACAGCTTCCTCACGCGCGGCCTGCCGCTGGGGGCCGACAAGCACCCGCCGTCCGAAGTAGCCGAGCTGGCCTCGATGAGCATGGAGCTGATGAGCATGGACCAGTGGCACGTCTTCTTCCCCAACCCCGAAGACCTGCGCCGCGCCAAGAAAACCCACCTCGAAAGCGTGCTCGAAACCTTCCCGTGGGTGGCCACCATCGATAAGTTCCAGCACTGGGTGTACGAGCACCCTACGCACACCGAAACCGAGCGCCACCAGCGCTGGGTCGAGATTTTCGACGAGTTCAACCAGCGCACGGTGGACTGGACCGGCCTCGAAAATTTCAAGCCCTACCTCTGGCAGAAGCAGCTGCACCTCTACGAAGTGCCGTTCTACTACATCGAGTACGCTATGGCCCAGCTCGGGGCCATTGCCGTATGGCGCAACTTCCGCCAAAACCCCACCGAGGGCCTGGCGGCCTACAAGCGCGCGCTCTCGCTGGGCTACACCGCGCCCATCGGCCAGATTTACGCCGCTGCCGGCATTCGTTTCGATTTCAGCACCGAATACCTGCGTACGCTCGCCGACTTCGTGCGCGAGGAAATGGCCGCGCTGTAATCAAGTCACCATACCGTTTAAACACAGAAAAGGCCGGCAATTATGCCGGCCTTTTCTGTTGCGGAACTCAAGCGGAGCTTATGAATGGCCACCGGGAGTAGTGCCGGAGGTGGTAGCGGGAGCTGTCGAGCCGCACTTGCCTTTATTATTGGGACGCGGGTCGTGGTCTTTGCAGTGCTCGCACGAGGCCAGCGCGAGGCTGGTGAGGAGCATAATCGGCAGCAGCCGGCGAAAAAAAGTAGCGGTGTACATGGGAGTGGGGCTTTTGGTGAATAACGTTGAGCAGCTGAGGCTTAAAGATAAGCAATTGCGACTTCAATACCGCTACCGCCCCATGCGAATAATTATACTAAGGTCCGACTTATTTATCTCCAATGGTGAAAAATGACAACGGCTGCAGATTGGCATACTTGCCACCGAGCGACTCCAGCTCGGCGCGGTGCAGCTTCAGATAATCGTTGTATTGGTGCACGGCGCGGTCGTATTGCACCCGGAAAGCCACCACGCCGGCATCGAGCTGCTGGATACCCTCCACAAAATTGCGGGCGTTTTCGGTGGGGGCGTTGCCGTTGGGCGCGGCCACGGGGTACACGGCGTTCAGCAGCGAGTCCTGGGCGGCGTCGTACTGGTCAATCAGGTCCGAACTGGCCATGGTTTGCTGGGTGTAGCGGCGGGCTTTGAGGCGGGTGTTGGCGCGGTCTAGGGCCTGCAGCTGGGCGGCATCGATGCCGGGCCGGCCCTTCAGCTCGTGCAGCAACAGGCGGGTGATGCCAATTTTCTGGTCGTCGCTCTCCATCATCTTGCGCCATTTAATATCCACTGAATCGCGCAACACGTCGAACTGCGCTTTGGCCGCTGCCGCCGAAGCCGGGTCGAAAGTGGCCGTTTTGGCACCATCGCGCTTGCAGGAAGCCGCGCAACCCGAAAAAATCAGCAGCGCGAACACGGCGGTTTTGACCGGGTAAGAAAAAAGAGTCCGCATAAAGCAAGTGGCCGGAAGGAAAAGCCCCGGCATGGCAAAGCTACGGGACCAGGTGAAAAAATGCGTGGGCCGGCCGGGCTGCATAGCGTCGGCTCAACCTGGGCAATATGGGCTGCAACGCCCGAACAAGGCAATTCAGTGTGTGCGCCGTACCCGTCGGCTTGGCCCGAAGGGTTATCCAGATAAGAACGGATTGTTGAGTACTTAAAAACGTAATGAACCCAGCCACGAAAAGCGCGTATCTTTGCCGTTGCACTGACATTACACATTCCAAAAATTATGAAAAAGAACTACTTGATGCTCTCGGCAGCGCTGCTGCTGGCCGGAGCCGCTCATGCCCAAGGCACCGAACTATTTTTCTCGGAATACGACGAGGGAGCCCACCAGAACGGCGTGAACTACGGCGGCGCTACCAACTCCACCGGTAGCGAGCGCGCCATCGAAATCTTTAATCCTACCAATAACACCGTAAGCCTCGCGCCCTATTCGGTGCGCCGCTACTCCAACGGCAGCACCAGTGTGACTGAAGAGGAGCGTTTGGTGCGCAGCAATGCTTCGCAAGTAGCCGTTGGGGCTCAGAGCATACCGCCGCGCAGCACCTTCGTGCTGGCCTCGGGCGAAGCCACCCTGCCCGTTATCCGCAACGCCGCCAACCAGTTTAGCGTCGGCCATACGCCTGCTTCCGGCCCCACCGTCATCACCGGCGGCGGCACGGTATACTTCAACGGCAACGACGCCATGGCGCTGGTGCGCTACCCCAGCGGCACGGCTGGCGTGGGCAATGGGGTTATCATCGACCTCATTGGCGTGATAGGCCAGCTACCGGCTGACTACGCGGGCGTGGCAAATAACAATACGGGCAACTGGCGCGGTACCAACCCGCTCGACTCACCTTACCCAGGCACCACGTATATTCCGAATGTTGTGTCGGAAAATCAGTCGCTGACGCGCCGGCCTACGGTATCGAAGGGGGTATCAAACAACGCTGCCACCGTTTATACCGTTACTCCCCCGTCAACCACCTACGTTTACTCAAGCGGCTACAACATTGCCGATGAGTGGGTGACTTATAGCTACGCTACGCCTCCCGGTGGTACGGCCGACCCCGCTGGCCAGCTCTACGACCGACTGGGCAGCAATAACGACTACACGGGCCCTTTCGGTACCTACCAGGCCGTGCTGAGCACACTGAGCAAGTTCGACAGCAACATTAGCATCTACCCGAACCCGGCCCACGGCAAGGCTACGGTTGAAATCAAAGATGCCAAAGTGGGCAGCGTAACCCTCCTGAACAACCTGGGCCAGCGCATCAGCGCCCAAGCCAAAGGCCAGGGTCAGGAAAAGCTTGAGCTCAACATCTCGGCCCTGAAGCCCGGCCTGTACTTCGTACAGATTCTGAGCGCCGACGGCCAGACCAAAATCTACAAAGAGCTGGTTGTTGAATAAGCAGCTGGTTTTCTAAAATCGAAAAGGAGGGAAGCAATTCCCTCCTTTTTTTGTGGGCGTACTTTTGCCGGCCCGGCGGGCTGTGCTACCGGCCATCTGTTCGCCTTTCGCGGTGCCGATAACGTTATTTTGAATACTTCCTGCTGACCATGTCCGAACTCACGCCCCTCTCCGCCATTGGCGAATTTGCCCTCATTCGCCGCTTGCAGGCCAATATCACCGCCAGCCAGCCCGGCACCTTGCTCGGCATTGGCGACGACGCGGCCATTATCCGGCCCACGGCCGGTACTGACACCGTGATGACCACCGATTTGCTGGTTGAAGGCATTCACTTCGACCTCTCGTTTTGTCCGTTGCGGCACCTGGGCTACAAGGCCGTGGCTGTGAATGTATCGGACGTGGCTGCCATGAATGCTTTGCCCACGCAGCTGGTGGTGGCGCTGTCGGCCGGTCCGCGCTTCACTGTGGAGGCCATTGAGGAGCTGTATGCCGGGATGCGCCTGGCCTGCGAGGCCTACAACGTGGATTTGGTGGGTGGCGACACCACCGCCAGCCGCGGCGGCCTCACGCTGGCCATCACGGTGCTGGGCGAAGTGCCTGCCGGCGAGGCCGTGCGCCGTAGCGGTGGCAAGCCCACCGACCTGCTCTGCGTGACCGGCGACCTGGGCGGCGCTTTCCTGGGCCTGCAGGTGCTGGAGCGCGAAAAACAAGCCTACCTGGCCGACCCCGAAACCCAGCCCGAGCTGGCTAACTACGAGTACGTGGTGCAGCGCCAACTGCGCCCCGAAGCCCGCCTCGACATCGTACACGAGCTGCGCGAGCGCGGCATTCGGCCCACCAGCATGATTGATATTTCCGACGGGCTGGCCTCGGAAGTACTGCATCTGTGTGCGGCCAGCGGCACGGGGGCGCGGGTTTTCACCGAATTTATTCCCCTGGCCAACCCCACGCTGGAAGCGGCGGCTGAGTTTAACCTCGACCCGCTCACCTGCGCCCTCAATGGCGGCGAGGACTACGAGCTGCTGTTTACGGTGCCGGTTACGGACCATGAAAAAATCAAGAATCACCCCGATATCACCATCATCGGCCACCTCACGGACAAGGCCGATGGGGCCAACCTAGTGACCAAAGCCGGGCAGGCCGTGCCGCTTCAGGCGCAGGGTTGGACAAGTTTTTAGCCTGGTTTCTATATAGGATTCCAACCTTCCGGAAGCGCTACCGTTAGGGAGGGAGAAATCGGCCGGCGACGGGAATGGCATGCTAATTGTCTTCCTGTCCATTATTCGGGCGGATTTCTTTTCTCTTTTAATTTTTAAGCCATGAAAAAGCTTCCTTATCTCTTCGCTTTGCTGGTGCTGTTGAGCACGTCTTTCGGCACTCATTCGGCCCAGGCCCAAATCCTCAAAAGCTGGAGCCCGCAGGCTAAAGGTACTGCCATCGGCGGCCTGGGCGGCGCCGCTGCCGGTGCCCTTATCAACAAGCGCAACCGCGTGGTGGGTGGCGTGGTAGGCGGCGTGGCCGGTGGCGCCATTGGCTACGGCGTGGGCAAGCACATCGATAATAAGCGCAAGCAGCGCGCCGCTGCTGCTGCCGAACGCCGCGCCGTGGCCGCCCGCGAAGCCGAGTACCGCCGCGAGCTGGCCCTGGCCCGCAACCGCCAGACGGTGACGGCCCCCCGCACCACCCAAGCCGCGCTGGTGCCTGCCAATAGCTTCACGGCCTCGGCCGCCGCTATGCAGGGCGCGCAGCCTGAGTTGACGAATGGGGCCTACCTGCCCAACGATTCGTACGGCGACGCTTCGAAGCCTTATTCGACGGAGCAGGTTCGTCGCAAGAGCTGGTAATTGCCCGTCATGATGATTACACCAAACCCCGGGCCGTTGGCCTGGGGTTTGGTTGTTTTAGCTGGTTTTGCAGCGGCGGGAAAGCTGCCCGCCACATTTTCTTTCACCAACCTTCTGGATTTATGAAATCCCTTTTTTGCAGTTTACTCGTGGCCGTGGCGCTTTCCTCGTGTTCGAAAGCCGGCGAGGCCGTCAACGTTCAGACCCTGGACCAGGACTTTATCAACGCCTGGAATAGCCGCGATTCGGGTAAAATCACCGGCATGATGGCCGACGACGTGGCCTTTGTGCAAGGCAATGCCCACTGGAAAGGCAAAGACGAAGTGGCCCAGAAATGGGTGAGCGCCACCATTGCCACCATCAGCAACCTCAAAACCAGCGTGAGCAGCTCGGGTACCGATGCCAACACGGCTTACGAGGCCGGCACGTTTTCGGTGGATGTGCAGCCGGCCGGCCCCGGCCAGCCCGCCGGTTTCGGCGAGGGTAATTATATTTTCGTCTGGAAAAAAGCTGCCGATAATACCTGGAAACTGAGCTACGCGCAGCTGGAAGATTTGCCGGTGCAGCGCCGGAATTAGGGCACGACCCACCCTACAACAAACAGCGCCCCGACTCAAAGTCGGGGCGCTGTTTGTTTTTAAAACCGCATCAGCTTTAATCCTCCGGATAGGGCACAAATACGAAATTCGTGAATTCCTCATCGAGCACGAAGAGGCAGCAGAACTCGTCGGGGTCTTTATAGGTCGATTGAAACGCCTCGACCCCGTCGGCGCTGACAATGCCTTGCTGCACGAAGAGCTCGAGGTAGCTGGCGAAGACGTGCCAGTCCAGGTTTAGCTCGTCGGCGTTGACGAGGAGGCCGCCGAGGGGCACTTCCTGCTTGGCAAAGACAAAAATGGGGTATTGGCTGAAGTCGCCCTTGCGAATCTGGGAAGAGGCTTCGGCAAGCGTGTCGCACACCTTCACGAAATCTTTGGTGATGGTGCCGAGGTATTTGCCGTTGAGTTCGGGGTCGTTGAAGTAGTCCATGTTGGGTTACAATTAGAATCGTCTGTCATCCTGAGTGCAGCGAAGGACCTTATCACGGCCGCGCTGCTTTTAAGTTTGGATAAAAATCCATTCAGGATTATCAATGGCAATTAATGTGTCCTTCTTGGCCCGTGTCCAACCTTTCAATTCCTTTTCGCGAGCAATGGCGGCGTTGACGTCTGGGTACTCTTCAACGTAAATTAAGTTGTAGCAGAAGTAGCGGCCGGCGAAGGTTTCGGCCGAGCCGCGGTTGGCGTAGTGCTGTGCCAGCCGGTCGGCGATATTGTTGGTGATGCCGATGTACAACACCTTACGAGCGGGGTTGGTGGTGATGTACACATAGTAGGGCATGGTGGGCTGATTTGTTGTTTGTCATACCAAGTGGAGCGAAGGACCTTATCACGTTCGCATTATTTAAAATTACTGCAAACTGTACTGGCATGATAAGGTCCTTCGCTGCGCTCAGGATGACAGGCGCGGCCGTTCTACTTCAACTCCAGCGCCACCACATTCTCTACGTGGTGCGTGTGGGGGAACATATCCACTGGCTGCACGCGGGTGACTTTATAAGCGGCATCCAGTAGCTCTAAGTCGCGGGCCTGGGTGGCGGGGTTGCAGCTGATGTAGACGATGCGGGGGGCGCGCAGCTCCAGCAGGCGGGCCACCACGTCGGGGTGCATGCCGGCGCGGGGCGGGTCAGTGATGAGGACGTCGGGGCGGCCGTGGTGGGCGGTGAACTCGGCGGTGAGGATGTCCTTCATGTCGCCGGCGTAGAACTCGGTGTTGGTGATGTTATTAATTTCGGCGTTGACGTGGGCGTCGGCTACGGCTTGGGCCACGTACTCGACGCCGATGACTTTGCGGGCCTGGTGGGCCACGAAGCTGGCAATGGTGCCGGCCCCGGTGTAGAGGTCGTACACGAGCTCATCGCCTTTGAGGTCGGCGAACTCGCGGGCCACTTTGTAGAGCTGGTGGGCGCCTTCGGAGTTGGTTTGGTAGAAGGACTTGGGGCCGATGCGGAAACGCAGGCCTTCCATTTCTTCCTCGATGTAGGGCTTGCCGTGGTAGCACACCACGTCGAGGTCGTGGAAGGTTTCGTTGCCCTTGCTGTTGAGCACATAGTTGAGCGAAGTGATGCCGGGGAACTTGGCGTAGAGGGCGTCGAGCAGGGGCTCGATGCTCTCGTGGGGGCGGTAGCACTGCAAAATCACCATGATTTCGCCGGTGCTCTGGGCGGTGCGGATGATGAGGTTGCGCAGGTTGCCGGTCTGGCGCACCATGTTGCCGAATTCGAGGCCGTGCTCGCGGCCGTAGTCGCGCACGAAGAGGCGGATTTCGTTGCTGGGCTCGGCCTGGAGGTGGCAGTGCTGCACGTCGATAATCTTATCGAAGCGGGCGGGGGTGTGGAAGCCCAGCACATTGCGGTCGAAGGTCTGGGTGTCGTCGTTGATTTGCTCGGTGGTGAGCCAGCCGTTGTCCGAGAAGGTGTATTCGAGCTTGTTGCGGTAGTAGGTGCGCTCGGGCGAGGAGAGGATGAACGGAATCTCGGGCAGGGCCACTTTGCCGATGCGAGTGAGCTGGTCGACCACCTGCTGTTGCTTGAAGCGCAGCTGGGTATCGTAGCCCAAGTGCTGCCACTTGCAGCCGCCGCAGGTGCCGAAGTGCTGGCAAAACGGCGTGGTGCGCAGCTCCGAATACTGGTGAAACTTCACCGGTACGGCTTCGAGAAAGCTCTTCTTGGCTTTGGTGACGTGCAAATCAACCACGTCGCCAGGGGCGACCTGCGACACGAAAATGACGAGGTTCTCGACGCGGACCAGGCATTTGCCTTCGGCGACCATGTCCTGGATGGTGACGTTGCGGAGTAACTCGGGGGCTATTTTTTTGGCTCGGCTCATAAGGGTGCAAAACTACTGTCTGAACCACGGATTCATGCGAATTTTCCGGATTTCACGGATTTTGTGGACGGGAGTGGTGCGGAACCACTCGGGACCGGTTCGCAACTACTCTTGAGCGGTTTTACACCACTTGCGACCGGTGCCGAACCACTCATCCAACAAAAAAGGCCTCCCGAAACCGGAAGGCCTTTTCTCAGTACAGCAAGTGGTCTACTTAATTATCTCGAACCAGTTCTTCTGGCTGGTGCCGTTGGGCAGGGTCAGGATGTAGAAGTAGTTGCCGGCGGGCGTGCTGTCGTCGCCACCCCAATTGTTCTGGTAGTTGGTGGTTTTGTACACCTCGCGGCCCCAGCGGTTGAAGATGGTGAAGGTGTTGCCGGGGTAGAGGGAGATGTTGTCGATGATGAGCACATCGTTGAGGCCGTCGCGGTTCGGAGTGATGACGTTATAGGTCTTCACGGCGTTGGCGAAGCTCACGCTGGTTTCGTTCGAGTTCGAGAGCAGCGGCGTGGCATCGGTACTGGCGGCCACCACCCGGAAGTTCTGGCTGAAGCCCACGCCGGTGGCAGTGGCGTTCGGGTCGTTGTTGGTGGCGGTGTATTGCAGCGTCGTTGGGCTCACTGTGGCAATGAGCACCGGCGCACCGGCATCGGAGCGGCGGTAGATGCGGTATTCCTTCACTGCAAAGCCCACGAAGGCGTTCCAGGTGAGGGCCGTGCTGCCTTGGTCGCGGCCGCCAGCGGTGGCCGTGGCGGTGGCTTGCAGGCGGATGGTCTGGGCCACGCCGGTGGTATTAGGCGTGCCGCAGCCGTTGGTGAGGCTGAGCTGGTACTCGTAGGAATTGGCGTTGGCATCCACCGCGCTGTTGTCGGTGAAGGTGGTGGCCGAAGCTGCCACCTGGCCCACTACGGCGAAGGTGCCAGAGCCCGCCACGCGGCGCGATACCTGCACTTGGTTGGGGGTGTTGCCGCTGTTGGGTACGCTCAGGCTGAGGATGACACGGTTGTTGCTAGCGGCATCCACCGAGGCATTGGTCAGCACCACCGTCGGGCTATCGAACAGGATGGTACGCGTAGTAGCCGGGCCGGTGCAGGAAGCGGGCGCGGCGCTGATTTCAGCGGCGCTCACCGTGTACGGACCGGTCGCGTTGAAGCGCACCGTAACCTGGCTGCTGGTGCCGCCCGCCGTAATGGTGCCGCCCACCACGGTCCACTGGTAGCTCGCGCCGGCAGTGGGGTTGGCAATGGCGTACTGCTGGGTCTGGGCCACATTACACACGAAACCCGAGCCCGAAATAGTAGGAGCCGTGGGCGTAGGAGCCACCGTGAAGGGCGTGGTATAGAGCGGGCCCACGCAGCCGGCCGAGGTGGTTTCCTGCACCGTAAGGGTGTAGGTGCCGGGAGCGGGCAGCGTATTCAGCACGCGGGTGTTGCCGGTGCCGGCCAGCGTGGTACTACCCAGCTGGAACACATAAGTAGAGCCGGTGAAGCCGCCGGGCAGGCCGAAGGTCACGGGGCCGTTGGTCTGGCACACGCGCACCGGGGCGGTAATGGCCAGGGTGGGGCGGGGCGAAGGGTTGATGAGCACTCGCAGCGTATCGGAAGTGCCCAGGCAGCGCACACCGCTGGCGGGGTTGCTGGTTTCCGTCACCACAATCTTGCCAATGGTGGGCACCGTCACGGGCGTCCAATTCACGGTCACCGTATTCTGGAAGGTACTCACCTGCGTGCCGCCGATGATGGTCCAGGCGTAACTGGAGCCGTTGGCGTACGCGCCACTCACGTAGCGGTAGGGGCCATCGGCCTGGCACACGCCCCGAACCGGGGGCTGGCCCACGCCAATGTCGCCAGGACCGGTAGGCCGCACCGTTTGCAGGCGCTGGTTGATTACGATGGGTAGGGTGGTAGTATCGGACGAGCAACCTTGGGCATTCAGGCTGAATACCTTGAGGTAGCCGCCGGTGCTGGCCACGCCCCAGTCCACGGTGATGGCCGGGGTGCCCTGGCCGGCGGTGATGGTGCCGCCGTTAATCTGCCAGGTGAAGGGCGTGCCGGGCGGGAAAGTCGTGCCCGTTGGGCTAGCCACCGAATAGGCAATGCCCGTGACGGTGGGGCACACCGAAGCCGGCCCTACAATGGCCGCAGCCGCCGGGCGCGGGTTGATGGTGACGACCACGGCATCGGTGCTCACGCAGCCGTTGGCGGTGGTGGCCGTCACGGTGTAAGTGCGGGTGATGGGCGCGGTCGTGGTGTTCGAGGCCGTGAATACGGGCTGCGCGGCGGTGGTGCTGCTCAGACCCGTGGCCGGTGCCCAACTGTAGGTGTAGCCGGCGCGGGCCGGGGTGCCCAGGGCAATGGTTTTAAGGTCGCAGACGGCCGCATCAGGGCCGGCATCGGCTACGGCGGCGGGGTTCACGGTCACGGTCACGGTGCTGGTGGCCACGCAGCCGTTGGCGGTGGTGGCGGTCAGGGTGAAGGTGATGGGGTTCGGGGCGGTCGTGGTGTTGGTCAGCGTGAACGTGGGGTTGGCCACGGTGGCGCTGCTCAGGCCGGTGGCCGGGCTCCAGCTGTAGGTGGTGCCCGTAATCGGAGCCGCGCCCAGCGTGATGGTCGCGCCCGAGCACACGGCTTGGTTGGCTCCCGCTATGGCCACGGCAGCCGGGTTAATGGTTACCACCACCGTATTGGTGGCGGTGCAGCCGTTGGCCGTGGTAGCGGTCAGGGTGTAGGTCTGGGTGATGGGCGCGCCGGTCAGGTTGGGCAGGGTCACGGTCGGATTCAGCACCGAAGTGCTGCTCAGGCCGGTGGCCGGGCTCCAGGCGTAGGTGGTGCCAGCTACGACCGTGCCGTTGCCAATGGCCACGGGCACGTTGGAGCAGGTGGCGCGGGCCGGGCCGGCATCGGCCACGGCCGCGGGGTTGATGGTCACGGCCACCGTGCTGGTGGCCGAGCAGCCCTGAGCCGTAGTGGCCGTCAGGGTGTAGGTCACCACAATGGGGGCGGCCGTCAGGTTGGGCAGCGTCAGGGTGGGGGTGAGGGCAGTGGCGCTGCTCAGGCCGGTAGCGGGCGTCCAGGCGTAGGTAGTGCCGGTCACGGCCGTGCCGGTACCGATAACCACGCCCACATTCGAGCAAGTAGCTTTAGCCGGCCCGGCCTGAGCTACGGCGGCCTGGTTCACGGTTACGGCCACGGTGCTGGTGGCCGAGCAACCATTAGCGGTAGTGGCGGTCAGGGTATAGGTCGTGGTGATGGGCGCGCCGGTGGTGTTGGTCAGCGTGACGGTCGGGTTTAGGGCGGTGGGGTCACTCAGGCCAGTGGTGGGGCTCCAGGCGTAGGTGGTGCCTGCTACGGTAGTGCCGGCGCCCAGCGTGCGGGTTTCGCCCGAGCAGAACGTTACGGCCGGCCCGGCTTGCGCCACCGCGGCGGGATTCACGGTTACAGCTACGGTACTGGTGGCGGTGCAGCCTTGGGCCGTAGTGGCTGTCAGAGTGTAGGTGGTGGTAATGGCTGCGCCGGTGGTGTTGGTAAGTGTCACGGTTGGGCTCAGGGCCGAGGCGCTGCTTAAGCCCGTGGTGGGGCTCCAGGCGTAGGTGGTGCCTGCTACGGTAGTACCGGCGCCCAGTGTCCGGGTTTCGCCTGAGCAGAATGTTACGGCCGGGCCGGCCTGGGCCACAGCAGCTTGGTTCACGGTTACGGCTACGGTGGACGTAGCCGAGCAGCCGTTGGCAGTGGTAGCGGTCAGGGTATAGGTCGTAGTAATGGGTGCACCAGTCGTGTTAGTTAAGGTCACGGTGGGGTTCAATACTGAGGGGCTGCTCAGGCCAGTGGTGGGGCTCCAGGCGTAGGTGGTGCCGGCAATGGCGGTGCCCGCGCCCAGCGTACGGCTTTCGCCCGAGCAGAAGGCCACGGCCGGACCAGCCTGCGCCACGGCGGCAGGATTCACGGTTACGGCTACAGTACTGGTAGCGGTGCAGCCGTTGGCCGTGGTAGCGGTCAGGGTGTAGGTCTGGGTGATGGGCGCGCCGGTCAGGTTGGGCAGGGTCACGGTCGGATTCAGCACCGAAGTGCTGCTCAGGCCGGTGGCCGGGCTCCAGGCATAGGTGGTGCCAGCTACGACCGTGCCGTTGCCAATGGCCACGGGCACGTTGGAGCAGGTGGCGCGGGCCGGGCCGGCATCGGCCACGGCCGCGGGGTTGATGGTCACGGCCACCGTGCTGGTGGCCGAGCAGCCCTGAGCCGTAGTGGCCGTCAGGGTGTAGGTGGTGGTGATGGGTGCGCCAGTCGTGTTGGTGCCGGTCACCGTTGGGTTGAGGATGTTCGGGTTGCTGAGGCCGGTGGTGGGCGTCCAGCTATAAGTAGTGCCGGCCACGGGCGTAGCCGCACCGCCCAGCGGGGCCGAAACCGTGCCCGAGCAGAAGCTGATGGCCGGGCCGGGTACGGCCACGGCGGCGGGGTTGATGGTCACGACAACCGACGAAGTCGCGGTGCAGCCGGCGGCGGTGGTGGCCGTCACGGTGTAGGTCTGGGTGATGGGCGCGCCGGTGGTGTTAGTCAGCGTCACAGTTGGTTGGGCAGCTGTGGGGCTGCTCAGGCCGGTGGCGGGGCTCCAGCTATAGGTATAGCCAGCCAGCGCCGGCGTGCCAATGGCAGCCGAAGCCACGCCCGAGCAGGTGCTGCGGGCCGGGCCGGCATCGGCCACGGCGGCGGGGCTCACCGTCACCACCACCGAGTCGCGGCTCAGGCAGCTTGGGCCGGAAGATACGGTGAGCGTGTAGGTACGGGTGATGGGCGCGCCGGTGATGTTGGGCAGGGTCACGGTGGGCTGGGCCACACTGGTGCTGCTCAGGCCAGTGGCCGGGGTCCAGGCATAGGTGAAGCCTGTAACGGCTGCCGTTCCGATTTGCACGGTAGGGCCGGGTGCGCCTACCAAGCTGGGGCACACGGTAACGTCGGGGCCGGCGTTGGCGACGGGCGGGGCCGTCACGGTCACCGTCACGGTGGTCGTGGTGGTGCAGGTGCCGTCGGTGCCCGTTACGCTGTAGGTAGTGGTAGCGGTGGGCGATACTGTGACGGTAGTACCGGTCGAGTTGATGCCGCCGCCGGTCCAGGTGTAAGTCAGGCCCGCCACGCCGGTCACGGTCAAAGTAGTCGACGTGCCCTGGCAGATGCTGGGCGCGGCGGCCACGGCGGTAAGGGCCGGGAGGGGCCGGATGTCCACGGTTTTAACCACCGAGTCAGAAAGGCAGCCGTAGGTTGAAACGCCTTTGAGCGACAGCGTGCCGGTGGTGTTGGCACTGGCCCAGGTCACCTGCACCGTGTTGGTACCCTGGCCGCTCGTGATAGTGCCGCCCGTGATGCGCCAGCGGTAGGAGGCCGGCACCGGGCCGGTAGCGGTGTAGGTGCGCGCCGTGGCCGGGTCGCACACCGAGGCCGGGCCCGTGATGGCAGTGGGGCCGGCCGCTTTGGTTACGGTAATGCGAAATAGGTCGGCCGCGAGCTTGCCGCCGCAGCCGTTGTCCTTCACGGTCACGCCTAGGTCATACGCCGTGGCGCGGGCATTGCCGCAGCTCGAGTTAAACACAAAAGTGCCGCTCACCGAGGCCGTGCCCGTAGCCGTAGCCGTGCCCGTCAGGTTGCCCGGCACTACGGTGCCGGTACTGCCATTGAAGGTCGTATTAAACGGCCCGCTGCCATCGAGCAAAACGCTGTTGACCGTGAGCACCAACGGGTGGCCAGCGCTGGCCTGGGTGGCCGAAATGGGAATGCTGAGCGACTGCCCCTCTTCAATTGTATAGTTGCGGGGCGTGGTGATGGTGGAGGGCAGCACCGGCGGCGGCGTGGGCGGGCAGGTTCTTACCAAGAGCTGTAAATCACGCCGGGTAGTGCCGAGCAGCACTTGCTGCCCGTTAATATTGCGGTACTCCGACACGTCAACGGCCACCACGTACTGGCCGATGGCGGTGCCGCCGTACTTGGCAACGCCAGTGGTGGCGTTGATGAGGGCGAAGTTGCCGGCTCCGACTCCGAAGGGGTTTGCGGTGCTGTATGTCGGATTATAGACCAGCGGCGTGGCCAGGGGCGGCGTGGCGTTTGGGCTGGTTGCCTGCCCGTACGGAGTGCCGAAGGTGTACACCAGCCGGTCCCCGTCGGGGTCAGTGGCGTTGTTGAGGGTGATGGTGGTATCGTTCTGGCACACGATGGCCACGGCCGTATCCGAAAACACGGGCGACCGGTTGAAAATCAGGGGCGGGGCCATGCTCACATACAGCGTCATCGGAAAATTGGCCGAATTGGCTATGTTGGCAATGCCCGCGTTGCGGTTGCCCAGCGAATACACGGCGTAGTACCCATCGAAAGACACCGGCAGATTGACCGTCTGCTGGTACTTTACCAGGTAAAATGGCTGGCTTGGTCCCGTGACGGCACAGCCCACCGGAATTGGTGGCTGAATAGCCACCGGCGTTGGGCCTATTCGCGGCAGGTTGGCCGAGGGCAAAGAGGCGCCCGTAGTCCGATTATATAGTTCGACGGGTGCGCTGTTGGGGTACGTGGTCGCACCAGGCAACGCATTAATGTATAGAGTAACGGTTATCTCGTAGCGGAACGGGGTTCCGGTCGGGCCGCTGGCATCTATGTAGCGGTAATTCATCTCGCCGCCTAGGGCATGCGAGGCCTGCGCCGGGCGGGCTCCCAGCACCAGCAGCACCAGCAGTAGCATCGGCCCAAAAAAACGCCGTAGTAAGGTTGTAGGCATATAATAAAATGAAGGGTAGGAAATCTGAAAAACTGCCCCGGCCACCAGAAGGCAGCCGGGGCGGTTAGAAGGCGGATTCAGGCTTGGTGGCCCGAAGGAATGGTTTGGTTACTCGCGCACCACGCGGCGCAAGGCGGTCTGGCCCTGCGCGTCGCGCAGGCGCAGCACGTACACGCCGGCCGGCAAGGCGCTCAGGTCCAGCTGAGCATCCGCGGCGGGGCCCAGGCGCAGGGCCGTGCGCAGCACCGTAGCACCCAGCAGGTTCTGCACTTCGGCAGCGTAGAGGCCGGCGGCGCTGGCATCGGGCAGGTGCAGGCTCACCCGCCCGTCCAGGGTGGGGTTGGGGAAGAGGCTAAGCGTGGGCAGGGCCTGGGCCTCGCGAGTAGCCAAGCCCAGGATGCGCAGCTGGTAGTCTTCCACCTCAGCGTTGAGGACGTTGACGGCGCAGGGGTTGGGCGTACCGCCGGTGACGTTGGCCACCACCATCACCCGCATGCGCGGGTTGATACCGGCCGTGCCGGTGGGCACCGTGAAGGGCGCCGCGAACGTGTTGGCCGTGGCCGTGCCGTTCACCACCAGCTCGGAGGCTTCAAACGTGCCGTTCATGTTCCAGTCTACCCAGGCCGAGGTGCGGTGGTTGGCGGCCAGGTTCGTGCCCACGGACAGGGTGAGCGAGTTGCCTGCGTAGGCCGCCAGGGCCAGGCTGGTGTAGTTGGCGTAGCCACCCGTGGCCACGCTGGTGCTGTTGGTGAACGCCGGCGAGGCATTGGCAATGCTCACGGTGCTTATATAGAAAGGGCTGGGCAGCTGCTGCCCGGCAGGGCCGAAGCCGCCCGTGCCATACGAAGCACAGTACGTGAGGCACGGCACCTGAATGGTCACCGCGTTCAGGCGCGTCACGCTGGCCTGGCCGTTGGTGTTCGTGGCCGCGAGCGTAACGTTGTAGGTGCCTGAGGCGGTGTAGGTGTGCGAAGGATTTTGCAGCGTGCTGGTCGTGCCATCGCCGAAGCTCCACAGCCAGGAAGTGGGCAGGTTGCTGGTGAGGTCGGTGAACTGGATGGGGTTCACGCAGCCGCCGGGCACGTAGTTGGAGCTGAAGTTGATGATGGGCGGCAGCGTGTTGGGCCGGGCGATGACGGTGTAGTCTTCCACCTGGCCGCTCACGGGGCTCACGCAGGGGCCCCCAACGTTGCCAATGGCATCGGCCATCACGCGCAGGCGCAGGGGCTGGTTGAGCGTGGTGCCGGTGGGCAGCGTGAGGGTGGTGGTAGCGCCGGGGCTGGCCGTGTTCAGGCCCGTGTACACCAGCTCGGAAGCGGCAAAAACGCCGTTGTTATTCAGGTCCAGGTACACCCGAATGTCGTGCCGGTTCACGCCGCCCGTGGTAATAATCATCTGGTTGCTCACGCCCGCAATCAGCTCGGTGCGCTGCGGGCAGGTAAAGTCCTGGTAGCCGGCGCTGCCGTCGGCCGAGGTGTTATCGATGGTGCCCAGTTGGAAGCGGGTGATGCCGTAGTTGGCAAAGTAGTTGGTGGTCTGGGGCGAGCAGCTGGCCGCCGGCGGCACCGACGCATTATACACAATGCTGGTGGCGGCGCTGGTGTTGTTGCCCACCGCGTTGGTGGCGCGCAGCGTCACGGCATAGGTGCCGGCCGTGGTGTAGGTGTGCGAGGGGTTTTGCAGGGTGCTGGTGGTGCCGTCGCCAAAGGTCCAGAGCCAGGACGTGGGCAGGTTCTGGCTGGCATCGGTGAACTGCACGGTGCCCGAGCAGGTAGTGGTGCCATTGGTGGTGAAGGCCGCTACCGGCGCGCTCACGTTCGACGACAGCTGCACGCTGTAGTCTTCTACCTGCGAGTATTGAGGCGTGGAGCACGACGTGGGCACGGTGGTGGCCAGCGCATAGTCCGACGACACCCGCATGCGCAGGTTGGTGCTGAGCACGGCCGAGGCCGGCGGCGTAAACGTGCCCGTGTGCAGGATGCTGTTGGGCGCGTCGAGCACCAGCTCGTTGTTGCCGGTGAAGGCCCCGTCGTTGTTGTAGTCAATCCACACCTTCACGCTCTCGTTCACGTTCGGGCCGGTACGCACGCTGATGGTGTAGGCCTGGCCCACCGTCAGGGCTGCGTTGACGGTGCAACCGTAGTCGTGGTAGCCGTCGATGTAGTTGCCCGTGGTGTTGTTGATGAGGTTATTCCCAACGGTGACGTTGAGAATGCCCATGCCGTAGAGGTTGGCCTGTGCGTTGCTGGCCCGGCCGGGCGTGCACGTGGCCGCAATGGGGCAGGTGGTCTGGGCAACAGACGCTGAGCTTACGCCCAGTCCCAGCAAAACAGCAATAAAACCCGGCGCAAACCGGGACCAGGAACGTAAGTGTGGATGCATACGGTACTTTGAAAGAAAGTAATTGAATTCAACGGATAAATGTAAGCAGAAAGCGGCCATGGCCCCGCCGCAATCGGCCATTATCCACTCTGAGTCGGCCACCCCGCACGCGGGTTCGCCTAATGCCGGCCGCCGCGCAGCCAGCAAGTAGCTGACCAGAACCCGCGAAGGAGGTTTAATGACGCGGCGCAAAAATCGCACCACCCCGCCGTAAGTTTGCCGGGATTATTCGCTCATCTTTCTCCCCGGCCTGGCTGGGGCATTATTTTTTAGGTTATGCCAACTCCCACTGTTCTCATTACCGGCGGCACGTCGGGCATTGGCCGGGCTTGCGCGCTGGCTTTCGGCCGGGCCGGCTACCAGGTCGCCATCACCGGGCGCGATGAAAATAAATTGGCCGATACCGCCGCCGCCCTGGCCGTTGCGGGCGTCGCCCACCTCACCGTCCGGGCCGATGTGGGCGACGAAGCCGCCGCCGAGCGCGCCGTGACCGAAACCGTGGCCCGCTTCGGTGGCCTCGACGTGCTGCTCAACAACGCCGGCATCAGCATGCGCGCCCGGTTTCAGGATGCGGATTTGGAGGTCATCAAGCGGCTGATGCAGACCAACTTCTTCGGCACCGTGTTCACCACCAAGTTTGCGCTGCCGCATCTGCTGCAGCGCAAGGGCACCATCGTGGGCATCAGCAGCATCGCGGGCTACCGGGGCCTGCCGGGGCGCACGGGCTACTCGGCCTCTAAGTTTGCCATGAATGGCTTCCTCGAAGCCCTGCGCACGGAGCTGCTCGACCAGGGCGTGAACGTGCTCACGGCCGCCCCCGGCTTCACGGCCTCCAACATCCGCAACACGGCCCTGGCGGCCGATGGCTCCTCGCAGGGCGAGTCGCCGCGCGACGAAGGCGCCATGATGAGCAGCGAGGCCGTGGCCGACGAAATCCTGAAAGCCGTGCAGCAGCGCAAGCGCACCATCGTGCTCACGGGCCAGGGCAAGCTGGTGGTCTTCCTCAATAAATGGCTGCCCGGCCTGAGCGATAAGCTGGTGCTAAACCACTTTCGGAAAGAGGAAAAAGGCGTGGACGTAGGGTAGCGCCCGTCATTGCGAGTGGAGCGCAGCGGAACGCGGCAATCCGTCCTGTACAATGTGATAAGCCCTGAGACGTAAAAAGCCCCGACACTGCGAAGTGTCGGGGCTTTCTGGTATAAGAAAGGGTTTGGTTTTGACAGGACGGATTGCCGCGTTCCGCTGCGCTCCACTCGCAATGACAGGCGCGAGATTACATCGATGCCTTCTGCGCCAGCTTCACGGCCTCGTACATGTCCACCACGCCGCCGGTCACGGAGAGCGTCGAGAAATCGACCTGCTTGTCGGTGCCGGGCGTCTGCACTTTGGTGTGGTGCACCTGGGCCGACTGCATGATGATGCGCTTCAAATCGGTAGCCGTGAGCTTGGGAAAGTACGATTTCAGCACCGCCGCCACGCCGGCCGTCACGGGCGAGGCCATGCTGGTGCCGCTTTCGTTGCCGTAGGTGCTGCCGGGCAGCGTGCTGTAGATGCCCACGCCGGGCGCGAACACGTCCACGCCCTTCTTGCTGTAGTTCGAGAAGTCGGCGGTCAGGTTCACGTTGTCCTTTGGGCCGGAGGCGCCGACCGTCAGCAGGTTCGGGATGGGCGTGTTGTTCATGTAGAACGAGGCCGGGTAGTTGTCGGCCACGTCGAGGTTGTGGTTTTCGTTGCCGGCGGCGTGCACCAGCAGCACGCCTTTCTGGGCGGCGTACTTGTAGGCGGCTTCCACGGCGGGGCGCTGGGGCGAGAATTCCTTGCCGAAGCTCATGTTGATAATCTGCGCGCCGTTGTCCACGGCGTAGCGGATGGCGTTGGCAATGTCCTTGTCGCGCTCGTCGCCGTCGGGCACGGCGCGCACCATCATGATGCGCACGGGGTCGGGGGCGAGGCCCTGGATGCCGAGGTTATTGGTGCGCACCGCCGCAATGATGCCCGAGACGTGGGTGCCGTGCATGGGGTCAGGGCCGTGGAGGTCGTTGTTGCCGTAAAAGCGCTGGTTCACGTCCTCGGGGTTGTCCTTGATGATGTCGGCCCGCGGATTGAAGCTCAAATTGAGCGAATTATCCAGCATGCTGCGTTCCTGCTTCACGCCCTCGTTCAACTCCTTGAGCAGGGCGTCGGCGTCGGCCGCGCCGGTCTGGCGCATCATGTCGAGCATGCCGGCCACGGCGCGTTTCAGGTTGGGGTCGTCGGGGTTGGCGTTTTTGAGGGCCGTGGTGTCGAGCTTGTCGGTGCCGAGGGCCTGCTTCATGCTGGTCACCATCATGGTGAGCGGACCGCTCATTTCCTCCACCTGCTTGCTGCGCTCGGTTTCCTCCTTGAGGCGGGCCGAATAAGCTTTCTCCGCTTTCTGATACAGCGCGTAGGCAGCCTTATCGGCCGGCTTCACGGTCTTAACAGTGACGCCCTTGAAGCGCTTGCGGCCGGCGGCCACGATGCGCGTCATCTCCAGCGTTTCGGCGTTTACGTTGCGGCCGTCGGGCGCGCCGAGGAAGTTCCAGCCGTGCACGTCGTCGATGTAGCCGTTCTTGTCGTCGTCGATGCCGTTGCCGGGGATTTCGCCGCGGTTCACCCACAGCACCGGCTTGAGGTCGACGTGGGCCGTATCGATGCCCGAGTCAATGACTGCCACCACCACGGGCGTCGGCACCAGGTTTTTGAGAATCTCATTATAGGCGCGGTTGGCGCCCACGCCGGGCACGTTGTCGAGCTGCGGGTCTTTGAGGTACCATTGGGCGGCGCTCTGGTCGCCGGCCGCAGGGATAACGGCCGGCGAAGTAGCATTGACCGATTGGGCCTGGGCCAGAACCGGCAGGGCCAGCAAGGACAGCGAAAGCGACCAGCGGCGGAAAGGATGAATCGTCATAAACAAAGGATAGGGCCGCAATGGAGCAGCCGGTGTGGTTAGTAAACCGATTTTAGCACAAATGAAGTTCAGGCGAGCCAAAGACGTGCCAGCGATGCGGGACGTTGCGCCGGTCGGCCCCAGCCGGACCGTCCTTGGCGGCCCAGCTGGCAGTTGGAAGGTAGTTGTGGTGTGAAATATTGCATGTCCTCCCACTGGCGCGAGTCATCCGGTAACTTCACGCCCTCATTCTGGTTTCCTGCGCATGATTCGTTCCTTACGTCCGCTGCTCGCGGCGCTGCTGCTGCCCTTGGCGGCCCTGGCCCAAACGCCAAAGTCCTACACTTCCTCCGAAATCCTGTTGGGCCTCAAGAAGCTCAACGTCCTCGGCTCGGTGATGTACATCGCCGCCCACCCCGACGACGAAAACACCCGCCTCATCGCCTACATGGCCAACGAGCGCCTGCTCGAAACCAGCTACTTGAGCTGCACCCGCGGCGACGGCGGCCAGAACCTCATCGGCCCCGAGCTGCGCGAAGGCCTCGGCGTGATTCGCACGCAGGAGCTGCTGGTGGCCCGGCGCCTCGACGGCGGCCGGCAGTTCTTCACCCGCGCCAACGACTTCGGCTTCTCCAAAACCTCCGACGAAACCTTTCGCATCTGGGACAAGGAGCAGGTGCTGGCCGACATGGTGTGGGTTATCCGCCAGCGCCGGCCCGATGTGCTCATTACCCGCTTCCCGCCCGACGCCCGCGCCGGCCACGGCCACCACCAGGCCAGCGCCATCCTCGCCGCCGAAGCCTTCGACGCCGCTGGCGACCCCAAGCGCTTCCCCGAGCAATTGCAATACGTGCAGCCCTGGCAGCCCAAGCGCCTGCTCTGGAACACCGGCAGCTTCTTCGTGAAGCCCGGCGAAAACATGGACGGCTACCTCAAGCTCGATGCCGGCGGCTACAACCCCCTGCTGGGCCAGAGCTACGGCGAAATCGCGGCCCGCAGCCGCAGCAACCACCGCAGCCAGGGCTTCGGCTCGGCCGCCCAGCGGGGCGAGGCGCTGGAGTATTTCCAGCCCGTAAAAGGCGACAAAGCCACCAAAGACCTGTTCGAGGGCGTGGACCAGACCTGGAACCGGGTGCCCGGAGGCGCGGCCGTGGGCAAGCTCATTGAGGAGGTGATTCGCAAGTATGATGCGAGCAACCCCAGCGCCAGCGTGGCGGGGCTGGCCAAAGTTTATGAAGAGCTTGCGCGCTCACGAGCAAATTCCAAAGACTTATTCTGGGTTGACGAAAAGCTAGCAGCAACTTCGGCTCTGTTGCAGGCATGCGCAGGCATTTATGCTGAGGCAACTGTAAACGAGCCCACAATTGCCAGTGGCGGTGAAGGAAGCGTGACTTACACCATTCTGAATCGGTCTGCCGTACCAATTAAGCTGAATAAGGTTAGGCTGTCCAAAAGCCATTTCCCAGGCGACCCTCTCTCTATAGTGCTAGACGACCCAAGGGTAGATTCTAAGCAAGCAGCAGACCTCAATGCTGGCAAGTTAGTGACTGGTACACTGCCGATTTCTGGCTTTAATAATGCCTTGATTTCCCAACCTTATTGGTTAAGAGAGCCAGGCACTGTGGGCATGTATAAGTATTCTGAGCCGGAGTCGAATTCTAAATCAATCAGCCATTTCGTGCGCGGTACGCCTGAAAACGCACCGGTTGCCACCGTGGGTTTCTTCTATTCGATTAATGGCGTAGCGTACTACTTTGCTCAGGTCCCCGTCCAATACAAGCACACCGACCCGGTGCTTGGAGAACTCTACCAACCGCTGGCCGTGGTGCCGCCCGTGGCTGTGAACCTGCCCGCCGCCCGCGCCTACGTCTTCGCCGATGCCCAGCCCAAGACCGTGCCCGTGACCCTCAAAGCCGGCCGCGCCGGAGTGGCCGGCACGCTGGCCCTCACCCTGCCCGCCGGCTGGACCAGCACCCCCGCCAGCCAGTCCTTCGCCCTCGCAGCCAAAGACGCCGAGCAAACCATCGAGTTCCGCGTGCAGCCCGGCCCTGGCGCTGCTCCCGGCAAAACGGAGTTGCGCGCCGTGGCCACCGTGGACGGCCAGGCCTACAGCCGCGGCATCCAGACCATCCAATACCCCCACATCCCCACCCAAACGCTGTTTCCCGAAGCCGTGGCCCCGCTCGTGAAACTAGAATTGCGCAAGCGCGGCCAGAACGTGGCCTACCTTATGGGCGCTGGCGACGAAGTGCCCGAGGCCCTGCGCCAAGTGGGCTACAACGTGACCTTGCTTGAACCCAAAGACCTCACCGCCGCCCGTCTCAAGCAATACGACGCCCTGGTGGTGGGCATCCGCGCCTACAACACCGTGGACCGCCTCAAAACCCAGCAGCCCGAAATCCTCAAATACATGGAGCAGGGCGGCAACGTGGTGGTTCAATACGTGGTGAACCGCGGCACCGTAATGCCCGAAATCGGCCCATACCCAATGACGCTTTCGACTGACCGCGTGACCGTAGAAGACGCCCCCGTGACGCTGAGCAAGCACCAGCTACTGGCCGCCCCGAACAAGATTACGGCGGAAGATTTCAAAGGCTGGGTGCAGGAGCAGGGCCTCTACTACCCCTCAAAATGGGACCCGAAATACCAGACCGTGATTTCGAGCAGCGACCCCGGCGAACCGGCCAAGGAAAGCGCCATTCTGGTGACGGACTACGGGAAGGGGCACTACATCTACACGGGCTTGTCGCTGTTCCGGGAGCTGCCGGCGGGCGTGCCGGGCGCGTACCGCATTATCACGAACATGATTTCCTACGGGAAGGAACCGGCGCAGTAGTGGAATGTAGCGTGGACTCTGCGAGTCCGCGCTTGGGCGAGACGGCCCCGACGATGCGCGGACTCGCAGAGTCCACGCTACATTGCCCGTCATACCGAGCGCAGCCGAGGCATGACGTTCTTTTGTGTTTTCAACTATCATCCCCAGGCTTTCCAGCCTCCTGTAAATACCCGTGCTCACAGTAGAAAAAATCGGCGGCACCTCGATGACCGCCTTCGCCGACGTCCTCGACAACATCATTTTCCACGGCCGCGAGGGCACGAAGCTGTACAACCGCATTTTCGTAGTGTCGGCCTACGCCAACGTCACCAACTGGCTGCTCGAAAACAAGAAAACCGGCGCGCCCGGCGTCTACCACCACATCACCCAGGGCCAGGAGTTCAGCCAGCCGCTGCAGGACGTAGCCACCAAGCTCAAGGAACTGAATAAGCAATACGAGCCGCTGGGGCTGGATTTGGCCGCAGCCGATGCCTTCATTCAGCAGCGCATCGACCAGGCCCAGGTATACCTCGACAGCCTCGTGAACGTGCTGGCCTCCGGCTACGTGAACAGCGTGAACATCCTGCAGGCGGCCCGCGAAATCCTGGCCTCGATAGGGGAGGCGCACTCGGCCTTCAACTCCGTCAACATCCTGCAAAACCGGGGCATGCACGCCACCCTCGTCGACCTCAGCGGCTTCGACGATGCCCAGCCCCTGACCATCGACGAGCGCATCCGGCAGGCATTTACCGACATTGATTTTCCGCGCACCATCTGCATTGCCACCGGTTACACCAAGGGCACGGAGGGGATTATGCGGGAATTTGACCGGGGCTATTCCGAGGTCACCTTCAGCAAGATTGCCGTGGCCGTGCGGCCCCAGGAGGCCATTATTCACAAGGAATACCACCTCAGCTCGGCCGACCCCAACCTGGTGGGCGTGGACCAGTGCCACCCCATCGGCTTCACCAACTACGACGTGGCCGACCAGCTCGCCGACGTGGGCATGGAGGCCATCCACCCCAAAGCCTCGAAGCCGCTGGAGATAAACGCCATCGACCTGCGCATCAAAAACACCTTCGAGCCCGAGCACCCCGGCACGCTCATCACCCGCGACTACGTGTCGCCCACCAAGCGCATCGAAGTCATCACGGGCACCGATAAAGTCGTCATCATCGACATTCACGACCCGCTAATGGTAGGTGCCGCCGGCTTCGACCTCACGCTGATGCAGGTATTTTTCGACCTCGGCGTAAGCTATATTTTCAAGGCCACCAGCGCCAACAGCATTTCGCTGCTCATCTGGGAAAAAGACCTCAAGCCGCAATTGGTGGCCGCCCTCGAAGCCAAGTACGAGAACGTGACCGTGCAGCCGGCCGCCCTGGTCTGCCTCATCGGCTCCAACATTGATGAGCCCGGCCTGCTGGCCCGCGCCGCCGGCGCTCTGGCCGATTCCGGGATTAATATCCGCAGCGCCGGCTTTGCGTTGCGCAAGGTGAACATCCAGTTCATCGTGGGCCGCGAGGATTACAAAACTGCCATCATCGCCCTGAATCAGGCGTTGGGGTAGCAGTAGCGTGGACTCTGCGAGTCCGCGCATCCAAACCTTCCGCCCCTGCGCGGACTCGTAGAGTCCACGCTACTTTCGCTCTATGACGCTCCGCCAGTTCCTCGTTTTTACGGCCCTCACGCTGCCGGCCTGCGCCCTGCTCATTCTTTTTTTCGACCAGCCGCTGGCCCGGTTTATCCACGGGCATTTCACTTGGGTGGCGCCTTTCTTTGCCACTCTTACCGCCACCGCCGATAAGATTCACGATGCGCTGATGAGGCACGTCGTGGGCCTGCCCATCATCTTTTTGGTGCTGGGACTCGCCTTCGCCATCGGCCGCTACGTCCTCAAGAAGAAAGACGCCACCATCTTCCTCATCCTGCTGCTCACCCACGAATTCAGCATGGTGCTGGCCAATGTGCTAAAGGGCACGGTGCACCGCCTGCGGCCGGAGGTGCTGTTCGGGGCCGGCTACGAGGGCACCGGCCTATGGGCCACCGGCCCGCACAACGACTCGTTTCCTTCCACGCACACTGCCACTTATTTCAGCCTGTTCTGGCCGCTGGCAGTGGCATTCCCGAAGTATCGGGGGCCGCTGCTGGTGCTGCCGGGGCTCATCGCGCTGGGCCGGCTGGTGCTGGGCATGCATTATTTGAGCGACGTGTGGTTTTCGCTGTGGCTGGTGGTGGCATTGACGTTTTTATTTGGGCTGCTGGATAAACCACGCAGCGTAGCAGCGGTGTAGAAACGCATAGTTGCGTCTCTACAACCCCGCGCCGCCTTTGCCGTTCAGCCCCCAGCCGGCGTGTCGGCCTTCGCTTTTGCATGAGAAAATACCGCTTACTCCCCGCCGCATCGCTGGCGCTATTGCTTTTCCTGACGCTGGCGGCCTGCTCCGCCACCAAGCCCGTGGCTAACCCCCAGTTGGTGGTGCTGGGGCATGCTGGTTCCGGCTTCTACACGCCCATCAGCCCGTTCAACTTCCGGCCGCCGAGCAGCTGGCGCGGCATTCGGAGGGCACTGCTGCGCGGGGCCGATGGCGTGGAAATTGACTTGCAAATGAGCCGCGACAGCGTGGTGATGCTTTACCACGACCAGCATTTGCAGGACGGCAGCACCGGCACCGGCTGCGTGAGCCAGCGCACCGCCGCCGAGCTCACCCAGCTGCGCTACAAGGGCGGCTTCCCCTACGACCTCTTCCAGAAGGAGCACCCCATCACCTTCGATACCCTGCTGGCCCGCCTCAACCGTCGGCCCACGTTCCCCTTCATTCACCTCGACCTGCACGAGGACGACCAGTGCCTGCCGGCCGGCCGCCAGAGCGAAAAAGTACCGCTGTTGGTACGCCAGATTGCCCGCAGCCTCGCCCGCTACCACGTGCCGCCGGCCAAAGTCCTGTTCATCACCCAGGACGGGGCCACCGTCCGGCTGGCCCGCACCGCTATGCCGGCCGTGCGCATCGGCCTCGAAATCGCCTCCGATGAATTTGCAGCCGGCCTGAAAACGGCCAAAGCCGAGAAGGTTCACACCGTGGTGCTCGACGCCGACCGCGTGACGCCCGAGCAAAGCGCCCAGGCCCACGCCGCCGGGCTGAAAGTGGTGGTGTTCGGCGGCCGCTCGCCCAAGGACCTGCGCCGCGTGCTCAAAACCCAACCCGATGAGATTGAGGTCGACAACGTGAAGCGTCTGCTCATTATGCAAGGCCGCAATCAGAAGTAGGAGACGCCCCGAGATTATTGACGAAAAAGCCCGATTCTGTGTTGAATCGGGCTTTTTGCTGCCTGTTGCGGCGGCTATTTCCGTCAGTGCCTTCCGCTTTTGTGTGGGCTGTGCGGCTTTCACATGCGTGCAGCAATCAATATTAATGGGCGCTTTCTGGTGCAAGGCTGGTTGCGCTGTGCAACCTTGAATTAAATTATTAATCTATATATTATAATAAAATATTATTCACCCTAATTCCATCTGCTATGAACGACCAAACCGCCCTTATCACCGGTGCTTCGAGTGGCATCGGTTTCGAACTGGCCCGTTGCTTCGCCCGCGATGATTACCGCGTGGTGCTCGTGGCCCGCCACCTGGATGAGCTCCACGAAGCGGCCCGGCTGCTGCACCAGGAGTTTGAAAGCGTCGACATCGTGCTGTTGCCCTTCGACCTGAGCCACCCCAATACGCCCGCCCAGCTCTACGCCGAAACCACGGCCCGGGGCCTGCAAATCGATGCACTGGTGAACGACGCCGGCTTCGGCGAAACCGGCTACTTCACCGATACCGACCTGGCCACGGAGCTCGCCATCATTCAGGTAAACACAGCGGCGCTGGTGCAGCTCACCAAGTTCTACCTGCGCGACATGGTGGCCCGCAATGCCGGGCGCATTCTGCAGGTGGGCTCGCTGGCTTCCTTCACGCCCAGCCCGTGCCAGGCCGTATATGCCGCCACCAAGGCCTTCGTGCTCAGCTTCACCGAAGCCGTGCAGCACGAGCTCAAGCAGCAGAAATCAGCCGTGACCATGACCGTGCTCTGCCCGCCGCCCACCGACACCAACTTCTTCCGCGCCGCGCACGCCGAAAACACCCGCGCCGCCAGCCACCCCGCTTCGGCCCGCGCCGTGGCCGAAGAAGGCTATGACGTGCTGATGGACGGCGGGGCCCGCAGCCTGCCCACCATGAGCGCCAAAGTCAACTTCTTCACCAGCCTCGTGCTGCCCGATTCCATGCTGGCCACCCTCATGAACAGCCAGCTGCACCCGGCCGAGCACAAGTGATTTGGCCACCCATCCGGCAACGGGTTTTGCGGGTTGGGCCAAGCATAAAAAAGGCCGCGACACCAGTGCCGCGGCCTTTTTTATGCTCGAAGAGCCGACAGTTTTACTTGCCCATCTTCTTGGCCTGCGCCATCAGTTCCTCGTTCATTTTCACGTACTCGCCATTCGGCGGCGTGGCGGCCAGCGCGGCTTTCTTCGAAGCTTCGGCGGCTTTGGTGGCGCCAGCGTAGTCCTTCATTTTCAGGCGAATTTTGGCTTCTGTGTTCAGGTTCCAGTACTTGGTGGGCTCGGCGGCGTTGGCTTTCTCCATCCAGGCCAGGGCCTGCTTCAGGTCCTTGTTGTTGTCGAAGTAGTATACAGCGGCCGAGGCGAGGTCGGCGGGAGCGGGGGTAGCGGCTTTGGTGATTTTCTCGTCAATCTGGGCCATTACCTTGCTGTCCACGTCGGCCTTGATGTTGAATTTGGCGCCGGTGTTTTCCCACTCCATGGCTACGTTGGCGGTGGCGGGAGTCAGGTCGGTGAAGGCAATGGTGAAGGTTTCGACCTTGCCGGCCACCTTGTAGGGCTTGATGGTGAAGCGGGCCACGTCCTGGTCGTCTTTGAAGCCGTCCACGTCGGCGCCCTGCTTGAGGCTTTTGTTCAGTACCACGGTCCACTCGGTGGGGCGCGGCACGGTGTAAATGCCGTATTCGCCGGCCGGAATCTTCTTGCCTTCGATGGTCACGTCATCCGAAAACTTGATGCTGGTGGTGGCATTGGCGCCGGTGCGCCAGCGCTTGCCGTTGGGCACCAAGGAGTTGTCGCTGCCGAAAATGCTGCGACCCTTGGCGCTGGGGCGCGAGTACACGATGGTGATGTCCGTGAGGCCCACGCGCTGCGTGATGGTGCTCTGGGGGCTGGCGGCGGGCGTCTTGATTTGGGCTTGGGCAGCCGGCGCGGCCAGCAGGGTAGCAGCCGCTGCAACAGCGACGGAGAAACTTGCGAAGTGCTTGCTCATCAGTAAGGAGAGGGTGATGGGATAGTTGTTGAGGGGCTAAAAATACGAAACCCGCGCTTGGGGCGCGGGTTTTGGGAGCTAATACCAATGTTTGTGGGTGTTATTCTCGAGCTTTAGTAAGGAGATTAAACCGGTTGATGCCGCGAGTCTGAAGCAGGTCGGTCAAACTATAAAACTGCCACGATTCAACATTTGCCTGAATTTTTAAATAGAAATACACTGGTCTTTGTAAAATTTTGGGAGCTAAAGTCTGTGTTGCAGCAATACAATCGGCTAACTGGTTCTTACTAAGCTGACCAAATAGTCCTGATTCAATTTGCTTTTGGCGCTCCCATGATGGAACTGCTAGTAACACTGGCAATTGCTCTACATCATAAGCCAGAAAAGGTAAGGAATGTAACTCTGTTAATTGTGATGCAGTTAATTCAACACCATGTTGCAAAGCAACTTGATTAATAACTTTAGATTGAAAGTTTTGGTCAGTTCCTGGCAAAGCAAATGAGAACTGGTTTCTAGCATTAAGGCTGATAACGCAGCCACCAAACCCATTAGGGTCAAGCGGTTTATAGCAACTAAATGGAATTGCTGGCAATTGCTCGAGAGCAACAATACCTGTGTCTGTCCCATTTCCAGTTTGTTTAAAGTGCCCGGTAAGCATATAAAATCCGACAAGTAAAAAGAATAGGCCCGCAAATGGGGCCATATCCGTCAGTGAAATGCCTCTTTCCCAATTTTGGCCTGAGCCCAATCTATACCTTGTAGCACTCATATTCATAAATAATTACGGCCCTTACTTCGTCAAATCTAACGAAGCAAGGGCCGTAATCGTGTGTTGCTAAATTAAACCCTACGTCAGCTCAAACTGCAGCCGCAGCAGGTTCGCATACAGCCCGCCTTCGCGGTCGCTCAGCTCCTCGTGCGTGCCGGCCTCCACGATGCGGCCGCCGTCAATCACCAGGATTTTATCGACTTTGCGAATGGTGCTCAGGCGATGGGCGATGATGAGGCTGGTGCGGTGCTCCATCAGCTCATCCAGCGCACCCTGCACAAGCTTTTCGCTTTCGCTGTCGAGGGAGGATGTGGCTTCGTCGAGGATGAGGATGGCGGGGTTTTTCAGGATGGCGCGGGCAATGGCCACGCGCTGGCGTTGCCCGCCCGAGAGCTTGATGCCGCGGTCGCCCACCACCGTATCGAGCGCCTCGGGGAAGGCCTGGATGAACTGCCAGGCGTTGGCGCGCTGGGCGGCTTCGATGATTTCGGCGTCGGAGGCGCCGGGCTTGCCGTAGGCAATGTTCTCGCGGATGGTGCCGCCGAAAAGCAGCGTTTCCTGCGGCACAATGCCGATATGGCGGCGCAGGCCCGTGAGGTCGTAGTCCTGCACGTCGTGCCCATCTACGATGATGCGGCCGCCGCTGAGGGGGTAAAACTGCATCAGCAAGCCGGCGATGGTGCTTTTGCCCGCGCCGCTGGGGCCCACGAGGGCAATTTTCTCGCCCGCCGAAATGTGAAAGTCAATGTCCGAAAGCACCGGTACGTCGGGCCGGGTGGGGTAGCGGAAAGCCACGTGCTCGTAGCGGATGTCGCCGTGCAGGCGGGCCGGCACCAGCCCCACAGGTGGGGTGACATGGGTGGGTTCCACCGGTTCGGCCAGCACCTGCCGGATGTATTCGGTGGCGCCCAGGATGCTTTGCACTCGCCCGAACAATTCGCCCAGGCCCGCCACCGAAGCCCCAATGAAGGTGGTGTACAGAATAAAAGAAATCAGCGTACCCACGGCCAAGTGGGCGGGGTCGCTTTCGGGTAACTGCACTAGAGTGGCGCCGCGCCATAGCACCAGAATGATGCCCCCAAACACGCCCGTAATAATGAACGACACAAAGGCGCCCCGGAAAAAGCCGCTGCGCAACGCCGCCTGCACTGCCCGGTTCAGCCCGGCCGTGTAGCGGGCTATTTCGAACTGCTCGTTCGTAAACGCCTTCACCGAACTGATGCCATGCAGGGTTTCGTCCACGATGACGCCGGCCTGCGCCAGCTCCTGCTGCGTCGATTTGGACAAACCCCGGATGCGGCGGCCCGCCAGCCCCGCCAGCAGAATAATGGGCGGAAATGTGAGCAACATGAATAGCGACAGCCGCGGCGACATCACCAAAATAAACGCGAGGCCGCCCACCAGCGTGAACACCTGCCGGAATACTTCGGCTAAGGTGAGCGAAAAAGCATCCTGCACCTGTGCCACGTCGGCGGTGATGCGCGAGATGAGGGCTCCGACGCGCGTTTGCTCAAAAAACGTGAGCGGCAGTTGCACGAACTTGGTGTAAAGGGCCTGCCGAATGTCGCGCACCGAATACTCGCTGACCTGCGCAAACAGCCAGATGCGTCCGAATGAAAACAAGCCTTGCAACACGATAACACCGAACAGGGCCAGTGCAATGCGGCCTACCGTGAGCGTAAAGCCGCCCGGCGCGATGTACGGATGGCCCGTGGCAGCGTCCACGAGCTTGCCCGCTATCCACGGAAAAGCCAGCACCGTGCTGCTGCTGCCCACCAAAAACACCATGCCGATAATAAACTTGGTGCGGTAGGGCCGCACGAAGCGAAACATTTCCAGCGCACGGAGCAGTGCGGCTTTGGTTATCTTGGTTTTGGGACGCTCATCTACAGAGTCGCTGCCACTGGTATTGAATCCACTACGGGCCATCGGGTCTTATCTAATTCTACTAATTATAACGCGGCAATTTCGGCCGCCGGGCATGAGGCGCGAGTGAAGCTGTGCTACTGATGCCGGCCGCGCGCGGGCTGGCGGCGCACCTGCTCCACGTGCATTACGCCAGCCGCACCGAAGGGCACGGGCAACTGTACCATCACGGGCAACGGGTGGCCGCGGCGCATGCCCGGCTGCCAGCCTGAAAGCAGGCTCACCACGCGCAGGGCCTCGGCGTCGCACTCGGGCGAGAGCGACTGCGCCACCACGGGATTGCTGATGCTGCCGTCCTCGTTCACGGTGGCATTCACCAGTACCTTGCCGTTGAGGCCTTTGGCTTTGGCGGCTTCGGGGTAGTTGATGTGCTCCAGGAAAAACAGGCCCATGGCCTGCTCACCGCCGGGGTACACAGGGGCGCGGTCGGGGCGGTTGGCGGCGGGGTCGCGCTGCACCTGCATCTGGCCGGGCTTTAGAATGATGGTCTGGCCGGTAGCGGGGGCGGGCTGCTGAGCGTGGGCCGCGCCGGCGATGAGTAGCAGGCCGAAGGTCGGGAGGAAGTTTTTCATAGGCAGAATAACGGCCGGGCCAGCGCCCGCGCCATTTATAAATCGCATAATGCAGGAGACGAACAAACGGCTCAAATACCTCAAACCCCGGACTACGCCGACAGGTTCGCGGCCTGCGGCACGGCAGCGGCGGGGCGCGAAATGAGCAGCAGACCGAGGTATACCAGCGCGCCGTTGAGCAGCAGGATTTCGAAACCGAACTTGTAGCCGTTCAGCCACTCCACGGAGTGCGACACGATAAGCAGCGTGAGGAGCACGGCGGCGGTGCAGGTGGGCAATACGAGCTTGTCGCGCAGCTGGCGGTGGGTGAGAATGCCGAAGGCAAACAGGCCCAAAAGGGGGCCGTAAGTGAAGCCCGCAGCTTTGTACACGGCATCAATCAAACTCTGCTCGTTGAGGACGCGGAAGATGAGGATGATGACGATGAGCACCACCGACCAGCCCAGGTGGGTGAGCTGGCGCAGGCGCGTCTGCTGCGCCTCGGGGTATTTTTTGATGTCAAGAAAATCGACGCAGAAGGAAGTGGTGAGGGCCGTGAGGGCCGAGTCGGCCGAGGCGTAGGTGACGGCGATGATGCCCAGAATGAAGATGATGCCCGCAGCTAGTGAGAACTGCGTGGTGGCCAGGAAGGGGAAGACCTTGTCGGTGTCGAGGGTGCCTTTGAGGTTGAGGAGCTGGGGCAGTTCGGTGAGCTTGAGGCCGCGGGCGGCGGCGTACTGGTACATGAGCACGCCCAGCGTGAGGAACAGGATGTTGACGCAGACAATGACGGGCGTAAACCAGAACAGGTTCTTCTGCGCCTCGCCGAGACTGCGGCAGCTCAGGTTTTTCTGCATCAAATCCTGGTCGAGGCCGGTCATCACGATGGTGATGAACATGCCCGAGGCGAACTGCTTCCAGAAGAATTTGTCGTCGCGAAAATCGGAGAAGTAAACCTGCGACATCGGGCTTTCTTTCACCGAAGTGATGAGCTTGGCGAAGGAATAATTCAGCGCATCTGCCATGAAGTAGATGCTCAGGGCCACGCAGCTCAGCATGGCCAGGGTCTGAAAAGTATCGGTCCAGAGAATGGTTTTCAGGCCGCCCTTGAAGGTATAGAGGTAAATGAACAGGATGCTGACCACCACCGTCACGGCAAAGGGCACGCCCATCGCATCAAAAACGGCCAATTGCAGCACCCCCGCCACCAGGTACAGCCGCAGGGCCGAGCCCAGCGAGCGCGAAATCAGGAAGAACAGGGCCCCGGTTTTGTAGCTCCAGTAGCCAAAGCGCTGTTCCAGATACGAATAGATACTCACCAGCCGCAAGCGGTAGTAGAGCGGCATAAGGACGGTACCGATAACGACGTAGCCGGCCACGAAACCTGCCGCCACGGCCAGGTAGCTCCAGCTTTTGCCGTACACGTTGCCCGGTACCGAGATGAAGGTGACGCCCGAAAGCGAAGTGCCAATCATGGCAAACGCCACCATGTACCACGGCGCGTTGCGGTTGGCCACGAAGAAGCTTTCACTGGTTGCGCCCCGCGACGTGAGCAGGGCAATGATGATGAGGACGACGAAATAGCCCGCAACCAGGCTCAGTACTAAAGTTGGCGACATGTAAGCTAGGGCAGGAGGGGATGGGGGTAGGAGGGTAAGAAGTTTGGAAAGTGAATTGGGGGCAAAGGTCGGCAGAATAACTCATGCCCCCTTACCCTCCTGCCCGCAGACCCTAAAAACCTATTCCCAGTCTTGCCAGCGCAGGATTTCGCCCACGGCCGGCGCGTGCAGGTCGCCGCGCAGCATGCCGCCGGCCGCCACTTCCTCAAGTTGCCGCAGCGGCTCGGAAGCGGGCTCGTCGGCCAGGGCGAAGGTGCCGTGGTGCATGGGCACCACGTGGCCGGCGCGCAGCACGTTGGCAGCTTTGGCGGCTTCGTGGGGGTTGACGTGGCTTTTGGCCATCATGTAAGCCGGCTTGTAGGCCCCGATGGGCATCAGGGCAATGTCGATGGGTCCGAAGCGGGCTTCGATGGCCTCGAAATGCTCGGTGTAGGCCGTATCGCCGGCGAAGTAGATGAGCTTGTCCTGCACCCGAATCATAAAGCTGCCCCAGAGCACGCGGTTCATATCGGTCAGGCCCCGGCGGTGCCAGTGCGCGGCGGGCAGGTAGGTGATTTCGAGCGGCGAATCGGGGCCGAGGTCGTACTGCTGCCACCAGCCGGCTTCCTGCACGGACAGGGCGGGAGCCATGCCGCGCAGCAGCGGGCCCATGCGCAACGACGACAGTACCCGCATCTGCGGATTCTGGGCAGCGAGCAACTTGACGGATTTCTCGTCGAGGTGGTCGCGGTGGCCGTGCGAGAGCAGCAGGTAGTCGATGCTGCGAATGGCCTCGGGCGGGCAGGGCAGGGGGTGACGGTGCCGCAAGCCGATGGAGCTAAACAAAACCGGGTCAAAGAGCAGCGACACACCCGCCGCCCGCAGCAAAAAGCAAGAATGGCCCAGCCACACCAGCATGTCCTCGGTTGAGGAAAACGCCGCTGCGCAGTCCATTACTTCCGGGGCCCAGGTATCGCGCTTCTTTTCTTCCTTCTGCGGGTTGGTCGAGAGCTGCCACTTCAGCACGTTGGCGAAGCTGGGCTCAAACAGCTCCTCGCCGTTGGCGAATTCGTTGCCGAACAGCTTGTTGCCGGGGTAGCCGGGCCGCACGGTGGGCAGCGCCTCGTTGCGGAGATATGAAATGCGGTGGGCCATGATAATCTAACGAAGCTTCGGGAGCCAAAGAAACGGGCGGGTGGCGGAAGTGTTTTTAACGACGAAAAACGGCTGTCATCCTGAGCGCAGCGAAGGACTCTCTCGTCAATAGTTTTCTAACGTGAGAAGGTCCTTCGCTGCGCTCAGGATGACAGCCGGTGGTTGTTTGCCGACCAACAAGCCGCCTTATTTCGGCAGCGTCAGCAGGTAGCCGATGGTGAAGTTGGCGTCCCAGTCGAACACAAACTGCTTGCAGCCGGTGGCCTCGGCGATGGATTTGTAGATGTTCAGGCCGGCTTTCGACTTGGCGTTGTCGAGTTGGTAGGCGCTGGGCGCGTCGAGCACGGTGTAGCGCTCCTTGTCCTTGCGCACCTTTTTGGCCAGCTCAAACGGCACGCCGCCGATGATGAAGCAGGTGGCTCGCAAATCAGCTGGAACTTGGCTAGCCTTTTCCTTCACATCGGCTGCCACGGCGGCATCAGCAGTGCCTTTCTCGAAGTACTTGGCCCCGTAGGTTTCCACCGATTTGGGTTGGTTGCCGTCGAGCCACGAGATTTTGGTGTTGCCCGAACCAATGTCGGCCACAAAGGCGCGGTCGGCAAACGAGGCCGGCAGCACCGAGCGCAGGCCCAGAATGCCTTCTTTTTCGGGCGTCACGGTGTTCACCACGTAGCCCATGCCTTTCAGCACTTTCACAATTTTGCCGGTTACGTCGGCCTTCAGCGCGCCCGAGCTCACCACGAAATGAATGTCGCGCCCACCCACGCCGAAGTCGAGCATCTGGCCGATATAAGCCTTGAGGCCCTTGCGGATATCGTCGTCGGTGGCCATGTTTTCCATCACCAGACTGTTGCCGAAATCGGCTTTTTCCAGCTTCCAGGTGCGGTTCTGGTCGATGCGCACGATGAAGGAGTTGAAGCCGCTGGCGCCCAGCTCCACCACGCCCTTCAGCTTGCCATCGACGGGCGCAGGCGCTTCGTAGGAGAAAGCCGGCTTGGCACTGCTGGCCGTGGCCGGCGAATCGTAAGACCCCGAACCGCCGCCCTGCTCACCCGAGCGGCTGGTGGTGTCGGCCACCGGGTCGATGGCCGAACGGCCGGTTTTGGCCAGCTCCGGGTTGGTAGCCGTGAAGCGGCGAATACCGAAGTACAGGCCGAGGAGAATGATGGCCGCGATAATGGCCTTGCTGGCGAAAGTTAGCCGCATGGTGGTTGCAGTTAAGGTGGTGAAAGATGTTTTATCTAGAACGTCATGCAGAGCGCAGCGAAGCATCTTTACCGCACAATGCAATCATTTACTCTTGCGGTAAAGATGCTTCGCTGCGCTCTGCATGACCTGCGTTATCGAATGGTCATTCAATCCAGCAGCTTGCCGTAGGCATCGTCGGTGGCCTGGCGGGTGGTATTGGCCGTCATCGGCACGGGCGGTTCATTGTTCATGATGGCGCTGAATTCGCCCTTCTGGTACTGGTCGAGCAGGCGCTGGCCCTTCTCGCTCATCACCCCGTTCTGGATGTCCATCTCCTTGACGAACTCCTGCGAGTAGCGCATGGCCTGCTTGATTTGGCCCAGCTGCTGGGCCATGTCCTCGGCCACGCGGTCGGTGGCCAGGTCGAAGAAGTACTTCTTGTCGGGGTCGCCGCGCAGGATGTTCATGGCCGCGCGCATGCCCGAGCTGGTGCGTTTCACCAGGGCGTACTCGTCTTTGAGCAGGTTGACCTTGAACTTGCTGTTGTCAATCTGGCGCAGGGCGGCTTTGAGAATCTGGCGCATCACCAGGCTCACGTTGGCCGTGGTGGTGGCCATCGGTTGCAGGCGTTTATTATAATCTTCGAGCTGAGCGGCACGGCTGGCGTAGCTGTCAGCGACATCCTTCTCGCCTTGGCGCTGGGCCGAGGCCGCCAAAGCCAGGTACTCTTTCATCTGGGCGGTGTTGGCGGCCATCTTGCGTTTCACCAGCTCGTTGGCGCCTTCGATGTGGCCCACTTCAGCGTCCATATTCCGGGCTTCCTTCTCGGTGTTCGAGATGTAGTCCTCCATGATGCCAATGGGGTCGGTATTCACAAAAATGCTGGCGGCGGTGCGAAAAATGCGCTGCCCCAAATACCACAGTCCGGTTTGAATCCGCTTGTTGGTGGCCAGCAAAAACAGCACGAACAACACACCCAGGCCAATGCCCAGCTTTACGGTATCGAAAACGATGTCAATCAGAAAGGGCAGAATCTTGCCCCAGTAATACACGCCTGCACCCACCAGCGCGGCCACGAAAACCCAGGCGGCGGCTTTCTCCGGTTTTTGCCAGGACGGCAGGCCATCGGCGGGCGAGGGCGGGCCTAATAACGGGGTATTCATTGTGCAGAAAAAGTAGCGGGTGGAAATCGAAAGAGCTTACTTAGCCGCGTTCAAAAACGTTTCGGCGGCTTTGTGGTGGGTGTGCAGGTCGGCCATTGCGGCGGCGTTGGCCAGCTCGTAGGAGGCCAGCGCGCTTTGGGTTTTCTGGCGCTCCTCGCCCAGCTGCTGCTGGGTTTGCTGAAGCTGCTGCTGCTTGGCCTGCAACTGGCGGGTGAGTTCGGCCAGGTCGGCGGCCAGCTTCTTTTCCTGGGCCATGAGCAAGGCCACCGGGCCGGGCGCGGCTCCGGGGGCCGTGCCTTCGCCCATTTTCTCGCGGTGGCGCGTCAGCACTTTCGCGCGGTCATCGGCCAGCGTTTGCTCAAACTGCGTGGCCGAAGCCAGCAGGGCCGGCACCGTGGCTCCATTCACCGCCGCAAAGGCGTTGAAGGCCGTTTGGTAGAGCATGGGGCCACTCAGGCCGGCGGCGGCCATGCTCTTCACCATTTTCACGTAGGCCGCGAAATCCTTGCCATCGCCGGCCAGCAGGCCCGCAATGTGGTCGAGGTGGCGCTGCTCGGCCTGGCCGGGGGCTGGGGCGGCAGCGGGCGTATTGTTTGGGACGATGGGCGCGTCGGTTGGCTGGGCGGCGGCTCCGTACTGCGTGGTCGGGGGCGTGGTCGGAGCAACTGCGCCTTCTTCGGGCTCAATGAAAAAGTCTTTGGCAGCGTGGGCGAGCTTATCGAAAATTGCCATGACGGAACGAAAATGGAGGTGATAGAAAGGGCCCGGCCGACATCTGCCCGGCCCGCGTAGATATTCTGCGGACCGTAAAAACGCTGCCAGCCGTTCAAAGGTAAAGATTTTACCCAATCAACTGCCCCCAGCCACCGCGCAGCAAAAAGCCCCGGCCCGCCGGGCCGCTCCGCGCGACGCCGGCCCGCCGGGGCCATTTCGTTATCGAGTGTTTTTAGTTGGATGCCTGACTGGCTAACCACGCCTCACGCAATGTTTTTTGAGCGGGCGAAAGCACCATTTTTTCCACCGATTCCACGGGTTTCACCTGCACGTTGGGGTCTTCGGCGAGGATGAGTTGGGTGGTGCGCTCCACGCCGCCCCGGGTTTTCACCTTCACAAATACCACGTCGCTGGGCGAGTGCTTGTGCAGCACTCCGTCGAGGTCGCCGGAGCTTTTGATGGTCTGGCCGTCAAGTACTTCAATCTGGTCGCCCCGGTCAATGCCCGCCTTGTACAGGCCCGAGCCAATCTGGGTGTTGTAAGCCACCAGGCAGCGGCCATCGTCGTCAAACTCCACCTGGCTGGGCAGGGCCGCGCCCAGGGCGCGGGTCGGAATCACGGCTAGGCCGGCCACCAGCAGGTTTTCGGTGAAGCGGGGCTGCTCGCGGCCGTACACGTACTGCCGGAAGAAGCGGCTGGCAAACACCGTGTCCTTGCTCACCTCGCCCAGTACGCGCTGCAGGTCGCGGGTGGTGTAGGGGGCCGTGGGGGCGTAGCCGCTCTGTTTCTTGCCGTACTGCTGCCACATGGCCTGCATGAACTTATCGAGCGAGGAGCGGTGGTGCTGGCGCAGCTGCAAATCAAGCACCAGCGCAATGCCCGCGCCCTGGTCATAGTACGACAAGTTGGTGTTTACCAGGTTCATCGGGGCACCGCCGCCAGCCCCATCGGTGTAGGCGGCTTGGCGGCTCATGTCGATGGCCGAGGCGTAGCGGGCGCCGGGGCTGTTCTGGCGCAGGTTCACCCAGCGGCTGATGTCGTCGTAAAAATCTTCGTCTTCAATCAGCTTGGCGCGGCGCAGGGCCAGGCGGCCGTAGTACTGCGTGAAACCTTCGGCGAACCAGAGGTTGTCGCTCATGTTTACGCGCTGAAAATCAAATGGCTCCAGGTCCTTTGGGCGCAGGCGCTCCACGTTCCAGGCGTGGAAGAATTCGTGGGCCACGGTGCCCAGGTTTTTGGTGGCATCCTCGTCCTTCAGCGGGCGGGGGCTGGTCACGGACGTGGAGTTGCGGTGTTCCATGCCATCGCCTTTGGCCTGGCTCAGGTAGTCGGCTACGAAGGTATAGCGGGCGAAATCGAAGGTGGGCAGCTCGCCGAAAATGGCTTTTTCTTCCTTCACCACCTTCTGAATTTTCTTGGCGTAGGCATCAATTTCAGATGTCGGGCCCATGTACAGCGTGGCCAGCTCGATGGTCTGGTCGCCTTCCTGCCACGACAGCACCTGCTGCGGGCCCAGCGATACCGGGCTATCCATCATGTACTGCATGTTGGGGGCCGTATATACCGCTTTGTCAGAACCCTGGCGCAGCTGAGAGGCCACTTTCCAGGTGGCGGGCAAGTCAAACTTGATTTCGGTGGCGCGGCCCTCCAGCCCGGTGGCGTAGCACAGGGCGGCCGGCAGGTTGAGGTGGGCGTGCTGCTGGTCGATACCTACGTTGGTGCCGTCCGTCTGGTCGCCGTACAGGGTGTAGCTGAAAATCACGGTGCCGTCGGCCGCCGGCATCACGTCCCAGCCGTAGGGGTCGGGGCGGTTCAGGGGCAGGGGGTGGTTGGCGCCGTCGGTGGCCACCACGTAATACACGTTCTTGGCGAAATCGTGGATGGCGTAGCGGCCGGGCGAGCTGCGCGCCATGCGCACGTGCAGCGGCCCGGCGGGTAGCCCCGCAAACGTTGCCGTTACCTTCGCTTCGTGGTGCACCGCGTTCGGAAACGCCACTGTGTAGCGCACGGCCGGCCCAGTATCGGCCTTGGACGGGGCTGGCGCGGGAGCCGGCGCAGCTACCGGAGCCACCGGTGCGGCGCTAACCGGGGCCGGCTTGGTAACTGCCGGCTTAGCAGCTGCGGGGTTGGCCGGTACGGGTTTGGCAAGGACTGCTTTGGCCGGTACGGGTTTGGCCACGGCGGGCTTGGCCACGATGGGTTTAGCCACGATAGGCTTGGCCACGGCGGGCTTGGCTGCCACTGGCCAAGCCTTCTTAGCTGGTAACGGCTTGCCCGGAACGGGTTTCACCTGCGCCTGCGCCTGGAAAGCCCCCAGCCCCAAAGAGAATAAAATAGCAGTTGCGACCGTGTGTCTCATGGGCAGAAATAATAAGGAAACAAGTAATGGAATAGAAAGCCGTGAAAGGTTTAGACTACAAAGTTGCAGAAAATTTACAATAAAATAAGGGTAATCATTGTAAAAAACGGCCCCGGTAATGATAAAATCATGTTTCAATTTGATGAAACAGTGTTAGTAAATATCAAGGTTAGGCCTCAGCTGAATTTTCCACGAAAATCAAGGCTTCTATCGCTCCGCCAAAAAAAAGCTGCGGGTGCCCGGCCATCAGCCCCACTCGGCCAAGGGCGCTGCGCAGGTCGGGCATTTCACGAGCGCGCAGCCCGGTAATAAGGCGAAAAAACAGGTACATCAGCCGGAGCAGCCAGTGCCGCCAGCCTCGCCGCGCCGGCCGGAAATCTGCCACCAGCCACGGAGCGGCTGGGCTTTGGGCGGCGCGCAGTTGGGCCAGGGCTGTTTCAAGTTCGGCCATTGGAATACAGTCCAGCACGAAGAAGGTGATGATGGCCCCAAACTGCTCGGTCGGTTGCAGGGCCGCTTGGGTGCCGTGCCGGAACTCGACCTGGCCCACCGCGTGCGGAAACTCATGCGCCAGCCGGGCCCGGGCGCGGGCCAGCATCTTGGGCGATGCTTCCAGATACAGCACCGTGGCGGCTGGCGTGCGCCGCAATACTTCGCCCAGTACCCAACCCGTGCCCCCGCCCAGGATGAGGACGTGCGGAGCGCCGCCTGGCAGGCCGTGCAGCGCCGCCCGCTGGGCCGCCTGTTGCGAAGACCCGAACACGAAGGCCGCGAGTGCATCATAAAACCAGGCTGCCCGGTCAAAACCAACCAGCTTTTCGGAGGCAGCAGGGGTAGAAAAAGGAGCCGTGGGGGGCAAAGACATCAAAAAATAACGATTGCAGGAAAAAAAATTGGGTCGGCAAGTAACTGAAAAACAATTGCCGGTGCGGTTTAACACCCCCGTACAAATGAAAAAAACGGCCTATGTGTTGCGTGGCGGTAAAACGGCGCTGTATCTTTGCAGCATCAAAAGGCCGCTACCCTTCCAGGATGAGCGGTTTTTTAGCCCAGCTTGCGCTTGTGGCGAAATTGGTAGACGCGCTGTCTTCAGGCGGCAGTTCCGCAAGGTGTGAGAGTTCGAGTCTCTCCGAGCGCACGTTTTAAAAAGCCAGCCCCACCGGGCTGGCTTTTTTTATTTTCCGTACTGAAAGCAGTTGCCGCGACTTCCATTTACCGGCTTTTTGCCCGCTATGAATCGGTTTACCTCCCGCCTGCTGGCCCTGGCCGGCCTGCTCACCGTCGAAGTGCTGTTTGGCCTGGTGCTGTTCATCGTAGCATTTGCGGTTTTCTTCTACCTGGCGCGGGTGGTATTCGTGCACCATTCGGTGGCGCTCGACAACTGGGCCTCGGGCATTGTGGATGGCTGGCGGCTGGCGCACCCGGGGCTGACCGGGCCGGTGCGGGTGGTCACATTTTTTGCGGCGCTGCCGTTTCTGCTGCCGGCCAGCGTCATCGTGCCGCTGCTGATACGCCGGGCCGGTCACCCGCGCGGAGCCTGGGAAATGCTGCTGGCCATGGCCGGGAGCGTGCTGCTCAACCAGCTGCTAAAACTGTATTTCAACCGCCCCCGGCCCAGTAATGCCCTGCTGGAAACCTTCGGACTGAGCTTTCCCAGTGGCCACGCCATGCTGGGCTTCACGTTTTACGGCTGCTTGGCGTGGCTGCTGGCGCGGCATTTCAAGCGGCCTGCTTGGGTAGCGCCGCTGTTGCTGTGGGCGGGGCTGATTGGCCTTACGCGGGTGTATCTGCACGCGCACTACGCCACCGACGTACTAGCCGGCTTTGCGGGCGGGGCGGCGTGGCTGGTGGCATTCCGGGCCGGGCTGAAGCTGTTCTGGCGCGAGGAAGAGGCCGTGATGCAGGAAGAAAGCGCATCATCATGACGAGCTTTCTTCCTGCTTGAAAATACCTTTGGTAAGCGTTATTCGGCCAGCCGCACCCGCACCCGCAGGGCCAGCAGGCCTTTCACGCCCTGTAACTCTTCCAGCTCCAGCTCTTCAACCCCGGGCTCCAATAGCCCCCGGTCCTGAAGGTAGTCGATGTACTCGTAATACTCCACTGCCTCCCGGGTTTGGGCATACACCAAGGCCAGCGTGCCGGGCTGCGTCAGGCGCTCGCCCGTGCCCAGCACAGTGGCCTTGTCAATCCGCTTTTTAATGATTTCGTAGCGAATGTTGTAGGCGCCGTCCACGTCGAACTGCCGCTCATCCTGCCGGAACCGAATGCTCAGCGGCTGCCCGTGAATGAGGATGAGCTGCGTCGTGTCCAGCGGCACGGGCAGGGCGGATTTCAGCGCATGGGTGCGGCGCGTGATTTCCACCATCGTCAGCAATTGCCACAGGCGCAGGTTTTTCAGAAAAACCAGGTCGAACGGTTTGTCCTGCACCAGCGTGCTGCCCACATAGATGTTGAACTCCACGCCATCGGTTTTGTAGCGCTGGAAGTAGTGCGGGAACATCTGCTGTGCCTTTTCCTCCTCCTCATCAAGGTAGTCGCTCACGGCATCGTTGAGCGTGGTTACGCTGATTTCAAAGTCCTGGCGGCGCTTGTAAAGAATGCCCAGCTTGGGGTCAATGTTGTTCCAGTAGCTGGTGATGACGGGGCGCAGCTCGGGCGTGTGCGTGGCCAGGTACTCGAACAGCGGCTCCACCTCGCGTTTCAACGAGTCGTAAATATTGGCCTCGTCACCGGAAAGCAAGCCGTCGCGCAGCCGCTTCAGGTTTTTGGTGACGTAGAATTTCAGCTCGTCCAAAATGGGCAGCTGCTGGCACTCGGAGGCCTTTTTCAGCACCTTGTTAGCCAGGGTCAGGTGTTCGATAAGGTCGCCCTGAATGGCTTCGTTGCGCACCGTGCTACTACTGCGGATGTCGCAGGAGCCGTGCAGCGGGTACACGTCCTCAAACACGATGGCCTCCATCTCAGCGGTGCGATTGCCGGCGTCGAGCTGGGTGAGCAGGTTGCGGGCCGCATCGGCGAAGCGCCACTCCATGGTGGGGTGAATGGCCGTAAACTTCTCCTGAATCACGGCCTGAATGCGGGATTGCAGGTCCTCGGCGTTGCGCTTTACGGCCACCGCAAACAGCGGCACAAATTGCGCCACCTTGTCCATATCAAACTCGTCGAGGCCGTTCACGTCGGGCGTGCCCAGCTCCAGCAGGCCCACCGTGTCGTTGCCGTAGGGCAGCAGCGCCAGGATAGCCGATTTGATGCCCAGGGTAATAATCTGCTGGCGCAGGTCCTGCGGAATGTCGGCGGTGGCTACGTCTTTGAGCACCAGTGGCTCCCGCTCGCGCAGTAGGCGCTCATAAATCTGCCGGAAGCTGCCATCGGCTGATTGATGCTGCACCTGTTTGGTGAGAAAGCTGTGGTTGATTTTGCGCCCAAAATCCACGAAAGCTTTTTTCTTCTCATCGTAAGCCGCGATGCCCAACTGCAAAGCCGGCTGCGCAAACAGCACCCGCAGCTTCTCCTGAATCTGCTCGAAGCGGGCCGGGGTTTGGAGCACATCACGCTCCAGCAGGTCATACTTCAGCTCCGACAGAATTTCCTGGTCGGTAATGTCCACCAATTGCAGGAGATTAAAGCCTTCCAGCTCAAAATGCTCGGGCGGCAGCAGTTCGTGCCAGAACTCCGGCCGGTGGCGGTTATGAATCAGGAATTCAATCTGTTCGGGGGTGAGTGTAGGCAATTCGCCTACTACCTTCACCATCACAAAATCAGAGTTGAAATCGACGCCGTAGTGCCGGTATAGGCCAATTTTATAATCGGGCACCGTAAACACGATGGTCCCCAGGCTCGGCATTTCGGCCCCGTAGAGGCGATGCAGAATCAGGTGGTAGGCCATCAGGCCCATCTGCCGCTCCATGGCCGCCATGTCAATGTTGAGCGGCTGCTTCACGGTGCGGTCCTTGTTCAGCATTATCTCCTCAAACAGGCGCGTGGAGTAGAAGCTGCGCCGCTGAAACGGCGCCACCACGCCGCTGATGTCGGTAGCAAATGAGGCCGGCGGGAATACGGCCAGCATCAGGGTTTCTACCAAGTCGCAGTTGCATTCCAGCACCGAGTAATCGGTGAGCAGGCCCCGGCACCAGCCCGCCTGCGCCACTTGCTCGCCAATGGCCTTGGCCAAGAGGGCCACGCCGGCATTGCTGGCACTTTCGCGCGCGTGCCAGTAGGCAATCAGCGGCTCCAGGCTGAGCGTAGACTTAAACGGAAAAACAGAAGCAGGGGCAGCCGGACGGGGGGGGAGGGGCACCGTCGGAGCCGCCGTGAGAGTAGGTTCAGCAGCCATAAGAACGAAAACAGGAATGCCCGGCCAAACGTTGCAGCGCGGCGTTAGCTATACGTAGGCAAGTGCCCGCCGGACTACTTGGTGATGGTGAAGACGGGGTTCGGCTTGAGGTTGGTCGTAAGCGCCGTGGTGGCGCTGGCGGTGCTGTCTTTGCGGGTGGTGATGCTCTTTTGCGTGTTGGTGTAGCACGTGCAGCAGCCGTTGCCATCCAGATTCCCCTTCAGCGCAACATTATCAATGACCAATGCGAAGGCCGGGCGCTTCTGGTGCGGGGCCGGGAAATAGCGCACGTAATACTGGTATCGGTCGAGCTTATCTGTGCTCAACTGGGCAAACGGCGTGCTGTTGTTGATAACAATCGTGTCGTAGGCCTGAGCCGCCGAGCGAATCAGCGTGACAGTTTCGGGTTTGGTGCCCGGGTTGGTGCCATTGGCCGGGACAATTACCAGCGGATAACGCTGAAGCACAATCGTATCGAGGTCGGCAACCTTGTTGAAGTCGGTCCTTGAAAAAACCAGCTTAATGGCATCGGCCTGGGCTTCGCCGGGGCAGTCGCACACGTTGTTGGCGCAGCAGCCGGGCAGCAGCAGCCCGAGGCCCAAAAGCAGGATGGCAGAAAACCGGAAGGGCAGGAGGTGAGTCATGGCAAGCCCAAAGATAAGGCCCGTCGCGCCCACTGCCCGAAACCGGGAAGTGGGGCGCGACGGGCCTTTTATGCTAATGCAGAAGTTAAGAATAAACGCGCCTTAACCCAGGGGTTAGCGGCTGCCCGTAACCACCGATGATGACGGCAGCGTGGGGTTTTCTACCGTGCCACCGGCCATCAGCAGGGGCCGGAGGCGGGTGGTGGCGGTGTCGAGCTGGGGCCGAATCTGGGCCATGGCGCTGCGCAGGGCAATTACATCGGCCAGGCGAGGCGCCGCCGTCTGCGAATAGCCATGGTACATGGCCACCTTCACTTCCGAGGTGCCGGTGCCGAGGTAGGAACCCAGCAGGTTGCCGGCGGCGTCGCTCACCTGCACTTCGGCTTGCAGCGTGGTCTTATACCATTCCAGCGGCACCCCCACTACGGCCGGAATCATGAACGTGAGCACCTGCAGGCCCTGCACGGCGCGGCCAGTGCGCAGGGTGCGGACCTTCTTCACAATCAGCTTGGCGTAGCCGTACGTAGCCGAATCAGTGGGCTCCGTCAGGTTCATCCGGCATTCCTGTTGAAACAATTTCAGCGGGTCTTCGGGCAGGGCGCCGTCATTCATCGCCAGTGGACCTTGGTCGGCCAGGATTTCCAGCGGGGGCAGGCGTTTAGAAATGGCCGCCGACGGCGTGCCTTTCATCATGGTCTTGACCGACACGCAAGCCGAAGCCAGCAGGAGCAGCGGCGAAAGGGCCAGTAATGTGAGGGGACGGACGATTTTCATAGGCGGAAGGTAGAGAATTATATCGTAAAAATCAAATATTAAAACGAAAAAGTGCCGTTGTCAATCCTCAGGCAATTAGCACAAAGGCATGGTGTAAAATTAGATGATTTACATCAACCAGTTGCCATCTGCTCGGTAAAAGGCTCAAAATACCCCTTGACAGCGGCAAATTAACCGCCCAAGTTGACTATCCAACTTGGGTGTTATTGAAAAAGTTCTATTGTGAAATTGCTGCCGGGTCGGGTCCCTGGTAGCCATCCACAAATTCGCCTTCCCAACGGGCTACGACGGCCGAAGCTAAACAGTTGCCGAGTACGTTGACGGCCGTACGCGCCATATCCATCAAGGCATCAATGCCCAGGATGATGAACACCGGCCAGGCCGGCAGGTTGAACGACGCCACCGTGGCCAGCAAAATCACCAGCGAAGCGCGGGGCACGCCTGCCACGCCCTTGCTGGTCAGCATCAGCGTGAACACCATGAGCAATTGCTGGCCGAAAGTGAGCGGGACCCCCGCCGCCTGCGCCACAAAAACCGCTGCCAGCGAAAGGTATAGCGTGGTGCCGTCGAGGTTAAAAGAATAACCGGTGGGCATTACAAAGGCCACGATGCGGCGCGGTACGCCAATGCTTTCCATCGCTTCCATGGCCCGGGGCAGGGCCGCTTCCGATGACGTAGTGGCGAAGGCAATGCTCACCGGCTCGGCCACGGCCGCCACAAAGCGGCGCAGCGGCAGCCGGGCAAATAGCGCCACTGGCAGCAGCACCAGCAGCACGAAGGCGATGAGCGCGCCGTAGAGCGTGAGCAGCAGCTGCAAGGCGTTGAGCAGCGGGGCAAAACCCATTTTGCCCACCGTGTAGGCCAGCGCCCCGCCCACGCCCAGCGGCGCGAAATACATCACCACGTTGGTGAACTTGAACATCACTTCCGACAGGCTTTCGCAGAACTCCAGCATCACGCGGCGTGGACGTTCTGGGGTGAGGGCCAGGCCGATAGCGAAGATGATGGCAAAAATAACCACTTGCAGCACCTGCCCCTCGGCTACCGATTTGGCAATGTTTTCGGGGAAGATGTGCAGGATGATGTCGGCCGCGGTTTGGGGCGCGGCGGCGGTGAGGGATTCTTCCTTCACGCCAACCTGGCTGATGCCCACGCCGGCTTTGGTTAAGTTGATGGCGGCCAGGCCGATGAAGAGAGCAAACGTGGTGACGACTTCGAAGTAAACCAGCGCCTTCAGGCCCATGCGGCCCACCTGCTTGAGGTCGGCGTGGCCGGCAATGCCCACTACCAACGTGGCAAAAACCAGCGGTGCAATGATTGTTTTCACCAGGCGTAAGAAGGCGTCGCTCAGTACTTTGAGGTTCATGGCTACGCCGGGCGCGTCGTGGCCCAACTCGATGCCGATGAGCATGCTCACCACAATCCAAAGAGTGAGCGAGCGCCGGGGTGCCACCGCAGCGGCAATGGCCAGCAGGGCCAGCCAACGGGCCGCCACGGGCACCACGGGCGGCAGGGCCAGCATCTGATTGGCGGCGAGCACAGTGAGCGCGCCAGCCAGCAGCACCATAAAAGCAACGAGGAGTAAACGGGATTTTGCCATGCAATTGAAAAAGGCCGTGAATACGGAATGAGGCCTCAAAGAACGGCATTATCCCGCCACCACGCCCGACCTTGCCCGTTGGCGGGGGGCGGAAGCCGGGTGCGGCTTTTGTTCGGAGGGCATTGGTGCCGCATTGATTTCTTCCAGCAGTTTCAGACTGGCAACGGTAGGCGCATCCACAAAATGCTGCTTCTTTCGAGCAGTTTTCAGCGGCGGTTTAAGCTGGCGGAGCGAAAATTTCGTTAAATGCCCCTAATTCTCCGGGGTTGTTGTGTTGCTAGCTGGTTGCAGGCAGCGCTTTCGGCTCAGAGTCTGATGCTTCTGCTTTTCTCCTATTTATGCCCATCTGGACCTTCACTCCGCACCTGCTCCCGCTTCGCTACGTGTGGAAAATTTCCCGCAATGCCTCGGCCACCAAAACCAATCTGGTGCTGCGCGTGGCCGGCCGTGGCCAGCAGGGCACCGGCGAGGCCGCGCCCAATGTTCGCTACGGCGAGTCGCCGGAGCTGCTCCAGGAGCAATTCTCAGGCTTGCTGGCCAATGGCTTAGCCAAAGTCACTTCCTTATCGGCGCTTGATGCGCTGCTGGCCACCCACCCCGTGGCCCATGCCCTGAGCTTTGCCCTCGAATCTGCATTGGTACAATGGCTCGCCGCCTGCGCCGGGCAACCGGTGTGGCAATGGCTGGGCGTACCGCCGCCCGCCCCCGCCGTGCCCACGGCGTTTTCCCTGCCCATCATGGAGCCAGGCGAGGTGGCGGGCTTCCTGCGCGAGCAGAATGCGGCCCGCTTTCAGCTATTGAAAATCAAAGTAAACCAGGCCGGGGGCCTCGATTTGCTGCGCGAAGTGGCTCGCGTCCGGCCCGGCCACGCGCTGCTGGTAGACGGCAACGAAGCCTGGGCCGATGCCGACAGCGTGCTACGCTTCCTGGAAGCCGCCGCAACGGTACCTGGCCTATATATAAAGCTACTGGAGCAGCCCCTGCCCGCCGCCCTGGCTGATGACTACCGTTACCTGTGCCCGCGGAGCAGCGTGCCGCTCATCGCCGATGAGTCTGTGACCGACACGGCCGACTTTGCCGACATTGCCCAGCAATTTCATGGCGTGAACGTGAAGCTGATGAAGGCCGGCGGCTTCCGCCGGGGCATCGACCTGCTGCGCCGCACCCGCGCCCACGGCCTGCTGCCCATGCTGGGCTGCATGGTGGAAACCAGCGTAGGCATCGCGGCCGCCCTCGAAATCAGCGCCCTGGCCGATGTGCTGGACCTCGATGGCTTTCTGATTATCAAGGATGAGCCATTTGGGCTGGTGCAGGAACAGGGGGGGCTGCTGCGGCGCGCGTAGCGCCGGCCTCTTTTATACTACTTCGGCCCGTTCAACTGCGCGTCGAGTTGGGTGAGCTGGTCGTCGATGGCTTTGGTATCAGGCCTGGTGGGCTGGCCCTGGCTGAGCACCTGGATTTTCTGGTTGAGCAGTTCAATCTTTTTATTCAACAGCGACACCTGCATGGCGAGGTCGGAGAAGCCGGGGCCGTGCTGCACGTAGGGTTCAAACTTGGTGCCGGGCGGCGTGGTGGGCGGCGTGCCCTCGCCCCGGGCGGCGGCAGCGCTGGCGGGCGTGGCGAATACCACGCCGCCATCGGGCTTCACGTAGTCGCCTTCGTGCAGGGTGATTTTCTTGCCTTGGGGGTTAATCTTATCGGCGGGCATTTCCACGATGCCGCTTTTGTAATTGATTTTCACCCCGCCGGCCAGCTTCACGTTTTGGGTGAGGGGCATGGTTTGGGTGCCTTCGCGGCGCACCACTTCGCCGTTGGTCATCACAAACTGGGTGCGGCTGGTGGTTTGCACCGGGAAGCCGCCGGCCTGGGCACTAGCCAGGCGTGGAGCAGTGGCCAGGCTGCCGGCGGCGAATACGAGCAGGAAGAAACGATTCATGGCAATGAGGAAAATGGTGAATGTGCGGGGATACGGATTTTAAGCCCCGGCGGTAGAGTAGGAGGGGCGGAAGGCAAAACTTTTTAAAATAATCGGGAACGATGTTGTGACATTAAATGTATGTACATTATATTTGCATCCGATTCCACTGCCTGCTATGCGCATCGAAGACGAAATCAAACAGCCCATTTTCCGCGACGAGTACCAGAAGGCGTTTATCAACCTGATATACACGGCTGGGTGGTTGCAGCTGCGGCAGGCGGCCGCCTTTAAGCCGTTCGGCCTCACGTCGCCGCAGTTCAACATTTTGCGCATTCTGCGTGGGCAGCACCCGCTGCCGGCCACGGTGGCCCTGCTCATCGACCGGATGCTGGACAAAACCAGCAACGCCTCGCGCATCGTGGACCGCCTCGAAGAAAAAAAACTAGTGACCCGCACCGTGTGCCCAGCCAACCGCCGGGCCGTCGACATCCGAATTACCAAAGCCGGGCTGGATTTGCTTGACCAGGTGGAAGAAACCGGCGTCCTGTATTCCAAAGACAACTTGCCCCTGAGCGAGGACGAGATGCGCCAGCTAAACGCTCTGCTCGACAAAATGCGAACGGTGGAATAAGCCGTTTTTCAAAAAATTAAATCGCCGGAATTTCGGCATACTTTTTCGTTGCGGCCCGGCCGTAGCGCTTGCTTCAAAATACACTTCTTACCTTTTTTCAAATCCTTGTTTAAGATGAAAAAATTCCTTTTGCCCGCCCTGTTTGCCGTTGCCACCATCGGCGCAACTTCCGCTGCTTCGGCTCCTAAAGTAGCTGCAGTAGCTCCGGCCCCCGCTTACAAGCTGCAGCCGCAGCTGAGCACCCTGGGCTGGGAAGGCAAAGCCGTAACCCACGGCCACGTGGGCACCATGCAGTTCTCCGATGGCGAACTGCTCGTGAAAGGCAACAACATTGTGGGCGGCACCGTGACCGTGGACATGAAGTCGATGAAAGCCACCGACATCAAGGATGCCGAAAGCCACGGCAAATTTGTGGGCCACATGAGCAGCGACGACTTCTTCGGCGTGGCTACGTACCCTACTTCGACCTTCAAAATCGCCAGCGTAACGCCCATCAAAGGCGCCGCTGCCAATGCTGATAACGTGACCATTGCCGGCGACCTGACCATCAAGGGCGTGACGCAGCGCATCAGCTTCCCCGCCAAAGCCGGCGTGAAAGACGGCGTGGCCGCCGCCAGCGGCAAGGTGACCATTGACCGCACCAAGTTCGGCCTGAAATATGGCTCGAAGTCGTTCTTCGAAAGCATCGGCGACAAAGCCATCTACGACACGTTCGACCTGACTTTCAACGTAATCGCCAAGAAAGCCTAAGTACGGCTCCGGCCGGAACTGTCCGTCGGTACTGCGATTGCAGCCGCGGTTGTTTCGCTCGGTAGTAAGTACTTCAACAAAAAAGGCCCTGCTAGTGTAGCAGGGCCTTTTTTGTTGTGCAAAGTTGGGGCTAGCGCGGCGCGGTGGCCGGCGCCGGGGTGGCGGTGGGCGCTACGTCCGAAGCTGGCACGGCGGCGGCCGGGGCGGTGGGCGGAGTGCTGGCGCGGAACTCGACGCGCAGCGGAGCTACGGCCGTTTCGCGCAGGCTCATGATGCCGTAGGCGGTTTCGCCGGGCTTCAGGGTGCGGTTGGTGAGGTCGTAGGCTTCGAATTCTTTGCGCAGGTTGCCGTTGGCCACGCCGGCGCCAACCATGTTGCCGGCCGCCATGAGAATGCCCGTGGGCAGGAAGGTGCCGCCGGTGGTGGCACCGGTGCGCGGGTCGACGGTGCCGCCCACCTGCACGTTGCCGAGCAGGTAGAGCAGGTAGATGGCCACGCCCTGGCGCAGGTCGCGCGCGGCGATGGCAGAGGGCACGGGCGCAATGGGCCGGTCGCCGTAGAGCAGCGTCAGGTCGCGGGAGAAGTTGACTTCGCGGTCCCAGTTGTTGGTGACGCGCACAGCCACGACGTGGTAGCCCTTTTTCATCTCCTTCTTCACGTATTTTTTGTTTGGGCCGCCCAGGCGCAGGGCGTCAAACTGGTAGGCAAAGGAAACCGGGCCGGAGGAAGGCGAGGAGACGTAGGCGGCGAAGCGTTTGGGCCGGATGGGGGCATACGAGCCGGCGCAGCTGGTGGCAAGGGCCAGCAGGCCCATTGCACAAAACGTGTTTAAACGTTGGTTCATAAAGAAAAGGAAGACAAATGAACCACAAAGCTATGCTGGAATTTCAAACTTTCGGGGCAGCTCAAACTTCAGGTTGTGGCTTTTTTTGCGGCTGTGCAGCTCGCGCAACACGTCGTCCAGCTCCGATTGGTACTCGACCCAGAGGTCTTCGTGCAGGCTTTTAAGGATGAGGGCCGGCAGGCGGGCGGCCAGGCGGGCGGTGGTGTTGTAAAAACCGTCCCACACGCTGTCGAACTGGCCCGAATAGTTATCGATGCACTGGCGCAGGATGTAGAGCAGCAGGTCGATTTCGAGCTGCTTGTTTTTGGTGATGCGGCGGGCGCGGGCGGCCTCCTGCACGCCGGCGCGCACGGCTTTCACGAGGCTGCGGTTGAGGAGGCGGCCGGTGACGGCCACGGCAAATAATTCGTGGATGCGGTCGGCGGTTTCTTCCTGAATCTGGCCCAGGGTCACGTCGGCCAGCAGCTCGAAGCGGAAGGTTTCGTAAAGCTCGGCGTCGCGGCGCACGGCGCGCAGCAATAGGGCTTCTTTTTCGGGCTCGGTGAGGCGCTTGAGGGCTTTTTTGAATTCGGCGGAGGGAACGGGCATGGCAGGCGGGAGCGGAAAATGGACGGGCCGGCGAAATCTGACGCGCCGAAACCGAAAACTACGGCCTAAACCGGCAGCACGCCGGCCAAATCTGCCGGATTGCACGAAACGAAACCCCCGGCTTTGGGGTTATTACTAGCTACCTCACGCGGCCTTTCCTGCGTAAATTTGCCCCATGAATACCCGTCCGCAAATTGATTACGATGAAGACGTCCTGCTGCTCGAAGAAGCGGTGGAGCTACGCAACCTGGTGGTGTACAACGACGACGTCAACACTTTCGACCACGTCATCAAGACCCTGATGGACGTGTGCGGCCACCAGCCCGAGCAGGCCGAGCAGTGCACCCTGCTTATCCACTACAAGGGCAAGTGCGCCGTCAAAATCGGCACCTACGAGGAGCTGGAGCCCCTTTGCACCGCCATTCACGACCGCGGCATCTCGGCCGACGTCGTTTAGCCATCCATCCCATTTACCTGAATGGAGTTTCCCTCAAAACTGATTGAAAACGCCGTCGGCGAGCTTTCGCGCCTGCCCGGCATCGGCCGCAAAACGGCCCTGCGCCTGGCCCTGCACCTGCTGAAGGCCGAAATGGATACCACGGCCACCCTGGCCGAGGCCCTGGCCAAGATGCGCTTCGAAATTACCTATTGCAAAACCTGCCACAGCATTTCCGACGCCGAGGAATGCGGCATCTGCGCCAACACGCTGCGCGACCACAGCCTGGTCTGCGTGGTGTCGGACGTGCGCGACGTCATTGCCATCGAAAACACCGGCCAGTACAAGGGCGTGTACCACGTGCTGGGCGGCGTGATTTCGCCCATTGAGGGCGTGGGCCCTTCCGACTTGCACATCGATTCCCTGGTGGAGCGGGCTTCGGGCGAAGACTCGGAGGTGCGCGAGGTCATCCTCGCCATCTCGCCCACGATGGAGGGCGACACCACGGCCTTCTACCTCTCGCGCCGCCTGCGCGATTTGCCCAACGTGCACATCAGCACCATTGCCCGGGGCATCCCCATGGGTGGCGAGCTGGAATACGCCGACGAAATCACCCTCGGCCGCAGCATTGTGGACCGCCTGCGGCAGGCCCGTTAGCCTGTCATTGCGAGCGCCGCGCGGCAATCCGTCCTGTCAGTGTCAGAAACGCTTTTATACCAGAAAGCCCCGGCTCTACTTAGAGTCGGGGCTTTACTGTTGAAATAAAAAAGCCTGTCACAGCTTCAAGTTGGTTGCTGAGAACAGGACGGATTGCCGTGCGGCGCTCGCAATGACAGTTCTGCCCGTAATTTCGCCTTCTGTGGTCAAGCTCTCCGTCGTCATTGTCAATTATAACGTCTGCTATTTCCTGGAGCAGGCGCTGCTCTCGGTGCGGCGGGCCGTGGAGAAGCTGGGCCAGCCGGTGGAGGTGTTCGTGGTCGACAACAACTCGGCCGACGGCTCGGTGGCCATGGTGCGAGCGCGGTTTCCGGAGGTTATTCTGATTGCCAACCGCGACAATCCCGGTTTCTCGAAAGGCAACAACCAAGCCCTGCGCCGCGCCACCGGCCAGTACCAGCTGCTGCTTAACCCCGACACCGTAGTGGAGGAAGATACCTTCCGGGCCTGCTGCGATTTCATGGACGCGCACCCCGATTGCGGCGGCCTGGGCATCAAAATGCTCGACGGCCAGGGCCAGTTCCTGCCCGAAAGCAAGCGCGCCCTGCCCACGCCGGCCGTGGCGTTTTATAAGATGTTCGGGCTGGCGGGCGTGTTTCCGAAGTCGCGCACGTTCGGGCGCTATCACCTGGGTTTTCTCGACAAGGAAGAAACCCATGAGATTGAGGTGCTGAGCGGGGCTTTCATGCTATTGCGCAAGGCCGCACTCGACCAGGTGGGCCTGCTCGACGAAGACTATTTCATGTACGGCGAGGACATCGACCTCTCGTACCGCCTCACCCAGGGCGGCTGGAAAAACTATTATTTCCCCGGCACCCGCATCATCCACTACAAGGGCGAAAGCACAAAGCGTACCAGCGTGAACTACGTGTTTGTGTTTTACCGGGCGATGGTGATTTTTGCCCAGAAGCACTTCGCGCCGGGCCGGGCGGGCCTGTTTTCGCTGCTCATAAACGCCGCTATCTGGCTGCGGGCCGGGGCTGCCGTGGCCGAGCGCCTGGCCGTGCGCGCCGCCCCGCTGCTGCTCGATGCCGGCCTGATTTGGGGCGGCATGTACTTTCTGAAAACCTACTGGGAGCACAACCACAAGTTTGTGCCGGGGGCCTACCCGCCGCAGTACATGGCGGCGGCCGTGCCGGCGTATATCGCGGTCTGGCTCACCTCGGCCTACCTCAGCGGGGGCTACGACCAGCCGGTGCGCACCTCGCGGGTGGTGCGCGGCATCTTTATCGGCACGCTGCTGATTTCGGCCGCCTCGAATTTTCTCGATGCCTGGCGGTTTTCCAAGGCGCTTATTATTTTGGGCGGGGCCTGGGCCGTGGCGGCGCTGGTGGGCCGGCAGCTGGTGGCCCACTTCATCAAGTATAAAAACCTGCACCTGAGCGAGCGGCGGCAGAAAAACATTGCCATCGTGGGCTCAGGCCCTGAGAGTCGCCGCGTGCGCCAGCTGCTGGATGCCGCCCAGGTGTCGGCCCGCGTGATTGGCTACGTGAGCGTGGGGGAGGAGGCCCAGCCCGCCACTGCACCGGCCGGCGACCAGTCGCTCAGCCACTCCCTCACGCAGTCGCTTCTGGAGCCGCTGGGCGAGCTGCGTCAACTGGACGACATCATCCGCCTCTACGCGCTGAATGAGCTGATTTTTTGCGGCAAGGACCTGCCCGCGAGCCAGATTATTGCGCTCATGCTGGACCTGCCCGCCGAGCCGCCCGTGGCCTACAAAATCCTGCCCGAAGACAGCCAGTACATTATCGGCAGCAGCAGCAAAGACTCGCCCGGCGACTACTACACCCTCGACATTGCCCTCAACCTCTACCAGCCTCAGCAGGCCCGCGCCAAGCGCCTGCTCGACCTGCTGACCAGCGCCGGCCTGCTGGCTTTGAGCCCGGTGTTGGTTTGGTTTCAAACGCAACGAGCGGGCTTCCTGCGCAACTGCGGGGCCGTACTGCTGGGCCGCCGCACCTGGGTAGGCCTGCGCCACCTCGACGGCCCGGCCCGCGCCATGCCCGCCGTGCTCTCGCCCGCCGATGCCGCCGACTCTGCCGCACCCCTCAACGAGATGACGCGCCGCCGCCTGGAATTGCTCTACGCTAAAGACTACGAGCCCGGCACCGACCTGAGCGTGCTCTGGCGCTGCTGGCGCCGCCTGGGGCAGTAGTACCGTAGCGTGGACTCTGTGAGTCCGCGCCTGAACGAACCGTGCGATGCGCGGACTCGCAGAGTCCACGCTACAGCGTTACGCTGCCACTTCCGTAGCTTTACGCTTCCAAATACTGTTGCCCAACATGTCCGATACCGCCACCTCCGCCATCGTTTCGCCGCTCTCGCACCGCCTGCTGGCGATGAACGAATCGGCCACCATCGCCATGGTCAAAAAAGCCCGCGAGCTGATGGCCAAAGGCATCGACATCATCAACCTGAGCTTCGGCGAGCCCGATTTCCAGACCCCGCAATACATCAAGGACGCCGCCAAGCAGGCGCTGGACGACGGCTACACCTTCTACACGCCCGTGCCCGGCATTCCGGAGCTGCGGCAGGCCATTTGCGACAAATTCAAGCGCGACAACCACCTCGATTTCCAGCCCAACCAGATTGTGGTGAGCACCGGCGCCAAGCAGGCCCTGGCCAACGCCGTGCTCAGTCTGGTCAATCCGGGCGAGGAAGTCATCGTGTTTGCGCCCTATTGGGTGAGCTACGAGGAGATGGTGAAGCTGGCCGAAGGCGTGCCCGTAACGCTGGTGGGCACCCTCGAAAACGAGTACAAGGTGACGGCCGCTCAACTCGAAGCCGCCATCACGCCCCGCACCAAGCTCATCATGTATTCCTCGCCCTGCAACCCCACGGGCGCGGTTTTCAGCCGCGAGGAGCTGGGCGAAATCGCCGAAGTGCTGGCCCGCCACCCGCAGGTCTACGCCCTGGCCGACGAGATTTACGAGTACATCAACTTCGTGGGTGAGCATGCCAGCCTGGCCCATTTCGATGCAGTAAAGGACCGGGTCATCACCGTGAATGGCTTTTCGAAAGGCTATGCCATGACGGGCTGGCGCCTGGGCTACCTGGCCGCCCGGCCTGACATTGCCGCCGCCTGCGAGAAGATGCAGAGCCAGATTACGTCCGGCACCTGCTCCATTGCTCAGCGGGCGGGCCTGGCCGCCCTGCGCGGCGGCCGCTCCTCCGCCGATGAGATGGTGGCCGCCTACCGCCGCCGCCGCGATTTGGTGCTCGACATCGTGAAGGACATTCCCGGCTTCAACACGCCCACGCCCAGCGGCGCGTTCTACATTTTTCCGGAAGTGTCGGCCTACTTCGGCCGCACCGCGCCCGATGGCAGCAGCATCACTTCCGCCATGGACTTGGCGCTGTACCTGCTGAATGACGCGCACGTCTCGGCCGTGTCGGGCGATGCCTTTGGTGAGCCGGATTGTATGCGCTTCAGCACCGCTGCCGCCGATGACAAGCTGGTGGAAGCCTTCCGCCGCATCAAAGTCAGCTTGGCGAAGCTGGGTTAATTCCGTAGCGTGGACGCTGCGAGTCCGCGCAGTTGATGGTTGGGTAAGCTCTTCTGGGTGCAGGCTCGCAGCGTCCACGCTACGGGGTGCGCTACGCACCGGGCTTTACCTTTGCGCTTTCTTTTTGCTGCTCGATGCCCGATTCCTCCCTGCAAACGCTGTTCAATGACTTCAACAACCTGCGCGTCCTCATCATCGGCGACGTGATGGTGGATGCCTACGTGTGGGGCCGCGCCACGCGCCTCTCGCCCGAGGCGCCGGTGCCGGTGGTGCACGTAGCCCGCACCGAAAACCGCCTCGGCGGGGCTGCCAACGTGGCCCTGAACGTGCAGGCCCTCGGCGCCACGCCGCTGCTCTGCGCCGTGATTGGGGATGACGCCGGTGGCGACCAGCTGCTGGAGTTGCTGCACGCTCACAACCTGCCGGCCGACGGCCTCATCCGCAGCGCAGCGCGGCCCACTACGGTGAAGCAGCGCATTCTGGCCCACGGCCAGCAGCTGCTGCGCATCGATTCGGAAATCGAAACCGACCTCAACCAGGAAGAAGCCGACCAGCTCCTGGCCGCTTACGACGACCTGCTGGCCCGCGCCGACGTGGTGATTTTCGAGGATTACGACAAGGGCGTGCTCAGTGAAGCCATTATTGCGGAGTGCATCGCCCGCGCCCGGCAGCGCGGCATCTCCACGGTGGTGGACCCCAAGAAGAAGAATTTCCTGGCCTACCGCCACTGCACTCTCTTCAAACCCAACCTGAAAGAGCTGCGTGAGGGCCTGAAGCTCGAATTCGGCGAGCCCAATACCGACCGCGCCGGTTTCGAGGCAGCCGTGGCCCGGCTGCGCGAGGTACTGACGCCCGAAGTCGTGCTGGTGACGCTCTCCGAATACGGCGTATTTGCTCAGCAGGAAACCGAGAAAACCTATCTGCCGGCCCACCTGCGCACGATTTCCGACGTTTCGGGCGCGGGCGATACCGTCATTAGCATCGCCGCGCTGTGCGTGGCGCTGGGCCAGCCGGCGGCCTTCACAGCGGCGCTGGCCAACCTAGGCGGCGGGCTGGTATGCGAGCAGGTGGGCGTGGTGCCCGTGGAGAAGCAGCGGCTGCTGGAAGAAGCAAGAGAGGCGGGGTTGTAGCCTGGACTCTGCGAGCCCCGGCATTGTTAGAGCCGGAGCTGACCGTGTAGGGCCTGGACTCGCAGAGTTCGGGCTACGGTTAAGCCTTCTTCAGGAACTCGGTTTTGAGTACCATCGTGCTGCCGCCAGCGCGGCCTTCGATTTCGGCGGCGCTGTTGGTGAGGCGGATGTTTTTGACCAGCGTGCCGCGCTTGAGCGTGAGCGAGGAGCCCTTCACTTTGAGGTCTTTGATGAGGGTGACCGAGTCGCCTTCGGCGAGCAGGGTACCGTTGCTGTCTTTGACGTCCATAAATCGAGTTGTTTGAGGTAGGGTGCGGGGCTTGCCCCGCCCGTCATTTGCACCGTTTCAACGATTTTATTTAACGGCGGGCAGGGGCAAGCCCCGCACCTAAACAGATAATCCAGCCGTAGTTAACCCCGCCACGCTTTCACCGTTTCTACGAAGACGCGCACGTTGTCGGGGTTAGTATCCGGATATACACCGTGGCCGAGGTTGGCGATGTGGGGGCCGCCGGCGAACTGGCGTAGCATGGCTTCGGTGGCGGCGCGCACCTGCTCGGGAGTGCCGTAGAGGGCGCAGGGGTCGAGATTGCCTTGCAGGGTTTTGTCGCCGGATTCGGTACGGACCTGGCTGGGCGTCTGGTTCCAGTCGAGGCCTATGGTGCGGCAGGGCATGGCGGCAAACTCGGGCACGGCCCACCAGGCACCTTTGGCAAACACGGTGACGGGCACAAGCGGAGCCAGGGCCTCGCAGATTTCGGCGATGTAGCGGGCCGAAAACTCGGTGTAGTGCGCGGGCGGCAGGATGCCGGCCCACGAATCGAATACTTGCAACACCTGCGCGCCGGCAGCTACCTGAGCTTGCAGGTAGACGATGGTGGTGGCGGTGATTTTAGCCAGCAGGCGGTGCGCCAGGGCGGGCTCTTTGTACAGGAAGCCGCGAGCTTTGCTGAAGGTTTTGGAGCCGTGGCCTTCAATCATGTAGGCCAGGATGGTGAAGGGCGCGCCGGCGAAACCGATGAGCGGCACGCGGCCGTTGAGGGCTTTTTTGGTGATGCGCAGGGCTTCGAGCACGTAGCCGAGGCCTTCTTCGGGGTCGGGGATGCGGAGCTTGTCGATGTCCGCCGCCGACTTGATGGTGGTGGGGAAGAGGGGGCCGCGGGCTTCCACCATTTCGTAGGGCAGGCCCATGGCGTCGGGCACCACAAGGATGTCGGAGAAGATGATGGCGGCATCCACATCGAGCGCGTCGATGGGCTGGATGGTGACTTCAGCGGCCAGCGCGGGAGTTTCCACCAGTTCTTTAAAGCCGGAGAGGCGAGCGCGCAGGGCGCGGTATTCGGGCAGGATGCGGCCGGCCTGGCGCATGAGCCAGACGGGAGTGCGCTCGGTGGCTTCGCCCCGGGCGGCACGCAGGAAAAGGTCGTTTTTCAGCATAAGGAAGCGCAAAGGTACACCCGGCGGCCCGGTGCTTTTTTCGCCGTGCCGAAAAGTGTACCCCTGTCAAAAGCAGCTCTGCCGAACGGTGTTTGCTCAGCATGGGCAAGCTGCCGGCTTAGCCGGCGCGGCGTTTTTCGTCCTCGGCCCCGCCGCTGCGGCGGCGCGTGGGGGCCAGCTTATCGTTGCCAAAACGGTAGCTGAACGCCAGTGTCACGAAGCGGGTATCGCGCCGCTGGTAAAAACGCTCCACGTAGTTATCGTAAGTCGAGGTGACGTGCACCGGCCGCGTGTAGAGCATGTCTGCCATGGTCATTTTCAGGCTGCCCTTGCGGTCCCACAGGCTTTTTTGCAGCCCGGCACTTACTTCCCCATTGGGGCGCTGCACCAGGAAGCCATACACTTGCTGCGACTCGTAGCTGCCGTTCAGCTCGGCGGTCCAGCCTTTGCCGAAGGTGAAGGTGTGGTTGGATGTCAGCTCCACGCTCACGCCGCCGCGGTTGAGGTTGGTGCCGGCCAGCTCGCCGGTGAAGCGGTTGTAGTACAGCACCGCGTTGTTGTATACTTTCCACCACTTGGTTATATCCACCGGTGCCGTTAGCGTGAGGGCGTAATAATGTTGCTGGGAGAGGTTACGCGTGGTGGAGAGCACCGTGCTGTCGGTTTCGGGCTGCACCACGCCGATGAGCGGGTTGGTCGTGCGGCTGTAGCTCAGGCCCGCGCTGTACTTCTGCCGGAAGGTGTGCGTGAGCTCGAAGTTGTAGCTGGTTTGGGGCAGCAGCGTAGGGTTGCCGCTGCCGAAGGTGGTCCGGTCGATGATTTGGCGGAAGGGGTTCAGCTGCCCGTAGCTGGGCCGGTCGATGCGCCGGCTCAGCGACAAGGCCAGCTCGTGGTTCTCGCTGAACTGGCGCTTGATAGCCGCGCTCGGAAACAGCTGAAAGTAATTGCGGGTGAAATCCTGAAATTCCACTTCGCGGTCCTGCCGGCCCACGGCGTGGGTGTGCTCGCCGCGCAGGCCGGCCTGCAGCGTTAGTTGCGGTTTGCTATAGCTCAGGTTCGCATACCCCGCGTTGATGTTCTCATCGTAGCGAAAGCGGTTCGAGCGGTTCAGGTCCAGCAAGTTGTTCGTGAAAAACTTCAGGTCGTTATCGGCCGTCACAAGGCTGGACTTGGCCCCTAGCTCCAGCCGCAGCTCCTTGCTGAGCGGGTGCGTGTAGTCCACCTTCGCCGACTGAATGGCCAAGTGGCCCTGCTGGTCGCTGCTGCTGGCCTGGTCGGGTTCATTCACCAGATAAGTGGTGAGCAGCTGGTCGCGGCTGGAATGATAGCGGGCATAATCCACGTCGGCCGTGAGCTCCTGCGCGCCAAACGCATTGGTGTAGGTATGCCGGAAGTTAAGGTTGCCGGCCACGTTGCCCGAAAGCCCCGTGCTCGTATTGAGGGAGTTATAGCTCTGCGTGGTGCCGCGCACCAGGTCGTGCAGCACCGAAAAATTGGTGCCGTCGGCCGAGTTGTGGTTGTCGAGGCCGCTCACGACCACGCCCACCGTCGTACGCTCCGACAGGTTGTAGTCGAGGCCGCCGCGCCAGCTCTGCGAGCGTTGCCGGTTGGGCAGGCGGTTGTCCTGGTCAGTGGTGCCGGTCAGGGGCCGGTCGGCGCCCACCAGCCGGCCATAAAAGTCGCGGTGAATGGTGAGCTGGGCCAGCCCCGAGCGGTCGGCATAGTTGTAGGAACCAAACAGGTTGAGGTTCTTCTGGCGGTGGTTCAGGCTCAGGCCGCCCGTGTACTTGTTGTACTGGCTGCGGCCGTACGTCAGGTTCAGAGTGCCGTTGGTGCCCAGGCGCTGGTCTTTTTTCAGGTTGATGGCGATGATGCCGGCGCCGCCCTGCGCGTCGTATTTGGCGGGTGGGTTGGTTATCAGCTCGATGCTTTTCAGTTGTTCGGCCGGCAGCGCCCGCAGGTAGTCGGCCAGCTCGGTGCCCGTCATTGGCTGACGCTTGCCGTCGATGAGCACCAGCACGCCTTGCCGGCCGCGCAGGGCCAGGTTGTCGCTGCCATCCACGGTCACGCCCGGCGAGCGGCGCAGCACGTCCAGCGACGTGTTGCCGGCCGCCAGCGTCGAACCTTCCACGTTCACAATGGTGCGGTCGGCTTCGTGCTCGTACAGCGGTTTCTGGCCCACCACTTTCACTTCTTTCAATTGGGTGGCGGCGCTGGTTGCGAGCTGCATGGCGGGCAGTTCTACGGCCTGGTCTGCCACTTCAAAGGGCTTGGTCCATTGCCGCCCAAAGCCCACCTGCGCCGCCGAAACCAGGTAGCGCCCCGCCGCGGCCCGCTCAAACAAAAACACTCCCTGATTATCGCTGAACTCGGTTTTGACCACCGTTGAGTCGGCGGCCCGGTGCAGGGTAACGGTGGCAAATTCAATGGGATTGCTGCCGGCGCTTTGCACCTTGCCGCGCACAGCGGTGCCCGTTTGGGCCCCGGCTGACTGCCCGTTCAGCAGCCCAATCGTCAACAGCAACAGGCTGGCAATGGCGGGCGGAGAGAAGTGACGTTTCATGATGAAAAGGAAATTGCAGGGAAAAAGATGACGGTCAGGGAAAGCAGTTCGAGGGTGAAACAGGCAAAAGATTATGATATATCATAAAGGTTGCACGGTGTTGCGTTTGCCATTTTGCCAGCGGGCAATTGGGCCTCCCGGAGAAGTGTGTTATTCGGCGGCCGGCGCGCAGTTGCGCGCAATCCGCTCCAGCACCTGTTGCAGCAGGGCCAGGTCGGCGGCCGAAATGCCGGCCAGCGCCAGCGCCCGGTTGCTTAGCACAATGGGCTGCACAGCGGCGAGCATGCGGTGGCCTTCTGCCGTCACCCGCAGCCGGGTGCGGCGGCCGTCGTGGGGCAGGGGCACGGCCGAGAGCAGGCCTCGCTTTAGAAGCAGGCTCAGCATGCGCGCCACCGAAGCCTGGTCTTTGAACACTCGTTCCGCAATTTCCTGCTGGGTCAGGTCATCGTGCTCCAGCAGCACTTGCAGCACCAGCCACTGGTCGATGGTGATGTCCAGCCCGGCCCGGTCGAGGTTGGTCTGGGCCAGCCGCCGGTAGCTGCGAATAGCCTTATCGAGCGAATAGAAGATGACGGAGTTGAGCATGGGCGGGGCAAAAGTAGTGTTGGCCGGCACACGCTGGCCGTCCGCAATTGCCCGGCTCAATCAGGCCACTACTTAACGGCCAGCCCCGGGAACAGCACGCCGATGGCCGAGGCCAGGAAATTGACGCCAATGGCGAGCGTGATGAAGCCCATGACGCGCGACATGGCTGCCATGCCGGGCTTGCCCAGCACCCGCGTCAGGCGCAGCGAAAAAATCAGGACGATAAAAGCGGCCAGCGCCACCAACACGAAGCCGGCCACGGTCATGGCCTTGTCCACGTAGGTAGGCCGGATGAGGCCGATGCAGATGGCCATCGAGCCCGGACCGGAGAGCATGGGCATGGCCAATGGCGTGAAGCTGATGTCGTCTTTCTGCTTGCTTTCTTCGAGGGCTTCGGGGCCCACCCGGTCGCGGTTGCCGCCGGGCGTGAGCAAATCGAACGCCGAGCGGATGAGCAGAATGCCGCCCGCAATGCGCAGGTGCTGGATGTTGATGCCGAAGAAATTCAGAATGTACTGCCCGCCGAAAAACGCGACGCTAAGCACGGCCACCATGTAGATGCAGGCGCGCAGGGCCGTGCGGGCCCGCTCGGAGGCGCGGTCGTCGGCCGTGAGGGTGAGGAAAACCGGCATCGCCCCGAAGGGATTGACGATGGAAAAGAGGGTGGTGAAGGTGGCGAGCAGAATTTCCATAGGCAACAAAGGTAGGAGAAGGGGCGGACCGGACAGAAAAGCCCTATTTTGCCGCCTCAACGGCGGCCCTTGCGGCCCCCGGAGCCGGCTTCACCCGGTTTTCGCCCTTCTTGCTCTTTTCGCCGAATGATTCCTGACGCTACTACTGCCGCCGCCCCGAGCGGCTCCGACGACCGCCTCACCTCCGAAACGCCCCTGGTGGGCATTATCATGGGGTCGCGGTCGGATTTGAAAATTATGACCGCCGCCGCCGAGGTGTGCCGCCAGTTTGGGGTGCCCTATGAAATCACGCTCGTGTCGCCGCACCGCACGCCACACCGCATGGTAGAGTATGCCGAAAGCGCCCGCAAGCGCGGCCTGCGCGTGCTGATTGCGGGCGGCGGCGGGGCCGCCCACCTGCCGGGCATGGTGGCCGCGTTCACCATTTTGCCGGTGATTGGGGTGCCTATTAACAGCACCACGTCTATTCAGGGGCTCGATTCGGTGCTGAGCATGATTCAGATGCCGGCCGGGGTGCCGGTGGCCACGGTGGGCATCGATAGCGCCGCCAATGCTGCCGTGCTGGCCATTCAGATGCTGGCCATCGGCAACGCCCGGCTGGCCGATGCGCTGGAAAAATACCGCACCGCCCTAAAGGACCGGGTAATGCGCACGATTGAGGAGCTGCGCAAGGGCGGGTTTCAGGATGATGTGTAGGGAGGAGTTGCAACTTGTATAACCCGTCATGCAGAGCGTAGCGAAGCATCTTTACCGCTCAATGCAATCCAATCGATAGCATTAGTGGTGGCGGGCAAGATGCTTCGCTGCGCTCAGCATGAAGTTCTTTTGGGTTCAATTGCCCTTTTTTCATTCCCACCCGCTTCCCTTTTAATGCCCACTTTTCTTTCTGCAATGCTGACCACCGGCCACTGGGCGGTAGGGATAATCGGGGGCGCGGGCCTGCTCGTGACGCTGCTGCCCGTGTTCCGCCAAACCGCCTGGTGGATTCGCATCTGCGACTTTCCGCGCCTGCAAATTGTGGCCGCGCTGCTGCTGAGCCTGGGGGCGGCGCTGGCACTGCCCACGCCGCGTAGCTTCGGCCACAGCTTGTTTGTGGTGAGCCTGGCCGTGGCCGTGGTGTACCAGTTCAGCCGCATCTGGCCCTACACGCCGCTGCACCGCAAGCAGGTATCCGATGCCAGCCGCCCGGCCGACGACGATGCCTACCACCTGAGCATCATTGTGGCCAACGTGCTGATGTATAACCGCGATGCCTCGCGCCTGCTGGGCCACATCAAGCACCTGCGGCCCGATGTGGTGCTGGCTGTGGAAACCGACGACTGGTGGCTGAGCCAGCTTCAGCGCATCGAAAAAGACTACCCCTACACCTGCCACGCCCCGCTGCCCAATACCTACGGCATGCTGGTGTTCTCGCGCCTGCCACTGGTGGAACCGCAGATTCACTACATCCTCGACCCCGATATTCCGTCGTTTCACGGCTGCGTGCGGCTGCCCAGCGGCCTCACCGTCAACCTGCACTTTCTGCACCCCAAGCCGCCGGCTCCGCAGGAATCGAAAACCAGTGCCCGCCGCGATGCCGAGCTGCTGGTGGTGGGCAAAGTCATTCAGCACCACGACGGGCCCACCATCGTGGCCGGCGACCTCAACGACGTGGCCTGGTCGCATACTTCGGAGCTGTTCCGGCGGCTGTCGCGGCTGCTCGACCCGCGCATCGGGCGCGGCCTGCTGCCCACCTTCCACGCCGATTACAAGCTGCTGCGCTGGCCCCTCGACCACGTATTTCATTCGGCCCACTTCCGCTTGCAGGACCTGCGCCGCCTTACCCACATCGGCTCCGACCATTACCCCATCTACATCCGCCTCAGCTACGAGCCCCAGGGCTGGCGGGAGCAGGAAAACGAGCTCGAAGCCGCCGATTCCGACGACCATCAAGAGGCCGAGGAAAAGATTGAAGAAGGAGTGGAGGACGTGGTCGCTGGCAATGAGTAACTCGGTAGGAAGAGTAGCCGGCAATAAATAAAAAAGACCGTCATGCCGAGCGTAGTCGAAGCATGACGGTCTTTTTGCGTAGCCGCCTTGGGAAAGAGCCTTGCTACTTCGCTGCCGCTACTTTTTTCTTCGTCACCAGCTCCACGGTTTCAAAGTCGGTGGGTGGCACCTGGCGGCCGTTGGCGCCCACGTACATGGGCCGAATCTGCATGGTGAGGCGGCGGTTGGCGGCGGTGAAATCGGTGAGGCCGGCGGCGAAGGCGGCCGGGGTGCTGCCGGCTAGTTGGGCCGGTTTCACGTTGAGGTCAACCGTGACGGGCAGGGTTTCGATGGCGCTGGATTCCAGCGTGGTGCCGGCGCCGGTGGTGCCGGTGGTCAGCTCCTTGCCGTCGAGCAATAGTTTATAGTCAAGCTGCTTGAGCTGGATGCTGGTGGTGGCGCTGGGGTTGCGGGCGTACACGCGCATTTTGAGGTGCAGGGGCAGGTTGCCTTTCTGCAACGCGGTCTGGAGCTGGGCTTGCTGGGGCGCGGCAATGTCGGAAGCCTGGCGCACGAACAGAATGTCCTGACCGCCGAGCTTGGCTTCGTCTATGAAATTGAGGCGGTACTGCATCAGGCTGTACGCTTCGTTTTCAAGCGCCTCGGTTGAGGCATTTTTGCCGGTGGGCTTGTCTTTTACTTGCTCGCTCACGCTGCACGAGGCGGCGGCAATCAGCAAAGAGCCCAATGCCAGGGCACGGGCGGGAAACAGGAGGGAAGAAACGTTCATAAAAAGGGAAGCAGTAAATCGAAACAAAAGGGGGCCGGTACTAAGCGCGTCCGTGGGCGTGCTTACGCGAATGCGGGGCCAATGGCTGCAAAGTTAGCCCGGCTATTGCGGCATCATCGCCACGCGCCATGCAAGCCAGAGGATGAAGCTGGCCGCTCCGAGCGTCATAATGCGCAGGCCGTGCACCCGGTCGCGGGCCGAATAGCCAGGGATTTGGCGGCCATCGTTCAGGGTTTTCTTGTGCGAGTACAGCTCCCAACCCATAAAAATGGCCCCAAACCCGCCGAGCAGCGCAAACAAATACCCCAGGCGGATGCGGCCGGTGTTGTCACGCTCCGGCTTGTTTTGTTCCACCACGCGGTGCTCGCGCAGCAGCCGGATGGCATCGGCCGATACATCGCGGCCCCGTTGCCGCAGCAGCTGTCCGGCCAGGCTCACGTCGAGCGGGCTCCACTCTTCGGGCTTGGCCAGCAGCTCGAACAGCTCGGCATCGGAGAAGCTGAACAGGTAGTGGTCGGGGCTGAGCGTGGCCAGGGCCTCGCGGTTGGCTTCTTCCTGCAGGCGGCGGACCCACTCAAAGTCCGGCCCGTGCAGCTTCACCACGAAGGTGGCGTAGGTGTTGTTGAAGGTGAAGGCCGGATTGAAAATGGGCTCGCCGGTATCAGTAGCGGTTTCGAACGGAATCTTGCGCTGCCGCAGCATCGCCAGCAGCGGCTGCGCTGCCTCGGCCGAGGGAAACGACTGGAAGGGTAGAAAGTCGAGCATAGAAAAGCTATAGGGTGATTGCCAATTTATGGCGTGCGCTCGCAAATGAGCTGGCGGGTTACCGTTTGGTAGGTGAGAAACTGGCCGCGCACCTTGCGCTCGACTACGGTGCTGGTGTGAAACACGAGCCGACCCGCCGGGTCCAGGCCCACCAGCGACACATTGCCGCTGCTTTTCGCCGTTCCGTACAGCAGCAGGTAGCGCTGGTTGAGCAGCACGTAGTTGCGGTGGTTTCGGTTTCGGCGCAGCGAGGCCGGCTTCAACTCGAGCTTGTTCCCCGTGAATCGGACTGTGAACGGGCCGGGGGTGTCCTTCGCTGTCGCGCTGCGGTAAAACTTCTGGTCGGCTATCGAAAACGAGTCGATGTGCGTGATAAGCCGGTTGACTACGCCGTGCCATTCACCCACCAGTCGTTGCGCGTCGGCAATGCGGGTGGTCGTATCCAATTGGGAGTAGGGGCTGGCCGAGTTGGCGCACCACCAAGTATCCACGCCGTTGGCGGCCATAAAATCAAGGCCCAGCTGGGTTTTCTTGATTTCGGGAGGCAGTAGCCGCTGGTAGCGGGCGTAGTCTTTTTCCCACTGCTCGGCAGGCGTGATGGTCGGCAACGCAATGCAGTAAGTGAGCGGAAACCGGGAAGTGTCGGCCGTGCTGGCGTGGCCAGGAAGCGGCCGCACCGAAATCTTGGCGGCCGGCGCGGCCCTCAAGCCACCTAGCGCCGGCTTATCCTGCGCCATTGCGGCAGCACTACCCAAAAACACCAAAAACCCAATCAGCCAAAGCTTACAGTTCCAGCAAGTCAACATGCCATAAACCTACAAAAAAAGGCCGGAAGCATGCGCTCCCGGCCTTTTCAGTTTAAACGACAACTCAAATTACTTGCCGTCTACTTCTTCGTAGTCCACATCGGTGACGTGGTCGCCGGCCGGCTGGCCCTGGCCGTTGCCGCCTTGCGGCTGGCCGTTGCCACCGGGGAAGCCTTCGCCACCGGGCTGGCCACCTTCGGCCCCACCAGCGGCGTACATCTCCTGCGAGGCAGCCTGCCAGGCGGCATTCATAGCCTCCATGGCGGTGTCGATGCGGGCGAGGTCTTTGGCTTCGTGGGCCGATTTGAGGTCGGCGAGGGCACCTTCGATGGCGGTTTTGTTGCCACCGCTCAGTTTCTCACCGTACTCTTTCAGCTGCTTTTCGGTCTGGAAAATCATCGAGTCGGCGGCGTTCACTTTCGTAATGCGCTCGGTTTCGGCTTTGTCCGCTTCGGCGTTGGCAGCGGCTTCGTCGCGCATGCGCTTGATGTCGGCTTCGGACAGGCCCGAGCTGGCTTCGATGCGGATTTTCTGCTCTTTGCCGGTGCCTTTGTCCTTGGCAGTTACGTTCAGGATGCCGTTGGCGTCGATGTCGAAGATTACCTCAATTTGCGGCACGCCACGGGGTGCGGGCGGGATGCTGTCGAGGTGGAACTTGCCGATGGTGCGGTTCTGGCTGGCCAGCGGACGCTCGCCTTGCAGCACGTGGATTTCCACCGAAGGCTGGTTGTCGGAAGCCGTCGAGAACGTCTCCGATTTCTTGGTCGGGATGGTGGTGTTCGCCTCAATGAGCTTGGTCATCACGCCGCCCATCGTCTCAATGCCGAGCGAAAGCGGGGTCACGTCGAGCAGCAGTACGTCCTTCACTTCGCCAGTCAGTACACCGCCCTGGATGGCAGCACCGATGGCCACCACTTCGTCGGGGTTCACGCCCTTCGAAGGCTTCTTGCCGAAGAACTTCTCCACTTCCTCCTGGATGCGGGGAATGCGGGTGGAGCCACCCACGAGGATAACCTCGTTGATATCAGAGGTGCTCAGGCCGGCGTCTTGCATGGCCTTTTTCACGGGCTCCATCGAGCGGCGCACGAGGTCGTCGGCGAGCTGCTCAAACTTCGAGCGGCTGAGCTTCACCACCAGGTGCTTCGGGCCCGAGGCCGTGGCCGTGATGTAGGGCAGGTTGATTTCTGTTTCGTTCGAGCTCGACAGCTCGATTTTGGCTTTCTCAGCGGCTTCTTTCAGGCGCTGCAGGGCCATCGGGTCCTTGCGCAGGTCGAGGCCTTCGTTTTCGCTGCTGAACTGGTCGGCGAGGAAGTTGATGATGACCTGGTCGAAGTCGTCGCCTCCGAGGTGGGTGTCGCCGTTGGTGCTCAGTACCTCAAACACGCCATCGCCGAGCTCCAGGATGGAAATGTCGAACGTACCGCCGCCGAGGTCATACACGGCAATCTTCTGGTCTTTGTGCTTCTTGTCGAGGCCGTAAGCCAAAGCAGCAGCCGTGGGCTCGTTGATGATGCGCTTCACGTCGAGGCCGGCGATGGCACCAGCCTCTTTGGTGGCCTGGCGCTGGGCGTCGTTGAAGTATGCGGGCACCGTGATAACGGCTTCGGTTACGGACTGGCCGAGGTAGTCTTCGGCCGTCTGCTTCATCTTTTGCAGAATCATGGCCGAGATTTCCTGCGGCGTGTAGTTGCGGTCGCCAATCTTCACGGCTACCGTGTTGTTGGGGCCGGGTACTACTTCGTAGGAAACGTGCTTCTGCTCGGCCGTTACTTCGTTGAAGTGGCGACCCATGAAGCGCTTGATGCTGGAAATCGTATTCTTGGGGTTGGTAACGGCCTGGCGCTTGGCCGGGTCGCCCACTTTGCGCTCGCCCTTGCCCCCGTCGAGGAAAGCGACGATGCTGGGGGTGGTGCGGCGGCCTTCGCTGTTGGGAATTACAACGGGTTCGTTGCCTTCCATTACGGCTACGCACGAGTTGGTGGTGCCGAGGTCAATGCCGATTATTTTGCCCATGATAGGGGGTGTGTTGGTTAAGGGGAGTGGAATTTGTCAGGTTTCAAGCCGCGTTGCCGCTGCTACCGGGGGATTACAAGCAACGTACCAGCGTCATTTTGGTGACAGATTGTCACCGAATGCGGGCCTGGGCTGGGGTTATGCGACGCGGTGGCTTGATTTGTTTCAGGCCGCGGGGGATTTCCTGACAAGGGTGCAGGACAGGTCCGTCATTTTCTGCGCTACTTGCATGAGCAACGCATTTTAATTGCTTAAATCCTCTACCTGTAATTAAGAGAAAGTATATGGCGTCAAATGTACCAGTAGTGAAACAAGTGGCTTGGATTTCAATGATTCCTCAGCTTGTTATTATGTTTTTGATTGGACTGGTTTGCTACTTGTGCGGAATGGCAAATCCTGTGTTTCCGACAGCGGTAATTTATTTTGGGTTGGCTCTTATCCTCCGAAATTTTGTTGCCAGAGACCATCGAAAAGGTATGCAGCTTGTCAAAAAACAAGAATTCGCAGAGGCCATTCCGTTTTTTGAAGCGAGCTATAAATTTTTTACGGAGAATTCTTGGGTTGATGAATACCGCTACATCACCTTATTAAGCTCTTCCAGGATGTGCTACCGTGAAATGGCCTTATGCAACGTTGCGTTTTGCTATACTCAAATTGGAGAAGGCAGGAAAGCTGCCGAGCTTTATAAGCAAGTATTAGAGACGTACCCCGAAAATGGTTTAGCTCAAGTAGGATTAAAAGTGCTGGAATCAGCGCATAATTAAGCTTACTGATAGTTTAAGTGAGGGGCTATTTCATAACCAGAAACGCCTGCGTCTGCTGCTCCCAATCGGCGGCGTAGCGCTTCCAGTACGGCTCATGGCCCACACCGGAGAAATCGTGGCGGGCTTTGGGGCCGGCGAGGTGGGCGAAGATGGCATCGGTTTCGGCGCGGGTTACGCGCGGGTCGGCGGTGCCCCAGAGCAGCAGGGTAGGCGTGCGGATATGGCTGGCGTAGTGCTCAGCGTTGAGGCCGTAGGCCCAGAAGCCGTTTTGCACGCCGCCCCAGAACACCAGCAAATCGGCCATCGGGAAACCGGGGACGTGCATGGATTCGAAGCGGTTGTAGGCCGTCTGGCGCATGTTGCCGTAGGGGCATTCGAGGATGTTGGCGGTGGGGCGGATGCCCAGCTCGGCTTCGGCGCGGAGGATGGCGACGGCGCCCATGCTCACGCCGTAGAGAATTACCTCACCCCCGGCCCCAAAAAATGCTTTGTCGCATTTCCCGCGGAGAGGGGAGCTTGAGGAGTTATTCGTGGAATCCTGAAGCCAATGAAATGCGGCCGCCACATCGTCGGCCTCGCGGTAGCCCACGGTGGTGCGGAAGCCGGCGGAGTTGCCGTTGCCGGCCTGGTCTACCAGCAGCACGTTGTAGCCGAGGTGGCGGAAGTAGCCGGCCTCGTGGGTGAGGTGCGACTTGCTGCTGGTGTAGCCGTGAAACAGGACCACGGTGCCGCGCCCTCGGCCGGTGTCGGGGCGGGCCAGCCAGGCTTCGAGCGGGCCGTTGGGGCTGGCGATGGTAACGGTTTCAACCGGGAAGCTAGGTTTGGGGCCGTTCTGCGGCTTGGGGTTGCGGATGCCGGTGAGCAGCAGCCAGAGTTTCTGGCCGGGGCCGAGCTGCTCAGGGTTAGGCGAGTGCAGGCCGGGCTCGTTGGAGAAATGCGTGAAGCGCCAGGCGTGGAAGAAGGCCACGGCGTTCATGGCGACGAAGCCGGTGAGAAGCAGGAGAAATAGCCAGCGGCGGGAGCGGTCCTTCATTTGGGCTTAGAAACGCCGCAGAGTCCCGCTTATTTTGCGTAGCGAATTCACTTCCTCCGGAGTAAGGTCGCGCCACTGGCCGGGCTGTAGCTCGCCTAGCTCCAGCGGACCAATGGCGGCGCGCACCAGCCGCAAACACGGCAGGCCCACAGCTGCGCACATCTTGCGCACCTGGCGGTTCATGCCCTGCGAAATCTGGATTTCCAGCCAACTGGTGGGGATGCTGGCGCGGTAGCGGATAGGAGGATTGCGTGGCCAGAGCAGCTCGGGCTCGGGTAGTTCGGCGGCTTCGCCGGGAGCGGTGAGGCCTTCTTTTATCTGCACGCCGCGCCGCAACTGCTGCAACGCGGCTTCGCAAACCGTGCCTTCAACCTGGGCCCAGTAGGTTTTGGGGACTTTGAATTTGGGGTCGCTGAGGCGGTGCTGAAGCTGCTTGTCATCGGTGAGCAGAAGCAGGCCCTCGCTGTCAAAATCCAGGCGGCCAACGGGGTACACGTTGGGCACGGACACGAAATCCTTGAGCGTGGCGCGGCCGTGCTCGTCGGTGAACTGGGTGAGGACTTCGTAGGGCTTGTTGAGGAGGATGTAACGCATAGTAGCGCGGACTTTTAGTCCGCGAGTAAGAACGGCAAGAGTGGTTAGGCTAGCAATGCAGCTGTTGCGGTCGCGGACTAAAAGTTCGCGCTACTCCCACCAGCGCTGCTGCGGCAACTTAGCCCCCAAAGTTACCGGTTCGCCCAGGTGCGGTGTGGTGATGGGCTGGCCCAGGCGGGCGGCCTCGGCGGTGGCGCGGGTCACGGGCTCGTTCCAGGCGTGGAGCGACTCGGTGAACGCGCCCCAGTGCACGGGCAGCATCACGGCGGCGCGCACGTCGCGGGCGGCCTGCACGCTCTGCTCGGGCTTCATGTGGATTTCGGCCCAACTCTCGTTGTACTGCCCGCATTCGACCAAGGCCAAATCGAACGGCCCGTACTGCCGGCCGATGGCGGCGAAGTGCGGGCCGTAGCCGCCATCGCCGGTGTAGAACACGCGCTTGACGGCAGCCTGCACCACCCAGGAGCACCAGAGTGTGGAATTGCGGTTGCCCAGGCCGCGCCCCGAAAAGTGCCGGCTGGGCGTGCAGCGCAGCGTGAGGCCGGGCAACTTGGCGCTGTCGCCCCAGTTCATTTCGGTGATGCGCGCGGCCGGCACGCCCCAGCGGCGCAGGTGCGGGCCAATGCCGAGCGGCACGTAGAAACGGCCCACTTTGTCCTTGATTTTCCGGATGGTTTCGTAGTCGAGGTGGTCGTAGTGGTCGTGCGAAATGAGGACGGCGGCGATGGGTGGCAGCTTTTCGGGCGCGATGGCCAGGCTGCGGTTGTAGCGTTTGGGGGCGGCCCAGCTCACGGGGCCCATTTTCACGCTCAGCATGGGGTCGAGCAGGATGTTCTGGCCCGCGATTTCGAGCAGACTGGCCGAGTGGCCGAACCACGTCACGCGCACCAGTTCGGGCGTTTTTTGAGTGATGGCGAGCGAGTCGAGCGGCTGGGTAGGGAGCGGGCCGGGGGGCGCGGCCTGCGGCGATTTGCGGAACAGAAATTTCCACATCACCGCCGGCATGCTACTCCCGGTAATTTCCCGGGTCGGAATCAGGTTCGCAAATTCATCCTCCTTTGCGTTGTAATGGCCTGACTTCGCGTAGGTCTGCCGCTCGGCTTTGGTGGGCTTGCCGCCCAGCTGCGGGCTGAGGCCAATGAAGCTAATGGCAGCCAGCAACACCACGCCAATAATACCGCTCGATGCCATTAGGGAGGTTTTTAGGAATTTTCGCATTCGGTTAGGGACGCGGAGCGGCCTGGCTGTGCGCCAGCGCCACGATGTCACGCACTTCGAGCACGGGCTTGGTGTAGCCGAAATCGGCGGCGTTTATCATGGCCCGGCCCACTTCCTGCACGGTGCTCACGAAGTTCGGGGCCAGCTTGCGGGCCACCGGGTAGAGCCAGGCAATGGCCCCGTACCACTTCAGCACGTTGCGCTGGCCGGGCGTAATCTTCATAAAGCCTGGCCGGAACATGTAGGCGGCCTGAAAGGGCAGGGCCAGCAGCTCGTTTTCGGTGCGGCCCTTCACGCGTGCCCAGTGCTGACTGCTTTTTTCGGTGCTGTCGGTGCCCGCGCCGGACACGTAGGTGAACGTCATTTCCGGATTGAGGCGCACCAGGGTTTCGGCCACGGCCAGCGTCATATCGTGGGTGATGCGCTCGTATTCTTCCTTGGAGATGCCCACCGACGACACGCCCGCGCAGAAAAAGCAGGCATTGTAGCCCGTGAGCTGACTTTCCACGGCGCTCAGGTTGGCCAGGTCGGGCACCAGCAGCTCGCGCATTTTGGCGTGGCTGCGGCCGGTGGGCTTGCGCGTGAGCACCAGCACGTGCTCCACAGTAGGGTTTGCCAGGCATTCGAGCAGAACGCCCTCGCCCACCATGCCGGTGGCCCCGGTCAGGATGACTCGTAGTTTCATATTGAGGAGGTAAAGTAGGAGGGAGGACGCTTGGAAGGCATCTCTACTTTACGCAGGAGCCAAAAGAACGGTGTAGAGGCGCGGCCCTTCGCATCTCTACCGGTTCCACTACCTATACGCTGCCCGAATACTTCCGCACGGCCCATTCCACCGTCAAAAAGGCCAGAATCACGAAGAATAGCCACTTCAGATTGATTAAGTCCTTCAGGTCGTCTTCGGCCGTAATCACCGGCTTGTAGTTGGCCTTGATGATGTCCTGGGCCAACTTATCCATTTGCGCCGGGTAATACAGCCGCGCGCCGCTCCGGCGCGCCAGTTGCGCCAGCAGGTTGTGGTCGGCTTTCGATTCCAGGGCTTCGAGCGGTTGCGATTGCACCAGCAGCTCGCCGGCGTCCTGCTGGGGCTGGCCGCCCAGCGTGGCGCGGGCCTGAATGCGGTAGAGGCCGGCCGGCAGCGGCCCGAGGTGTAGTGGCGAGCCGTCTTCCGGATTGGCGAAGGAGAAGCGACGGGTTTGCTTTTTCTCGTCGGTTAGCGTAAGGTCAATTTTCTGATTATAAAGGCGCTCGAAGACGGCATTGTAGGTTTCGGCCCCGAGGGTCACGTCGTCCTGGGTGCCGAAAACGTCCTGTGTGGGGTATACGTCGAGGCGTTTTTTGTTGGCGTTTTGGGTAAGGAGCTGGAGCGTGCGGATGATGAGGCGGTCGTAGGCTTCGGGCTTGTCGTCGTGGGCTACGGCTTCGCTCAGGCGCCACTGCCAGCTGCCATCGGTGAGCAGCGTGGCCTGGCGGCGGTCGGTGGGCCCGCCGAAAACCAGCAGCGGCTTCTGCGTCGCCACGCGGCCCACCTGCTGCCAAAGCGCGGCTTCGGCCCCCGCGCCCAGCCGCAACTCGCCAAACGGCACCGGCGCGGGCGGGTACTGCGCGAAGCGGCGGGCCGATTCCTCGTCCGTCGCAAACCGGGCGAAGCCGGGATTGGGCACGGGCGTCACCTCATCCGTTTGCGCCCCGCGCGGCTGAATGGTGAGGCCCGTGCCGAGCTGGTTATACGCTCCCAAATCGGACTGTGCCCCAATGATATAGAACGCCGGCGTGCGCCGGGCCTTCACCTGGGCCAGTATCTCGTTGCCGAGCCCGCCCTGCGCCGGCAGCTGGTGCAGAATGGCCACGTCAAAATCCGCATCGGCCTTGAGCGGGTTCACGCCGGGCAGGGCCAGCGTGAGGTCGAAGTTGTTGTTGGCCAGAATGGCGGCGCGCAGGGCCTTGAGGTCGGGGTGCGGGACCGCGCCGGCCAGCAGCACGCGCAGCTTGCCCTTCACGATTTCAATGAAGGCCGTGCGGGCGTTGTTCAGCTCAGTAAACTCGCCGGCCTGCGGCACGACGCGCACTTCATAGCGGCGTTTGCCCGGCGCGGGCGCGGTGAGCTGGAACGTGGCCCGCACCCGCCGCCGGCCAGCGGGCAGGGCCACGCGGCGGCTATCGAGCACCTTGTTGCCTTCGCGCAATTCCACGGTGGCCGCGCCGCCGGCGTAGCCTTCAAAGCCCAGCTCGGCCTCAATGGGGAATTTATTGCCGCTGAAGGCCACGCGGTTGTAAGTGAGGCCGGTCAGGCGCAGGTCGCGCTTGGGGATGGTGTCGCCTACGGCCACGGTGTAAATCGGGAAGTTGAACTCGGAGGAAACGGGGCTGCGGCCCCGGTTCACGAGGCCGTCGCTCAGGAGCACCACGCCGGCCAGGTTGCGGCCTTCGTAGGCGTCGCGGGTGCCAGCGAGCAGCTGGTCGAGGTCGGTGGTAGCGGCCGAGAAACGGAGCGAATCGGGCCGGGCCGGGCGGTCGGGCGTGGCCGTCAGCGTGCGGGTTTCGACGGTGAAGCCCTTGCCGCGCAGCGTTTCGGCGAGGCGGGCGAGGCCGGTAGTGGCCTGGCTGAGCACGTTTTTGGGGGTGAATAGCTCCACCGACTGCGAGTTGTCGACGGCCAGCACCAGTGCGGGCGCTTCGGTGTGCGTGGTGGTGGTGCGGATGACCGGGGCCAGCAGCAGGTAGCACAAGAAGCTCACCACCGCAAAGCGCAAAGCTGCCAGCGCGTAGTTGCGCTGCTTGCCCCAGGGCGCTTGGGCCGAGTATTGCAGGGCCGCGTAGCCCGCGCCCACGGCCAGGCAGAGCAGGATAAACCAGGAAGAATATTGAGTGGTCAGCAAACGGAAATCAGATTGAATCAGCGCTAAAGGTCGGCCCGCGCCGCTAAAGTTGCAGCCGGCCGCTGCTTCAACGGCTCCGCACCGCGGGCCGTTCGGTACTGGGCCCCCGGTTTGCCCACAAAACTACGTCCCCAACGAGCTTGTGGGGCGTAGCAAAAGCCGGTGGAGAGTGTGCAGCTATGAAGCCGGCTGGAAACCCAGTTTTTCGGGGTAAATGGCCGCCAGCCATATTGGCCTTAACAGGCAGTTGCGGCACGAAGTCTTCCTTACTATCGAAAGATGTTTAAATACTAGTTGTAATAATTAAATATTCTGACAATATTGTTATAAAATATTTTGTGCTCCGAGAAGTGAACCTTATGTAGCTGTAACCCAATGAAAGTCAATGCTTGTTTTGAAGCAACAGACTTATGCCCATCGGGTGAGGCTGCTAAAATCCAGCTCAAGCCAATGCTGGAGTCTGCCTAAGCGTCGACTTCGGGGCGTCTGAGGTCGTATAGCCCGTGCAAATGGCGAAGGTGCTACCCACTCGTTGCCACGCCCACCAACGCACCACCTGCGGGCAGGCACAGCTGAGTCCCGGCCGCAGGCTTGCCCCTTTCTACCGCCTACCAGTTCGACCACCCGCCCACAGCCACATGCATGGGTCAAGGGGCGGGTACCCATGTCCTGTCTTTTTTAACATAGAAACATGTAATTATTTATTAATTTACCTTATGTGCCATGCTGATTCGTTACGCCCACTTCCGTGATTTGAAATTGCTGATTGCTGCCTTGTGCACGGGCCTGGCCATACTGGCTGGTGGTTCCGGTCCGGCGCTGGCCCAAACCCGCATTCTGTTTGTGGGCAATAGTTTCACGCACGGCTACGTCGCGCCGGTGCTCAACTACAACACGGCGGCCATCATCGACGAAAACTACGGATTGCCCACCAGCTCTCCCCGCCACGAAAGCGACGACACGGGGCCGTGGGGCGGCGTGCCGGGCATTTTCAAACGCTTCACCGACGAGGCGGGCCTGGCCTATGAAGTGCACATTGAAGCCATCAACGGGGTGGACCTGACCTACCACTACACCAATGCCCTCGCGGTTATCGGCCGGCCGGCCGGCTGGGACAAAGTGGTGCTGCAGGAGCTAAGCACCGGCCCGTTGCCGGTGAACAAAGGCGGCAATCCGGCCGACTTTTTTACTTATTCCACACGCCTGGAACAGGCGGTTCATGCGGCGAACGCCGCCGCCAAAGTCTACCTGTACGAAACCTGGGCGCGTGCTGACCTCACGTATCCGGCCGGCCAGCCGTATTCGGGCCAGCCCATCACCGCCATGGGCACGGACCTGCACAACGCCTATGCCCAGGCATTTGCGCAAAACGGGCATTTTGAAGCGGTGGCTCCGGTGGGCGATGCCTGGCAGCTGGCCATGCAAACGGGGGTGGCCATGCCCAACCCTTACAATCCCACGGCCGGGCAGCTCGACCTGTGGACCAGCTATTTCCACGCCAGCAAATGGGGCTCGTACCTGAGCGCCTGCGTGCTGTTCTACCAAATCGCGGGGGTTGACCCGCGCACCCTGGGGGCCGGCGAAACCGCCGCCGCCAATCTGGGCATAGCGCCGGCCGATGCCGTGGCCTTGCAGCAGGTGGCTTACAACCAAGTAGGTGCCGGGACAAGCTCCCCCACGTACACGTTAACCACGGCCACCACGGGCAGCGGCACGGTAACTAAAAACCCGGACCAGGCCACGTATGCCAGCGGCGCGACGGTGAGCCTGACGGCCACACCCGCCGTCGGCTACACCTTCACGGGGTGGAGCGGCGACGCCACGGGCAGCACCAATCCGCTCACCGTGACCATGACGGCGAACAAAAACATCACGGCCACTTTCACCGCCGCCCCGCCGGCTTCGTACACCCTGACCACCAGCACCGTGGGCACGGGCTCCGTCACCAAAAACCCGAACCAGGCCAGCTACGCCAGCGGCAGCAGCGTGAGCCTGACGGCCACGCCCGGCACGGGCTACCAGTTCAGCGGCTGGAGCGGCGACGCGACGGGCACGGCCAACCCGCTCACGGTGACGATGACGGCTAACAAAAACATCACGGCCACCTTCACAGCTACCGGCCCAAGCGTGGTAAGCTGCGTGCTGGTGAATGCCGATACCGACACGGATATTCAAGTGATTTCGACGGGCGCGACGCTCAACCTGGCCACCTTGCCCACCACCCACCTGAACATCCGGGCCACTACCAACCCGGCCACCGTGGGCAGCGTCGTCTTCGCCCTGAGCGGAACGCAAACCCGGAGCCAGACCGAATCGGTGGCGCCCTACGCGCTGTTTGGCGATAATGGCTCGGGCAAATTCAATTCCTGGACGCCGGCCGTCGGCAACTATACGCTCATGGCTACCCCTTACACCGCGGGCAATGGCGGTGGCACGGCTGGCACGCCGCTCAACATCAGCTTCACGGTGACCAACCAAGTGGCACCGGCCAGCTATACACTCACCGCTAATACTGCTGGCAGCGGTACGGTGACCAAAAATCCGGACCAGACCAGCTACCCCAGCGGCACCAACGTGACGCTGACGGCGACCCCAGCGGCGGGCTTCACTTTCACGGGCTGGAGCGGCAGCGCCACGGGCACGGCCAACCCGCTCACGGTGACGATGACGGCCAACAAGACCATCACCGCCACTTTTACTGCGGTGGCCCCGACCACGTACACGTTAACCACGGCCACCACGGGCAGCGGCACAGTTGTTAAAAACCCGGACCAGGCCACGTATGCCAGCGGCGCGACGGTGAGCCTGACGGCCACGCCCGCCGCCGGCTACACCTTCACGGGGTGGAGCGGCGACGCCACGGGCACGGCCAACCCGCTCGCCGTGACGATGACGGCCAACAAGACCGTCACGGCCACTTTCACCGCCGCCCCACCGGCTACCTACGCATTGACCGTTACGGCTTCAGGCAGCGGCACGGTGGCCAAAAATCCGGACCAGACCAGCTATGCCAACGGGGCGAGCGTAACGCTGACGGCTACTGCGGCGGCGGGCTACCAGTTCAGCGGCTGGAGCGGCGATGCCAGCGGGACTACCAATCCGCTCACCGTGACGATGACAACTAATAAGAACATCACGGCCACCTTCACGGCCACTGGCGGCACTGGCTTAACGTTTTACCGGGCCCTGAACATCAACGGCAACGCGCTGGTGTTGGATGGCCAAAACTGGGAAGCCGCCACGGGGGCAGCCAACTTCACCGTAACGGGGACGCGGTTTGCGAACCAGAATGTTGCCCTGAACCCGGCCACCGATGCCCCCCGGGCCAGCATGATTCGCTCGTCGGTGTACGGCCCCAGCATCGACGCGACGCTGCGCAACGTGCCTGCGGGCACCTACGCCGTGTACGCCTACGTGTGGGAAGACAACAGCCCGGAAATCTTCGATGTGCGCGTGCAGGGCCAGGTTGTGCTGGCCAACTACAACAGCGGCGCGGCCGGGCACTGGAGCCGACTGGGGCCATACCCCGCCACCGTCACCGGCAACGGGACGCTGGTGCTGAGCACCGCCGGCGGCTATGCCAACCTGTCGGGCATCGAAGTGTGGCGCCAGAACACCGGCGCGGCCCGAACGACGCTGGTAACTGATTTCAGCGGCATACCTCAGCCTGCTCCATCAGCCAGCATCCCCGCCGCGGCCCGATTGAACGGCACTGCTGGTAGTGCTACGCCTCAGGTGTACCCCAACCCGACCAGGGACGGCCGGCTGTGGGTGCTGCTGCCCGATGATTTCCAAGGGCCGGTGGCGTACTCGCTGGTGTCAGTAGTAGGGGCAAGGCTGGCCAGCGGCCAGTTAACCGGGACAAATCAGCAGCTTGATTTCTCCCGCGAGACAACAGCTTCCGGCCTGTATTACCTGCTGCTGAAAGGCCCGACCCAGCGCGCTCAAATTAAGTTGATGCGGCCTTAGAGAGCCAGTACCGTCACCAGTTCGGAGCTATTAAAGATGCTGGCCGGCGAAATCACCGTTTCATTCAGCGGCAGATTGTTGCTGTAGCGCTCCCGCAGCTTGGCCTGCACGGCGGGGTGGCTTAGGTCAAAATCGCGCAGGTGCTGGAGCTGGCCCAGCCGTCGGCCCAGCCCGCGCTCATACACTTTCCAGATGAGTTCGGAACAATAAATCCGGTCGTCGGACCAGCCGAAATAAAGGTCGTAATTGTGCCCCAGCAGGGGCTGCCCAGCCGCTTTGAGGCGTGCCAGCGCGGCGTGAGTGAGCACGGCCTCCGCATCGCGCAGCCGCTTGGTCACGAAGTGGCCACCCTGGCCCCGCGCCACCCAGTCGGCCAGCGGCGTGAGCTTCACCGGCTGCACGGCTTCGAACACTTGCCACTGGCCGGCCTGCCGGTACAGGATGCCGCAGTGGCTCCAGGCCGAGTGCGTGGCCAGTTGAATGGCCCGGCTTTGGGCCGATTGCGAGGTGTGGAAAATCAGGTCGCCGTCGTGGAGCTGGGGCGCGATTTGGGCGGTGGCAGCTTCGGCGGCGCGGTGGCTTTGGTAGCGGAGCAAGCGGCGGTGTAAGCGCGGGTAGGCGGCGAGGGCTGCCAGAACCAGAACCAGAAGCAGTGAGAGGAGAAGCAGCCAGCGTTTCATTTAGGGTATTTGTTTATTGAGCTTCAGTTTCACCTTTGCTTAAACAAACTACGAGAAACAAATGACACCAAAAGAATTAGTCGGTCAGCTAATTAAAAACGTCGTGAAGCCTGCTTTCAAAACTGCAGAATTTCGCATTGACGGCAAAACCTTTAGAAAGAAAGAAAAGGGTTTTGTAAAAATATTTAATGTGCAGAATAGCCAATTCAACACTTCCTATTCTACCAGCTTTTATTTAAACGCCGGTTTGTATTTCCCTTTGACATATGGATGGCGCTATAATTGGCCGATTCCTATCCGACCCAAAGAATCTGATTGCCAGTATCGGTTTCGAACGGATGCCTTAACTGGTCATCATCGCGCATATAATGTTGATGGAAGCGCTGATTTAAAAGAGCTTGCAGGAATAGTCAAATTTGAAGTGGATGCTGTTATCCAGTGGTTTGCTTCAATTGTCGAATTGAAAGACTGTTTGGAAGCCCAGAAACAAGTTTATCCACCCGGCCAAACGTGCACTTATGATGTTGCCCTTACTTATGCGGGGTTGGGAGATTTTGTCAAAGCAAACGAAGCTTTTCAAATCTTTGCAAACCAAAAAATCAGTAACCCTGTCGAGCAAGCAAGGATGAATGCAGAGGCGAAAAGGCGTGGAATTGAAGTCTAATTCTAAATCGAAAGGACACCGCGCAAGAAAAGCGCGGTGTCCTTTCGATTTAGAATTGTTGCTTCTCTACGTCAGCATGCCGCCATCCACCTGCAGCACCTGGCCGGTGATGTAGGCCGAATCATCCGATGCCAGGAAGGCGGTGGCTTTTGCCACGTCCTCGGGCCGGCCGCCGCGCTTGAGCGGGATGGCCTTGCGCCACTCGTCCACCTGCTTGGGGTCGAGGGCATCGGTCATTTCGGTTTCGATGAAGCCGGGCGCCACCGCGTTGCAGCGGATGTTGCGCGAGCCCAGCTCCAGGGCCACCGATTTGGTGAAGCCGATGATGCCGGCCTTGCTGGCGGCGTAGTTGGCCTGCCCGGCGTTGCCTTTGATGCCCACCACGCTGGTCATATTGATGATGGAGCCGGATTTGGCGCGCATCATGGGCTTGGTGGCGGCTTTGGTGAGGTTGAACACCGACTTGAGGTTGACTTGCAGCACGTTGTCCCACTGCTGCTCGGACATGCGCATCAGCAGGCCGTCCTGCGTGATACCGGCGTTGTTGACGAGGATATCGAGCTTGCCGAAATCAGCCACCACGTCCTCAATCAGCTTTTCGGCCTGGGCGTAGTCGGAGGCGTCGGAGCGGTAGCCTTTTACCTTCGTGCCATTGGCCGAGAGCTCGGTTTCGAGGGCCTGTCCCTTCTCGACGGACGATAAATACGTGAAGGCGACATCGGCGCCGAGCTGGGCAAAATGCGCCGCGATGGCGCGGCCAATTCCTTTGGAAGCGCCCGTCACGAGGGCCACTTTTCCGGTGAGTGTGTTGGTCATGGGGCGAAGGTAAGTAGCGCGGACTTTCAGTCCGCGCCCACACCGTTCTGAGTCGCGGACTAAAAGTCCGCGCTCCATCAACCTAACTTCGCCGCAGATTATGCCCCACCACGACATCTGCATTCTGGGCGCGGGCCCCGGCGGGGCCGCCGCCGCCCTGCACCTCGCCAACGCTGGCCAGCGCTGCCTGCTGCTGGACCGCGCCGCTTTCCCGCGCGACAAAACCTGCGGCGATGCCCTCAGCGGCAAGGTCATCAACGAGTTGAAGCGCATTGAGCCCGGCCTGCACGCCAAGCTGGCTGCCTCGCCCATCCAGATTCCGAGTTGGGGCATCGACTTCATCGCGCCCAACGGCCGCAAGCTCGGCATCCCCTTCAAGCCCAAGTTCGACAAGGCCACCGACTACACCGCCGGGCACGTCGCCAAGCGCATCGACTTCGATAATTTCCTGGTCGAAGAAGTGCGGCAGCGCGCGGAAATTGACTTTCGCGAAAACGTGGACGTGGCCCGCACCGAGCGTACACCCACCGGCTGGCAGCTTTTCGATAAAGCCGGTCAGGAAATCGCCACCTGCCGCCTGCTCCTCGTCGCCAACGGCGCGCAATCCGAGTTTGCCCGCAAAGTGGCCGGCCATGCCCTGGAGCCCGACCACCACTGCGCCGGCCTGCGCACCTACTACGACGGCGTGAGCGGCCTCAGCCCCGATAATTTCATCGAGCTGCACTTCATCAAAGATTTTCTGCCCGGCTACCTGTGGGTGTTCCCATTGCCCAACGGCCAGGCCAACGTGGGCGTGGGCATGCTCTCCAAAGCCGTAGCAGATAAAAAGGTGAACCTGCGCCAGCGCCTTGATGAGATTCTGGCCACGCATCCCACCCTTGCCCCGCGCTTCGCCGGGGCCACGCGGCTGGGGCCGGTGAAGGGCTTCGGCCTGCCGCTGGGCTCGAAGCGGCGGGCGCTGTCGGGCGCCGGGTATTTCCTGCTCGGCGATGCGGGTTCGCTCATCGACCCATTCTCGGGCGAGGGCATTTCGCACGCTATGGTAAGTGGCCGCCACGCCGCCATCTGGGCCGTGGAGGCGGTGAAGAAAGCCGATTTCAGCCCCGAGTTCCTAAAAAACTACGACAAGGCCGTGTACAACCGCCTCGGCCAGGAGCTGCGCCTGAGCCGTGTGATGCAGCGGCTGCTCAACTTCCCCAGCCTGTTCAACATCGTGGCCAACCGCGCCGTGAACAACCCCACGCTCGCCGAAACCCTGTCCATGATGTTCATGGATTTGGACCTGCGCGAGCGGCTGCGCAAGCCGAGCTTCTACTTCAAGCTGTTTTTTGGCGGGAAGTAGCTAGGACTCGCAGAGTCCAAGCTACTGCCTAGTGTCCGCCGGGCCTGGGGTGGTAGCCCGTGCCGGGGCGCGCCACCGGAGTGGGCTTGATGGGCGCTTTGCCTTCGTCGTTGCCCACGTAGCGGCGCAGGCTCTTGGCGGCTTCGGGGTTCAGCTTGGCGGCTTTTTCGAGGTCGCGGCGGGCTTCGGAGAGCTTATCGAACGACGAATAGCTGATGCCGCGGTATTCCCAAGCGTCGGCGTAGGTCGAATCGAGCTGGATGGCTTTGGTGAAATCGGCCACGGCGGGCTTGTACTGGTACATCTGCATCTTGGCCACGCCCCGGCCGAAGTACGATTCCTTGTCATCGGGCCGGTACTTGATGGCGCCCGAGAAGTCGGTCGAAGCGGCTTTGTACTGTTTCATCATCAGCCGGTTCACGCCCCGGTTGTAGTAGGCGTCGGGGTTGTTGCGCTGGTATTTGATGGCCGTAGCATAATCGGGCAGGGCCTCCGCGTAGTTCTTGAGGTAGCTTTTGGCCTTGGCCCGCTGCAGATAAGCGGCCGAATTCTTGGGGTCTACTTTCAAAATGGCATCGGCGTTGGCCAGCATGTTGCGGTAGTCGAGAGGCGTCATTTTCTTCTCCTTCTCGCGCTCAGCCGAGGCCGCCGTGGCCGACAGCGCATTCGGGTCGGGCCGGTCGGCGGCCAGCGCGGCAGCCGAAGCATCATCCGAAGCCACGGCGGTGGCGGGCGTGGCGGCAATGCCATTATCGGCACCGGTGGTGCGGGCATCGGTGGCCGAAGTAGCCGCGCCGGTCGAGTCGGGCCGGCGGGCGTCGGTGGCCGGCGGCATGGTCATGAGCTGGCTGGTGTTACCGGGCTTCTCCTTTTCAGTAACGGTGGTGGCGCAGTTGGTGAGAAAAGCCAGCAACCCGAGGGCCGCCATAGGAGCGCGAAAATGTGGTTTCATGGAATGCAGAAATGTGTGGCCACGGCAAGCTGCGCCGGAGCCGGGCCTTATACGGGAAAACTGAAAAATTGGCTGCCAGCACAGAGCGCGCCAAAATCTTGTTGGCAAGATAACCCAGCGGCAACTACAATCCCGACGCGGCGCGGCGTCTATCTTTACGGCTCGTAATGGGTGGGTCCCCCAGCCGGGCCCGGTTTACTTTTTTCTTTCGCAGCATTCTATGGCATTGCAATTTGATTTGGTCGTGGTCGGCAGCGGCCCCGGCGGGTACGTAGCCGCCATTCGGGCGTCGCAACTGGGTTTGAAAGTGGGCGTTATCGAGCGCGAGTCGCTGGGTGGCATTTGCCTCAACTGGGGCTGCATCCCCACCAAAGCCCTGCTCAAAAGCGCGCAGGTGTTCGAGTACCTCAACCACGCCGCCGACTATGGCCTGAAGGCCGACGGCATTGGCTACGACTTTGGGGCCGTGATTTCGCGCAGCCGGGGCGTGGCCGACGGCATGAGCAAGGGCATCAACTTCCTGTTCAAAAAAAATAAAATCGAGGCCGTGATGGGCACCGGCAAAGTGGTGGCCCCCGGCAAAGTAGAGGTGACCAAAGCCGACGGCGGCAAGGAAACCGTGGAGGCCAAATCCATCATCCTGGCCACCGGCGCCCGCTCGCGCGAGCTGCCCACCATGCCCGTCGACAACAAGAAAATCATCGGCTACCGCAAGGCCATGAGCATGGAGCAGCTGCCCAAGCGCCTCGTGGTGGTGGGCTCCGGCGCCATCGGCGTCGAGTTTGCCTACTTCTACCGCACCATGGGTTCGGAAGTGACGGTGGTGGAGTTCCTGCCCCGCATTGTGCCCGTGGAGGACGAGGAAGTGTCGCGCCAGATGGAGAAGTCGTTCCGCAAAATCGGCGTGAACGTGCTCACCAGCGCCGAAGTAACCAACGTGGACACCAGCGGCGAAGGCTGCAAAGTGACCATCAAAACCGCCAAAGGCGAGCAGCAGATTGACTGCGACGTGGTGCTGAGCGCCGTGGGCGTCACCACCAACCTTGAAAACATCGGCATCGAAGAGCTGGGTATCAAAGTAGAGCGCGGCCGCGTGATTGTGGACGACTTCTACCAGACCAACGTGCCCGGCATTTACGCCATCGGCGACATCGTGCCCGGCCCCGCGCTGGCCCACGTGGCCTCGGCCGAAGGCATCATCTGCGTGGAGAAAATCGCCGGCCACCACCCCGAGCCCCTCAACTACCAGAACATCCCCGGCTGCACCTACGCCTCGCCCGAAATCGCCAGCGTGGGCTACACCGAAGCCGAAGCCAAAGCCAAAGGCTACGACGTGCTGGTGGGCAAATTCCCCTTCTCGGCCTCGGGCAAAGCCAGCGCCGCCGGTGCCAAAGACGGCTTCGTGAAAGTCATTTTCGACAAGAAATACGGCGAGTGGCTCGGCGCCCACATGATTGGCATGAACGTGACCGAGATGATTGCCGAAGTAGTGGTGGCCCGCAAGCTGGAAACCACGGGCATGGAAATCATCAAGGCTGTGCACCCGCACCCCACCATGTCGGAAGCCATTATGGAAGCCGCTGCTGCCGCGTATGGCGAGGTGATTCACTTGTAACCTTTGGGTATATTTAACTCGCCAAACGAAAAAGTCCCGGCAGCCATTCTGCCGGGACTTTTTCGTTTTCTACTTTGCCTTATGAAGCATAATTACAAACTGGGAATACTGTTGGTCTTGGGACTGGCAGGCGCGTGTACATCTACTACAGAGCAACAAGGTCTAGAAGAAATAGCTGGCTTTTATGGCGGTACCGTTGGGTTCCGGAAAGGAACTAATATGACGACTGAGAAAGACGCGCCGCAGGGCAAGTACTTAGAAATTGACCTCGACAATCATAATCTGAGCCGCAACTTTAGTGATTTGCGACTGCCGGCTTCTAACTGCGCCTACATTGTGTATAATAAACTGACCCCGCAGGAGAAACAGAGTTACGATTACCTGAAAGTGAATCTTAAAGACTCTACTGAGTCTCATAACTACACGTTTCAGCGCCCCGAACTCGAAGTGGCTAGCGCCGCAGGCAGCGACCTAAATGCACTGCTCATCAACTTGCAGACCGAGGACCACGAAAAAATACTGAGCTCGTTCAACATTGAAACCATTCCCGCCGCCGAACAAAGTAAAGTTCCGGGCATGTTTTCAAAAATTGAGAAGGAGATTTTTCCGATTTCCGACTATCATATTCATGGAAACTCGGTATTTAAAACCTCGGTAAATCAAAAAGAAACGGAATTGGTGCGCTTCTATGTAACGCTTGTTCACCCGGGCAGAAACCGCAGAATGGAGTTCGTTATCAACCCTCAGTTGCACCCTGACCAGCCATTTCTCTACGGGCTGAACTTGCTGCCGTAGCTTCCGGCCGCGTTTTCACTCAATCTCCGATTTCTGCTTCTGGAACATGGCCTGACCGCGCAGCAGCACGCGCAGGCTTTTGCGCTTGAGCGAAATATGGGGAGCCATGTTGCCATCGTCTTCGAGGCGATTTTTGTAGGCCGTTAGAATGTCGCGGTAGGAAATCACGCCGCTCACTTGCGCATCGCTGCCGAGCACGGGCAGCACGTCCACGTTTTCGCGGGCCATGCGCTCCACGGCGGTACGGAGGGTATCGGTGGCCAGCAGGGTGGAGGAGCGGGGCTGGAGCAGGGCGCTGATGGGCGCGTTTTCATCGGCGTGCCAGCCGGCCAGCGCCACCGTGCTCACGATGCCGGCGAATGCTCCGTCGGGATTCACGATAACCAGGTGCGGGCCGATGGGCTCGGCTTCGCGCTCGGTCCACGCGCGCACTTCCCGGATGGTGTTGTCGGTGCTGATGGCGAGCATGCCGTTTTGCAGCACGCGTCCGACGTTCACTTTGTCGAGCAGGTCGGGCTCGTAGTCGACCGGCGTTTTCACGCCGCGCCGGGCTATTTTCTCGGTCATGATGGTATTGCCCATCAGCAGAAACGACACCAGGTAAGCGCCCGTGCAGGCCCCCAGCAGCGGCAGCAGCGCCTGGGCCTGGCCCGTGGCTTCCACCGCAAACACGATGGACGTGAGCAGCGCCCGCGACGCGCCCGCAAACATGGCGGCCATGCCCACCAGCGCCGCCAGCGGCAGCACAATATCGGAGGCCGGAAAGTAGTGGCGGATGGCCACGCCCAGCAGCGCGCCCGTGGCCCCGCCAATGGTGAGCAGCGGCGCCAGTGTGCCGCCCGAAGTGCCGCTGCCCAGCGAAATGGCCCACGAGGCAAACTTCAGCAAGCACAGCGTCAGCAGCAGGCTCAATGGCGCATTGCCCGACAGCACGTCGGTGATGTTTTCGTAGCCTACGCCTAGCGTGCGCGGCGCAAAGTAGCCGATGCCGCCCACCGCCAGCCCGCCCAGCGCCGGCCACCAAGCCCAGTGAATGGGCAGCTTTTCGAACAGGTCCTCAATGAAATACACGATTTTGGTGATGGCCACCGAGGCCAGCCCGACCAGCAGCCCAATAGCGCTGTAAGTCGCCAGCGCGCCATTGCTGGGGGCCAGCAGCGTCGCCATCGGAAATACCGGGCCCTGCTCAAACAGCAGGTGGTGCCCCGCCGCTCCCGTGATGCAGGCCAGTGCCACCGGCAGCAGCGAGCGCGGCGAAAACTCAAACAGCAGCAACTCGATGGCCAGGAAAACCGCCGCGATGGGCGTGCCGAAGATGGCCGACATGCCCGCCGTGGCACCCGCCGCCAGCAGCACCTTGCGCTCGTGGTGGGTGATTTTGATGAGCTGGCCCAGCGTGGAGCCCAGCGCCCCGCCCGTGCCAATGGAAATAGCCGCCGACAGCGGCTTCAGATACATAATAGACGGCTTGATGCGGCTCTGGTTGGTCAGAATCTGCTCCATGGCCTCGGGGATGCCGTGGCCGCGAATGGCTTTCGAACCATAAATGGCCATCAGGCTGACCAGCAGGCCGCCCAGCGCCGGCATGAGGATAACCCACAGGCCGAGGTGGTTATTGGCGGGGCTGTGGTACGCCACTGAGGCATCGCCGTGGAATACCAGGTTGGTTACCAGGTTAATCAAATACACCAGCAGGCGGGCCACAAAGCTGATGACCACGGCCACGAGCACCGCCAGGGCCGAAATACGCACCAGGCGCCGCTTGTCGGGGGCCACGCGGGGCCGCACGCCGTCATCGGCCAGGGTGGGTTCCAGCGATGGGGCAATGGGAATGCCGGCATGCACCAGCGTCGGGTGTTTCATAGGGGAGGGGTAAGAGTGTAGCGGGGCCAGCGAATTGGCGACGCAGATTAGTATCAACTTCGTGAAAGCCGGATGAGTGCCCTGCCAACCGAATAGCAGTGAGCATAACGGGTTGCACCGCGGTGCGGTTGTAAACTCAGGGTATCATGCCTTTACCGGGCTTCATTGCATCGGCTCACCGAAAAAGTAAACCTGTCTGCGGGGTTTGGTCGAACTTTGCGAGTGAATTTTCTGCTGCTATTAACGTTTCAGCATTCACCGGCTTTCTTAGCTACCCGCTACTCCCTTTCATTAAATGCGCGTTCTTCATACCGCCGACTGGCACCTCGGCCAGCACTTCCTTACGGGCCAGGAGCGCACCACCGAGCAGCAGGCCTTCCTCGACTGGCTGCTGCTGACGGTGCAGGCCCAGGGCATTGAGGTGCTGGTGGTGGCCGGCGATATTTTTGATACCCAAACGCCTTCCTACACGGCGCAGGAGCTGTACTACACTTTCCTGGTGAAAATGCAGGCCACCGGCTGCCGCGACATCGTGGTGGTGGGCGGCAACCACGACTCGCCCACCATGCTCAACGCCTCGCGGCGGCTGCTGCGGCAGCTGCGCATCCACGTGGTGGGCGGCGTGCCCGCCGATGCCACCGAGCAAATCCTGCACCTGAACGCGGCCACCGGCCGGCCGGGGCTGGTGGTGTGCGCCGTGCCCTTCCTGCGCGACCGCGACATCCGTCTGGCCGTGGCCGGCGAAACCCTCGACGACCGCCAAATTCGTATCCGCCAGAGCATTGCCGACCACTACGCCGCCCTGGCCGGCCACGACTCCGTGCTGCGCCAGCGCGAGCAGGACGTGCCCGTGCTGGCCACTGGCCACCTCTACGCCGCCGGTGGCGAAGCCCGCGAAGGGGCCGAGCGCGACGTGCACATCGGCGGGTTAGGTCTGATTGGGGCCGAGCATTTTCCGGCCGCGTTCGACTACGTGGCGCTGGGCCACCTGCACCGCCCGCAGGTGGTGGGCGGGCGGGCGCACATCCGCTACTCGGGCTCGCCGGTGCCGCTGTCCTTCACCGAGGCCGACGACAAGCAGCAGGTGCTGCTGCTGGAGTTCAGCGGGGCCGGCGCGCCCACCATTACCAGCCTGCCCGTGCCGGTGACGCGGCGCTTGCAGCGCTTCCACGGCACCCTCGACGAAGTGGAAGCCGACATTCTGGCTTTCGATAATTCGGCCTTTCAATTCGTTGCGTGGGCCGATGTGCTGGTGCGCTCCGACGAAACGCCCGCCGAAGTGCAGCGCCGCATTCAGGCCGTGCTGCAGCTGCAAAAAGCGCAGGTGCTGGCTCCGCGCGGCGTGCGCCACCAGCGCGCTACTGAGGTTGCCGACCTGGCCGAAAGCACCATTCCGCTGGCGCTATTGCACGAATTGACCGTTGATGAGGTGTTTAGCCGCCGTGTAGCCAGCCTGCCGCCCGAGCGAGCCGCCCAGCTCACGGCCACCTTCGGCGAGCTGCGCCAATTGCTGGCCGAAGCCGACCCGCTGGCCTGGGGCGGGCAGTAGCGCGCAATACGCCGTGCGCGCTGCTGCCCGGCCGTACCTTCGGGATGTATTGATGGAAAAACTATCCGCATGAAAATTATCAGCGTCCGCTTCGCTAACCTTAACTCGCTGCCCGGGCCGTTTCTGATTCGCTTCGATGAAACGCCGCTGGCCGACACGGGGCTTTTTGCCATCACCGGCCCCACCGGCGCCGGCAAAAGCACGCTGCTCGACGCCATTGCCGTGGGCCTCTACGGCCGCGTGCCGCGCCACGACCGCCAGGTGGGCGAGATGGTGAGCCGCCACGCGAAAGATGCTTTTTCGGAGGTCGAATTCGAGGTGCACGAAACCCACCCCGATACCGGCGTGGTGGACCGCGTGCGCTACCGCTCGCGTTGGGAAGTGAAGCGCAAGGTGCGGGGCGAAGACAAAGGCGCGCTCAATGCCGATGCCATGACGCTGGTAATGAGCCCGTCGAACGTGGCCGTTATCAGCGGCAAGGAGGCGGTGCCGAAGCGGGTGGGGGAGCTGTCGGGGCTCGATTTCGGGCAGTTTGAGCAGTCGGTGTTGCTGAGCCAGGGCAAGTTTGCGCGCTTCCTGCACGCGCCCGAGAAGGAGCGGAGCGCCCTGCTGGAAAAGATGACCAACGTGGGCATCTACTCGCGGCTGAGCATAGCGGCGTTTGAGAAAGCCAAGGAAGAGGAGCTAAAAACCAAGCTGCTGCGCGCCAAGCTTGATGCCACCCGGCTGCTGTCGGACGAGGAGCGGGCGGAGTTGGAAGCCCAGCTCGACGTGCTGCACCAACAGGCCGAATGGCACCACCTCGAGCAGCAGGAACTAACGGTGTGCCTGACCTGGCGCACCATTCTCGACCAGCTCGACCGGCAGCTGAGCGACACGGCCCGCGAAGTAGAACGCCTGCGCCGCGACGACGAAGCGCTGCAACCCGAGTTTGCCCGGCTGGACGGCCACGCCCGCGCCGCCGCCGTGGATAAGCCGCTGGAGCTGGCCGCGGCGGCCGAAAAGGAAGTCAGCAGCGACGAAGCCCAGTTGCGCGAGCTGGCCGAAGTCCTGCCCCACCTCACGCTGGCGGCCGATGCTGCCGCTACCGCCCATAGCGCCGCCATCACCGCTCACGCCGCCGCGCTGGCCGAAGAAAACCGCCTGCGCCCCCTGCTCAGCAAAGCGCAGCAGCAGGACGCTGAAATTGCGGCCGCCCAGCATCAGCTCAACCTAAAGCGTGAAGCCCACGGCCAAAGCCAAAATGCTTATGCTCAGGCCGAAGCGGATTTGAACCGCGAGAATCAGGAAATTGAAGCCCTTCAAGCCCGCAACGCGGCCCTAGACCGCTGGCTCATCGAGCACAGCGCCGAGGTGGACCTGAAAAACCAAGTGCTGGCGCTCGACCGCGAAATCATCGACCTGCAAGGCGCGCAAAAGGAAATGGCCACCCGCGAGGCCAGCCGCGCTGAGCTGCGCAAAGCCCAGGACCAAACCGCCGCCGACCTGCGTCGCCAGCGCGGCCTCGAAACCGAGGCCCAAACCCACCAGCAAGCCATCAAGGACGAAGGCCAGCCCTGCCGCACCGAGCGCGACGCCCTGCTGGCCGGCACGACGGCCGCCGCCCTGGTCCAGCGCGCCGACGACCTCACCGCCCACCGGCAGGCCCTGCAGCAGCTGCTGCCCAAAGCCGAAGCCGCTCACGAGTACCAGACCCGCGCCGATGCCTTGGCCGCCGAAATTGCCCGGCAAGCCCCGGCCTTGGCCACGGCCGAAACAGCGGCTGTTCACCTTGAAACCCGCCGCGCCGATGGCCAGAAATTGCTCGATAGCTACCGCCGCGAGCTGCGCGCCCAGCAGGCCCTGGCCGACCTCAATGCCCACCGCCAGCACCTGGAGGCCGGCCAGCCTTGCCCGCTGTGCGGCGCGCTGGAGCACGCCTTCAGTCCCGATTTTACAGCCGAGGCCGATGACCAGGAACTGCGCGTGACCCAGCAGGAGCAGGTCCTGGCCACCCTGGATGAGGAATTGCGTCGGGCCACCACGGCCCTCACGCGCTACCAGACCGAGCAGCGCCAGCGGGAGCAGCTTCGTCAGGAAGCCGCCGCCGCTGGCGAAGTCGCACGTGAGCAGGCAACGAACCTCGCGGCGGCGCTGGCACCCGTGCCCGCTGAGCCGGCTAACCCTGCCGCCGTGCGCGCGCTGCTGGAAGCGGCTGCTGATGAGCAGGCTACTGCCGTTGCCGCCCGCCGCCGTCTGGCCGAGCTTGACGAAAAGCTGGCCGCGCTGCGCGAAAAATACTTGCAGGCCGGCGAGGCCATCACCGCTGCGCAACGCGAAATTCCGCGCCTGCTAGACCGGCAGACAGCCATCGAAACCGACCTGGCCCGACTCACGGATGAAATGGTGCACTGGCAGGAGCAAGCCGAAATCTTCCAAAGCTCGATTCGGGATTTCCTCCAGCCGCACAAGTTGCAACTGCCAGCCCAGCCGCCTTACGACGGCCTCCTGGCCACGTTGCGGGAACGGGCCGACCACTACGAAGCCCAGGTAAGCACGCTTAATGAGCTGGGGAAACAGCTGTTGGAAAAAACCAGCCATCGGAACGCCCGGCAGCAAGCCTTGATGCAACAGGAAGCCCAGCTTGCCGCCGCCGCCACTGTCCTGGCAGCCGACCAGGAAGCGCTGCGACAGCAGCAGCAGGCGCGCCAAGCGGCCTACACCGGCCCCGACCCCGCTGCCGAAGCAGAACAGCTGCGCCAGGCTACCCTGCGTTTAGCCAACGCGCAGCAGCTTAGTCAAAACCAGCTGGCCGAGCAGCAGAAAGCCCTTGGAATTCAGCAAAACCGCCGCGACGACCTGCAAACCCAGCTAGCTACGCACAGCGCCGCCCATGCGCTGCGCCAAACCGAGCTAACGGCGGCGCTGGCCGCCGCGGGCCTCGCCAGTGCCGCCGAGGCCCGCCGCCTGCTGCTGCCCGCCGCCGAAGCCGAGCGTCTCCAACAGCTTCGCCAGGAGCACCTCACCAACCAAACTGCCGCTGCCCGCCGCCTCACCGACCTCACCGCCGAGCTCAGCCACCACGCCGAGGCGGGCCTCACGCCGCATTCGGCCGCGGAGCTCACGGCCCAGCTCAACGCCCTTTCGGCCGCCGATGATACCCTGCAACAGAAGCTGGGAGCCGTGGGCAACCAGCTGAAACTGGACGATGATGCCCGCGCCCAGCAGGCTGCCGGCTTGCAGGAACTGCTGCTGCGACAGCAGGAAGAGCAGCGTTGGCAGGATTTGAGCGAGCAAATTGGTTCGGCCCGCGGCGACAAATTCAGCCAGTTTGCCCAAGGCCTTACGCTCACGCACCTGGCCCGCCTGGCCAACCTGCGCCTGCGCCAGCTCACCGGCCGCTACACCATCCTCAAAACCCCGCATCGCAACCTGGAGCTGCAAATCATTGACCATGACCAGGCCGATACCGTGCGCCCCATGGCCTCGCTTTCGGGCGGCGAAAGCTTCCTGGTGAGCCTCGCGCTGGCCTTGGGATTGAGCGAGCTGGCCGGCCACAAGGCCCGTATCGAGTCGTTGTTTATTGACGAAGGGTTCGGCACGCTCGACCCCGAGGCTTTGAACACGGCCCTCGACGCACTGGAGCGCCTGCAGCACTCGGGCAAGATGATTGGCATCATCTCCCACGTCTCCGACCTCAAAGACCGCATTGGTACCCAGATTCGGGTGCGGCCCGGGGCGGGTGGCAACAGTTCGGTGCACTTGGTGGACGTACGCGGCGAAGAAACCGACTGCGCCGTGTAACTGCGCCGTGTAACTGTCGCGTGGACTCTGCGAGTCCGCGCATCGCACGTTCGTTCAGGCGCGGACTCGCAGAGTCCACGCGACAGTTACACGGCTTTCACTTCGGGCCAGGTCCAGTATTTCTTGGGCTCAATCCCGGCATACCCCGCCCGAAAAAACGCCACTACTTCCCGCTCCAGCACCTCCGGCGCGATGGATGATGCGTAAATCGGCCGGCCGTCGGGGTCGGCGTAGCGTTCGGCTTTGCTGAGCTTTTTGCCGGTGAGGCGCAGCAGCGGGCCGGTATCGGTGATGCCGTCGGCGGCCCAGGCGCGGCCGCTGGTTTCCAAGGCATTCAGGCGAGCTACGAGCGGGGCCAGTGCCAGGCGCGGCAGGGTAGGGCGGCTGGCGAGGTCAATCCAGGTCGTGTATTTGTATTCGAGCTCGTAGCGGTTGCCTTCGTACTGGCTCAGCACCATATCATAGCCCGCCGTGGGACCGAAGAGGGCGTAGTACGGCAGCGGCGCGGGCGTGTTCACCACCGTCAGGCCGATTGCCGGGTAATCCTGTCGCGTAGTCTGGGGGCTTTGGCTGCTGGCCGCCGCGCGTTGCACCCGGTCGTATTCGGGCTGCCAGGCGGCGCGGCCGGCTTCAGGGTTTTGCAGCGCGCCGGCGAAGCGCGGCAGAAACCAGTCAAATTTCTCCGCCGAAGCCTCATCCTCACGCCGTCGTCGAATGGGCGCGCCGAAGGGCTCATAGAAGCGGGCTTTCTCCTCGGCATTCAGCCAGCATACTAGCTTGAGCGCATCATCAGCCAGCGGTTGGGACAGGTCAATTTCCCGGAAATCGCCCAGCACGGCCACCATGCGCAGCAGTTCCTCGTGCTCCAAGGCCAGCTCGGGATTCAGCAAACTCCACACGCCGATAAAGCCGTCAATATCAAAATGATTGGCCGTGACGGCGGCCGCCTCCAGGCCCGGTGTGGCAGGCTGGTGCAGCGCCCGCAGCGCCGAGCCGGCGCTGGTATCATCGCGCAGGGGCGGGGGCGTGGCCGCCCCGCGCCAGTGCGCCAGCGTGAGCACGGCCCCGAGCCCCACGCTATCCACCACAATAGTAGGCTGCTGCCGAAGCTGCGCGAAAGGCACAAAGTAGCGGTTCATCCAACAAAGCTCCGTCAAAAATGCCTCATCCTCGCAAGCCTGCCTGGCGTCGCCCGCGCCGGTTGCTGATGCGCTCCACGCGCTGCTTCCGAATCCAGCGCAGGTAGGTTTGCAGTTCCTCGGCTTCCCGCAGCGCTTCGACCGAAGCATATTGCCGGGCCAGGGCGCGGTTGCTAAGAAAGCGGTGCACGCTGCTGTGGCAGGGCTGGCACAGGTCCACGGTGGGGCCGTGTTTGCCGCCTTCTTCGCGTGGCACCAGGTGGTGGCGCGAGGTGGCCTGCACTTCCCGCTCGCAGAGGCCGCAGCGAGGGGCGGTGGCCGGCGCCAGGTTTTCGGGCGGCCAGTGGAGGGACTGCGAGCGTTGCCTAGGCATTATGCAAATAGTAGTCGAACGTGAACAGCTTGGCTGATTCGCTAACAGGGTTCGCCCGCTGCAAGTTGCGGATTTGTTATCAACGTACTATCTTGGCCAGTAATGTGCGGAGGTTTCGCATTTTACCCCTCTTCCTGTCCAACTGCATTTCACCCTTTTTCTCACTATGATGATAACTGTACCCTCCTTTTTAACGCCCAAACAGTGGCCGCTGGCCGGCTGGCTGACCGGGGCGCTGCTGATGTTGCTGCTGGGTTCGGCCCCCCAAGCCCACGCGCAAACCTGGATGGTGAGCACCACCGCCCAAATCAAGCTGGGCATTCTGGATAAGTATGGCCAGCTCGGCCCTTACACGGCTACCTTCATCGTACACAGTGAAAAAACCGGCAAAGATTATCTGCTGGTGAAAGAGCTTGCCAAAGGCCAGACCGGCGTCGACGTGCTGTTTCCCACCGACCCTTCGGACCCTGAGTATTTTAAGGCCGAAACCGGCGAAGCAGCCAGCGCCATCCCCGGCCGCTACACCTGGGAGTGCCGGGTGAAAGGCGCGAAAGCCGTGGGCGGCCGTTTTACGTTTCCCGAAGTGGCTAATGACGTGACAATTATCAACAAGTAATTGAACCGGTTCCGGCCGCAAAAACCAAAAAGCCTGGCCACGCGCCGGGCTTTTTGCGTTATATCCGGTTAATGACTCTCAGCTTCTCGCTTAATCACCCATCGCCATGCCCCGCAAGTCCTTCCCCGAACTCATCAACAGCCCCGGGATGCCCGTGCTGGTTGACTTTTACGCCACCTGGTGCGGCCCCTGCAAAACCATGGCCCCCATTCTGGAACAAGTGGCGGCCCAGCACGGCGGCAAGTTGCGCGTCATCAAAATCGACGTGGACCGCAACCAGGCCGTAGCCCAGCAATACCGCGTGCAGAGTATTCCCACGCTTATTCTGTTCCACCAGGGGCAGCCGGTGTGGCGTCAGGCGGGCGTGGTGCCGGCCGCCCAAATTGCGCAGGTTTTGCAGCCCTACGTGGGCAAGTAGCCCGTCCCGGCGCGGGCAATAAACTATCCGGCGGATGTCGGCGTTGGGGAGGTCGCTACCTTTGCGCACTCCTCTATTGCTACCGTATGATTTTTAGTGCTGCCCGGCGTTACTACTTGTTGTTGTTTATGTTGGGTCTGGGGTGGCCGCGCTACGGCTGGTCCCAGACAGTGGCGCGGTACAATATCAGCGGCACGGTGCGCGGCGGGCGCGGCGAAACCCTGCCCGGGGCCAGTGTGGCCGTGCCCGCCCTCAATACCGGTACGGCGGCCGATTCACTCGGCCACTATTCGCTGAGCCTGCCCGCCGGGCACCACCAGCTGGTCATCGCCTTTATCGGCTATCAGCAAATCACCCGCGAGGTGAACCTGAAAAAAAACGAGCGCCTCAGCTTCAATCTCGAAGAAAGCGGCAACGAGCTGGGCGAAGTAGTGGTGGAAGGTTCCGTGACCCTGGAGCAGAAGCTCAAAACCACGCAAATGGGCGTCGAGCACCTCAGCATCAAGGAGGCTAAGCTGCTGCCGGCGCTGTTTGGCGAAGTTGATATCCTGAAAACCCTGCAGCTAAAGCCTGGCGTGCAGAGCGGGGGCGAGGGCACCAGCGGCCTGTTTGTGCGCGGCGGCTCGGCCGACCAGAACCTGGTGCTGCTCGATAACACCGTGGTGTACAACCCCAACCACTTGTTCGGGCTGTTTTCGGTGTTCAATTCCGATGCCGTACAGAGCGTGGACCTGTACAAGTCGGGCTTCCCGGCGCAGTTTGGCGGCCGGCTGTCGTCGGTGGTAGATGTGAAGCTGCGCGAGGGCGACCGGCAGCACTACGTGGCCACCGGCGGCGTGGGCCTGATTTCGTCGCGCCTCACCTACGAAGGGCCGATAAACAAGGGCAAAGGCTCGTTTATCGTGAGCGGCCGGCGCACGTATTTCGACATTTTCACCCGCGCTCTCAACAAGGCCAACGAGGGCAAGGAGGACTACAGCCCCATTCCCGACTACTATTTCTACGATTTCAACGCCAAGGCCAACTACACCCTCGGCGAGAAAGACCAGTTGTTTCTCACCGGCTACCTGGGCCGCGACATCTTCGGCTTCAGCAGCCCCAACGGGTTCAAATTCAGCTTTCAGTGGGGCAATACCATCGGCTCGCTGCGCTGGAACCACACGTTTTCGCCCAAGCTGTTCGTGAACACCACCGTGTCGTTGTCGGACTACAAATACACGCTGACCAACCAGCTGGCCAACGTGTTTAACTTCAACCTGGGCTCGCAAATCACGGACTACACCGGGCGTACCGACTTCGAGTACACGCCCAACGACCGGCACCAAATCAAGGTCGGGGCCGTGCTCACGCAGCACCGTTTCGGCGTGGGCCGCCTCAGCGCCAGCACCGGCGACGGCCGCCTCGACATCGGCTCCGACGTGCATTACTTCGGCCTCGATGGCGGCCTATACGCCTCCGACAACTACAAGGCCTCCGACAAACTCCAGCTCGAAGGCGGCCTGCGCCTGACTGGTTTCCGCAGCGGCACCGACCAGTACGGCGGCCTCGAGCCCCGCGCCGCCGCCCGCTACGCCCTGAACGACAAGACTTCGTTCAAGCTCAACTACGCCATGATGTACCAGTACGTGCATTTGGTCACCAACTCGGGCGCATCGCTGCCGACGGATATCTGGTACCCGTCGCGGCTGTCGGTGAAGCCGCAGCAGTCGCAGCAGGTGAGCGGCGGGGCCAGCTTCCTGTTGGGCGGCGGCAAGTATCTGCTCACCAACGAGCTTTATTACAAATGGGGCCGCAACCAGGTCGATTTCCGCGACGGTGCGCAGCTGTTTGTGAACCCTGATTTGGACCAGGAATTCATTTTTGGCAAGAGCTGGGCCTACGGCAACGAGCTTTACTTAGAGAAAAAAACCGGCAAAACCACCGGCTGGATTGGCTACACGCTGGCCTGGAGCTGGCGCAATTTTCAGCCCCAGAACGGCACTAACGGCGTGAACGGCGGCCGCGATTTCCACCCCAACTACGACCGCCGCCACAACCTGACCGTGGTGGTGCTGCACCAGCTAAACCCGCGCATTAACCTCACGGCCAGCTTTATCTACACCTCGGGCAACCTGACTACGCTGCCGCTGGGCCGCTTTGGCGTGCAGGACATTCCGGGCTCCAGCGTGGGCATCGACCCGCGCCCGGTGCCTGTCTACCCCGACCGCAATTCCTACCGCCTCATCCCGTACCACCGCCTCGACCTCGGCGTGGTATATAAAATTGGCGCCCGGCGCGACCAGGACCTCACCCTAAGCATTTACAACGCCTACAACCGCCGCAACGCCTACTTCGTGTTTTTCGACACGGTGAAGGACAAGGCCAGCGGCCGCACCACCGGTTTCCAGGCCAAGCAGGTGTCGCTGTTCCCGGTCATCCCGTCGCTGACCTACAATTTCCGCTTCTGACCACGGATTCGCTCGGATTAGGGCGGATTTCACGGATTTTGTGGGCGTTGATTACAGGTGTTTTTATTCGAATTGGTTATGAAAAGGAAGATGAATTGGCTGGTGATTAGTTGTGTGGCGCTGGCCGGCTGCGGCAAGCTGCAAAACGACATCAACGTGCCGCTGCCGGCTTTTTCCTCCGATTTGGTGGTGGAATGCTACCTGCAGCCGGGCAAGGTGCCGGAGCTGGCCGTCACCACGTCGGTGCCCTACATCAGCGCCGTGCTGCCGCAGGTGCCCACCGATGTCACCGTCACGCTCACCATGCCTAATGGTACGCTGGTGCCGCTGGCTTTCAACCCCAACTACCGGGCGCTGATTGATACGACCTCGGGCGTGAAATTCCATTCCCACATCGGCCGCGACCCGTTGGTGGCCAAGGCTGGCGACGTGTTCAAGCTCGACGTGGTGGACACCAAAGGCCGCCACGCCACGGCCACCACCACCATGCTGGCCCCCGTGCCCATCGACTCAGTGAGCTACCAGTTCAACGACAAAACCGGCTCCGAGCGCAAGGCGCTATTCCTGACTAATTTCCGCGACCCGGCCCCGCTCGACGACTGCTACCGCTTGCAGCTCCACAAGGGCAACCCCGCCAAGGGCGCGCTCCTCAAAAGCCCGGAAGTGGACATGTCGGTAGAAGACCGGCTGCTCAACGGCCAGGAATTCGTGCTGGGCACCAGCTACCGCTTTTATCCCGGCGACACCGTGACAGCCACGCTCTACCACACCGAGCGGGCCATGTTTCGCTTCCGGCAATCGGTGCGCGACGCACGTCAGGCCAACGGCAATCCCTTTGCCCAGCCCTCCGCCATCTACGGCAACGTGCAGGGCGGCATCGGCATTTTCGGCGTGCTGAGCGGCACCACGGCCCAGAAGATTCTGTCGAAGTAAAAAAACTAAAAACGGGAGCTCGGCTGGGCAACCATCCGGCCCGGGGCAGTATCTGTTGTTTATTCCCAACCTAAATTTCCTTCCTTCCCATGCACAAGCTCCGCTACCCCGTTCTTGCCCTGGCCCTGCTCGCCCTGAGCCTCGGCAGTTGCAAAAAAGACTCGGCCACCACGCCGCAGCCCACCGCCACTTCCTCCTCCCAGCAGCTGACTACCGGCAGCTGGCGCCTCGACCAAATCAAGCAAGCCGGCCAGGTTACCGGCACCGGCTCGGGCATCAAGGACCAGTATTCGCTCACCTTCCGCGCCGACGGCACCTATACCCAGAAGCTAGTGGCCGACGGCACCACCTATCCCGGCACCTGGATGCTGATGAGCAACAACAACTTGCTCCACCTCACCGACAACAAGGGCACCAGCAACGACTATGCCGTGGCCGCCCTCACGGCCACTGAGCTGCGCTACACGTTCACGAACAAAACCGGTGTGGTTGAAGAGCGCACATTCTCGGCCCAGCCGTAATTGCCAGCAGCTTTTAAGTCACTAATCAAAGCAACGAGGCCCGGACATCGTCCGGGCCTCGTTGCTTTTTGCCTGGCAGGGCACAAGCTAAAGCATATGTTACAGCCCCGCCACCACAGCCTTAATCAGGGCTGTGAGCCGGGGCTCGGCCGCGCCGGCAGCGGCGAAAATATCGGCCAGCACCACGGGCTTGAGGTGACCGGGCGCGCACAAATCGGTGATGACTGATACGGCCAGCACCGGCAGATTGAGGTGGCGGGCGGCTATTACTTCCGGTACCGTGCTCATGCCCACGGCATCGGCCCCGATGGTGCGCAGGTAGCGGTACTCGGCCGGAGTTTCGAGCATGGGACCGGGCACGCTGGCGTACACGCCGCGCCGGGTGGTGCCGGCCTGGCCCAGCGCCTGGGCGGCGGCTTCGGCCCGGCGGAGCAGGTCGGCGTCGTAGGGCGCGAACATGTCGGGGAAGCGCGGGCCCATCTCGTCCAGGCTGGGACCGATGAGCGGGTTGGTGGGTTGCAGGTTGATGTGGTCGTCAATCAACATCAAATCGGCAAGGTTGAAATCGGGGTTCAGGCCACCGGCGGCGTTGCTTACCAGCAGGCGGGCAATGCCGAGCAGCTTGAGCACGCGCACGGGCATGGCCACCTGCTGCATGGTGTAGCCTTCGTAGTAGTGGAAGCGGCCTTGCAGCACAGCCACTTTTTTGCCGCCCATGCGGCCCAGCAGCAGCCGGCCGGCGTGGCTTTCCACGGTGCTGAGAGGAAAATGCGGAATATCGGCGTAGTTGATTTCGTGCTCCACATCGACCTCGTCGGCCAGCGCGCCCAGCCCGGTACCGAGGATGATGCCCGTTTCGGGCTGGAAGGCTTGGGAATGGGCTTTGATGTAGGCGGCGGCTTCGTGGAGTTGGGAGAGCATGGATGGGACGTAGTAGTAATAAAAACGGTCATCCTGAGCGCCGCGAAGGACATTGCCACGCCCGAACAGGAGGTGTTCGTTCGGGATAAGGTCCTTCGCGGAGCTCAGGATGACAGCGGATTCAGGATGACAAACAAGCGAAAATGACTACTGAATATCCAGCGTATACGGCAGGCGGGCCTGTACGCCGCGCATCTGCATCAGTTGCTGGTACTGGGCGTAGGCGGGGTAGAGGGGGCCAAGCTCGGTCTTGAGGGCACGGGTTTTGGCGGCATCGTCGTCGTCGCTGAGCATGGAAACGAAGTCTTCCAGGGCCGATTTCTGACGGGGCAGGCGCTGCACGCGGTAGTCGTCGGCCTTTAGGTGGGCGCGGGCGGCGGCAATGTTGAGGGCCACCTGGTAGTCGCCGAGCACATCGACGAGGCCGTTGTTTTTGGCTTCGAGGCCGCTCCAGACGCGGCCCGAGGCCAGGCGGCGCAGGCGCGCCACGGGCATGTGGCGGCCCAGGGCGGCCTTGCTGGTGAAGTCGGCGTAGATGCGGTTCACTTCTTCCTGCAAGGTGCGCTTCTCAAAATCGGTAAGTGGGCGGGTGATGGTGGGCAGGTCGGAGAACTTGCCCGTCGTCACGCGGTCCACGGTGATGCCAAGCTTGTCGGCCAGCAGCGGCTGGATGTTGGGCAGCACGCCAAACACGCCAATGGAGCCCGTGATGGTGTTCGGGTGGGCCACAATGGTGTCGCAGGCCATGGCGATGTAGTAGCCGCCGGAGGCCGCCACGTCGCTCATGCTGGCGATAATCGGCTTCACTTTCTTGGTCAGCAGCACTTCGCGGTAGATGATGTCGGAGGCCAGCGACGAGCCGCCCGGCGAGTTGATGCGCAGCACCACGGCCTTCACCCGGTCGTCGAGCCGGGCCTTGCGGATGGCTTCGGCAAACTTGGTGCTGCCGATGTTGTCGTCGGAGCCCTTGCCGGTCACGATGTCGCCCTCGGCGTAAATGACGGCAATGCGGCGGCCGCTGGTTTTGCCTTCGCGCTCGTCGGCGTCGTTGCCGTGGTCGGTATAGTCGGACAGGCTCACCAGGCTGGGCTTTTTGTTTTTGGCCAGGTCCAGCTTGCGGCGCATGTAGTCCTGCACCTCATCGAAGTAGCCGAGCTTGGTGACGAGGTGCAGGCGCAGGGCGTCGGGGGCGTTGTGCACCAGCATCGAGTCCGAAATCACCTTGAGGCGGGCCGGGTTGATGCCCCGGGTTTTGGCCACCTCGCCAATCATGTAGCCGTTGATGGAGTTCAGGAACGACACCGTCTGGTAGCGGGCCGAATCGGAGAAATTCTCGCGAAAGAACGGCTCCACGGCACTTTTGAAAGAACCCACCCGGAAAATGTAGGGCTGAATACCGGCCTTATCGAACAGGCGCTTGTAGAACAGCACCTCCGAGCTCAGGCCGTTGAATTCGAGCGTGCCCTGGGGGTTGAGGTAGATTTCGTTGGCCATCGAGGAGAGGTAGAAACTCTTTTCGGAGGCGATTTCATGGTAGGCCACCACAAATTTGCCGCTCTTTTTGAAGTCGAGCAACGCGTTGCGCACTTCCTCCAGCGAGGCCATGCCGCCCTGCACGATGCCCAGGTTCAGCAGGATGCCCTTGATGTCGTCGTCGCCCTTGGCCCGGTGAATGGCTTCCTTTAGCTCAACCAGCCCCGTGCTGCCGCCCCCGCCAAACCCGCCGAAGCGGCCCGCCCGCCCGCGCTCGTTCAGCGGCTCGTTCAGCTTGAGTTCCAGCACCGAGTTGGCGGCGGTTTCTTTCGGGCCGTTGGCGCTGCTCACGGTGGCCCCGATGAAGATGGCCAGCAGGAAAAATCCGAGGAAGGCGAAGGTCACAAGCCCCACGATGGTGGCGAGGACGTATTTAAGAAACTGGCGCATGGGTGCAGACTAGGTGAGAGCTGGCAAAAGTAGGCGGCGCGGGCCGTTTGGCCGGCTAAAAGTAACAGCGGGCATTTCGACGTCGGTTTCCGGCGTTCCGACAACGATTTCCGCCGGTGGAAACGCCCATTGGAATGCCGGAAACCGTCATCGGAATGGCGGAAACTGTCATCGAAGGGCCGGAAATCGGTATTGAGCGCTCGGAAGCCGGTGCCGAAGTGCCGGAAAGGACCACCGAGCAACCGGAAAGCCGCATCGGAGGGCCGGAAAGGGACGGTGTGCGCATCTTTGCCAGCGGACAGCCGGCTAAAAAGCCGGCAGCCCGCGTCCAAGCTAATACCCGTATTTATCGCCCCACCAGCCGCGCAGGCGCTCCTGGATTTTGGCCTCGCTGGCGTTCAGGCCCGGCTCGTAGAAACGGGTGCCGCTCAGGGCGTCGGGCAGAAACTCCTGCTCCTCGAAGTTGCCCTTGCCGTTGTGGGAGTAGGCGTATTCCTTGCCGTAGCCGAGCTCCTTCATCAGGCGGGTAGGGGCGTTGCGCAGGGGCACCGGCACGGGGTACACGCCGTGGGCCTTCACCTCAGCCTGCGCCGCTCGGATGGCCATATAAGCCGCGTTGCTTTTGGGCGAGGTGGCGAGGTAAATGACGGTCTGGGCGAGTATCAAGTCCGACTCGGGCAGGCCGATGACGGTGCAGGCCTGGAAGCAGCTCGTGGCCAGCATCAGGGCGTTGGGGTTGGCGTTGCCGATGTCCTCACTGGCCAAAATGAGCATCCGGCGGGCGATGAATTTTACGTCCTCGCCGCCTTCCAGCATCACGGCCAGGTAATAGAGGGCGGCGTTGGGGTCCGAGCCGCGCATGGATTTGATGAAGGCCGAAATCACGTCGTAGTGCATTTCGCCGCCCTTGTCGTAACGGGCCAAGGGGCGCTGGGCCACCTGCTGCACCACCGCATCGGTAATTTCGATGACGCCTTTTTTGTCGGGCGGCGTGCTCTGCACCACAATTTCGAGCAGGTTGAGCAGCTTGCGGGCGTCGCCGCCGCTCAGAGCCAGCAGGGCGTGGTCTTCTTTCAGCTTCACCTTTTTCTGCTTCAGGGCCGCGTCTTCTGTCAGGGCTTTTTGCACCAGCCCGCGCAGGGTGTCCGCGCTCAGCGCCTCCAGCACATACACCTGGCAGCGCGAGAGCAACGCGGGTATCACTTCAAACGACGGGTTCTCCGTGGTTGCGCCAATGAGCGTGACGGTGCCGTGCTCCACCGCGCCCAGCAGGGCATCCTGCTGCGCCTTGCTGAAACGGTGGATTTCATCAATAAACAGCACCGTGCCGCGCTGCCGCTTGGCCTTCTCAATTACGTCGCGCACGTCTTTCACGCCGGCATTAATGGCGGAGAGGGCCGAAAACGGCTGTTTCAGTTCCGAAGCCAGCAGGTGGGCCAGGGTGGTTTTGCCCACGCCGGGCGGCCCCCAGAGTATGAGACTGGGCAGCCGACCGGAATTTAAATAGCGGCGCAGCACGCCGGTTTCGCCCACCAGGTGCTGCTGGCCGGCGTAGTCGGCCAGGCGGCGGGGGCGCTGGCGCTCGGCCAGCGGGGCATCCGGGCTGGGTACGGGCGGCGGGGTGAAGGCGGTGGGTTCGTCGTCGGGGAATAAGGAAGCCATGAGAAGCGAAGTAGCGCGAACTTTGTGGTTCACGTTTTAGAACGTTCGGCACCGAAACGAGTTCTGATGGCGCTGAAACGCGGACCACAAAGTTGGCTGACGCCGACCTCCGGGTCGCGCTATTCCCCCTAAATTATGCCCAATCAATTCCGCGTGCACGCGGCCCTCTTCTTCGTCGCGGTCATCTACGCGGCCAATTATTCGCTCTCCAAAGACGTAATGCCGGGGTATATGACGCCGTTCGGCATTGTGACGCTGCGGGTATTGGGGGCGTCGAGCTTTTTTGCGCTTATCAAATACTTCGTGGCTCCGCAGGACAAAATCATTGGCTGGACCGATAACCGGCGGTCCATCCTGTGCGGCGTGCTGGGCATTGGGCTCAACCAGTTGCTGTTTTTTTCGGGGCTGAACCTGACTTCACCCATCAGCGCCTCGCTGCTGCAAACCATCGCGCCCATTGTGGTGGTCATCGCCTCGGCCATTTTATTGAGCGATAAGATTACGCTGCCGCGCGTGCTGGGCATTGCCGTGGGGGCAGCGGGCGCGGCCTCGCTCATCCTCAGCCGCAACGCGCAGGCGGCCATCTACCCGCACGCCACGCTGGGCAACCTGTTCATTCTGGCCAATGCCACCGTATTTGGCCTCTACCTGGTGCTGGTGCAGCCGCTCATGCGCAAGTACCACGCGTTTACGGTGCTGGCGCGGGTGTTTCTGGTGGGGGCCATCGTGGCCGTGCCCTTCGGCTGGCGCGATGCGCTGCACGCCAACTACGCCAGCTTCCCGCTCAAAATCTGGCTCGAAATCGGCTACATGGTGGTGTTCCTCACCATTCTGGCCTACCTGCTCAATAACTGGGCCCTGAAATACGCCTCGCCGGCCCTGCTGGGCGTCTACATCTACCTGCAGCCGGTGCTGGCCGTGCTCATCGCCGTGGCCCTGGGCAAAGACCATTTCACGCTGGGCAAGGCCGGGCAGGCGGCACTCATTTTCCTGGGCGTGTGGCTGGTGAGCCAGAAGCCGAAAGCCGCCACCGCGCCGGCCTTGCCGGAAGAAGCAGTGCTGGACTGAGGCCATTAAGTGAGCCTCTTGCAAAGAAAAACGTCCTGCTGAGCCTAGTCAAAGCAGGACGTTTTTTATTTACGAAGCCAGGAGTTGCTAATGCGCCGCCTGCTTCTGAAAATCGGTAATCGCCTCGCCCAAATCCAGCACTTCCGCGCCCGGCAGGGCAGCTTGCACAATGCTGGCCCCGGCCGCCGAGCGGTAGCCGCCCGCGCAGTGAATGAGGATGGGCTTATCGGTCGGAATCTCGTGGGCACGCTCGCGCAGCTCGGGCAGCGGGATGACCAGCGCGTTGTCGAACACCGGCGTTTTGGCCTCCGTCCGGTTGCGGATGTCCACGATGGTGAAGGCTTCAGGGTGCTCGCGCACGGCCGCCACGTCCACGGCCGGAGAAGTGGCGGGCAGGGCCGTGGGGGCCAGTAGCGCGCCTTTGATATTGCCCTCGTAGCCAATTTTGGCCGTCTTGCGAATCACCGTGTCCAGCGCAATTTTGGAATCGGCCAGCAGGTAGAACGGCTCTTTGGGGCCGACTACCGAGCCCAGCCAGGTTTCGAACTTGCCGCCGTCCTGCAGGTTGATGGCGCCCGGCAGGTGGCCGGCGCGGAATTTGGCCGCCGGCCGCGTGTCGATGAGGAGCACGCCGGGCGTCAGCGCCGCGTCGCTGCCCAAGTGCGGCACCGCCCGAATGCTGTCCTCGAAGCTGGGCGCGCCCGCCTTGTTCAGCGCCACGTCGTGGCCGAAGTACTTGGGCACGAAGGGCTGGTCTTCGAGCAGCACTTTGATGAACTCGTCCTGCGACATGGGTTGCAGGGCGTAGTTGGTTTTCAGCTCCTTGGCAATGGTGGAGTCGAGGTCGAGGCTGGTGGTTTTGCCGCAGAGCGAGCCGGGGCCGTGGGCGGGGTACACCTTGGTGCTGCCGGGCAGGGTCATGAGCTTGTTGCGGGTGCTGCGGTAGAGCTGGGCGGCCAGCTCTTCGCGCTTGTGGCCGCCCACGGCCTCTTCTTCGCGGAGGTCGGGCCGGCCCACGTCGCCCACAAATAGCGTGTCGCCGGTGAACACGGCGCGGCTCTGGGCCAGCTCGTCCATGAGCAGGATGCTGATGCTGTCGGGCGAGTGGCCGGGGGTGTTGATGGCGTGCAGCTCGTAGCTGCCCAGCTTGATGCGGTCGCCGTCGTCGAAATTCTTGTGGGGGTACTTGGCCCCCACCAGCTTGCTGCAGTAGATGGTGGCCTCGGTTTCTTCGGCAATTTCCAGGTGCGACGACACGAAATCGGCGTGCGGGTGCGTCTCAATCACGGCCACAATGCGGGCCTCGTGCTCGTCGGCGAAATCATAGTAGGGCTGGGGGTCGCGGCCTGGGTCGATGATGGCGACCTGGCGGCCGCAGCGCACGGCGTAGCTGGCGTGGGCCAGGCCCTTGTCGTAAAACTGCTGGATTTGCACGGCCGAGGCCGTGCTACTGGGAAGGGGAGGCATGGGGGAGGGGGATGGTGGGGACAATGCTTACCTAGTAGGGATGGGTAAGAATCCAAATATAAATGCTGGGGGTAGAATCTTCGTCGCCTTGGCCGGATTAGGGCAGGGCTACTTGCTCGAATTCGGAGGTGGCGTTGACCGGCTTAATCGACCAGCTGATGGTCACATGGTCGGCCCCGATATAGCATACCGAGGGAATGGCATTGCAGGCCGGGGTAAGAGGCCGCAGCTGCTGGGTAGCAATGGCATAAGCCAGCACTTGACGATTGGTGTTCAATATCACATACTGATGGTCAGTACTGATTCCCCGGAAACGAAAGCCCGGCAGATAGCTTGGGAGCGGGCCCGCAAGGGCGGGAGCCAAACCAGTAGCATTCAGTACTTCCGGAACTGCTAGTTCGTGCACGGCGGCTAGCTGGCCCGTGGTGCTAAGTTGAGCTACCACCACCCCCACGGGCTGCTCATTGGCGTAGCCGCTCAGTGGAATCACACCCGTGCCGCCGGCTCCGATAATACCCACCCCAACTACGCCCCGGGCAATGGTACCTGCATTGGGAACCTTGCGGTAGGTTTCGCCGATTAGCTGATAGCTGCCATCGGGCAGCAGGCCCGCCGATTGCCACCGGTAATGAGCCGGCCGGCCAGATGAGGGCCACCCCAGGCCAACGCCGAAGTGGCGTTGGCCCGCGGGACTTAGCAGCAGGGCAAAATCGCGCCGATACTCAGATGCTTTGCCTTCGTCAGCGGGGGCTACGTAAGAAGTCCGGCGGTCTGAGGTGCCCAGTATGAGCAGCCCGGCGGGTACCACCGTGGCAACAGCCAACTCATCGTTGGAGGCCAGCGGCTGGTTGCATTCGGCATCGCCGGTTGCCAGGCGGAAGCTCAGCACGCGCGGGCGCATGGCCAAGGCCAAATACTCCCGAAGCACAAGCCATACGTGGGTGTCGCTGGCAGCTATATGCTCAACAGCGGTTAGGCAGGCAGGGGTAAGCTGTTGTTCCCATAGCAGTGCCAATGCCGGACTCAGCGCCTGCACCTGTAGGTTGGGCCGGCTAGCTCTGCCCGAGGGATAAGTGAGCACGAAACCCTTGCCGCCCGGCAGGCCAAACAAGCGGGGTGGGGCCAGGCTTCTGGCGTCGCCACCCAGTTGGGGCATGTACTGTCGGGGCTGTTGCAGCGTCCGGCCCACCGAATCAGTGAGCAGCAGCATCACCGAATCTTTTCCGGTTTTGCGCAGCAAATACAGGTTGCGCGTCCCGCTTTGAGCTACCGCTGCCACTGCAAAACCGTGCGGTATAGCCGTTGCGGGGTGCATGGTAGTGCCATCGGTTCCAAACACTCCTTGTTCCAGTATAAGGCCCATGCCCGGCTTTTTCACTGCCTGGTAACTCATGACGCGAAAGCTCGGGGCCACCGATGATTGGGCAAATAGCGGCCGCCCCGGAGTAGCACCTACCAGCAGCAAGCCGCCGATTATTAGGTGCAAAAAGCGCGATAGGTTTTGGTAGAACATGTTTACTATGAGACAGGAATGGGGATTGAAGAGCTTGAAGGAATGCGAAGGTGGGTCTGTTCGCCCGGATTTGCCTTAGATGGGCCTTAAGAAAGAGTGTTTATTGTGACCTTAACCGGCACCAGACAAATGAAAAAAGCTCCAGCCTGAAGGCTGGAGCTTTTTTCATTTGTCTGGTGCCTTACTAGGCTTTGGCCTTCATCTTCATTTTGCCGCCGTCTTTGCCGTGGCCGTCATGACCGCCGTGGTGCTCGGCTTTCATCTTGTCCATCTTGGCGAATTGCTCGGGGGTGAGGATGGTTTTGAGCTGGGCCTCGTAGCGGTCGTGGGCAGCTTTCATTTCGGTGCGGCCGGCGTTTTTGTCGGCGGCGTACTTGGTTTTGAGGGCGGCGCTTTCCTGTTGGCGGGCCAGCATCAGCTGCTCAACTTTAGCTTCCTGGTCGGCACTTAGACCAAGCTCTTTGGCCATTTTGCCGGCTTTGTGGTCAGCCATCTTGGCGGGGTCTTTCGGGCCGTGCTGGCCTTTGCCGAAGTGGCGGGCCGTCTCGTTGGCATCGGTGCCGGTGGTTTTCACGGCCGTTTGGGCGAAGCTGGTGCCGGCGGTAGCAAAAGCGAGGGCGGCGAGCAGAAACAGGTTCTTTTTCATGGTGGGGAAAAGCAAAATTGGGAGTGGGTGAGGAGGAGAGCACCAAGTCTTTGCGAGAGTGACTGTGGGGCCTGCCGGGGTAATTACAAGCAGTATGCCAGCATTTCAGCGTTGAGGTCCCAACGACAATTCATCGACGCACGGCCGCTTTTCATTGACGAAGCGTCGCCTTATTCGGGCTGGCCGGCCGGGGCGTTGGCACCGGCGGCGCGGTGCTCGCGCATTTTCTCGCGCTGCTCGTCGCGCATCTTGCTGAATTTGGTGAATTGCTCCGGCGTAAGTACGGTCTTAATCTGCTCGTCGGTGCGGGCTTCGTTGGCTTTCAGGTCCTGGGCGGTGCCCAGCTTGCGGCCGCCGGTGGTGCGCTGCTCGCGCAGCACCTGCAGCTGCTGGCGCTGCGCCATGAGGATGGGGGCCAGACGGGTTTGCTGGTCGGCGGTGAGGCCGAGCTCTTTGCCTAAGTACTGGGCGCGGCGCTGGGCCAGCTGGTCGGGGGCGGCGGTGCCGGCCGGGGTTTGGGTAGGGGCGGGGGCTTGCGCAAAGGCGGTGCCGGCCGTGGCCGCGCTGGTGGCCAGGAAGAGGAGGAGCTTTTTCATGGTAGGTAAGGGCGTTGCTGAGGTTCTTAATTCGAAGGACGAAAGTAGTATCGGCACTTGGATGCACGCGGTCAGACCAAAGTTTAACCCAAGGCTTTGGGCGGTGGGCCGGGGCCTGAAACCGCTCCGGCGCGGGGCCGGTGCCCAAATGGCGGGAAAATGCTGCCTATATTTCGGCTCCGCCGCTAGTGCCTGGCGCAGTTTCATTGCCCAACGGGCCGGGCGGGGATTTTTAATTCCTTCATTTATTTCAAACTTCTTCCCTCTTTACACCAAACACATGGCAAGTATTTTCGCCAAAAAACCCCTGTCTGTGCTGCTGGGCGAGGCCAACTCGACCGGGCACGGCACGCTGCAACGGACGCTGGGCGCGGGCAACCTCGTGGCCCTGGGCGTGGGCGCCATCATCGGGGCGGGCCTGTTTGTGCGCACCGCCGCCGCCGCTGCTCAGGCTTCCGGGCCGGGCGTGACGCTGGCTTTCATCGTGGCCGCCATCGGCTGCGTGTTCGCGGGCTTGTGCTACGCCGAGTTCGCCGCCATGATTCCCATTGCCGGCTCGGCCTACACCTACGCCTACACCACCATGGGCGAGTTTGTGGCCTGGGTTATCGGCTGGGCACTGATTATGGAATACGCGCTGGGCGCGGCCACCGTCAGCATTGCCTGGAGCGAATACCTGAACAAGCTGTTGCAGGTGTTTGGGACGAGTATACCGTATAACCTCAGCCACTCGCCCTTCGAAAGTGCGGTGGTGAACGGCACGCTGGAGCACGGCCTCATCAACCTGCCGGCCCTGTTCATCATTGTGGCGCTGTCGCTGCTGCTCATCAAGGGCACGCAGGAATCGGCCATGTTCAACGCCATTGTGGTAATTCTGAAAGTAGCCATCGTGCTGGTGTTCATCGCCGTGGGCTGGCAGTTCATCAACCCCGCCAACCACACGCCCTACCTGATTCCCGACAACGCCGCACCTGTGAAAAACGCCGCTGGCGTGGTGGTGCGCGAGTACACGGCCTGGAACAAGCACGGCTGGGGCGGCGTCCTCGGCGGCGCGGCCATTGTGTTCTTTGCCTTCATCGGGTTCGATGCCGTGAGCACGGCCGCGCAGGAAGCCAAGAACCCCAAGCGCGACATGCCCATCGGTATTCTCGGTTCGCTGGCCGTGTGCACGGTGCTCTACATCCTGTTTGGCCACGTGCTGACGGGGGTGGCCAACTGGCGCGAATTTGCCGACCCGGCCCTGGGCGGCGAGGCGTCGGTGACCTACGCCATCAAGGCCCACATGCCCGGCTACGAGTGGCTCGGCACGGCCGTGACGGTGGCCATTCTGCTCGGTTTCTCCTCCGTAATTCTGGTGATGCTCATGGGTCAGAGCCGCGTGTTCTTCTCGATGGCGAAGGACGGCCTCATGCCCAAAGCCTTCTCCGACCTGCACCCCCGCTTCAACACGCCTTATAAGTCGAACCTGGCCCTGCTGGTGTTTGTGGGCGCGTTTGCAGCCTTCGTGCCCGGCTCGGTGGCCGGCGATTTGACCTCGTTCGGCACGCTGCTGGCCTTCGTGCTGGTGAGCATCGGCGTGTGGCTGATGCGCAGGTCGGACCCGGACCAGCCCCGGCCGTTCCGCTCGCCGCTCTCGTCGGCCAGCTTCCCGCTGGTGCCCATCCTGGGCGCGGCCATCTGCACGCTCATGATTCTGGCCCTCGACTCGAACACCCTGAAACTGGCCCTGGGCTGGATGCTGCTGGGCTTCGTGGTGTACTTCCTCTACGGTAAGAAAAACTCCATGCTCCAGAAGGGCGTGGTGGTGGTGCCTACCGAAATGGAAGAGGAGGCGTTCATCAAGCCCGATAAGGACAACTGGTAACGTCTGTTTATTGAATCAAAAAAGCCCCGTTAGCTGCTGCTGGCGGGGCTTTTTAGTTGAAATGGAGCCTCAGCTGGCCACGACGGCTTTCACTTCGCTTTTGAGCTTGAGCACCCGGTCGCCGTTTTCCTGCACAATGACGAAGGCGGGGTCCGTGGCCGAGCCGTTGCGGTGGATTTCGGAGCCTTTGATGGTGCGCGAAATGGGCTCTTTGTGCACCGATTCAATTTTGCCGGTGGCCGTGCCGGTGCCATATTTCCAGGAAACTTTGGTGCCTTTGCGCATAAAACCAGGGAGAAAGCGGGAGTATTGTGTCGTTTAACTACGGGTAAATTACGTGTACTGCCAACGGCCGTAAAGCGTTGCAGCGCTAGCCGGGCGTGGGCGGCGAGTCGCAATACTCCGCCGTTTCGCCGTTCTTTTGCGTAGTTCAACCATGCGCGCTGCTTTCCGGCGCGCCCCTCATGATGTTTCGATTTCTGTCGCTGCTGCTCCTGCTGCCCTTTTTTGCTTCCGCTCAAACGCCGTTCGTGCCCGATGAGCGGGCCTACTACGGGCTGATTGACCGGGGCAGCGGGCGTTGCCTCGACATTGCCAGCGCCAGCACGGCCAGCGGCGCGGCGGCCGTGCAGTGGGAGTTCACGCATGCCAACAGCCAGCAGTGGCGCTTCGTCCCCATTCGGGCCGGCAGCGAATATTACCGCATCGAAGCCCGCCACAGCGGCCAGTGCCTGACCGTAGACAAGCCCGGCGAAAACATGGGCCTGGTGCAGCGCCCCTTCCAGGGCAGCGAGCAGCAGCAGTGGCGGCTCGTGCCGGCCGGCCCGGCGGGCAGTTTTCAGCTCGAAAATCGCAGCGAAGCCCGGTGCGCCGCGCTGGCGGCCTCGGATAAATTCAACGGCACGCCCGTGGTGGCCCAGAAGAACAACGGCCGCGCCAGCCAGCAGTGGCACCTGTTCCGGCTGCGCCTGAACGTGCTGGAAGGGCCGTCGCCCTTCGGCCCGCCGCAGCCGCTGGCCGGGGCCGTGAACTCGCCCGGCAACGAGGTGCACCCCGTGCTGAGCCCCGACGGCAAGACGCTCTACTTTGCCCGCACCAAGTTTGCCGGCAACATCGAGGGCAACACCGATTCGGGCGATGCCTGGATGAGCCAGAGCCCCGACCAGGGCAAAACCTGGGGCGCGCCCACCCGCCTCGACGGCCTGAACACTCCGCAGAACAACGCCGTGGAAGCCACCACCGGCACTGGCGGCCAGCTCCTGCTGGTGCGCGGCACCTACGAGCGCGACGGCACGTTCCGCGACGAGGGCCTGAGCCGGGTGGCGCAGGCCGCCGCCATAGCGCCTGGCGCCACGCCCAAAACCACCCGCCCCGAGGCCCTGCGCATTGCCAATTTCTACTCAGCCGTGACAGGCACGGGGTTTTTTATGACGGCCGATGGGCAAATACTGCTGCTCTCGCTGGAGCGCGGCGACTCCGAAGGCGGCAATGATATTTACCTGAGCCGCCCCGATGGCAGCGGCGGCTACACCGAGCCCAAAAGCCTGGGGCCGGTGCTGAACTCGCCCGGTTTCGACTTTGCGCCCTGGCTCACGCCCGATGGCAAAACGCTGTATTTCGCTTCCTACGGGCACATGGGCTACGGCTCGGCCGATATTTTCGTGAGTCAACGCCTCGATGACAGCTGGACGAAGTGGAGCGAACCCCGTAACCTTGGCCCGGCCCTGAACGGCCCCGGTTTCAACGCCTACCTGAGCCTCACGCCCGACGGCAAAACGGCTTATTTCTCGTCTTCGGCCACGCCCAACGGCACCAAGGACATCCTGCGCACGGGCCGCGCCGTGCCCGCCGATTCGCTGCCCAAGCCCATAGTGGCCGAGGCTACGGAGAATTCCGGCCGTGCATTCCTGAGCGGCCGTGTGCTGGATGCCCGCACCAAGCAGCCCGTGCCGGGCGCACTGGTGAAAGCCAACCTGCTGGGCACCAGCAAAACCAGTCCACAATTCCTGGCCACCAGCACGGCTGATAATCAGGGCTACTACCAGATGTCCTTGCTGCCCGGCCGGTATTACCTCTCGGCCAACGGCGCGGGCCTGCTCACGATGGGCGACACGCTGGCGGCGGCCGGCTCGCCCCGGCGCGACATCCTGCTGCTGCCGGCCGCCGTGGGGGCCAAAGTGGACCTGCCCAGCATCATTTTCGCCCAGGGCAAAGCCACGCTGCTGGGTTCGGCCTACACTGAGTTGAACCGCCTCGCCATTGCCCTGCAAGCCGCCCCGGCTACCGAAGTCCGCCTCGAAGGGCACACCGACAACGTGGGCCCGGCCGACAAAAACCAGCAGCTTTCCGAAGACCGGGTGGCCGAGGTGAAGCGCTACCTCGTGGGCCGCGGCGTCGATGAGAAGCGCATTACCACCGTGGGTTTTGGGGGTTCGAAGCCGAAATACGGCAACGACCGCGAAGAGACCCGCCGCCTGAACCGCCGCGTGGAGCTGGTGATTGTGAAGTAGCGTGGACTCGCAGAGTCCACGCTACTTTTTCCGCCGCCAGATAAACCCGTCCAGCACGTAGTGGGTGGATTGGGGCAGCGCCAGCAGCGGCACCAGCCACATCAACAGCGCGGGATTGGCCACCGTGGGCAACTGCTGAAACCAGCCGAATACCGCGCCGTGCTCGCGCCACACCAGCACATCCCAAAGGCCTTCTTCGAGGAAAGCGAAAAGCACGACAGCCCCAATGAAAACGGCAAGGCCGTAGCGCCCGGCCCAGGCCCCGCGCCGGACGGGGACGGGCGCTTGAGCTGATTTTGGCCCGCCCGCCCACACCAGCGCCAAATAGGGAATGCCGTGCGACACCACGTTCAGCAGCGTGAATGCTAAGTCTCCATTGAAGAGCACAATGCCCACGTACCACGACACCAGCGTGCCCGCCAGCAGCAGGTTGCGCGGCACATTAAAAGTGCGGGTACGCCACCAAAGCCAACTTTCGCGGGCCGCGTAAGCCGCAATCAAACCTACATAAAGCACTGTGGCGATGGCGCGGCCAGCCGGCCAGTCGAGCTGCACGAAGTCGCCTTCCACAAACCAGTTGAAGTTGCGTTCAGGCGAAAAATGCCAGTAAAGCAGCGGGTAAATAGTAGCGTAATAAATAAGCGCCGTGGCCAGCCAGCGGCCGGGCACGAGCGCATCGTGTCGGCTATAAATCCGCAGAAACCCATACTGCTGCCGGATAAAGTGGAATACCGCCAAATAGGCCAGCGCCCGCCAGAACACCAGTCCGCCCATGCTGTGCAGGGCCACGCCTGCCACGTAGCAGGCCGGTGGCACCACCCATAGCAGCGTACGCCGTTGCTGCCGCCGCACCGGGTCGAAATACGTCTGAAACAGCGTGCCGTAGACGTGGGCCACGTCGATAAGCACCACCAGCGCCACCCAGGCAAGCAGCGGCATGGCCGCCGAGTGGCGGTAGTGCGCGGGCAGCCCTAGCACCACCAGCAGCGCCAGAAACGGCGGCGCGAGGACGAGCAGGCCGTCGTAGCGCGGGGAGCGAATCCAGGGTTGGGGCATGGAAGTCACTTAGGCGGGTGGGGCAATATCCAGCATTTCCCGTGCCGCCCGAATCCCCTGGTAAAATCCCTCCTCAAAAATCGAAATTCCACTAAAATCAGTATGCGCGAAAAACACCCGGCCGCGCACCGGCTGCCTGGCCGCCTGCCGCGCCGCGCCCCAGAGCAGCCCCGGCGTGGGGGCCACCATACCGTGGCCCCACACCCAAAGGTCAGCCTGCTGGATGTAGGGCGTCACGCCGGGGTGGTAGGTTTCGAGCTCGGCCACCACGCGGGGCAGCCACTCGGCGTAGCTGGTTTGGTAGGCGCGGCGGCGGGCGGGGCCGGGAGCCTCGTCGGTGAGGGGCCAGTATAGGGTAATGACTTTGGGACTGCCATCGTCCTGTTTGATTGACTGCTGGGTGGCGTTGATGTAGCCTAGCGAGGCGCTGCCGTAGCGCACGTTGTCCCAGCTCAGGGGGCGGCCGGGGCCTTGTGGAAGGCCCGCCACGGTGAGGTTGGCAATGAGCCAGGGCGCGTGGTGCAGCGCGCCCGGGGGCGGCAGTTGGTGGCCGGGCACGGCGGCTAGCAGGCGGTGGGCAATGTGCTGCGGCGTGGCCAGCAGCACCTGCCGGGCGCGCACGCGGGCGCTTTGGCGGGTGGCCACGCTGTAAATCAGGGCTTCGATGCCGGTGGCGGTTTCGCGCAGGTCGTAGGCCAGGGTTTGGGTGTGGATGGGGGCGCTGGCCTGGCGGCGTAGGTTTTCAAGGAGGAAGTGGTTGCCCTCGGGCCAGGTCAGCACGTCGGACCCAGTGGCGTTGTGTGCGCTGCCTTTGCGGCTGGCGAAGTAGTGCAGCCCGGCCCAGGCCGATACCTGCGCGGCGTGGGCACCGTAGTCGTCGCGGCAGGCGTAGTCCAGATACCAGCGCAGGGCGGGCGCGGTGAAGCCTTCGCGGTCGAGGTAGGCGGCGAAGGAAATTTTATCGAGTTGGCGGTATTCTTCGTCGGTTGAGGACTGGTCGAGCGGAATACGGAAAACATCGCGCCCGTCGCGCCCGACGGTGGTTTTCAGCGTTTCGGTCAGCTTGAAGAATCGGGCCACCTGGGCCTGGTCGGCCGCGCTCAAACCCAGATTGGGCACCAGGCCTTCCTGCCAGTGGCCTTCGATGTTGAGGCGCTCCTCGGGGTCGTGGCAAAGGTGGTAGTCGTTGTAGATGGGCCGGCCGTCGGGCGCGTAGCCGGTGAGGGTACCAGCAGCCTGTAGAAACTCCAGCAGCTCCGTGTTGCGCACGTCGGGCACGGGCAGGTAGTGCGCGCCCCAGGGGTAGGCCGAAGCGGCGTTGCGTCCGGCGCTGGCGTTCCCGCCGGTTTCAGGGGCCAGCTCCACCAGCAGCGTATTGGTCTGGCCGTGCCGGTGCAGCCAGCGCCGCGCCGACAGCCCCGCCACCCCGCCGCCGATGATGAGCACGTCGGTTTCAATGGTTTGGGTAGGCGCGGGGATTCGGCCGGGGTCGCGCAGCAGGTGGCCGGTGGCGGCATCCTGCCCCAGCAGCTGGCCTTTGATGTGGGCCAACGGGTTGGTGGGCGCGCAGCCGGGCAGGGCTGGCAGGAGCAGCGCGCCGGTGAGCGCCGCGCCGCTTTGGGCCAGGAAGGAGCGACGGGTGGGCATGGGGTTATTTCAGGAACTAGGAGAAGTCAATGGTCATGCAGAGCGCAGCGAAGCATCTCTACCGCGCAACGCAATTCAATCGCAAGGAAAAATTACTGCTGCGGTAAAGATGCTTCGCTGCGCTCTGCATGACGTTCCGGAAAATTGCATTAATGCACATATGGTCCCCAGTCCTCCTCGAAATAGCGCACCAGCACCTGATTATTGAGTTGGTTAACCTCTGTGGGCACCTCGCTCATATCGGGCGGGAAGTGCAGCATGTCGTGGATGGTGGCCGGCGTTATGTAGCGCAGGCCGGCTGGCAGCGGGCTCATATCGCCGCGCCAGTGGGCGTCAGGCCCCGCCAGCACGTAGCCCCATTCGCCGAAGGACGGCACGTAGAGGTGGTACGGAATGGTGTGCAGCCCCACTGCCGCCAGCGTATGGGCCACGCACCAAAACGACTGCCGGGCCAGAAACGGCGAGGTGCTTTGCACCACCAGCCGCCCGCCGGGGGCCAGCCGCTTCGCCAACGCCGTGTAAAAAGCGGCCGAGTACAGCTTGCCGATGGAGTAATTGCCGGGGTCCGGAAAGTCGACGATGATGGCATCGTAGCGCGCACTGTCCTGTCGAATCCATTGGTAGGCGTCGGCGTTGATAACCTGCACTTTGGGGTTGTTGAGCGAGCCTTTATTCAGATTGAGTAGCAGCTCATTGCGCTTGAATAATTCGGTCATGCCCGCGTCGAGGTCGACCAGTTTGATGCTGGTCAGGTGCGGGTATTTCAGCAGCTCGCGCACGGCCAGGCCGTCGCCGCCACCCATCACCAGCACGCGGCGGGCCTGGGGCAGGGCTTGCATGAGCGGGTGTACCAGGGCCTCGTGGTAGCGGTACTCGTCGGCCGAGCTGAACTGCAGGTTGCCGTTCAGAAACAGGCGCAATTCGCGCGGGTTGCGGGTGAGAACGATGCGCTGGTAGGGGGTTGATTTGGAGTAAATCACCTGGTCCTGGAACGCCAGGGTTTCGGTGTAAGCCAGCAGCTTATTGGCGAAGCCGAACAGCACCGCCAGCCCTAGCAGCGCCGCCCCAATGCCCACGCCAAAGTGCCGCCGGTAGGGCCGTGTTTCGGGAAAACGGGCCAGCACCACGGCGGCCACGGCCAGGTTCAACGCCCCGAAAACCAGCGAAGTCCGAATCAGGCCCAGCTGCGGCACCAGCACCAGCGGGAATATCAGCGAGGCCAGCAGCGCGCCCACGTAATCGAAGGTGAACACCCGCGCCACCAAGTCCTTGAACGGGTAGCGGTGCTCCAGAATGCGCATCAGCAGCGGAATCTCCAGGCCCACCAGAATGCCTGTGAGGCCCACCAGCGTATAAAGCAGCAGCCGGAACGAGGCCACGTACTCGAACGACACGAACAGCAGCGGGGCCATGCACCCGCCCACGATGCCCACCAGAATTTCGAGCCGGATAAACCAGCGCAGCAGCGAGCCCTCCAGAAACTTGGAGAGCCACGAGCCGATGCCCATCGCAAACAGATACGCCCCGATGATGGTCGAAAACTGCGTGACGGAGTCGCCCAGCAGGTAAGAGGCCAGTGTGCCGGCAATCAACTCATAAATCAGCCCGCAGGTGGCGATGACGGCCACTGCCGCCAGCAGCAGGCCCGGCAGCCGTGCTTCGGGGCCCGCCGTCGGTGCCTCAGCGGCGGGCGCTTCCAGCAGCTCAGCCATGAATGGCGGCGCTGATGATGAGGGCCACGGCCAGCATAAAGGCCGCCCCGAGGATGGCCAGCGCGGTGTTGTGCTCTTCCAGAATTTCCTTGCGCAGGGTGCCCGGCGTCATCTTGTTAAACAGATAAAAGCTGATGACGAGAATGGCAATGCCCAGCAGCGAATAGAGGATGGAAGCCGCGAGGGCTTTGGCGTTGAGGTATTCCATAAGCAAGGAAGGGTTATTTGTGGAAATACAGGCCGCGGCCAGCGTGGCCGTGGCCGCCGGTGCCGGGCGCGTTCAGGGTTTCGGTGCTCTCGTTGTCGTCGCCGAGCAGGCGGGTGCCGGTGGCGGTGCCCCAGGCAAACCAGGCCAGCGGCAGCAGCAACAGCAGCGCGTAGAAGCGCACCGGGCGCAGAAAGTTGAGCAGATTTTCGAGCATGCCGGTCAGGTTATTCTTCGGTAGCGTAGGGGTTGTAGTCGCTGTTGGCCCAGCGGCTGCGCTCGTGCCTGTGGCGGCGCATCAGCTGGAATCCGGGCACCAGAAGTATCAGGCCCAGTACCACGAAAAAGTTGGAAGGCAGCGCCGGGTCGGCCCACACGGTTACCTTGATTTCGGGCGAAACTCCCTTTTCGGTGAAGGGGTAGAAGTTGAGGTGGTAGCGCCCGGCGGGTACCCGCGAAAGCACGGCTTCCACCTCGCGGCTGCCTTCGCTCCAGCTTTCGCCGCCTTCCACGCCGCTGTAAAACTCAATGTTTTTGGTGAACTCGAAACCGCGCCCGGTTTGCTCGTTCACCAGGCTCACGGGCAACTCCAGCCACTGGTTGCTCAGGGTGGCGTTCAGTTCAATGTCGAGGGCAGTTTGGTGGCTAAGGGTGAAGGAAGGCGACACCAGCACGCTGCCGGTGCCGGGTGCGGCGGTGGCCGTGGTGTCGGGCGTCACCTGAATGGTCTGGCTCAGCACCGGTGAGCCCGTGCGCACCACCAGCACGAGCTGCGTGAGCAGCAGCGCTGCAATTAAAATGCCTGTCAGGGTCCAGAGGGCCGGCCAATTTTGGCTGCCGGGAGCCGGCTCGACCATGCCCGTGCCTTCGGCGTACGGCAGCGCGCTCCGGCTGATGTTAAACGCCGTCGCCAGTTCCTCCACGGCCACGTGGCGGCCCCGGTACCAATTGCTTTCGCGCCCGCGCTGCTCCTGCACCAGCAGCAGGGGCGGGTTGATGTATTCGGTCACGTACAGGCTCTGGTCGCTTTCGATATCCCAGTCGAACTCGCCCAGCGCCCAGTTGATGCGCGACTGGTATTTGTTGAAAATCCGGAAATCGACCAGCTTAAAATCCTCCCGGTTTTTGTCGAGGTGGCTGGCGGCCCAAATCAGCGTCCAGTGGCCGTCGTACTCGGCCAGCTGCACATAGCGGCCGGTTTCGGGCTGCAGCAGCTGGTACTCGCGCCAGCTATACTGCGAGTGGTTGGCCTCGTAGCGGCTCGTTACACCCACCACGCGGTAGAGCGCGCCACCCAGAATGCCCAGGGTACCCAGCGGCAGCACAGGCGAGGTTTTGGGTGCGTCCTTATAATTCCCAAACACCTTGGGCGTTTCCTCGCCCGACCACCGGAAATACGCGTGGCAGTTCGGGCAGGCATAATATTCACTGCCTTCCACGTCGTAATACGTGATGCTGGTGTGGCACTCTGGGCAGTCGAGTTGGGCCGATTCGGGCCGGGGCGTAGCGGTTTCGCTCATCGGCGCACTTCGGTTTTGGTGAGCTCGGTGCCGCCGAAAAAAGCCAGTGTGGCCGCGTATATGCCGCACACGGTGGCCGCGTTATCGCGCCGAAAATTCGAGAGAAACACGTCGAACGTGGCCAGTCCGTGTTCAGGCCAAGTGTGGATGCTCAGGTGCGATTCCGTCAGGGCCAGCACGGCGGTGAAGCCGCCGGGGCCAGTGTCGTCGGCCGGAAAGCTGTGGTAGGCCTCGCCCACTTTTTCGAGCCCGAAGGCCAGCACCTGGGCATCGAAGAAGGTACGGCCGGCTGCTACATCGCATAGGGCGGAGGCCGGAGCCGCAAAAGTGGCCAGAATGTGCAGGCCGGGCGTATAATCAGGCATGGGAAGGAGCGCGGGGCGAGCGCGGCGGCAAGATAGGGAGCGGAACGGGTTGATATTTGGCCGAAGCTTGCCGGTTGTATCGCCCGGCCCGGCCAGCACATTACAAACCAACCCGCAACCCCCCCTTGCCATGACGGCCACCATCATTTCCGAAAATCAAATTCCCGGCCTGCCTTCGGCTTCGGGGGTCGAAATCATCGGGCCCGTGGCCTACATTATTGGCGACGACTCGCCCTATCTCTACCAGCTCGACGCGGCCACGCTGGCCGTCATCGGCCACATTGCCCTGTTCGAAGCGGCTACCGATTTTGCCTCCGGGCGCATCGCCAAGCCGATAAAGCCCGACCTGGAGTGCATGGTGGCCCTGACCTGGCCCGATGGCCGCGCCGGCCTGTTGCTGCTCGGCTCGGGCAGCCGGCCCAACCGGGCGCGCGGCTGGTTTGTGCCCACAGAAGGTGAGCAGCCCGAACCTGTGGACCTGACGGCCCTCTACGCCATCCTCGTCGCCCACCTCCCCGCCGGCGTGGGCCTCAACCTGGAAGCGGCCGCCACTACCGCTACCGAGCTGCTGCTGTTTCAGCGCACCGTGGGCCGGGCCGATGCGGCGCTACTGTTCGTGCTGCCGCTGGCCGAAACGCTGGATTTCCTGACAAAGCCGGCCAGTGCCGCTCCGCCCGCCGTGCATCAGCTGGTGTTTGAGCTGCCGCAGATTGAGGGCTGCCCGGCCGGCTTTTCCGGGGCCACGTTCGTGGATGGCCGGCTGTTCGTGTCGGCTTCGGTGGAAAACACGGCTGATGCCGTGCTCGATGGCGCGGTGCTGGGCTCCTTTGTGGGCGTGGTGGAGGTGGCGGCGCATAATGCCACGTTTGCCCGGCTGGCCTGGGCCGACGGCCGACCGTACTACGGCAAAGTGGAGGGGCTGGCCGTGCGCCAGCAACTGGCCGATGGCCAATTCGAGCTCCTGCTCGTGACCGATGACGACGCCGGCGGGAGCACCGCCGCCACGGCCCACCTGCGGCTGGGCTAGTTCGAGTGCGGCTCGGGTAGCTGGCGTAGCCACGCAACGGCCTCTTCCTCAGTGGTGAAGAGGCGGTAGGTGAGGGCCGACTGCTGCACGGTGCTCATTACCAGATCCAGCGCCAAGCGGGCGTACACATCGGTGGGGATGATAATGGCTCCGAACAACGCGTAGCCGTCGCTGTGGCTCCGGGCTAGCCAGTCCTGGCCAATCCACTGCCGCTCCTCGTCGGTGAAGGGGGCCATGTGACGCTGGTCGGCCAGCATTTTGTGCCAGCCGTGGCGGCGTAGCAAGTGGTGGGTATGGGTCAGGAAAGCCTGAAAAATAGCAAAATCCCGGGGCGCTTCGTTGTATTGCACCAGGGCATACCCGTCGGGATGCTCAAGCAAGCGCCCAACCGGGTTCTCAAAATATAAGCGCATATTAAATAACTAACGTAATGAAATAGAGATAGAAATTTTATAAACTGTTCAGCCTGTGGTACTAGCTGGCCGGGTCTGCTTACGCGGCCTTGCAGAATTTGTTGGCCGCAGGACGCGGGGAGGCCGGCCCGGGCGTAATTTTGTTTGCTTCCGGGGCCGCGCACTACCGCCGCTGGCCTCGCTCGCCTCTCTCTACTATGCCATCGCCGCCTCGCGCTCAGGAAACGCTATTCTTTCACAATGCCGCCGGTAAGATTTTTTATCAGCCTGCGGGTTTTGTGCGCCTAATGTGGGCACCCGAGCGGGCGGCGCTCGAAACCATCCAGGCTTTTTACGAGCAAGTGTTGGCGCTGATGCTGAACACGGGCACCCGCAAAATCCTCTCCGACCACGGCCAGCGCGCGCCCCTGTCCGGCGCCGCCCAGGCGTGGCTGACCGGGCAATGGATTCCGCGGGCCATCAACCAGGCCCGGGCGCAGTATTGCGCCATTGTGGAAGGGGCCGACCCCATGCATCGGCTCTCCACGCAGTCGGTAGTGAGCGCGGCACCGTCCGGTCTGGTTTTCCAGCGCTTCTCCACGGTGGAGGAGGCCGAAAAGTGGCTATACGGAACGGAGCTGAGTCGATAAAAGCAAAATTGTCATTCCGACCGAAGGGCGGAATGACAAGTCTTAATTACGCCGGGTCGGCGTCGGGCACGGACTCGCCCTTTTCGGCCGCCACGACGCTTCTTTTGGCGGGGTTAATTTTGCGGCCACGCGGGGTTTCCTCGTCGCCCAGCACCATGCCCCAGGGCTTGAGCGACTCGATGCGGTCGAACACAATCTTCAAAATCGCAATAACCGGCAGGGCCAGAAACATGCCCGCCACGCCGCCAATGGCATTGCCCACCAGCACGCCCACAATGGCCACCAAGGCATTCACCTGAATTTTGGAGGCCACGATGCGCGGAATCAGGTAGTGGTTGTCGATGAACTGAATGAGCATGTAGGCGCCCAGCACCGCCAGGGCGTGGGTGTAGCCCGGGGCGGCCACGAAGGCCATGAGCATGGGCAGGGCAATGGCAATGAGCCCGCCGATGTAGGGAATGAAGTTGAGCAGCGCGCCCATCACGCCCAGCAGCAGGGCGTAAGGAACTCCGATGATGAGCAGTGCCGTGACATTGAGCGCGGCCACGATGCTGCCCTCAATCAGCAGGCCCACCATGTAGCTCTGGATGGCGGCTTTGCTTTCGCGCAGCACCTCGCTCACGCCGGTATCGCGGCGGTGGCCTGAAAAGGCCTGCACCAGAAAATCAACCAGCCGCTTCTGGTACAGGAATAGTAGGAAAATATAAACCGGAATCAGGGTGAACGTAACGAGCAGGCCCGACACGGCCGACAGGGTGCCGCCCAGCAGGCCCTGGGCCTTAGTGCCGGCCTCGCTCATCCAGCTTTGCAATTTCTGGTCGCTCAGGCCAAAGCGCGACTGCAGCCATTCGTGCACCTGGGCCGAAGTTTCGGCAAACTTCTTCTTGAACATCGGCATCTGGTCCGACAGCTGGGCCGCTTCCATGCTGATGAAGTACACCAGCCCCACCACTGCCGCTACGCCCAGCACCACCGTGAGCAGAATGGCCAGCAGCGGTGGCACCCGCTTGCGGATAAGCCACTGCTCCACGGGGTGCAGCATAATGGCGAAAATGGCCGCGAAAAACAGCGGGAAAATGATATCGCTGGCAATGTGCAGCGTGAACACCAGCAGCGCCAGGCCCAGCAGTATGAGCGGGGCTTTCACGTAGAGCGGAAACTGAAGCTCGCGGGGTTGGGAGTCGTACGGGTCGGGCATTGAAGGGGCGAAAAGGCCGGTTTTAGCGAAATGGCGGCCGGTTTGCCCCCTTACGTGCCGTTGTTCGCCACGTTGCCGCGTTTCGGCGGGCGAATGCAAATCCTCGGCCAGTGAAGGGTAGCGCGGCTTTGCCTAGCGTCCGAAATCCTCCGTCACCTGCAAAAACATGGGCGAGGGCACCTCCGTGCTCTGGCCGGTGGGCGTGAGCAGGCCCGACTGAGGGTCGACGCGGTAGCTCACCACGTTGTTGGAGTTCTGGTTGGCCACCAGCAGCAGGCGGCCGCTGGGGTCGAGGGTGAAGTTGCGGGGCGTTTTGCCCTGCGTGTCCACGTCCTGAATGGGCACCAGCGTGCCGTTGCTGGTATCGATGGCAAACACGGCGATGCTGTTGTGGCCCCGGTTGGAGGCGTAGAGAAACAGCCCGTTGCGCGAAACGTGGATGTCGGCGCAGGAATTTTCGCCCGTGTAGCTGGCCGGCAGCGCCGACAGCGTCTGGAGCTCGCGGAAGCGCCCGACGGCCGCGTCATACGCCAAGGCCGTCACGGTCGAGTTCAGCTCGTTGATGAGGTAGGCGTGCTTGCCATCGGGGTGGAAAACCAGGTGGCGCGGTCCCGCGCCGGGCTTGGCCACGAAGGCCGGCTCGGCCTCGCGGGTGAGTTGGCCCTTGGCGGGGTCGAGGCGGTAGGCGTACACGCGGTCGGTGCCCAGGTTCACGGCGAAGGCAAATTTGTTGGTCGGGTCGGGGAGGAGGCAGTGGGCGTGCGGGGCGGTCTGGTTCTTGTGCGGGCCGCTGCCGGTGTGCTGGTCGGTGGTGGGCGCGCCCAGTTGGCCATCATTGGCCACGGGCAGCGCGCTCACGTTGCCACCCACATAGTTGGCCACCAAGGCGGTTTTGCCGGTACGGTCCAGGCTGATGTAGCAGGGCGAAGCTCCGTTGGAAGGCTGCTGGTTGAGCAATTTCAAATCGCCGGTGCGCGGGGCTACGGCAAAGGCGCTGGCGCCACCGCCCGGCGCGCCCCGAAACGTCTGGGTTTCGTTCACGGCATACAGGAAGTGGTGGTTGGCCGAGAGCGTGAGATAGGTGGGGCTGGCTCCGCCGTGCTGCGCGCTCACGCGGGTAAACGCACCGGTAGCGGCGTCTACGCGGTACAGGAAAATGGTGTTATCCTGCTCGTTGCCCACGTTGGTGCCCACGTAAAGCCAGTAGTCTTTAGCGGCGGCGCTGCTGCCAGCTGGCCGTGTGCAGCCAGCCAATAGCGTGATGGAAAGCATTCCCAACCCACTCAGGAAACGGAGACGGCCGCGATATATAGGAAAACAAGTCATAAGAAAATCAAAAGAGAAGGTGCAAAAATGCACAAAACCCGCCGCGCCCAGCAATTCAGGCGCAAAAATCCAGGCCTGAATTCTAGAAAGAGCTGATGAAGCAGCGGGGGCAAAGAAGCTGGCGGACCAGCCCGATGCCTGAGCCGCCCTGCCGTCGTGCCTCATAAAACATTCACCTGGCGCGTCTTAATCTTGTAGAAAAAGCCCCGCTGAATAAATGCTCATCGCCGCTTTTTGCCCGTTGCCAATCAGTCTGTTGCCCTTGCCCCGCCATGCCTTTTTTCACGCGTCTCCCCACCGATACCCACCTGATTGAAGCCCACCAGTGGTTTCCGGGCCAGCAGGTGGCCGGCGTGGTCGATGAAGCGCCGGGCTTTGCGGGCACTGGGAGCCTGCTGCCCGTGCCGCCGCACGCCTACCTCACCAGCCGCAAGGGCCGCCTCACCGTTTTCGCGGGCGACTGGATTATCACGGAGCCCGGCGGCGACCAGCACATTTGCCAGGACCGCCTGTTCAAGATAAGCTACTCGCCGGCCGAGAATGAATTTGTCCCACTGCCCGTGGCCGCGCCCGGCGAACAAGAGTAGTCGCGCCAAAACGGTTGCCGAAATGGCCACCAACCCCTGGCGACGCCGTGCGCCGTGGCGCTACCTTTGCCGCATGGAGTTTCAGAAGAAGAAGTACGCGTTTCGTGGCATGGATGGCTACGCCGGTTTCCGCAACGGCCAGGAATACGAGCTGGAGCTAGGCCTGAGCCCCGCCGACGAGGAGCGTCCGGCCGAAATCGTCATCATCAATCCGGTTTCGCGCCAGTACATGTACTGCAGCAAGCAGGAGTTCGCCGTGCGGTGGGAGAAGCGGTAGCTTAGGCCTACAAAAACGGGGCAACCTCGCCCGAATAGGTGATCGTGAGCTGGTGCATGGCCCGGGTACACGCCACGTAGAGCATGCTTTTGTCGACTTCCGTTTGGTAAGTGCGGGCGGAGGCAAAGGGTACGATGACCGCATCAAATTCCAGTCCCTTCGCCAAATGGGCCGTCGTGATGATGATGCCTTCTTTAAAGGCCGTCGACTCATCGGTGAGCAAGTAAACGCTGGGAGCTTCCAGCGCCGCATATGCCTGCTCGGCCTGCCGAAGGGTTTTGCAGATGATGCCCATTGAATGATTGCCGGAGCTTTGGAAGTCCGTAATCAGCTGTTTAATGCCCTGTAGCTCCTCCTCCGTGCTGCCGAAGCGGGCCACCACCGGCACCGGCCCGTGCCGTTCCAGCGGAATGATATTCGGGTTTGGGGTGATGCGCTGCGCGAAGGCCGTAATCTCGACGGTGGAGCGGTAGCTGCGGTAGAGCTTTACCACCTCAGCCTGCGGGAAGACGCGCTCAATGGTTTCGGCCGAGGACGAGCTGTAGGGGTTAACGGTCTGACTGACATCGCCAAGAATGGTCTTGCGGCACAGAAACATACGCGACAGCACAGCATATTGCACGGGTGTGTAGTCCTGCATCTCGTCCACCAGCAAGTGCTTGACGTGGTCGTAGGTGCTGATGCCTTCCAGGCGCAGGCGCAGGTAAATCAGGGCGAATACGTCCGCATATTCCAGCCGCAAGCCGTGGTCGAGCTTTAGCAGTTCGGGCTTGCCCAGCCAGCGGTAGAAATCCCGGTACAGGTCCAGCACCTGGTGGAACCGGAACATGCGCGGAATGGCCTCCCCAATGGTGGATTTCTCGTGGTTGGTGAGCTTCCGCTTGGTGGCATCGCGCACGTAGTTCCGCACCTCGTCGGCCACCAGCGCAAACCGTTTTAGGAGCGGCACCCGGTGGAAGGTCTTGAACTTGGCCAGCAGAAACGGCAGCGGCACGATGGTTCTGCCCACGCGCAGCTCCTTCACGGTGAAGTAGTTGTTTTCGACGTAAATCAGGTACTGGTTGAGCTGGCTAAGAAATTCAAACGACGACTTGAACCGGATGCGCTCAATGAACGCGGCGTCGTGCGTATCGAGCAGCGCCGATACCTGGTCGAAAAAGGTCTGGAACGAGTACTGGTGGTCGAGCAGGTCGGCCGCCAGCTCCTCCATGCCCAGCTCCGGAATGTGCTCTTCGCCCAGCTCGGGCAACACGTTCGAGATGTAGTCGGCAAAAACCTTGTTGGGCGAGATAATGAGCACGTCCTTGGCCGCGATGGTCTCGCGGTAGCGGTAGAGCAGAAACGCAATCCGATGCAGGGCAATCGAGGTTTTGCCCGAGCCGGCCACGCCCTGAATGACCATCACCGGCGCCGTCTCGTTGCGAATCACCGCGTTCTGGTCGCGCTGAATAGTGGCCACGATGTTCTTCAGCTTGTCGTCGGAAGACTTGGCCAGCTCGCGCTTCAGCACGTCGTCGTGAATGTTGACGTCGTTTTCAATCATGAACTCCAGGCGGCCGTCCCGGATTTTGTACTGCCGTTTCAACTCGATGGTGCCCTGCACCACGCCGCCCGGGGTGGCGAAGGAGGCTTCCCCCAACTCAAAATCGTAAAACATCGACGAGATGGGCGCCCGCCAATCATAAATCAGGCTCTGGCGCAGCCGCTCGTCGATGAAAGAATAGATTCCGATGTACACCGGCAAGGTTGACTGGCCCTGCGGCACGAAATCGATGCGGCCGAAATACGGGGACTGGCCCAGTTTGAGGAGCTTACGCTTCCGGACCACGGCCGCCTCGCCCGTAAACGCCATGCGGTTGATGGACTGGCCGGCGGCCACCATGTCGGCATCGTCCATGCCGGACTGGTGCTCGTGGATGTACTGCTTTTTCTCCCGAAGCTCATCCGAAAACTGCTTCACCGAGCCGTCCACCCGCCGAATGGCCAGCGTCAGCTTCTCCTTGATTTCTTCCAGGTATTCTCTCTCTTCTCGTTCCGTGGCGTTTATCACTGGCAGTTCTGGGAAAATGGGCATCAAAGGTGACCGCAAATTTCGGTCGGTCGTGGCGTTTTCCTTGCTTAATCAATCGCAGTGCCGGCTGGTAACCCGGCGGGTCGGTTATTTCCCAGCCGACACCGGGGCTTTTTCGTGGGCATTCCACACGGGCACTTACTTTGCTGGCACCGGAAGGCGGAGGCGCACGTAGGCACCGGTACGCGGCATTTTACCAACGTCGATGACGCCGCCGAGCAGCGTCACGCGGTCGCGGATGCTGCGCAGGCCCAGGCCGATGCCCGTTGGCGCGTCGGGGGCGAACCCCGGCCCGTTGTCTTCCACGCGCATCAGCACGAAGCCCGGCACGTTTTCCAGTTCCAGGCTGGCATGGGTGGCCCCGACTGCGTGCTTCACGACGTTCTGCATCAGCTCCTGGGCAATGCGGTAGAGGGCCAGCTGGAGCGAGCCCGGCAACGGCGGTAGTTCGGCGTCGAGATGCACCTGGCAGTGCACGTTTAGCATCAGGCCTTTCATCTTTTGGCACAAGTCCTTGATGGCCGCTGCCAAGCCAAATTCTTCCAGCACCATCGGCACCAGCTCGTGCGAGATGGTCCGGACCTGGCGGATGGCATCGGCCAGCAGCTCATCGGTTTCCTGCCGCAGCATGCTGACCTTCGCGCTGGTGGCGGGCAGCAGCACCCGCGACTGCTCCAGGCGCAATTTGACGGCGAACAGCATTTGGCCCAGGCCGTTGTGCAAGTTCTCGGCAATGCGCTTGCGCTCGGCCTCCTCAGCTTCCTGCACCGCTACAAATACGGCTTGTTGCTGCAGCCGCAACGCCTGCTCGGCCCGTCGGCGCGGCGTGGTGTTGATGGCCGTGCCCAGCCATTCGGTAATCTCGCCCTGGGCGTTGCGCACCGGTACGGCCCGCGAATGCACCCAGCCCACCGACCCATCGGCCTGGATAACCTGATGTTCGTGCTCGAACACGCTTTGGGTCTGAGTGGCATGCGCAATCCAGTCCAGCACCTGAGACTGCTGCGGAATCGGGATGTAGCTTTCCAGCCACGTCTCGGTGGGGGCTAGGGTGTCGGCCAGAAACGTTTTGCCCACCAAGCGGTACATGTAGCGCCAGTCGGGGCTCATTTTGTATATGATATCAAAGCTGGCCGTCAGAAACAACCGAAACTCCTCTTCAGAATTGAGCAGCGCCGTTACGGCCGATGGTTCAATAGGCGCGTCTTTCTCCATAGATTAAGAATACAAGAACGGCGAGAAGCAGTATTCGCTAAAGCCCCATCCATAAACTGAATAATGGCCATTCCTTGTTTCCTATTACTTACGAAAGATTCTATAAGTTCAACGCCCCGATTTAGTAAAAACTGCGCCCTTGTTTCGTGAGCCATGGTTGCCTGCTCCTTCAAATCCTGGTCGGAGATTTTTGAGTGCTGCCGCTCAGCAGTCATCACAATTTCCAATTACTGTTCAGTGATTAGGGTGTGCCGGTTCGACTCCGGCTCCGGGTATAAATGCGAAAAGCCGGCCTCTCTCACGTAGGAGAGAAGCCGGCTTTCGATTACCTAGTACCCGGAGCCGGAGTCGAACCGGCACATCTTGCGATATTGGTGTTTGAGACCAACGCGTCTACCGGTTCCGCCATCCGGGCAGGATGCTTAATTCAGAACAATTCCGCTCTGCCGGTATCAGGAGCGGGCTGCAAAGGTAGCGACTTGCTGCTGGATGCGCAACAGATACCGCTTTTTTAGGTAGTAGGTGCGGATTTGTTGGAGCGCGGCCGGGCGGTGGTCGGCGGGGAGCTGCTCATAGCCAGCGAGAACCGGCTCGATGCCGGCGTCGAGAGTATCGGTCAGGGCCGTGACTTCGGCGGCTACTTTGGCGATGCCGGCCGGGTTGGCGTCCATTTCCAGCTCCATCAATTCCTCGTTAAGGTCCATCATGTCCATCAGGAAATCGGGCGGGAGCTGCTCCTGCTTGCCTTCTTCGAGCAGGCCGTGCTGGCGCAACAGGTAAGCCATGCGCTGGTCCGGGTCGGAGAGGGTGCGGTAGGCATCGGTGTTGAGAGTGGCCTGGCGCAGCATCTCGGCCTGGTTTTCGGGCGAGGTGGTGGCGTGGAAATCGGGGTGGGTTTCGCGGCTCTTGGCGTAGTAAAGGCGCTTGAGGGCAGCCTCATCGGGCCGGAAGGACTGGGGCAGGCCGTAGAAGGCAAAGTAATCGGGGGACATGACAATAAGGGGTTTATCAGGATAAGAATACGGCTACAACACCGGATTCACCGAAAAAGCCACGGGCGGCGCGGCAAATAACCGCTTGGTGGCCGGCCACACTTCGCCAAAAAGCGCGGATTTCCGGTAGGCATTGAGGGCAGCCGCATCGTCCCAATGGCTGTGGGTGCAGTAGATGGCGGGATTGTCGGCGTCCTGCCACAGTTCTAGGTGGCGGCAGCCAGGCTGCTGCCGGATGCGCTGCTCGGTGGCGTGAAAAAGGGCGAGAAAGGCCGGTACCTGCGCCGGCTCAAAACTCATGCGAACAATACGAATCAGCATTCGGGAAGTGGGGATTGGAGGGGCAAAAGTAAAAAGCCCCGGCTTCCATTTATGGAGCCGGGGCTTTGGAAGGTTTATTATCACCGTCATGCTTCGCTGCGCTCTGCATGATGGCCTTTTTCTCGCCTTACATAACTTGTTAAAACTACTCCCGCACCACACGCAGGCGCTGGGGCAGGCCATTGGCACCAGTCAGCGTCACCACGTACACGCCCGGCGCGGCCTGGCGCAGGAAGCTGCCGAGCTGCTCGGCCAGCGCTGTGCGCGGGGCCGGTGCAGGGGCCAGCAGCGTGCGGCCCAGCACCGAGCTCAGGGTGAGACGTATTGGCGCATTATCGGCCAGGGCGGGACCACCGAGGAGTTGCACGGCGTCGCCGTGGCTGGGGTTGGGCAACACCACGTAGGGACTGACGGTGGCAGACACGTAGGCCACGGGGCTGTAGCGCGTGCTGCCGTCGAGGTCGCGCTGGCGCAGGCGGTAGTAGGCGGCGGTGGGCGCTTCGAGGTCGTCGTAAGTGTAGGTGGTGGGCTGATTGCCGCCCCGGGCCGGCACGGTAGCCAGGCGGCGGAACTGCTGGCCGTCGGCCGATTTCTCGATGTCGAAGCCGGTGTTGTTTTTCTCCAAGGCCGTGGCCCAGTCCAAGCGCACGGAGCTGGCACTGGCGCGGCGGCCCTCGAAGCGGGTGAGCGTGACCGGGAGCGGGGCACTGCCATTGCCGAGGGCAAATTTCGAGAAGGAGCTGATGCCCGCGTAGGTGGCCACAAATGGCCCGCTGCCGGTCACGGTGGCGCGACCCAACTCGGTCCAGTTTTCACCTGTGCCGCCGTGGTTGCGGTAGGCACTGGCCTGGCTGGGCACGAAGCTGGCGTTCTGGTCGGCGGCGTTGTACTGGAGGCTCATGGTCACGACCGGGCCAGTGGCCAGGGCGGGCGTCACTTCCCAGGTGCGGTTCACGAATTCGTCGGAACGGGCGTAAGGTGCGCCGCTGGTGCCGTTGGTCAGCAAGCCGCTGAATGTACGCACTTGAAACGTGGTGCCGACGCCGCTATTGGCCAGCGTGAGGGGCGTAAACGAAGCCGCCGTGCCCACCGGGAAGGCCACGGCCGAGCCATCGCCCGGCACGGGCCGCACCACGAAACCACCCGTAGCGGCCACATCGGGCGTTATCACGTAGCGGCTGGCATCGGCCCCGCTCACGGTGGCCGCGCTGCCCAAGGTCAGGTTCTGGTTATCGATAGCCAAATGACCGGCCGTGAAAGCCAGCGCGCCGCTCACACTCACGGGGCTAAGCAGCCGGGCATTGGCCGCGTTGTTGATGGTCAGGTTATTAAGCGCTAACGTCGTGCTGCTGCCGGTACTGAGCGTTTGCTCGGTGCTGCCGTTCAGCTCCAGCGTACCGGGGCCGGCGAGGGAGCCGGTGGCGGCTACATTCCCGCTCACGCGCAGGGTGGTGCCGCTGGCCAGCGTCAGGCTGGCGCCGCTTTCGATTGTGAGGTTGTGGGCGGCTAGGGTGCCGGCCGCGAGGGTGGGGGCAAAGCTGGTGCCGGCCGGCACCAGCACGTCGGTGCTGGCGGTGGGCGTCACGCCGGCTTCCCAGTTGCGGCAGTCGGTGGCATCGGCCGAGGCGTCGTTGCTGGTCCAGATGGCCACCTGATTGGTGGGGGCGGGGGCCGTGAGGGTGTTTACGGTGGCGGGTGCGGTGTAGCTCACTTTCACGAAGCAGCGCTGGCCGGCCGTGGTGGCGGTAGTGTTGCGGGCTTTCAGGGCCAGCCAGCCGGTGGTGCTGGGCGTGTAGGTGCCGGTGGCGGCCGTGGTGCCGCTGGCGCTGCTCAGCAACTGGCCGCGCAGGTCATATACCCCGATGGTGAGGCTGCTGGAGTTGTTGCTGGCCTCCGGGGAAAGGGTATAAATCACCGGCTGCCCGGCCTGGGTGTAGATTTTGCCCACCAGCCGGGTGTTGGTCGAATTCGAGGGGAGCGCGCCGCCCTGGCCCAGGCCGCCGCAGTTCAGGTCGCCGAGGTCGTTGGCCATTTCCCATTCCTGCGTGGTGAGGGCGGTGCGGGGCGGGGCATAGCTTGAGTTGTCCTGGCCCACGGGGGCCCACACCGAGTAGCCGCGGCGGCCCAGCAGGGCGCTGCCGTTGCAGGGCGGCGTATTGATGCGCACGCGCTGGTCGGCCGGCACGGTGTAGGTATACGAGCCATTGGCCCCCGAATAATCCTTGAGCACGGTGCCCGGCGCGAAATCTGAATCGACGTAATTTTCCTGCCAGGTGTCGTAGCTGTCGTTGATGCCGATAATGGCCTTGGTGCTGCGCTCGATGATGAGGTGGTCCTGCGCCTGGTAGCGCACCTTGTACGCGCCGTCCTTGAAATCCAGGTGCTGGTGGCACCAGAGCAGGTTCACGAGGTCGGAGCGGGTGGGCAGGTCGGTGGTGGAGGTGGGCTGGTGGGTGTAGCGCTTGCCCGTGCTGCCGAGGTTGAACAGGTCTTCGATGAAGATGTGCGGGTTGCCATCCACGGCAAAGGCAATGGCGTAGGCCGCCGAGAGGCGCGGGTCAAACGGGTCGATGTGGGCGGCCAACTCGTCGCCGGTGTTCCAGCCGGTGTAGTTGCCGGTGGCGCTGAGCTGAGGCCGGAAGGTGTCGTGGTTGTTCACGAAGGGTGCCGTGCGGTGCACGTAGGTATTTGAGGCGGCGTAGTAGGCCACGCGCTGGTCCTGCTGCTGGCTCGGAATCTGGCCGAGGTCGTAGTTTCCGCCGCCGCTCACCATGCCATAAATAGCCCCGCGCAGGCCGAAATCGAAGGTGCCCATCAGAAAGTCGTTGCCGCCGTTCTGGCCCTTCACGCTGGTCACGTAGCCGTCCAGGTCGCTCTTGCCGCCCACGTATTCGCCCACGTTGAACATGCCTTCGCCGCCGTTGGCCCAGCCGGCGTTGTACTTCAGGTTGTAGCTCAGGTCCTGCTGGGCGTTGTAGCTGAAGTGCTTCACCGCGTCCCAACGGAAGCCGTCGACGCCGGTTTGCTTCTTCATCCACACCATCCAGTTGCGGGCCTGGGTCTGGCTGTAGCCCTGGCTTTGAACGGGATTGAAAGCGCCGGGGTATAGGGCTAAGTAGTTGGCGCTGAGTTGGCCGTAGCCGTCGTTGCCGCCGTCGTTGCCGTAGCAGAAATCGGGGCCGAAGTACGGCGCGGCCTGGTCGCCGCTGGTGGTGTTGTGGCCCAGCTGCGGGTGGAAGTTGGCGTAGTTTTTTGGCCAGCGGCCCTGGCGGGCGGCGTAGGCCGCGCCGTTGTCGCCGGCTTCGGGCAGGGGCGTGGCGAAAGAGCTGTAGCGGAAGGTTTTGTAGCCGTTGTTGCTGGCCAGCGAGAAGTTGGGCTCGGGGTCCTGGCCGCCGTCGCCGCTGCTGGTGCCGGCCCCGTCGGTGTGGTTCAGCACCACGTCCTGAATGACTTCGATGCCGTTGGCGTGCAGCACGGCCACCAGGCGCAGGAATTCGTCCTTCGAGCCGAAGCGGGTGCGCACGTCGCCCTTCTGGTACTTGTCGCCGAGGTCGTAGGGGTCGAAGGGCGAGTAGCCCACGTCGTTGGTGGCGTTTTTGTTCTTGGGCGTGGGCGGCAGCCACACCGCATCAATGCCCATCTCCTTGAGGCGCGGGGCCATTTCGGTCAGGTAATCAGCCCACTTAAAGCGGTAGGTGTCGTTGTAATAATCCCACCAAAAGGCCTGGAGTACAACCTTTTTGATGGTGGTTTGGGCCTGGGCCGGGTAGCTGCCCAATTGGGCCAGCAGCCACAGCGCCAGCAAGGCGTAGCGTTTTCTCATCGAGTAAGCAGCAGCAAAAAAAGTTGGGTGGGGAACAGAACCACAAATCTACCAGGCAATGAGGTGCAAAGCAATGTAATGGCCTATTTATGAGTGTGCTAAGGTTTGCGCAGCTAGCATAACTGCCTGCCGGAATGCCCCAGCTAACCTCAAATCACGTGCTTTCACCAACCCTCTTCGATGCCAGTCGTAAACCCGCGGCAAACACCTGTTCTTCATACATTCATACTTTACCTATTCTTTTTCATGAAGCTTTCCCCTTTCCATTCGGCATCCTTTGGGTGGCTTGCCGCTCCGGCCCTCGTTGGCGGCTTATTATTGAGCGGCTGCAACAGCCAGCCCACCGCTACCGAAGCCGATAAAACTGCCACCGTAGTGCCCGGCGAAACCAATGCTGCCTCCGACAGCTCTGCCGTAACGGCTAAGGCCGACAGCACCGGCACCACCGGGGCCGTAAAGCCCACCGGTACCAAGCCCGCCTGGGGCCCCAACCTGCACCCCGAAATGCAGGCCGTGATTGAGCAACTCATGAGCTTCAAGAACAAGCCCCTGCCCGAGCTCACCGCCACCCAGGCCCGCAAGCAGCCCACCGCCGCCGACGCGGCCAAGAAGCAAATGCGCGTCAGCAATATCCCCGCCCCGCCCCTGAACTGCGACACTGTAACCAAGGCCCTCACGCCCGGCGTGAAGGCCCGCATCTACACGCCCAAGGGCGGTGCGGCTTCGTATCCGGTTATCGTGTATTACCACGGTGGCGGCTGGGTTATTGCCACCAACGACACGTATGCTGCCTCGGCCCAGGCGCTGTGCGAGCAAGTGGGTGCCGTGGTAGTATCAGTGGAATACCGCAAAGGCCCGGAGCACAAGTTCCCGACCGCTCACGATGATGCCTTCGCCGCGTACCAGTACGTGCTGAAAAATGCCGCCAGCATGAAAGGCGACCCCAGCAAAGTAGCCGTAGTGGGCGAAAGCGCCGGCGGCAACCTGGCCTGCAACGTCAGCATGATGGCCCGCGACAAGAAAGTGGCCCTTCCCAAGTACCAGGTGCTGGTGTACCCCATCGCCGGCTCCGATACCAATACGCCTTCGTACCAGGCCAACACCCAAACCGCACCCCTCAACAAGGGCGGCATGGAGTGGTTTTTCAAAAACTACCAGCGCACACCGGCTGATTTGAAAGACCCGCGCATCAACCTCGTGGCCGCTAACCTGAAAGGCCTGGAGCCCACCACCATCATCGCCGCCGATTACGACCCGCTGAAAAGCGAAGGCAAAACGCTGGCCGATAAGCTCACCGCCGCCGGCGTGAAAACCAATTACAAGCTCTATGACGGCACCACGCACGAATTCTTCGGCATGGCCGCCGTGGTTCCCGAGGCGAAAGATGCTCAGGGCGTTGCCGTAAGCGACCTGAAAGGCGCGCTGAAGTAATTTATTGCTGCGATTGTAGACGTCCGTCTGTCATTGCGAGGAGGCACGACGAAGCAATCTGTCCTGTTCTCAGCGACCAGCCTACATAATGTGAAAAGCCCCGGCACCATTGCGGTACCGGGGCTTTTGCTTTAAAAATTACGCCAAATTCCACTCTACTTTGGATGGGGCCAGGGGTGAAGTTCCGGCGGGCAGTTCGGGACCTCATCACATCTCAACGCTAGTCGCGTTGAGAGGACGGATTGCTTCGTCGTGCCGCCTCGCAATGACAGGCGATTACTCTGCCTGAAACCGCACGTCTACCTGCGAGTCGAAATTCAGCCCCAGCAGCTCTGAGGCATTGCCCTGGCAAATGCCCAGGCACAAAAAATCCTGGCTATTAAAAACCACCACGGCCTCGCCGGGCGGCACGGCCGAGAAATGCGGGTGCAGGTCGCGCACCACGTCGCGCCCAAAGTGGATGGCCAGCGGCCGGCCGTGGCCCACGGCCTCCACCGCCGTGCGTGAGATGTTGGTAATGAGGTTGCCGTAATGGTCGACGTGCGCCACGTGGCCCGTGATGCGGTGGTCCTGTAGGCGCAGCTGGCGGTTATTGAGCTGGTGCTGAGTCGTAATGGCCGGGCCAAGGTCACTCAGCGGGATGCCCTGGGCCAGGGCCACGGCGGCAGGCAACAGCACGTCGCGGGTGGGGGAGGCGGTGATAGCAGCTGGCAGAGCCACCAGGTTTTCGGGCGTGCCGTTGGCCAGCAGGGCCAGAATGCCGTTGTCGCCGCTCACGAAATAGTGTCCTTCAAACTCGGCGGCCAGCCAGCCGGGCTCTGCCCCCGCGCCGTGGTCGGCCACGCCGATGACGTGCACCGTGCCCACCGGAAAATCCCGGAACACACTTTGGAGAACGTGAACGGCGTGCGCGATGTTAAAGGGTTCGACGCCGTGGCTGATGTCGACTACCGGAACCGCCGGGGCCAGGCGCAGCAGCCGTGCTTTCAGGGCCGCCACGTAATGGTCGCGGTAGCCAAAATCGGTGAGCAGCGTAATCAACCCCATGCCTGTGTTCCGTAGTTTTTCGTAGTATTGTTCCAGCGCCCGAACCGGGGCAAAAGTAGCCGGTTTGGGCCAAAAACGGCCCCTTTTTCCCTCTCCCTTTCTCTTTCCCCCTCTCTTCCAACTTGGTCGAAAAAATCATCACCCTCGAAAACATGTCTTTGGTCGATTTCCTCGGCCCCGACAACCAGAATATCCGCCAGCTGGCCGCCGCTTTCCCCGGCTCCAAAATCATCAGCCGCGGCAACGAAATCAAAATCCAGGGTCAGACGGAAGTCATTGCCCGCATCAACGACCTGCTTTCCTCGCTCATCGAGCACTACCACCAGTACGGTCAGATTACCGACAAAACCGTCAATCAATACCTCTCCGCTACGTCGGAAGAAGCCGAAGGCCGGGTACTCGCCGCTTCGCCCGACGTCATTCTCTTCGGAGCCAAGGGCGGCGTCATCAAAGCCAAAACGCCCAACCAGCAGAAGCTCGTGGACACCGTGATGGCCCACGACCTCACCTTCACCCTCGGGCCGGCCGGTACCGGCAAAACCTATATTTCGGTGGCGCTGGCCGTGCGCGCACTCAAGAATAAGGAGGTGAAGAAAATCATCATCTCGCGTCCCGTGGTGGAGGCCGGCGAAAGCCTGGGTTTTCTGCCCGGCGACATGAAGGAAAAAGTAGACCCCTACCTGCGCCCGATTTACGATGCCTTGGAAGACATGATTCCGGCCGAAAAGCTGAAGTTTTACCAGGAAAATAAAATCATTGAAATCGCTCCGCTGGCTTACATGCGCGGCCGCACGCTGAACAACGCCTTCGTGCTCCTCGACGAGGCCCAGAACACCACGCCGAGCCAGATTAAGATGTTTCTGACCCGCATGGGCCCCACGGCCAAGGTGATGGTGAACGGCGACCGCAGCCAGATTGACCTGCCCACCCGCCAGAAATCGGGCCTGATGCAGGCCATGGACATCCTGAAAAATGTACAAGGCATCGGCTACGTCGAAATGAACTCCGAAGACGTGGTGCGCCACCGCCTGGTGAAGGAGATTGTGGAGGCTTACGACAAGTTTGACACCGAAGAAATGACCCGTCAGGCCCAGGCCAACGGCGTCCCGCGCCGCGACGAGCGCCACGAGCGCCGCCTGCGCGAGCAAGGCCTGATAGACGGCGAGCAGCTTGGTTCCCAAGAGGCGGAACTGCCCGTAAACCACGAGCAGGCGCTGTAGTTTTTATCATTTGCTGCCTGCCCGTCATGCAGAGCGGAGCGAAGCATCTTTACCGCAGCAGTAATCAATTTTACTATTGCGGTAAAGATGCTTCGCTCCGCTCTGCATGACGGGCTATTTATTTCTGACTACACCTAATTACATACCACCATGCCCGCCACTGCCTACCGCATCACCGACCTGCGCGACCTCGACGCCGCCTTCACCATCCGCGAAAAAGTATTCGTGGAAGGTCAGGGCGTGCCCGCCACCCTCGAAAACGACCTCCACGACCGTACCGATGCCCGCCACTATCTCGCTCGCACCGAGGATGGCACGCCCGCCGGCGCCGCCCGCTGGCGCGAAACCGACAACGGCGTGAAGCTGGAGCGTTTCGCCGTGCTCGAAGGCTTCCGCAACCAGCAAATCGGGGCCGCGCTGCTCCACGCCGTGCTCGCCGACGTACGCGCTGAGCTACCCGACGCCGAAGTGTATCTGAACGCGCAGATTAACGCCGTGCGCTTTTACGAACGGCACGGCTTTCGGAAGGAAGGGGAGATGTTTGAGGAGGCCGGGATTCAGCACTATAAAATGGTGCTGGGATAAGAAGCGCTGATGTTCTAGAAACGTCAAATAAGCTTGGCTTTTGGGCTTATCCGCTGAGCAACAGGATAGGGAAAGCCCGGCCCGGGAGGCGGTTTTTAGGCGGCACAGAATGAGGCCAGGAAGTAGGCGTGGTCAGGGCGCAGCTGGCTGTTTCGGCCTAAACTGCTACATTGCCAGCTTAATATCCTTCCTTTCTCTACCTGATGATTGCCTGGGCCACCTTTCCCTTCGTGCGCTATACCCCCGCGCTCATTCTTGGCATCGTGGGCTACCTCTACCTCGGCGCTGGCGGGCCGGAGTTGTGGCCCGTTACCGCAGTCATGTCATTAATAAGCATTGGGTTGATTTTCTGGGCCGTGCAACAGCGCACGTCATTTTCATCCGATGCCGCCGGCCTGCTGTCGTTGCTCACGATTGTTGCGCTTGGGGCCACCCTCACCCAGCGCGCCACCGAAAGCCGCCGCGCCGACCACCTCTACCGCTTCGGCGATACAGTGGAATGCTACCAGGCCGTGGTGGACGAGGCCCCCGTGGTGCGGGCCGCCACCTACGCCACCACCCTCAAAGTGCAGGCCGTGCGCGTGGCCGGCCGCTGGCGCCGGGCCACGGGTGGCGTGCGGGTATCGTTGCCCCGGGTGGCGGGCATCGCGCAGCCGCAGTACGGCGAGGTGTGGCTCATTCGCGGCCACCCCGACCCCAGCAAGCCCCCGCTCAACCCGGGAGAATTCGACTACGCCCGTTACCTCGAGTACCGGCAAGTGTATCACCAGCAATATATTCACCCCGACCAATACCGGATTTTGCGGCTGGCGCCGCCCGATGCACTGGTGGCCCTCAGCATGCGGGCGGCCGCGCAACTCGACGCGGTTTTCCGGCACTACATCCACGCCAAGCGCGAGTATGCGATTGCCTCAGCGCTGGTGCTGGGCATCAAGGACGACGTGGATTTGGCCACCAAGCAAGCTTACACGGCCACGGGCACCACGCACATCATGGCCGTGAGCGGCTTGCAGGTGGGCTTGCTGTTTGCGGCCATGTCGTGGGTACTGCGCAAGCTGTTTGGCCGGGTGAGAGGCTTCTTGCTGTGGTCGTCACTCGTGGGGCTGACCGTGATTTGGAGCTACGCCTTTCTTACGGGGCTGTCGGCATCGGTGCTGCGGGCCACGGTTATGTTCACGGTCATCATCATCGGTCGAGCGCTGGGGCGGCAGGATTCCATCTTCAATACGCTGGGCGTGGCCGCGTTTGGCTTGCTGGTTTGGAACCCGTTTCTGGTGGCCGATGTGGGCTTTCAGCTTTCGTTTCTGGCGGTGCTGAGCATTGTGTACGTGCAACCCCGCATCGCTGGCTGGCTCGATGTGGAGGGCTATTTCTACGCCCGGCGCCGGCCCTGGCAGCCCAAGGCGGTGCAGTGGGCCTGGCGCGGCAGCGGCTGGTTTCTGGATAAAGTGTGGCAGGCCGTGGCGCTGTCGCTGGCGGCGCAGGTGGCCACGTTTGGCTTGGGGTTGTATTACTTCCATCAATTCCCGTTCAGCTTTTTGTTTTCCAACCTTGTGGCCGTGCCCATTTCCAGCGGGGCCGTGTATGTGGGGCTGGCATTGTTAGCGGTGAAGGGCATAATAGCCACAATTGGCCTGCTGCTGCCCGCCGGTGCGGCGTGGTGGCTCGACTTGCTGCCCCGCGCCGTGGCGCAGCTATTTGAATGGATGGTCTGGGCTTTCAACGAATACATCTTCCTGATAAGCCGCTGGCTCAGTGGCTGGGTGGTGCGCGACATTCACGTTTCGGCCCTGCAAACCGTCCTGCTTTTCGGGATAATCGGGGCCGGGCTGGCTTGGCTCAACACCCGTCGGCTGGGCTGGTTGCGCGGGATGGCACTGCTGCTACTTTGCTACGGTGGCAGCCGCGTAGCCGAGGCCCGCGCCGTAGCGCCCACCGAAGAATTCATCGTGTACAGCATTCCGCGTCGCTCGGCGGTGGGGTTCTGGCAGGGTGCGGCGGCCGAGTTTATCACGCCTGATTCCTTGCCGCTCACCGAAACCGAGCGCACCTACCGGCTGCTGCCGGGCATCATTCGGCGGGCAGCGCGGCGCACGGCCTACCGCGTGGGCTGGCGTGGCTGCACCGTGCCCGTGCAGCGCCTGCCCGACCCGGATAGCGCCAACTCAACCTTGTATTTCAAGCCCGGTCCCGTGGTGCTGGCCCACTGGCGCGGCCTGCGGGTGGCTTTCGTTTCCAACCGCATTTCCACCGCCACCCGGCCCGCGCCCGTCGATGTGCTGGTGCTGCGTCGCAACGCCCACCTGACGCCCGAAACCGTGGCTGCCGTATTTGGCCCGCGGGTGCGGGTGGTGTTCGATTCGAGCTGCAAAATCTGGTATGTGGCCCGGCAGGATTCCCTGCTGCGCGCCCAGGGCTTCCGCACCTGGGACGTCACGGCACGGGGAGCTTTCCGGTGCACGCCGCCGCTGGCCGCCCAGTAAGGCAGGACCACGCAGGCAACCGCCGACCCCGGCGCCCCGAGTTAGGGCTGGAATGGTCAATAAACCATTTGTCAATGACTTTCAACGGTTCTACCGGGCGCTTGGTCGAGCAAGGTAGTCCGTCCAGACATTTTTTGCGTTAATTGCTCAGGAAGATGCCACCTTTCTCCGGCCGGCGGCATCCCAATTGTAACCATCCGTCCGCGCCAATACCGCCCCTATGGAAAACCTGCTCACCCCCGAACTCGAAGCCCTTCGCTACATTCAGTACGAAGCTCAGGACCGCATTGGCTACATCACCCTCAACCGGCCCGACAAGCGCAACGCCCTGAACGCCGACGTGGTAACCGAGCTGAAACAGGCGTTTGAGTTCGCCGAGAATGACGATGATGCCAAGGTGATTGTGCTGCGCTCGGCCGGGGAAGTATTCTGCGCCGGGGCCGATTTGGCTTATATTCAGGAGCTGCAGGGCTTTGGCTACACCGATAACCTGGAGGACAGCACGCACCTCATGCAGCTCTTCCACCAGATTTATACCCTTAAGAAAGTCGTCATTGCCCAAGTGCAGGGCCACGCGCTGGCCGGCGGCTGCGGCCTGGCCGCCATCTGCGACCTGACTTTTGCTGTGCCCGAGGCCAAGTTTGGCTACACCGAAGTGAAAATCGGCTTTCTGCCAGCCATTGTGAGCGTGTTTTTGCTGCGCAAAATAGGGGAGTCGCGCACCAAGCAGCTGCTGCTCACCGGCGACCCTGTTTCGGCCCAAACCGCCCTCGACATGGGCCTCATCACCTTCCTGGCTTCCAAAGAAGAGCTGGCCGCGAACGTGCATACCTTCGCCCAGCGCCTGTGCCGCGAAAACTCGGGCCAGAGCATGGAGGTAACCAAGGAAATGCTGGCCCGATTGCCCGAGCTTGACCTCGAAGAAGGCCTGCGCTACGCCGCCCAGCGCAACGCCGAAGCCCGCGGCTCGGAGGACTGCCGCAAAGGCATTGCCGCCTTCCTCAGCAAAGAAAAGATTGGCTGGTAGCGCGGAAATCCGTTTCTTCGCAGCCCAGACCATTGCAAACGCCGTTCTGCCCCCGGAATTTATTGGGGACAGAACGGCGTTTGCGCGTCATTTCCAAACAACCCTTTTCCCGTTTCGGTTACCTCCGCATGACAGCACTGGCCGCCATTGGCATCACCGTCGCCACCTTCGGATTCATGGAATTCTGGGCGTGGTTTATGCACAAGTTTGTGCAGCACGGGCCGTTGTGGTTTTTGCACCGCTCGCACCACGTGCGGCACCCGCATCCGGTGGAGCGCAACGACCTGTTCTTTCTGATTTACGGGGCCATTTCGGCCGCCCTGTTCATTACCGGCAACAACGGCGGGCGCTGGTGGTTCTGGGTAGGCGTGGGCATTGCCTGCTACGGTACGGTGTATTTTTTCGTGCATGATGTATTGATTCACGGCCGGTTGCGCTTCTGGAAAAAGTCGCAGAACACCTACCTGCGGGCCCTCAACATGGCCCACAAAACCCACCACAAAACCACGGGCCGCGACGGCTCGGCCGAGTTCGGCCTGCTGTGGGTATCGCCAAAATACTTGGAGCTGGCGCGCCGCAAAAACGCAGCTAAGCAAGCATAATTAAGAAATAATCAGGCAATGGGCCACTTCTCCATCAGCGACTTAGAGCAGCTTTCGGGCATCAAGGCGCACACCATTCGGATGTGGGAGCAGCGCTACGGCCTGTTGCGCCCGGTACGCACGGCCACCAACATCCGCATGTATTGCGACGATGATTTACGCCGCCTGCTCAACGTGACCACGCTGTGCGGGCGGGGCCAACGCATCTCACAGGTAGCCAAACTCTCCGATGCCGAAATTGCCGCCGCCGTGCTGGCCTGTTGCGACGATTCGCACGACTACCACCGCCAGGTAAACGCCCTGCTGGCCGCCATGCTGGGCTTCGACGAGCCCCGCCTCAACCAGTTGTTAAGCGAAGCCACCGCCCGCCTCGGTTTCGAGAACATGATGCTGCGCGTGGCCTATCCGTTGCTCCAACGCATCGGCCTGATGTGGATGGCCGGCACCGTCGACCTATCGCAGGAACACATGCTGGCCCATTTGCTGCGCCAGAAGCTGCTGGCTGCCACCGATGCCCTGCCCGGCGTGCCCGCCACGGCTCGCCGCTGGGTGCTTTTTCTGCCCGCCGATGAGCTGCACGAGCTGGCCCTGCTCTTTATGAATTACCTGCTGCGCGCCCGAGGCCAGCACACCCTGTACCTGGGCCAGAACCTGCCCAACTCCGGCCTGCCCCACGTGAATGCCGCGTACCGGCCCGATGCCGTAGTGACGGTGCTTACCACCCAGCCCGAGCGCAGCCGCGTAGCCGAATATACCCACGAGCTGCGCACCTTATTTCCCGCGGCCCAACTGGTGGTGTATGGCCCGCTGGCCCGGCAGGAGGGGCTGGAACTGCCCGATAACTGCGTATCGCCGGTGCTGATGACCGATTTTCTCGCGATGATAGCCGCCGAGGCGACCGAGCCGGTAGCGGCCTGAGCGGCAATCTGCCGTTCGAGAAATCCCCTAAGTGCGCCCGGGCTTCACAAAACGATAATACGAACTCAGGCTTGGCGCAGTGCCAAAATGCTAGCCTGATGTACCTTGCCGCTCCTGCGCGAAAGATGTAGGCGTGCCGAGTAAAATATTTTCGGCCGGGGCTAGTCCATTCTGCGGCTGGCTCGTATATTTGTTTAACAATCGGCCACGAAAAGCTAAACGGCATGACTTCGCTAGAATTCACCTCGCAAGTACAGAAGATTTCGCTCACCCTCCGGCCCGCCGCCATGAATTTGACGCGAGACGCTGATGATGCCAAAGATTTAGTGCAGGAAACCCTCCTTAAGGCCCTGCTTAACAAGGACAAGTTTAAAGCCGGTACCAACCTGAAGGCGTGGTTGTATACCATCATGCGCAACACCTTCATCAACAACTACAACAAGATTACCAAGCGCAGCTCCAACATTGATTCGACGGAGTATTTCCAGTATTTCAACACCGACCAGAACTACATCACCCACAACGGCGCTACGTCCGATTTCGTGGTTCGTGACATCAACGAGGCCATTTCCAGCCTCGGCACCGACTACCGCACGCCGTTCATGATGTATTACATCGGCTACAAGTACATGGAGATTGCCGAGAAGCTGCAAATTCCGATTGGTACCGTCAAGAACCGCATTCACATTGCCCGCAAGGACCTGAAAGCGGCCCTGCATGTATACGCTCCTGTAGGCGCCTCGGCCGCTACCGATGCTGGCGAAACTTTGGAAGACTAGTTTTTTGCCGCGCCCGCGCGGTGGCCGCCGGCCTGCTGCTGCATTTGCGGCGCTGGGCCGGCGGTTTCTTTTTGGGGCGTGCTTCGCCTGCCCGTTTAACTGACTTTGTTTCTGCTTGCTCTTGCCTTCAAACACCGCTAATACGAAACACGCCGTCGTCATCGGGGCTGGCTTTGCCGGGCTGGCGGCGGCCACCACGCTGGCCCAGGCCGGCTGGCGCGTCACCATCCTCGAAAAAAACGAAGGCCCCGGCGGGCGGGCGCGGGTGTTCCACGCCCAGGGCTTCACTTTTGACATGGGCCCGAGTTGGTACTGGATGCCCGATGTGTTTGAGAAATACTTCGCCCGATTCGGCAAGAAAGTAGCCGATTATTACGAGCTGGTTCGCCTTGACCCTTCGTATCAGGTTATTTTCAAAGGGCCGGAAGCCGTAGATATTCCGGCCAAAATGAGCGAGCTGCGCGCTCTGTTCGAACGCTACGAACCCGGCAGCGCCGCCCGGCTCGACGAGTTTCTGAAGCAGGCCGCTTACAAGTACGAAGTGGGCATCAACCGGCTGGTGTACGCGCCGAGCCGCTCCATCTTCGAGTTTGCCGACCCGAAACTGCTGGTTGATATGGTGCGGATGGACGTGCTGCAAAGCATGCACAAGCACGTCCGCCGCTTCTTCAAAGACCCGCGCCTGCTGGAGCTGGTGGAATTCCCCATCCTCTTCCTCGGCGCGACCTCAGAAAACACGCCTGCCCTCTACTCGCTGATGAATTACGCCGACCTGGCGCTGGGCACCTGGTACCCGAAAGGCGGCATGCACAAGATTGTGGAAGGCATGGTGCGCCTGGCCGAGGAGCTGGGCGTCCGCATCGAATACAACCAAGAGGTGACGGAAATTGTGGTCGAAAATGGCCGTAGCACTGGTGTGCGCACCGCCAATGGCTTTTTCGCCGCCGATGCCGTGGTGGCCGGGGCCGACTACCATCACATCGAACAGCAGGTACTCAAACCCGAGTTTCGCCATTACGACGAGAAATACTGGAATTCGCGCGTAATGGCCCCGTCGAGCCTGCTGTTCTACCTCGGCGTCAACCGCAAGCTGGACAAGCTGCGTCACCACAACCTGTTCTTCGATGAAGACCTGACCCAGCACGCCCGCGAGATTTACGAGCAGCCGCAGTGGCCCACCCGGCCGCTCTACTACGCCTCGGTGCCCAGCAAAACCGACCCCACCGTGGCCCCCGCAGGCCAGGAAAACCTGTTCCTGCTCATCCCCGTGGCCCCCGGCCTTACCGACGACGAGGCCACCCGCGAGCAATACTACAACCTGCTGATGGACCGCCTTGAAAAGCACTGCGGCCACCCCATCCGCGACGCGGTGGTGTTCAAGCGCAGCTATGCCCACCGCGACTTCATCGCCGACTACCACAGCTTCAAAGGCAACGCCTACGGCTTGGCTAATACACTGAAACAGACGGCCATATTGAAGCCCACGCTCAAGAGTAAAAAAGTGGCAAATTTGTATTTCACGGGCCAACTCACCGTGCCCGGGCCAGGCGTGCCGCCCTCGCTCATTTCGGGCCAGGTAGTGGCGGGCGAAGTGCTGAAAGAGAACTAATAGAGCGTCATGGACCACGTTAAACTCTTCACTGACACCAGCCTGGCGTGCAGCAAGCTCATCACGGGGCGCTACAGCACCTCGTTCACGCTGGGCATTCGCACGCTTGACGAGCGGCTGCACCTGCCGGTGTACGCCGTGTATGGCTTCGTGCGCTGGGCCGATGAAATTGTGGACACTTTTCATGGCCACGACAAGGCCGCGCTACTGGCCGATTTCCGCCGCCAGACGTATGAAGCCCTGGATACCGGGTTGAGCTTCAACCCCGTGCTGCATGCTTTTCAGCACGTCGTGCATCGGTATGGAATTGACCGCGAGTTTATTGAGGCCTTCCTGCACAGCATGGCGCTCGATTTGGAGGACCAGCATTATCATCCCGGATTGTATCAGGAATACATCTACGGCTCGGCCGAAGTGGTGGGGCTGATGTGCCTGCGCATTTTTTGCGACGGCGACGCTGCCATGTTTGAGCGGCTGCGCGGGCCGGCCCGGCGGCTGGGCTCGGCGTTTCAGAAGGTGAATTTTCTGCGCGACATCCGCTCCGACTACGAGGACCGGGGCCGTGTGTACTTCCCCGGCGTGGTGTATTCGCGCTTCAACGACGCCACCAAAGCCGAGATTGAGGCCGACATCAAAGCCGATTTCGAGGCGGCTTACGCGGGCATCCAGCAGCTGCCGCGCTCGGCCCGGCTGGGCGTGTACTTGGCTTACGTGTACTACCTCAAGCTCTTCTATAAAATCAAGCAGCTGCCGGCCGCCCGCATCCTGGGCGAGCGGGTGCGCGTACCCGACAATACCAAGCTGCTGCTGCTGCTGGGCTCGTACTTCCGCTACCGGCTGTCGCGCATCTGAGGCCATTTTTGGGCCCGGCATTTGCCTTATTCCAGCTGTGTTGTGGCCTTACGCCGTATTTTTGCCGAATATGCGAATTCCCAAGGTTCTGTTTTTTGCGGTTATTATAGGGGTTGGGTCGTCTTCCTCGGCGGCCAATTTGCGTAGTAGCACCTGGCGAGCCGGCGGTGCGCCGCCGGTTTTCAAACCCGCCCATCCGGCCGCCAAAGCATTACGTTCCTGCTCATCCCACCTCACCTCCCATACTGTGTCGTCGACTTCCCCTTACCAACCAGCCATTTTGCGCCGCCACTACGAGCAGGCAGCTGCCGACAAAGCCGCCGGCGAGAAATTCTACAAACTGCTGGCTGATTATCAGGACCGTGACGCGCTGGTGCTGGGCTACAAAGCCGCTTCCGAAGCCATCCGGGCCCGCGATGCGTCGATGTTCAACAAGCTCACCTACGTGCAGGACGCGGCCAAAACTTTCGAGCAGGCCGTGGGCCTCGACCCACAAAATCCCGAAATCCGCTTTCTGCGCTTTTCGGTTGAAAGCAACCTGCCCGCTTTCCTCGGCCTGAGCAAGCACGTGGAGGAAGACAAGGAAATGCTGCTGAACGCCGCGCTCAACCACCCGGGCACGGGGCTCGATGCGGAGGCGTTCCGCACGGTGCGCGGCTTTTTGGTAGGGCGCGGGCACGTGAGCGAGGACGAGGCCCAGCGCCTAAGCAAAGTGAAGGAATAGCGGTTGCGCGCCCGTAGCACAAGCTCAAGCTTAGGCTACATTCGCACCTAGTGCAAACTGAATTAGGACGGGCTTACGTATTTTAGGCCACCCAGCCTATTTTACGCAACCTTGCGGGTGGGTTACTGGTTACCGAGGTCCTATGCCGAACCTGTCGCTCAGCGTCCGAATTGACCCCAACTCCGGCTTTTGCTTTGGCGTGATTTACGCCATTCAAATGGCTGAAGACCTGCTCGATGAGCAAGGCTACCTCTATTGCCTGGGCGATATCGTGCACAACGACGAAGAGGTGCAGCGCTTGGAGGCCCGTGGCCTGCGCATCATCTGCCACGAGCGGCTGGCCGAGCTGCGCGATGAGGCCGTGCTCATCCGCGCCCACGGCGAACCCCCGGCCACTTACCAGATGGCCCTAGAAAACAACCTGACGCTGATTGACGCGAGCTGTCCGGTGGTGCTGAAGCTGCAAAACCGCATCAAAACCAGCTACGATAAGCAGGAGCAGATTTTCATCTACGGCAAGCACGGCCATGCCGAAGTGCTTGGCCTGCTGGGCCAGACCAGCGGCAACGCCGTGGTATTCGAAAGCCTTGATGAACTGTTAAGCCACGAGTTGCCGGAGAACATCACCCTCTACAGCCAGACGACCAAAAGCACCAACAGCTTCTACAACATTAAGAATCAGTTGGAAACGCGCGGCTATCAGGTGAATGCCAACGATACCATCTGCCGGCAGGTGAGCAACCGCGACAAGGACCTGCGCCGCTTCGCCGCGCAGTACGACCAGATTGTGTTCGTATCAGGCACCAAAAGCTCCAACGGCAAGGTGCTCTACCAGGTGTGCAAGGAAACCAACCCGCAGACGCATTTCATCTCCAACGTGGCCGAAATCGACGCGGCCTGGTTCCGGCCGGGGCAGTCGGTGGGCATCTGCGGGGCCACCAGCACCCCCATGTGGCTGATGGAGCAGGTGCGCGAGCAGCTGCTGAGCCTGTAGTAACTTTTTGCTAAGCCATGCAGATAACGGATTTGCCGTTTGGGGTTACCAACTGGGCCGAAGTTGCTGGGGAAAAGCATCTGGGCACGACCGGCGTGGCCACGTGGCGCACCCGGCAGTTTGGCCCGGTACGGGTGCGCATGGTTGAATACAGCCCTGATTACCTGGCCGACCATTGGTGCCAGAAAGGCCACTTCCTGCTGGTGACAGCCGGCGAGTTGGTAACGGAGCTGGCGGATGGGCAAACGTTCACGCTCACGACGGGCATGAGCTACCAAGTGGCGGATGGTGCGGAAGCTCACCGCAGCAGTACGGTTACCGGAGCTACTCTTTTCATTGTCGATTGATGGAGACGCTGGCAACATCGATTCCTTCAGTGGCGGCCATTCGGCGCGTTGCGCCGGCGCCCGTCGGCACTGCCGGCTTGGCCATTGGCGGGCTGATTGTGGTGCTGTGGGCCACGCTGCTGGGCTTCTTGCTGGCGCGCTACCGGCCCGATTGGCACTCACCCGCGCCCTACCTGCTGGCGCTCCTGCAAACTCACCTCTACACCGGCCTGTTCATCACCGCGCACGATGCCATGCACGGCGTGGTAAGCCCCAACAAGCGCCTGAACAACGCGCTGGGCACGCTGGCCGCTGGGTTGTTTGCCTACAACTGGTTTTCCGGACAGCTGCCCAAGCACCACGCCCACCACCGCCACGTCGGCACCTCGGACGACCCCGATTTTCACGACGGCCGGCACCCGGGCTTCCTGCCGTGGTTTCTGCGCTTCGCCTGGAACTACGTGACCTGGTGGCAAATCCTGTTGATGGCTGCGACCTACAACGTCCTCAAATTGTTCTTCCCCCAGGTCAACGTCATCGCCTTCTGGATGATGCCGGCGGTGCTGGCCACTTTGCAGCTGTTCTTTTTTGGAACCTACCTGCCGCACCGGGGCGAGCACGAGGCCGATAATCCGCACAAGTCGCGCAGCCAGTTCCGGCACCACCTGTGGGCCTTTGTGAGCTGCTATTTCTTTGGTTATCACTACGAACACCACGACCAGCCGTATCTGCCCTGGTGGCGGCTGTGGCGGACGAAATAGGGGCCACGGGTTGGCCCGGATTTTTTGGATTACAGAGATTCTATAATCGCGTTAGTCATTCGGTTTGGCGCCTGGCGCAGCAAGGCGGTTGAACGATGTACCGGGCCGGTTGGGGTTGAAAAGTGGCCCACCCGTAGATTTCTGCCGTTGGCGGCGTACGCAGAATGCCACTAAACACGTTTCAGAGGCGTCTTATAGACGGGCACCATTAATTATGAGCTGCTCATCCACTCTCTGTTGTTAGCCATGTTCATGCCATCCAATGCCTTAGCCGAGCCGCCTGTTGTGCTAGACCGTTCTGACGTCGTTGCAATGGCGCAGTCGTTGTATTTCCAGGCTGGCATCGCGGCCGTGTCGGTGGCTGATGTGGCCGCCCGCCTCGACCAACCCGAAAGCGCCGTCCTTGCCGAGTTTCCGGCTGGCAAAGAAGCGCTGGTGCAGGCCGTCCTCAAAAGCTACGGCGACCAGATGCGCGCAGAATTGGAGCAATTGCGTCGGCAATGCTCCACCGCGGTCGAAGAGCTGCTGGCTGTGCGCGTGCTGGTTAATCAGAAAATGGCGCAAGGGAACACGGCACTTTTTCGGGACGCTGAAGCGCTGTATCCCGCTGTGTGGCAGCAGTGGCAGGCGCAGCGCAACGCCTACATGTTCGGTTTTGTGCGAGCCAACCTCTGCCAGGGCATTGCCCAGCAACTGTACCAAGAGGACCTCGACGTGGATTTCCTGGCGCGCCTCTGGCAGCAGCAGATGCGTAACCTCCGCACCGCCGATGCTGAATTTCTGTCTCTCGCCCAGATGCACCATACCCTGGTCGCACATTTTCTGGCCGGAATCGTAACGCCCGCCGGGGCTTACATAACCCGCCGGTTGCAAGAAGCAGAACCCTTTTACTAACACCCAGATTTAACGCATTTCAACGGCTAAAACGGATTTTTGTGGTTCCGGGCCGGGTGGTTACTATGTGGCCATGAGAACAAAAAAGAAAGAGGCTGCTCAGGTGAGCAGCCTCTTTTACGTTCAACCAAATTCGGGACAGCACCTCAAGAAACCTGTTGATTCCGTTGAAAGCAGTTAAATCCGGGGGCTTTAGTGAACCGCGTTGGTCTTCTTGCAGCAGTCGGGCAGGCGGTTGTAGGCGCGGGCGTCGGCGGTGAGTTCATCGGCGTCGTAGCCGGTTTTTTGCACGGCGGTGCGCAGGGCGGCGGGATTGGTTTTGTCGGCCTTATAAGTCACGGTGAGGACTTTAGTGGGCACGTCGAGCACGGCGCTTTGCACGCCTTTTTCGTAGGCGAGGCTCTTTTCGATGCGGGCTTTGCACATGTCGCACACAGCCGAGGTTTTGAACTGGGCCGTGGCAATGCCGTTGGTAGCCGCCTGCACGGCGGCAGGGGCCGTCTGGGCCTGCGCGGCGGGGGAGATGCTCAGCAGCGAGCATAACGAGAGCGAAAGTGGGAGGAGGAATTTCATTGTCGAAGATTGAAAGCGGGTGACGGCAACCTAACAAAATTGCTGCCGGAAAAATTGATTGCGCGGGAAGCTTCAGCCAAAGCTACCCGCACTTTACTCGATGCGATAGCGCAGGCCCGCGTAGGTCAGGCGGCCGTAGACCGGCCCCCATACCATGGCGGCATCAAACGTTGGCCCGAACGGGTTAGCCGCGCCCTCAATGGGGTTGGGCTGGCGGTAATTGGTAAGGTTCTCGACCCCGGCATACACTTCCAGTCGCTTGAATGCCCGCGTGAGCTGGGCGTTGAGCAGGGCGTAACGGGGGGCAGTTGCGGGGGCGTATGTCTGGCCCGTGCTGTGGGTGTGTTCGTCGGTGATGTGCGCCAGCGCCCGCTGCCCGAACCACTGCACTGTGAAATCGCCTCGCCATTTATCGAAGGCACTGGCGTAGCCCAGGTTCAGGAAAGCGCGGTGAGCGGGCGTGAGGGGCTTCGGCAACAGGTTATTTCCGTAGGTGGTACGCACATCCAGGTATTTATAGGCGCCCTTTACTTGCAGGCCTTTCACTGGTTCCACCTGAAGCTCGGCTTGCAGGCTGCGAGCGAAGGAACGGCCGCCCGGCTGGAGATTATCGATGGCGATGCTACCGGGCTCGGTGTACATGTCGGCCACCACCTGATTCACAAATTCGGTGTGGTAGTAGTCGAGAATGAACGTGGCCGGGTGGCCCAGCGCCGTGAAGTATTGAGTGGCGCTGCCGCCCAGATTCCAGGCTTTTTCGGGCCGCAGGCTGGGGCCGATGACAAACTCGCGGGCGCTGGACAGCATGGCAGCGTTGTCGGCGATGGGGTTAGCCACGCGGAAGCCGCTGCCGGCGGCGGCACGCAGTACTGTGTTTTTCAGCACGTCGTACTTCACATTGAGGCGGGGCGTCAGCTGCCAGCCGTAGAGGTTATGGTGGTCGGCCCGCAGGCCCGCTACCACGGTCAGGTTGCGGCTGTTCTGGTAAGTGTATTCGGCGAACGCGCCGGGCACCAGCTCGCGGCGGGTGCGGTGTTCGCGGGCCTCCACGTCGGCCGGCGTGTCGGTGAGGTAGCTGCGGCCGGAGGTCAGGCGCTCGTCGTAGTTGTCGTACAGGAAGCTTAGACCCGTACGGTACACGTGCGCCGTGTTGCCCAGCGCGCTCTGGAACAGCAGCGTGGCCTGGCCGGTGCGCTGGTTGCCGTCGTAGGCCCGCGAGGTGCGATTGGTGACCGGGTAGGCCGGCAGGTTGGGGTCGTGGTCGGTGTGCAGGGTCTGGTAGCCGTAGGAATACCGCGAGGCAAAGTTGTGGTCAGTACCGGTCAGCAGCAGGCCCAGGCTCTGGAAGGGCCGCGAGGGCCAAGTGTAGGAGGTTTTGGCGTAGCCGGTGTAGCGGGTGGTGGCCTGCGTGGTGCCGTAGCTCTGGGTGAAGGCGGCCTCGTCGGTATCGCGGAAATCGAGCTGACCACCCTGGCGGGTTTCGCGCAGTGCGCCCAGGCCTACTTCGCTCACAATGCCGTGCCCCGAGATGTATTTCCACTTATTGAAAGCGTTGAACTGCGTGGCCAGCGGCAAATCTAGGAAGCCGTCCTTGTTGCGGTCCACGCGGTTGCCGAGGTGGTCGGTGTGCAGGAGCAGCAGCGTGCTCCACTTCGGATTGATGCGGGCCGAAGCGTTCAGGTTGACGTCGAACTTGCCCAAATCATTGGCGTAGGCATTGAACAGCAGCTGGTCGGTCTTCTCCGGTTCCTTCAGCTTCACGTTCACCTGACCCGAAATGGCCTCGTAGCCATTTACCACCGAGCCCGTGCCCTTGATGATTTCAATGTTCTCAATCCACGGCCCGGCCAGGTAGCCCAGCCGGTAGGGCGCGGCCAGCCCGCGCAGGGCCGGCTGGTTGTCCACAGTCAGCAGCGAGTAGCTGCCATCGAGGCCGAGCAGTTGAATCTGCTTCGCGCCCGATACCGCATCCGAAGTCGTGACTTCCACCGAGGCATTGGTTTCGAAGCTCTCGGCCAGGTTACAGCAGGCCGATTTGGTGAGGTCGCGGCCCGAAATCATCTGCACATTGGCCGGCGTGAGGGAGGAATAGGCCGGGGCGCGGTCCGTTACCACCACTTCGCCCAGCTCCTGGCCGGCGCGCAGGGCCACCCGCAGGTAGGGCGCGCCGCTCACGGGCACGGCCAGCGTATCGGGCCGGTAGCCCAGCGCCTGCACCACCAGCCGCGAGGCCGCCCGCGCCGGCCGTACCAGGGTGAAGCGCCCGGCCTCATCTGAAGTCGTAGTAATAACCGGTGCGCCGGCGTCGGCGGCATCGTAGAGCCAGCGCAGCACCGCGCCGGGCAGGGGAGTGGCCTTGCCGGCCTCAGTTACCTCGCCACGCACCGGCGCAATGGCCGCTGATTGTGCTGCTACTCGCCCTGCTGGGAGCAAGGACATGAGCAGCACAGGAATAAGGAAATGCGGAACAATACCGCTGATAGGTCGCATAATATCTGGAAGTTAGGTGTTTCTGCTTGAGTTGCCGCTGCAAATAGCTGCGACAGTTTCCGCAGCTGCGGATGCAACAGGGAAAAGCTCAGAAAAACCTAGACTTCCAGCATGCAGGCAAAGGCCAGTAGCGTCCGCCCGCCGAGCGGTGGGGGCGAGGCATCGGCCGCAAACCAGCGTGGGCCGGCCGCTGCCAGTGAAACAGCGGTGTTCAGCGCTACCGGCCAGCTTTGGGCCGGTACTGCTACCAACATCGGAGGAACGGGCACCAGGATTTTGGCCGCCAGCTCGTGCGCCGGGCTGCTGAGCTTGTGTTCCTGCTTGCTAAAATCACAGCAGCCATCCTTGGCTTGGGGTTTGGCCGGGGCCAGCTCGCCCATGCAGCCGCGCAGCTCGGCCCGGCCGGCTACCGACACGGCCACGGTGCTCTGCCCGCTCATGCGGCAGGTCAGGCGCTGCACCGTGAGGCCCACCGAGGTGATAAGCACCAGCACGGCCAGCAGAACACTGACGAGGCGACGGAACAGAGAATGAGAACGCATAGCTACCGCAAAGGTAAGGCCCCCGCAGGTTGTCCGGCGTGCGAAATCCGGCCGGCGCAGGTGCAACATCCGGGGGCCGGCAGTCCGTACGCATTTGGAGCGATGCCATCAAGAATGGCCGCCACTTTGGCAAAGTCAGGCTCATGGTGCGCTTCGTTGAATTTGCTGAGGAATAGAAAGGCCGAAAAAACCGGTTTTAAACGCTGGGAAGGCCTTTTTGCATTTGTGGTAGGAAATGGTAAATCGTGGTTGGTTTTCGCAGGGGTTCCCGTACATTTGCTAATGTCGCCATTTTCCCACCCGGCGGCCCGTGCCCATGAACCTGCTCTCCGGCGAATACGACTGCAAGCTTGACCCTAAGGGGCGGCTGGTGTTGCCGGCCAAAGTGAAGGGCAATCTGCCCGAGCAGTCGGGCAACCAGCTGGTGCTGGTGCGCGGCTTCGAGCCTTGCCTGGTGCTGTACCCCCGGGCCGCCTGGCGCGTTATCCACGAGAAGGTGATGGCGCTGGACGAATTCAACGAAGAATATCGCCAGTTTCAGCGCAATTTTTTCCGGGGAATGACCGAGGTGGAACTCGATAGCATCAACCGTTTTATGCTGCCACGCAGCATGTTGCGCTACGCTGGTATTGAAAAGGAAGCCATCATTGTGGGCCTGGGCAACCGCTGCGAAATCTGGGACCCGGCCCGTTACGACGAGTTTCTTATCAAAGACCAGCAGAGCTTTAGTAAGTTGGCACAGAAATTCTTATCCGTTGAAACCCCGCCGCTCGCCGGCCTTGCTGCCTAAGCATTAAGCATGAGCGAATACGACAACGACCAGGCCTACCACCGCCCCGTGATGCTGGCCCAGTGCCTGGCCGCGATGGACCTGCAACCCGACGGCCGCTACGTCGACGTCACCTTTGGCGGGGGCGGCCACTCGGCACGCATCCTCGAAAAGCTAACCACTGGCCACCTCTACAGCTTCGACCAAGACGCTGATGCAGAGGCCGAAGCCGCCAAGCTGGCCTGCCCGCAGTTTACTTTTGTCAAAGCCAACTTTCGGGATTTGTTTGCTGAGCTTCAGCAGCTTGGTGCATTGCCCGTGGATGCGCTGCTGGCCGACCTTGGCGTGAGTTCGCACCAGTTCGATACGCCCGAGCGCGGCTTCTCAACCCGTTTCGACGGGCCACTGGATATGCGGATGGACCCCGATGGCCCGCTGACGGCCGCCGATATCCTCAACGATTATAAGGAAGCCGACCTGCACCGCATTTTCGGGATGTACGGCGAGGTGACCAATGCCCGCACGCTGGCCGCTACCGTGGGCGCGGCCCGTCGCGGCCGTCGCCTCGAAACCATTGCCGAGCTCAAGCAAGCCATTCAGCCCTGCACGCCCCGCGGTAAAGAAAACAAGTATCTGGCCCAGGTTTTTCAAGCCCTGCGCATCGAGGTAAACCAGGAAATGCAGGCTCTGCAGGAAATGCTGCTGCAAACCGCCGACGTGCTGCGCCCCGGCGGCCGGCTGGTGGTGATGAGCTACCATTCGCTGGAAGACCGGTTGGTGAAAAACTTCATCGCGAAGGGCAAATTCTTCGGCACCGTCGAAAAAGACTTCTTCGGCAATGAAAGCAAGCCCTTTGAGGCCGTGAACCGCAAGCCCGAAGAAGCCGACCCGGCCGAAGTAGCGCTGAACAGCCGCGCCCGAAGTGCTAAATTGCGGGTTGCAATTAGAAACTAGAACTTGCCGATGGCCGCTAACACGCTACGTCCTTCCGATGCCCCGCGCCGCGCCAACGTGCCGCGTCCGGTAGCCGCGCCCGAGCCGGAGGTAGCGCCCGCGCCTCCCGTGGCCGAGTACGTGGCCCCCGAGCCCGAACCCGCTCCCGAGCCGCGCCCCAAACGCGAAAAGCGTCGCCGCGAGCCCGAAGCAGAAACGGCCCCGCGCAGTTCGTGGAGCCTGTTTTCGTTACTCGACCGCGCCACGAGCGTGGACGGACTTTTCCGTGAGGGCCTGCCGGTACGCTTCCTGCCGCACCTGCTTTTCGTGATGCTGCTGGTGCTGCTCTACATCGGCAACACGCACTATGGCAACCGCATGAACCGCAACATTCAGCGCCTCAAGCAGGAAACCGAAGACTTGCGGGCCGACTATACCACCCTAAAATCGGACTACATGGAGGCCAGCAAGCAAAGCGAAGTGGCCCGCAAAGTGGCCGCCATTGGCTTGGTGGAAAGCTCCTCGCCGCCCTTCCGCATCACCGTGCCGGCCGGCCATCTCGACGCCGCCGAGCTGGAGCTGATGCCCGTGCTCACGGCCGATACGCTGGCTGCCCGCGCCAATCGCGACTCGACTGCCGCCCTGCGCGCCGACCAGCTGGCCGGTCGCAAGCGCCCGGTCGACGGCAGCGATGTGGACAGTGGCCCCGAAATTATAGCCCCGCCCCAAGCGCTGGAAGGCGATTCGGTGCCAGTAGCGCCTGCACCGCGCAGTGCGGCGGCCCCGCAGGCTTCGCGCCGGACTACTGCCGCGCCTAAAGCTGCTAAAGTTTCAGCTTCTAAACGCAGTAATAACAGCAAGGAGGCTAAGCCCGACAGCAAGAATAAAGCACAAAAAGGTACAAGTGCGCACAAGAAGCAACCCACCGACAAGCACGTTGTTAAAGCTCATTCCCGATGAAAGGCAGCGTTAAAAAGTCGATAGTTACGCGGGTACGGCTGGCATTTTTGGGCGTAGCCGTATTTTCGAGCGCCATTTTCTGGAAGGCAACCAAGATTCAGTTTCAGGAAGGGGCCAAGTGGCGCGCACTGGAGCAGGAGCGGCGCATTAGCTACCAATCAGTGCCGGCCACGCGGGGTAATATTTACTCGGATAACGAGAGTATTATGGCTACCTCGCTGCCGTTTTACCGCGTGGCCTGGGACCCGGGCGTGGTGGAGGATGCCGTGTTTAAGGCCGGAATTGACTCACTGGCCTGGCATCTGTCGCACTTCTTCGGCGACCGCAGCGTGCAGGAGTACCGCCGCCGGCTGGTGAACGCGCACACGGCCAAGCAGCGCTATATCCGGCTCAACTCGCGTCAAATTAATTTCCAGGAGAAGAAGCAGATGGCGACCTGGCCGGTATTCCGCGAGAAGCGGAACCGGGGCGGGGCCATTTTTGAGAAGGTAGACAAGCGGTTTCGGCCGTTTGGCGGGCTGGCGCAGCGCACCATCGGCTTCGTGAACGAGGACCACCACGGCGCGGGCCTGGAATACACCTTCGAGCAGAGCCTGGCCGGGAAATCGGGCGAGGCGCTGTTTGAGCGCGTGCCGGGCGGCATCAAGCCGGTGTACGACGGTACCGAAATCAAGCCCCTGCCGGGCTACGACGTGAAAACCACGCTCGACATCAACCTGCAGGACGTGGCCGAAAACGCCCTGTACAAGTCGCTGGTCGATAACAACGCTCAGTACGGCTGCGTGATTCTGATGGAAGTAGCGACCGGCGAAATCAAGGCCGTAGCCAACCTCGGCAAGGCGTCGGACGATACCTATAAAGAGGACTACAACTACGCCTTTGCCGACCAGGGCCGGACAGAACCGGGCTCGACCTTCAAGCTGGCTTCGATGATGGCCTTGTTTGAGGCGCACCCGGAGTTGACGCTCGACGACATGGTGGACACCGGCAACGGCCGCATGTACGTGGGGGGGGCCGTGAAATCGGACTCGCACGGCTACGGGCGCATTACAGTGCAGCAGGTGTTTGAGAAGTCGAGCAACATTGGCGTGGCCAAGCTTGTCGATAAGTACTTCTCAGGCAATCCCACTGAGTACACGGATTACCTGAAGAAATTCGGCCTCAATAAACCGCTGGGTTTCCAGATGGCTGGCGAGGCGGTGCCCTACGTGAAGGATACCAAGGACAAAAGCTGGAGTCGTACCTCGCTCACCACTATGAGCATTGGCTATGAGCTGAAGTTGGCTCCGCTGCAAACCCTGTCCCTTTACAATGCCGTGGCCAACGGTGGCGTGAAGGTGCAGCCCATGATTGTGCGCGAAATCAAGCAGGCTGACCAAGTGCTGCAGCACAACGAAACCAAGGTGCTGAACCCCAAAATCTGCTCCGATGCCACGTTGGCTAAATTGAAGTCGATGATGGAAGGGGTGGTGACGGCAGGCACGGCCCGCAGCATCCGGCCCAAAGACTATAGCATTGCCGGCAAAACCGGTACGGCCTGGAAGTTCAAGAACGGGCAATACACCAAGACGTATTCGACCAGCTTCTGCGGCTACTTTCCGGCCGATAAACCGAAATACAGTTGTATCGTAGTGGTCGACTCACCCCGCAACGGCCGCATTTACGGGGCCGACGTGGCCGCGCCGGTATTCCGCGAGGTAGCCGATAAGTGTATGGCCCGCGACCTGCTGAGTCAGCGCCCCCTGCTGGCCAAGGCCCGCCTGAACAAGAGCCACGTGCCGCTGGTGCGCGCCGGTATGCAGGACGAGTTGGCCCTTGTGTGCCAGAAGCTGGGCCTGGTGGGCAACACTCAGGCCACCGGCGGCGAGGAGTGGGTGCGCGGTGCTTCCGATACCGCCTTCCACGCCCGGACCGTGGCTTTGGTAGTTAATCCCGTGCGTCCCAACCGCGTGCCGCTGGCCCGCGGCCTGAGCCTGCGCGATGCCCTGTTTCTGCTCGAAAACCGGGGCCTGCACGTGAAGGCCGTGGGCACGGGCCGGGTGCGCGAGCAGTCGCTGGCTCCGGGCTCGCCCATCAAGCGCGGCGACCTGATTACGCTGACGCTGGAAGAATCCGGCCCGCGCATTGCTGCGCCCGTGGCTCTGCCCGAGCCCGAGCACACCGAGCTCGCCGAAAACAAGCTGCTGGTGCCGATGGATATGGAGCCCGCCAAAGCCCGTAAATCCTTCGCCGACGGCGAGAAGGCCCACGTACAGCCCGCCGTAGCCGAACGCTCGGCCGGCGTGAAGCCGAATGCCAAAGCCGGCAAGCCCACGGCCAAGCCTGCTAATGTCACCTCATCGACGGCCAAACCGGCAGCAACCGGAGGCATAAAAGCTGCTGATAAATCGAAAGCAGCAGCTTCACCAAAAGACAGTCGCCAACCGGCTGCAGGCAAAAACGCCAAAAAGCCCACGCCAGCGAAGCCCACCGTGCGCCGCGCCTGAAACAGTTTGGGGTCAGGAGCTAGAAGTGAAAGGCAATATGCCGCCAACTCTTAACTCCTGACTTTTAACTCTTAACTCTAAAAATGATTTCCCTGCCGCTCTTTTCCCTGCTCACCGACGTGAACGTGCTCGCCCAGCACGGCCCCACCGATGTGCCCATCACCGGCCTCACCCTCGACTCGCGCGAAGCCGGGCCGGGCGTGGCTTTCTGTGCCCTGCGCGGCACCGCTACCGACGGCCACAAATTCATTGAAGGAGCCGTAGAGAAAGGCTTGACTGCCGTAATCTGCGAAGAGCTGCCGGCTGTGCTGAACCCCGCCACGGCCTACGTGCTGGTAGCCGACTCGTCCGAGGCGCTGGGCCACGTAGCGGCGGCGTTTTACGGGCATCCGTCGCGCCAGCTCACGCTGGTGGGCGTGACCGGCACCAACGGTAAAACCACCTGTGCGACCCTGCTGCACAAGCTGCTACGCGAGCTGGGCTACCACGCCGGCCTGCTGAGCACGGTGCAGAACCAGATTGACGAGGAAGTCATTCCGAGCACCCACACTACGCCCGATGCCATCCGCCTGAACGCGCTGCTGGCCCGCATGGTAGGCGCAGGGTGCACCCACGCCTGCATGGAGGTGAGCAGCCACGCCGTGGCTCAGCACCGCATCACCGGCCTGCGCTTCGCCGGCGGGGTATTCACCAACCTCACCCACGACCACCTCGACTACCACGGCACATTTGCGAACTACCGCAACGCCAAAAAGGCTTTTTTCGACGCACTGCCCAAAACCGCGTTTGCCCTCACCAATGCCGACGACCGTAACGGCACGGTGATGCTGCAAAATACCGCTGCCCGCCGCGCCACCTACTCGCTGCGCGGCTCGGCCGATTTCCGGGCCAAGCTGGTAGCAAATGAGGTCCACGGCCTGCACCTCGAAATCGACGGCCGCGAAATCCTGTTCCGGCTCATCGGCGTGTTCAACGCCTACAACCTGCTGGCCGTGTACGGCGCGGCCGTGCTGCTGGGCGAAGACCCCACCGAAGTTCTGACCATCCTCTCGGGCCTGACCACTGCGCCCGGCCGTTTCGAGCCGGTGGTATCGGGCCAGCAAAGCATCACGGGCATCATCGACTACGCCCACACGCCCGACGCGCTCGAAAACGTGCTGCAAACCCTGCACGAAATCCGCCAGCCCAGCCAGCACATTATCACGGTGGTGGGCTGCGGCGGCAACCGCGACGCGGCCAAGCGCCCCATCATGGCCAACCTGGCCGCCCGGCTATCCAGTAAAGTCATTCTCACTTCGGATAACCCCCGCTTTGAGGACCCGGCCGAAATCCTGGCTCAGATGCAGGCCGGCGTCACGGCCCCCGATTCGGCCAAAGTCCAGACCGTGCCCGACCGCCGCGCCGCCATCGAAGCCGCCGTGCGCCTGGCCGGCCCGCACGACATTGTGCTGGTAGCGGGCAAGGGCCACGAGAATTATCAGGAAATTCGCGGCGTGAAAGCGCCCTTCGACGACAAGCTAATCCTTGCCGAAACTTTTGCCGCGCTGGGCAAATAAGCCCCACCGCTAACCGATTCCCGAATGCTTTATTATCTCTTCCGTTACCTGCACGAACATTTCCATTTGGCGGGCACCGGCGTGTTTCAGTACACCACCTTCCGCGCCGGCTTGGCGGTAGTTATTTCCCTCCTCATTGCCCAAACATTTGGGCACCGCCTCATTCGTCTGCTGCAACGCAAGCAGGTGGGCGAAAGCATCCGCGACCTCGGCCTGCAGGGCCAGAACGAGAAGAAAGGCACCCCCACGATGGGCGGCCTCATCATCATCCTGGCCATTCTGGTGCCGGTAATTTTGCTGGCCCGCCTGCGCAATATCTACATCATCCTCATGATTTTGAGCACGGTGTGGCTGGGCCTGATTGGCTTTCTGGACGACTACATCAAGGTATTCCGCAAGAACAAGGAGGGGCTGAGCGGCCGCTTCAAAGTGCTGGGCCAGGTGGGCCTGGGTGTTACGGTGGGCTGGGTGCTGTTTTACAGCAACGAAATCACGGTGCGCGAGTACCTGCTGCCCAACGGTACGTTCTCGGCCATTGAGGCCAGCAAAGTATTCAAAGACGTGCATTTGATGATTACCACCGTGCCGTTTATGAAGAACAACGAGCTGAACTACGGCGACCTGTTCGCCACGGCCGGCACCTTCTTCAACGGCCTTTACGGCCTGCTTTACATCCCCATCGTCATCTTCCTGATTACGGCCGTGAGCAACGGCGCCAACATCACCGACGGCCTCGATGGGCTGGCGGCCGGCACTTCGGCCATTATCGGCATTACGCTGGCCATCTTCGCCTTCGTGAGCGGCAACGCCTTGTTGGCTGATTATCTGGACGTCATGTTCATCCCCGATTCCGGCGAGCTGGTTATTTTCTGTACTGCTTTTGTAGGGGCGTGCATTGGTTTTCTATGGTATAACTCGTACCCGGCGCAGGTTTTCATGGGCGACACGGGTTCGCTGGCGCTGGGCGGCATCATCGCCGTGCTGGCCCTCATCGTGCGCAAAGAGCTGCTGATTCCGGTGTTGTGCGGCGTGTTCTTGATTGAAAACCTGTCGGTTATCGTACAGGTGAGCTACTTCAAATACACCCGCAAAAAATACGGCGAGGGCCGCCGCCTGCTGCGCATGTCGCCGCTGCACCACCACTACCAGAAGCTGGGCTACCACGAATCCAAAATCGTGTCGCGCTTCTGGATTGTCGGCATTATGCTGGCTGTCATTACCTTGGTTACCCTGAAACTGCGCTAATCATGAACATTGTAATCCTCGGAGCGGCCGAAAGCGGCGTGGGCGCGGCCCTGTTGGCCCAAGCCAAAGGCCACACGGTTTTCGTGTCGGACCGCGGCCCTATTCAGCCCGGATACAAGCAGCAGCTCACTGCCGCCGGCATCGCTTTCGAGGAAAGCCAGCATTCGCTGGATAAAATTCTGGCCGCCGACGAGGTGGTGAAAAGCCCTGGCATTCCCGAAAAAGCGCAGGTTATCCAAGCCCTGCGGGAGAAAGGCACCCCGATTATCTCCGAAATTGAGTTTGCCGGTCGCTACACCCGTGCCAAGTGCATCTGCATCACCGGCACCAACGGCAAAACCACCACCACGCTGCTGGTTTACCACCTGCTGAAATCGGCGGGCCTGAACGTGGGCCTGGCCGGCAATGTGGGCTACTCGCTGGCTGAGCAGGTTATCGAAGACAAGTTTGAGTACTACGTGGTGGAGCTGAGCAGCTTCCAGCTCGATGACACCCACGAATTTCAGCCCTGGGTTGCCATTTTGCTCAATATCACGCCCGACCACCTCGACCGCTACGGCTATTCGCTCGAGCAATACGCCCAGGCCAAGCTGCGCATCACCCGCAACCTGGACAGCAACGGCGCTTTCATCTACAATGCCGATGACGAGGTGACGGGCCAGTATTTTCAGTCGGCCTTCCTCGAAACGCGCCAGCTGCCCTTCAGCCTGCACCACCGCCACGACATTCACCTGGCCGGCTACTACGTGAGCGCGGAGGTGCTGTGCACCAACCTCACGCCCGGCATCGACGAGGATGCCGGGGTGGAGGTGAATACCACCAACTCGCCCCTCATCGGCCAGCACAACCGCCAGAACACCCTGGCCGCCGTGCTCGCCGCCCGCGTGGCCGGCCTCGAAGCCGCACAGATTGAAGCCGCCCTGGCCACCTTTCATAATGCCGACCACCGCCTGCAGCTGGTGGCCGAAATCAACGGCGTCCGCTACATCAACGACAGCAAGGCCACCAACGTGGAGGCCGCCTGGTACGCCCTGGATGGCATCCACCAGCCCATCATCTGGATTGCCGGCGGCACCGACAAAGGCAATGACTACAGCAGCCTGCTCAACCTGGCCGAGCACCGTGTGAAAGCCCTCATCTGCCTCGGCGTTGACAATGCCAAGCTGCGCACCGCTTTTGGCCCCATCGTTTCGCACGTGGAGGAAACTCAGAGCATGGCCGCCGCCGTGGCTCGCGCCGCCGCCCTGGCCGTTCCCGGCGATGTGGTGCTGCTCTCGCCCTGCTGCGCCAGTTTCGACCTGTTCAAAAACTACGAGGACCGCGGCCGGCAATTCATTCAATGCGTGAAGGAGCGAATAAGTGAATAAGTGACTGCCAACCCGTCATTCACTCCTTCAGCAATTTGCTCCTTGCCTAATATTCTCTCCTTCGCCCATTCACTCATTCGCCCATCGTTATGAAAGACTGGCTGCAACGCAACCTCAAAGGCGACCCCATCCTGTGGGCCATCGTGCTGCTGTTTTCCTTCATCAGCATTGCCGTGGTGTATTCGGCCACCGGCACGCTGGCCTACAAGAAGATGAATGGCAATACCGAAGCTTTTCTGTTCAAGCACACCAGCCTGATTATGCTGGGGCTGCTGTGTATGTGGCTGGCCCACCGCGCCGACTACCGCCACTACTCGCGCTGGTCGCTCTACGCGCTGCTGCTGAGCGTGCCGCTACTGCTGTTCACGTTTTTCATGGGCGGCGAAACCAACGGGGCCTCCCGCTGGATGACCATTCCGGTGATTAACCAAACCTTCCAGCCCTCCGATTTGGCCAAGTTGGCCCTGATTTCGCACCTGGCCAGCATGCTCAGCCGCCGCCAGCAGCACCTCGACGACTTCAAATCGACCCTGCTGCCGGTAATGCTGTGGGTGGGCACCATTTGCAGCCTCATCATCCTGAGTAATGCCTCGACGGCGCTGTTGCTGTTTGCCACGTGCATGCTGCTGATGTTTATCGGCCGGGTGCCCCTCAAGCACATGGCCGTGATGGTGGGCATTTTCGTGGTGTTGGGCGGGGCCGGCCTGGCCGCCGGCCAGCGCCTGGGTACGGTGATGTCGCGCGTCACCAACTTCACCGACAAGACCAAGAAAACGCCTTTCCAGCTCGAACACAGCTACATTGCCATTGCCACGGGCGGCATTGTGGGCAAAGGCCCCGGCAAAAGCACCGAGCGCAACATCCTGCCGCACCCGTATTCCGACTTCATCTACGCTGTCATCATCGAAGAATATGGCCTGCTGGGCGGGTTTGTCATCCTATTCCTCTACCTGGCCTTCCTCTATCGGGGGCTGAAAACGGTGATGAACAGCTACGGGGCCTTTGGCGGCTTGCTCTCGGCGGGCCTCAGCTTCAGCCTCGTGCTGCAGGCCTTGGTGAACATGGGCGTGGCCGTGGGCCTGGGGCCCATCACCGGCCTGCCGCTACCGCTGCTGAGCATGGGCGGCACTTCGCTGATTTTTACCGGCATCAGCATCGGCATCATTCTGGCCGTGAGCCGCGGCGAGCGCGAAATCCGCCCCATGACCGGTGAGCCGGAGGACACGGCCCGGATTCCCAGCCAGCGCGCGCAGTATGCGTAATGGTCACCGTCGTGTTGCGGCTACGCTCAACACGACGCTCTCTCCGACGTTTCGTTATCCATGACCAATTCTCCTCTTCGTTTTATCATCTCCGGCGGCGGCACGGGCGGGCACATCTTCCCGGCCGTGGCCATTGCCAACGAGCTGCGACGCCGCCTACCCAATGCCGAAATCCTCTTTGTGGGGGCCAACGGCCGCATGGAAATGACCCGCGTACCCGACGCGGGCTACAAAATCGTGGGCCTCGACATCACCGGCCTGCAACGCCGTCTCACGCCCCAGAATCTCATGTTTCCGGTGCGGGTATTCCGCTCGGTGCGCAAGGCCGGGAAGTTGATTGAAGAATTTCTGCCTGATGCTGTAGTAGGAGTGGGGGGCTACGCCTCGGCCCCGGTGCTGCTGGCGGCTACTTCGCGGGCTATTCCTTCGCTTATTCAGGAGCAAAACTCCTACGCCGGCCTGGTGAATAAGCTACTGGCCAAGCGCGTGAATAAAATCTGTGTGGCTTACGACGGCATGGAGAAGTTTTTTCCTGCCGATAAGCTCGTCCTCACCGGCAACCCCGTCCGCACCGAAATTGCCCACGGCGACCGCGCCGAAGCCCTGCGCTTCTTTGGCCTCGACCCCAACAAGCAAACCCTGCTGGTGGTCGGCGGCAGCCTCGGTGCGCGCACGCTCAACCAGGCTACCGTCGCCGCCCTGCCGCGCCTGCGCGAAGCCGGCATCCAGCTCCTCTGGCAAACCGGCAAGCTCTACTTCCCCGAAGCCCGCCAGCGGGCCGACCAGGCCGCCGGCCTCCACGCCCTGGAGTTCATCCAGCGCATGGACCTGGCCTACGCCGCCGCCGATGTCGTCATCAGCCGCGCCGGGGCGCTGTCCGTGTCCGAGCTCTGTCTTACCGGCAAAGCCAGCATCCTGGTGCCCTCGCCCAACGTAGCCGAAGACCACCAGACCAAAAACGCGCTGGCCCTCGTCAGCAAAGGTGCGGCCGTCCTCATCACCGATGAGCATGCCCCCACCCGCCTCTACGACGAAGCCCTGCGTCTCCTTGCCGACGCGGAGCGCCAGCAGCAGCTCAGCACCCGCGTCCGTGAGCTGGCCCGCCCCGATGCGACCGTGACGATTGTGGACGAGCTGTTGAAGTTGATTAAGAAGTAGCGGATTGCCGGGCTTGATTAAGCTCGGCATGACGTTCGAAAGAGCCTAAATATCCCCGAATTTGAACCAGTTTCCCTACGTTTTCTTCCTCGGCATTGGCGGCATCGGCATGTCGGCCCTGGCCCGCTGGTTCCGCGCCAACGGCCACCAGGTGAGCGGCTACGACAAAACCGAAACGCCCCTCACCCGCGCCCTCACCGCCGAAGGCATCGCCATTCACTACGCCGATGCTGTTGAGAACATCCCCGCTGAAATCCGCGAACACCGCGAACAGACGCTGGTGGTCCTCACGCCCGCCATTCCGGCCGATAGCGAGGAGTGGGCTTGGCTGCGGGCCCAAGGCTATGACATCCGCAAGCGCAGCCAGGTGCTGGGCGTGCTCACCCAGGGCCGCTACACCATCGCGGTGGCCGGCACGCACGGCAAAACCACCACCAGCAGCATGGTAGCCCACCTGCTGCACCACGCCGGCCACGACGCCGGCGCCTTCCTCGGCGGCATTTCGGTGAACTTGGGCAGCAACCTGCTGCTGCCGGCCACGCCCGAAGCGCCCATCGTGGTCGAAGCCGACGAGTATGACCGCAGCTTCCTGACCCTGTTTCCGGACGTGGCCATCGTCACGAGCACCGATGCCGACCACCTTGACATCTACGGCGACCAATCAGCCCTGATAGAGTCGTTCCGCCAGTTTGTGGCCCAGATTAAGCCCGGTGGTACGCTGCTGCTCAACCACACCGCCGACGCCAGCGTGGCTGCGGCCGTGCCGCCCGGCACCCGCGTCATTCGCTACGGCCTCACGCCTGAGCAGGGCCCGGAACTCTATGCCGCTAACATCACCGTTGAAGGCCACCGCTTCCACTTCGACCTGCACCGTCCCGAAAGCACCGTAAATGGCTTGGAGCTGGCAGTGCCTGGCTACCACAACGTCGAAAACATGTTGGCCGCTGCTGCTGTGGCCCAACTGCAGGGCGTTGGAGAGGGGCCGCTACGTGCCGCCGTAGCGGCCTACCGGGGCGTAAAGCGCCGCTTTGAATTCGTGGTAACCGCGTCCGAAAACGTTTATTTAGATGATTACGCCCACCACCCACGCGAAATCGAAGCCTTCCTGCGTTCTGTGCGGGCGCTCTACCCCGCCAAGCGGCTGCGTGTGATTTTTCAGCCCCATCTGTTCACCCGCACCCGCGACTTTGCTTCAGGTTTTTCCAAGAGCTTAAGTATTGCAGATGAGGTCTTTTTATTGGATATTTACCCCGCCCGCGAGAAGCCGCTACCCGGCGTGACTGCCGAAATGCTCCTGGCCGAAATCACCGCTCCCACCAAAGCCCTCGTGACCAAAGAACATGCCCTCACCGCTGCCCAAACCGACACGTCCTTCGACGTGCTGGCCACGGTCGGCGCAGGGGATATTGACACGCTGGTTCCCCAACTCAAACTGGTACTTACTGAACGGTGGAAGTAGCTAAATAGTAAACGGCTGTCATCCTGAGCGCAGCGAAGGACCTTGCCACGCAAGAACAGTTCATAATAACGCTGTTGATGCGAACCTGATAAGGTCCTTCGCTCCGTTCAGGATGATAGACTGAACCACCAACCCACAACCCCACCACTCCACCATTTGGAACGCACCGTTAGAAACTTACTCGTGGCCGCTGCCTGCCTGTTGGTGCTGGGCGCGCTGGGCACTTTCGCCGCCGTGCGCCAGTCCAACCGCTCGGTTGATGCTGTGAAGGTGAACATTGCCAACGAGTTCGATAATTATTTCATCTCTGAACGCGGCGTCACGGCCCTGCTCACCAAGGGCGGTAAAGAACCCATCCTCGGTACCCAGCCCGAAGGTCCGCGCCTGCGCGAGCTGGAAGCCCGCCTAAAGGCGCACCCTTTCGTGCGCGATGCCCAAGTGTACCGCGACCTCGCCGGCAACCTGCACGCCGATGTGCGCCAAAACCGGCCCATTGCCCGCCTCACGCACCCCGACACCCGCCTCGATACCTACGTCGACGCCGAAGGGCGCGCCCTGCCGCTTTCACCCCTGTTTACGGCCCGCGTAGCCACCGTGGCGCGGCCCGGCGGAGGCAGCCTCCCAACTGGATTTTTCCAGGACAGCACCGGTCGGCATTACCTGGAGTTTTTGCGCTACGTTGACGAGCATGAATTCTGGAAAGCGCAGGTTTCGGAGGTGTTTATTGAGCCCGGTGGCAAGCTCTCGTTCACGCAGCAAGTGGGCGACCAACGTATCGAATTCGGGCTCCCCGAAAATATTTCCGAAAAATTCGCAAAGCTTATGGTATTTTACCGTCAAATTCCGTCAGTTTTGGGGTGGGACACCTACCACCGCGTAAACGTCGAATACCAAAATCAGATTATTTGCGAATAGTAATTCGCTGAAAAATAGGCTTTTAAGCCCTGAAGTCTCACTCCCAACCCACCGCTTTTTCACTGCTCGCCAGCACCGCATCCTATGCAACAAGATAAAATCGTCGTCGGGCTCGACATTGGTACCACAAAAATCTGCGCCCTGGTGGGCCGCAAAAACGAGTTCGGCAAACTCGAAATCCTGGGCATGGGCAAAGCCGTGTCAGAGGGCGTTTCGCGCGGCATCGTGCTCAATATTGACAAGACCGTAGACGCCATTAAACGGGCCATTCGGCAGGCCGAAGAACAGTCCGGAATTAGCATTGGAGTGGTAAACGTCGGCATTGCCGGCCAGCACATCAAGAGCCTCCAGCACAACGGCAGCATCACCCGGAACTCGCACGACACCATCGGACCGGACGACGTGGCGCGCCTCACGCAGGACATGTACCGACTGGTAACCCAGCCCGGCTCGCAAATCATCCACGTGATGCCGCAGGACTACAAAGTGGACTACGAGGAAGGTATTTCCGACCCCGTGGGCTACGAAGGCGTGCGCCTGGAGGGCAACTTCCACATCATTACGGCCCAGAGCACGGCCATCAACAACATCAACAAGTGCGTGACCAAGGCCGGCCTTGAAATCGCCGACCTGATTCTCGAACCCCTCGCCAGCTCCATGTCCATCCTCTCGGAGGAGGAAAAGGAAGCCGGTGTGGCCCTGATTGATATCGGGGGCGGCACCACCGATTTGGCCGTGTTCAAGGACGGCATTATCCGTCATGCCGCGGTGCTGCCCTTCGGCGGCAACATCATCACGCAGGACATCAAAACCGGCTGCAACGTGGCCCCCGGCCAGGCCGAGCAGCTGAAAGTGAAGTTCGGCAAAGCCATTGCCCAAGAAGCCAGCGACTACGAAATCGTGAGCATCCCCGGCCTGCCCAACCGTCCGCCGAAAGAAGTTTCGCTGAAAAACCTGGCGTACATCATCGAGGCTCGCATGTCGGAAATCATGGAGCTGGTGTATGCCGAAATCTACCGCATGGGCCTGCACGACAAGCTGTCAGCCGGCATTGTGCTCACCGGCGGCGGCTCGCAGCTTCAGAATCTGGAGCAGCTCACTGAGTACATCACCGGCCTCGATACCCGCATCGGCTACCCCAACCAGCACCTCGGCAAGAGCCGCATCGAAGCGGTAAAATCGCCGATGTACGCTACCACCGTGGGCCTCGTGCTGTCGGGCTACCACTCGCTCGACGAGCGCCAGGTGTCGCGCCCCAGCTACGAAGAGGAGCAGCCGGTGATTCCGACGTACTACGCTGCACCGGCCGCCGCTCCCGTAGCTCCGGCGCCCGCGCCCGTAGAAACCCGTGCTGCGCCCGCCGCTCCGGCCCCCGCGCCGCAGCCGGCCAAGCCCAAGGAGCCCGGTGCCGCCAGCCGCTTCTTCAAGGACATCATCACCCGCACCAAAGGGCTGCTGATTGACGACTACGACGATAAATCCTACTAAATCATTTAACAATTATCATTTATCATTTAACAATTGACGTTCTTGGTTTTAGATGCGTGCGTCTTTGCTGAAAATGTTAAATGTTAATTGATAAATGTTAAATGAATCTTATGAATTACAAATTCGATATTCCCGCCCAGAGCAAGTCCATCATCAAGGTGATTGGGGTTGGCGGCGGTGGCTCCAATGCCGTGAAGCACATGCACAAGCAGGGCATCAAGGACGTGGAGTTTATCATCTGCAACACCGACCACCAAGCGCTGCAAAGCTCCACGGTGCCCAACAAGCTGCAAATTGGCGTTGACCTCACCGAAGGCCTCGGCGCGGGTGCCAAGCCCGAGCGCGGCCGCCAAGCCGCCATCGAGAGCAAGGAGCAAATCCGCGACCTGCTGAACCAGGGCACCAAGATGCTCTTCATCACAGCCGGAATGGGCGGTGGCACCGGTACCGGCGCCGCTCCCGTAATCGCGCAGGTGGCGCAGGAGCTGGGCATCCTCACGGTGGGCATCGTGACGGCCCCGTTCATGTTCGAGGGCAAGAAAAAGCGCCAGCAGGCCGAAGAAGGCATCAAGGCCCTGAGCGAGCACTGCGACACGGTGCTGGTGATTCTCAACGACAAGCTGCCGCAGATTTACGGCAACCTGACGATGGGGGCCGCCTTCGCCAAAGCTGATACGGTGCTGACCACGGCCGCCAAGTCCATCGCCGAAATCATTACGGTGACAGCCGATGTGAACGTGGACTTTGAAGACGTGAAAACGGTGATGAAGGACAGCGGGGCCGCCGTAATGGGCAGCAGCGTGACCGAAGGCGAAAATCGCGCCCGCCGCGCCGCCGAGGAAGCCCTGAACTCGCCGCTGCTCAACAACACCGACATTCACGGCGCACAGCGCATCCTGCTCTCCATCATGTCGGGCGTCGAGCACGAGTTGGAAATGGACGAGCTGACGGAAATCACGGAGTACATCCAGGAGAAAGCCGGGCAGGACGCCGAGATGATTTTCGGCCACGGCATCGACGACAGCCTGGGCCAGAGCATCCGCGTAACGGTGATTGCTACCGGTTTTGCCCGCGACGCGCACTCCATCACGACCCCTGCAATGGGTGGTGGTGCCTCGCACGAGCCGGTAGCGGCTCCAGTTCCGGTGGCCGAAACGCCGCGGCCCGAAACGGCTCCTGCTACGCCCGCTACTTCGGCCCCGTTCGTGCCCAGTTTTGGCACGCCGGAGCCCGCCCGCGTTACGTTCGATTTGAACGGCCCTTCGGCACACAACATGCCGCCGCTGGCCGGCATTCCGGCTAGCGCCCCGGCCGAGCCCGTGCTCACGTCGAATGCGCCAGTTCCAGCGGCTGGCCCGGAGGCCCACCGCCCGCGCCCGGCGATGGATGCGCAGGCACTGGAGCGTCGCCGTCGCCTGCAGGAGCTGAGCAACGGCCTGCCGCCGGAAGCCGTGAGCCAATATGACACGCCTGCCTACCTGCGCCGCCAGGTGAAGCTGGAAAACGTGGAGCCCAGCTCAGCCCAGAATATCTCCCGCTTCAACTTATCGGATGATAACGAGCTGCTGGGCGATAACCGGTTTCTGCACGACAACGTGGACTAATTAATTAGTCTAAGTGAAATAAAAAGGCCGCCGCTAAAATTTCAGCGGCGGCCTTTTTATTTGACGTAATTATTGAAATTTACGCGTTCGGCGTTGCGTAGAAATCGAAGTGTTTGTATTCCAACATTTCTTCCTTGCGCTTGATGGGAATGATTTGCGTGGTGGCAACAAAGTCGGTGAAATAGAACAACGAATAGCCGAGGGATTGCAACAAATTGAATTGCTCGAATTTCTCTTCGTCGGAATTCTTGCCGAAGCATTCGGAAATAATTACCGGCTTGTATTTGGTGATGAGGCTGGAAATAGAGCGAATTATTTCCTTGTCGTAGCCTTCGGTGTCGATTTTAATTAGCGTGAGCTTCGGGAGAAAATCGGGGTATTCTTTTTCCAGAAAAGACTCCAGGTTGACGCCTTTTATTTTGGTGCTGAGGGAGTATTTGCCGTGTTTGTTGTTCGGCGTTTTGGAAATGCCGCCGTTGTTGAAGGAGGCTTCGGAGGAGTTGTAGTAGAATTCGTCGTCCTGCTCGGAGATGGCGAGGTTGTGGGCTCCGATGCGCACGAGCTCGGAGTTGAGCGTGGCGTTGCGTTGCAGGATTTCGAAGACGTAGGGGTTGGGGTCAAAGCCGAGGGTGAGGCCGCTGGAGCCGGTGGCGAGGGCCATTTGCACGGTGGTGTGGCCAATATTGGCCCCGATGTCGATGGCGAAGTCGCCGGGGTGGAGGAATTTCTTGAAAAAGTCAACCGTCTCCTTGGTGAACACCTTCTTTTCAACCAGCGGATTTTCCCAGTTGGCGAACTGTACCTGCCCGTTGCCGATGCCGGGAATGGCGAACGTATCGAGCACCATGGGGTGCTTTTGGGTGATGCGGCGGGCCATTTTCCGCTTGAAAGAGTTGATGAGGTAGTTGAGCATGGGGGCTGATTTAAAACGGAGGAAGGACTTGTTAAGCCAAATGTAGGAGATTTTGCCGGGTGGCTTTCGGCAAAGCTTGGACCGTAATCGGGTTTGAAACCGGTATCAGATTGCGAAAAAACCGCAATGGCATTATCAGGAATAAGCCAGCCGTTCTTTCCAGCGGTTGAGCGGCGCTTCGAGCCAGCGCCACGAGGCAGCGGCCATTATCAGCAGCAAGGGCAGCAGAACGGTTACCATTGCCCCTGGGCTCAGCCAGAAAGCCCGTAGGCTCACGCCGTGCTCACCCGTGAGCGGAAACAGCCGAAACACGGCCCGCTGGTAGAACACTGGCAACAGCAAGTGGTAGAGGTAGCAGCCGTAGCTGCGCTGGCCCACCCAGCGTAGGGCGGTAAGCAGGCGGTTTTCATCGGCGGGGCGGGTGGCTTGGTGCAGGGCCCAGTTGAGGGTGAGGGCGGCGGGCAGGCAGCCGGCGCTGGCGTAGATGAGCAGCCAGGCGTAGTGCGACTCCGTGAGGTAGAGCGCGGCCCAAAGGGCAGCCCAGGCCAGCCAGGCCAGCACGACCCATTGGAAACGGGCCAGTCGCCGCACCATCGGCAACTGCTCGACGTGGCGCAGGATGGCGCCGGCGGCGAACAAATCGAGGCAGCCAGGGAGCAGGGCGAAGGCCAGGTCGGGTCGCACCCAAGTGCTCCAGGCGATGCGGAAAAGCAGGCCGGCGACGGCCACCAGCGTCAGCCAGCTTACCCGCTTGGGCACCACGGCCAGCAGCACCGGCCACAGCAGGTAAAACTGTTCATCGACGGCCATGGTCCAGTAGTGGCCCACGCCTTCGCCCCAATGCTGCAAGCGGTAGAACAAGAGGTTGGACACCGGCACCACAAACCAGCCGGGGTATTGGTGCAGCGTGACGAGCGGCAGCGCAAACCCCAGCGCCAGCGACAGGTAATAGGGCGGGAGCGTGCGCACCAGCCGGCGCAGGTAGAACACACCCAGCCGCCGCGGCCAGCGTCCGGGCGCGCCCACGTACACCTGCTGCTTCCAGACGATGCCCGAAATAAAATAGCCGCTGAGCACAAAAAACGTCATGCTGCCCATGAGGCTCATGGGGAAGGACGGCAGCGTCCAGTGGCCGACGACGACCAGCAGAATGGCCACGGCGCGCACGGCATCCAGCCCGGGGCGGTAGGCGAGGGGGCGGGCGGTAGGCGGCATGGTGGAAGGAATCGGGGTGGTGAACGGAGGGCCTGTCATGCGGAACGCAGTGAAGCATCTGAGCAATGCCGGTTAATTACCGTTTGCCCAGATGCTTCACTGCGTTCAGCATGACAATTTAATACAGCCCTAGCCCACGGTGTGGTACACGGCCTGCACGTCCTCGTCGTCTTCAAACTTCTCGATGATGGTCATGATTTCGTCGAGCTGCTCGTCGGTGAGGGCGACGGTGGTGTTGGGCACACGCTGCAGGTTCACGCTGACCACGTGGCGGCCCTGGGCTTCGAGGGCCTTCTGCATCTGGCCGAAATCGGTGAAGGCAGTTTCGACCACAATGAACTTGTGCTCGGCGCCGTGCTCGTCTTCCTCGGTGGTTTCGTACACGTCTTCGGCGCCGAAATCAATCAGCTCCAGCTCCAACTCGTCACGGTCGAGGCCTTCGGCGGCCAGTTTGAATACACCTTTGCGGGTGAAAGTGTAGTCGCTGCTGCCGGCGGTGCCCAGCGTGCCCTCGTTGCGGTTGAAGATGAGGCGCACGTTGCTCACGGTGCGGGTGGGGTTGTCGGTGGCGGTTTCGATGACAACGGCCACGCCGTGGGGCAGGTAGCCTTCGTATACCACTTCGGCGTAGTCCTTTTCTTCCTTGCTGCTGGCGCGTTTCACGGCGGCTTCCACGCGGTCCTTGGGCATGTTCACGCCTTTGGCGTTTTGCATGGCGGCGCGCAGGCGGGCGTTGGTGTCGGGGTTGGGGCCGTTTTCCTTCACGGCCATCACGATTTCCTTGCCGATGCGGGTGAAGTCTTTCGACATTTTATCCCACCGCTTCATTTTGCGGCCTTTGCGAAATTCGAATGCGCGTCCCATTTGCTGTGACTGAGTAACTGAGTGAATGAGGATTGGAGGCGCGCAACCGGGGCTGCGCGGGCTTCAGCGAAGTGGGTTTCGGTGAAACGGGCCGCAAGTTAGCCAGAAGGCGCGGGGGGAGCCAAATGCCGGGCTCGAACCAAGCTAACGGCGGCGCTTTTTGCCGGTTTTGGTGGGCAGGGCCGATGCGGGAGGCGCAGGCTCGGCGGCCACTAACTCGTACACGCCTCGGTTGCCGGCCGGGTAGCCGAGGATGGTGATGGTGAGGTGCCGGGTGGCGGGGTCGAAGCGGAAGGTGCCGCGCTGCACATCGGCCCCCTTCTGGTCGCGGAAGGCAAAGCGGATGCTGTCGCCGGCCAGGGCAAACGTGCCATCCTGTTTGAACAGCATTGGGCCGTTGTTGCCGGGGATGGTGAAACGCTTTTCGTAGGTACCGGCCGGCCGTAGGGTGAGCGTGCCGCCCACGCCGCTTACCTGGGTGGGCGGGTCGAGGCTGGTAGTGTCGTACACGGTGTAGGCCGTGTATTTATAGGTGGTGTAAAAAGTTGGCGATGATGCCGGGGTAGTTTGGGCCGGCGACTGGGCACTCGCGGGCAAAACCGGAAGCAGAGTAGGGGCGACAAGCAAAAGCAGCCAAAAACGGGAGAGCATGAAGGCGAAGGAATGAGTAGCGTCCGAAAAAGTGCGCCGAAGGTAGGCCCCGGCGGGGCTTGGACCAGCTGAGAGCGAGTAGCCAGCTGACAAAGACAGTGCCCGGAAAAGCATATTTGTAATTGCCGGATTTCTATTTAACTATGCGGGATGGAAAGCCTTGGTACTGAATTCAAGCGGGTGGTTGGGGGGAGTGTCAATTACTGTTTTCGGTGGTGCCGCAGTATCGGAGCCGCCGCGCTGCTGACATTGCTGGCCGCGGGCCCGCCGCCGGCCGATACCGCGCAGGTGCGTGCCCTGCGCCATCAGGCCCAGCAATTGCTCCGCGAAGGGCATTTCGACGAAGCCCAGCCCTTGCTGCTGCAGTCGAAAGACTTAGCCCACCGCCTGAATTTCCGCGAGGGCGAAGCACTGGCCCTGCGCATGCTGGGCAAGGCCGAGTTGGTGCACGGCACCCTGGCCCGCGCCCGCGCCTACCTCACTGAGGGCGTGGCCCTGGCCCGCAACACCCCCGGCCAGCCCGCCTTGCCCGATTTGCTGCTGGCCCTGGGCCAGGCCGCCAACGAGCAGGACGATTACCCCGGCGCCCTGCGCGCCTGCGAAGAAGCTCTGCGTCTCTACCACGCCCGGGGCGAGGTACGCAGCGAAGCCCAAACGCGCAACGGCCTAGGCATCATCTACAGCAGCCGCAGCGACTTTCCCCGCGCCTTGGCCGCGCTGCTGCCTGCCCTGCGCCAGGCCCGGGTGTTGCGCGATACCCTGCTGCAAGTCAATTGCTTGAATAATATTGCCAACGTGTACCTGCGGCGGTTCGAATACCAGCGCGGAATAGATTATCTGGAGCAGGCCCTGCCGCTGGTGCGGCACCAGCCCAACCCCGGCGCGCTGGCCGACTGCCTCACCAACCTCGCCAACGGCTACATGGCCCTGCATTCGCCCAAGGCCGAAGGGCTGTTTCGGGAGGCTATTCGGGTGTCCGAAGGCTTTGGCGAGAAGGCGCAGCTGGGCGTAGTGCTGAGCTCGTTTGGCGACTGGCTCGACCAAGCGCACCGACTGCCCGAAGCACAACGCGTGCGCGAACGAGCCTTGCAGCTCCTGCAAGCTGCTGGTGACCAGGATAATTCGGTGTATGTGCTGAACGAGCTGGCCGACATGGCCGACCGCCTCCACCAGCCCGCTAAAGCCGAAGCCCGGGCGCGCCAGGCGCTGGCCATTGCCCAACGCATCGGCAGTGCCAACGCGAAATACGAAGCCACCAAAACCCTGGCTCACGTCCTCAAGCAGCGCGGCGACTACCGCCAGGCCCTGGCCTACGCCGAGCAGGCCCAGGTCGCGCACGATACCTTGTTCAGCCAGGCTAAAGCCGAAGAAATCGGGCGCTTGCAGGGCGATTTCCAACTTAGCCAGGAGCGAGACCACGCCCAGGTGCTGGCCCGCACCGCAGAGGCCCAGCAATTGCGCCTGCGCCAGCAGCAGCGGGAGTTGTGGGGACTGGGGCTGGGGCTTTTAGCCGCCGCACTGGTCGGGCTGACGCTGTGGCGACTTAACCGCCTACTGGGCCGCAAAAACCAGCAGATTGAGCAGCAGCGCGCTGAGCTCACCGTCCTGAACGCGACCAAAGACCAGCTGTTTTCCATCATCGGCCACGACCTGCGGGGGCCGCTGCACTCGCTGCACGCCTTTGTGGGGCTGCTGAGCGGCCCGCCGCTGCCGCCCGAAAAAATGGCCCAGTACACCCTGCGCCTCACCCGCACCCTCGACCACACGCTGGCCCTGCTCGAAAACCTGCTGCACTGGGCCGCGCTGCAAATGCGCGCCACCGCCCCGCCGCAGCCCGAGAACCTGGCGTTGGCGGCCGTGGTCGAAGAGAATTTCGAACTGCTGAGCCCCACCGCCGAGGCGGGCCAGGTGACCTTGCAGCACAACCTGTCCGGCGAAGAGCACGTCTGGGCCGACCCGTCGGCCGTGCGCCTGGTGCTGCGCAACCTGCTTTCCAACGCCATCAAATTCACGCCGGCGGGCGGCACCGTGCTGGTTTCGGCCCAGCGAGTGGCCGGCACTTGGCAGCTGGCCGTGGCCGATACCGGCGTGGGCCTGCCCGTGCCCACGCCCCGCCAGGAGGTGCCGGCCGAAACGCTGGAGCGCCGCGCTGCCGGGGCGGGCCAGCCCCGCAGCTCCGGCCTGGGCCTCAAGCTGAGCCGCGACGTAGCCCTGCGCAACGGCGGCCAGCTGTGCATGGCCAGCGCCGGCCCCGGCCAGGGCAGCACGTTCACGCTCGGCCTGCCGCTGGCAGAAGTGCCGGTGATGGCTGAAACAGCGGTCCGACATTAGCCAAAATGTTGGCCGCTAATTGCCTATGAAGATTTTCCGGGATGGCGGCTGAGCAACCGCTGCTGCACCACCTGCGCCAGCACGCCGTCGCGGAAGGTGTGGCCCAGCGGCACATCGACCTTGCCCACGCGCACATCCTGGGCGGTGACGGCGCTAATGTGCCGGGCATTGACCAGGAAGGAGCGGTGCGTGCGCACGAACAATGCGGCCGGCAGTTGCTCCTCCATGTGCTTGAGGCTGACCAGCGTAATGTGCACCATGCCGTCGAGCAGGTGCACTTTTACGAAGTCGCGCATGGCTTCCACGTAAGCCACATCGGCGTAGTGGAGCTTTAAATACTGAAGCTCGGTGCGGATGAAAAAGGCGTCGGTATCGCCAAGTGGTGGCGGAGAGGGCTCGGGCACCGCCGCGCTGGCGGCGCGGGCGCGCAGCAGGAGCAGGGCCTTGTCGATGGCCCGCAGAAACCGGTCGAACCGCAGAGGTTTCACCAGGAAATCAACGGCGTCGAGGTCGTAGGTGGGCAGGGCGTACTGCGGGTGCGAGGTCATGAATATGACCAGCGGCGGCTGGCGCAAGGCACGCACCAGGTCGAGGCCGTTGAGGCGGGGCAGCTCGATGTCGGTGATGAGCAGGTCGACGGGCGTGCGGGCCAGGTGCTCGAAGGCGGGCAGTGGGTCGTCGTAGCTGCCGGCCAGCGCCAGGGAGGGAATTTGCTCCACGAAGCCGGCGGCCAGGTCGCGCACCAGCAGGTCGTCGTCGAGAACCAGGCAGCTGAAGGGGGCGGGGTGAGAAGCGAGCATGAGCGAGAAGCGAGCACCGCGGCGTACGGTTTATCGACTACGTGGCAAGTACGTCGACTTTCCGCGGGCCTTACTCGACTTTGTTATCGACGCAAGGTAGCGCGCGGCTACTTTTTGTGCCAATAACGGGCATTTACACTGGTTCTGCCCACTGTTTCACTCTTTTTCCTGCTCTATGTTCCCTTCCCTTACCCGCTCCAAAATGATGGTGCCGGCCTTCATGCTGCTGGCCCTGGCCGGCCGGGCCGAAGCGCCCAAGCCTACCGTGCTCAAAACCGGCACCTTAGTGGTCCTTGAAACCACCAGCCCGCTTTCTTCAAAAGATGCCCAAGTAGGCCAAAGCGTTTCGCTGCGCGTGAAGTTCGATGTAGTGATAAAGGGCCGCACCGTAATTAAGGCCGGGGCCGCCGGCAGCGCCCAGGTAGTGGGGGCCGAACATCGCAAAGGCATGGGCAAGGAAGGCAGCCTGAGCATCAAGCCCAGCGTGGTGCAGGCCGTGGACGGCCAGATGGTGCCCCTGAGCAGCAACGCCGTGGGCCAGGCCGGCAGCGACACCAAGGGCGCTACCATTGGCTTGGCCGTGGCCCTGAGCCCGCTGTTTTTGCTCAAAAAAGGCAAGGATGCCACCATCCCGCCCGGCTACGAGATGCAGGCCAACGTGGCCACCGATATTGAAATTGAGTAGCGAATAGCTGGCTCTGGACTGGCAAAGCCTGCCTCTTTCCCGTGTTGTATTCGCGGGCTGACTGATTACCGATTACCAGCCGGGGCGCGCAAGTAATTCCTGTAGTGGTCTGGGGCGGCTGGTTGCTAAACTGGCGGCCGCAGACCACCGCTGTTTCCTGGCCGCCCTGCCTGATTAATTCGACGCCGCACAAAAATGACGCTTAACCGAAGCTTCAGCACCGCAGCTATTCAATAATTTGGGTATTCAGGCCGGCATTTCCTTAATTACTAAACAGTATTGCCTACTTGTATTTTTATGAACAAGTTGCTAATTACCTTGCTCTTATCAATGATGGCTGGTGTGGCCTGTTGCCAGTCCGTAGCGCCTAAAAAAAAGCCTGGCGGGTCTCCGGCGGCTTCCCAGTCGGTGGCACCCACAGGGTTGCCGCCCAAGTTCTTCGGCACCTATACCTACATGGTGTACCTGGTGTACGACCCCGCTCACAGCCAGCAGCCCACCAACACGCGCGGGGTAAGCGGCACCCTCACGTTGGGGGCCGCGGGCAGCTACGAGAAGAAGCTGCAAATTCCGGGGCCCTACGGCAACTACCACTTCGACGAAACGGGGCGGTACACCATCAAGGGCAAGAACATCGAGTTCACCTATACCGATTCGAAAGGCAAGCCGGTAACCTACGGCGGCACCTTCGGCTACAGCGAGCCCGCCCTGTCGCTGAGCATGATACTGAACCAGGATGCCAGCGGTGGCCGCGAAGTATTTGGCCTGGTGGTGAAGGGCTCCGAGTCCGTGAAGCGCACATTCAACGACGATGGCACGGTGAAGCTGGGTAGCTAGCTTGTCTGGTAAGGTATTGTTTTTTAAAAAAATGGCTCATTGCATTTAGCAAACTTTACTCCCCGGCAAGCTCATGAAACTCCTCGTCTTTTGGCGTAGCGCTGTGCGCTGCGGTGCGCTGTTTGGCGCGGTGTTTTCGATTGGGGCCGGGCCAGGAGCCGCCGCGGCGGGGCCGGCCGTGGCCTGTTCCACGCCGCCCGTTGCTTCGGCCGCGCCATTGGCGGGCAAAGTGGTGGGAGGGAAGCCGGTGGGCCTGTTCTTCATGACGCGCTACATCATGGCGTTTCACTCGCTGGAAAAGGCTACCTATTACTTCACGCCGGCTGGGCAGGTGTACAACAACCCCGTCGATTTCACGCCGGCCAGTCTGGCCGGCTTGCCCGCCAACGCCCGCGGCACCTACAGCGTGGCCGGCGGGCAGCTGCTGATGAAATGGGCCGATGGCAACACCTCAAAGGCCAGTTTTGAGAATCCCTCCACCAACTCCTTTTCCTGGGATATGGGCATTTTCGTGGGCATGGGGCCATTTGCCAATGCCCGGCAGCTGGTGGGCGCCTTCGAGGGCGGCAACTCGGTGAGCAGCAGCAGTGGCTCGGCGGCGGCCGTGAGCGGCCTCACCTTCCGGGCCGATGGCAGCTACAGCGGCAGCAGCGCTTCCTCGTTCACCACGAATACCAGTGGCAGCAATGCCCACGTCGGCAGCTCGGGCGAGGCGACGGGCCGCTGGGCTCTGGCCGGCTGGACGCTCACCCTCACCGATGCCGCCGGCCGCACCACACGTGGCGTCGCGTTCCCCATCGAAACCAACGAAAAAACCGGGCAGGTGACGCGATTTTATTTCAACAACGTGGCCTACAAGCGCCTGTAAGCAAGCCGAAAACCGAAAAGATGCAATATCAACCCAACCCGGCCCAGCTTTCCTTCCGAAGCGTTTGGCGGCCAGCCGTGCTAAGCTTAGGCCTATTAAGCCTTGGCCTGATGAATGCTGCCGCTCAGCCCGCTTACCAGGGCCCGCCCGGCGCAACGGTTTTTGCCAAAGCGCAGCAGCTGGAAGCCGCCGGCAACAAAGCCGCTGCCGCCGCTGCCTACCAGCAAGCTTATGAGGCCTACATGAGCGTGGACGACTCCGACGGCATGACCAAGGCACTGGCCCGCCGGAATGCCGTGGGCGGCGCGGCCCCTGGTGCGGCCGTGCGCCCAGCGGCTGCCGTCCCACGCCCGGCTGCACCCGGCCCGGCACCTGCTGCGGCCCGGGTGCAGCCGGCCGCCAACCCCGCCGCTGCGCTCGCGCCTGTCGTGGCACCCTTGCCCGGCCGGACCACGGGCGGTAGACCGGTAGGCTTGTTTTTCTTTATGGATGTGTTTAATAATGAAAAAGTTTACTACTTCACGCCGGCCGGCGAGGTGTATGTGGACCCGGCCAATTTTTCGCCTGCGGGCCTGGCTGCCGTCGACCCCCGTTTGCGCGGCACCTACGCGGTGAATGGCAGCCAGATGACGGTACGCTGGGCCGCCGGCCCGCCTTCAACCTTCAACTACCACTCCGACCCAACCGGCTTCAGCTGGAACGGCGGGTTCGTCTGCGTAGGGCCGTTCAGCAGTGCCCGGCAGCTACTGGGCACGTTTGAGGGGCGCAACGCCGCCGTGAGTGTCACCGCCAGTTCGCTGGCGGTGTATCGCACGCTCAATTTCAAGGCCGACGGCACCTTCACCCGCGACAACCTCACCGATGGGCACCTGGAAGCGAATACCGGCTCGGTCACCAACGTTTCGTCGGCTTCCAGGCAAGCGGGCCGCTGGAGCCTGAACGGCTGGTTTCTGACCCTGACCGATGGGCAGGGCACCATTCGCAACCTGGCCTTTCCCACCAGCCTGGACGAAAAAACGGGCAAGGCCTATTACTTCCGTTTCAACGGTACTACTTACAAAACCACGGCCCGCTAGAAATCCAACAGTTCTGCTTAGTTGCTGATAATTATAATCCTACGCTTATGCTCCGGCTTCATCCCCTCATTTTTCGTGTCGTCGTGCTGAGTTTATTAAGTGCGGGCCGTGCTCAGGCGCATTCGGCCGTGGCACCCGGCCCGGCGCCGGTGGCCGGCCATATGGTCGGCAATAAGCCGGTGGGCCTGTTTTTCGTGACGAAGTCGGTGCTGGGCAACTTTATGACCATGAGTTACTATTTCGGCCCCGATGGCCTGGCCTACGAAAACCCTGTAGGCCTGAGTGCGGCCGAGCTGGCCGCCACGCCTGCCAAATCGAAGGGCCGCTACTCGGTGACGGGCAAAACGCTGTCCATAGCCTGGAACGGCTATCCCAAGCCCGAAACAGCCGAAATGAACATGCTCGGCGGCGGCTTCAGCTGGAGCGGGGCGAGCATTTTCTCGGCCGTGGGTTCGTTCAAGAGCCCCAGCCAGCTGGTGGGAAAATTTGAAGGCGGTACCTCCACGGTTGCTTCGGCGATGGGGCAGGCCACGGTTTCGAAAACGCTCATCTTCAAGGCCGACGGCACTTACCAGGGCAGTGGCGTAGCCACTGTTGCCTCCGTGACGGACCGCAGCGTGGCCGAAACCGGGGGCACCTCGGCCAACGCCGGCCACTGGCGGCTCGATGGCTGGTTTCTGACCCTCACCGATGCGCAGGGCCACACGGTGCGCGACGTGGCCTACCCGGTGGGCGACGGCAAAGGCAAGGTCACGTTGTTCAATTTCAACGGCATGGCCTATTCGCGGCAGTAGTCCGGAAGTGCCGCTCCGGCTGCCCCGTCAGGCCGGTTCCGTACTTTTGGCCCCATGCCTACATTCCTTCGCGACCTCATCCGCCCCGCCGCCGAACTGCCCGAAGCCGACGTCTGCCTCGTGGGCCTGCCCCTCGATTTCGGTACCGTGCTGGAAGGCGGCCGGGCGGGTGCGGCCGGTGCCCCCGCCGCCATGCGCCGCGAGCTGCGCCGCTACCACAAAACCTACAACCTGGAGCACGATATCAGCCTTGATAATCTGCGTATTGCCGATGCCGGTAACCTTGCCCTGCGCCACCCCGACCACGCCCGGAACCACGCCCACATCCGGGAGCGGCTGGGCCAGCTGCTGCGCCAGTACCCGCGCGTGGTGGTGCTGGGCGGCTCGCACGACGGCACCTACTCCACTGTGCGTGGCCTGTTTGATGCGAATGACGGGCAGCCGGTGGGCGGTATCAATTTCGATGCCCACGCCGACGTGAAAGACAAGGCCGAAATCAGCAGCGGCACGCCGTTTGGGCGGCTGCTGCGCGAGGGGGTTTTGCCGGGCGAGCGGTTCACCGAAATTGGTCTGCATTCCAACCTCAATACCCGGGAAGATATTGAGTTTCTGCACCAGCAGCAGGCTCATATCGTGCCCCTGGCCCATGTGCAAGAGGCGGGCATGGAGCTGTACGTTAGCCGTGCCCTGCAACGCGCCGCTACGGCTGGCCCCGCCTTCGTGAGCTTCGACATTGATGGCTGCGCCGAAGCCTTCGCCCCGGCCGTTTCGGCCCCCAGCGCCGATGGTTTTACGCCCCGGCAGGCAGTTGAAGCCGCGTTTCTGGCCGGGCAAAAAGAAGCGGTCCGGCTGTTCGAAATCGTGGAGCTGAATCCGCTCTACGACCGCGACAACCAGACCGCCCGCTTAGCCGCCACCATCATCACCGCCTATTTGACGGGCGTGGCGGGGCAGTTGAAAAACTAGCTGCGTTTAGCTTCCCACGCCACCCCGGTAGAGCGGTGGGGGAGTAAAGGACTTATAGCTGCCCGATTTTTTGGCGGCTTTGTAGGCCTTCTTGTAAGCTTTTGACTTCTTGGTTTTGCGCCGCCCGCCGGTGAGCAGCCACGCTGCGCCGGCCGCCAGCAGGCTACCGCCGATGATGGCGGCTTTGAGCGGCAGCGTGTCTTTGGGAGCGGGCGGGAGGTGCTCCACGCCGCTGGCATCGGTGCGCGCCGGCTCATTTACGTAGCGGCCGTGGGTGGGAATGGGGTAATTATCGGCCAGCTGGTGCAGGCCAGTGGCCGCCTCCGGGCCAGTGATAACCGGGCCGTGGCCACAGCCGATGGCATTGGGCTCCAGCGCGGCCAGGGTTTGCACGGACTTGCGCGCGGCCTCCCAATCGTAGTTGAACGGCGTGCCGGCGCGGCTGATTTTGGGCACGCCCAGCAGCACGGCCGGCACCGAGTCGTGGTCGGTGGTGGCGAAGGCGTCGCCGCCAATCAGCACGCGGTCGGCTTCGCGGAAGAAGGCCAGCTGGCCGGGCGCGTGGCCGGGCACATGAAACCACTTCCAATTCATGAGGAAGGGCGTGCTGGGGTCGTCGGCGTCGAGGGCCTGCACGCGGTCGGTCAGGTTGGGCAGCTGAGTAGGGAAGAAGCGGCTCATGAAGGCCAGCGAGCCGCCCACGGTGGGGTCGCGGGGCGGGTACAGGGCTTGGCCGGTCACGTAGGGCAGCTCCAGCGGATGCACGATGACGGGCACATTCCAGTGGTCGGCCAGTTCCTTGGCCGAGCCCAGGTGGTCGAGGTGGCCGTGGGTGAGGATGATGGCCTCAGGGTGGGAGCCGGGGTAGAAGAGCTTATTGGCGGCCGCGAGGATGGTTTTCATGCTGCCGGGCAGGCCGGTATCAATGAGCACCCACTCGCCGGGGGTGCCGGTTTCGACGAAATAAACGTTGACAAAGCGCTGAATGCGAAGCTGGGTGACGCCGGCGGCTACAGTATCCATGGGGCAGGGGAAAAGGTTGGTGGAGCAAATCTGTACGCAGATTTCCCCGTCGGGATATGTTTTCGGCTCCGTGAGCGCCTTGTTGGCCGGGTAAAAAATAGTTTGGCTGGGCCATGTAACGTATCGGCCAAAGCCCGGTAATCATCGTGTTGGCCGCCTCCGCAGGCAACTGGCCCGGCTCGTAGCGCATCTTTTTTTCGTCATTCCAATCTTCATTTCCCAACCCCATGAAAAACCTGATTTCTGCACTCGCTCTGGTGTGCGGCACCTTCGCCGCCACCGCCCAAACGACCGAGCCCCAGTTCAAAACCACCTGCGAAAACAACTCCTGGAACCGGGGCGACAAGCTGATGAAAGGCTTCTGCGAAACCCGCGACCTGACCATGAGCGCCCCCGCCGGCCAGCCCCTGAGCGTAAACGCCGACCCCAACGGCGGCATCACCGTTCACGGCTGGGACGGGCCCAATGTCCGCATCCGCGCCCGCGTGCAGGCCTGGGCCACTTCGGAACAAGAGGCCACGGCCCGCGTCAAGCGCATCACCATTGGCACCGCCAACAACACCCTGCGCGCCACCGACCCCAACCAAGACAAGAACTGGAGCGTGAGCTACGAAATTTTCGTGCCCCGCACCACCGCCCTGGCCCTCAACACCGTGAACGGCGGCATCAGCCTCGATAACCTCAACGCGGCCATCACCTTCGAAACCACCAACGGCGGCGTGAACCTCGCCAATTTGGGCGGCCAGGTGAAAGGCGAAACCACCAACGGCGGCGTCAACATCACCCTCACGGGCAGCAAGTGGGACGGCAAAGGCCTGGACGTGAGCACTACCAACGGCGGCATCCACTGGAAGCTGCCCCGCACGTATTCGGCCCGGCTCTACACCAGCACCAACATGGGCGGCATCCGCACCGAGCTGCCGGTGACGAAATCGGGCATGTTCCACAAGGAAGTGGAAGCCAGCCTCGGCCAGGGCGGCGCCCCGGTGCGCGCCGTGACCACCAACGGCGGCATCAGCGTGGACCAGGAGCGGGACTAGCGGCCACCGCCCGGGAACCGCTTCTACGACGCAAAATACAAGAAAATATAAATTAATATATTTACTGGTAATAGCGTGTAGGTTTATTCAGGCGCGTTTCGCGCTCCTTCCCATGCAGCAGCTTCGTCGCGTTAGTGGCTGGTTTCTTTTGATGCTCATGCTGGGGCTGAGGGGAATTCCCGCGCGAGCGCAGGACGTGCCCGATGCCGACAGCACCGAACGGCCGCCGGTGCCCCCACGTGCGCCCATGCCTTTGCCGAAAGAAGTGCTGCGGCTAAGGGCGGCGCTGAGTGTGCCCGTCACCTCGGCCGAGGCGACGGATTCGCTGCTTGCCGAGGCCCGCCGGCTGGGGTACCTGCCCGGCCAGGTGGTGGCCCTGGCTCAGTTGGCGAGCTTGCAGTTGCAGGAGGAATCCCCGCAGGCCGACGCGCTGCTGAAGCAAGCCGAAGCGCTGGCCGGGCAGCTGCGCGACCTGAAAGAAGCCGGCTGGGCCATGAACCAAATCAGCCGGCTCCAGCGGCGCTCCGGCCGCTTGGCGCCCCCGGCGGCCGGGGCGTATGGGCCGCTGCTGGGAGCCCTGGGCGAGGCCATGGGCCGCAGCGCGCCCGGGCCGAAAGTAGTTCGGATTCTGAAAGACAGCGAGTTTAGCCCTTTTGATGCTGCGGCCATTGCCCGGCTCGAAAAACAGCGGGTGCGGGGAAGGCTGGGGGCGGCCGCCAAAGGGGCGGAGCTGCCCATGCAGGCGCCTTGGCACGGCCACGATATCCGGGTGGAGCTGGGCCGGATGGACCATTGGCTCGATACCTTGCTCATTCGTGAGCCCAGCCCGCCGCAGGTGGTGCGCCAGCTGGCCGCCCGCCGCAAGCGCCGCGACAGCAGCCAGGCCCTCAGCCAGGCTTACGCCAAAGAGGGCGACTACGCCCAGGCCTACCGCTACTTTCTGCAGTACAGCGCCTACAAGGACAGCCTGACCATGGAGGCCACCACCCGCCGCCTGGCCGCGCTGGAATACAAGCAAAACCTGCTGAAAAAAGAAGCCCAGATTCAGCGGCTCACCCGGCAGCGGCTGGTGCGCGAGCAGGCCGCCCGCCGGCAGCAGCAATTTGTGGTGGCGCTGGTGGCCTGCATTGCGCTGCTGGCTGGCGTGGCGTTTGTGCTCATCCGCACCAACCGCGCCCGGCGGGTGGCCAACCGCCAGCTGCGCGAGCAGAAGGAAACCCTGCAACACACCCTGACCGAGCTGAAAGCCACCCAGGCCCAGCTCATCCAATCCGAAAAAATGGCCAGCCTGGGCGAGCTCACGGCCGGCATCGCCCACGAGATTCAGAACCCGCTCAACTTCGTCAACAACTTCTCGGAAGTCAGCAACGAGCTGGTGGCCGAGCTGCGCGAGTGCCAGCACCAGCAGCCCCGCGACCCCGCCCTGGAGCAGGACCTGCTGGACGACGTGCAGCAAAACCTTGAAAAAATCAGGCAGCACGGCAGCCGCGCTTCCGCCATCGTGCGCGGCATGCTGGAGCACGCCCGCACCAGCACGGGCCAGAAGGAATCCGTCGACCTGAACGCCCTGACCGAGGAGTACGCGCAGCTGGCCTACCACGGCGCCCGCGCCAAGGACCAGACGTTTCAGGCCCGCCTTACCACCCATCTCGACCCCCGCCTGGGGCGCGTGCTGGCCGTGCCGCAGGAGGTGAGCCGGGTGCTGCTGAACGTGCTCAGCAATGCCTTCTACGCGGTGCAGAAAAAGCAGGAAGGCCACCCCGCCGGCTACCAGCCCGAGGTGAGCGTCAGCACGAAGCGGGCGGGGCAGCGGGTCGAAATCCACATCCGGGACAACGGCATCGGTGTGCCGAACGCCTTGAAGCAAAAGGTGTTTCAGCCGTTTTTTACTACCAAGCCCACCGGCGAAGGCACCGGCCTGGGCTTGTCGATGAGCTACGACATCATCACGAAAGGCCACGGCGGCACCTTCACCCTGGAAAGCGAGGAAGGCCAGTTCACGGAATTAACGATGACATTGCCCGCCGCCGCAGCCTGATTCTCCGTGGTATTTAGCAGCCGCAGCTGAAATCGGGGTAGTCGGCGTAGAGCGGCGCGGGGGTGTCGTCGAGCCGGATGAGGTGGTCGAGCCGAATTTCTTCGCCCGATTTCAGGCGCATGAATTCGACTTTGTCGCGGATGAAAAGCGTGTCGATGACACCGGAACCGAGGCAGAGCTGGCGCAAGTCGTTGAAGTATTGCAAATCAACGCGCCGGCGCTGGGTAGCGGCGGCTTCCAGCAGGTCGTAGAAGTTGCAGTCGATGGGTTTATAGTCGGTGCTCATGGGGAGTGATTGAACGTTGTAGGGGCGGGGACAAGCCCTGCCGGGGACAACCCCGCCCCTACAACCGGTAAAATTAGCGTTCGGTGCCGTTGCTTATCGCCACTTTCCTATCTTCGCCGCACCACCCAAAAACCCACCCAATGACCCTCGCCACCCAAACGCCCGAGCTCAACCTCGAAGCCAATTCTCTCTCCACCGCCACCGGCGCGCCCTTGCCCAAGCACGACGGCAAGCGCCCGATGTTCTACGAGTTCAAGCCCGAAGAAACCGTGAAGGCCAAGCACGGCACCGAGCTGCGCTGCAAAACCTGGGAAGCCGAAGCCGCTCTGCGGATGCTGGAAAACAACCTGGACCCCGCCGTTTCGCTGGTCTACGATGAGCTGATTGTGTACGGCGGTGCCGGCCGCGCCGCCCGCAACTGGAAGGAATACCAGACCATTGTGAAAACGCTGAAGGAACTGGAAGCCGACGAAACCATGCTCGTGCAATCGGGCAAGGCTGTGGGTGTGCTCAAAACCTGGCCCCACGCCCCCCGCGTGCTCATCGCCAACTCCAACCTCGTACCCGCCTGGAGCACCCAGGAATACTTCGACGAGCTGGATAAAATGGGCCTGATGATGTACGGCCAGATGACGGCCGGCTCCTGGATTTACATTGCCACCCAGGGCATTTTGCAGGGCACTTATGAGACGTTTGCCGCCATGGCCGACCAGCATTTCGGCGGCAGCCTGCGCGGCACCATTACCCTCACGGCCGGCCTGGGCGGCATGAGCGGCGCCCAGCCCCTGGCCGTGACCATGAACGACGGCGCCTGCCTCGTCATCGAGCCGATTGACGAGCGGGTGAAGCAGAAGGTGCGCGAAGGCTACGTGGACGAGCAGGCCCGCGACCTCACCCACGCCCTGGAGCTCTGCGAACGCGCCAAAGCCGACGGCAAAGGATGGTCCGTCGGCCTCACCGGCAACGCGGCCACCATCCTGCCGCGCCTGCTGGAGCTGGGCTTCCAGGCCGAAATCGTGACCGACCAAACCTCGGCCCACGACCTGATGGACTACATCCCGGAAGGCGAAATAGGGGAGGTGCTGGCCCTGCGCGAAGCCAACCCCGAAGAGTTCAAGCGCCAGGCCCTGGCGTCCATCGTGAAGCACGTGGAGGCCATTCTGGAGATGCAGCGGCGCGGCACCATCGCCGTAGACTACGGCAACAACCTGCGCGGCCAGGCCGAAAAAGGCGGCCTGAACGTGCGCGACGAAAACGGCCAGTTTCTGTACCCCGGTTTCGTGCCTGGCTACATTCGCCCGCTGTTTTGTGAGGGCAAGGGGCCCTTCCGCTGGGCCGCCCTCAGCGGCGACCCGGCCGACATTCTGCGCATCGACCGCGCCCTGCTCGAAACCTTCCCCGACAACAAGCTGCTGGCCCGCTGGATTGAGAAGGCCCAGGCCAAAGTGCCCTTCATCGGCCTGCCCGCGCGGGTGTGCTGGCTGGGCTACGGCGAGCGCGAGAAATTCGGCCTCGTCATCAACGACCTCGTGGCGCGGGGCGAAGTTTCGGCTCCCATCGTCATCGGCCGCGACCACCTCGACTGCGGCTCGGTGGCCTCGCCCAACCGCGAAACCGAAGGCATGAAGGACGGCTCCGACGCCGTGGCCGACTGGCCCCTGCTCAACGCCCTGGCCAACTGCGCCAGCGGCGCCGACTGGGTGAGCCTGCACAACGGCGGCGGCGTGGGCATCGGCAACTCGACCCACTCCGGCATGGTGATAGTAGCGACCGGCACCCCCGAAAAAGCCGAGCGCCTGCGCCGCGTCCTCACCGCCGACCCCGGCATGGGCATCTTCCGCCACGCCGATGCCGGCTACGAGCTAGCCCAGGACGTGGCCCGCGAGCGCGGCGCGAAGATTCCTTCGATGCAGTAGGGAGTAGAGGCGGGGTTCGCCAGATGAGCATGACGTTTTTATAGCCTTCCTCACTGGCAATTATCCGCCAGAAAAAGCAAGTTGCCGCCGAAGCTGTTTAGCTACCTGCGGCCGCAATTCGTGGCCGTACGAACCTCCTAAACTTTCACAGTATGAACATTGGAATCATCGGAGCCGGCCACATCGGCAGCGCCCTCGCCGTGCGGCTCGTCAGCCTCGGCCACTCGGTTAAAATCGCCAACTCGCGCGGCCCTGAAACGCTGGGCGATGTGGCCCAGAAAACCGGCGCTACCCCCGTCACCGCCGAAGAAGCGGCCAAGGGCGCCGACCTCATCGTAGTCACCATCCCGCTGAAAAACATTCCCGACCTGCCCAAAGACCTCTTCGCGGGCGTGCCGGCCGAGGTGCCCATCATTGACACGAGCAACTACTACCCCATGCTGCGCGACGGCAAAATCGCCGAGCTCGAAACCGGCGACCTCACGGAAAGCGAGTGGGTGCAGCAGCACCTGGGCCGCCCTGTAGTGAAGGTGTTCAACAACATCTACGCCGACCACCTCCAGAACAAGGGCGTGCCCGCCGGCACGCCCGGCCGCATTGCCCTGCCCGTAGCCGGCGACGATGCCGCGGCCAAGCAAAAAGTAATGGCCCTGGTAGAAGAGTTGGGCTTCGACGCCGTGGACGCCGGCACCCTGCACGAGTCGTGGCGGCAGCAGCCCGGCACCCCGTCCTACGGCACCGATATGCCCGCCGACAAACTGCGCGAGCACTACGCCAGCCTCGGCAGCAAGCGCACCGAAGCCCAGCACGCCGAGTACCTAGCCAACCAAGCCAAGGCCGAACAGGCCATGGCCGTCCAAGGCATCTCGCTGAAATAAGCTATTGCCGGAAAATGAAAAAGCCCTGCCGCTCGGCAGGGCTTTTTTTGTGTCCCTAGTGCAGCGCTGGCCGCTGGTAGTTGCGGTGTTTCACGGCCCCTGCTAGCCTTGCGCCCCTTAGCTGCTTCTTGAGAAACTGGTGTAGCTTAGGGCTGCTCTTAATAGATTAGTGGCACTTTTCTTAAGTGAATGCAAAAAGCTACGGCCATGGCAAAATTTGTCGGTACAATTGAGGAATTCAAACGTTACATGGGGCCGTTTGTTCGGAACCTTGTTCAGAGTGTTTCAAAACCATGGAAAATGGAAGCAAATAATCAATGCGAAGGTGTTCCAGAAGAGCCGTGTGAATTTAGGGGAGAGCAGCAACTTGAAGCGGCTCACGTATCAACATTGTCTAGAGCGCAGATTGTTGAAGAAGTCTTTAATTTGCTGGCTAAGAATGGTTGCTTAGATTTGTTTGAAGCTGAACAAGAGTTGAGAAGGCGTCATAGCAGACACAGTGTGCTATTGCTATGTAAATCATGTCACGATAAATATGATGGCCGTATGATTAGAAATTAGTAACTGCGAAAATGTGTACAGCTGATAGAGTCTTTTGAACCCACAGTATCTAATTTAATAAACATGACCTTAGTAGTATCTTGGATTGCATATGACTCTCGAGGCCCATCATCCATTTATTTGTTGTCAGATAGTAGAATTAGTTGGCGTAACGGTTCGTCTTTCGATTATGCAAGGAAGGTCTTCGGCTGTGTGAACTACCCTGATATATTTGCTTACTCTGGTGACGTTCTATTTCCATCGATTGTTTTGAATCAGATTGTCAATATTATTGATTCAGGAATGTTGTTCAATGAAGCGTGGGATTTTGAAGAAAAATTTAATGCGTTTTACAATAAAATAAAACAGGTATTCCAACAGTATCCTAGTCAAGTTAAAGATATTGTAAATGATAGTATTCAAATAATACATGCTTCAAGAATATCTGATAAGAATTTCTTTTGTAGAAAAATCCGCTGGTTAAAGACGACTGGTCAATGGACGGTCGAAAATTCTGATTTTAAAGGTTATTCAGAAAAAATATTTGTAATTGGCTCAGGAGATGAAGAGTTCTTGGATAGATATCTGAGATATAATATTGGTGATGGCAAAGTAAGTAGGGCAGTATTTCATTGCTTCTATGAGTTTCTAATCAATACTAAAAATAAAACTTGCGGAGGTGCACCGCAGTTAGTAGGTTTGTACCGTAACTTAAGTGCACGTTCATTTGGGTTGATTCACAACGAAAAACGTTATTTCCAAGGTCTTGAATCCAATGACCTGACTGATTTCAACGGTGTAGAGTGGCGAAATGAATTGTTTGAAAACTGTGATGGGCAAACCATGACAATTAAATCAAATGCAAAGAGACAGCCTAACCCTCTACTTCGTTAACAAAGCAACTCCCTAGTCTTCCACAAATGATATTTTTATAATTTGGGAGGAGCGAGGTGCTGTAGGTGGCTTGGCAGTTTCTGCCAAGTCCACCTATCTAGGGTAGTCAAAACAAACGGCCCCGCTGCAACCGCAGCGGGGCCGTTTGTTTTCCATTCCAACCCGCTTACGCCCCCTCTTCCCCGCCGCTGTGCTCGTTGCGCATGCGCTTGAGCAGCGTCGCCACGGTGTAGGTTTTTGCTTTTTTCGGATTCGTTTCCTTGTAGTTTCCTTGTACATGAGCGCGCCCGTGCCCAGCACGTCCACGATGTATTCCCAGAGGGCGTTGCCGGCCTTAATGTTCTTATCCGTGAGGTTCGAGAACGGAGTATAGGTAGGTATTGAAGCTGTTGAGCTGATTCCCAGCAATAAGTCCCACCTTCGCTCCATGAAGTCCTGTCCGCCGCTCGTGTTCGCCGGCGCCCTGTGGCTGAGCGCCGGCCCCGCCGCCCGCGCCCAGCAGGCCCCCTCGCCCTACACCACCCGCTTCGCCGTGGAGGCCCCCCTCACGGCCGGGCTGCTGGGCCTCAGCGGCACCGGGCTGCTGCTGGTGCAGCACAAGCACACCGCCACCGACGCCGACCTGGCCGCCCTGGACCCCGCCAATATCCCGGCCCTCGACCGGTTTTCGGCGGGCCGGTTCAGCCCCCGCGCCCAGCTTGTGAGCGACGGCTTTTGTTACGGCACCCTGGCGCTGGTGCCCGCCCTGCTGGCCTTCCAGCCCAACGTGCACGGCCGCTACGGGCAGGTGGCTGGCCTCTACCTCGAAACCCTGAGCAGCACCGCCGCCCTCTTCACCCTCACTGTGGGCACGGTGTACCGCTACCGGCCCTACCTCTACGGCCCCGAGGGCGGCGAGCTGCGCCACGGCCCCGTGGCCACCGATTCGTTTTTTGGCGGGCACACCGCCCACACGGCCACCGCCACCTTCTTCGCCGCCCAGGTTTTTCACGATTTCAACCCCGGCTCCAAAGCCGAACCCTACGTGTGGGGCACCGCTGCCGCCGTGCCCGCCGTGGTGGCCTACTTCCGCATTCGGGCCGGCAAGCACTTCCTGTCTGATAACCTGGTGGGCTACGCCGTGGGGGCCACCGTGGGCGTAGTAGTGCCCCGCCTGCACCGCAACGACACGGTTTTCGACCCCGCCAACGTGCCCCCGCAGCGCTTCACCGATTCGGCCGTGGGCGTGGGGGTAGGGGCGGCGGTGGGCCTGGTGACGCTGCATTTCTATAAGCGGCTGCACGGCACGGGCGTTTCCATGGTGCCCGTGCAGGGGCTGAATCTGAACGGCTACGCGTATGGCGGCATCCGGCTGATGCGGTCGCTGTAGCGCGGACTACAACTGAAAGTCAGCGAAGCTAAAGTCCGTGCTACATGGCCGCCCGCCCGCCCAATCCCGTAAGCCCGATTTCCCGCTAACCTCGCCAGTAGCGCCCGCGCCGCGTTTTTCGCGCCCGGCCCTGCTCGCCCCGACCTGCTATGCAAGAACAAATACGACTCGCCGAAGCCCGCGAGAAAACTGCTAACTGGAAGCAATTTGGCCCTTACCTCACCGAGCGCCAGTGGGGTACCGTGCGCGAAGACTACAGCCCCCACGGCGACGCCTGGAACTACATCACCCACGACCACGCCCGCGCCTACGCCTACCGCTGGGGCGAGGAAGGCCTCGGCGGCCTCTCCGACGACCAGCAGCGCCTCTGCTTTGCCATCGGCCTCTGGAACGGGGCCGACAACCAGCTCAAGGAGCGTCTTTTCGGCCTCACCAACGGCCAGGGCAACCACGGCGAGGACGTGAAAGAGCAGTACTACTACCTCGACAGCACCCCCACGCACTCCTACATGCGGATGCTCTACAAGTACCCGCAGGCCGCTTTCCCTTATGAGGAATTGCGGGCCGAAAACGCTGCTCGCACCCGCCAGGAGCCCGAATTTGAGCTGTTCGACACCGGCATCTTCGCCGAAAACCGCTATTTCGACGTCTTCATTGAATACGCCAAAGCCGGTCCGCAGGACATCCTCGTCCAGCTCACCATCCACAACCGCGGTCCCGAAGCCGCGCCGCTCACGGTGCTGCCCCAGCTCTGGTTTCGCAATACCTGGACGCTGGGCTACGACGACCACCGCCCCGAAATCCGCCGCATTCAGCCCGATGCGATGGCCGCCGAGCACCGCGACCTTGGCCGCTACCAGCTCTACTGTGACCAGCCCGCCGAGCTGCTCTTCTGCGAAAACGAAACCAGTCCCACGCTCTTCGGCAAGAAGCGCAAGAAGAAAAACAAGGCCGGCCGCTACTTCAAAGACGGCATCAACGAATACATCGTGGAGGGCCAGACCACGGCCGTGAACCCCGCCCAGCACGGCACCAAGGCCGCCGCCCGCTACCAGTTTGTGGTCGAGCCCGGCCGGCCTCAAACCGTACGGCTGCGCCTCAGTCAGCCCGAGCACGCCGCCCCGTTCGCTGATTTCGACCAGCTATTTGCTCTGCGCCGGCAGGAGGCCGATGAGTTCTACAACTGCATCCAAGAGGGCCTCACCAACGCCGACGCCCGCAATGTGCAGCGCCAGGCCTTCGCCGGCATGCTCTGGAGCAAGCAGTACTATTACTACGACGTCAGCCAGTGGCTCGACGGCGACCCCGCCCGCCCTACGCCGCCGCCCGAGCGCCTCGAAGGCCGCAACGCCACCTGGCGCCACCTGCACAACGCCGACATCGTCTCGATGCCCGACAAGTGGGAATACCCCTGGTACGCCGCCTGGGATTTGGCCTTTCACTGCCTGCCCCTGGCCATGGTGGATGCCGACTTTGCCAAGCAGCAGCTCCGCCTGCTTTGCCAGGACGGCTACCTGCACCCCAACGGCCAGATGCCCGCTTACGAGTGGCATTTCAGCGACGTGAACGCCCCCGTGCATGCCTGGGCCACCTGGCGCGTGTACCAGATGGACCGCAAGCTGCACGACGGCCAGGGCGACACCGCCTTCCTCGAAGCCGTGTTCCAGAAGCTGGTGATGACCTTCACTTGGTGGGTAAACCGCAAGGACCGCGACGAGCGCAACATCTTCGAGGGCGGCTTCCTGGGCATGGACAACATTGGCGTGTTCGACCGCTCGGCCCCGCTGCCCACCGGCGGCAAAATCGAGCAATCGGACGGCACCAGCTGGATGGCCATGTTCTCCCTCAACCTCATGCGCATGGCCCTGGAGCTGGCCCAAACCACGCCCGTGTACCAGGAAATGGCCGTCAAGTTCTTCGAGCACTTTCTCCACATCGCCGATGCCATGACGCGCGGGGGCGGCGGCCATTTCAACCTCTGGGACGATGAGGACAGGTTTTACTACGATGTGCTGCACGCTCCCGACGACTCGCGCACCCGCCTGCGCATCCGCTCCATGGTGGGCCTCATCCCGCTCTTCGCGGTCGAAGTCATCGATGATGAATTGCTCGCCACCGTGCCCGAATTCCACGCCCGCGCCCTGGCCCTCATCAAGCGCCGCCCGCGCCTGGCCGAACTGGTGAGCCGCTGGGAAGTGCCCGGCCAGGCTACTCGCCACCTCATGGGCCTCATGCGTCGCAAGCGCCTGCGCAGCATCCTCACCCGCATGCTGGATGAAACCGAATTCCTCTCCGAATTCGGCATCCGCTCGCTCTCCCGCTACCACCTCGACCATCCCTACCACTACCACGTCGGCGACGAGGACAGCTTCTCCGTGTCCTACGTGGCCGGCGAGGCGGAGTCGGACATGTTCGGCGGTAATTCCAACTGGCGCGGGCCGGTCTGGTTTCCGGTCAATTACCTGATTATCGAGTCGCTGCAGCGCTACCACACCTACTACGGCGACGATTTCACGATAGAATACCCCACCGGCTCGGGCCAGCTGCACACCCTGGCCCAGGTAGCCGATGCGCTTTCCGGCCGCCTCGCCCGCCTCTTTCTCAAGGATGAAAACGGCCGCCGCCCCGCCCACGGCAACACCGAAATCCACCAGACCGACCCACACTTCCAGGACAACCTGCTCTTCCACGAATACTTCCACGGCGACGACGGCCACGGCCTCGGCGCCAGCCACCAAACCGGCTGGACGGGCCTGGTGGTGCGCCTGCTGCACAAGGCGGATGCGCAGTAGCGCGGACTCTGTAGTCCGCGAGTCAACCAATCCACTCGCGGACTACAGAGTCCGCGCTACTTTGCGCGCTTCAAACTGTTTTACCGCCCGCCTATGTCCCTCCGGCTACTTCTGGTTCTGTTGCTTGCGCTGTTCGGCGCCGCCCAATCCTCGGCCCAAACCCTCGCGCCCGCCGATTTGGTGAACCCGCTCATGGGCACCGATTCCAAGCCCGACCTCTCGAACGGCAATACCTACCCCGCCATTTCGCGGCCCTGGGGCATGAACTGCTGGATGCCCCAAACTGGCAAAATGGGCAACGGCTGGGCCTACCAGTACGGGGCCGATAAAATCCGCGGTTTCAAGCAGACGCACCAGCCTTCGCCCTGGATGAACGACTACGGGCAATTCGTGCTCATGCCCGGCACCGGCAAAATCAGGGTGGGGGAGGACGAGCGGGCCAGCTGGTTTTCGCACAAATCTGAAATCGCCCGGCCCTACTACTACAGCGTGTACCTGGCCGATTACAACATTACCACCGAGCTGGCCCCCACCGAGCGCGCCGTGCGGTTCCGCTTCACCTTCCCCAAAACCGACAGCGCCTACGTGCTGCTCGACGCCCTCGACAAAGGCTCTTTTGTGAAGCTGCTGCCGGCCCAGAACCGCATCATCGGCTACACCACCAAAAACCGGGGCGGCGTGCCCGCCAACTTCAAAAACTACTTCGTCGTCGAGTTCGACCGCCCGTTCACGGCCACCCATTTATTCAACGATAAAACCCTGACCAGCACCGGCACCGAGCTCACGGCCGCCCACGCGGGCGCGGTCGTCAGCTTCCGCACCGGCCGGGGCGAGCAGGTGCAGGCCCGCGTGGCGTCCTCGTTCATCAGCCCGGAGCAGGCCGAGCGCAACCTGCTGGAAATCGGGTCCGACGACTTCGAAACAGTGAAGCAAAAAGGCCGCGAGGCCTGGAACAAAGCCCTGGGTCGGGTCGAAATCCAGGGCGGGACCGACGAGCAGCAGCGCACGTTTTATTCCTGCCTGTACCGCTCGCTGCTGTTTCCGCGCAAGTTTTATGAGCTGGACGCGGCCGGCCAGCCGGTGCACTACAGCCCGTATAATGGCCAGGTGCAGCCCGGTTTTCTCTACACCGATACCGGGTTCTGGGACACGTTCCGGGCCTTGTTTCCGCTGCTGAACTTGATGTATCCGTCGGTGAATGCCGAAATTCAGGCCGGCCTGGCCAATGCCTACCGCGAGGGCGGCTGGCTGCCGGAGTGGGGCAGCCCCGGCTACCGCAACATCATGGTGGGCAACAACTCCGCTTCCGTGGTGGCCGAGGCGTACCTCAAAGGCGGGCGCGGCTATGACATCAACATCCTCTACCAGGCCCTGACGCACGGGGCCAACAACGCTGGCCCGCTCGAAGCCGTGGGCCGCGCCGGCGTGAGCTACTACAACAAGCTCGGCTACGTGCCCTACGACGTAAAAATCAACGAAAGCGCCGCCCGCACCCTCGAGTACGCCTACGATGATTTCGCCATCGCGCAGCTGGCCACGGCCCTGAAACGCCCAAAAAAGGAAATTGCCCTCTATACCCAGCGCAGCCAGAATTATCGCAAGCTCTTCGACAAGCAGAGCGGCCTGATGCGCGGCCGCAACCAGAACGGCACCTTCCAAACCCCGTTCAACCCCTTCAAGTGGGGCGATGCCTTCACCGAGGGCAACAGCTGGCACTACACCTGGTCGGTGTTTCACGACGTGCAGGGCCTGATGAACCTGATGGGCGGCCCCCGGCCTTTCCTGGCCACGCTGGATTCGGTGTTCACCCTGCCGCCCATCTTCGATGAAGCGTATTATGGCGAGGTCATCCACGAAATTCGGGAGATGCAGATTGCCAACATGGGCCAGTACGCCCACGGCAACCAGCCGGCCCAGCACATCATCTACCTCTACAACTACGCCGCCCAGCCCTGGAAAGCCCAGTACTGGGCCCGCGAAACCATGAACCGCCTCTACCGCCCCACGCCCGACGGCTACTGCGGCGACGAAGACAACGGCCAAACCTCGGCCTGGTACGTGTTTTCGGCCCTGGGCTTCTACCCCGTGTGCCCGGCTTCGGACCAGTACGTGCTCGGCGCACCGCTCTTCCCCAAAGCCACCCTGCACCTCGAAAACGGCCACGACGTGGTGCTGAGCGCCCCCGCCAACAGCGCCGCCAACCGCTACATCGGCCAGCTAAAGCTCAATGGCCAGCCCTACGGCCACAACTGGCTCAGCCACGCGGCCTTGCAGCAAGGCGCTACGCTGGATTTTGATATGGTGCCCGCGCCCGCCACCACCCGCGGCACCGCCGCCGAAGACGCGCCCTTTTCCGCCTCCAAGCCCGCCGCTAAGTAGCCGCGCCTATCTCCGGTGGCCCGGCCACCTCGGCCCGCGTGCGCGGCAAGCTCTCTGGATACTGCCGCTGCAAAAACGCCACCAGCCCCTCGCGCACCGCGCAGCGCAGGTCCCACAGCGCGCTGGCGTTGGCGGCACTCACGAGGGCGCGCAGCTCCAGGGTGCGCTCCTTGGAGTCCGTCACTTGCAGCACGCACACCCGCTCGTCCCAGAGCGGGCTGGCTTCCAGCAGACGGCGCAGTTCGGCGCGCAGGGCGTCGACGGGCACGGTGTAATCGGTTTGGAGGAAGACCGTGCCGGTGAGGCGGGCGCTGGTGCGCGTCCAGTTCTGGAAGGGCTTTTCGATGAAGTAATTGAGCGGCAGCACCAGCCGGCGCTCGTCCCAGATGCTGAGCACGACGTAGGTGAACGTGATTTCCTCCACGCGGCCCCATTCGCCCTCCACTACCAGCACATCATCGATGCGAATGGGCTGGGTGAAGGCTATCTGAAAGCCCGCCAGCAAGTTGCTGATGGACCGTTGTGCCGCAAAGCCCACAATCACGCTGGCAATGCCGGCCGACGTCAGAAGTCCCGTGCCCAGCCGCCGCACCGTCTCAAAGCTCATCAGCACCAGGCCCACCGCCACAAACGCGACCAGCGAAGCCGCCAGCTTCTTCAGAAACTGGAGCTGCGTGAAGAGCTTGCGCACCCGCAGGTTATCGGGCTGCCCAAGCTGGTAGCGCAGCTGCACCAGGTCCTGCGCCACATCCAGCGTCTTAATCAGGCCCCAGGCGAAGGTGAGAATCAGCACAAACTCGATGAAGCGGCGCAGCACCTCAAACGGCTTGGGCGGCAAGGGCACCAGCGGCAGCAGCAGCGACAGGGCCAGCACCGGCAGAAACCACGCGCTGGCCATGCGCAGGTGCCGGGCCAGCGAGCGGGCCAGGGCCGAATCTTCGCGCCGGTTATACGCCCGCAGCCCGGCGAAGATGACAAACCGGACCACCAGTCCGGCGGCCAGCCCGCCCAGCAGCACGGCCATACCCGTGACAATATCGGGGAAATGCGAGACGAGATGCGCCAGCGGTTCGTTCATAGTTGCCAGTTGCGCGGCCTGCCAGGCGGCCTTTGGGTGAGCAGGGTGTACCCCGCCCACGCCGGAAAGGTTAGCCGCATGGCGCTGGCAACACCTGGGCTGGTGCTACACCGGCTGCCCGCAGCGCCAGCAGAATTTGGCGTCGGGGCGGTGGCCGTTGGCCTGGCAGGCCGGGCAAACAGCCTGCTTGAACGCTGGGGCCGGCGGCGTGGTCGGGGCGGCGGGCGTGGCCATCTGGGCCGATACAATGCCCGTGGGCACGGCAATGATGGCGTAGCCCAACACCATAAGCACCGAGGCCAGCGACTGGCCCAGCACCGTGACGGGCGAAATATCGCCGTAGCCTACCGTCGTCACCGTCACCACAGCCCAATAAATGCTTTTTGGAATGCTGGTGAAGCCATGCTCGCCGCCTTCCACCACGTACATCAGCGTGCCCACCACGATAACCAGCGTGAGCACCGCCGTGAGAAACACCAGGATTTTGAAGCGGCTGGCCTTTAGCGCCTGCACAATGAACTCGCCCTCGCCCACGAAGCGGCCCAGCTTGAAAATCCGGAAAACCCGCAGCAGCCGCAGCGTGCGAATGGCCAGCAGGTAGTGGCTGCCCGCCAGCACCAGCGCCGCCAGCGCGGGCACAATGGCCAGAAAATCAACGATGCCGAGCAGGCTCAGCGCGTAGGCCAGCGGCCGGCGCACCACCAGCAGCCGCACCAGGTATTCGACGAGAAACAGCCCCGTAAACCCCCATTCCACGGCCCGCAGAAAGCGGCCATATTCGGCCGAGATGCTGCCCACGCTTTCCAGCATCACGGCCAGTACGCTGAGCACAATGGCCACGAGCAGCACAATGTCGAACGCCCGCCCGGCGCGGGTATCAGACTCAAAAATAATGCGATAGGCGACCCGCTGCCAGGGCGGCGCGTCGGCGCGGGGGCGAATATCCATGGGGCCGATGTGGTGGGGCTAGGGCGTGGGGCGGGCCTGCAAGGCCGCCAGGGCGGCCTGCGTTTCGTGGAGTTTCTTCTGGGCTTTTTTCTCTTTTTTCACGTCGTCGTGCTCCTGTTCCTGGCCGGGGGTGGGCACGCCGCTCGCGAAGTAGCTCAGCAGGGCCTCGCGCAGGGCGGGGGTGAGGTGCTCGAACTTGTGCCGGCGCAGCTTGCGCAGCAGCTCACCGTAGGTCTGGTCGGCCAGGGCGTAGGCGGTGGGGCGGGTGGGCTGGCCGGTGTCGAGGTTGGTATCGGGCAGGGGCAGGGTGCGGGTGGTGTCGGTGGGCTGCTCGTTGGTGAGGGCGCAAAACCGGGCCATCGAGGCGCGGTAGCTGCGGTGGAACTGCAGGGCCCCGGCCGCGTCGGGCAGGGTGAAGGCGTAAGGTTTCAGGGGGCCAATCTTGGGCAGCACGCTGAGCACGCCCGCCATCAGGCGCGCCCCGAAGCCCGGCCGCTCGTAGTCGTGCCCAAACTCCCGGCGGAACTGGCGGCGGTTGTTGTGGTAGAGCGAATCGCTTCGGCGAGCGCGGGGGCTCAGCTCCCGTATTTCATCGTGCTTGTTCTGCCAGGCGGCCCGCGCCGCGGCCGGCAGCAGCTGGTTCACCGCGAAGCGGAACATGGCCACGCTGGCATCCACGTTGAAAAAAAACTGCTTCATTTCCAGCCCATAAGTTTGCCGGAAGGCGCGTTCCATCACCGGCTTGCTCACCCGGAAGCCAATGGCCTTGTGGTAGGTCTGGCTGCGGAAGCGGCCGGCCGCCACCTGCACCACGTCGAAGGAAAACTCCAGTTCGGTGTGCCGCACGGTGGCCTGCTCGTAGGTGACGACGGGGCCGAATTTCGCCTTCAAATCGGGATATACGGTCGGGATAATCAGGTTGGTGCCCTCGGGGTGGCCCACGTTGTCGGCGGCGTAGTGGGCCAGCGCGCCCAGCGCGAAAGCGTACTCGTTGCGGTTGCGGGCCTGGCGCAGCAGGTTGCGCACGAAGTCGCCGGCGCGCACGTAGTGCGTGAGGTTGGTGAAGAACGTGGAGCCCAGCGGGTAATAGCCCATGTCCTGCAAAATGGCCCCGCCGTAGGCATAGCTTTTGGCCTCGTTCATTTCGTTGGCAGTGCCGCCGGGGTAGTGGCGCTGCAGCAGCGGGGCAATGCAGTCGGCCCAGGTCGTGTCGACAATGGCCTGGTGGGTGAGCACCGAATAGGCCGATGCCGGCGCGGCGGAGCCCAGCAGCAGGAAAAACAGCAGACGAAAGAACATGAAAACGGGTGCGAGACGAGCGTAACTTGGGCAACGTGGAAACCCACCCGCCCGTTGCTGGCCACGGACCCGCAGGCATCGGGAAATCCCCTAACTTGGCTTCGTCTTTTCCCACCATTCCCGCCCATGGACCTGACTACTACACTTCCCCCTCAAGTAATTGCCAGCCGCGCCACCACGCCGCGCGTGCAGGCCGTCGACGTAGTGCGCGGCCTGGCCATGGTCATCATGGCCCTCGACCACATCCGCGAATTCTGGACGCCCACCGCCGTGCGGCCCGAAGACGTGGCCCACGCCTCGGCGGCGCTGTTTTTCACGCGCTGGATAACGCACTTCTGCGCGCCCACCTTCGTGTTTCTGGCCGGCACCAGCGTGTTCCTGTACCAGCAAAAGCAGGCCGACCGGGGGCGGGTGAGCCGGTTTCTGCTCACGCGGGGCCTGTGGCTGATTTTCATGGAAATCGTAATTATCAACTTCCTGCTGCAATGGGGCGCGTTTAATCTGATTCTGCTGCAGGTAATCTGGTCGATAGGCTGGGGCATGGTGGCGCTGGCCGGCTTCATCTGGCTGCCGCGCTGGCTGACGGCCACGCTGGCCCTGGCCGTGATTCTGGGCCACAACGCCCTGCCCAATATTCAGCCCGTAACGGCCGCCACGCTGCTGCCGGCCCTGATTTACGACAGTCCATTCCTCTACCAGCTAACCCCCAAACTGCCTGTGCTGGTGGCTTATACCATCCTGCCCTGGGTGGCGGTGCTGGCCGCCGGGTACTGCATCGGCCCGTGGTTTCAGCTGCCGCTGCCCGCGCGCAACCGCCGGCTGCAGCTGGCCGGGGCGGGCGCGCTGCTGCTGTTCGTAGTGCTGCGGTTCAGCAATATATACGGCGACCCGCAGCCTTGGGCCGTGCAGGAGCGCGGGCCGCTTTACACGGCCCTCTCGTTCATCAACATCACCAAGTACCCGCCGTCGCTGCTGTTTCTGAGCCTCACGCTGGGCACGGCGCTGCTGCTGCTCTCGGTAACCGAGGATGCGCCCGGCCGCCTGACTCGGTGGCTGAGCACCTACGGCAAAGTGCCTATGGGCTATTACCTGATGCATTTCTGCCTCATCAGCGGCGGCGCGCTGGTCTGGACGTGGCTGCAATTTGGCAAGCCCTTCAATTTCTCCTTTGCCCAGCCCAAAGATTGGCCCGCGGGCTACCAGCCCAGCCTGCTGCGGGCCTATGTGGTGTGGGCCGCAGTGGTTTTGCTGCTGTACTGGCCCTGCCGCTGGTACCAGGGCTATAAGCAGCGGCACGCGCACTGGTGGTTGTCCTACCTGTAAGTCGTAAACGACGGCCGTTAGCAGTTTGAGAGGAATAAATCCGAAAGCTCAGCCGTGATTAACCCTGCGCGCTGATTCTCCGTTTCGGACTTCATCACCAGATTATCTTTCGATGAAGTTTCTTGCCTCTCTCGCCCTGGCCGGCACGTTGCTGACGGCCGCGGCTCCCACGGCATCGGCCCAGAACCGGGCCGGCTCGCCCTACCACACCCGCTTCGCCGTTGATGGGCCCATCATCCTGGGCCTGGGCGCCGTGAGTGCCTTCGGCCTGTACCGCGTGCAGCAGAAAAGCGGCCTGAGCGATGCCGAGCTGGCCGCCCTCAACAAAAACGACGTGCCGAAAATCGACCGCTTCTCGGCCGGCTGGTACAGCGAAAGCGCCCAAACTACCAGCGACTTAATCTGCTATCCCACACTGGCTATTGCCCCCGGCCTGCTGGCCCTCAACGACAACGTGCGCGGCCACTACGGCCAGGTGCTGGGCCTCTACGTCGAAACCATGCTGGCCACCGATGCCCTGTTCACTACTTCGGTGGGCAACATCTACCGCTACCGGCCCTACCTCTACGGCCCCGAGGGCGGCAGCGGGCGCTCCGGCAAAATCGCCACCAATTCCTTCTTCGCGGGGCACACCGGGCACACCGCCACGGCTACCTTCTTCGCCGCCAAGGTCATGCACGATTTCAACCCCGGCTACGCCGGCGAGCCTTTCGTGTGGGGCGCGGCGGCCGTGGTACCGGCGGCCGTCGCTTATTTCCGCATCGAGGCCGGCAAACATTTTCTGACCGATAACCTCGTGGGCTACGCCGTGGGCGCAACCATGGGCGTGGTGGTGCCGCAACTGCACAAAGTGGCTGGTCGCAACGGCATGTCCCTGATGCCGTTGCAGGGTTTAAACGCCAACGGCTACGCCTATTCGGGCATGCTGCTAAGCAAAAAGCTATAGCTAACGGTCGCGCTTAGACCATTTCAGAACCAGAAAAGCCCGCCGGATGATGTCCGGCGGGCTTTTCTGGTTTAGTGAGATTGCGGCCGGAAAATATTTTATCCCGAGGCAGGGTAGGGGCGTGAGTGGTTGGGCTTTACCTTGCCGTGGGGTTGCTGAGCCCCGGCTTCCCCATCCACCCCCTCACTACCCCATTACCACCCCATGAAACACTGCTACTCCCGATTCTGCCTGCTGCTGACGCTGCTAGCGGCCACCCTCGTCGCGCAGGCCCAGATTGAGCCGGCCGCCCAGTACACCACCCTCACCCCAGCCCAGCTCATGGCCTGGACCAGCACCGGCCCCACCGCCGTGCCGGCCAACGTGAGCACCGTGCCTCTGGCCACCCGCCAGAATTCGCTGGCCCCCCAGCTCAACCCCAATCAGAGCTTCAGCTCCAAGGTGAACTGGTGCCCCGATGGCATGAACAACTTTGTGGGCTACCTCAACGAGCAGCCCCAGTTCAACCTCTACAACTTTACCCATTGGCAGTATATCGATGTGCTGACGTGGTTTGCCAGCCCGGTGGGCATTCCGTGTCGGCCGTGGGTGGAGGCCGCACACCGCAATGGTGTGAAGATTATCGGCACCATTTTCACCGATGGGCCGGGCTTTGTCACCCTCACCCAGAAAGATGCGGCCGGCAACTACATCGGTGCGCAAAAACTGGTGGATGTGGCCAATTACTACGGCTTCGACGGCTGGTTTTTCAACGAAGAATCGCGCCTGACCACGGCCCAGGCCGCCGAGCTGATTAACCTGCTCAAGCAGCTGCAAGCCATTCGGCCGGCCGGGATGGAAATTCACTGGTACGATGCCATGCTGCCCAGCGGCGTGGTGTCGTATCAGAACACGCTGAACACCAGCAACTCCCCGCTGCTGCAAAGCGGCCCCGACCGCGTGAGCGACGCCATGTTCACCAACTATTTCTGGTCGGGTGCCACGGCCATCAACACCGCCGTGACCACGGCCGCCAGCATCGGCCGCAGCCCGTTCGATGTGTACAGCGGGGCCGACATCTGGCCGGGCCGTAACCCTCAGCAGCTCTTCAACAGCACCACCTGGCTGGGCAACTACTACACCGGCAACAACCCCGCCACCCCGCGCACCTCGCTGGCCGTGTTCGCCCCCAACCTCACCTTCAACGGCGGCCTGAACAACTTCAACAGCAACCCGGCCGACTACCAGAACTTCTACAACACCGAGGTACGCCTCTTCGCCGGCGATGACCTTGACATCACCACCGCCGACGCCAGCGGCTGGCAGGGCTTCGGCTACTACCAGCCGGTGCGCTGCGCCATCACGGCGCTGCCGTTTGAAACCAACTTCTGCGTGGGCCAGGGCAAGATTTTCGCCAACAACGGCGCCGTGGCCGTGAAGGGCTGGACCGACATGGCCAAGCAGGCCATCCTGCCGTCGTGGCAGTGGGCGCGCACCGGCGCGGCTACCGTCAGCGTGGGCTTCGATTTCAGCCGCGCCTGGTACGGCGGCACCAGCGTGAAACTGGCCGGCAGCCTGGCCGCCGGAGCCAGTACCACCGTCAAACTCTACCAAACCAAGCTGCCCATCACCGCCACCACCAACCTTGACCTCACCTACAAAGGCCTGGCCGCCGGCGCCAGCAGCACCCGCCTGGCCCTATATTTCAGCGACAACCTGACCACGCCCGAATACGTGAACGTGCCGGCCCTGGCCGATACGCTGTGGGCCAGCACCACCGTTCCCCTGGCCGCCTACGCCAACCGCGAGCTGGCCATCATCGGCGTGCAGGCCACCTCGGCCACGGCCCTGACGGCCTATCGCTTCAACCTGGGCAAGCTGAAACTGTACAACGGCACGCCCGCCGCCGTGGCCCCGGTAGCCAACTTCGCGGCCACCGCCACCACCGTGCTCACGGGCCAGCCCGTCACCTTCGCCAATTCATCTACCAACGCCACCAGCTACGCCTGGACACTGCCCGGCGCCACGCCCGCCAGCAGCACCGCCGTGCACGCCACCGCCACCTACGCCACCGCCGGCATCTACGCCGTAACGCTCACGGCCAGCAACGCGGCCGGCCAGAACGTGCTCACCCGTCCGGCCTACATCACCGTGCTTACGGCCCCGGCCGCAGGCAGCAACACGTCCCTCAGCTTCGACGGCCTGAGCAAGTACGTCGACGCCGGCATCATCAATATGAGTGGCGCGGCCTTCAGCCTCGAATGCTGGGTTAAACCCAACTCGTTCAAAACCACCTCGCCCTACATTTCCAGCCTGATGGGCATCGAAGACGGCGGCGTGAACACGCTGATGCTGCGCCTCGGCGATGCCGGCATCGACGCCAGCCAGGTGCAGTTTGTGGCCCAGATTGGCGGCAGCACCCGCAAAGTGGCCTCGGTAGCGCGCCTTACCGCCGGGCAGTGGACGCACCTGGCGGGCACCTACGACGGCACCACGCTACGGCTCTATGTCAACGGTGTGCTCGATAATTCTCAAGCCGCCAGCGGCAGCCTGACGGCCAACGCCCCCTTCACATTAGCCCGCAACTACGCGGCCTCGCGCGGCCTCGACGGTCGCCTCGACGAAGTGCGCGCCTGGACCCGCGCCCTCACCGCTGCTGAAGTGGCTGCCAATGCCTGCGGCGTGCCTGCCACCAGCACCGCCCTGGCCGCCTACTGGAAGTGCAACGACTCGCCCAACCTGACGGCTGCCGACGTTAGCGGCCACGGCCACCCCGGCACCCTAACCAACATGGCCGCCAGCGACTGGTCGCTCGACGTGCCCACGCAGTGCGCCACGGCCACGGCCACGCGCTCGGCCTCGGCCACTGGTCTGCAAGTGCAGGTTTTCGGCAATCCCGTGCCCGGCGGCCGGGCCGAAATCGAAATTCAAGGTGCCCAAAACCAGCCCGTAACGCTGCAGGTGAGCAACGCGCTGGGCGCTGTGGTGTGGCGCCAAACGGTGCCGGCCAGTGCCGCTAGCCACCTCAGCGTGCCGCTGCCCGGCGCGGCAGGCGTTTACCTGCTGCGCGCCAGCACGGCCAGCGGCACCGCCACCGTGAAGCTGCTTAAACCGTAGAAAATGCTTTAAATCAGGATGCCGCTGGCATTGATAGCAGGGAGGGGCTCGCCGCGAGGTGAGCCCCTTTTGCTTGCAAATCGGCCTGCGCCGTCGTCCAGCCCTCGGCCGAAATGGCGCGGGTGGCGTCGGTGATGACGGTGGTGGAGAAACCGGCTTCCAGCGCATCCAGGGCGGAGTAGTAGACGCAGTAATCGGCGGCCAGACCGGCCACGAAAACCTCGGTCACGCCCCGGCCGCGCAGGTAGTCGGCCAGGCCGGTGCTTTTGCGGTGGCCGTTGTCGAAAAACGCGCTGTAGCTGTCGATTGCCGGGTTCATGCCCTTGCGAAAAATGGCTTCAATGCGCTCGATATGCAGGGCTGGGGCTAGTTCGGCGCCGTTGCTGGCCTGCGTGCAGTGGTCGGGCCAGAGCACCTGGGGCAATCCGTGCAGGTTAATCTGCTCGAACTGATTGCGGCCGGCGTGGCTGCTGGCGAAGCTTTCGTGGCCGGCCGGGTGCCAGTCCTGCGTTGCGATCACCAGGTCGAAGCGCGGCTGTAACTCATTCACCAGCGGAATGATGGCGTCGCCCGCGGGCACGGCCAACTGGCCGCCGGGCAGAAAATCGTTTTGAATATCGATGAGCAGGAGTGCTTTCATGGGCAGGGGAAGGGGTGGCGAAAGGCAAAAGAACGTCAGGCTCCGTCGGCACGTCGCAGGACGTTTTGCATAAATAAACCAAGCATTTGGCCCGTAGTTACGTTTATCCGAAAACGAACTTACGCTCACTCCCCATGCCCGACCTTCAAAACCAGATAATACTCGTCACCGGGGCCACGTCCGGCATTGGTACCGTTACGGCCACCGAGCTGGCCAGAATGGGTGCCCACGTCGTCATCCTGGCTCGTAGCGCCGAAAAAGCCGCCGCCACCCAGCAGGAAATCAAAGCTGCAGCCGGTCACGATAGGGTGGACGTGCTGCTGGCCGACCTCGCCGACCTAGGCCAGGTGCGCCGCGCCGCCGCCGAGTTCAACGCCCGCTACCCGCGCCTCGACGTGCTGGTGAATAACGCCGGGCTGATTTTTGGCTCCGAGCGCCAGCTCTCGCCCGATGGCAACGAGCTGGGCGTCGCCACCAACCACCTCGGCCCGTTCCTGCTCACGGCCCTGTTGTTTGACAAGCTCCGGGCCAGCCCCGCCGCTCGCGTGGTCAACGTGGCTTCGAAAGTCTACCGCATTGCCCGGCCCGATTTGGCTGATTTTCAGTCGACGCGGGGCTACGGCGGCTTGCGCGTGTACGCCAACACCAAGCTCTACAACATCATGTTTACGCAGGAGCTGGCCCGCCGCCTGCGCACCCACGGCATCGCCAACGTTACCACCAACGTACTACACCCCGGTGTGGTGGCCAGCGGTTTCGGCAACGGCTCGGGTGGGCTGATGGGCTTCCTTACGCAGCTAGGTCGTCCCTTCATGATTTCGGTGGCAAAGGGTGCCGAAACCAGCATTTTCCTGGCCTCCGCGCCCGAGGTGGCGGCCATCAGCGGCGGGTATTTCGACGAGAAAAAGGCCGAACCCGTGAAGCATGCCTTCAATACGCCCGAAAATGCCGCGCGGCTCTGGGCTCTGAGCGAGGTGCTGACGGGAACGAGGTTTCTGGATTAAGCCACTGCAAGCCTGTCATTTCGACGAAGGAGGAATCTGAGAAAAACTGCTTGAATGGCTTCCCTCAGATTCCTCCTTCGTCGGAATGACAACGACCTGCTAAGCGACCGGGTGCAGCGCCCGCCACTCGTCCTCCAGAATGCCCATTTCTATGAGCGTCCAGTAGCCTTCGCCGTGGCGCACCACGTCGCGCATCACGCCTTCCTGCCGGAAGCCGCACTTGAGGTAGCAATTGATGGCCGCATGGTTGAAATCGTAGACGCCCAGGCTGATGCGGTGCAATTTCAGGTCCTCAAACCCGATGCGCAGCAGCGCCTTCACCATGCCCTGGCAGATGCCCCGGCGGCGCTCGGTGGTGTTGCCCACCAGCACCCGCGTAATGCGGCCGGCCCGGTCGCGCTCGCTAATGCCGCCCAGCGAAATGTGCCCGACGGTGACGCCGGTTTTGGAATCCACGCCTTTGTAGATGAAGACGTTGGGGTCATTCACGTCGTTGGCGCCCTCCACGTACCAGCTCAGGCCGGCCTTGGTGAGCGGGAAGGAAAACATCGAGCCACTCCACTCTTTCATCAGCCGCTCGTCGTCGACCCATTCCATGAGTTGGGTGAAATCGTCGGAGGTGAAGGGTTCCAGTTTAATCATATTTCAAAAGGGGAGGAGCCGGGCCGATAAGCCCGCAAGTTAAGGCCCCGCAGGGCTGCCTTGCTAACCAACCGGGCCGCTGGCTTGTTAGCCGCCTGCTTCTCAAATCCTCTATTTCTTTTCATGAACTTAGCCACCAACACCATCCTGCTCACCGGCGGGGCCTCGGGCATCGGTCTGGCGCTGGCCGTCCGTTTTCTGCGGGCCGGCAGCACCGTCATCATCGTAGGCCGGCGGGCCGATAAGCTGGCCGAAGCCCAGCAGCGTTACCCCGGCCTGATTACGCGCCAGGCCAACATCGCAGACGTGGCCGAACGGCTCGAGCTGGTGCGCTGGGCCACCGCCGAATACCCCGCCCTCAACGTGCTGGTGAACAACGCCGGCATCCAAAACCGCATCCAGCTGGCCGACGATGCCGCTACCGACTGGGAGCAGCGCCGCGAGGAATTGGTTATCAACGTGGAAGCGCCCATCCACCTGGTCACGCTGCTGGTGCCGCACCTGCGCCAGCGGCCGGGCGCGGCCATCATCAACGTCACCTCGGGTCTGTCGTTTGCGCCGGCCGCCTTTGTGCCGATTTACAGCGCCACCAAGGCGGCGCTGCATTCCTTCACGCTTTCGCTGCGCCACCAGCTGGCCCCGATGGGCATTTCGGTGCTCGAAATCGTGCCTCCGGCCGTGGATACCGACCTCGGCGGGCCGGGGCTGCACACCTTCGGCGTGAACGTGGACGAATTTGCCGATTCGGTGATGGCGCGCCTGGCGGCCGGCGAGCAGGAAGTGGGCTATGGAAGTTCCGAGAAGTCGCGCCTGGCCTCGCGGGCCGAGTTGGACGAGCAGTTTCGGGTGATGAACAACCGGTAGTTTGATAATGATTAATGGTCAGTGGTTAATGATTAATGGTGGGCTTGCCATTAATCATTAACCACTGACCATTAATCATTATCGTTACGCCTCCAGCCGCAGCACCTCGCGGCTGTGCTCGCGCACGGCGGCGGCCAAGGCCGGATTATCGGCCAGCTTCTGGCCGAAGGAGGGCACCAACTGCCGGAACCGGGCCTGCCACTCGGGCGAGGCGGCGCGCGCGGGGAAGCACTTCTGCACCAGTTCCAGCATGATGGCCACGGCTGTGCTGGCGCCCGGCGAAGCCCCCAACAGCGCCGCAATAGAGCCGTCGGCCGAAGTCACTATCTCGGTGCCAAATTCGAGCACGCCACCCTGCTTCTTGTCTTTTTTAATAACCTGCACGCGCTGGCCGGCCACTTCGAGCTGCCAGTCGTCGGGGTTGGCTTCGGGGTAATACTCGCGCAGGGCGGCGGTGCGCTCCTGGGGCGTTTGCAGCACCTGGCCGATGAGGTATTTGGTGAGGCCCAGGTTGCGCGCCCCGGCGTAGAGCAGCGGCCGGATGTTGCCCAGCTCGATGGATTTAAACAAATCGGTGTACGAGCCCTTCTTCAAAAACTTGGTGCTGAAGCCGGCATAAGGTCCGAACAGCAACTCTTTGCGGCCGTTTATCTGGCGCGTGTCGAGGTGGGGCATCGACATGGGCGGCGAGCCTACGGCGGGCTTGCCGTATACTTTGGCCTCGTGCCGGGCAATCACGGCCGGGTTCTGGCACTTCAGCCACTGCCCGCTCACGGGGAAGCCGCCGAAACCGTTGGCCTCCGGAATGCCCGATTTTTCCAGCAGCGGCAGTGAACCGCCGCCCGCCCCGATGAACACGAAGCGGCCCCGTGCCACCACCTTCTGGCCGGTGGCCAGGTTGCGGACTTTGAGCCGCCAGATGCCGTCTTCCTTGCGCTTGAAGCTCTCCACCTCGTGGCCCAGGTGCAGGTCCACGCCCGGCAGGCCTTTGAGGTAATCGGAAAGCGCCCGGGTGAGGGCCCCGAAATTAACGTCGGTGCCCACCGCCATGCGGGTGGCGGCCACCGGCTGGGCGGGGTCGCGGCCGGCCATCACCAGCGGAATCCACTCGGCAATCTGCTTCGGGTCGGTGCTGAATTCCATGCCCTGAAACAGCGGCGAGTGCAGCAGCGCGGCGTGGCGCTTGCGCAGGTATTCCACGTTGGCCGCGCCCCACACGAAGCTCATGTGCGGGATGCTGTGGATAAAGGCCGTGGGGTCGGGCAACTGGCCTTCCTGCACCAGCGAGGCCCAGAACTGCTTGCTGAGCTCGAACTGCTCGGCAATTTTATCGGCTTTACTAATATCAATCGAGCCATCGGGCCGCTCGGGCGTGTAGTTGAGCTCGCAGAAAGCCGAATGGCCGGTACCGGCATTATTCCAGGCGTCGGAGCTTTCGGCGGCCACGGCATCGAGCCGCTCGTAGCCGCTGATGGTGAGACTGGGGTCAAGCGCTTTCAGTAGCACGCCGAGCGTGGCGCTCATGATGCCCGCGCCGATGATGATGACGTCGGAAACGGGTTTGGCAGGGGAGGAGTCGGTTGAATTCATGATAATAGGTAAGAGTGCCGCAGGCAATACGGCGGACAGGGAAGCGGGGCTGTTTGTTGGGGAAAAAATCAAGCGCCCTACCTTCGCCAACCCGTGACGCCCCCACTCGCTTGCGGCCCGCCTCCCACCCATGCCCGACCTCGACCTGCCCCTGCTGCCCCTGCCCACTCGCGCCGATGCCACCGCCCCGCGCCTGCTCATCATTTATACCGGCGGCACGGTGGGCATGGCCTTCAACCGCAGCGGCGGCCTGGTGCCCATGCAGTTCGGTCGGCTCGACCGCAAGATGCCCGAACTCAAGCGCCTGACCTTCCGGCTGGAGCTGCTGAGCCTGCCCGAACCCATCGACAGCAGCAACGTGACGCCCGCCGACTGGCTGTTTCTGGCGCAGCTTATCGACCGGCACTATGCTGATTTCGATGGCTTTGTGGTGCTGCACGGCACCGATACCATGGCCTACTCGGCAGCGGCGCTGAGCTACATCCTGGAGCACCTGGGCAAGCCGGTGGTGTTCACCGGGGCGCAGGTGCCGGTGGGGGCCAACCGCTCCGATGCCCAGCGCAACCTCATCACGGCGCTGGAAATTGCGGCGGCGCGGCATCCCCGCGCCGGCACCGTGCGCGTGCCCGAAGTGTGCGTGTTTTTTAACGACGTACTTATCAGAGGAACCAGAGCCAAAAAGGTCGAAAGCCAGCAGTTTGCGGCCTTCAAGAGCGAAAATTACCCGCCGCTGGCCCGCGCCGGCATTGGGCTGGAATTCGATGACAAAAGCATTCGTCTGCTGCCCGGCGCACGGCTCACCGTGCACCAGCAGCTTGAAAGCGGCGTGGCCGTGCTGCCGCTGTTTCCCGGCATCACCGAGGCGGTGGTGTCGGCCGTGCTGAGTGTGCCGGGCCTGCGCGGCTGCGTGCTCGAAACCTACGGTTCGGGCAACGCGCCCACCGCTGAGTGGTTCCTCAATTGCCTGGCCGAAGCCCGCCGACGCGGCGTGTGGCTCCTCAACGTGAGCCAGTGCGAGGAAGGCCGAGTGGTGCAGGGCAAGTACGAAACCAGCGCCCGCTTCGCAGAAATGGGCATCGTGGGCGGCGAGGATATTACGACCGAGGCAGCCGTAACCAAGCTCATGTTCGTGCTGGGCCTGGGCGTGAGCGAGGCCCGCACCCGCGAGCTGCTGGCCACCAACTTACGAGGAGAAATCACGCTGTAGCGTGCCTCTGCGAGTCTACGCGTCGAATGGAGCACGCGCGGACTCGCAGAGTCCACGCTACATTCTGCTTGCCCGGCCAGCGTAGTTGCTCTATCTTTGCCCCATCAACCACAAACCTTGAGAGGTGTCCGAGTGGTCGAAGGAGCACGCCTGGAAAGTGTGTATGGGTCTCAAGCTCATCGTGGGTTCGAATCCCATCCTCTCAACAAAATACCCCGTTTCCCAATGTAGGAACGGGGTATTTGCTTTTTCACGGGACAAGTGGGGGACAGGTTGTGAAATATATCCCCTCTTCTCATTTTTATTCATTTACACGACCAGATTGACGTAGAATAGCGCTTCGCCCAGGGCTTTCAGCTCCCACTCTTGGACCACCAAAGACAAAATCCCGGTCGGCATAACCAAGTCAAAGTATGTCGGCGGAAATTGGTTCAGGGCCTTTTTGATGAAAATACAGGTAAGAACCACGGGCGGGGTCCTCATCAGGGGCGCGTGGAGGGCCGGCGCTAGGCTACCTGCCGAAGCCAGGCCACGGCGGTTTCTTCGCTTTCAAAAAGGCGGTAGGTAAGGGCCGAGGCCTTGGATTCGTGCATGACCTGGTTCATAGCCAAGCGGGCAAAAACGTCGTGGGCCAGGATGATGGCGCCGTAAATGCCACCGGGGCGCTGGCGGCTGCTGTCGAGCCAGTACGTGCTTATCTAGGCGCTTTCTTCTTCGGTGAAGGGCGACATGCGGCGCTGGTCGCCGAGCAGCCGGTGCCACTGGTTGCGGTTGAGCAGGTTGCGGGTATGGGTGAGCAGGGCCTGCAAATCGGTGAGTCTGCGCTTGCCGGGGTGGTACTGAAACACGGCAGAAGTTCAGCCCCGCGGCCCGCCCCGGCGTGGGGGGCGAAGCGGCCACGGGTCTGGGCCTGTTCATTACCCGCCAGATTGTGCAGCTGCACCGCGGCAAGCTGTGGGTGGAAAGCCAGGAGGGCACGGGCACCTGCTTTTTCGTGGAGCTGCACTGAGCCAGCCGGGTCGCCGGCTGCAATGCGGAGCCGGGTGCAGCAACTACGCAGCCGCGGCGAAAGCTACGTAGTCGCCCTCCGGATAAACCACCAATTGATTGTTATGTAGTGGATTATAGTCATTTTGGCGTAACCGTTGGGCCAAGTGGCGTCGTTAGAGAGGGGTAATCATCGTTCACTTTTAACGCTTATCACTCATGGCAGACAACCAGAAAAACACCCGCGGCGGCAACTCCCAGCAGCACGCCGAAGCCGGCCGCAAAGGCGGCGAGGCCAAAGCGCAGAAAGGCCAGGGTGGCAACCAAGGCAGTAATCAGGGCAGCCGGGGCTTTGCTGCCATGGACCCCGAGGAGCAGCGCCGCATTGCCAGCGAAGGCAGCAAAGCCTCGCATGAGAGTGGCAAGGGCCACGAGTTTACGTCGGAAGAGGCCCGCGAGGCCGGCCGCAAAGGCGGCGAAAAGAGCCGCGGCGGCAACCGCTAGCCCGCGCCCTGGTGGGAATTGACCAATGGCGCCAGCCGCCCGGCACTCAGCCGTGAAAAAGCCCCTGGGTATACTCCACGGGCTTTTTATGCAAATGTGCCGCCCGTCGGATGTTGGCGGGCCGGCACATTCCCTGGTTTCATTTCACCCTTTTATTCCCTTTCCCATGTTCGATAAAATAGAATCCCTTGAAGGCTTGCTCGAAATCAAGCTACAAGGTTTGTACGACGCTGAAAATCAGCTCGTCAAAGCTCTGCCCAAGATGGCCGCCAAGGCCACCGACCCCCAGCTGAAAATGGGGCTGGAAATGCACCTGCGCGAAACCGAAAACCACGTTGTCCGCCTCGAACAAGTGGCCAAAAGCCTCGACATGAACCTGAACGGCCCCAGCTGCAAAGCCATGAAGGGCCTGATTGAGGAAGGCGAGCAGCTGATGGCCCTGCGTGCCTCCGACGAGGTGCGGGACGCCGCCATCATCAGCGCCGCGCAGGGCGTGGAGCACTTCGAAATCGCCCAATACGGCACGGTAGTGCACTTTGCCAAGCGCCTGGGCTTTGCCGGGGCGGCCGACACCCTGGGTGCCACGCTGGCCGAGGAGAAAAACGCCGATGAATTGCTGAACCAGCTGGCCATCAACTGCATCGATGAGAAAGCCCTGAGCTCTTCATAAAAGCTACTGCTGATGGAACACGCGGTAGAACTGCCCGCTTCGCTAAACCCGCCCCCGGCCCGGCCCGTGCTGCTCGAGTGCTACACCGACCCGCTTTGTCCGCAAAGCCGGGCCTTTGAGCCGCACTGGCAGCGGCTGCGGGCCGAGTTCGGCCACCGGTTTGCCTGGCGCTACCGCCTGGGCGGCCCCTCCGTCGCGTCGTACCCCGCCTGCCTGGCGGTGAAGTGCGCCGAGCGGCAAGGCGCGCAGGCCGGCGAGCGGTACCTGCACGCGGTGGCCGATGCCGCGGGGCGACCCGGCCGCAACGTGGCCCGCCCCGAGGTGCTGGCCGCCGTGGCCGATGAGCTGGCCCCCGGCCGGCTGCTCTACCGCGGCATTCCGGGCGAGGAACTGCCCGCACGGGTGGCCGATGTGTCGTACCCGCCGCCCGAGGCGGTGCGCCACGACGAGCGCGCCAACCGGGCCGGGGCGCCCATGTTCTATTGCAGCGCCACCTGGCACCCACCGTTTTTCGAGGCCCGCGTGCGGCCCGGCGACGGCATCGTCATCAGCTGTTGGCAGCCGCGGCAGCCGCTGCGCATCCTCAGCTTCGGCTACGCCGACACCTGCGCCGACGACCCGCACTCCGACCGCGAAAAGGCCCTGCACCAGGCCCTGGCCCAACTACCCGCCGAAACCCGCGCGCTGGCCACCTTTCTCACCAGCACCTTCACCCGTACCGTGGCCGACGACAACCAGCACCACTATCGCCTCTCCATTGCCGTGGCCTAGGCTTGCCAGCTGGGCCGGGCGTTTGATGGCCTGCTGTACCCGTCGGCCGCCATGGCCTCGCCCGCCCATAACCTGGCCCTGCACCCCAGCTGCCTCGATGCCGGCAAGCTCACACTCGACTACGTGGAGCACCTGCGCGTGCAGCACGTCTCGCCCGATACCGACGTGCTGGACGTGCACTCCCTCAACATTGCCCGGGCCGCCGGCCCCAACGGCCGCCTGCAGTGGCTGGGCCGCCCCGGCAACTGGGTGCTGCGCGAGGGCAGAGCCGCCACCGACTGCTCTGCTGGCTGCAAAACGGGGAGTGGCACCGCGCCTGAAGGCCGCCAGTGCGTAGAACCCGCAATACAAAACCGGAATAACCCCCGTAAAATCCGTCTTTTTTGCGTCGCTATGCCGAGCTTAAGACTCGTAATAAGCCGGTCTGTTCTTTCCTAATCTTACACGCTATGAATCCCACCCTCACCTACGCCGACGAGGCAGTCCTGGCCGCCACGCCCGGCCTCTCGTTTGCCGTGCGCAACTCGCGCGAAATGCCCTCCTACTACGAGCTGGCGCTGGAAGACGACCAAGGCAGCCAGGCCCACTGGGTGGTGCCCATGCCCCTGAAGCAGCTGGCCAAGCGCCCCGTGCTGCTGTGGCTGCTGTCGGCTTCGCCCATGCTCGGAGCTCTGGCCTGCGTCGAAACCGGCACCATGCAACTGGCTTCGGCCCGGCCCGGCACCACGGCCACCCTGCGCCACGAGCTAGCCCAGGGCGTGCTCCGGCTCAATTTTAACGGCCAGCTGCTGCGCGGCTACTACCGCCTGCAGTGCCTGCCCACCGGGTGCGGGCAGCTCTGGCAGCTCACCCCCATCGGCCACATCTAAGCATGAAAAAATACGCTCTGGTAATTCACGGCGGTGCCGTGACCATGAACCCCGGCGAACTCAGCCCGGAAGAAGAAGCCGCCCAGCGCGAAGGCCTGGCCGAAGCCCTGCATGCCGGCTGGGAAATTCTGCACCGGGGCGGCCCTGCCCTTGACGCTGTGGAGGCCGTGGTGCGCTTCCTCGAAGACAATGAGCACTTCAACGCCGGGCGCGGCAGCGGCCTCACCCAGCAGGGCGAGGTGAAGATGGACGCCGCCATCATGGACGGCCGCCACCTGAAAGCGGGCGCCGTGAGCGCCGTGCCCTACGTGCAAAACCCCATCAGCCTGGCCCGCGCCGTGATGGAGCACAGCCCCCACGTTTGCCTCGCCGAGCTGGGCGCCCTGGAGCTGGCCCTCGAAAAAGGCCTCGCCGTGAAGCCGCCCAGCTATTTTCTCACCGAGAAAACCCGCCAGCAATGGCTGAATATCGTTCAGAAAGAGGGGGCTATGGCCATGCACGACACGGTGGGCGCCGTGGCCCTCGACCAAGATGGCAACCTGGCCGTGGCCACCAGCACCGGCGGCATCGAGGGCCAGCTGAAGGGCCGGGTGGGCGACAGCCCCATCATCGGGGGCGGCACCTACGCCAGCAACGACGCCTGCGCCGTGTCCTGCACCGGCGACGGTGAGGTGATTATCCGCGGCGCGCTGGCCCACGAAGTCCATGCGCTGGTGAAATACAAAGGCCTGCCGCTGGCCGAAGCCTGCCAGGCCGCCATCGCCCTGCGCGACGACGAGCTGAAAGGCGACAAAGGCATGATTGCCATCGATAAACACGGCAACATTGCGCTGGAATTCAACACCAACCTTATGCGCCGCGCCTACCGCGTGGGCACCGGCGAGCCCGTGGTGGCCATGTGGAAGGACGAGTAGCCGCGCGGGCGGGAAAGCAGCGCATAGCGAAGCATGACGTGCTGTTTTTCCCGCCCGCGCCCGGCCTCAAATACGCATTTCCCGAACCCCAAAATCCGTATTTCTGGCGCTATTCGCTTTTCCGCTGCGCCGTAAAATTCTTTGAGCTTATCACTGCCCACTTCAACCGGGCGGCGATAAACTGGGGCGGTGGGCAACTCACACCAGCTGCCGTGCCCCGTTTTTCCACCACCGACGCTCCACTGGCGTGGGCCAGCTGGGGTGCCGGTGCCGGGCAGCTTAGCTGCCCTTTTCAATCCTTTTTCTTCCTCATGCCCAGCCTGTTCCCTACGCCTAAAGGCAAGCTGCTGCTCATCGGCGGCCACGAGCAGCGCGAAAAAGCCGGCCCCTCGCACGAACAATCGCCCGAATTTATCCTGCAGCGCTTCGTGGATGAGCTGCCCAAAAAGGGCACTATTGTCGTCATTCCCACCGCTTCAGAATCGCCCGAAGAATCGGCCCAGGAGTACGTCGACCTATTTAATAGCCTTGGTCTCAAACACGTCGAAGTGCTCAACGTGCAAAGCCGCGAGCAGGCCAACAGCGTGGAAGCGCTGGACATGCTGAACCGGGCCGACGGCGTCATGTTCACGGGGGGCGACCAGCTGCGACTCACGGCGCTGCTCGGCGGCACGCTGGTGCTCGAGCGCCTCACCGAGCGCTACCTGCGCGAGCCCATTATCATTGCGGGCACCAGCGCCGGTGCCACGGCCATGAGCACGCCCATGATTTACCAGGGCCGCAACGACGCCGGCTTTGTGAAAGACGAAATCCACATCACCACCGGCCTGCAACTGCTGCGCGACGTGGCCGTCGACACGCACTTCATTGCCCGGGGCCGCATTGTGCGCATGGCCCAGATTATTGCCACCAACCCCGGTTGCATCGGCCTTGGCCTGGAAGAAGATACGGCCGTACTCGTCACCAAAGGCCAGGAGCTGGAAGTCCTCGGCAACGGCATCGTGGTGCTGCTTGATGGCCACGAATGCACCGGCAACACCATTCCCGAGGTGAAGCCCGGCGAGGTCTTTTCCATCCGTGACCTGCGCCTGCACTTGCTGGGCAAGGGGCAGCGCTTCACCCTGCCCGGCTTCGCCTCCAACAAGCCGCCGCTGGAGAAGCCGGAATAGCAGCCGGCGCGAAGGCGACTAGTTTGAAAAGGAAAGCACGCCCTGCTCTGATAAGCTCAGCAGGACGTGCTTTTTGCGTTAGCGCATTATTTTGCCCTGGTTGTCCCAGTGGCTCGATTTCACTTCCAGGCTGCCCGGCTGGCGCTTGATGGTGCGCGTGTACCGCTCGCCGGCGATGAGGCCGTCGGGCCGGCGCTTGCCGAAGAACAGCAGCACCGGTTCGCCGTGCTCGTTGGTGGTGAAGGTGATGTCGTAGCCCTTGAATACATCGTCGATGGTGGTCTTGGGCTCGTAAATTTTGCTGAGTTTTTTGGCCAGTTCAGGGTGTAATGGCATGGGGCTGGGGCAATGTGAAGAGAGAGTATGAAAGTCGAAGAGCAGAACGTGCGCATGGGGCAACAACCCAAGGCAGGACTTCAGTAGAATTAAGTATTCAGCACCTCACCACCGTTGGGATGAATGGCCTGCCCCGTGATGTATGACGCATCTTCCGAGGCCAGGAACACGAAGGCGGGCGCCACTTCCGATGGCTGGCCAGGGCGCTTCAGGATGGTATCTTGGCCGAATTTGGCCACCTTGTCGGGCGGGAAGCTGGCCGGGATAAGCGGCGTCCAGATAGGTCCGGGCGCGACGGTGTTGGCCCGAATACCTTTGTCGGCCAGCTGCTGCGCGATGGAGCGGATATACGCCGTGATGGCCCCTTTCGTGGCGGAATAATCGACCAGTTGCTGATTGCCTCGGTAGGCGTTGATGGACGAGGTGGCAATGATGGAATCGCCTTTGTGCAGGTGCGGCACGGCGGCTTTCACAATCCGCACCAACGGAAAAAAGTTGACTTGAAACGTGTCTTCGACCTGTTCGTTGGGCATCTCGGCCACGTCGGTACTCGTGAATTGCTCGGCCGCGTTACTCACCACGATGTTGAGCTGGCCCAGTTCATCAACCGTTTCTTCCACAAGGTCTTCACAATATTTTGGGTTGCGTAGGTCGCCGGGCAGCAGCAGGCAGCGGCTGCCTTCCTGCTGCACCAGCTGGCGGGTTTCATCTGCATCGGCCTGCTCCTCGGGCCTGAAGCTGATGGCTACGTCGGCGCCCTCGCGGGCAAAATGCACGGCCACGGCGCGACCAATGCCGGAGTCGCCGCCCGTGATGAGGGCCACTTTGCCTTGCAGCTTGCCGCTGCCCCGGTAATTGGCACGGATGTATTCGGGCTGCGGGTGCATTTCGGATTCAAGGCCCGGCTGTTGGGCTTGCTGTTGGGGCGGCACCGAAGTGGGTTTGGTTTCCATAGATGTTGGGAGCTTGTTTCTTGCCAACTATACGCTTGCAGTCCAGCGACTGTCGGAAAGATTAATACGGTTTTTTCCTCCGTATAAATTGGCGAACTCCGGGTTTACCGCTAGATGAGGTAATTAATATATGTTATAACTAATTATTATTCAATATATTAATTGTCTGGCCAGCCAGCCTTTGCTGACGGCGGTTTTGATGAGGGCGGCGGTGTTTTTGGCCCCGGTTTTCTCCATGATGTTCTGGCGGTGGGTTTCGACGGTGCGCGGGCTGGTGAAGAGCTGGTCGGCAATCTGGGCCGTGGCCAGGCCCTCGGCCACGAGCTGCAGGATTTCCTGCTCGCGGGGCGAGAGGCCGCCGGCGGGCTTGGCGTGGGGCTCGGGCACGCAGGTGAGCACGCGCTCGAGCATGGCCAGGCCCAGCTCGGAGCACAGAAAGCGCCGGCCGGCGGCCACGGCGCGCACGCCGACGATGATTTCGTCGTGGCCGGCGTTTTTCAGGATGTAACCGCTGGCCCCGGCGGCCAGCACCTGCCCGATGGCCCGCTCGTGGTCCACCATCGAGAGCACGAGCACCCGCACGGCGGGGAACTCGGCGCGCAGCCGCTCGGTGGTGGCCAGGCCGTCGAGGCCGGGCATGTGCAGGTCGAGCAGCACCACGTCGCAGGGCGTGGCCGGCAGCTGGGCCAGCAGCTGTTCGCCGCTGTTTGCTTCGCCCACCACCTGCAGCGTGGGCGCTTGCCGAAACAGGGCGCGCAGGCCGGGGCGCAGCACGGCGTGGTCGTCGACGAGGAAGAGGCGGGGCATGGCGCGGGGGAATCAGCAGCGGGATGCGAATCGGGGAGCGGGATGCGAATGCGTACGTACGCGCCGCCGGCGGCCGAACCGGCTTGCAGCTGCCCGCCGAGCAGGGCCACCCGGTCACGGATGCTGCGCAGGCCCAGGCCCGGGCGTTCGGCCGGGGCCGCCGCAAACCCGGCGCCGTTGTCTTCCGCCCGCAGCAGCACCCAGCCGGGCATGGTTTCCAGCTCCAGCGTGGCCGCGGTGGCCCCGTGGGCGTGCTTGACGATGTTTTGGACTAGCTGATTTCTGCCTCGTCGGCCATGACTTGTTGGCTGATACCGTGTGACTTGCGCAAGGTGCGCAGGGGCTTGCCGAAAGCCTGAATAAGAGCTGGGTTTTCACTGGCTCGAAGGACCATCCGATACCATCCGATAACCGCCTGCGTCCAAATGTTGCATTCGACGTTTTTAGCTGAATATTTTGCTGAATTGAGTCAGGTGGTGTCGCAAAGGTTCGAATCCCATTCCCTCAACACAAGCAAACAAAAAGGCCGTTTCCAATTTGGAAACGGCCTTTTTGTTTGTCTCGATGCGGAAGTTATTTCACCACTTCCAGCCAGCCTTTCCAGGTTTGGCCGGCGGCGGTGCGCAGCTGGTAGTAGTAGATGCCAGCGGCCACGTCGGGGGCGCTGCCCCAGCCCTGGGTGTAGTTGGCCTGCTCGAACACCTTGCGGCCCCAGCGGGTGAAGATTTGTACCGTGACGGGCTCCGTGCTCACGTAGGGACGGAAATCGTCGTTCAGTTTGTCGCCGTTGGGCGTGATGACGTTGGGAAACTCGAAGGCACGGGCCGGTGCCACCACCAGCGTGAGCGTAGACGTTACCGGGCAGCCGGTGGCGGCCACATCGGCGCTCAGGCGCACGGTGTAGGTGCCGGGCGCGGCATAGGTGTGCGTGGGCGCGAGACCGATAGCCGTCTGGCCATCACCAAAATCCCAGCGGCGGTTGGTGAGCAGCGAAGTGGTCGGCAGGGTGTCGTTGAAGGTGACCAGATTGCCCGCGATGGGCAGCAGCGGTGCAGCGTGCAGCCGGATGGCCGGCACGCCCAGGCGGGTGACCGCCACGGTGGCGCTGCCCGAGCAGCCGGCGGCCGTGGTCACGCGCACGGTGTAAGTAGTGGTGGCGGCAGGGTTAGCCGTCACGGTGCGGCCGGTAGTGCTGCTCAGGCCGGCGGCCGGGCTCCACACGTAGGTTGCGCCTGTGCCGGCATCAGAAGCCGTGAGAGTGGCCGTGGTGCCGGGGCAGAGCGCCGCCACGGCCGGAATGGTCACGGAAAGGTTGCGCACATTCACTACCACGGTGTCGCGGCTCACGCAGCCGCCGGGCGTGGTGGCCGTCACGATGTACTGCGTGGTGGCGGCGGGCGTGGCCACTACGCTGGCGCCGGTGGTGGCGCTAAGGCCGGCGGTCGGGCTCCAGGCGTAGGTGGCGGTTTGGCCCGGGGTGGCGGCTACGGTGAGGGTGGCCGAGGAGCCGGGGCACACCGTCTGGTCGGGGCCGAGCGCGGCGCGGGGCAGGCCCAGCACCGTCACGGTGTCGCGGGCCACCACGGCGGCCTGGCAGCTGGTCGAGTCGTAGGCGGTGAGCGTGACCGGGTAGCGGCCGGGCGCGGCGTAGGTCACCAGCACGTTGTTGGCCTGGGTCGAGGTCTGGCCGTTGCCGAAGCTCCAGGTGGTGCCGTTGTTCGAGGGCGTGGCGCGGGTGAAGAGCACGGCGAGCGGCGCGCAGCCCACGCGGGTGTTGGCCACGCCGTTGGCGGCCGGCACGAAGCTGGCATCGAGGCGGGCAATGTCCATCTTGAAGGCTGCGTTGGACGTCTGGTTCGAGCCGGTCTGGGTGCGGGCCAGGGCGTTGGGCGTGGTGAGGATGGCCGGAGCGCGCTGCCCGCTCTGGGTCTGGCGCACGCAAATGGCCTGGTAAATAATGCCCTTCTTATCGAAGCGGGAGGTGCCGCCGTCCACGTGCGTGGTGCCGGTGCCGAAGTACGTGCCGTACACCAGGCGTCGCGCCCCGGGCGAGAGTTGCATCACGTACAGGTAGCCGAAGCTGTTGTCGATGTTGTCGTTGGACAGGGTGCCGGTGGTGCGGTAGTTGGGCGCGGTGGCTTGCAGGGCATCGGGGGTGGTGGGCAGGCCGGCCACGTTGGCCGCGCCCCAGCCCGAGAGCATAATCTGCCCGCAGTTATCCACCAGAAACGCCGTGGGCGAAATGTTGGGCACGCTGCCCACGCTGCTGCTGCCAATCACTGTCGAAAACAGCGTAGTGTTCAGCTGGTAGTTCAGCCGGTGAATAAACTGCCGGCTGTTGGCGTTGCGGTACACGCCGGCCGTCACGGGGTAGGCCCCGCTGGTTTGGCCCAGCACGTACACCGACCCCTTGTGGCCCAGCTGCACAAAAAAGGCCTGGTCGTAGCTGCTGGTGCCCAGGTAAGTGCTTTGCACCACTTGGCTGCCATTGGGGCTGAGGTGGGCCACGAAGCCGTCGGCCGCCCCGCCGCGGGCGGTGGCATTGAGGCCCCCGGTGGTGCCCGGGAAGTTGGTGCTGGTGGTGCCCCCCGCCACAAACACGCCGTTCAGGCTGTCGAGCTGAATGCTGTAGCCCGACTCCACGCCGGTGCCGCCCAGGTAAGTGCTCCACACCAGGCCGGTCAGGTTGGGGTTGAGCTTGGTCACCACAGCGTCGTGCGTGCCTTGGCGGCTGATTTGGGCCCCGCCGGTGCTGGGGTAGTTGGTCGACTGGCTCACCGAGGTGAAGTACACGTTGTCCTGCCGGTCGAGGATGACATCGCCCCGGAAGTCATCGCCGAAGTTCACGTACAGGGCCGTGCTCGTGGCCATGCGGCCGTCCACGCCGGTGCCGCCCACGTAGGTCGAGCCCAGCAGAGCATTACCGGCAGCCGAGAGGCGCGTCACCACCAGGTCGGTGGTGCCGCCCAGGGTGCGGTCGTAGCCGGTGGCGGTGGTGGGGAAGTTATTCGAGTCGGTGGAGCCCAGCACCACCAGCTCGCCCCGGTCGTTGGTTACCAGGCTGTGCGGATACTCGTCGTCGGAGCCGCCCAGGTAGGTGGCGTACACCAGGCTGCTGGTGCCGGTGGTGGCGCGCGGGTTGTATTTACTGATAACGATGTCCTTGCTGCTGTTGTAGCTCACGTCGTAGGCCCCGGTGGTGGTGGGGTAGCCGGCCGAGAAGTTGATGCTGGCCGCGTAGAGGTTGCCCAGCGTATCGGGGCAGGCGGTGTAGCCCCAGTTCAGGGCCGCCGTGGCCCCGGAGTAAGTGGAGTACACCAGTACGGGGTCGATGACGAGGGGGAGGGCGTGGTTGTAGCCCTTCGGCAGGCCGAAGCTCACCGTGTGCTGCGGCCCCAGCACGTACTGGCAGGGCACGGTCACGCGGTGGCCCTCCACCACCTGGTAGGCATAGGGCTTTTGTTCCGTCACGCGGCCCACGCTGGTGCCGATGTGCAGGGCGCCATCTACCACTGTCAGCGACTCCTGCCCCTCGTAGCGGAGCTTGATGCGGGCGGCATCGGCCCCGGCGGCCAGCTCAAAATCGTACTCCATCACCGGGCCACGCGAGTAAAAGCGCAGGTCGGTGCCGGGGTAGAGCTGCTGGTAGCGTACATCGGTGAAGGCGGGCACGTTGGTAGCCCAGCGGCTTTCGTCGTTGCCCAGGAAGTAGTTCAGGTGCTCGCCGGTGGGCTGCTCGCCGCGCACGGCGGGCTGGGCATTGGCCCCCACGAAGCTCACCGAGTAGGCGTGGCCGCCGATGCGCGAGCGGGTCGCCGTGGACGCGGCGTGGTGCTGGCGGTCCACGGCCGGGGCATCGTAGCGGGCCACCAGTAGGCGGCCGCGCTCCAGAAAGAGCCGCCCGGCCGGAATATCAGCCGCAAACAGGATGGGGCTCTGCCACTGCCGCTGGTTGGGCACGAAGCGCAGCGGGTGGGCATCGGTAGGCACGGGGGCCACGGGCGGCGTGCCCGCTGAGGCATTGGAAAAGGCAAACACGGCACTGCCAAGGCAGAGCCAACGCGTAAGAGTACGACGCATGAAACGGGGTGGAGGTGGAGGGAAAAAGAACTGCTTATGGAAAGCAAAAAGCCCCGCTGGGGGCAGGGCCTGACTTTCCGGGGGTGAAGTTCCGGTGAAATCGGGGAATTACCGTCCTGCTTAGCGATTTGATAATTTTATTTATGCTGCTATTGGTCCAATAGCGCGCTGTTTTGCCCCAATCCACGATATTCCCTATTCAAACAAACGCAAACGCCGCCCCGCCCAACGCATGAAGCTTGGGCAGAGCGGCGCTAAAACCGGAATATACTGCCTCAGTGCAGCACCATGTCTTTCAGCGAAATGATGTATTCCTTGGTGTCGGAATTGTAGCGGATGGTGTATTTGGTGGGGAAGAACTTGCCCGGGACTTCATACGCGGCCGGCTGCTTGATGTCCCGCTCAACGCTCACGGCGGGCACCAGAATGGCCTTGGTAAACATGGGCTCCACGAACGTGACGTGCCCGTCGTAGGTGCCGTAGATGAAGGTGTGGGTGAAGGCCGTGCCCGGGGTGTATTCCGGGCTGGTGGGGTCTACCCAGTGGCGGCCCATCATGGGCACGGTGCGGCCGGGGGCCACGTTGGGCGGGGTGATGTAGCCGGCCGGCAGCTTGCTGGAGGCCGGGAAAATATCGCCCTTGGGGTCATCAAGCGTGATGGCGTGCTGCGCGGCCATGGGCTGCATGTAGAAGTGGGCATCGAAGTGCGGCAGGGTGTAGATGGGCGCGGGCTCGTGGCCGTTGGGGTTCCAGTCGAAGGAAATGTGGTCGAATGGCATCTGCGAAGTGGCGCTGATGGCCGGCAGGGGCACATCGTACATGGTGCCGGTGGCAGGCGTGGGGGGCAGGCTGCCCAGGGCCGCCTCGTTCACGGCCACGCCGATTTCGGTGGGCTTGCCGTTGGCATCGGTCGATACGAAGCTGCGGGCTGCGCCGGTGCCTATCGTTACCGGGGCACCATAGGAGGTGGAGGGCTGGGTTGCAGGACTGTCGCTGTCTTTGCTGCAAGCCAGCAGCAGCGGCATGCCCAGGGCCATAAGTGCCGTAGCGCGGCACCAGCCGCCCAGGGGGAGGAAAGAATATGTAGCCATAGCTGAAAGGATGTGCGCGAGAGCGACGGTGCCCTCACAGACTAAATATAGTTAATTTTGAATATTTATCCGGCCTTCCCAAACTGCCTCTTCCGGGCGGTGAGTAAATTCGTCTTGCCTGGAGGTGGCGAAGCCGCGCGGGCCGCTGGCATTCCGGCCCGGCTCAACCTGAGCCGTAAAAACCCGTTACCTTCCCCGGCGCAACTCCGCACATTCCCGGCGCCTCCTTATGACCCCAACCCCGACGCAACCTGCCGCCGCCGCTGGCGCGGTCGAAAAAGACAACAAGCGCATCACCACCGGCTGGACCTTCTACGACTGGGCCAACTCGGTGTACCCGCTGGTGATTACCAGCTCAATTTTTCCGATTTACTGGTCCAGCGTAATCAAGCAGATTACGCACTCCGACAGCGGCCAAAGCCCCATCAGCTTCCTGGGCATGATGGTGCCGGGCACCTCGCTGCTGAACTACGCCATTTCCGTATCGTTCCTGCTCATTGCCATCGTCAGCCCGTTCCTGACGTCGCTGGCCGATTTTTCGGGGCGCAAGAAGCTGTTCCTTCAAATCTTCTGCTACATCGGGGCGGCCTCGTGCGCGGGGCTGTTTTTCTTCTCGCCGGCCACGCTCACCCTGTCCACGTTCATTTTCGTGGCGGCCACGGTAGGCTTTTCGGGCAGCATCGTGTTCTACAATTCCTACCTGCCCGAAATCAGCTCGGAGGAAAAGTTCGACTCGCTCTCGGCCAAAGGCTTTTCGATGGGCTACATCGGCTCGGTAATTCTGCTAATTATTTGCCTGGTGATAAACCAGTTTCACGATAAAATCGGAATAAAAGCCGAACTGGCTGCGCAGCTTTCCTTTCTGCTCACGGGCCTCTGGTGGGCCGGTTTCGCCCAGATTCCCTTCGCCACGCTGCCGGCTGACCGCGGCCGGCCCGCCGACGCTGCCGAAGCCAAAGGCGGCTGGCTGCTCAACGGCTTCCACGAGCTGGGCAAGGTGTGGGACCAGCTCAAGCAGCTGCCCAACGTGAAGAAATTCCTGCTCGCCTACTTCACCTACAACATGGGCGTGCAAACGGTGATGTACGTGGCCACGCTGTTCGGCACCGACGAGCTGCACCTCGAATCGGGCGCGCTCATCCTCACCATTCTGCTGCTGCAAGTAGTAGCAATTGCGGGCGCTTACCTGTTCGCCAAGCTCTCGGAGCGCATCGGCAACACGCGCGCCCTGAGCTGGTCGGTGTTCATCTGGATGCTGATTTGCATCGCCGGCTACTACGTGCAGGCCGGCTGGAGCTTCTACGCGCTGGCTTCCGTCATCGGCCTCACCATGGGCGCCATCCAAAGCCTGAGCCGCTCGACCTACTCCAAAATCATCCCCGAAAACACGCCCAACTCGGCGGCCTTTTTCAGCTTTTTTGATGTGACCGAGAAGCTGAGCATCGTCATTGGCACGGCCACGTTCGGCATCATCAACCAGGTTACCGGCTCGATGCGCAACAGCCTGCTGGCCCTGATTGTGTTCTTCGTGCTGGGCCTGATTTTCCTGCTGCAGCTACGCGGCAAGAAGCTGCGCGAAGACTCGCTGGGGCCGGTACCGGTGCCCGGCCCGCCGCCCGCCTCGGCAGCTGCCGAAATGGGCACACCGATGGCGCGGTAGCGCGGACTTTTCGTCCGCGAGTGAAATCGAATGAAATAATTTTGACTCGCGGACGAAAAGTCCGCGCTACACCTTCTCACCCCGTTTTAGCAGCCCATGCACACTTCCTCCCTCCAGCAAAACATCCTCGCCGAGCTCGACCACGAGCTGGCCCAAACCCGCAAAACCATCGAGCGCGTGCCTTTTGATAAGGCCGACTATAAGCCCCACCCCAAGAGCATGAGCCTGTGGCAGCTGGCCACTCACGTGGTGAACCTGCTGGCCTTTAATACCTTGTTCGTCACGCACGACTCGCGCGATTTCCTCGACCCCAACGCCCCCAAGCCCGGCCCCACGCCCTCCAGCCCCGAGGAATTGCTGGCCCGTTTCGACGAGTATTCCAAAACCCTGCGCGAAGCCCTGCGCGCCAGCGCCGACGAGAAGCTGACCCACAACTTCAGGCTGCACCGCGGCGAGCACACCATCATGGAAATGCCCAAAGGCGCGGCCATCCGCATCATGGGCCTCAACCACAGCATCCACCACCGCGGCCAGCTCACGGTGTATCTGCGCCTGCTCGATATCCCGGTGCCCGGCCTCTACGGCCCGAGCGCCGACGAGAAGTAGGACGCCGGAGTTGTCATTGGGAGGCGCAGCGCGTCAACCCGTCCTCTCAATGCGACTAACCCTGAAATGTGAAAAAGCCCCGGCTCTTCATTGAGAGTCGGGGCTTTTTTATGAGGCGTGGTTAGAAAGTGTGTAACGTCTCAGGGCTGGTCGCTGGGAACAGGACGGATTGCCACGGCCTATGGCCTTGCAATGACAGATGAGGCTATTTCCGCCCAAACACCTTCTCCCCGCCAATCCACGTTTGCAGCACCTCCGCGCTGCGCAACTGCTCCTTTGGCGCGGTCAGCAAATCAGTGTCCAGCACCACGAAATCGGCCAGCATGCCGGGCTTAATCTGGCCCTTGCGCTTTTCCTCGAAGCCGGCGTGGGCGGCCCAGGTGGTCATGCCGCGCAGGGCATCGGGGCGCGAAATGGCATTTTCCATCTGAAAACCGCCTTTCGGGTAGTTCTTGGCATCCTGCCGGGCCACGGCCGCATGAAAGCCGAACAGCGGGTTGATATTCTCCACCGGGAAGTCGGAGCCCAGGGCCAGTTGGCCGTATTGCTTCAGCAATTCTTTGTAGGCATAAGCCGTTTTCAGACGTTCAGCGCCCAGGCGCTCGCCGGCCCAGTACATATCCGAAGTAGCGTGGGTGGGCTGCACCGAGGGCACGATGTCGAACTGCCCGAACTTGGGCATGTCGGCCGGGGTGACGACCTGGGCGTGCTCGATTCGCCAGCGGCGGTTCTTCTGGCCCTTCAGCGCCTCGCCGTAGATGTTGAGGATGATGCGGTTGGCCGAGTCGCCGATGGCGTGGGTATTCATCTGAAATTTCGAGGCCGCCAGCTCCTTGGCCAGGTCGCGGAACTGCTTTTCGGTAGAAAGCAGGAAACCGGTTTCCTTCGGTCGGTCGGCGTACGGCTTCACGAGGCAGGCACCGCGTGAGCCGAGCGCGCCGTCGGCGTACACTTTGAAGGAGCTGATGGTGAGCTGGTCGGTCAGCACCGGGCCGTTTTTGAGGTAGTAGGCGCGGTTTTCCGGCGTGGGGTTCAGCATGGTGTAGAGGCGCAGCTTGAGCTTCTTTTGCTGCTGCAGGGCGGCCATCTGGTCGATGTTGGCCTTATCGAGGCCGGCGTCGGCGAGGCTGGTGAGGCCCACGGCCAGGCAGTTTTGCTGCGCTTGCAGCAGGAGTTGGGCCGCTTCGGCCGGGGCCGGGTCGGGGATTTTGCTGCTCACCAGGCGCGTGGCATTGTCCACCAAAAGCCCGGTGAGGCGGCCCTGCGCATCGCGCGTGATGGTGCCGCCGCTGATGGGCGTACGGGCCGTGACGCCCGCCAAATCCAGCGCTTTCTGGTTCACGAGCGCGGCGTGGCCGTCCACGCGGACAAGCAGCACCGGCACGTCGGGAAACAGCTGGTCGAGCGTGTCTTTGGTCGGAAATTGCTTGTTCGCCCAGTCGTTCTGGTCCCAGCCGCGCCCCGTGAGCCAGGCCGCCTGCGGATACTTTTTTCGGTTCTCCTGCAGCTTCTGAATCACCTCTTTCCAGGAGTTCGTGCCCACCAAATCGGCGCTGGGCAGCGCCAGCGCGTAGCGGTAGAAATGGCAGTGCGCGTCGTAAAAGCCGGGGTAAATGAACTTGCCGCCCGCGTCTACTTCCTGCGCCGCCTGGTACTTCGCCTTCAGCTCAGCCGCCGGCCCCACAGCCACGAATTTGCCGTCGCGCACCGCAAAAGCTTCCGCCTTGGAGAAGGTCGAATCGACGGTGTAAACCGTGGCATTGGTCACGAGCAAATCCACGGCTTCGCGTTTCGCGGAGCAGCTGCTGAGCAATGCCAGCGCCAGCAGCGGCGCGGTGATTTTGAAGGTGAGCATAGGGGAGAAAAGGGCCATGTCGGGAAGTGCAGGGGTAAAGAATGGGTAGTGAACGAAGAACAAAAAAGACCGTCATGCAGCGCGAAGCGAAGCATGACGGTCTGTCGAATCCGCGAAATCCGTCAAATCCATTAAAATTCGCGGTCCTTACTCGAAGCGCATGTGCTTCACCGACTCGCCCGAGAACTGCAGCTCCTGCAGCGACTCGATGCCGATTTGCAGGTGGCGCTTCACGAAATCGGTGGTCACTTTCGAGTCCGATTCCGAGGTTTTCACGCCTTCCGGGGTCATTGGGTTGTCGCTTACCAGCAGCAGGGCACCGTGCGGGATGTCGTTCATGAAGCCGACCACGAAAATGGTGGCCGTTTCCATGTCCACGGCCATGGCGCGCACCCGGCGCAGGTAGTCCTTGAAATCCTGGTCGTGCTCCCACACGCGGCGGTTGGTGGTGTACACCGTGCCGGTGTAGTAGTCCAGCTCGTGCTTCTTAATCATCGAAGAAACCGCGCGTTGCAGGCGGAAGGAGGGCAGGGCCGGTATCTCCTTGGGCAGGTAGTCATCCGAAGTACCGTCGCCGCGAATGGCCGCGATGGGCAGCACCAAATCGCCGAGCTTGGTCTTTTTCAGGCCGCCGCACTTGCCCAGAAACAGCGCCGCCTTGGGCTTGATGGCCGAGAGCAAATCCATCACCGTGGCCGCCATCGGCGAGCCCATGCCGAAGTTGATGATGGTGATGCCGTTGGCCGTGGCCGTCTGCATTGGCTTGTCCAGTCCGCGCACTTCGCACTCAAACTGCTCGGCAAACATGTACACGTAGTTGCTGAAATTGGTGAGCAGGATGTACTGCCCGAAGTCGCTCAGCGGCACGCCGGTGTAGCGCGGCAGCCAGTTATTGACAATTTCTTCTTTGGTCTTCATAAAACAGAGTTTGAGTGGCGGGATGGCTAAGTTAGGGAGTGAGAAAAGGGTATGCGTTTCGGAGTCACTTAGCCACTCAGTTGCTCAGTCACTCGATACCAGACCCCTACCTTTGGAGGTGATGCAAGCCCTGGACCTGCCGCCTTTCGACGCCAAACTTACGCAATCGGCCACAAATCAACCACTCATCTGGGATGGACTGCGGCGCAAGCACGTCGTGCTCACGCCCGAGGAGTGGGTGCGGCAGCACGTAGTACACTACCTAATCAACCACCTGGGCTACCCGCGCGGCCTGCTGGCCCTGGAGCGCGGCCTGCGCTACAACCAGCGCCAGAAGCGCACCGACCTGCTGGCCCTCGACCCCAACGGCCAGCCCCTGCTACTGGTGGAGTGCAAAGCGCCCTCGGTGCCCATCACGCAGGAAGTGGCCCGGCAGGCCACCACCTACAACCAAACCATCGGCGCGCCGCTGCTGCTGCTCACCAATGGCCTGGTGCACTACTGTTGGCGCGTGGATTTTGCGACGCGCACCAACGAGCGGCTGGAGGAGATTCCGGCGTTTGCGGTGGCAGTGAGGCTATAGGGCAAAGGCCTTTTGGGGAGCTGTTTACCCGGCTGGCTAATGAATTATTCCGGTTAGACCCGGCCTGGGTAGCGCATGGTATTTTATTAATGGGGTGCTGCTGAAATAGTTATTATATATACTATATAATATGTTATATTTGACTGCCTGTAGAGGAGACGCTTCAATGCGCCGGTAGTGGCCTATTGAGGGAAAGCTGAGCGGTAGGATGGTTTTTTGTTCACCTTAAAATATCATTCCTATGCCACCATAACTACATGTTTTCGACAATACAATATATAACTAGGGATGGATAGCCAGGCTTTTCATTCCCGGATGAGGCCGTGATTTACGGCCCGAAAAGCGGTGGGGTATTTCCTGCTTCACCCCGAAATACCGCCGCGTAGCGCCCGCCATCGAATACGCCGAACCAGGCGTTGAAGCCCCGCGCGCAACTCTCTGAGCACTGATGTGCCACTCCCGGCTACCGTTTGATAATCGGGCCTCCTTCCAGCTGGTGCTGCATTACAGCCCCTACGCGCTTGCGCCCGGCAGCCCCGCTGCTGGCCCGGCCGCGCATTGCGCCGCAGCAGGGGCGCACCCAATGACTCCGCATTTTAGAAAGGTGTGCCGGCCCAGCGCCTGGGGCTGTGCTGCGGCTATTCGGCAGTATAACAGCTGCCCAGCATCTTTTCTTTTCATTTAATTTTTTTGCCAATAGCCATGAAAAAATATGAATTAATTACCGCATGTGTCAGTGCCCCCGGAAACCCCCAGGGCGGCGTAGTATCATCCTGCAAGCATGAGCCAATAGATTGTGAACGAAGCCTGAAACCTGCAGCCGGTTGGCAACAGCTGGTGCTGGCGGTGCTGGTCGCCGTCTTATGCTTTTCAACTGTGAGTTTTGGTCGTGTAATGCCCTTGGGCACCGCGCCCGGCGCTGGCGCTATGGCCGCGGCCACCACCTGCCCATCGCCGCCGGTACTGTCGAGCGCTAACGTCAGGGTAACGCAACCTACCTGCACCAGCCCCACCGGTTTTATTCAGGTGCTGAATGCGCCATTTAACAGCGTGGCCGAGCTCACACCGAATGCACCCAAACCGTCCGGGGGCAACCCTTACCTATTCTCGTACCTGGTGCCCGGCACCTACCGCCTGACGCTAACGGTGGACGGCTGCACCTCGGCTCCGCTGACCATCGTTATCAAGCGCGCCAAACAAGCCGTCACCAGCTTCACCCTGGTCGATGCCGATGCCGATACCGATATTATGCCCCTCACCAACGGGATGGTGCTTAACCTGGCTACACTGCCCACGCAAAACCTGAGCGTCCGGGCCAATACCACCTCGGCCCGTATTGACCATCTCATATTCAGCCTCAATGGGCCCACCAGCCAGAACCAGACCGAGCGGTATGCCCCGTACACGCTGTTCGGCGACGATGCCGCCGGCGACTACTTCGGCCATACCCTGGCCCTGGGACGCTACGTTTCCTTATCGGCCCGGCCGTTCTCTGCCACCGGCTGCGCGGGCACCCCGCTGGAAATCGCCTTTACCGTAATCAATGAGCCTACTACACCCGGCCATATCACCTACACCCTGGTCAACGCCAATACCGGCTTCGAGTTTATGGCCCTCACAGACGGGGCCACGCTCAACCTGGCCACGCTGCCCACGCGCAACCTGAACATTCGGGCCAACACCAACCCGGCGACGGTGGGCCGGGTCGAGTTTGAACTTGGGGGCGCCCAGACCTGGAGCCAGACCGAATTTTTGGTCCCGTACGCGCTATTCGGTGACAACGGCGCGGGCGACTATTCTGACTGGACCCCCGCGGCTGGCAACTACACCCTCACCGCGACATCCTACGCGGCCGACGGCACTGCGGGCACCCCGAACTCCATCGCCTTCAGTGTTATCGACGGCGCGGCCCGCACGGCTGCCGCGTCATCCGCTGGCAGCCCGGCCGCCGTGGCCCGTAAAGCAGCGGGCAGTGCGGGACCAATGGTGCTGGTGAATGCGTACCCCAATCCGTCGGACGGCCAGGTAAGCCTGGTGTTGCCCGAGGCTTTGCAGGGCGAGGTTTCCTACACGCTCGTGTCGGCGCTCGGGGCCAAAGTGAGCAGCGGCACCCTCCCGGCCGTGAACGGGGCCAACGCCATTCCGCTTGATTTCTCCCGGCAGATGCAGGCCACCGGCGTCTACATGCTGCACCTGACCGGCGCGCACGGTCAGGCGCACCTCAAATTGCTGCGCCGGTAGGAATGAGTAGGTAATGCCTGGCTTAAAGTAGCACACACCCGTTGCGGTTATTTCAAGCCAATAAGTATTGATGCAAAAAAGCCCGGCCGCAATTGCTTGCGACCGGGCTTTTCAAATTGAAAATGATGGGCAGAAAGCCTTATTTTTTCGGCTTGATTTTCGTCTTGCTGCGCTTGCCCTTCACCTTGGTATCGGCGGGGATATTGGTTTGCGCGGGCGCTGCCTGAATGACCGTAGTGGAGGCCGGGTCCGTGGTGGTCGTGGTCGATTCCGTGGTGGTCGAAGTAGCGGGGGCAGGCGTAGCCGTGGGGTAGGTGGCCGGGGCGGGCGTCACCGTGGTCTGGCGCGTGGTGGTCGTGCTGGTCGTGCTCTGGGCATTGGCCGAGAAACCGCAAATGGCGAGGAACAAGGCGAGAACGAGGGGTTGCTTTTTCATAGGACCGGTGGGTTGAGTGAAACAAAATGCCCACGTCGGTTAGAACGCGGCAATTGAGTTGCCTTTAACGAGGAAAATGAAAACCGGGTTCGATTTGGATGTAAGATGTTATTAAGAAGTGCCTTATGATGCCGGTGATTTATATGTCAGGTGTGCATGCGCCCCTATGGGGAGGAGTGTGCCAGTTAGCTGGTGCGGCCAAAACTGTCCCGGCAATTACTGGAGTTCCCGGCTACACTTGCGGTTTGGCTGGAAACGGACGAAAATCCGGCGAGCCGTCCCGATAGCAATTACGGTTGTGCTCCATTCGCTCAGCGCCAGAGGCAATGCCTCAAGCAATGGCATAAGCAAGCCGCTGACTTATTGGGTATTTAATAGCAAAACCTGGTCTGTATCGGAATAGTATAAAATTAGCTAAGCAATTAAAATGCCATTAAAATGTGGTGTAATAAATTTTTGCTCAGCTATATCGTTGAATTAAAGCTAGTAAAACAGGATGATATATCATATTTATGATTTTGGCATGCATCAGCTTTAAAAAAATGTAATTATTGTCACTTTGAAAATTAACAATTATATAAAATCATATATATACTTTTGATAAAGCAGCTGCCCTTTTTTCTCTAACATTTCTCTCACACTTTAACCTTTACTGTCATGCTTACTCTAGATAACCTCGTGTCGGACCTGCAAATGCAGCAAGTTGAGTTAATCGTCGGCGGTGGCCGTCGCCGTCGCTACAGCCACAGCAGCCACAGCAGCACCACCCGCAGCAGCAGCACCCGCCGCCGCAGCAGCCGTCGCGGCCGTCGCTAAGTCGGCGCACCGCAATCTGATATGAGGAAGTAACTGTATTGGATTGCACCAACGAAAAACAAGAGCTGGAAAAGCGGGACTTATTCTGTTTTTCCAGCTCTTGCTTTTCCTGAGTATTGGGTTCTGGCAAGAGCCGCAATCGATTCGGGCGCCGCGCCTTTATGCACCGCCTTTTCTGCAATCATACTTCTAGCCTTTGCGCCTATGAAAGCCCAACAATTCTACCTTTCGCAAGGGGTGAGCGTGCGCGAGCACGAAGGTGAATTCTACATCGAAACCCTTAAAAACGAGTATAAAATCAACCGGACGATTGCCACGTTCATCGGTCTGCTGGATGCCCCTAAGACGGCCCCGGAGCTGACCACCGGCCTGCAAGCCCTCATCGTTGGGGCCGGCGCGGCGGATATAGAGCCATTGGTCGCCCGGTTTTTGAAAGACCTGCACCGGCTCGACGTGGTACGCAAAGAAGGGGAGGCGGACCTCGTGCCCCGAGTGGCCATTTACGAGCCGGGCGCGCAGGTTGGGCAATACCTGATTACCGAGTTGCTGTCGTTGCACGACGACGTGCAGGTGTACCGGGCCACCGACGGCGAAACCGGCCAGCCGGTGGTGGTAAAGCTGTTTTCCCACAAGCCGGAGAGCATCCACCCCGATACCCGCCTGGACGATGACTTTGAGCTGTTTCAGCAGGAGTTTGACATCATGCGCGCCCTGCCGCCGCACCCGGGCATTTGCCGTCTGCACGCATACCACACCAAGCCGTACCACTACGCCGTGCTGGAATATCTGCCGGGCGCATCCTTGTCCGAGGCCGCCCGGAATGTCAGCATCAGCGAGGCCACCGCGACGGAATTGGCTACGCAGATTTTGTCGGCGCTGGCCCACCTGCATGGCCACGGCATTGTGCACGGCGACATTCACGCCCGCAATTTTATGGTGGATGCCGACCGGGTGACCATGATTGATTTTGGCTTCGCTTACCGCGTGGGCGTTTCCGAGCGCGAGCAGTTCATCTGCCGGGGCGGCGTGCCCACTTACATGGCCCCGGAACGCATTAAGCAGCACAACTATAAGTTCAGTAAGCAGGCGGCCGATTTCCGGGCCGAAGTGTACCAGATTGCCCTCGTCATTTTCAGGCTCTACCACAAGGAACTGCCCTTTGCGGGCGAAACATGGCTGGAGCGGGCCGCTTCGATTGCGGCGTATGATTTTGGCCCGCATTTCAGTCCCGCCGTGCCGCACGAGCAGGTGCTGCTGCGCGCGCTCCACAAGGACCCCCAGGCGCGCTATGCCAGCGGCCAGGAGCTATTGGCCGCCTGGCAGCAGGCCCTCGCCGTGGAAAGTACGGCCGCCCTGGCGGTAGCGCCCTAGCGCCCGCACCTTGCTGCGCGCCGAAATCGGCGGCATCTTCACCCTTTTTTTTCGGAACGCCATGGTAGACTGTCAGTTGAAAAACAACGATTGCGGCATCAGCGCGGTGAAGACCATCTTCAACATCTTCGACCAGGACGTTAGCCGCAAGTACATCCAGCAGAATATCTTTCTGGATGAGCAGGGCTCGAGCCTGACCGACTTGCAGAATTTCCTGCAGCAGCACGAGTTTTCGGCCCTGCTGCGGATACTCGACATCAACCACCTGCAGGCGAATCCGGCCGGCTGGCAGGAGCTGATTCCGTTTATCATGCCCATCGTGCACGAAAATGGGCTGCACTACGTGGTGGTGGACAAAATCAGGGGTGCCAAGCTGCGGGTGCTGGACCCCGCCAAAGCCAACGAATACTACGTGACGCTGCCCGAGCTGAAGCACATGGCGTACTTCAGCAAAAGCTACTGGAACCTGGTGCAGATGGAGCAGAAGCTCATGGTACTCTGCAACCAGGAGCTGTCGCCCTACGACGTCAAAATTGAACAGGCCCTTACCACCAACAACGCCAGTACGCTGTTCAACAAGCTCAGCTACTTCTCTTACCTGAAGGAGAATTTTGGGCTGAAGGACAAAGAGGCCGAGCAGAATTTCCTGCACGACCTCCTGTTCAACCAGGAAGCCGGGGCCCTGCCCAAGCACTTCCGGGCCCTGAAAAACAGCGAAACCCAGATGATGCTGCAGGCCCCGCTGGTGCTCACCGTGGCCCCGCTGCCTCCCAAGCCAGACCAGATAGCCTCCAAGGTGCAAGCGCCCCGGCCCGCCGGCACGCAGCCGGAACCCAGCCCCTACCTAACGCTTCTGAAAGAGCTGGGCCAGTACCGCAAAATCTGGTTCATCTACGTTTTCGCGGCCCTGTTTTCGGCCATGACGGCCCAGCTGTCGGTATTTATCAACCAGGTGCTGATTGACTACGTGCTGCCGTCTTACCAGCTCAATACGCTGGTGGTGTTTGCCATCGGGCTGGGCGTATTCAAGCTCTTCGACCTGGCCACCCGGCTCAACGTGTCCTTCGTGGGCATTCACATGGGCAACATCCTGGATAAGTATTTCCTGACCCGTTTCGACGAAAAGCTGAACCAGTATTCCCTGCCCTATATCCAGTCCTTCAAGCGCGGCGACCTGACCGAGCGCATGAGCGACGCCTTCAAGCTGAAGGGGTTTTTCCTGCGCTTTTTCACCAGCATTCTGGTCGATGTGTTCGTGTCGCTCTACTCGCTGTGCATTCTCTTCTACATCGATGCCAAGCTGACGCTGGTTATCTGCGTGGTGATGGTGGCCTTTTACGGCTGGTTCCGGCTGGTCACGCCCACGCTCCGGCGCAACGAGCGGCTGCGCTTTCTGCGCAAGTCCGAGTTCTTCACCCGCATGATTGAGAAGCTCGACGGCATTCAGGTGCTCAAGTCGTTCCGCATCGAGGAAACCTACTCGCGCAAGCTGCTCCAAATCGTGAATCAGCTGCTGAAAGTGCAGATAAACAACAAGTACGTCGACCTGGTGAACGTGGCCGTGGTGTCCATCATTACCATGCTGGCCTCGCTGCTGATAATTGTGGTGCTCACGAAAAAGGCCATCCTCAACAACGCCATTTCGCTAGGCCAAATCATCACCTTTATCGCCCTTTCGGAGCGGGTCTTCTCGTCGCTGCGCGGCATTCTGTCCGAAAACCTGGAGCTGCAGGAAAACGAGGTGGTCCTGCGGCGTTATCTGGACTTTGAGGAAGCGCCAGCGGCAACTTCCGCGGCCCGGGGCATCGAAGATTTCACGATTACCAGCCTGGCAATGTGCGAGCTGGGCTTTGGCTACAACCCGCAGCAGCTGGTGCTGCACAACCTCTCGTTTGAGGCGGTGAGCGGCGACAAAATCCGCATCGAAGGCCTGAACGGCTCCGGCAAAACCACCCTGAGCAAGGTCCTGACTGGCCTCTACGAGCCGGCCGCCGGCCGCATGCTGCTCAACGACATCGACAGCCGCTTCTACGCCACCGAAAAGGTGAAGGACAAACTGCTGCTGGTGACCAACGAGGACATTTTGTTCAACGATACCATCGAGTTCAACATTGCTTTCGGCCGCGACGTGTCGCCGGAGCGCATCCTGCACATGGCCCGCAAAATTGGCCTTTACGATTTCATCGCCTCGAAAGAAGAAGCGCTGGGCTTTCTCATCAATGAAAACGGCCGCAACCTTTCCACCGGCCAGCGCAAGAAGATACTGCTGCTGCGCGCGCTGTTTTCGGCGGCCGATGTGGTGATTCTCGACGAAGTGCTGTCCGGAATTGACGCGGCCTCGCGCAAGCAGATTGAGCACCTGCTCAACGAGTTTACCAGCAAAATCCTGATTGTGATTTCGCACGAGAACATCGATTACCTCCACTTCAACAAGCATTTCGCCCTCGAAAATGGAACCCTTGTCGTACCGGCCTAACCTGGCCCTCCGGCTCATCCGGGTGTTTGCGGGCCTGCTGGCGGGCTTCCTAGTCATCGCCCTGGGCCTGCTGATTTTCATGCACATCAACGAAACCATCGACTTCAAGGAAGGCGAGATTTACTCCCGCAACCCGCAGTCGGTTATTCGGACGCCCACCGATGTGCACGTGGTGAAAGTGCTGGTGCGCGAAGGCGACAACGTGCTGCAAGGCGATACCCTTTTCGTGCTGGAAAACAAGAAGGTGCAATACGACTACGCCACCACGCGGCAGGAAGTGGGGCTCATCGAGAACAAAATTGCGGTGGCCGAGCGCATGCTGGCCTACACCCGCGAGCGCCGGGCGGCCATTGAGCAGCAGCGCACCCTGTTCCATCAGATTTATGCCGCCGACCTCCAGCAAAACCAGCGGGAATTGCGCACGCTGGCCGCCGCCATGGGCTATGCCCGGCAGCAAAACGCCATGACCCGGGAGCAGTACCGGTCCGATTCAATTCTGTACGCGCGCCACGCCCTTTCCCGCGTGGAAGCCTCAGAATCGAAAGTGCGCAGCCTGCTCAAGCGGAAAGAAGCCTCCGAAACCCGCGCCACCTACGAACAGAAGCGCGCCTACCAGACCACCCTGCTCCAGAACTTCCGGCAGCAGGTCGCCAGCCTCAACATTGACCTGAATACGCTGCAACAGGACGAGCAAAGCAAGCAGCGCGAGCTGCTGGACCTGCGCTCCCAGCTGGCCAGTGCCCGCAACACGGCCGTGGTGCTGGGCGACGTGGCCAGCCAGCTCATCGTGCGGGCGCCCGTGGCCGGCCACATCATCAACCTCTACAACGACCGGCAAAAAACCGAGCTGCTGGACCGCAACCAGCCCCTGGCCGTCATTGCCCCGCAGCAGGAACAGTTCTACGCCAAGGTGATACTGCCCGAGCGCGAGATGGCCTTCGTGCGCACCGGCCAGGCCGTAAACCTGAAAATCAACGCCTATTACTACTACCAGTACGGTGCCGTGCACGGCACCGTGTCCTTTATTTCCCCAGCCAATGTGGACGACCATTTTTACACCATCGTCCAGCTCACCGGCCGGCCCCGCTTTCCCCTGAAAGCCGGATACAAGCTTAAAGGCGAAATAATTACCGCCAAGTACACCTTGCTGCGGTACGCCGTGAAAAAGTTGTTTGACAAAATTGACAACTACAATGAGACCTAATCATTGGGCCGCTTGCTCCCTGCTTTTGCTGCTCCTGATTATTGCCCGGCCTGGCCATGGCCAGACCGTGTTGGCGTATGCCGACTGCGTAGAGCGGGCATTTCAGCAGAATTTACAGCTCAAGCGGGCGCTGCTCGACTGGGAGGCCGCCACCGTGCAGCTGAAGCTGAAAAAAGCCGACATGCTGCCCACACTCAACGGGCAGGTGCGCAACAGCAATTCGGTAGGGCGCAGCATCGACCCGCTCACCAATAATTTTATCAACAGCCAATACAGTTCGTTGAGCGGTACGGCTTATTCGTCGGTTTATTTATTTCAAGGGTTCAAAACGGCTAATTCAATTAAGTCGGCCAAGCAGGAAGTTGAGCAAAATGTGAATCAGACACAGGCCATTAAAAACGAAATAATGGTCGATGTTGCGCTGGTTTATATTCGCATTAATTATTTGCTGGAATTAATCAAAAGCCAACAGCAGCAAGTGAAATTAAGCGAGCATCTGGTGAGTCTGACCAGGCTCAAACTCAGTGCGGGCCGGGTGCCGGCCAGCGCACTCTTTAAGCTGCAGTCGCAACAGGCCACCGAGCAGTTGAATGTCGTTACCAGCCAGAACGAGCTGAGCCTGGCCTACCTGGACCTGCGGCAGCTCATCAATGCGCCGCCCACGGAAGACATCGTTATCAGCCCGCTATCGGCCAATTCATTATCGAATATCGATTTTCAGACCCCCGCCCGGGAGGAAGTAGCGCAGGCCATAGAAACACAGCCGGCCCTGGTAGCGAAGCGGCACAATGCCGCCCGGCTCTACCACCAGATTGCCGTGGCCCGGGCCGATAAATACCCTGCCCTGCAACTAACCGGCTCACTGGGCTCTGATTATAGCAACACCAATCGGGAATACAATTTCAGCAACCAGATAAATAATAATATGTACTACGGGACAGGACTGGTATTATCAATCCCGCTATTTAACAGCTTTCGCAATAACCTGCTTATCCGGGAAAGCCGTCTGCGGTACCAACAGGGCATGCTTGATACCGATATTGAGCGCAACCGGTTAACCAAGGTTGTGCAACAAGCCGTGTATGATGCTGAGGCCGCCAGCCAAAGCTGGAATGCCGCCCAAAAAGCCGAAGAATTTGCTCGTAAAAGTTACGAAGCCGATAATTTGAAATACGAACTCGGCACCATTTCCGTATTTGAGCTTAACCAAACAAAAACAGTTTATCTAAGCGCACAAACCAATTTGTTCAGAGCAAAATATGAATTGATTTTGCGCTCCCGGCTCGTCGATTTTTACAAAGGTCTGCCCATGGCATTGTAACTGATAAAAGCGGGAAATTGAATTTGCCAGGCAACTTGTAGCTATTACTTGTACAGCCGGTTATCCAGCAGCCCATTCACGTAGAACTGCACGCATGCGCGGAGCTCATTGCCGTATTTTTTCACCAATGCCGGGTTGGGATTAGCCACGGGTTCGTTGGGAATGAAATGGGTCTGGTAGGGGTAGAGGCGCACTTCGTTCCTGTTAGTCAGCTCGGCCACGAAGTCGGAATGCACGAGGTAGTAGGAGTCGCCGTCGCGGAACACGGCCCGGCCCGGGCTAGCCGCATCGAACACCGACGAGCCAAAGGGCAGCAGCGCCGGCTGCTCCTGCGCCAGGCCCAGCACATCGAGCACCGAGGCGGGCACGTCCACCTGCTCGCTGATGCGGTGCGGGTTGGCGGCCGGCAGCGGCTGGCCCGGGCGGAAGAACAGCAGCGGCGTTTTGTGGACGCCCAGCGGGTTTTGGTAACCGGCGCGGTCCGACTGCGACGTGTGGTCGGCCGTGAGCACGAACAGCGTGTGCGCGTACCACGGCTCCCGGCTGGCCGCCGCGAAAAACCGCCGCAGCGCCAGGTCCGCGTAAGCAATGGTGGGGTGAATGGGCTGCGTGCCTACCAGGAATTTTCCTTGGTACTTGGCGGGCAGTGAGAACGGCTCGTGCGAGCTGAGCGTGAACACAGCGGCCAGAAAGGGCTCCTTGGTGGCCGTGAGCTTGCGGTTGAAGTATTGCAGATAGGGCTCATCGAAAATGCCCCAGTGGCCGTCATAGTCGGGGCTGGCGGCGCCGCCGGGGTACTCATTCAGGCCGTAATAATGCTGCATGCCGGCGATGCCGGAAAACATATCGAAGCCCATGGTGCCGTTGGAGCCGGCGTGGAACATGGCCGTGGTGTAGCCGTGGCGGCCCAGGATTTCGCCCAGCCCGTGCAGCTCCGCCGTCTGGAAGCTGGAGGTGATAAACGGCTCATCCATCAGCGAAGGCAGGCCCGCCAGCACGGCCGGCAGCGCCTCGATGGAGCGGCGGCCGTTGGCGTAATTGTCGCGCATGAGCCGCGCCCCGGGAGCCACGGCCAGTGAATCAAAAAAGGGCGTGAAGCTGCCCTTGCCGCCGTTTTCAACGCCGTTGTACTCCGACCCAAAGCTTTCCATCAACAGCACCACCACGTTGTCGGGCGGGGTGGGCGCGGCGGCCCGGGCGGGCAGCGGGGCGGCGTTCAGGGCCGGCCGCAGCGCCGTGGCGGTGGGGAAATATCCTACCCGGTCAATCTGCACTTCATCAAAAGACTTCAGCACCGTGAACGTGCTGTTCAAGGCCAGGTGGCCGAGCACGGCGGGCTGCTGTTCGAAGGCAATGCCGGTACGCAGCGGCTTGAGCTGCCAGCCGCCGCGCAGGCCCAGCACCACCAGGCCCACCACCAGCATGAACTCCGCGGCGCGCTGCACCCAGCCCCAGCGGCCGGCCGAAGCAACCTGCTCGGCTGGCGTGGGCATGGGGCACAGCCGCCACAGCACATACACCAGCCCCGCCAGCGGAATGGCCAGGTACCAGTAGTGCAAGCCAATCTGACCGGCCTGCCGGGCAATGTCGTCGCCAATGGTGCTCCACTCATTGCTCAGCCGCCGTCCGATGAACTTAAAGTATTCCCAATCAATGATGTTGAGCAGGAAGCCCGGCACGTTCAGCAGCACAAATAGCGCGCGCAGCCACTGCTGCCCGCGCCGCGCCTCCACCGGCACCAGCAGCGAAAGCAGTACCAGCGGCAAATTCAGCCACAGCAGGGCGGCCACATCAAACCGCAGCCCGTGCACGAATGCATGCGCCACCGCTCCCGGCGCAATGCCCCGGAACGTGACCAGATTCAAGCAGTAAAAACCCAGGCGGAGCAGCGTATAAACGGCCATTAGCAGCGCAAAGCGGCGCAGCAGCAGGCGGATGGCAGGAGAGGGAACCAAGAGCAGAATGGCGTGAGAAATCAGAAATACCAGCGGGCGAAAACCGCAACCGGTCCAACTCAGGAAAGGTGCGAAGAAGCCAGCCGGGTTGCGTAACCGTTTACTTTTAAAAAGCAGAAGGCCTTCCCAATGCGTGCGCTGGAAAGACCTTCTGTCTTAAAACAACTGTGCGTAGCGCACTGAGCAACTGCCTATACGGCAGCCAGCTCCAGCACTGTTTCCACGTTCACCAGGGGCAGGCCCCAGGCTTCGGCTACGCCTTTGTAGACCACCTCGCCGTGCACCACGTTCAGGCCGAGGCGCAGGGCCTCGTCGCGGCGGCAGGCTTCCTGCCAGCCTTGGTTGGCCAGTTTCACGGCGTAGGGCAGGGTGGCGTTGGTCAGGGCCAGGGTCGAGGTGTAGGGCACCGCGCCGGGCATATTGGCCACGCAGTAATGCACCACGTCGTCGATGATAAAGGTCGGGTTTTCGTGGGTGGTGGGGTGGCAGGTTTCGATGCAACCGCCCTGGTCCACAGCAACGTCAACCACCACAGTGCCGGGACGCATGGTCTTCAGCATGTCGCGGGTGATGAGGTGCGGGGCCTTCGCGCCCGGAATCAGCACCGCGCCCACAATCAGGTCAGCGGTTTTGATGGCTTCGCGGATGTTGTACTCGTTCGAGTACTGCGTCACCACGTTTTTGGGCATGAAGTCGTCAAGCTCGCGCAGACGGTTCAGGCTGATGTCCATGATGGTAACCTGCGCGCCGAGGCCGGCGGCCACTTTCGCGGCCTGCGTGCCTACGATGCCGGCACCCAGCACCAGCACGTGCGCAGGCTTCACGCCGGGCACGCCGCCGAGCAGAATGCCACGGCCTTTCAGGGGTTTCTCCAGGTACTTGGCGCCTTCCTGCGGGGCCATGCGGCCGGCCACTTCGCTCATCGGAATGAGCAGGGGCAGAGCGCGGTTGCTGAGCTCCACCGTCTCATACGCCAGGCAAATGGCCTTGCGCTCAATCATGGCGTGGGTCAGCTCCTCGCCGCTGGCGAAGTGGAAGTACGTGAACAGCAGCTGGTTCTCCTTGATGAGCGGATACTCCTCGGCAATCGGCTCCTTCACTTTGATAATCATCTCGGCCTGCCCGTACACGTCGGCAATGGTGGGCAGGATGGTCGCGCCGGCCGTCTGGTACTCCTCGTCCGAGAAGCCCGAGCCTTCGCCGGCGGTGTGTTGCACCAGCACGTTGTGGCCGTGCTTGCGCAGTTCGGCTACGCCGGCGGGCGTGAGGCCCACGCGGTTTTCATTGTTTTTAATCTCCTTAGGAACGCCAATAATCATGAGCGAAGGGGGAAGTGATGGGAGTGGGGAGGTGAGCTTTCGAGCCGCAAAGATAGGGCGCGGGGGTAGTACCCGGTACGCCAAGATTTGGTTCAGCTTACGCTTCCGCCAGCAGCGCATTCAGGTCCAGGGCGCGGGTGTACATCTGCACGTCGCCGTTGGGGGCCAGCGGCCACTGCTCGCGCGGCCGGTCCCAGTACAGCTCCACGCCGTTGCCGTCGGGGTCGTCGAGGTAAATGGCTTCCGACACGCCGTGGTCGGCCGAGCCGGTAATGGGGTAATTGGCGTTTGCCAGCTGCCGCAGCGCGCCGGCCAGCTCCGCCCGCGTAGCGTAGAGAATGGCGGTGTGGTACAGCCCCGCGCCGTGCTTGCGGGCGGGCGGCCCGCCCAGGCTGTTCCAGGTGTTGAGCCCAATGTGGTGGTGGTAGCCGCCGGCCGAGATAAACGCCACCTGATTGCCAAAACGCTGCATCACCTGGAAGCCCAGAATGTCGCGGTAAAAGCCCAGGGCTTTGTCGATGTCGGTGACCTGCAAATGGATGTGGCCGATGCGGGTCTGCGCCGGGACCACGTAGGGGGCGCTGGCTACGGGAGCGGCGCTGCTGGTTTCGTTTGCCATGATATGATGAAGCGGGTAATTGATGAATTAATGTACCAACATTAATCCAAAATCGTTCCAAAGAAAGCCCCGCCAAATTGGCAGAGCTTCTAATCAATCGAAGCCCCTGATTTGGGTGTACTTCTTCTCATTTTGCCGCCCCACCCGCACAATGCGGCGCTCAAAATCTTTCGGGTCGTTGAGGGTTTTGTAAAACTCATCTAAAAAGTGGGTAGCGAATTCCTGCTCATTGCGGTGGAGGTAGGGGCAGGCCAGGTACACGTTGTAGAGCGCGGCGCGCCGGGCATTGAAAAGGTCCCGGACGGCAGCATACGTCTCCGGCGGGAAGTCAAACCCGCGAAACAGGCGCTGCCGCACCGACGTGATGCCGAGCTGCTCGGGCGGTACGGCGTAGGGGGCCATCACCAGCCCGCTGTAATCGAAATCGTACGCCACCGGGATTGGTGGGGTGCTGAGGCTGCGGGCAAGCAGCCGGATGTTGTGCCGGTAAAGCACCGACCAATCCGTGTTGCCAATCATGTACTGAAACACGACCATCGTGGCCGTAGCCGGTTGGTCCAGGTTGTTCATGCCGATGGACAAGGGCTTGGGTACCACCGTGGCCTGGTTGCGCCGCGCCAGGGCCTCGGTGTTTTCCAGAAAGAAGCCGTAGTGCACCGACGTACTGGCCCGGCCGCTATTGTCGCGGTAGGTGATGCGGCACAGCCGGACCCGGTAGCTCATGTCGGTCAGTACGTTGTAGAGTTTGTACACCAGGTATTCCCGCAGCGTATAGTCGTCGGATAGGCAGTGGGTGGTCAGTTTCAGCTCGGCAACGGGCCCGAAAAAGGGGTTCGGCCCGTTGGGCGGCGGAAACTTTACCAGCAGCGGCGGGAAGTCACACACGCCGGGGTCTTTGCGTCGGTTGCCGCGCACCTGTACCTGCACGGCCAGCGTTTGCGGGGTGGCGTTGGCATCGCGGTAGGAGAGCAGCGCCGGGTGAAGGCCAGGACTGGCGCCGCGGTCCTTCAAGACCTGCTCCAGCGGCAGCGAAAGCGTTAGCTCGACGATTTCTTCGCTGATAAAGAAGGGGTTATTGGTAGCGTATGCCCGCTCCTGCGCCGGCCAGCCAGCCGGTGCCAACGCCGGCTGCCCAAGCCGCAGGCCGTAACATACCAGAACCAACAGCAGCGAAATCATCACGGCAGCGGGCCGGCGCGAGGCGGCCCTTTAAAGACAACCGGCCCGGCGATGCAATCAACCGAGCAATGATGGCTCAGCCCGAAACGGACCAAGCACGCATGATTATCAACGCTTAAACAGCGCGTCAATCGACTTGCCTTGGCCCTGGGTGAAGGGAATGCCCAGCATGTAGGCCACGGTGGACGGCACGTCGACCAAGGTGCAGGTATCCTTCACAATGCGGCCTTTTTTGAAATCCGGCCCCAGGGCCAGCAGGCTGATGTGGCGGCAGCCCTCGCAGCCATCGCCGTGCTCGGTCCAGCCCGGGGGCACGGTGTCGAGGTGGCGGCCGTGGTCGTTGGTCACGAACAGCGCCGTGTTGTTGCGATAGGCTTTGCTCTTCTGCAGAAACTCGTAGAGCTGCATCACATACCGGTCGTCGCGGTTAATTCCCCGGATATAGTTGGGCCAGTTGCCGGCGTGGGCAAAGCCGTCGGGCTCCATAAAATTGATGAGCACCAGGTTGGGCTGATACTGCGTCAGAATGCGCTTGACGGCTATGAGTGTCAGGGAATCAGGGCGGTAGCCGGTACCCGGGCCGCTGATGCCGCAGTCGACGGAAGGGGGGTACTGGTCCTTCCACTCGGGGTTGAGGGTATTGGCCAGGATGTAGAGCTTGTCCTTGCTGGTGATGAGCCAGGCGGCGGTGGCAGGCTTGCCGGTGGCCTTGCGCCAGAGCTGAAAGATGGAGGGCTGCTGCGGAAACTCTTTATCGTAGTTATCAATGGGCTGGTTGATGCCCGTAGTCAGGGCGGTGTGCCCAGAGTTGGTGTAGGTGTACCCGTTGTTATAAAATGTAGGAAAGAACACGCCCCGGGCCTTGAGCGTGGTCGACATGTTGGGAATATTGCCCGGAATGTTGCCCCACGTCTCAGAGTAGCGGGGGCCATCGATGACGACAATGATGACGTTTTTGGTGCGCAGGCCCTTTTTAGTCGGGCCCGGTGCCCCACCCACGGCGAAGAGCAGCAGTAGCACCCCGCCCAGCACATACTTCAGCCAGCCAGTGGCTGTGAGGAAGGGGCTTCGCCGCCCAGCAGGTGCAAAGAAAGCCATGGCGCTTATTGAAATAAAACATATAAATATACATTATAATATATTTAATGTAATCTATTGAAAAGAACCAGCCTGCGGCAGTCCAGCTAAAAGCACGAAAGGCTCTAGCTCTCCAATTTGAAGCAGCTGGACCAGTCCTCCCTGAAATAGCAACGGGCTCCGACAACGGGCCAGCACTGTATGGTGCTGGCCGTTGCCGGAGCCCGTTTATAGGCTAGCTGGAAACCCGTGCTTATTTAAACGGAACGGCCGTGCCGCTTTCCTTCACCATGCTGTTGCCGCTGAGGTCGCGTACGATGTTGGCCTTGAGCGTGATTTTGGCATCGCCGCTCACGTCGTTGGAGGTGATGGTCACGGCGTCGCTCACCTGCCCGAGCTGGCGCTGGCTGTAGAGCAGCTCCACCACTTCGCTCTGGCCGGGCGCGATGGGGGCGGGGTTGTTTTTGTAGCCCACGCAGTAGCAGCCCGACGAGAGCGCGCCGAGCACCAGCTCGGTTTTGCCGGTGTTGCGTACCGTGAAGCGGGCAATGGGCTGCTGGCCGGCTTCCATTTTGCCAAAATCGTGGGTGCTGCGGTCCAGCACGAGGTGTGGCGAGGCGGCCAGCTGGGCGGGCGTAAGCGTAGGCTTAATCTGGTCTTTGGTGAGCACCGTGCCTTTGATGCTGAGGACCTTGCTGGCCTCGGTGGCGTTGCTGGTCACGGTTACCGTCTTGTTGAATACGCCGGGGCGGCCGGCGCTGCTGTACATGGCTTTGATGACGCCCATCTTGCCGGGCAGGACCGGGGTTTTGGTCCAGTCCGGGGTGGTGCAGCCGCAGCTGGCCTGCACGTTGGCAATGATAACGGGCTGATTGCCGGTGTTTTTGAACTTGAACTCGTAGGTCGCCATCGTGCCTTCGGGCACGTTGCCGAAATCGTGGTTGTCGGTGGCAAACTGCATCACGCCCTGGGCGTGGGCCGCGCCGGCCAACGCCAGCAGGCAAATAGTAAGAAGTTTCTTCATGATTTCTAAACCCTAAGCCGGCAATCAAAAGCCGGGGCGGGCGGTTTTGAAGTAGAAAAACAAAGCCGGTGGCAACAGTGCCGGGCTGACAATCAGCACGGAATACCGGTTACCACCGCACCCCAAATATACGGCCAAACCCTGCCACGCCACCCACCCGGTCCCGATTCCGTATTTTTGCACCACGGCCCCGGCCGGCCGCCTCTTCCGCTCCAAAATTCCCACGTATCCTGACCCTTATTATATGTCCGCAGCCGAAACCGCCGTGCCCGCGCTAGCCGCGCCCCTCACCAAGGCCGACTTCCTCACCGATTACCGCCTGGCTTGGGAAAGCCGCCACGCCTCGCTGGCCGGCCGCAAAGAAGTATTCATGGGCAAGGCCAAGTTTGGCATCTTCGGCGATGGCAAGGAAGTGCCGCAGCTGGCCATGGCCCGGGCCTTCCAGAACGGCGATTTCCGCGCCGGCTACTACCGCGACCAGACGTTTATGGCCGCCATCGGCCAGCTTACCTGGGAGCAGTATTTCGCCCAGCTTTACGCCAACCCCGACGTGGAAGCCGAGCCCGCCACGGCCGGCCGCGCCATGAACGGCCACTTCGCCACCCGCATGCTGGACGAAGACGGCAACCTGACCGACCTCGCCCACACCAAAAATTCCTCGGCCGATATCTCGCCCACCGCCGGCCAGATGCCCCGCCTACTGGGCCTGGCCTACGCCTCCAAGCTGTTCCGCCAGAACCCCGAGCTGCACCAGTTCGACACCCTTTCGACCAACGGCAACGAGGTGGCTTTTGGCACCATCGGCAACGCCAGCACCTCGGAAGGCATGTTTTTTGAGGCGCTGAATGCGGCCGGCGTGCTGCAGGTGCCCATGCTGGTGAGCGTGTGGGACGACCATTATGGCATCTCTGTACCGGCTGAGTACCAGACCACCAAGCAGAGCATCAGCGACATCATGATGGGCTTGCAGCGCGACGGCGAAGGCCAGTCGGGCTTCGAGATTTACGTGGTGCGCGGCTGGGACTACGCTGCTTTGGTGGACACCTACCAGCGCGCCGCCGCCGTGTGCCGCGAGCAGCACGTGCCCGTGCTCATCCACGTCACGGAACTCACGCAGCCGCAGGGCCACAGCACCAGCGGCTCGCACGAGCGCTACAAAAGCAAGGAGCGCCTGACCTGGGAGGAAGACCACGACTGCCTGCACAAGCTGCGCGAATGGCTGCTGGCCGAGGGCCATGCCACCGAGATGGAGCTGGACGAAATCGAGAAAAATGCCGCCGCCGTCATCAAAACGGCCCGCACGGCCGCCTGGGCTGCGTTCTTCGACCCCATTAAAGCCGAGCGAGACGAAGCCGTGGCCCTGCTCGAAAAGCTGGTGGCCGACACCGGCACCGAAAACACGCTGCACGAGCAGGTGGAGCAACTGAAAACCAACCCCACGCCCATCCGGGCCGACATTGTGCGGACCCTGCGCCGCGTGTTGCGCGCCGTGCGCAACGAGAAGCGCAGCTTCGCCCGGCGTTCGGTGCAGCGCCACCTGGAGCAGCTGCTGGCCGAAAATGCCGACCGCTACAACTCCAACCTTTTCAGTCAGAGCGAGCTGGCGGTGGGCAATATCGAAGAAGTGCCCGCCACCTACGCCGCCGATGCGCCCGTGGTGGACGGCCGCGAAGTGCTGCAGGCGTGCTTCGACGCCAACTTCCAGCGCGACCCCAAAATCTTCGCCATCGGCGAGGACGTGGGCAAGATTGGCGATGTGAACCAGGCTTTTGCCGGTTTGCAGGACAAGTTTGGCGAGCTGCGCGTAACCGATACCGGTATCCGCGAGTGCACCATTGTGGGGCAAGGGATTGGCGCTGCGTTACGCGGTCTGCGGCCCATCACCGAAATCCAGTACCTTGACTATCTGCTGTATGCCATCCAGATTCTGAGCGACGACCTGGCCTGCCTACAGTACCGCACCAAGGGCGGCCAGAAGGCCCCGCTCATCGTGCGCACCCGCGGGCACCGGCTGGAAGGCGTGTGGCACTCGGGCTCGCCCATGCAGATGATTCTGGGCAGCATCCGGGGCATTCATTTGTGCGTGCCGCGCAACATGGTGCAGGCCGCCGGCTTCTACAACACGCTATTGCGCAGCGACGAGCCCGCCATCGTGATTGAGTGCCTGAACGGCTACCGCCTCAAGGAAAAAACGCCCAGCAACGTGGGCGAATTCACCCTGCCGCTGGGCCGCCCCGAAGTACTAAAAAAAGGCACGGACGTAACGGTGGTCACCTACGGCTCGATGTGCCGCATTGTGATGGACGCCGCTAAGCAGCTGGCCGACGTGGGCATTTCCGTCGAAGTTATCGACGTGCAAACGCTGCTGCCCTTCGACACTGACCACCTCATCGCCGACAGCCTCCAGAAAACCAACCGCGTGCTATTTACCGACGAGGACGTGCCCGGCGGCGGCACCGCCTTCATGATGCAACAGGTGCTGGACGAGCAGCAAGCCTACCGCTTCCTCGACGCGCAGCCGCGCTGCCTGGCCGCGCAGGCCCATCGCCCGGCCTATAGCTCCGACGGCGACTACTTCAGCAAGCCCAATGCCGAGGACGTGTTCGACACCATCTACGAGATGATGAGTGAGGACGCGCCGGAGCAGTTCCCGGCTATCTATTAGGTAATTGACGGTAGGCCGGCTTGCGAGTCGGCCTACAGCGTCACTTCGCTGGTGGTGATTTTGTTGCTCTCGTGCAGGCCGCGGTCCAGGATGCTGATTTCGAATCGGAACACGTCGCCGACATTGAGAACCCCCGGGTGCGTAGCGTCGCCATCGGTGACGAGGGGCAGGAGGTAGCGCAGCTCGCCCCGCAGCGGGGCCGGGCGGCCATCGGCCCCGGTGAGCCGCGGGTAACGGCTATCGTACTCACCAACCTTGCCAAAGGGGGCCGGGGTCACGAAAAACTCGAAATTCCCGGTAACCGGATTTTTCTTGTAGGGTTGGATGAAATAATTCAAGCCATAGCCTTTGCCGTTATGACCGCCAGTGGTGGAGTTGAATGGCGGGGTGTTGAGGTCTTCGGGGTCGAGGCCCAGGTCGCCGTCGCCATCACGAAAGCCCAGCACGAACTCCAGATTATCAGTGTTCGTGGCCGCAATTCGGGTAACTCTAACCTCCTTAAACTCAATTTCGGGTGTGTTTGAGTAATTAGGGGCGCTGAGGCAGCCGCTGAGGCCCGCCCCGGCCAGACTAAAGAAGGCAACTCCGCGCAGGGTACGAAACAGGTTCATAAAGACAGGAAGTGAGAAGTCAGGAGCACAACGGCCGAAACGGCCCCAAAGTACGTTCTTCCCAACGAATAGCCAACCTCGTTGGTTCGGTGGCACCCGCTAATATGGTTATCTGCTCATGAGTTTCCGTTCCGATTTTCTATCCCGCCTACCTTCCATTACGGCCGCGACATTCGAGGCAGCGGCGCTGGCGCTGTTCCGGCACCAGGCTGTGCACTGCCCGCCCTACGCCGCCTACCTCGCGCAGCTAGGCCGCGACCCCGCCACTGTAGCCCGACTTACGGATATTCCGTTCCTGCCCATTGAGTTTTTCAAGACCCACGAAGTGCGCACCGACCCTGCCGGGCACGGACCGACCGGCTGGGAAGCGCAGGAGGTTTTTCTCAGCAGCGGCACCACGCTCCAGCAGCGCAGCCGCCACCTCGTGCGCGAGCCCGCGCTGTACCGCGAAAACGCCGCCCGTATCTTCGAGCAATACTACGGCCCACTCACGGGCTGGACGTTTCTGGCGCTGCTGCCGTCGTACCTGGAGCAAGGCAATTCCTCGCTGGTGGCGATGGTGGACTATTTCGCGCAGCAGTCGGGGCAGAAGCAGCCGGCCTTTTTCCTGCACGACCACGCCGCCCTGCGCACCGCGCTGGCCGAGGCCAAGCAGGTGGCGGGCCGTCGCGTCATGCTCATCGGCGTGAGCTATGCGCTGCTGGATTTCGCCCTGGAAGCTGGCCCCGTGCCGGAGCTGCAAGGCCTCACCGTGCTCGAAACCGGCGGCATGAAGGGCCGCCGCCGCGAGATGATTCGGGAAGAACTGCACGCGGAATTGCAGCAGGCGTTTGGCCCGGCCGGCATTCATTCCGAGTACGGCATGACGGAATTGCTGAGCCAAGCCTATTCGCTCGGCGATGGCCGGTTCCACTGCCCCGCGCCGCTACGAGTGCTGCTGCGCGACCCGTCGGACCCTTTTTCGATTGGTGATAGACCCGATGGGGCCATCAATGTGATTGATTTGGCTAATATCGATTCCTGCGCTTTCATCGAGACGAAGGACTTGGCGCGCATGCACCCAGACGGAAGTTTTGAAGTGCTGGGACGGATGGATAATTCGGACGTGCGGGGGTGCAATCAGATGGTGTAAATATCAGCGGAATAAAGTGCATTACCTTAGCTTCGCAAAGCTGACTACATAGTAGCTTAGTCTTGCAACCTTTAGATTTTTGGAAACCCAAGTGTTAGTGGCAATTACAACTGACCACTGATTTAAGTAGTGATATTTACTTTTCTATTGACGTACCGTTAAACAGCTTTAAAAATGAGGGTTTTGCTAATATTAATATTTGGTTTGACAGCATCTATGACTTTTGCTCAACAACAAACAAAGTCTGACACTGCTAAAAAGGACAAAATAGAAATGCTAGATTCGATTTACCCAATAGAAAATATTGCGAGTATTAAAGTGACAAACAATAATGGGAAACATACTTTGACAATGAAAGAATTAACGGCTCTAAAATTGGAGCTCAAACAAGCTAAATTTGCGGGTGGGCTTTTAATTAAGCCCAGTCATATTTTGTTGGATATAAAACTTAAAGACAATGCAGTAGCTAAATCGGGGTTTGTTTATGCTTCGACGGGTGCAATTCATTTTGAAAATGGAATTGACAGGTTTAAGCAAAGATTTAGTGGAACCTTCTACTTGCCAACAAAACTAAATTTTGATAACTATAGATAATGTTGATAGCGAATTTTTAAATGCTGATATACAGCCGAGCGGTAGGCTATTGGTGACTAAAAAAGCAGCGCCAGAATCGTTTGATTCTGGCGCTGCTTTTTTAGTCACAGTATGTTTGTGTTGTCTTTCATTTTCCCGCAAATGCTTTCGCGTCGCCTTCCGAAATAGTGTCGTCACTCATAATTACGAGGCGCTCCACCACGTTGCGCAGCTCGCGGATATTGCCGCGCCAGTCCAGGCCTTTGAGGTATTCCAGCGCGGCGGCATCAATTTTCTTGGGCTTGTTGCCGTAGTCGGCGGCGATGTCGTTGAGGAACTTTTGAATCAACTCGGGGATGTCTTCGCGGCGGTCATTCAGCGAAGGAACCTGAATCAGAATCACCGAGAGGCGGTGGTAGAGGTCTTCGCGGAAGTTCTTGTCGGCGATTTCCTGGAGCAGGTCTTTGTTGGTGGCGGCGAGGACGCGTACGTTTACTGAAATCTCCTTTTCGCCGCCCACGCGGGTGATTTTACTTTCCTGCAATGCCCGCAGCACTTTGGCCTGGGCCGAGAGGCTCATGTCCCCGATTTCGTCGAGGAAGAGGGTGCCGCCGTCGGCCTGCTCGAACTTGCCGATGCGCTGCTTCACGGCCGAGGTGAAGGAGCCTTTTTCGTGGCCGAACAGCTCGCTTTCAATCAGCTCCGACGGGATGGCGGCGCAGTTTACTTCCACCAGCGGGCCGCTGGCGCGGTTGCTGAGCTCGTGGAGCTGGCGGGCCACCATCTCCTTGCCGGCGCCGTTGGGGCCGGTGATGAGGACGCGGGCATCGGTGGGAGCGACCTTTTCAATGGCTTTGCGCACGGCCCCGAGGGCGGCCGAGGAGCCTACCATTTCTGAGCCTTTGGTGACGGAGAGCTTCTTTTTGAGCGTCTTGGTTTCGGTGACGAGCTTGGTGCGGTCGAGGGCGTTGCGGACGGTGACGAGCAGGCGGTTGAGGTCGGGGGGCTTGGGCAGGAAGTCGTAGGCGCCTTTTTTGGTGGCTTCCACGGCCGTGTCGATGCTGCCGTGGGCCGAGACCATGATGAAGGCGGCGTCGGTGCCCATGGCCTGGGCGCGGGTTAGCACTTCGAGGCCGTCCATTTTGGGCATGCGGATGTCGCAGAGCACCACGTCGTATTTCTGCTGGATGAGCAGGTCGAGGCCGGCGGGGCCGTCTTCGGCCTGGTCGACTTTGTAGTTCTCAAATTCCAGAATCTCCTTCAGCGTGTTGCGGATGGCTTTTTCGTCGTCGATGATGAGGATGCGGGGCATGCGGGGCGGAATACGGATGGAATGCAAACAGAAAGCAGCGAAGGTAACGAAAAGCGGCGCTTGGAGTTTAAGGGCCTAGTAAACAACAATTGCGGTCAGTCGTTGCTACACCGGTCTGCAAACCGCTTTACCTTCGCTCAATCCAACCCAAATTCCCCGCATGAAAAACATCATAACCCGTCCGCTGCTGCTCACGGCGGCGCTGGCTGGCAGCTTCAGCCTCTACTCGCTTACCAGCCGGCCCGCCCTCGCCCCCGACCCTAATAATGCCGGCCTGAAGCTGCCCGCCGGCTTCGGGGCGCTGGTGGTGGCCGAAACCGGCGGCCGCGCCCGACACCTCACCGTGACGCCGCAGGGCAATATTTATGTGAAACTCAATAAGCCGAAAGACGGCAAGGGCATTCTGGAGTTGAAGCCTAACGCCACTGGCAAGGCCACCGTTTCGGGTGGTTTCGGGAGCTACGGCGGTACGGGGATTTACGCCAAGGGCGGCTATCTCTACGCGTCTTCGGATGAGGACGTGTACCGCTATAAGCTGGACGCGAAAGGGGAGGTGACCAACCCCACGCAGCCCGAGAAAATCGTGTCGGGCCTGCTGAACCGGGGCGAGCACGAAAGCAAATCCATTGTGCTGGACAATGCTGGGAATATTTACGTGAACATCGGGGCTTACTCGAACTCCTGCCAGGTGAAGGACCGCGAGAAGGGCTCGATGGGCCGGCAGAACTGCCCGATTCTGGATTCGGCGGGCGGCATCTGGCAGTTCCGGGCCGATAAGGCGGGGCAGACGTATGGCTCGGGTACGCGCTACGCCACCGGCCTGCGCAACGTGGTGGGCCTCGACTGGAACACGCAGAACAACCAGCTTTTCGTGATGCAGCACGGCCGCGACCAGCTCCACGACATCTTCCCCGAGATGTACACCACCAAGCAGTCGGCCGAACTGCCGGCCGAGTGCCTCTACGAAATCACCAAAGGAGCCAATGCCGGCTGGCCTTTCCTGTACTACGACGGCCTGACGCACAAGAAAATACTGGCCCCCGAGTATGGTGGCGACGGCAAGAAGCTGGCCGACCCCAAGTACCTGGAGCCCACCGCCGCCTATCCCGCCCACACCGCCCCCGACGGCCTGCTGTTCTACACCGGCACCATGTTTCCGGAGAAGTACCGCAACGGCGCATTCATCGCCTTCCACGGCTCCTGGAACCGCGCCCCGGAGCCCCAGAAAGGCTATTACGTGGTGTTTCAGCCCTTCAAAAACGGCAAGCCGAGCGGCCAGTGGGAAGTGTTTGCCGACAACTTCGCCGGCTCTCCGGAGAAGGTGGCCAGCGGCCGCGCCGACCACAAACCCTGCGGCCTGGCCCAGGGCCCGGACGGCTCGCTCTACGTGAGCGACGACAAGGCCGGCACTATCTACCGCATTGTGTACAACCAGAAATAAGCGTGTTCGTGAAGAAGTCTTTTGCCATTCTAGCCCTGCTGGCTCTGACCAGCGCCCCGGCCTTCGCCCAGAAAAAACCGGCCGCCAAAACTGCCGCCAAAGCGCCCGCTGCCTCGGCCGGGGTACTCAAGGGCAAGTCCATTTACACCCAATACTGCCTCACCTGCCACCAAGCCGACGGCCTCGGCGTGGAGGGCATGAACCCGCCCCTGGCCAAAACCGACTACGTGCTGGGCGACAAAACCCGGCTGATAAGTGTATTGGTCAATGGCCTGAAAGGCGAGGACATCAACGGCGAGGAATACCACGGCGTGATGCCCTCGCAGGCCTACCTCACCGACCAGCAAATGGCCGACGTGCTCACCTACGTGCGCAATAGCTTCGGCAACAAAGCCAGCGCCGTGACCGCGGCCGAGGTGAAAGCCGTGCGGGCCACCAATAAGAAGTAGCACCTGGGCTACGGGGCAGCCCCGACGCTTGGAAACAAAAAAGGCCACTCCCGCACGGGAGTGGCCTTTTTGATGTGAGGTGATGGGTCTGTAAGCCGGGTTTTGTCCGTGGCCGAAGCCACTGCCTCACCATTTATCTAGGCCAGTCCTCGCGGAAAGGCTCCATCAACCTACCCGCTGGCGCCGGACGAGCCGCCCGGTGCGGCAAGCTACTTGCGCAGCTTGCCGCGTACCAGCTTATTTGGTCTTTCAACCCCTGAGGTTTACCCAGCCGGGACGATTGCCCGCCCGCTGGTGCGCTCTTACCGCACCTTTTCACCCTTACCGGCACCGGCCCGAAGGCTGGCACGTAGGCGGTAATTTTCTGTGGCACTCGCTGTCCTGGTTCGCATTATGCTTGCCAGTCCTTCCCGTTAGGAAGCAAGGTGCTCTGCGTTGCCCGGACTTTCCTCGTCGCCCGAAAGCGCCGCGGTGAGGCGACCCATCACTGCGGGCAAAGGTACGCACGCCGCCGGAATGGAAGTATACGTGCCCCGAATGACCTGAAAGGACATTCGGGGCTTGTTTCTGCTCGAAAGAGGCCCATTCAGAAAGTTTCGCGGGGTAATCAAATTAAATTATTGCAATTATAAATTAAATATATACATTTACAATTGTACTGACGCGACGGCTACGCTTATCAGCCCTGCCCATTACCCCCCGGGTACCCGTTCCCCCACCGGCCCCGGCAGTAAAGTCGATTCCCATTCCTGGTGTGGCTGTGAGTTGTTCGCGCTGCCCCTTCCCCTCGGCCCCCTCTCACGGGAGGGGCAGGGCTGCTTGTGCCACTTTTTCCCCTTTCCATATGGCTGATACTTCCTACTCCCGCTTTTATGTCGGCACGGTTTGCACGCGTTTGCTGCTGATTTGCTGCTGCTTCCTTATGGCCCCGGCGCTGCGGGCGCAGCAGGCCACGGAGGAATGGGCCGCGTACTACAATGGCCAGGGGCGCATGTCGGCCGGAGCCCCCATTCTTCCCGGCGAACCCATTTCGATAGCGGTGGACCATGCCGGCAACAGCTACGTCACCAGCACGGCGCTGGACAGTGGCGCGACGGTCTCGAAAATGGTGACGATAAAGTATTCGCCCACCGGCGAAAAGCTCTGGGTACGCACCTACGCTGGTGGCAGTGCCCGGGCCATTGCGGTGGACAATACCGGCGGCGTCTACATCACGGGCACCGTGATAGACACCTACTCCTATACCGACTACCTGACCGTGCGCTACGACGACGCCACGGGAACGCAAAGCTGGGCCCGCACCTTCAACGCCCCCTACGGCGACCCCACCATAGGCCGGGACAACCCCATTGCCATCGCCGTAGATAATGTCGGCGGCGTTTACGTCACGGGCACCAGTTCCCGGGCCAGAGCGAGTGTCTACAGTACTGTGCGCTATGACGCGGCCACCGGAGCCGAGAGTTGGGCCAGGATACACGGCACTTTCTCCGGCGCCCGAGCCATTGCGGTAGACAACGCCGGCAGGGTCTACGTCACCGGGACCAGTCGCGACAACCCTACCACCGTCCTCCAACGCTACTACGACACGGTGTGCTACGACGCCGTCACGGGCGCCGAGGATTGGGCCAATACCTACAACCCCATTGTAAGTACCAGCACGTACAATTTTAGCGATGTTAGCGCCATCGCGGTGGACAACAGTGGCGGGGTTTACGTCACGGGCACCGGCCATGGCGGCCAGGCCACGGTGCGCTACGCCGCGGCTACCGGAGCCGAGAACTGGGTGAGCACCTACTCCGGCAGCAGCGCCCAGGCCGTTGCGGCGGACAACACCGGCGGCGTATACGTGACGGGGACCAAAAACGGGGACTACGTGACCATTCGCTATGCCGCGGTCACGGGGGCACAAAGCTGGGCCAGCACGTACAATGGCCCGGCTAATGGCAACGACGACGCCCGCACCATTGCGGTGGATAACAGCGGCGGGGTGTACGTCGCGGGCATCAGCCCCGGTGTTTCGGATAATGACTATGCCACGGTGCGCTACGCGGCGGCCACGGGCGCGCAAAGCTGGGTGAGCCGCAACAGCGGCCCGGCCAGCGGCAGCGACGACCAGGCCCGCGCCCTGGCGGTAGACGCCGGGGGCGTCTACGTCACAGGCAGCAGCCAGCCGCCTTGGGCCAGCCCAATCCTTTACACGGTAAAAATCCAGGCCGCTACCGGCGCGGCCGGGTGGTCGGATGCATATTCCGGGGCCGCCAGTCTGTGGGACCTGGCGAAGTCGATAGCGGTTGATAACGCCGGGAACAGCTACGTGACCGGAACATCCAGCGGTAATACAGTGGGCAGTATCAGGGTGGTAACGGTAAAGTATTCGCCCGCCGGCCAACAGCTCTGGGTGAGCGAGTACAGTGGCGGGCAAGCCAGTGCTATTGCGGTAGATAATGCCGGTGGGGTGTACGTCACGGGCTATAACAACCTCTACGGCACCCCTGGTGGTGACTATGTAACGCTGCGCTACGATGCTGCCACGGGCGCGCAGAGCTGGGTCAGCTTCTACAACGCCCCCGACAACGGCGACGACAGGCCCCGGGCCATTGCCGTGGACAATAGCGGCGGCGTCTACGTCACGGGCTCAACCAATGGCGCAAGCCGGGACTTTGCCACGGTGCGCTACGCGGCGGCCACGGGCGTGCAAACCTGGGCCAGTCGCTATAATGGTCCCGCCAATAGCTATGACCAAGCCTTTGCCATCGCCGTGGACAACAGCGGCGGCGTCTACGTCACGGGCCTAAGCAATAACGGCGTACTCTACGATAACGACTACGCCACGGTGCGCTACGCCGCCGCCACGGGCGTGCAAACTTGGGCCAGCCGCTACAATAGCCCTGCCAACGGCGACGATGCGGCCTATGGCATCGCTGTAAACGGCGGCGGCGTCTACGTCACCGGGATATCAGATAAAGACATGGCTACGGTGCGCTACGCCGCCGCTACCGGGGCGCAAAGCTGGGCCAGCCGCTACAACAGCCCCGCTAACGGTGACGATTTGGCCAGCGCAATAGCCGTGGACAATGCCGGTGGGGTTTACGTCACGGGCCGTACCGACAGTTTCGGTGCCAACCACGGTGACTATACCACGATGCGCTACGCCGCAGCCACCGGGGCGCAGAGCTGGGTCAGCACGTACAATGGCCCGAGCAACGGTTACGACGAGCCCTGCGCTATTGCCGTGGATAACAGCGGCGGCGTCTACGTCACGGGCAACAGCCTCAATACAGCTTCAACCGGAACCTTCACCGTGCGTTACAATAGCCTGGATGGTTCGGCTGCATGGGGAAAAAGGAATGAAATCCTCAGACCCATAGGTTTGGCCGTGGACAATAGCGGCAACGTGCTGGTGACCGGCAGCAGCACCGGGGCCGTCAACGGCCCCGACTTTCTTACCCTGAAATACAGCCAGGCGCTGGACAACACCTATGCCTTTTACCGGGCCATCAACCTAAACGGCCCGGCCCTGACCCTGGACGGCCATGCCTGGGCCGGCAGCACGGCCCCCAACTATTCTACCAATGGGGCAAGCTTCCAGAGCCAGAACGTGCCCTTGGTGCCAGCCACCGACGCGGCCCGGGCGGGCATGATTCGGGCCTCGGTTTACGGCCCCAACCTGAAACTGACGCTATCGGCCGTGCCGGCCGGCACCTACATGGCCTACCTCTACGTGTGGGAAGACAATAACCCGGAAGTGTATAGCCTGAGCCTGAACGGGCAGGTGGTGCGGGCCAACTACAACAGCGGCCCGGCCGGCACCTGGGCCAAGCTCGGGCCTTACCCGGTCACGCTTGCCGCGGCCGGCAGCATTCGGTTCACCACCTCCGGCAGCGGCTGGGCCAACTTTTCTGGCGTTGAGCTGTGGCAGCAAATCGGTGCGCCACCAGTCGCTCGCCTGGCAACCGCCAGCCAGCCGCAAGCCGAACCCCTGGGGGCTTTCCAAGTGCAGGCTTACCCCAATCCCTCGGCCACCGGCCGGTTCACGCTGGTGTTGTCCGAGGGGTTACAGGGCCCGGTGGCGTACGCCCTGGTGTCGGCGCTGGGCCAGCAGGTGGGAACCGGCCTGCTGCCCGCCAACACCGCCGGCGCGGCGGTGGAGCTGGACCTTTCCCGACAGATGGGAAGCGGCGGCATCTACTACCTGCTGCTGAACAGCACCCAGGGCCAAGCCCGCCTGCGCCTGGCGCGCGAGTAAGCATGAAGACGCCCGCGCTCTGGGAAATAAGTAGGGAAATCGGTATATTTAGGTAGCAGCAGAGGCGAGCTGAACGCTAGTCGTGAGCGCCGCCCCGGCCGCAAAAAGCGTCTGTTGCCGATGGGGTTGCGGGAAGAGATGAGCTGTGTAGCAACCCTTCACTTTTATCCATCTCACGGCCATGAATGAGCAACAGAACACCCAGATAGTGCAAAGCGGATACGAGCTGTTTGGCAAGGGCGATATCCCCAACTTGCTGAAGCTGTACACCGACGATGTTGAGTTTATTATTCCCGGCGCGGCGCAGGGCATTCCGTATGCCGGCGTGTACCGCGGCAAGGAAGAGGTGGCCACGTTCTTCACCAAACTGCACGAGGCCATGGAATTCGAACGCTTCGAGCCGGTGGAATTCATCGCGCACGGCGATAAGCTGGTGGCGCTGGGCTACGGCAAAGGCCAGGTTCGGGCCACGGGCCACTCCGAAGAAGAAGAATGGGCCCACGTCTTTCAGATGCGGGACGGGAAAGTGTCGCGCTTCCAGGTCTACACGGATACGGCGGCGGTAGCGCAGGCCTTCCAGAGCAGCAGCCAACTGGCGATGTAAGTTGCGAGAGCCACGGCTCACGATTTGGTGGTGCCAGAGCACCGCGTTGCCCGGACTTTCCTCATCCAGCAGCGTACCTCTGCCGCGGTGATGGGTCACCTCACTGCGGCAGAGGTACGCTGCTGGATGAGGCTGCTGCTGCCCAAGCGTCTGCAATTTTATTTAATCTATACCAGTAAAAGAAAATCAAAACCAGTTCAAGCCGAAATGAAAGCTTAAAGTCGTCCTGGAAAAAAGGCATTGCAAACATTGAAACAATGCACAGGCCCACGCCAATAATGGCATCTGCCCGCGCAATGGCAATGCCCCTATCTTTCTCAAACCATAGCTGATAAGCGCTATAGCCTTTGAAAAGCATCACGGCAATGAGCAAAAGGCCAATTTGAGACAGGGGAGCCGTTGTTTCAAATCCGTAGAACGACAAATTAGCTGGATAGCCCAGCAGCCCAGCAAGCAAGCAAATAACGGCAACTGCCCCCATGAGCATAAATAGCCAGCAGAATGCTTTTATCCACCAGGGAAGCAAGTCTCTTCTGCGAATAGGAAGGCCGCCGAAAAACAACGAATTGTCACTGTTTTGCATATAGCTATTTGAAGTAGAAGGCTAAATATAGCCACTACTTCCCCTCCCACACATTATCCTTCGGGTTGCTGTCCGGCACGAGGGTGCTGCCCAGCGTCACGTGCTTCAGGGGCTGCTTGGTGGGGACGGGTACGGTGATGGAATTGGCCCCCGTTTCCCAAACGGCGATGCTGCGGTGAATTTTCTGGGTGGTGTTGTCGGCGAAGGTGATGGTGAGGTCGACGGGGACGGGCTTGTTGCCCTTGGCCTGCACCTGGATGTCGTAGCCGCCGGCGGCGCTTTTTGTGACGCGGGCGATGGCCAGGTCCGGATAGCCATCATCGAAGAACCAGCGCTGCCAGAACCAGTTGAGGTTGCGACCCGCGCCGGTGTTCATGCTGTTGAAGAAGTCGTAGGGCATGGGGTGCTTGCCGTTCCAGTTGGTGATGTAGGTGTGCAGCGCCTGCGTGAAGAGCTTGTCGCCGAGCATATCCTTCACGTAGAGGTAGCCCATGCCGGGCTTGGGGTAGGAGTTGAGGAAGAAGGGCATGCCCGTCTGCTGGGTGCTGAGCGTGGTGATGGGCAGGTCGTTTTCGGAGGCGGCGTTTTGGGCGTAGCGGGCCACGCCGTAGTCGTCGTCGAGCTTGGGGTCGATGATGCCCGAAATCAGCCACTCGCCGATGGTGGCCCAGCCCTCGTCCATCCAGCCGTACTTGGTTTCGTTGATGCCCATGTAGAACGGGAACATCGTGTGGAAGATTTCGTGGTCGGTGAGGGTGATGGCGTCCTCGCGGGTGGCGGTGGGGTTGTCGTTCACCATCATGGGGTACTCCATCTGGTCCAGCCCGTCGAACACGGTTTCGTGGGCGTAGGGGAAGGGCCAGCGGGGGAAGGTGTAGCTCATGGCCTCCACCGTTTTGCGGCTGAAATTGATGACTTCCTTGTAGTCCTCGTGCTTGGGATTGTAGGCGGCATCGACGCGGGTGCGGCGCTTGGTGGCGGGGTCTACCACCAGGCTGGTGCTCTGCCACACGTAATGGTCGGCGGTGGCGAAGACGAAGTCCGTCACGTTTTTCGCCTCGAAGCGCCAGGTGTTCTGGTCGGCCTGGGCGGTGATGTCACGCCGCTTGGCGTCGTCCTCGCCGATGATGCTCACCACGGCGTCCTGCTGCTCGGCGTCGCGCAGGCGCTGCGCGTATTTGGGAGCGAGGACTTCGGGGGCGTTGGTGAGGTCGCCGGTGGCCCAGACCACGAAGTTTTTGGGTACCGTGATGGCGGCTTTGAAATTGGCGAAGTCGTTGTAGAATTCCTGGTCGCCGGTGTAAGGCACCTTGTTCCAGCCGTCGAGGTCGTCGTACACGGCGATGCGCGGGAAGAAATAAGCCACGAAATCGGCTCCGGGCTCAATCTCGCCGGTGCGCTGGTGCGAGCCTTTGTTGAGGGTGTAGGCATAGGTGGCGCGCACCGTGGCCACCTGGTGCGCCTTGAGGGCGCGGCGTAGCGTCACGGGCATATTGGTGGCATCGGGGTTCAATTTGCTCACATCGAAGGTTTCGCCGTTGATGGTGAGGTTGAATATTTTAACGCCGTCGCTCACATCCTCCGGGGCGATGGCGCGGCTGCGGGGGGCGCCTTTCTGGTAGAGGTTGGGGTAGAGCTTGAACCAGATTTGCCGGAGCGAATCGGGGCTGTTGTTGATGTACTTGATGTCGACCGTGCCGGACACGAGGCGGGTGCCGGGGTTGAAATTCACGGCCAGGTCGTAATCGGCGGTGTTTTGCCAGTAGCGGGGGCCGGGCGCGCCGGTTTCGGCGCGGGTGCCTTTGGTGTAGGGGGCTTGCAGATTGCGCGGCAAGGGCAGCGGGCGCTGGGCCAGGGCAGGGCCGGCCAGCAGTAGCAGGGCAAAGGGGAGGAAACGCATGAAGGGGAAGAAGCAGAAGAAGCGACGGCAGCGCCGCCAAAGCACAAAAGAACGGTGGGCAAGGCGAAAGACCGGATAGCAGCCCGCACGATGCAGAGGCGGGGCCTGCCCCCGCCCGTCGTGGAACGGAATCGTCGAAACAGTGCGACCGGCGGGCGGGGGCAGGCCCCGGCTCTACATCATTCAGTCCTAGAACACCTGGAGCGGCACGGCGCTCATCACCGTCAGGCCTAACTGGCCGGCTTCGTTGCCTCCCCACATCCAGAGGGTGCCGTCGTCGCGCACGGCGGCGGAGTGACTGCTGCCCGCGCCAACCGACTGCCACTGCTGGCCGCGAAACACCACGGCGGGCTGCTGGCGCGCGTCGGTGGTGCCGTCGCAGAGCTGGCCGGAGCTGTTGTAGCCCCAGCCGTAGAGGGTGCCGTTGGTGTCGAGGGCCTGCGCGTGGGTGGTGCCCAAGCTGATGCTGCGCCAGCCGCCGGTGGCCGGGGCGGGTAGTTGACGCAGCTCGTGCGGAGCCTCGGTGTAGGGGCCGGCGGGGGGCTGGCCCCACATCCAGAGGCTGCCATCGGGGCGCAGGGCCAGGAGCTGGCCGTTGCCGGCGTAGGCGGCCTGCCAGGTTTGGCCGGGGGCGAGGGCGGTGGGCGTGGGGTAGTTCGGGGCGGGGTCGGGCTGGGCCTGCGGATTTTCGCCCCAGCCCCAGAGGCTGCCGTCGGTGCGCAGGGCTAGGCTGCTGGCAACGCTGGCGCTGACACTGCGCCAGTGGCTGTCGCGGCCCACCTGCCGGGGCTCGAAGTAGGGGTCAACGCTGCCGATGCCGAGCTCGTGCCGCTCGTTTTCGCCCCAGGCCCAGAGGGTGCCGTCGTCGCGCACGGCCAGGGTGTGCGAGGGGCCGGCGCTCACCGACTGCCACCGCATCTCGTTGTTGATGGCGGTCGGCCAGAAGCAGTCCTTTAGCAGTTGGCCCACCCCGAGCTGGCCCGAAAAGTTGGCCCCCCAAGCGTGGAGGGTGCCGTCATCGCGCAGGGCCAGGCTGTGGGCCATGCCGGCCAGCACGGTGCGCCAGCCGCCGTAGCGGGTAATCTGCACCGGCTCGGTCCGGTCGGTGATGGTGCCGTCGCCGAGCTGGCCGTAGCCGTTGTTGCCCCAGGCCCAGAGGGTGCCGTCGGTGCGGATGGCCAGCGTGTGCATGCCGCCGGCGCTCACGCTGCGCCAGTTGCGGTCCTTGCCCACTTGCAGAGGAATAGGGTTAGCGTGCGCGCCCAGGCTGCGGTGCCCCACCTGGCCCTGGTCGTTGTAGCCCCAGGCCCAAATCTGGCCGTAGGACCGCAGCGCCACCGAGTGGCTGGCCCCGGCACCGAACCCCTGCGCATCCCAGTCATTGGCCGAGTCCACGCGCACGGGGGCGTAGCGCATTTCGGTGCTGCCGTCGCCAAGCTGGCCGGTTTGGTTTAGCCCGAAGGCGTAGAGATGGCCGCTGCGGGGCGTATCGCCGGATTCGCTGCTCAGGGCCAGGGTATGCAGTTCGCCGGCACTCACATTTTTCCAGCTGCTGCCCGTGCCCACGCGGGTGGGGGTGAGGCGGTCGTTCGGGTTGTCGTCTCCGAGCTGGCCGCAGCCGTTGTTGCCCCAGCCCCAGAGCGAGCCGTCCGCGCTGACGCCCATGCTGTGGTGGGTGCCGGCGCTCACAGTGCGCATCCGCACGGCCCCGAGGCTGACGGGGCGCAGGCGTAGCTCGGTGGTGCCGTCGCCCAGCTGGCCCTGCTCATTATAGCCCCAGGCAAATACCTCGTCGTCGGTGCGCACGGCCAGGGTGTGGCGCAGGCCGGCGCTCACGCTGCGCCAGCGGGTGTCGGTGCCGACCTGGGTGGGGGCCTGGTGGCAGATGGTGTTGTCCGGGCCCAACTCGCCCAGGAAGTCGTGCTCGTTGTAGCCCCAGGCCCAGAGGGTGCCGTTGGCGCGCACACCCACCGAATGGCTGTCGCCGGCGCTCACGCACTGCCAGTCGGTGGCGGTGCCGATTTGCACGGGCCGGTGGCGGGTTTCGCTGGTACCGTCGCCTAGTTGACAATAGCTGTTCTGACCCCAGGCCCAGAGGGTGCCGTCGGTGCGGATGGCCAGGCTATGACCGGGGCCGGCGGCCACACTGCGCCAGTCGTTGTCCTGGCCTACCCGAACGGGGCCGTTGCGCGGGGTGGTGGTGCCGTCGCCGAGCTGGCCGTAGCTGTTGCCGCCCCAGGCCCAGAGCGAACCCTCGGCCCGAATGGCCAGCGAGTGATACCGGCCGGCGGCGGCGTAGAATGCGCCCGTGGGCAGCAGGGGCAGGGCGCGTAGCAGTGGCTTGGCGGCGGGGGAGTTGTCGGGCATCAGGAAGAGAAAAAAGAAATGAAGGGGAAGGGCACAATCGGCCCTAAATATATTCCTCCGGCCGTGCCGGGGCACCCCGCCGGCTCACGCCCGCACCAGGCCGGCGGGTGTGAGCACCTGCTCGCCGTGCCAGCGGTAGCCCACCAGCTCGCCGCCCCGGGCCACACTGTAGTCGAGGCACACGGAGTGGGGCGTGAGCAGCCGGGGCTCGCCGCGCAGCCAGTAATGGCCGAAGAAAACGGGCGTTTCGTCCTGGTAGTAGCTGGCGTTGGGAAGGGCGGCTACATCTACGGGCTGGCCGGCCAGCGCCTCGATGGGCTCGAGGAAATAGTCGTTGTAAGTAGAGGTGGCCGGGTCGCGCCACCAGGCGGTGCGCATCTTGGTGCGGCGGTGGCCGTCTTTGTCGAAGAAATGGTGGGTGCCGGGCAGGGCGGTTTCGTGCCCTTTGAGGGTGATTTCGACGGCATCCATCTCCGCGCAGCCCTTGCGGCTGGCGCGCAGCAGGAACTCGGGCGTGAGGCGGTCATCGGGCAACTGCGCGCGCAAGTAGGCAATGTAGCGGGCGTCCCAGCAGGCGTGCACCACGCGCAGGCCGGGCAGCTCCAGAAACAGCGGCAGCGTGTAGAACCACGCCAGGTATTCCTGCCATTCAGCAAAAAGCTCTTTGCTGCGGAATTCCTTAATGGTTTCGATGTGCTGCAGGATGTGGTTCGGGAGGTGGGGGCGCACGTGCCCGCCGCCGGGATAAAAGCTCCAGAAAGCAAGCGCGTTGTACTCGTGGTTGCCCATCACGGCCAGGGCCGCGCCGCCGTCCACCATGCCGCGCACGATTTGCAGCGTCTCGCGGATGGCCGGCCCGCGGTCGATAAAGTCGCCCACGAAAATGACCTGCCGGCCGCCGGTGTGGCGGTACACGCCGTGGGTGTCAGAGATATAATCGAGTTGCCGGAGCAGTTGCCGCAGCTCGGTAGCGTGGCCGTGGATGTCGCCGATGAGGTCGTACATGGGGGAAAAGGAAAGGAATGACAGGAGGAAGAGCCAGCCCGTTGGGCAGCCTGGAGTAGTTTCGGCTTAAATGTAAAGCCCAAACGATGTAGGGGCGGGGCTCGCCCCTGCCCGGGCGTTTGCGCAAAACCAACGATGCCGTTCAACGACGGGCAGGGGCAAGCCCCGCCCCTACAGTTGCTTCCCCAACCCCCATTAACGAAACACAGGCCCGCACAACTGCTGTGCGGGCCTGTTCGGGGCAGCAGATACGGGCAAGCGGCGGGGTTCAGCCGCTCAATGGGGCCAGCTGCCCGGCTTAGACGTGGCTGCCGGCGGGCACCAGCAGGGTGTAGGTGGCGCTCTGGCCCCCCACCACGTTCTTCTTCAGGTAGTAGGCGTAGTAGTCGCGCTGCTCGGCCACGGCGGGGTTACCATTGGGGCGGTTGTCGAAATAGGGCAGGTGCGTGACGGTAGCCAGGGGCGTAAACTCCTTCTCGCCGGTGCAGCAGCACCAGATTTGAATGGCATCGAAGCCATTCTTCACGCCGCCAATGCTGGGATGAATGCCGTCCATCTTTGGCTTGAGCACGGGGGCCTCGGCGGCCACGCGGTCCATCGGCTTGGCGGAGGTGGTGTTCAGCTCCAGGAGGTTGAGCACATCGGCCGGCACGTTCATGGTGTTCTTGATTTGCTTCACACCGGCCCGCACGGCCACCGCAGTCAGCTCCTCCTGGTCGTTGAGCCTGCGCTGGGCCGTGTCCAGGTTTTTTTGGGCCGTATCGCGCTGCCCGAAAGCATCTAGCTCGGCCTGCGCCCCGTCGGTAGCGGCTTTGAAGGTGTCTTTGGGCAGCTTCATCAGCTCAGTGGCCTCGTCGATGGCATAGACAAAGTTTTGGAGAAAAAGCCGTCGCTCGGCTTCGCGTCTGGGGTACCAGTCAATGGGCATCTCGTAGAAATAAAATGTGGCGGGATTAATTATTATCCGAAGGCGAAGCCAAAATTAGGCGCGGGGCAGCTGCTGAATAGCGGGTAAATAACTGATTTTGAAAACACTTACTTCTACGTGGTTGCCACACCGGTCCCCAGGCTTTGGCAAAGGCCTGTGAATGCCCACCGGCCTCCCCCGTCATCAAAAGCCTGCCAACGGTCCCAACCGCAGCCTTGCTTTTATCAGGGGTGCGCTTCCCACGGCCGGCGGTGCGCTCCCCATTCCTAGCGGGGAGCTCCCCATTTCCGGCGGGGAGCTCCCCATTTCCGGCGGTGCATTCCCCACGGCCGGTGGGGAGCCCTCCAGCAGCAAAGCCCTGCTCCCAAAGCCGCTGCCTGCTTCCACCCCATTGCCCACAAAAAAGCCCCCAGCCATTGGCCGGAGGCTTTCGGAAACTACCCCGGCCGACATGCAGGCGGCCGAGAATAGCAGGGGGGCGCTTACTCCACCGTGAGGCGCAGGGCGCGGGAGCCGGCGCGTACCACATACACGCCGGTGGGCAGCCCGGCGGGCAGCACCAGGGCGGCGGTGCCGGCGGCATCAGCCGTGGCGGTGGTCACGGCCCGGCCCAGCGCATCGAATACCGTGACCAGGGTGCCGGGCTGTGCGCCCGTGAGGGTGACCGCGCCGCCGTGGGCGGGGCCGTGCCCGGCAGGGTTGGGGTAGAGAGCGAATGGGTGAATGGGTGAATGGGCGAATGCCACGCTGCGCACGGGCGAGTAGCTGAAGCTGCCATCCGTGTCCAGCTGCTTGAGGCGGTAGTAAAGCGTGGCCGCTCCGGCGGGCAGACGGACATCCAGCAGCTCGTAGGCGCGGGGGGCGCTGCTGCTGCCGGCGGCGGCCACCGTGCTGATGCGCCCGAAGGCCTTGCCGTCCTCGCTGCGCTCCACCTCGAAGGCCTGGCTGTTCTTCTCCGTGGCGGTGGCCCAGGCCAGGCGCACGGCGGTGCTGCCCTCGGCCGTGGCCGTGAAGGCAGTGAGCTCCACGGGCAGGGGTTTGTCGCCGCCGTTGAGGTAGAACTCGGAGAAGTGGTCGGGCACGGCGGTTTCGCTCACGAAGAAGTTGCTGCCGGCGGGGCCGGCCGTGGTGGCGGGCGTGAGGAGGCGGCGCTCGGCGGGGTTGCCGTTGTTGGCCAGGTCGCAGTCCTCATTCGGGCCGCTGTACTGGGTCAGGCGCAGGGCGGCCAGGGTGGGCACGTTGGCCGGGTCGGCAATCTTTAGCTGGTCGAATTCCGTGGTCAGGGCGTAGAAGCGCACGCGCACCGTGCTGCCGGTGAAGGGGCCGGCGCTGGTGGTCAGGTGCCAGTTGCGGCCCAGGTAATAGTGGCCCTTGCCGTCGACGCGCACGGGCGCGGCCGGGTCGGCCCGCAGCAGCTCGGCGCTCACGGTGCCCAGGTTCAGGCCCTGGGTGTTGTAGGCCAGCGCCACTTGGCCGCCGGCCAGCAGGTAGTGCCAGTTGCTGTCGGGGCCGGTGGCGGCGGCCGTGGCGCTGGTGCAGGTGCCCACGGGGAGGGTAGCGGCATCGGCCACGTTGAGCAGGGTGAACGCACTGGCCGGGCTGGTCCCGTTGGCCGTAGTAACGCTGACGGTGGCCCCGGCCCCCACGGGCACCGTTGCGGTGAGCGAGGTAGCCGAGCTGTAGGCAACGCTGGCCGCGGCTACCCCGCCGAAGCTGACGCTGCTACCGGCGGTGAAATTGCTGCCCGTGAGGGTAACCGTTTGCCCGGGCAGCTCGGCGGCCGGGCTCACGGCGGTGAGGGTGGGCACCGCCGGCAGCGCCACGGTAAACAGCAGGCCGTTGGTGGTGCCGCTGGGCGTGGTCACGGTGAGGGTGTAGGTGCCGAGGGCCAGGCCCGCGGGCACGCTCAGGCCACTGATGCTGCTGCCGGTGCCGTTCACGGTGAAGCCCGAGTTGATTACCGCCGTGCTGCTGCCGGTGAAGGTGATGGCCGTAGCGCCCTGCAGGTTGGCCCCGGTCAGGACGATGGCCGTGCCCACGGGGCCCTGGTTGGGGCTCACGCTCAGCAGCGCCGCGCCAAATTCATAGGCCCCCCGGTCGAATACGCCCGCGCGGGGAACCCCGATGATGTCGGTGGTGGGGGTGGTGGTGGCCGGGTCGCTGGCGTTGATGGCCGGGCTGCCGGCCTGCAGTTCCAGGCCGTCGTCGGCGGTAGCAAACACGTTGTCGGCTCCGTCGGGGTCGGCCGCGTTCACGAACAGCGGGTCGGCGGTGGTCACGCTGCCGGCCGGGTTCACGGTGTAGTTGTTGGTGGCCGAGCTCAGAAAGTCGCCTACGGTGGAGTAGCTCACGGTGAGCGTGGTGGCGGCGGCCACTTTGAAGATGTTCTGGCGGTTGGCCGTGGGGCCGGTGTTGTTCCAGAGCAGGCAACTCTTCACTGTGCCGCCCGCGCTGGTGTCGTAGTAGAGCCCGCCGCCGTTGGTGGTGGCGCTGTTGCCGCTCAGGGTGCAGTTAGTCAGTGCCGGCAAGGAGCTGAGGCTGTACATGCCCCCGCCCAGGCTGGTGGCCGTGTTGCCGGTCAGTAAGCAGTTGGTCAGCCGGGCCGTTGAGTTGCTGGTGTTGACCAGGCCGCCGCCACTGGTGGCGGCATTGCTGCCGAACGCACAGTTGGTGAGCGTGGGCGAGGAGCCGGCATTGTAGAGTCCGCCACCGGTATTGGAGGCCGCGTTGCCGTTGAAGACGCAGCCGCTTAGCGTGGGCGAGGAGCTGGTATTGTAGAGCCCACCGCCGTTGAAGGTGGCCCGGTTGCCGGTGAAGATGCAGCTGGTGAGCGGGGGCGCGGAGCTGGTGTTGTAGACCCCGGCCCCGCTGTTGGCCAGGTTGCTATTGAAAGCACAGCCCGTCAGGTTGGGGGCTGAAGCGTTGGTATCAAACAGGGCCCCGCCGCTGGAAGAGGCGTTGTTGTTGAGGAAGACGCAGTTGGTGAGCAGGGGCGAGGCGCTCACGTTGTAGAGGCCGCCGCCGTTGAGGACCGTGATGCTGAACCCGCCCACCGTGACGCTGCCCGCGCCCGTGGCATTGCCGCCGCGGATGGTCAGGCCGTCGAGCGCGGTGGCCGAGGCCGCCGTCACGCTCACCGCCACTACCACGTGGTAGGCATTCTCCGCGTTGCCCGTCAGGCTGAGCGTGGCCCCGCTGCCGCTCACCGCGTCATCGCCCAGGAAGTCGCCGCTGAGGACGGTGGCGTGGCCCGGCGTGCGGTCAGCCAGCGCCGCCTCCGTGCCCACGAAGCCCCCGTACAAACTCACCCCGCTCTTCAGCAGGAAGGTGCGGCTGCGCGCATCGGGCGGACTGACGCTGCCGTTGGTATCGTAGCCGGGCTTGTACGTGCCCTGCGCCACCCAGATATTGGTGATGCTGGTGCAGGTGCGGGCTAGCTCCAGGGCGTCGGCCAGGCTGGCGTAGGCCGTGGCCCAGCTGCTGCCGGTGCCGGGCGTGGGGTTGGCCGCGTTCACGTACAGGCGCGTGCCGCCGGGGCAGGTGGGCATCGGGGCCTCGTAGGCGCCCTGGTCGAAGGTGCGTACTCGTGCGGTCCCGGTGATGTCGGTGGTGGGGGTGGTGACGTTGGGGTCGCCGGCGTTGATAACGGGGCTGCCGGTTTGCAGTTCCAGGCCGTCGTCGGCGGTGGCAAACACGTTGTCGGCCCCGTCGGGGTCGGCGGCGTTCACGAAGCGCGGGTCGGCGGTGGTCACGCTGTTGGCCGGGTTCACGGTGTAGTTGTTGGTGGCCGAGCTCAGAAAGTCGCTCACGGTGGAGTAGCCCACGGTGAGCGTGGTGGCCGCTGCGGTTTTGAAAATGTTCTGGCGGTTGGCCGTGGCGCTGGTGTTGTTCCAGAGCAGGCAGTTTTTTACCGTGCCGCCCGCGTTGGTATCGTAGTAGAGCCCGCCGCCGTCAGTGGTGGCCGTGTTGGCGCTCAGGGTGCAGTTAGTCAGTGCCGGCGAGGAGCCGAGGCTGTACATGCCCCCGCCCAGGCTGGTAGCCGTGTTGCCGGTTAGTACGCAGTTGGTCAGGTTCGGCGGGCTGATGTTATTGTAGAGCCCACCGCCCAAAATGGCCGTGTTGCCGCTGAGGACGCAGCCGGTCAGCACCGGCGCGGAGTTGACGTTGTAGAGGGCCCCGCCGTTGGTGGTGGCCGCGTTGCCGCTCAGCGTGCAGCCGACGAGCCGGGCCGTGGAATTATTGCCGTTGAACATCGCGCCACCGTAAGCCGCCGCGTTGCCGGTAAACGGACAGCTGGTGAGGGTGGGTGAGGAGTTGTCGTTGGCCATCCCGGCCCCGCCCAGGATGGCTACGTTGGCGCTAAAGGCACAGCCCGTCAGGCCGGGGGCCGAGTTGTTGGCGTCATACAGGGCTCCACCATTATCGGCCGCGTTATTGGTAAACGTACAGCTGATGAGCAGCGGCGAGGCCCCGCTGTTGTGCATCCCGCCGCCGTTGTTGTTGGCGATGTTGTAAGAACTCACGGAGTAGCTGTCGCTTCCGTTGGCATTGCCCCCCCGGATGGTGAAGCCGTCGAGCACGGTGGCCGCGCTCACGCTCACTGCCACTACCACATGGTAGGCATTCTCCGTGTTGCCCGTCAGGCTGAGGGTGGCCCCGCTGCCGCTCACCGCGTCATCGCCCAGGAAGTCGCCGCTGAGAATGGTGGCGTGGCCGGCCGTGCGGTCGGTCAGGTTTGCCTCGGTACCCACGAAGCCGCCGTACACGCTCATCCCCTCGCGCAGCAGGAACGTCCGGTTGCGCGGGTCGGCCGGGGCCACGTTGCCGAAGGCATCGTAGCCGGGCCGGTAGGTGCCCTGCGCTACCCATACTTCGAGGAAGTTGCTACAGGCGCGGGCCTGCTCCAGGGCGGTGGCCAGGCTGGTAAAGGCCGTGGCCCAGGTAGTGCCGTTGCCGGGCGTGGCGTTGGCCGCGTTCACGTACAGGCGCGTGCCGCTGGGGCAGGCCGGCACGGGTGCTTCGTAGGCCCCCTGGTCGAAGGTGTTCTGGCGGGGCGCACCCGTGATGTCGGTAGTGGGACTGGTCACGCTGGGGTCGCCGGCGTTCACGACGGGGCTGCTGGCCTGCAGGGCCAGGCCGTCGTCGGTGGTGGCAAACACGTTGTCGGCTCCGTCGGGGTCGGCCGCGTTCACAAACTGCGGGTCGGCCGTGGTCACGGCCGTGGCCGTGTAGTTGTTGGGGGCCGTGCTCAGGTAGTCGCTCACGGTCGAGTAAGACACGGTAAGGGGCGTGGCGACGACTGCCGTCTTGAAGATGTTCTGGCGATTGGCGGTGGGGCCGGTGTTGTTCCACAAAATGCAGCCCTTTACCGTGCCGCCCCCGTCGTTGTCGTAGTAGAGCCCGCCGCCATTGGTGGTGGCCGTGTTGGCGCTCAGGGTGCAGTTGGCCAGGTTCGGCGCGGCGTTGCTGCTGTACATGGCCCCGCCCACGCTGCTGGCCGCATTGCCGGTCAGCACGCAGTTGTTCAGGTTCGGCGCGGCGGACACGATGTTGTAGACGCCGCCGCCGCTGCCCGCCGTATTGCCGCTGAAGACGCAGCCGATGAGATTCGGCGCGGAAGAGTCTCGGTTATAGAGCCCGCCGCCATTGTCGGCCGCGTTGCCGCTCAGCACGCAGCTGGTGAGGTTAGGCGAGGAGGAGACATTGTAGAGCCCGCCGCCGGAATTAGTGGCCGTGTTGCCGTTGAAGTTGCAGCCGCTCAACGTGGGAGAAGAGTTGACGTTGCAGAGCCCCCCGCCCGCATCGGTGGCCGCGTTGAGGGTGAATAAGCAGTTGGTCAGCCCCGGCGCCGAGGCAGAGGAGTTGTAGAGCCCGGCCCCAATGGTGGCGGTGTTGGCGCTGAACGTGCAGCCGCTCAGCATGGGGGAAGCAGAGGAATTGTAAACCCCGCCGCCGTTGGCCGCCGCGTTGCCGCTCAGCGTGCAGGTGGTGAGCCGGGGCGTGGAGCTGGTATTATACAGCCCGCCACCCTGGCCCGCCGTGGTATTGTTGCTGAACGTGCAGTTGGTCAGGTTCGGCCCGGAGTTAGCGGTGTTGTACATGCCGCCGCCCACGCCGGAGGCCGTATTGCCGCCGAAGGTGCAGCCATTCAGCGTGGGGGAAGCGCTGCTGTTGTAGAGTCCGCCGCCGCTGGTGGCGGAGTTGGCACTCAGCGTGCAGGTGGTGAGCGTGGGCGAGGAGCCGCTATTGTATATCCCGGCCCCGTTGGTGGCCGTGTTGCTGGTGAAGGTGCAGGTGGTGAGCACCGGCAAGCCGCTGGTATTGAACAGGCCGCCGCCATTGGTGGCGGCATTGCTGCCGAACGCGCAGTTGGTGAGCGTGGGCGAGGAGCTGGTGTTGTAGAGCCCGCCGCCGCTGGTGGCGGCCCGGTTGCCGGTGAAGGTGCAGCCGGTGAGCGTGGGCGAGGAACTGGTGTTATACATCCCGGCCCCGTTGGCCGCCGTGTTGCTAGTGAAAGCACAGCCCGTCAGATTAGGCGCCGAGGCGTTGGTGTCGAACAGGCCCCCGCCGTTGCTGGTGGCGGCATTGTTAAGGAAGGTGCAGTTGGTGAGCAGCGGCGCGGCGCTCACGTTGTAGAGGCCGCCGCCGCTGGTGGCCGCGATGGCGAAGCCGCCCACCGTGACGCTGCCCGCGCCCGTGGCGCTGCCGCCGCGGATGGTTAGGCCGTCGAGCGCCGTGGCCGAGGCCGCCGTCAGGCTCGCGCCCAGCAGCACGTGGTAGGCATTCTCCGCGTTGCCCGTCAGGCTGAGCGTGGCCCCGCTGCCGCTGGTCGCATCATCGCCCAGGAAGTCGCCGCTGAGGATGGTGGCGTGGCCGGGCGTGCGGTCGGCCAGTGCCGCCTCCGTGCCCACGAAGCCCCCATACAGGTTCACCCTGCTGCGCAGCAGGAAGGTCCGGTTGCGCGGGTCGGTAGGAATGGCGTTGCCATTGGCATCGTAGCCGGGCAGGTAGGTGCCCTGCGCCACCCAGATTTCGGTAATCGGGCAAAAGGAGGTGCGCTCCAGCGCGTCGGCCAGGCTGGCGTAGGCGGTGGCCCAGCTGCCGCCGGTGCCGGGCGTGGGGTTGGCTGCGTTCACGTACAGGCGCGTGCCGCCGGCGCAGGCCGGCACGGGCTGGTATTCGTAGGCCCCTTGGTCGAAGGTGCGCGCCCGTGCGGCGCCGGTGATGTCGGTGGTGGGGGTGGTGACGTTGGGGTCGCCGGCGTTGATAACGGGGCTGCCGGTTTGCAGTTCCAGGCCGTCGTCGGCGGTGGCAAACACGTTGTCGGCCCCGTCGGGGTCGGCGGCGTTCACGAAGCGCGGGTCGGCGGTGGTCACGCTGCTGGCCGGGCTCACGGTGTAGTTGTTGGTGGCCGTGCTCAGGAAATCGCCCACCGTGGAGTAGCCCACGGTGAGCGTGGCGGCGGCGGCCACTTTGAAGATGTTCTGGCGGTTGGCCGTGGCGCTGGTGCTGGTGTTATTCCACAAAATGCAGCCCTTTACCGTGCCGCCTGCGTTGGTGTCATAGTAGAGCCCGCCGCCGTTGGTGGTGGCCGTGTTGGCGCTCAGCGTACAGTTGGTGAGTGCCGGAATGAACGAAGAGCCGGACGTAACCCCGCTGCAATACATGCCGCCGCCCAGGCCGCTGGCCCGGTTGCCGGTGAATACGCAGTTGGTGAACACGGGTGTAGTCCCGTAGAGAGAAGCCGCATTGCATACCCCCCCGCCGTTGCCACCGGCCTTGTTGCCGCTTAGCGTGCAGCCCACCACCGTGAGCGGGGCAATGGAAGAGTTGGATACGCCGGTGTTGTAGATGCCGCCCCCGTTGCCGGCGGTGGCCGTGTTGCCCGTAAACGTGCAGCCGGTGAGGAACTGTCCTACAAAACCACTGGAAAAGAGGGCGCCGCCGGTGCCGCTGGCCGTGTTGTTGGTGAGCAGGCAGCCGGTGAGTGTCACTAGGCCATACGTGATGCTGCCGGTGGGCTGCGTGTACAGGGCCCCGCCCGAGGCAGCGGTGTTGCTGCTGAGGGTGCAGCCGGTCATCGTGATGGTGGTGGAGGAGGTGCCCAAGGTATTAAACGTATACACCGCGCCGCCCAGGCTGGCGGAGTTGCCGGTGAGCTGGCAGTTGTTCAGAACCGACCCGGCGCCGTCGATGCAGAGCGCGCCGCCCTGGCCGCTGGTGGCGGAGTTGTTGCTGATGGTGCAGCCCGTGAGCACCGGGGTGGCGCCAAAGTAGCTGTACATGGCACCGCCCTTGCCGTTGGGAGCCGTGTTGCCGGTCAGCGTACAGTTGTTCAGCGCGGCCTGGGAGCCGGAGTCGTTGTATAGCGCGCCGCCCTGAGGCGAGGAGTTGCCGGTGAAGGTGCAGCCGTTGAACGTGGGGCTGCCCTGGAGAAAGGCCGCGCCCCCCTTGGGGGCCGAGTTACCCGTGAAGGTGCAAGTGGTCAGCACTAATCCCGTGCCGCCGTTCAGGCTGGTTAGCGCGCCGCCCCCAGTCGTAGCGGAGTTGCTGGTGAAGGCGCAGTTCGTGATAGTGCCCGGGCCCGATGCCCGGTACACGCCCCCGCCAAAATAGGCCGCGTTGCCGGTGAAGGTGCAGTTGCTCAGGGTGAGGGCATCCGTGTACAGGCCCCCACCGTAGTTGCCCGGCACGTAGGTGCCGCCCACGTACATGCTGCCGCCGCTGGCGTTGCCGCCCTGAATGGTGCAGCCGTCGAGCCCGGTGGCGGTGCTCACATTCACCGCCACCACCACGTGGTAGGCATTCTCGGTATTGTTGCTGATACTGAGCGTGGCGCCGCTGCCGCTCACTGCATCGTTGCTACTGAAGTCGCCGCTGAGGACGGTGACGTGGCCGGCCGTGCGGTCGGTGAGGGCCGTCTCGGTGCCCACGAAGCCGCCGTACAGGCTCTGCCCGCTTTTGAGGTAGAACGTGCGGCTGCGCGGGTCGGCGGGGGCCGCGTTGCCGGCTCCATCGTAACCGGGCAGGTAGGTACCCTGCGCCACCCAGATGTCGGCCACGGCCGGGCAGGCGTGAGCTACTTCCAGGGCGTCGGCCAGGCTGGCGTAGGCCGTGGCCCAGCTGCTGCCGTTGCCGGGCGTGGGGTTGGCTGCGTTCACGTACAGGCGCGTGCCGCCGGGGCAGGTCTGGGCGCGGGCGACGCGGCCGGCCAGCAGCATGGCCAGCAGGGCCAGCAGCAGCGTTAGCTGGGCCAGCGGCCCGGTGCGGCGGGCCCGCGCGGCCCACGAAATCAGATAGGTAAAGACAACCATGCAGGAGATGGGAGTGCCAGCTCCCGGGGTAAGGCACAAAGCCGAGCGCAAGGCGCGGTGCCCGCTTAAAAAGTTGGTGCGGGCTGTTCCCCGCAAAGGTCCTGCTTAATTCCATGCGGCGGTATCGCATGTTGATGCGATGCCCGGCCCCGCCCCAAACGCCGGAAGCCGCCGCCCCGGGCGGGGCGACGACTTCGTCGGTATTGGTAACAACGGCGTCTTACTCTACCGTCTGGCGCCCCGCTTTGCTGCCGATGCGCACCATGTACACGCCCGCCGGGAGCGCGGCCAGGCAGCAGGGGCGAACTGGAGAGCTGGTGTAGTTCCTGACTAGTTGCCGTTCTTAAGCAGGGTCCAGTTTGTGCCGTCGGAGATGGCAATGACGGTTTTGGTGAGGCCGTTGGTTTGCATGAAGTACGGCAGGCCGGCGGCACTCGTAGCCCCGCCCTCAAAAATGGCCCCGCCCGACGTGCTCAGATAAGCAATGTTGCTGGTGCTGTTGTTGCGCACGTAATAAATGCGGCCGGGGCAGGAGGTGGCATCGGGCAGGCGGTAGAAGTCGGCCCCGGCGACGGGCGAGAGGCCCACGTAGCCCGCGTTGCCCAGCGGAGTGCCAGCCCCGCTGCCGGCCAGGCCGTTGACCACGCCCACGGCCACGGTGCCGGCCACTTGCAGGGTGCTGGTGGGCGCGCTGCTGGTGCCGATGCCCACGTTGCCCGTGCCCGTAACGGTCAGGTTGTTGCCGCCCGTGGCAATGGTGGTAGCCTGCGTGAGGGTGCCGCCGAGCACAACATTCTGCCCGGATTTCGTCAGGCCGTTGCTGGCCGACATCACGGCGCTGGAGCTAAGCGAGCTGATTTGTGTGTTCAAAGAGACTGTCTGGGTAGTCAGCTGGTTATTCAGACTGCTTATGCTGGCATTGGCAGCTGCCAGCTGCGTCGAATTCACCAGCTGCAGCCAGTTTGGGCTGGTAGTGGTACCCGCGTTGTAGTAGTAGCCGGCGGTGCCCCCGGTCTGGTACACCACCAGGCCGGGGGCCGGGCTGGCCACGTCGGTGGTGGCCGCCACGCGGGGCAGCAGTGCGCCCTTGGTGCTGCTCACCAGGTCGAGAATGGCCGAGGCATCGGGCGTGCCGGTCGTGCCGATGCGCACGCCCTGGGCCTGAGCCGCCAAGCTCGCGGCCGCCAGCAATGCCGTTAGGGCCAGGCCCCGATAAAAATAAGCAGGAGTAAAAAGGTCCTTCATCAAGAACAGCAAATAATGGGTGGGATAATATTGAAGAAAAATAACGGGCTACTCCACCACGCAGCGGCTGGTGAAGTGCGCCGTAGCCGTGGTGTAGCGCAGCAGGTAGCTGCCAATGGCCAGGCCGACCAGGGGCATTTCGCCGGTGCCACGGCCGTCCACGGCCAGGGTGCGCACGGTGCGGCCCAGCAGGTCGAGCACTTGCAGGGTGCCGGCCTCCATCGGGCCAGTGTAGAGGTAGGTGGCGGCCTGACCGATGGCCACATGGGTGGGGTACACCACAAAGCCAGCCGCCTGCGGCGCGAGGGCCACCGTGCGGACGGGCGAGTAGCTGAAGTCGCCGCTTAGGTCGGTCTGGCGCAGGCGGTAGTAGAGCAGCGTCGCGCCACCGGGCAGCTTCGCGTCGAGCAGCGCGTAGTCGTGGCGAATGGCGCTGGTGCCCGCCCCAGCCACCGTGCCGATGGCGGCAAAGCTGCGGGCATCGAGGCTGCGCTCTACGGTGAAGCCGGCGTTATTCAGCTCCGAGGCCGTGGTCCAGCTCAGGCGCACGGCGGCCGGCCCGTCGGCTTGGGCCGCGAAGTCCACGAGTGTCACGGGCAGCGGGTTGGCCGCGTTGCTCACCGTGAAGCGGCTGAGCGAAGTGGGGTTCATGCTGATGCTACGGCTGCTGGCATTCGCCACGGGGCTGCGCACGGCCCAGGGCTGGCCGGGGGCCGATTGCTGCCACACGCGGGCCTGGCTAAAGTCGCTGAGGCCATTATCGTTATCCGTCAGCCAGCTCAGGGTGAGCTGCACGGCAGCGCTGGGCTGCGCGGCCGGCACCACGGTCCAGATGCGGTCGATGCCTTTGTAGGTGGTGTTGGCGAAGTTCACGCCCCGGCTCACATCATCCGTCAGCAGGCCCGCCGTGCGGGTGATGGCCACCGTGCCCAGGGTGTTGGTGGTGGGGTCGAGCACGGCCCCGTGGCCGAAATCCACGGCCGCCCCGCTCACGGCATTGCGCGTGATTTCGAGGCTGCCCAGCACATAGCGCCCGGAAGCCTCGCCCGCGAGGGTGGCTCCGTTGGGTAGGCGTAGGGTATTAACCGTCGCGCCGTTTTTGGTGTTGATGAACCCATTGCTCAGGCTGAGCAGGTTGCTCACCGTGAGGTCGCCGGCCAAGCGCAGGGTGTTGGCTCCGGCGGTGGGCTTGTTGAGCAACAATTGGTAGAGCGTGGCTCCGCCGGGCGTCAACAGTTGGTCAGCCGTGCCGCTGAAAGTGACAGCGCTGGTGCCGGGCACGAGGGTGCCAGAGTTGGCGAAGTCGCCGCGCACTTCCAGCGCGCCGCTGCCCAGGTCCAGGGTGCCGGCATTGGTGGTGGGGCCGTCTACACGCAGCGTGCCCGCATTGGTGAGCGTGCCACCTGCCTGGTTGCTGAAGCCGCCGGTGCCCACGTACACGTCTGTGCCGGGCTGCACGGTGATGGTCGCGCCGGCATTGGTCAGGTCCTGAGCCGCGACGGGCGTCGCCAGCAGCAGGGCCACCGCAAAGTAGAGTTTGGTCATTAAATTGGCCGCAATGTGATAAGAGTGATTTTTAGGATTACAAAAGTACAGTCCAATCTATGCTCATTGCCAAATAAAAAGCACCCATCCGGCCGCCGGGGCCAGATGGGTGCTTTTCGTAGGGGAAAGGCGTAGTTAGCGCCGAATCAGAACAACTACTTCAGCCGCACCAGCGTGGCCCCGAAGCCAAACTTCTCCTTGCGGGCATCTTCAAAGAACTTAATGTCTTTGTTGCGGCTCAGCTGGCGGTGGATTTCCTTGCGCAGCACCCCGTTGCCCATGCCATGGATGAACACGATTTCGTGCATGTTGGTGGCCAGCGCCCGGCTCAGCGCATCCTCAAACGCGTCGAGCTGGAGGCGCAGAATGGCGGTGTTGCTCAGTTCTTCCTTGCTGTCGGGGCGGAGGGCTTCGAGGTGTAGGTCAAGCTCATGGGGTGGAGCCACCACCGGCGCGGCCGGGGCCGGCGCAGCGGCCGCCACCACGGCCGCGGGCTTGGCCGGCGCATCGCCGCTGAGCTGGGCCTTGAGGGCGGCTGCATCCACGCCCGCCGGTTTGGCCGGCGCGGCGGGAGCAGGAGCGGGCACTTCCTCCGCAAGCTTCTCGGGCGCGATGGCAGCGGCGGCTTTCTCATCCAGCTGGAAGAGGTAAGCATCCTTGCCAATCACCGGCGCGGGCCGCTGGCTGCTGTAGAAGGTACTGGCCTTGAAGGCCTGGCGCTTGGTAAGCAGCTCGTAGGCAGCGTCGCCATTCAGCTTGGTGGGAAGCAGCTGGAACACCACGGCGGGCCAGGCCTCAAAGTCCTTCATGTGCAGGAAGGAGAGGGGCTTGGTGCTGGTTTTGGGGCCGAGCTTGTCGGCGGCCAGGGCGCGGTAGGGGCGGGCACTGGTTTCCTCGCCGTAGGTGAAGAGCACGTCGGCCTCGGTGTTGTTGATGAGCGTGACGCCCAGCAGCTCCGGCGACTGGTGCACCAGGGCCAGAAACAGGCCTTTGGCTGCGGCTGGCTGCTTGCCACTGGCGGCAGCAGTCCCACGGCTGCCCGGGCCGGTGTTCACGGGCCGGGCCACGCCCGCCCCACTCGACGCGGCCGCTGCCAGCGCTTCCTGCAACGAAGGCTGCACCGGCTTAGGCGCCGTGGGCGTGGCCGACGGACGCTTGCTGTTGTCCTTCTTGCTGGCGTTGGCGTTTTTGCCGGGCGTTTGGCCGGGGCCGTAGTCGGGGGCGGCCCGGTCAAAGTTCTTGCCTTCTTCCTGGGCCACTACCACCACCTCGCGCCGCAGCACGGGAATGGTAAAATCATTGTCAATTGCCACTTCGACCAACTCACTGTCGAGCAGGCGGGTAACAATTCCTTCTTCGGTGCCGGTCAAAAGCCGGACTCTATCTCCTACGTTCATAATATCACAGATTTACACCGGCGGGCGCGGTTGCTTGAATGGATGAAACAGCGGCCGGGACGGGGTGGGTTCGTCAAAAGTACGGGTAGATGGGGCGCTGCGGCTGAATATTCGCTTTTTCGCCCCCGGCCGGCCTACATGTAGAGCCCGTGGAAGCCGAAACCGTTGCGTGGGTTATACTCCAGCGCCGGGGCCGGCAAATGGAAAATGCTGAGCGTGTAGAATACGCGCCTGAGCAGCACGCTGCGGGTGGGAATGCGGCGCAAATCCACGTCGAGCGAGAGGTAGAACTGGCGGTAGGGGCGCAGGCCCTGGGCGGCGTTGGTGCCGTCGTCGTTGTACACCATGTCCTGGCCGCCGTAGCCGAAGGCGGGCTGAAGCCAGCGCGGCCAGCGGTTGCCGGGCTTGAGGAACGCGCCCACGTCGGCGCAAAGCCAGTAGGTCTGCCCATTGTAGTCTTTGAGCAGGCGCTCGGGCACGTTGCTGCCCAGCACGTTGGGGCGCATCTTGGCGTAGCTGGTAAGGTGAAACGACCATTTGGGCATGATGCGGACGTCGTGCCAGGCCAGCTGCTGGGCCAGCAGCCCGGCCGACCCCAGGAAGTTGGCCGCCAAATCGGTGGCCGAAGCGCCGTATTCGGGGTCCTGGCCGTCGAAGTACTCGATGGGGCTTTGCAGGGCAAACCCCACGAACGAGCCGTACCAAATGGCTTTCTTCTCGCTCAGACCGGCCCAGCGCAGCATGTCCACGGCCCCCCGGCTTTCCTGAAACGCGCCCCAGAAGTGGCCGCACTTGTCGAGCTGCTGCCACTCGGGCAGGTCGTTGAACCAGTGCAGGGGCACCCGCGCGCCGGTGTACCAGGAAGTGGCCAGGCCGGTATACACCGCCCCGTAGCCCAGCACCGAGCCGCCCACCAGCAGGCGCAAACGACGCTTGCGCAGCGCCACCGAATCGACCGGAAAACTACTGAGTGAGGAAGTACGAACCGTGGGAACCTGCGGGGCGGTCACGCTGTCGGTACGAAGCGGAACCTGAGCGTGGCCGTGTGATGGTATTGCCAGCGCGCCGGCCACCGCCAGCCCAGCCCAACGCCTGCGCCCAAACAAATTCAACAACAATGAAACAAGCGCCATGCGGGCTACGAAATAGTGCCCAAAGGTATGCTCCATAAAGCCGGCTGACGGCCCCCGTAGCGTATCTTGCGACTTGGTTTGCCAACAAAAACAATTAATTACAGGCTTGGCAAACGTTTCGACAAGCTCCCATTTTAGTCACCCAAACCCATTCTTCCTTAGCTGTTTCCTCACCATTTCGCATCCTAAAAATTCCCAATGCAAACATTTCGACGCCTGACAGCCCTGCTGTTAACCCTCGTGGCCTGGACCGCTCAAGCCCAGGTCACCACCTCGCCGGTGTTCTTCACCGACACCACCCCAGTTACCATCACCTACGATGCCAGCCAGGGCAACGGGGCGCTGAATAACTTCACCGGCAACGTCTATATCTGGACCGGAACCGTGACCAACCTGAGCACTAGCAACACCAACTGGCGCAACGTGCACAGCCCCAGCTTCGGCGTGGCCGACCCCAGCGCGCTGATGACCCGCAGCGCCAGCAACCCCAACATCTACACCATCACCTTCACGCCGCGCACGTTCTACCCCATTCCGGCCGCCGAAACGCTGCTGCGCCTGGGCATGATTTTCAAGAATGCCGACGGCTCCGTGGTGGGCCGGACCGCGAGCGGCGGCGACATTTTCGTGGACGCTTCGACGGCTGCCCTGTCGGCCCGCATCACCAGCCCTACGCCCAACGCCAGCGGCAACCCGCTGTTCGTGAACCTGGGCGCGCAAATCAGCGTGACGGGCACGGCCTCGGCCACCGCCAACCTGGCCTTTAGCCTCAACGGCACGCAGGTAGCCACCCAGGCCAGCGCCACCACCCTCACCACGACTGTGACGGCCGCCGCCGGCCGCAACGTGGTGCGCTTCACCGCCACCAGCGGCGCCAGCCAGGGCGTCGATTCGCTGGTTTTTGTGGTGCGCCCCGCCGTCACCGTTGCCGCGCTGCCCACCGGGGCCAAGGATGGCATCACGTATTTGAACGGCGGCACGTCGGTTATCCTCAACCTGACGGCCCCGAATAAGCAGTTTGCCTACGCCATTGGCGAGTTTAACAACTGGCAAACCACCGACGCCAGCTACATGAACAAGACGCCCGACGGCAACCGCTGGTGGGTGCAAATCAACGGCCTCACGCCCGGCCGCGAATACGCCTACCAGTACCTCGTGGACGGCACCCTGCGCGTGGCCGACCCCTACTGCGAGAAAATCCTGGACCCGAACGACGACCAGTACATTCCCGCCCGTACTTATCCCAACCTGAAGGCCTACCCCACGGGCCGCACCACGGGCATCGTATCGGTGCTGCAAACCAACCAGACGCCCTACGTGTGGACGGCCACCAACTTCCAGCGCCCCAGCCGCACCAACCTGGTGGTGTACGAGCTGCTGATGCGCGACTTCACCGGCTTCCACGATTACCAGACCGTGCGCGACACCCTGAGCTACCTCTCGCGCCTGGGTGTGAATGCCATCGAGCTGATGCCCGTCAACGAGTTTGATGGTAATGACAACTGGGGCTACAGCCCCGATTTCTTCTTCGCGCCCGATAAATACTACGGCACCAAGCAGGCCTTCAAGCAGTTCATTGACGAGTGCCACCGCCGCGGCATCGCCGTGATTATGGACATGGTGCTCAACCACGCCACCGGCCAGAGCCCGATGGTGCAGCTCTACGGCAGCACGGCCGGCCCCACGGCCGACAACCCCTGGTTCAACGTGACGGCCCCGCACCCGTACAGCGTCTACAACGACTTCAACCACGAAAGCGCCTTCACCAAATACTTCTCGAAGCAGGTGATGTCGTTCTGGCTCCAGGAGTACCACATTGATGGCTACCGCTTTGACCTGGCCGGCGGCTTCACGCAGCAGCAAAGTACGACCAACACCTACGGCAACTACGACCAGAGCCGCATCAACATCTGGCTGGATTACTACCAGCACATGATTGGCGTCGATGCCAACCTGTACCCCATCCTCGAGCACTTCCCCGAAAACCGCGAAGCCAAAACCCTGGCCGATGCCGGCTTCATGATATGGGGCAACGCCGTTACTAACTACAACGAGGCCACGATGGGCTACCTGTCCAACTCCAACTTCAGCTACGGCTACTACGGCAGCACCGCCCAGGGCGGCCGCGGCTGGAACAGCCCCAACCTGGTGACCTACATGGAAAGCCACGACGAGGAGCGCCTGATGTACAAAAACCTCACCTTCGGCAACTCCTCGGGCAGCTACAGCACCCGCGACCTCAACACCGCCCTGGCGCGCATCGAGCTGGCCTCGGCCTTCTTCTTCACCGTGCCTGGCCCCAAAATGGTGTGGCAGTTTGGTGAGCTCGGTTACGACAAGTCCATCTTCCAGTGCAGCAATGGCACCGTGCCCACGCCCTACGGCAACGACCAGTGCAAGCTGAGCGCCAAGCAGCCCGTGTGGACCTACTACCAGGACGCCAACCGCCGCCAGCTTTACGAGGTGCAGCGCGCCCTCATCGCCCTCAAAAAGCAGGAGCCCGCCTTCGCGAACCCCACCAGCTACACCCAGCAGCTGGCCGGCGCCGCCAAGTCCATCCACGTGAGCAACGCCACTCAGAACATCACCGTCATCGGCAACTTCGACGTGGTGAGCACCACCATCGACCCTGCCTTCCAGCGCACCGGCAAGTGGTACAACTACCTGTCCGGCGACAGCATCACCGTAACTAACGCCAACGCCCTCATCACGCTGCAGCCCGGGGCCTACGCCGTCTACACCACGCGCCGCCTTAAAAAGGCCACTCTGCTGAGCACCACCGCCCGCCGCACCGATGCCCTGCGCCTCGTGGCCGTGCCCAACCCCAGCAGCAGCACCGCCAGCCTGCAGTATGAGCTGGCTGCCCCGGCCGCCGTCACGGTTACCGTGCACAACGTGCTTGGCGCTACCGTGCGCACCATCAGCAGCCGCGCCACGCAGGCCGCCGGCGCGCACGAGCTCACCTTGCCCGTGCAGGACTTGGCCAATGGCATTTATGTGGTGCGCCTGAGCACCGGCCAACTGATGCAAACTACCCGCCTCGTGGTGCAGCACTAGCGCTGTCCCGGTAAGGCAACAAAAAAGGCCGCTTCCATTTGGAAGCGGCCTTTTTTATGCGGAATTGATATTGGCAGCGCCAATGAATCCGGTATTTAGCGCACCGGCATCTCGTCGTGGTACGCCACCAAATCGTCGATGGGGGAGCGGATAATCTTGCCCACTTCCATGTCGTGGGTTTTGGCCACCTGCGTCAGCACGTCGCGGAAATTATAGCCCACCGAGCCCACGCAGTTGAACGTGTACTCCTGGAAGCGTGGGTAGTGCAGCACCAGGTTCTGGAAGAAGGTCTCGAAGCCTTCGAGCACGATTTCGCGGCAGTAGCTCACGTTGTTGTGGTCGTAGGCAAACTTGGCGAAATTGGCCAGGTAGCGGTTGGGCAGCGGCTGGTTGTAGAGGCGGTCCAGAATGTCGTTGCGGGTGCCCAGCGAGTAGGTTTCCTTGAAAATCTCCTGCAAGCCATCGGGCAGCAGGTCGCGCAGGTAGTCGCGCAGCAGCCGCTTGCCGAAATACGAGCCCGACCCCTCATCGCCCAGGAAGTAGCCCAGCGAATCCACGTTGTAAATGATTTTCTCGCCGTCGTAGAGGCAGGAGTTGGTGCCCGTACCCAGGATGGCCGCAAAGCCAGGCTTGTGGCCCAGCAGCGCCCGGGCGGCGGCCAGCAGGTCCTCGGTCACGTGGGCCTTGGCCTTGGGGAACACCTGGCGCAGGGCCGCCGCAATCACCTCCGCCTTCTGCGCCGATGAAACGCCCGCGCCGTAGAAATGCACGTCGGTCACTTCTTCGTGGGGCAGCGTGCTGGGCAGGTTCTGGTTGAGCGAGGCCACAATGGCCGCCGTATCCATAAAATCGGGGTTGTAGCCCTCCGTGTTAAAGTACACGCGGTTGTGCGCATCATCGAGCTGGCACCAGCTGCACTTCGTTGAGCCGCCGTCGGCAATAAGTATCATAGGAGAGGGAATTATAAAGGGGCAACGAAAGTAGTAATTCGGGTTGGAAAGTGGGGAGTGGGCGAACCTGAACAAACGATTGCAAAAAGCTTTTGTAATAAAAAAAGGTGATTCGTGCTTGAAATGGCCAAATCCGACCCTTTAATAGGCATCGTTCATCTACAAGATGGACGCGTTAATTCCGCCAGCATTGCCGCACCCGCACCGTGGCACCTTCATTCCCAAAAACAAAGAAGCCACCGGCCTTAGGCTAGTGGCTTCTTAAGGGAGTCAATCAGGAATGACCGACGGCTAAAATCAGGGGGTAATGGTCACTTTGCCATCAACCGGCATCCCGGCAGCATCGCGGTTAACCTCCAGCTTTACGGTGTAGGTACCCGGCGTAGTAATAACCAGGTCAGCACCGTTTTTAGTGAGTGCTACCCCTTTGGTGTAGTCACCGGTCACACCACCCAGGTTAATAGACCAGTCTTGGTTGCGACGGAACTTGAAAGCACCGGCATTCAGCGCCATGCGCTGTACAAATGCCCGGACTTTGCAGTCGTAAGGCATCATACGGTCAGTAGCAGTAGCACCGGGCCAGCCGTCGCCGGCTGGACCTACGAGACCCCATTGGTCATTGGGCAGCGTCACGGCCAGATAGGGCGTGGCGGTGATGGTTTTCGAGGCCGACATTTGAGCGGCCGCCGCATCTCCCACGCTCGATTTTACCCGCACATCCAACGCCGTTGGTACGGGAGTAAGCGTGCAGTCGAGCGAGTTGTACACGTCGTTGAGCTCGGTCTGGTTGAAAGACTTGGTCAGCGCATTCCCCACGTTATAGTCTACCGTGGTGGCAAAGTTGGTGCCTGCCTTGGCAAACTGCAGTGTGTAGGTTATAGCTGCTGGGTAGTTGAAGTCAGCCGGTTTCCAGCTGTACGTCACTGCCGGGCTGGTGTCGTTCCGGTTGATGGTGGCCGTGGTAGCCGATGCCGTCAGCTGTGGTGCCGCGTTGGCACCAAGAACGGCTTGGCTTTCGTCCTTTTTACAGGAACCAACCGCCAGCAGAATTGCCGCACCGGTGGCAAAAGAGAGAAACCAATTTTTCATAAAAATCAAAGAGAAGTTTAAAACCATTGTGGCCGGCCCGAGAACAGCGGGCCGGCCGAAAAAAGTTTAGTAGCCCGGGTTTTGGTGGCCGGCCAGGTTGGGGTTCGCCACCAGGTCGGTAGTGGGCAGCGGGAACAGTGCGCGGGTAGCGGGCACATCGGTACCGGCTTTCACACCGCCTTTGAAAGGCCACGGGTAGGTCGAGCCCGTGAACTTGCCAAAGCGGATGAGGTCGGTGCGGCGCTGGCCTTCCCAGAACAGTTCGCGGGTACGCTCGTTGAACACGTCGTCCAGACCGTCGCCGGTCAGGGCGGGCAGGTCGTTGGTGTGGCTGCTCAGGTTACCGGTAGCACGGGCCCGCACCTGGTTAATCAGGGTCAGGGCGGTAGCTTTGTCGGGGCTGGCTTTGCGCAGCAAGCCTTCGGCCTTAATCAGGAGCACGTCGGCCAAGCGGAACATGGGGAAGTCGGTGTCCGGGAAGTCACCCACGGTATCGGAGCCGGGCTTTCCACCCGAGGTCACGTTGCGGTACTTGGTGATGAGCGGGCCGCTGCTGAATACACCAATCGTGTCCACGTTCGGGTTCTGGCCGCGGGTAAACACCATGTCCTTGCGCGAGTCGGTGGCACCCGTGTTGTTGATGATGTTGGTCAGCTGCGGCTTGGCGCGCAGGCCGGCCCAGCCTCCATTGATGCCAGCGCTGCTGGCCGATACGGCCCGGCCCACGGGAGCGTGTACGAGGTAAGTCATGCCACCATATGTCTTGGTGCGCAGTCCGTCAAACGTAATCGGGAAGATGATTTCGTTGGCGCCGGTCACGTTGTTGTCAGCCAGGAACAGGTTGGCGTAAGTCGGTGTGAGTGTGTAGCCGGCGTTGATTACGCTGTCGGCATACACCACGGCATCGGCCGAGCGGTCGGTGTTGGTGTACACCTTGGCGTTCAGGTACAGCTTGGATTGCAACGTCCAGCGCATGGCGCGGTCGGCGCGGCCGTAGACCTGGCGGGGGTTCAGCAACACTTTGCCTTTGTCCAGATTTTTCAACTCGTTCTCCACGTAGGTGAAAAGCTGCTGACGGGTGTAGTAGGGTGGGTTCACGCCGAGGGCCGAGTTCTCATCGGTGAACGGACCACCCCCGAATAGGTCAATGGCGTGCCAGTAGCTCAGGGCGCGCAACAGGCGGGCTTCGGCGCGGTACTGGCGGATGAGCTTGGCATCCGATTCCGTTACGCCGCGCTCGCTCAGGCGGGCATCAGTGGTCTGGCGAATGAACTCGTTGCAAAGACCGATTTCGTAGAAAATCCGGTCGTAGGTGGCGCGCACAAACTCGTTGTCGGCGTTCCACTGCAGGGTGTTCACGAAGATGAGGTTGCCATCGTTCCAGCCCAGAATGGCTTCGTCGGTGGTAATTTCCTGGAGCTGCCAGTACTGGCGCAGGTAGTTTGAGAAGCCTTCGTCGATGCCCGAAATGTCGGGGTTACCGGCGGGACCGGTCTGGCCGCTCACCGCGAAGGTGGCGTAGAGACGGGCCAGTACCTGCTCGGCGCTGGCCGCGGTTTTATAAACCACCTCGGCATTAGCCGAGTAGCTCGGAATCTGGTCGAGGTCTTTATTACAGGATGCAACCGGGAGCAGCATGGCACCAAGGGCCAGCATTCCAAGGGTACGGGTGAATTTTAGATTCATGGTAAGGGAGGAATAAAGCCTTGATTTAGATGCCAACATTGATGCCCACCGTGAAGGTGCGCGGACGCGGATAAATCGTGTTGTCGATGCCGCCAATTACTTCGGGGTCGAGGCCTTTGTAGTTGGTGATGAGGAACAGGTTCTGGGCGGCCAGCGACACACTCACGTTCGAGCCCTTGCGGATAATCTCGCCGAAGTTGTAGCCCAGGGTCAAGTTCTCCATGCGCAGGAACGAGCCATTCTCCACGAAGTAGTCGGAGAAGTACTGAGCCGCGCTGAAGCGCGAATCCAGGAATTCACGGTTGCGGTTCGGCACGAAGCCGTTGGTGCTGATGTCGTAGAAAGAGTTCGAGCGCACGTTGTTGTACACGTAGTTGCCCAGGTTGGCGCGCAGCGTGAAGGCCAGGCTCAGCTTCTGGTAGGTCATGTTGGCCCCGCCGCCGAGGATAACCGTGGGGCGCGACGACTTGTAGCGGTACCGGTCTTTGCTGTCGATGGTGCCATCGCCGGAGCGGTCCACGTAGATGCCCTGCAGCGGCTTGCCATCGGCACCGTACACTTGCTGGTTTACGTAGAAGGTGTTGCTGGCGTAGCCCACCGTGTTGATTTGGATGTTGTTGCCAACACCGCCGGAAATGCCGCCCGTGGGCTGGCCCAGGTCGCCGGGAGCATCAGCACCGGTGAGTTTCGTGAGGCGGTTCTGGTTAAACGTAGCGTTGGCGTTTATCGTGAGGTTGAACCGGTCGCCTTTCACGGCATCCACGTTCGTAATTACTTCGATGCCTTTGTTGGTCAGCGAACCCACGTTGTAGGTGCCGCCGTTCGACAGGCCCGAACCGGCCGAGATGTTTACGAAATTGAGCAGGTCCTCGGTTTTCCGGTTGTACAAATCAACCGAGCCATAGAGGCGGCCGCCGAAGAAACCGTAGTCCAGACCCACGTTGTAGGTAGTGGTGGTTTCCCAGGTGATATTGGCATTGTACTGGTCGGCGCGCAGGGTGCGGATGTAGCGGGGAGTTCCATCGGCATTGTAGCCCAACTGGTACGACGACGACAGGTTGCTGAGCGTCAGGTTGGCCAGGAAGGGGTAGTAGTTGCCGCCCAGGTCCTGCTGGCCGGTTTTGCCGTAGCCCACGCGCAGCTTCAGGTCCGAAATAGCGGTCGAGTTCTTCAGGAATTCCTCGCCCTTGATGCGCCAGGCAAACGCACCCGAGGGGAAGTAGCCGAAGTGGTTGGGGCTGAAGCGCGAGGTGCCGTCGGCGCGGAAGGTGCCGGTGAAGAGGTACTTGTCCTGAATATTGTAGTTCAGGCGGGTGTAGTAGCTCACCAGCACGTTGGTGTTCAAGTAAGTGTCCTGATTTGAGTAGCTCAGCGAAACCGGGTTCAGCTCTGTGCCATTGGCGCGGAAGTCGGCAAACACATAGTTGCGGTTTTCAAAGCGCTGGTACGAGTAGCCGGCCAGCAGCTCCAAGCGGCCCGGGCCCACGGTGTGCTCGTACTTACCATAAGCTTCCAGAATGGTGTTGTTCAAATCCTGGGCGTAGATGTTGTTAATGCCCTGGCGGTTGAAGTTCGAGGCTGCTTCGGCCGGCACGAAGTTGGTGCCCCGGCCGCGCTGGATGTCATAGCCCAGGTTCAGGTTGGCGCTCAGGCCATCGATGAAGGGCAGTTTGTAGTCGAGCTGTAGGTTGCCGATGCTCCGTTTCACGGTGCTGCGGTTGCGGCTCTGGTTGATGAGGCCGATGGGGTTGCGGGGCGAGAGGGTGTTCAGCGAAACCGTCTTATCATCGTTCAACTGGCTGAACTCGCTGTACCCGCCGTACCGGCTGATTTGGGCGTTGGTCAGGCCGAAGGGGTTGCCGGCGGCGCCGGTGTAGATGGCAGTGGGGGCACCGGTGGCGTCCACCGTAATGGGCTGCGTGGGGTCAAAGCTCACGGCATTGCCCACGGCGCTCTGGTCCGAGAAGTTGTTGTCAATCCAGGTGCCTTTCACGTTCAGGTTCACGCGCAGCTTGCCGTCGAGGAATACCGGCGACAGGTTCAGCGCACCGCTGAAACGCTTCAGGTCGTTGCGCTTCAAAATGCCCTGCTGGCTCAGGTAGCCACCCGAAACGCGGTACGGAATCACACCGGTCGAGCCGCTCACGCTCACGTTGTTGTCGCTGCTGAAGGCCGGACGGAAAATTTCCTTCTGCCAGTCGGTACTGGCTTTGCCCAGCGTAGCCTTTTGGGAGGCCGAGCCGTACTGGTTCACCACGGCGCGGTAGTCATCGGCGCTCAGCACGGGCACGTACTTGTAAGCGCTGGCTACCGAGTTTTGCGACGAAACATTGACGTGCAGAGCATCACCTTGCAGGCCTTTCTTGGTGGTCACCAGAATCACACCGTTCGAAGCGCGCACCCCGTAGATGGCGGTCGATGAAGCATCCTTGAGCACGGTGATGCTCTCGATGTCGTTGGGGTTAATGAGGCTGAGGGGGTTGGACACCCCGGCCAGGCTGGTGTTGTCCACCGGCACGCCGTCGATGATGATAAGCGGCGAGTTCGACGCCGACAGCGACGAGCCACCGCGAATCAGAATCTGCGAGTTCGAGCCGGGAGCACCACCGCCGGTGGTAATCTGCACACCGGCTACTTTGCCCTGCACCAGCTGCTCGGGGTTGGTTACTTGGCCCTTCACAAACTGCTTCTCCGAGATTTGCTCTACGGCACCGGTCAGGTCCTGCCGGCGCTGCGAGCCGTAGCCTACCACCACGGCCTCGGCCAGTTGGGTCGTATTCTCGGTCAGGCCCGCCGAGACTTCGGCGTTCTGGCCGGCCACCACCGTCACCGGACGGCGAACGGCGTTGTAGCCCACGAACGAAATCACAACCGTGTGCGGACCGGCTGGTACGTTCTGAATGCTGTAGGTGCCGTCTACGCTCGAAGAGCTGCCCAGCGAAGTGCCCTCAATGAGGACCGTGGCGCCGGGAATGCCTTCGTTTTTGCCGTCGGTGACCCGGCCGCTAACCAAGCCGGTCGACTGAGCGAAGGCCGCCGAAGGGAGGAAGCCAAAGCCCGCTAACAATAGCAGAAACAGGAGCTTCGCTAAATAAGGGTGTCTCATGGGAAACTTCTTAAATGTGTTGATGGTGGGAAATTTTAAAAGATTGGGGCTGCAAGTTACCAAAAACTTGCTTCAGAGAAGGTTTAAAGGCATTTTTTAAAAATTCCTGGCCTTGAACGAAAGCGAAAAAACGTTTGCTCAAATTCGACGATTTTTTGCCGATATTTAGGGAGGAAGCAGTTTAAAAATAATATTAATTTAATCAGCAAAACACTGTTTAGTAAGCTTATAATACGTGGTGTAACCTGTGCAATTTCCAGGTGTGCAATGCAAACGATTCGGAATTGACGTGCACAATGCTTTGGAATGAGGCTTTTTTTGAGATTTTTCAGAAAAAAATAAATTTAAAAGAGCTAAAAATTTTGGGTGTGTAGTTCCTCATCTGGGGTGTGTAATTCCTCATTCAGCCGGTTTTCCGTTAGCCAAGTGCTTTCCTTTGCCCAAGGGGACCGCGCACCAGAATCGGTTGCTAAACAGAGGCCCAAGTGCTGCCCTGCTGCCGGGCAATCTCTGATTAACCACCTTTGCCCTTACCTTACCCCGGCAGGTCCTGGCTCATAATGGCACTGTTTTACCCCACTTGGCGCAGTAATTGCCTTGCCGGGCCATATTCTCCTCGTTACTTTTGGCTTTTCCTTAGAAAATGAAAAAGCACCTACCATTACTTGCGTTGCTACTGGCCGGCACTGTGACCGGTGCCGTGGCCCAGTCCCGACCTGGCTCCCACAAGCCAGCCCCCAAGAGCGCAGGCAAGCCCGCGCCCGGTGCCCGGGGGGTGGTGAAGCCGCCGCCGGTGTATACGCCCATCACCATCCAGCACGCCACCGACAACGAGGATGCGCCGCCGCCCATCGTGGTGAGCAAGCTGAAGCTGAAGAAGCCGGTCCTGGTGTACTACGAAGAGCCCGCCCCCGGCAAAACGGTGCAGCAGCTCATCATGTCGGAGGAAAACCTGCCCCTGCTCAAAACGCTGGACCTGGAGCACCTTATGTCCCGGCGCGAGGTGTTTGTGGATGGCCTGGGCAACCTGACCCCGCCGGGTGCCGATGAGGCCAAGTACCGGCTGCTGGGCACCAGCGCCGTGGCCGAAACCAACCGTCGCCCGGCCGGCGATGGCCGTTGCTTTTTCTCCCGCCTGAAAGTGCCGTCGCCGGGCATTCTGTACGTGGTACGCGAATCGGCCGAAGAGTACCGGCATTTCGTGAAGGGCCCGCAAAAGAAGGGGGCCTTGCTGGATTTCCAGGCCAACGGCCTGCCGGGGGTCGACTCGGTGCGGGCCGTGTACACCCTGCGCAAAACCGAAGCCGCCGAGCGAGGCGCCGGCACTGGCGAAACCATTCGCTAACCAATGAATTATCAATTGCAGGTGAAACGCACGGTGCTGCTTGCCAGCGCTTTCAGCTTGGCGTGGGGCGCTGCCAGTGCCCAGACCATTCTGAAACTAACCCAGGTGCCGGCTACCACGCCGGCCAAAGACACGCTATTCGTGGCGGGCTCTTTCAATAACTGGAACCCACACAGCTCCCGCTACGCCTTGCAGAAGCAGGCCGACGGCACCTACCAAATTAGCCTGCCGTCCAGCCTGGGCAGCATCGAATACAAGTTTACTCGCGGCAGCTGGCCGACGGTGGAAGTAGACGGCAAAAACGACCAGGTTGCCAACCGCAAAGCCGACCTGACGACTGCTCGCGAAATCACCAACCAGGTGCTGGCCTGGAATTCCCAGAGCGACGCTTCTAAAAAGCACACCACTACGCCCCAGGTGCGCCTGTTGTCCACCTCTTTCTCCATGCCGCAACTGGGCCGGCAGCGGCGCATCTGGTTGTACCTGCCCGCCGATTACGCAGCCAACCCCGCCCGGCGCTACCCCGTGCTCTACCTGCACGATGGCCAGAACGTGTTCGACGACGCCACGAGTTTCGGCGGCGAATGGGGCGTGGACGAAACCCTCGACCGCCTGCGCAAAGCCGGCCAGGACGCCACCGGCAGCATCGTGGTGGCCGTTGATAACGGCGACCAGTACCGCTCCGACGAATACATTCCCTGGGCCAGTGCCGAACTGAAGGACCAGCCCCACCAGGGCGGCCAGGGCAGCGCTTACGTCGATTTCCTGGCCCTCACGCTCAAGCCCTACGTGGATGCGCACTACCGCACCCGGCCCGAGGCGGCGCATACCGGCATCGCCGGCTCCAGCCTGGGTGGTCTGATTTCGGTGTACGCCGCATTGAAATACCCGAAGGTTTTTGGCGAGGTGGGTGCGTTTTCGCCGGCCTTCTGGGTGTGCAACGACTCGTTGCGGGCCTATGCCAAAACCCACCCGGCGGCGCGCACAGCGCGCTTCTATTTCGTGTGTGGCCCCAAGGAATCGAAAACCATGCTGCCGCTGATGACGCAGTGGCGCGATGAGCTACGGGCCGAGGGTGTGCCGGCTGCCAACCTGGCATTTTCAGCCCCGGCCGATGGGGAGCACCGGGAGTGGTTCTGGCGGCGGGAGTTCCCGGCGGCCTACCGGTTTCTGTTTGGCTCGGCGGTGAAAACCAACGCTTCTGGGGCGAAACGGCAGCCGCAGTAGTTAATGTCAAGCCTTTTTGCTGATTGGAATATTGGTGATAATGGAACCGTGTACTTGCTGGCTTTGTATAGAATTTCACTGGTAGTTGCGGGAATTTCAAAAACGAAGCTCTATCTTTGCAACACGTTTCAACCGAAGCGGCTTTTTCGACATGAACTCGACTCGCATTTCTCAGGCTTGGTGGTGGCAGCTCCGAAACATCGGACCGGCCTTCCTGTGCGCCTCGTGAAGTCAACCTGATTTTACCCTGCAATCACAAAAAGCCCGGCCCACAAGCTGGGCTTTTTTCGTTTTTGCTGCTTCCCTTTTTAATCCTCGTGTCTTACCAACTCATCACCCGCACCCGCCGCCTGCTTGCCGATACCGTGACGCCGGTAGGTCTGTTTCTGCGCTTGCGCGACCAGTACGCCAACTGCCTTCTGCTGGAAAGCGCCGACTACCACGGCCAGCAAAATGCCTTCAGCTACCTGGTGTGCGAGCCGCTGGCCACGTTTGAGCTGCGGCGCGGCGGCGTACTGCACCAAGTGCTGCCCGGCGCCCCCGAAACCACCGAAAACCTGGGCCACGCTCGCGAGGCGTTGGCGCGGCTGCGCGATTTCGCCGCCGCCGGCACGCCCGATGCCTCGGCCGAAAAGCTGCCTTTCATCAGTACCGGGCTGTTTGGCTACATGGGCTACGAGGCCGTGCAAAGCTTTGAGGACGTGCAGCTGAATCCGGAGAAGGTGCCGGCTGGCGACATCCCTCTGATTCGCTATGGCGTGTACCGCTACGTCATCGCCTTCAACCACTTCCGACAGGAGCTGCACCTGTTCGAGCACAGCGTAGCCGGCGAGGCCCCGGCCGAAGCCGACGGCCTCGACCGCCTCGAAAACCTGGTGCGCCACCCCAGCGTGCCCAACTTCGGTTTCGCCACGGCCGGCGAGGAGCAGACCAACCAGACCGATGAGGAGTTCCTGGCGCGCCTCACGCAGGGCCAAGCCCACTGCCTGCGCGGCGACGTGTTCCAGATTGTGCTGTCGCGGCGGTTCCAGCAGGGTTTTTCGGGCGATGAGTTCAACGTGTACCGGGCGCTGCGGTCAATCAACCCGTCGCCCTACCTGTTCTACTTCGACTACGGCGACTACAAAATCTTCGGTTCCTCGCCCGAGGCGCAGGTGCTGGTACAGGGCCGCGAAGCCACCCTATTCCCCATCGCGGGCACCTACCGCCGCACCGGCGACGATGCCGCCGATGCTGCCGCCGCCCAGCGCCTGGCCGCCGACCCCAAGGAAAACGCCGAGCACGTGATGCTGGTGGACCTGGCTCGCAACGACCTGGCCCGCCACGGCACCAAAGTAGAGGTGCGAACCCTACGCGAAATCCAGTTCTACTCGCACGTCATTCACCTCGTAAGCAAGGTAACGGCCGAGCTGGCCGAAAACACCGACACCCTGCAAGTGGTGGCCGATACCTTCCCGGCCGGCACGCTCTCGGGCGCGCCCAAGTTTCGAGCTGTTCAACTGATTGATGGCCTGGAGCCTACCGCGCGCGGCTACTACGGCGGCTGCCTGGGGCATTTGGGCTTTGATGGCAGCTTCAACCACGCCATCATGATTCGCTCGTTTCTGAGCACCGGCAACCAGCTGTATTTCCAGGCCGGCGCGGGCGTGGTGGCGGCTTCCAAAGTGCAGTCGGAGCTGGAGGAGGTGCACCACAAGCTGGGGGCCCTGCGCGCCGCGCTACGGGCTGCTGAAGATGTTAAATAATTACAGCCTTTCGCCATGAAAATCCTCGTTCTCGATAACTACGACTCCTTCACCTACAACCTGGTACACCTGCTGCGCGAGCTCGGCCACGGCCCAAATATGACGGTGACGCGCAACGACCAGCTGGCACTGGAAGATGTGGCGGCGTACGATGCTATCTTACTCTCGCCCGGCCCGGGCATTCCAACCGAAGCGGGCTTGATGCCGGCCATTATCTCAACATACGCGCCCACCAAGCGCATCCTGGGCGTGTGCCTGGGCCACCAGGGCCTGGCCGAAAGCTTCGGCGCGGAACTCTACAACATCCCGGTCGTGCTACACGGCGTGGCGAACGAAGCCGAAGTAACTGTGAGCGACGAGCGGCTTTTCGCGGGACTGCCCAAGCGGTTCCAAGTGGGGCGCTACCACTCCTGGGCAGTGCGGCCCGAGTCGATGCCCGCGACGCTGGAAGTGACGGCCCGCGATGCCAACGGCGAGGTGCTGGCCTTCCGCCACCGCGATTATGATGTGCGCGGCGTGCAGTTTCATCCGGAAAGCATCCTCACCGAACACGGCGCGCAGCTGCTGGAAAACTGGCTTTCGTAAGCAGCAAGCTTCGGGCTTCAAGCCACGCGTTTTAAAATTTAATGATGAATGCTTGCTGCCTGGAGACAGCAGCCGGTAGCTCAAAACATGAAACAGATTCTCACCAAGCTTTTCGACCACCAGCCGCTCACGCACGCCGAGGCCCACGCCGCCATGCGCCAGTTGGGCGAGGGCGGAGCGAACCCGGCCGAAACGGCGGCCTTCCTGGCTGTCTACCGTATGCGGCCCATTACGGTGGCCGAGCTGGCCGGCTTCCGCCAGGCGCTACTCGACCTCAGCCGCGACCCGGAGCTGGGCACGCACGAAGTAGTGGACATCGTGGGCACAGGTGGCGATGGCAAAAACACGATTAATATCTCCACGCTGGCCTGTTTTATTGTGGCTGGGGCGGGCACGCTGGTGGCCAAGCACGGCAATTTTGGCGTGTCGTCGGTGTCGGGCGCTTCCAACGTACTGGCGCACTTTGGCTACAACTTCGAGGCCAGCTCCGACCAGCTGCGGCGGCAGCTTGACCGGGCGGGCATCTGCTTTTTGCACGCGCCGGCCTTCCATCCGGCCATGCGGCACGCCGGGCCCGTGCGGCGCGAGCTGGGCCTGCGCACCTTCTTCAACATCCTCGGCCCGCTGGTGAACCCGGCCCGGCCGGCGGCCCAGCTGTTGGGCGTTTTCAGCCTCGAATTGCAGCGCCTCTACCATTACCTGATGCAGCCCACCGGAACCCGCTACGCCGTGGTGCATGCCCTCGACGGCTACGACGAGCTGGCCCTCACCGGGACGGCCAAAGTGGTTTCCTCCTTCGAAGGCGAGCGGATGCTGACCGCCGACACGCTGGGCCTGCCCGCCTGCACCGCCGACGACCTGGCCGGCGGCAGCACTGTGGCCGCCGCTGCCGAGTTGTTCAAATACGTGCTCGATGGTCACGGCACGGCCGCTCAGCGTAATGTGACCACCGCCAATGCCGCCCTGGCCCTGCAATGCGCCCGCCCCGCCCTAAGCTGGGCCGATGCCCTGGCCCTCAGCCGGGAGTCGCTGGACTCGGGCGCGGCCCGGCGGGCCTTTGAAACGATGCTGGCCACCCAATAAATTTTCTACATAGCGCGAAGCAAATGCTGCGCGCTGCTGTTCTCCAAGTCATGTCCCAATCCACGATTCTCGATACCATCGTCGCGCACAAGCGCCAGGAAGTTGCCAGCCGCCGCGAGCTGGTGCCCGTCAAGTTGCTCGAAACCAGCCTCTATTTCAACTCGCAGCCGCTCTCGCTGCGCAAGTATCTGCTGCGCGAAGGCGGCAGCGGCCTTATTGCCGAGTTCAAGCGCAAGTCACCCTCCAAAGGCTGGATTAATCAGTACGCGCCCGTCGAGCGCACCACGCTCGGCTACATGCAGGCCGGCGCGGCGGCGCTGTCCATCCTCACCGACGCCGAGTTTTTCGGTGGCAAAAACGAAGATTTGACCACGGCGCGGCGCTTCAATTTCTGCCCTATCCTGCGCAAGGATTTTGTGGTGGATGAGTACCAGATTCTCGAAGCCAAGAGCATCGGGGCCGATGCCGTGCTGCTGATTGCAGCCGTCCTCACGCCCGCCGAAATCGATACCCTGGGCCGGCTGGCCCGCTCGTTGGGCCTCGAAGTGCTGCTCGAAGTGCACGACGGCGAAGAGCTGGCCCGCTCCGCTAATGCCGAGGCCGTTAATCTCATCGGCGTCAACAACCGCAACCTGCACGATTTCAGCCTTAGCCTCGATACCTCGCTGGCGCTGGCCGAAACCATTCCGAGCGATTTTGTGAAGGTGTCGGAAAGCGGCATCTCCACCGCCGCCGCCATCGGCCAATTGCGCGAAGTCGGCTACCGCGGCTTCCTGCTGGGCGAGGCTTTCATGCGCCACGCCCGCCCCGAGCGCGCTTGCGCCATGCTGGTGCAGGAAATCGCCGCCCTGCCGAAAACTGAAGCCGCGGTTGCGTAGCTGCCCGAAATGAAGACGCCCCGCCCCAACTTATCCGATTTAGCCGCCGCCGCTGGCGTGCCCGGCGCGGAAGCTACTTCGGCGGCGCCAGCTACCCCATCGCGGCTGCTGGTGAAGGTGTGCGGCATGCGCGACGCGGCGGCGCTGGCCGACATTGCCAAACTGGGGCCGGATTTTCTGGGCTTCATTTTCGCGCCGAAATCACCGCGCTTTGTGGGCGGGGCGCTGGCTCCCGAACTGGTGCGCGCCCTGCCGCCGGCCATCTGGAAAGTGGGCGTGTTCGTGAACGAAACCACCGAAAACATCCTCGCCGTGGCGCAGCGCTTCGGCCTCGCCGCCGTGCAGTTGCACGGGCAGGAAACGCCCGCGCAATGTGCGGAACTCAACGAAGCGGGCCTGCTGGTGATGAAGGCTTTTTCGGTAGGGGAGGAGGTTGATTTTACCGCTCTGCTACCCTACGTGCCGTATTGCGACTACTTCCTCTTCGACACCAAAGGAGCCGCGCCCGGTGGCAACGGGGCTACGTTCGACTGGAATTTGCTGCAAGCCTACCACCTGCCCGTGCCCTATTTTCTGGCCGGTGGCCTGGGGCTGGAACACGCCGCCGAGTTGGCGGCTCTGCGCCTGCCCGGCCTGGCTGGCGTCGATTTGAACAGCGGCTTTGAAACCGCGCCGGGTGTGAAAGACGCTGCCCGCCTGGCCCAAATGCTCACTCAATTGCGCCCCGGCGCGCCATCGATATGACTTCTACAACCTCTTACAAACAGCCCACGACCCGCGGCTATTACGGCCAGTTCGGCGGCGCTTTCGTGCCCGAAATGCTCTACCCCAACGTGGAAGAGCTACGCACGCAGTACTTGGACATCATGGCCGACCCGTCATTCCAGGCCGAGCTGCATGGGCTGCTGCGCGACTACGTGGGCCGGCCCACGCCGCTGTTTGAAGCCAAGCGCCTGTCGGCCAAGTACAACACCCGCATATTTCTCAAGCGCGAGGACCTCTGCCACACCGGCGCGCACAAAATCAACAACACCGTGGGGCAGATTCTGCTGGCCAAGCGGTTGGGCAAAACGCGCATCATCGCCGAAACCGGGGCGGGGCAGCACGGCGTGGCCACCGCCACCGTGTGCGCCCTAATGGGCCTGCCCTGCGTGGTGTACATGGGGGCTATCGACATGGAGCGCCAGGCCCCCAACGTGGCCCGGATGCGCCTGCTCGGAGCCGAAGTGCGCCGCGCCGAAAGCGGCAGCCAGACCCTGAAAGACGCCACCAACGAGGCCATCCGCGACTGGATTGCCAACCCGGTTGATACCCATTACATCATCGGCTCCGTCGTCGGCCCGCACCCGTACCCCGATTTGGTGGCGCGCCTGCAAGCCGTCATTAGCGAGGAAATGCGCAAGCAATTGCTGGAGAAAACCGGCTCCGAGCTGCCCGATTTCGTGGTGGCCTGCGTGGGCGGTGGCTCCAACGCGGCTGGTGCGTTCTACCACTTCCTCGATGAACCCGAGGTGCGCCTGATTGCGGTGGAAGCCGCCGGGCACGGCATCCACTCCGGGCACTCGGCGGCTACGTCGGTGCTGGGCACGCCGGGCATCATCCACGGCAGCAAGACCCTGTTGATGCAGGACGAGCACGGCCAGATTACCGAGCCGTATTCCCTAAGCGCGGGCCTTGATTATCCCGGCATCGGGCCGCTGCACGCCTATTTGGGCGCAGTGGGCCGCTCCGAGTTTATTGCCATCACCGACGACGACGCTCTAGCCGCCGTGGCCGAGCTGAGCCGCCTCGAAGGCATCATCCCAGCCCTGGAAACGGCCCATGCACTGGCCGCCCTTGGCCAGCTTGGGGCCGGGCCGGATGACGTGGTGGTGGTAAACCTATCCGGCCGCGGCGACAAGGACTTGGAAACCTACCTCAAAAACATGGACAAGCTGGTGTAGCCTGCGGCTCCCCAACGCTAATACTTTATGGACCGCATCAAACACGCCTTCGCGAGCAAGCACAACCTGCTCAATACCTACTTCACCGCCGGCTACCCCAGCTTGCACGACACCATTCCGCTGGCCCAAGCCTTAGTGGAAGCCGGGGCTGATATCCTCGAAATCGGCATGCCCTTCTCCGACCCGCTGGCCGATGGCCCCATCATCCAGGGCAGCAGCACGGTGGCCCTGGCCAATGGCATGAACCTGCCCGTGCTGTTCGAGCAGCTCAAAGGCCTGCGCACCGCTGTGCCCGAGACGCCGGTGCTCCTCATGGGCTACCTCAACCCGGTGATGCAGTTTGGCGTGGAGGAATTCTGCCGCCAGGCCGCCGCTGTGGGCGTTGACGGCCTTATCCTGCCTGATTTGCCGCTTGATGAGTACGAAGAGTTCTATCAGGAAACCTTCAAAAAACACGGCCTGAAAGCCGTATTTCTCATCACGCCGCAAACTTCGGAGGAGCGCATCCGGCGCCTCGACAGCCTCTCCGAAGCCTTCCTGTACCTGGTTTCCGGCCCGGGCACTACCGGCGGCACCACGCTGCCCGATGCTGTCGCGCAAGAGCAGTATTTCGAGCGCATCGCCGCCCTGAAGCTGCGCAATCCCCGCCTCATCGGCTTCGGCATTGCCGACAAAGCCGGTTTCGACCGCGCCTGCCAGCACGCCGAAGGTGCTATTATCGGCTCAGCCCTCATCCGCGCGCTGGAAGATGTGGCCGATGCACCGGCCGCCGCCGGGCGCTTCGTGCGGGGCATTAAGGAGGCGTAATCAGTTTCATCCAATCCAAAGGGCGTTGTGCTGAGTGCCGCCGAGGCACGACATCCTAACTCTAACACGTTCATTCCGTGATAATCCAACTCGAAAAATCCGCTTCGGTAGCCACCATCACCGAGCACCTGAAACAGCAGGGCTACAAAGCCACCGAAGTCACGACCCAGCACGCCCACTATTTGGTGGCTATCGGCAAAAAGGACTTCGACATCCGCACCATCGGCCAGCTGCCGGGCGTGCGCGACGTGCACCGCGTGAGCGACGACTACAAGCTCGTGAGCCGCAAGTGGCGCGTGAAACCCACCGTGCTCGACCTCGGCGACGGCGTAACCATTGGGGGTAACTCGCTGGCCATCTGTGCCGGGCCGTGCAGCATCGAGAGCGAGGCCCAGATGGAAAAGGTGATGGACCACCTCGTGGCCAACGGCGTGCGCCTGATGCGCGGTGGCGTGTTCAAGCCCCGCTCGTCGCCCTACGCTTTCCGCGGGCTGGGGCTGGAAGGCCTGCGCGATTTTCACCGCATGGCCCGGGCGCGCGGCCTCAAAATTGTGACCGAAGTCATGCAGGTGTCGCAGGTGGAGGAGATGCACGATTTCGTGGATGTATTCCAGGTAGGCGCGCGCAATACCCAGAATTTCAACCTGCTTGATGCGCTGGGCGGCGTGGATAAGCCGGTGCTGCTGAAGCGCGGCATTTCGGGCTCGATTGAGGAGTTACTGTCCTCGGCCGAGTACGTGTTTTCGGGCGGTAACGAGAAGTTGATTCTCTGCGAGCGCGGCATCCGAACGTTTGAAACCGCTAGCCGCAATACCCTGGATTTGAATGCAGTGCCGATTCTAAAAGCCAAGAGCCACCTGCCCGTGATTGTCGACCCCTCGCACGGCATCGGCATCCGCGAGTACGTGCCCACGATGGCCCTGGCCGGCGTGATGGCCGGAGCCGACGGCATCGTGTACGAAACCCACGAAACGCCCGAAACCGCTGCTTCGGACGGGGCCCAGACGCTGGATTTTGACGAATCGGCCCGCCTGATTCGCAACCTGCGGCGCGTGTATGCGTTGCGCCAGGAACTGGAATAAAGAAAAATTAATGTGAGCAGATGCTTGCATTTCCAGAATCGGTTCCTAAATTCGTCTCACTCATGCGCCACCAATTCGTCAATTGCATTAACACCCTAATGACTGCCCCCAAACAGGGCAGGTACGGGCTGCGATTGGCGCTACCGGAAGACGAGGCATGAAACCCGACTTTCTCTAGAAACCTTCAAAAGCCCGAATCCGTCAGGATATCGGGCTTTTTTTTCGCCCTGTTTTAACCACGCTTACCTTTTTCGTTACGCTATGTTTACCAAGCCCAACCCTGCCACCCCCGCCAGCCAGGACCAGCTCATCTGGAAGATGCTGTTTGACCGCCAGACCGCGCTGCTGCATCGCCGCGCCGTGCCGGTGTTCTGGGAAAACCTGGCCCGGCTGGGCTACAGGCGCGAGGCCATCCCCGACATCCGGGAGCTGAGCGCCACGATTTTTGAGGAAACCGGCTGGCAATTGGCCCCGGTGGGCCGCCCGTTTGAGCCGGCCGCGTTTTTTGCCCTTTTGGCTGAGCGTAAGTTCCCGATTGTGACCCGTATCCGGTCCATGCAGGCGTTTGATTTCAGCCCCGAGCCGGACTTGTTCCACGACCTGTTCGGGCACGTGCCCATGCTGCTGGATGAGGGCTTGGCCAACTTCCTGCACGAGTTGGGGCAGGCCTACGTAGCCCAGCCGGCGGGCTCGCCGGCGCGGGAGCAGCTGTGGGCACTGTACTTCTTCACAGCCGAGTTTGGCATGGTGCAGTACGAAGGCAAGCCGCACCTCTACGGGGCGGGCCTGTTGTCGTCGGCCGGTGAAATCCACCACTGCGTGAACGAATTAACCCCGCGCCCGGCCTTCGACCTGGCCACCGTACTGCGCACGCCCGTGACCGGGGCCCGCTACCAAAACCAGTACTTCATGCTGCCCGCCTGGGAGCAGCTCACCGAATGCGTGGAGGAGTTGGCTGGCCTGCTGGCGCAGCGGTAAAGAGAGTGCGTCTGTCATCCTGAGCGCAGCGAAGGACCTTACCACGTTAGATTGTGCTGACGTGGTAAGGTCCTTCATTGCGCTCAGGATGACAGACTATCACCAGGCGAAGCATCAATACCCCCAGCCCAGGCGGCGGTACACGAAATGCAGCAGCCACAGCGGCCCAATCAGCAGAAACTGCAGGTCCTTGAGGAAGCTGGGTTTCTTGCCTTCCACCTTGTGGCCCCAGAACTGGCCCACCCAAGCCAGCGCGAAGATGATGAGGCAAATACCCCACAGTGGCAGCGCCGCCGCGCCCGCTACTACGCGCAACGCCAGCGCCATGGCCACCCACACCAGCACCATGCCCAGGGCCAGCCGTCCGCTCAGCCGCACGTAGTACACGAGGGCCAGCGCCATTACCAACGTACCCCAGTTCAGCCACGGGCTGATTTGCCGGATGGCCGTTGGCACCGGAATGGCCCACAGCAGGCCGATGAGCGAGAACATAATCAGCGGCACGCACACCCAATGCACCAGCTTGTTGGTGGGGTTCTGGTGGCTTTCGCCGTATTCGGAGAGGAGGGCAGTGAGCGGGACCATGGCGGTGGGAATTGAAGTAGCGCGGACTTTTAGTGTGAATCGGGTAGCACGGGCGCGGACTGAAAGTCGACGCTACGGCCTTGGATTTCAGACTCACCAAAGTAGCACAAAAAAAGCCTTCCCAATCGGGAAGGCTTTTCTGTTTCAAACCCAAAAACTACGCTTTTGACTTGAAGCGACCGCGCAGGTAGGCCAGCGCCTGACCGTGGGCTTTGGCGGCGTATTCCTTGTTGAACTTGGGGTTCGAGGGGTTGGCGAAGGCGTGGTCGGCATCGTAGCTTTCGATGGTGACGCTCTTGCCAGCGGCGGTCATGTCTTTTTTGAACTGGGCCACCACTTCGGGGTTAATCCATTTGTCCTGGCTGGCGAAGATGCCCAGCACGTCGGAATTCAGGGTTTTGAGCTTGGCTACATTCTTCTCGGGCATGCCGTAGTACATTACGCAGCCCACCGTTTGCTTGCCGCCGAGCAGGGCTTCCTGCAGGCTCCAGCCGCCGCCGAAGCACCAGCCGATGCTGGCCAGCTGCGCCTTGGGGCCGGCGTACATCTGGGCCCCTTTGAGAATGGCCGTGGCGCGCTCGGTTTTCACCTCGCCCATGTATTTGCCGGCATCTTCGGGCGTGGTGGCCACTTTGCCATCGTAGAGGTCCACGGCGATGACGTTGACGTCGGGCATTTCGCTAGCGAAGGTGGCCGCTTCCTTCTTGATGTAGTCGTTGAGGCCCCACCATTCGTGAATCACGAACAGGTATTTGTTGCTGGGCTTGGCACTTTTGATTTCAAAGCCGTGGCCGGGTGTGCCGTCCGGGGTTTTGAACTCAATCATTTTGCCCTCGCCGGCATAGGAATAGGGCAGGGGCGCGTCGTGGCCGCCCGAGAAATCTTTGTCGGTGGCGAGCATAGCGAAGGCCTCGGTGGCCGAGGCCGACAAGTTGCCGGCCGGACGGGCGCAGCAGCTGGCCATCTTTTGGGCCGAAGCGGAGAAGGTGAGGCTGAGCAGCGCCGCGCCGAGAGTAAGAATCTTTTTCATGGAAATGGTAAGAATTGAAACGAATGAGCCTATCCAACAGCTAACCCGGCAAAACTTCCCGCGCAATGGTGCGAAGTTTTGGCAATTCACGCGCCACCCGGCTGTGCAGCGCGGCTGAGTCGGTGGTGCTCAGGGCAGTTTCGGCGGCGGCCACCACTTCGGCGGCCAGCTCGGGGTAGGGGCCGGCCAGCCGGGCGGCGGCCGTGAGGGCGTAGGCCCGAATGGCTACGGGCTCGCGGGGCGCCCGCAACATCGCCAGGCAGGTATCGAAAGCCAGCGCCTGCCATTCTTCGGGCACGGGCACAAATTGCAGCGCCCGCGCCACGGCCCGCCGCACGGCCGGGTGCTGCTCCGGACCGGGCTGGGCGGCGGCCAGCAGGCCCGGCAGGTGGGGCACCAGCCACTTGGGCCGCCGCTCGCCCACCCAGCCTAGCACGTCGGCGGCCAGCTGGCGCTCGCGCTCCGCGCCGTACCAGAATAGTTGGAGCAGCTCGGCCAGGGCCGTGGGGTGGGCGCAGGCATAGTCGGCCAGCCGCTTGGTCTGGCGCGCCGAGTGTTCCCGCAGTAGCTCGGTTCGGAGGTTCATGGCCGAAATGTAGCCCAGGCTGCCGCTTATCGATGCCGGCCAGCCCGGGCACAAGCCGAATCCTGGGTTGCTATGCGGCCGAAGTGCCGGTTGTAATCGAAGCGCTCAGTTCCGTGAGCAGCGCAAAAAGCCCCACGTAGGTCCGGTTCAAATAGATAAAGTGCTCGGAGCCGCGGGGCTCGCGCTGCTTGCGTAGCTCGGGGTCGGCCATCAGGTCGTCGCCGAGGGCGTATAGAGCGGCCATATAGGTCGGGTCGCCAAAATCGAAAGTGGTCTGGCGGAAAGGGCGGCCCACAAGCTCCAGCGAAACCTGCATGGTGCGCAGGTAAAGGGCCCGCATAGCCGGCGCATCGGTGGCACGGAGCACGCCGGCCTGGGTGAGCAGGGCAGCGAGGCGGGCTTCGTTGGCGAAGGTTTCGGGTGCCAGTAGGGCAATGAACAGCTCGTACACATCCATTGGCACTTCTTTCACGCAGCCAAAATCGAGCACGCCGAGGGTGCCGCCATCATCGGCCCGCATCAGGAAATTGCCGGGGTGCGGGTCAGCGTGCAGTTGGTGCAGCGTATTGAACTGGAACTGGTAGAAATCCCACAGCGCCTGGCCAATCTGGTTGCGGATTTCCTGCGACGGATTCGTTGCCAGAAACTCCTTAAGGTGCTGGCCGGGCAGCCAGTCCATGGTGAGAATACGGGCCGTAGAAAATTCGGGATAATAAGCCGGGAATTGCAGATGCCTCAACTCCTGGCACTTGGCCGCAATTTCCTGGCCGCGCCGCAGCTCCAGCTTGTAGTCAGTTTCTTCGAGCAGGCGGGTTTCCACTTCTTCCAGATAGGGGCGCACCTGGGCTTCGTTCAAACCCATGATGCGCAGGGCAATGGGCTTCACCAGCCGGATGTCCGACTTGATGCTGTCGGCCACGCCGGGGTATTGCACCTTCACCGCCAGGGTTTTGCCATCCTGGCGCGCGAAGTGCACTTGCCCGATGCTGGCCGCCTGCCGCGCCTCCGGCTCAAACTCATCAAAGAGCTGAAACGGCGACTTCCCGAACGCATCCCGAAAGGCCTTCACTACCAGCGGGCCGGAGAGGGGCGGCGTCGAATACTGGGCCTGGGCAAACTGCTCGGCATAGGCCGTGGGCAGCATGTTTTTCTCCATGGCCAGCATCTGCGCCACTTTCAGCACGGAGCCTTTCATCTCGCTCAGCGTGCCGTAGAGCTCGGCGGCGTTGGCGGCGTGCAGGTTTTCAGTGGTTGATTCGGCACCCACGGCCTTCCTGGCGTAATGCTTGATGTAGTTGGTGCCAACGCTGAAGCCGGTTTTGGCGAAGCGGGCGGCGCGGGCCACCTTGGTGGTCGGCAGGGAAGTTTGGGGTTCGTCCATTATGTAATTACTTCCGCACCAGAAACCGCACGAAATCCACGGCCGAGTCAATCGTGTTGCGGCCCACCAAATCGAAGCTCAGCGTCACGGCCTTTTCCACGGCGGCATCGGTGCGCTCGAAATTCACCGTGTCGTCTTTGGCGAAGTAGCCGAGCACGAATAGCGCCTGCTGCCAGAAAAAGCGCGGGTAGCTATCCTGCACCAGTGGGCGGTTGGCGATTTCGCCGGTCACGCGACCATCGCGCAACAAGTCGCTCACAAAGTATTCGAAGTCCTGCCGAAAATCGTCGAGCACGCGGGGCGACAGCGCCGGGATGCGGTGCAACGAGCGGCGTAGGCTCATCAGGGCGTAGGAGCGGTTATTCTTAAGGATTTCGAGGAGCGTGTAATAGAACGCCAGTAGCTTTTCGCGGCTGCCGTAGCTTTCCCACACGGGCTCTGCAGCGGCGGTTTCGCGCGCCTGTCGCCCGAAGTCAGCCCAGATTTCGCGGTCGATGGCCTCGAAGTTTGGGTAGCTTTGGTAGAATTCTGACTCGCTCAGGCCCAGCTGCTGCGTGAGCTTGAACACCGACTGCGGCGGGTGGCCTTCGTTGAGCACGAAGTCAAGATAGGCTTGTTTGATGCGGTCCTTTTCCATGCCAGTACAACCGGTTGGGTTGCCGTACGGTTCGGATTGTAGCGTGGACTTTTAGTCCGCGCTACGATGCGGCAATGCGCGCCGCCCGGATGGCTTCCACGGCCCGTTCCCGGCCAAACTTGTGCTCCACAATCGGAGCCGGATATTTCGATGTACCCACTTCGGGCACCCAGCGCTTCACGTACTTCATTTCGGGGTCGACCTGCGCCATCTGGCTCTCGGGGCTGTACACCCGGAACCACGGGGCCGAAATGGCCCCGGTGCCGGCCATCCACTGCCAGTTGCCCACGTTGTTGGCCAGGTCGTAGTCGAGGAGCTTGTCGGCGAAATACCGCTCGCCCCAGCGCCAGTCGATGAAGAGGTGTTTCACCAGAAAACCGGCCACGGTCATGCGCACGCGGTTGGGCATATAGCCGGTTTCGTTGAGCTGGCGCATGCCGGCGTCTACCAGTGGGTAGCCGGTGCGGCCCTCGCACCAAGCCTGGAATTCGTTCTCGTTGTTGCGGTAATGGATGTGCCGCATCTTGGGGTCGTAGCTCTCGGTGGCGGTATTAGGGAAATGCCAAAGCAGCATCATGAAGAAATCGCGCCAGATAATCTCGGCCAGCAGCTTCGGGTTCATCTCTTTGGCCTGGCGCATCACCTCGCGCACACTCAGGGTGCCAAAGCGCAGGTTCAGCGACTCGCGTGTGCTGCCGTGCTCGTTGGCGGGCGTGTCGCGGGTTTTGTGGTAGTTGCGCACGATGCTTTCGGCCGGCAGCTTCACCGGCGGGAAGTATTGCTCCTTGCGTTCAAAACCCATGCGTTGAAGCGTGGGGCGCGGGCCGGCTTTTTCGGTGGACACGTGGTACAGGTTGGCCTTCTGAAAGGCTTGCCTGGAATTGTGCGGCTCCAGCAGCTCATCGGTCAGCTTCGCCGTGTAGGCCTTCAGGTAAGCGCCGAAAACCTTGGGCACGGTGCCCGACTTGGTCATGATTTCCTCCTTGGCGAAGATGACCTGGTCCTTATAGGTATGAAATTCTACGCCGTGCTTCTTCAGCATCGCGGCTACGGCGGTGTCGCGTTGGGTGGCGTAGGGTTCGTAGTCCTCGTTGGTGAACACGGCGGCCACGTCGAAGTTTTTCACCAGTTGCTCCAGTACCGCCAGCGGCTGGCCGTAGCGGGCCAGAAAAGTGCCGCCGGCCGCCTCAGTTTCCTCTGCTATCCTCTCCACCTCATCATGAATAAAGGTGAGCCGGGCATCGGCCTTCTCGGGCAGGTGGTCCAGGATTTCCTTGTCGTAGATAAACAGCGGCAGCACCGGAAGGCCACTGGCCAGGGCTGCCGCTAGGCCCACGTTGTCGTGAATACGCAGGTCGCGTCGGTGCCAGAAGATGCAGATTTTCATGTGGCTGACTACTTCAGATGCAGATTTTCATGTGGCTGACTACTTCAATTTCCCCATTCCGCCATCCACGGCCAGTACCTGCCCGGTCACAAACGAGCTGTGGTCCGACAGCAGAAATGAGGCGGTGTAAGCCAGGTCCTCGGGCTGGCCGATGCGCTGCAGGGGTGGCGCTTGCCGCCGGCCTCCACCTTCTCGGGCGAGTTGAGCAGGGCGGCGGCCAGCGGCGTGTTGGTGAGCGAAGGCGCAATGCAGTTTACGCGCACGCCGCTGGCGGCATACTCGGCGGCCAGGGCGCGGGTGAGGCCTTCCACGGCTGCCTTAGCGGTGGCAATGCTGGCGTGGAAACTCATGCCGGTATCGGCCGCCACGGTGCTGAAAAGTACGATAGAGGCCGTACCCTCGGCTTTTTTCAGCCGTTTGATGGTGGCCTGGATGACGCGCACCGCACCCAGTACATTCAGGTCGAAATCAGCCGCGAAATCAGCCACCGGAATCCGCTCAAAGGGCCGCAGCTTGATGCTGCCGGGGCAGTATACCACGCCGTGCAGCACCTCGGGCAGCGCATCGAAAGCGGTGCCGGTATCCTGTGTGGCGTCGTAGTCGAAGTGCGCGATGCCCAGTGCTTGCAACTCCGGCGAGCGGTGGCGCGAGGCGGTGAAAAGATTCGCCCCGAGGCCGCTCAGCAGCGTGGCCGTAGCCAGGCCAATGCCGGACGAAGCGCCGATAATCAGGATGTTTTTGTCAGAAAACTGCATGGAGTGGGCGGGATAAAATAAGTGCCAACCTAACCCTCGGTTCGGCGGAAGGTTTGGCCGTCTGCTTGCAAACGGACGTCTTTTAATGGAAATAAGCGGGGCTTTGCGGCGGGGTTTTTTCTCAATAAATACCGGCCGAAAAGCGGCAGCTGGCAGCCTTTCGCCTACATTCGTCGTATTCGCGCCTATCACCCCACTGCTTCTATGAACATAACCAAACTCCTGGTCGCCAACCGTGGCGAAATTGCCATTCGCGTGATGCGCGCCGCCACCGAGCTCAACATCCCCACGGTGGCCGTGTACACCTACGAGGACCGATACTCGCAGCACCGCTACAAGGCCGACGAGGCCTATCAAATAGGCCGCGACGATGAGCCGCTGAAGCCGTATCTGGACATCGAAGGCATCATCCGCGTAGCGAAGGAAAACAGCGTCAATGCCATTCACCCCGGCTACGGCTTCCTCTCAGAAAACGCCACCCTCTCGCGCCGCTGCGCCGAGGAAGGCATCATTTTCGTGGGCCCGCGCCCTGAGGTGATGGAAGCCCTCGGCGACAAAGTGCGCGCCAAGGAAGTGGCCCAGCAGTGCCAGGTGCCCCAGATTGAAAGCAGCGAGGCCGATTTGGTCGACTTCGAAACCGCCAAAGCTGAAGCCCAGCGCATCGGCTACCCGGTGATGCTGAAGGCGGCCAGCGGCGGCGGCGGGCGCGGCATGCGCATTATCCGCGACGATGAGCAGCTGGAGAAAGGCTTTTTCGAAGCGCGGAATGAGGCCCTGAACGCCTTCGGCGACGACACGGTGTTCCTGGAAAAGTTCGTCGAGCGGCCCAAGCACATTGAGGTGCAACTCGTGGGCGACCACCACGGCAACCTCGTGCACCTCTACGAACGCGACTGCTCGGTGCAGCGCCGCTTCCAGAAAGTGGTGGAAGTGGCGCCCGCCCTGAACCTGCCCGACCACCAGCGCCACCTCCTGTATGAGTACGCGCTGCGCATCGGCCGGGCCGTGGGCTACGACAACGTGGGCACCGTGGAATTCCTGGTGAACCCCGAGCAGGACCGCATCTACTTCATTGAAGTGAATCCGCGCATTCAGGTAGAACACACGGTAACCGAGATGATTACCGGCATCGACCTGATTAAAACCCAGATTTACATTGCCGCCAACTACAAGCTCAGCGACCCCGAAATCGGCCTTGGCCCCGACGTGGTACCGCTGCGCGCCGGCTTCGCGGTGCAGTGCCGCGTGACCACCGAAAACCCCGCCAACGACTTCAAGCCCGACTACGGCACCATCGTGGCCTACCGCTCGGCGGGCGGCTTCGGTATTCGGCTCGATGAGGGCTCGGTGTACCAGGGCGCCGTGGTATCACCGTTTTTCGACTCGATGCTGGTCAAAATCTCGGCCCACGCGCCCACGCTGCACGGCGCGGCCCAGAAAATGCTGCGCGCGCTCGATGAATTCCGGATTCGCGGGGTGAAAACCAACATTCCGTTCCTGAAGAATATCGTCGGCAACGAGGAATTCCAGACCGGCCACGCCACCGTCGATTTCATCAAGGACCACCCCGAATTGTTCCAGTTCGAAACCCGGCAGGACCGCGCCACGCGCCTGCTCGGCTTCATCGGCGAGACGGTGGTGAACGGCAACCCCGACGTCAAGAACCTGCTCGACCCGCGCGCCAACCCGCGCCGCCCCCACATTCCACACTTCGAGTACACCGAACCTGCGCCCGGCACCAAGCAAAAGCTGGACGAGCTCGGCCCCGAGAAATTTGCGGAGTGGCTGCGCAACGAGTCGCTCATCCACTACACCGACACCACCTTGCGCGACGCCCACCAGAGCCTACTGGCCACCCGCATGCGCACTTGGGACATGCTGAAAGTGGCCCGTGCCTACGCCCAGCAGCATCCGCAGACGTTTTCACTCGAAGTCTGGGGCGGGGCGACGTTCGACGTGGCCCTGCGCTTCCTGCACGAAGACCCTTGGGAGCGCCTCGCCAAGCTGCGCGAAGCCATTCCGAATATTCTCCTGCAAATGCTCATTCGCGGGGCCAACGGCGTGGGCTACAAGGCCTATCCGGATAATCTGATTGAGCGTTTTGTGGAGCAGGCGGCCGAAACAGGCGTCGACGTATTTCGCATTTTCGACTCGCTGAACTGGATGAAAGGGCTGGAATCCTGCATCGGTTTCGTGCGCAACAAAACCACCCGCCTGGCCGAAGCCAGCATCTGTTACACCGGGGACATCATGGACCCGAACCGCACCAAATACACCCTCGACTACTACCTCAAGCTGGCCAAGCAGCTCGAAGATGCCGGCGCACACATCCTCTGCATCAAGGACATGGCTGGCCTGCTGAAGCCCTACGCCGCTACGGAGCTGATTCAGGGCCTGCGCGATACCGTGAAGCTGCCCATCCACCTGCACACCCACGACACGTCCTCGTTGCAGGCGGCCACTTATGCGAAGGCTGTGGAGGCCGGGGCCAACGTCATCGACGTGGCGCTGGGCTCGCTCTCGGGCCTCACCTCGCAGCCAAATTTCAACTCAGTGGTGGAAATGCTGCGCCACACGCCGCGCCACCGCGAATTTAACCAACATTCGCTCAATGAGTTCAGCAACTATTGGGAGGCTGTGCGCGAGATGTACTACCCGTTCGAGTCGGGCCTGAAAGCTGGTACTTCGGAGGTGTTTCAGCACGAGATTCCGGGCGGGCAGTATTCCAACCTGCGCCCACAGGCGGCGTCGCTGGGCTTGCTCGATAAGTTCGAGGAAGTGAAGCAGCGCTTTGCCGACGTGAATATGATGTTTGGCGACATCGTGAAGGTAACGCCCAGCTCGAAAGTGGTGGGCGACATGGCCTTGTTCATGGTGAGCAACAACCTCACGCCGCAGGACGTGATGGAAAAAGGGGAGAGCCTGAACTTCCCTGAGTCGGTGCGCGAGCTGTTCCGCGGCGACATTGGCCAGCCCGAAGGTGGCTGGCCCGCCGAGCTGCAAAAGCTTATTCTCAAGAACGAAACCCCGTTCACTGACCGGCCCAACGAGCACCTTGCGCCCATCGATTTCGACAAGGAATGGCCCGCGTTTCAGGAGAAATTTCCCGGGGCGAAGTTCACCGATATGCTCTCGTCGCTGCTTTATCCGAAGGTGTTTGAGGAATACTGGGCCTTCCGCCAGAAGTTCGGCAACGTGAGCAAGGTGCCTACTTCGACCTTCTTCTACGGCCTGAAATCGGGCGAGGAAACAATTATCGAAATCGCCCGGGGCAAATCGGTTATCGTGCGCCTGGAGTCGGTGGGCGATATCAACGAGGAAGGCTGCCGCACCATCTTCTTCACCCTCAACGGCCAGACCCGCAACCTGCAGGTGCGCGACCAGTCGGTGGCAGTCACCAAAATCAGCAACGCCAAAGTTGACAAGGCCAACCCGCGCCAGATGGGCGCGCCGCTGCAAGGCATGCTCAGCAAAGTGCTGGTGAAGCCCGGCCAGGCCGCGCCCAAAAACACGCCGCTCTTCGTCATCGAAGCCATGAAGATGGAAACCACCATCACCGCCCCGCAGGACCTGACCGTGGCCGACGTGGTTTTGCCCGAAGGCACCCGCGTAGCTGCCGATGACCTGGTGTTGACCCTGAGCTAAGCGAATTATGAAAAACTTAATTCTCCTCGGCGGCCTGTTGGCTGCCCTGCCCGTTGCCGCCCAGAAAAAAGCAACTAAACCCGCTGCCAAACCTACCAGCGTCTCGTCCGCCACGGTCACCCGCGTCATCCAGACCCTGGCCGCAGACGACATGCAGGGCCGGGGCACCGGCCAGCCCGGCGGCCTGAAAGCCGCTCAGTTCCTGGCCGCCGAGTTCAAGCGCATCGGCCTGAAACCCCTGCCGGGGCTAACCAATTTCGAGCAAACCCTCACCGTGTATCAGGGCCTGACCAGTCCGGTAGCGGCGGTGATTAACGGCCAAACCATGGCTCCGTTGCAAGCTGTGGCCATTTCCGGCCAGCCCACGCTGCGCTGGACCAGCGAGGACGCCCAGCCGCCGGCCGTGGTCGTCATCGGCCCCGAGCCGACCGAGCGCGGCAAAATGTTCTCCTACCTGCGGCCCACGGCCAACACGCTGGTGTTCGTCGACACGGCGCAGGTTAAAGCCTTCCGCCAGCTGGCCGGTTATGTGGCGAAAGGCACCACCAGCGCCGAGCCGCCCAAGCCTTTCTCGACGGTATTTGTGCTGGGGCCTAAGCCGGCCACGCTCACCTACCGCATTAGCGCCAGCAGCGTGATGGAGCCGGTCGAGTTGCGCAATGTGGTGGGCATGCTGCCCGGCCACGACCCCAAGCGCGCCAAAGAAAACGTGGTGTTCTCGGGTCACTACGACCATCTGGGCTACCTCAAGCCCGTGGCCGGCGACTCCATCGCCAACGGGGCCGACGACGATGCTAGCGGCACCACTGCCGTGGTAGCCCTGGCCGAATACTTCAAGAAGAAAAACGACAATGCCCGCCCGCTCATCTTCGTGGCTTTCGCGGCTGAGGAAGTGGGCGGGTTCGGCTCGCAGTTTTTCTCGAAGCAGCTCGACCCGCAGCAGGTGGCGGCCATGTTCAACATTGAGATGATTGGCAAAGAAGCCAAGTTTGGCCCTAATACCGCCTTCATCACCGGCTACGAGCGGTCCGATTTCGGCAAGCTCCTCCAAGCCAACCTCGTCGGCAGCAAGTTCCGCTTCGAGCCCGACCCGTACCCCGAGCAAAACCTGTTCTACCGGTCCGACAACGCCACGCTGGCACGTTTGGGCGTGCCGGCCCATACCATCAGCACCGACCAGATTCCGATGGATGGCCTCTACCATTCCGTCGACGATGAAGTGGAAAGCCTGAGTTTAAGCAATATGACAGCCGTTATTCAAGCCATTGCGCAGAGTGCCAGCGGCATTGTATCGGGTAAGCAAACGCCCACCCGCATTCCGCCCCTCACCGACGACAACCGGTAGAAACAGCCCCAGTTCGGATTGTTTGAGCTACTTGGCTCCTTGGAAGAGGATAGCGGAAGGGCAGAACATTGTCCCGTAAAACCATGTGACCGCTGATGCAGCCTTAATCAGGAACTGCTACATTATACATTAGAAGCTGGCGGACTGGATTTTTCTTGTCGAAAGTGCTTTGTCTAAGTATTTTGCGACTTGATTCACCTTTCTACTTGTTCTAATTTGTGAAAAAAAATCTGCTAATCTTATTGGGAATGAGCTTGCTGGTAACTCCATTGGCTGCTCAGACGGTCTACCTTACCCCATATAAGTCGAAAACGGATGCGGCCGCTCATGAGAAAAGCATGCACGATGCCGCACGAGACGGTGCAATTGTAAACAAAATGAACGCCATCAACGACGCTGGCCCCAATGGCTATGATATCGTGGCATTCGACAGTCGGGTGCGAGGTGTACGAGGCACCTCCTTTCTGGTCCCCACTTGGTCGCAGGGCGATGTGCTGCTCGGCACCGCTACAAAGGCCACGCCAGCAGTTGTAAAGTTCGACGTGTATAACCAACAACTGCGTGTATGGCGTGCTGCTCAAAACGACTCAATCATTATTGCTCCAGAAGATGTCAAGGGCTTTACCCTGCGGCCTACTGGAGCGCAGGGCCAGCCGGTCGAGCGTCATTTTGAGCTCCTGCCAAATTCGTTGGTACCGGAACTGCCCATTGCCTATGCCGAAGACCTGTCGACTGGCAGCGAGGTGCGCCTGCTTCGGCTCTATAAAAAGACGATTCTGAAGGGCCACGCTGACTCTTCATACGGCAATAACACGCCCATCGATTCTTTCCAGGATGCCACTCAATACTTCCTGCGCTGGGGTGATGGGACTTGCACAGTAGTGAAGCCCAACCGTAGTAGTATTCTGGCGGCTTTTGCTGTGCGCCATGCCGACAAGGCCAGTGCTGAAATGCACGATAAAACAAAGCTGCGCTCTGATGCCGATTTAGGCGGACTGGTAGCGCGGCTTGATAGCATCCTCAAAGCCCGTCCTTAAAACTTATTCAGCATACTAACAATCGTGCAGCAATCAATGTAAATGCACCGCTTCCAGCCGCGCCACCGGCGCACTGGTAGCGTTGAATAGCAGCAACGTGTCGCCGCTGATGCGGTAGGCGCTCGATTTGCCCAGGGCCTTAGTAAATTCATTCTCGGTGGCAAGGGCGGGGCAGGCCATTCGGGTACTCATCAGCGGAGTAAATTTCAGCCCCCCGGGCGTTTCACTGAAGAAGTTTCCCCGGAAGCGGTTGCAACTGCCGTTGCCCTCGGCTGTGCCATCGGCGCGGAGCAGTAGGTAAGGCTCCTGGGTGTCGGCCGGCACGGCCACCAGTTGGCCGGCCAGCTGACGCGGCACCCAGTGGGTTTCGCGTAGTGGCGCGTCGGGCACCCCACGGGCGGGCGGGCGGGAAGCAGCGGTTTCCTGAGGGGGACGGGTCTGGCAGCCCGCGGCCATCAGGCCCAGCAGAAAAAAGGAGAAGCGCATAGCAAACACGTTAAGAAGCTGACTTTACGCAAAAAAGCCTGCGTGACTACGCAGGCTTTTTGCTTAACGTTATTTTAGCAGGTTTTGCGCCAGTCGGTGCTACTTGCCCACTTTGAACGTGAGCCCAGCCCCAACGGTGGAAGTGCCGGCCGCCAGTCCGCCCAACGCCTGGCCAGCCGTGATGTCGAGGCGCATAGCCGGAATGGGCCGGAAATATACCCCCGCCGTGGTGCCAGTATTCAGCGCTTGACGACCGTAGCCGTAGGCTTCCACGAAGAAACCAGCCTTATCGCTCAGTGGGCCATTCAGGGCCAGCGTGCCCAGGAACTGGCCTTTTTCGATGTCTTTGGTGGTGAGGCCACGCTGGCTAAAGCCGAAGTTGGCTTCGAGCCCAAACCGCTGGCCCAACTGCTCGCTTACCAGCAGGCGGCCGCCGGGGCCCCAGGTGGTGCCGCGCAGGCCCGCACTGCCCGTGCCCGGCACCGCCGATTCGACCAGAATGGCCACCTGCGTGCGGGTATCGTAGTTGGGCGAAATCATGAATTTCGCGCCTACCACCACGGGTGCCCAGCCGCTGGAATCGACGCGGCCAGCTTCGGTGATGCGCGACGGGCCGCTGTGGAAATAGGGCTGGCTCACGCGCAGCTCCATGCTGTTAAAAAAGCCAATGCGCAGCGTGGCGGCGCTCAGGCTCTGGGCCAAGCCCACGCCGCCAAACTGGCGCTGGAAGCCCGTTTCGAGCTGAAAGCGGCCCGGGCGAAGGACCTGGGCGGTGATGGTTTGGCCGGGACGGTCGGCGCGAATGTTTCGCACGAACGGGGCATCCACGTTGGGATTGTTTTCGTCGGGCGTGTTCTGGGCCAGGGTGAGGCCGGGGCTGCCCAGCAGGGCAGCGGCGGCCAGCAGAGTGGTCTTGCGCATAGCCTAAAGACCGCCTCCGCTACGGAATGATTCAACTTAGGTTGCACTTTCCAGAAATTTCACCTGATAATACCACCTGCTTGTTTCATAATGCCACCTTACAGCCGTCTGGTGTACTTTTGCGTACAATCCTCCAACCTATGAAAACAACCGCTACTCTTGCCTTTGTGGGATTTCTGCTGCTGGCTTCCGGGCGCTTGCTCGCGCAGCAGACTTTCCCGATTTATACGGGCACCGTGCCCGATTCCAAGCCCAGCGCGGTGCAGGAAACCAGCGTAACGCTGGCCAACGGCGGGGTGCGGATTTCCAACGTGGTGCAGCCCAACCTCACGGCATTCCTGCCGGCGGCAGGCACGGCCAACGGCACGGCGGTTATTATTTGCCCCGGCGGTGGTTACACCCGGCTGTCCATCGACAGCGAGGGCTACGACGTGGCCAAGCGCCTGAACGAGTTCGGGGTGACGGCCTTCGTGCTGAAATACCGCCTGCCCAACGACGAAAGCCAGCCCGACAAATCCATTGCCCCGCTGCTCGATGCCCAGCAGGCCCTGCGCCTCGTGCGCCAGCAGGCCGCCAAATACAGCATCAATCCCGAGCGCATTGGCCTGATGGGCTTCTCGGCGGGCGGGCACCTGGCGGCGTGGGCCGGCACCCAGTTTGCCAAGCCGGTGGGCGACAACGTGGGGCCGACTTCGGTGCGGCCCGCGTTTTTGGTGCTGATGTACCCGGTTATCAGTTTCAGCGATACCCTGAAACACACGGGCTCGCGCGATAACCTGCTGGGCAAAACGCCCTCGGCGGCGCAAATCCGGCAGTATTCCAACGAATTGCAGGTGACGGCCCAGACGCCGCCCACCTTCCTCGTGCACGCTCAGGACGACAAAACGGTGCCCGTGAACAACAGCATCGTGTTCTACCAGGCCTGCCTGCGCCACGGCGTGCCGGCCGAAATGCACCTCTACCCCAAGGGCGGCCACGGCTTCGGGCTCAACAATAAAACCACCAAAGACCTCTGGACGGACCGCCTGCGCAACTGGCTCGACGCCAACGGCTGGCTCTCGAAATAATGCGCAATCTAGTTGCCGTCGGACTGCTGGCGCTGCTGGCAGGCTGCGAGCAGAAGCTCCATTCTACCCGTTCAGATGCGCGGGCCATGCCCAGCGTGGCGGTCGCGCCAGCGCCCCTGCCCGCGCCGTCGCCTGTCGTCCCGACCCCCCAGGCCAAGCCAAAGCCGCCGCCCGAAATTCCCGGCTGGGCCCCGCCCGCCGCGGCCGATACGCTGGTGCTGCTCAACGGCCAGCCCTACCACCTGCTGCTGGCCGCCGAAACCGACTCCACCCACCGCCTCACGGCTACCTACGAAGAAACGCCCGGTCGCTTCAAGCGCGTGCGGGGCTTTGAGGGCTACTATACCGTGACGTTGCGCGAGCAATCCGGCCGCCAGATTTTCAGCCGCAAGCTGCGCAAAGCGGCATTTTTTAAGAAGGCTGGGGCCGACATCGTGACCGAAAGCGAGGCCTACCTGCCGCAGTTCCTGGGCTATAGCCGGCCGCTGGGCGCGCTGGTTTTCACCCTCGATTTCATGGTGCCCGATAGCGACGTAGGCAGCCAGGTGGTGCTCATGCTGGACCTGGCCGGTAACGTGCTACGCCTGAGCGAAGGCCGCGGCCCCGGCGGTGGCCCGGAGTGCGAGCCTGCCCTCTCGCCCAATGGCGCGGCCCTGCTCACGGCGTCGGAGCTGCTGCGGCCCGGCCGGCCGCCCATGCGCTTCGAGCGGCCCGATGCCGAGCTGGTGGGGGCCTCCTTCCTCAGCGACAGCACCGTACTGGTGGTGTACGCGCCCGGCAAGGCGCACCCCATCCGCTTTGCCGATGGCATGGAAGGCTACGGTCGCACGCCCACCGTGCAACAGCTGCGCGCGCCCAATGCCTTCGTGAGAAACATCCGCACCGGGCGCGTGCTGCGCCGCTTCCACTACCAGGGCTACTACGAGGAAATGGGCTACACCATTCCCAGCTTCCAGCTGCGGGCCACTGCCACGCAGTACCTGCTCGATGACAAGCGCGGCCTTTACCTGCTGCCGCTGGCAGGCACGGGCGTGCCCGTGGAACTGCGCTTTGCCACCATGCCGCGCTTCACGCCGCCCAAGCGCCTGGCTGAGGTGCGCGTCGAAGTCAACAGTGCGGAAACCACCTTCGCGTTCTACGTGGATACCAGCAGCGTGCAGCCCCGCATCCGCTACCAGCGGCTGGAGTAACACTGTAGCGTGGACTCTGCGAGTCCGCGCATGAGCGAGGCAGCACCAACGATGCGCGGACTCGCAGAGTCCACGCTACAGTCCGGCCAGCACCCGCTCAATCTCAGCAAACAACGGCCGCGCCGCCACATCTGCCTGCCCGCAGCGCCGCTGCAAGTCCCAAAGCACCGCCACTGCCGCCGGAGCTTTGTCGGCCTCGTCGCAATGGGTCAGCAACTCTTCCAGCAGGCAGCCGAAGGCGCGTACTTCCAGCCGCTGCAAGGCCTGGGCAGTGGCCGCAGCCTCGGGATTGAAGAAGCTGGCGGCCCCAAAATCACCCAATAGCGCGTTGCCTTCGCGGGTAGTCAGGATGTTGTGGGCGTATAAATCGCCGTGCAGAATGCCCTGCGCGTGCAAATGATTGGCGGCGGCGGCAATGCCTGAAGCAATAGCCAAAGCCGTTTCGAGGCTGAACGAGGTGCCGCGCCGGTACACGTCGCGGGTGCAGGTGGCCAGGCTGGGCGGGCCGGCCAGGTTGCCGAAGGCTTCGTCAATCAGTTCCAGCACCAGACCTTCGGCGCCGGCGGGGTGGCCGGCCACGCGACCCAGCACGGCAATCAGGTTGGGGTGCGCGCCGGCTTTGATGGTGGCCAGCATCTCGCAGTGGGGCAGGCCGTCGCTGGTCACGGCGCCTTTGAAGAGCTTCACGGCTACCTCGGTGTCCTCCACATTGGGCTGCTCCCACAGGGCACGGTAAATCACCCCAGAAGCTCCCTCGCCCAGCTGCTGCTCGATGGTCAGTTTGTCCCAGGCAATGCCGCCGATGAGGTGTAGCTTTTCCGCCGCCGCCTCAGCCACCGCGCCGAAGGGGTTGCCCGCGTAGGCCAGCCATGCCAGGCGCGGCAGGGCCAGCAGCCACTGCGGCAGCTCCGTGAGCCGGTTGGCGGCAATGCGCAGCAGCTCCAGCTTGGTGCATTGGACCAGGGTTTCGGGCAGCTCGCGCAGCTGGTTGCCGGCGAGCATCAGCTTCTGTAGGTGCTGGCAGTGGCCGATTTCGGCCGGCAATGCTTCCAGCTGGTTATCGGTGAGGATGAGCCAGCGCAGCGCGGGTGTGAGGGCCGCCGCCGGCAGCGTCCGTATCTGGTTGGCCTTGAAGCCGACCATTTGCAGCGTGGCGCACTGGCCCAGCACGGCGGGCACTTCGGTAAACTGGTTATCGGAGCAAAACAGCACCCGCAGCTTGTGCAGCCGGCCCAGGTCATCGGGCAGCGCGGAGAGGGCGTTGCCGGTCAGATTGAGGACTTCGAGGGTATCGGCCAGGGCGAAGATTTCGCGGGGAAATTCGGTCAGGCCTTCGGCTAAATCTAAGCGCTTGAGGCCGTGAAGCTGGCCAGCGCGCAATTGGGCAAGGGTGTGCATGGGCGCAAAGGTCGGCGTAGCGCGGACTTTGAACGACAAAAAAGAACGTCATGCAGAGCGCAGCGAAGCATCTTGCCCGCCGCCACTAACCCAATCGAAAAGGTCTACTGGTGGCGGGCAAGATGCTTCGCTGCGCTCTGCATGACGTGCTATCAACGCCTAAAAAGCTTTCCTAATAGCTCTCCTTCCGGAAGCCCCAGCTCCGCAATTCGGCCTCGAACGTGTCCGGGAAATTGGCCTTCAGCGCGTACACCACAGCTTGCAGCACCCGGCGCAGCTCCAGCTTCGCTACGTCTTTCTTGCTGACGGACTTGCTCACCTGGCCGGCCAGGCCGCCGGTCTGGTCTAGCAGGGTTTTGTACTCATCGAAGCGGGTTTGCCAGAAGGCCGTGCCGTAGTCGCGCTTGGCGAAGGGCGCGGCGGCCACGCTGGGCAGCAGCATATCGCGCAGGGCCACGAGGCGCTCGTCACGGTCGCGGCTCAGGGCGAAGCTGCCGTTGTTGCGCGCCACCAGCCCGAAGCTGGGCAAACGGGCATCCGTTTTGGCCTTGCTGTAGCCGCTGTCCTCGTCAATGTATTTTTTCAGAATGCGCAGGCCCTCATCAAACTGGTCATCGAGTTCCTGTAAGCGCTGGCTTTGCGGGGTGCGGGCCGTCGCCGCGCTCCGCTTTTCGGTTATGCCGCTGCTAAAATCGGCCACGAGCTTGGCGAAATCGGCCTGCGTTTTCCAGCGCAACACAAACCAGGGTTCCTTGCCCCAAGCTTCGGCCGCGAGCCGGCCCACCTCAGCCAGCGGGCCGTCTTTTTTGGGGATGAGGAGTTTGGGGTTCACCACCGCGTCGGCGGTAGAAGTGGGGGTAGAAGCACCGGCCGGAACGGGCGTGGTAGATTGGTCTGCCATGAGGTAAACAAGTAAGAATGAGGGTTGGAAAGCGCCGCAGAATTACGGCCTGTCTAAGGTGCGCAGAAATATTGACGGGGCAAAATTTCCCGCTCCGGCCCTGAGCGTGGGCGGCAATTGGCGGGGCGCGCCGCCCCGGTCTTCGACCGAAGCGCCGGATGGCCCGGCGGCCCGCCGGTGTCCTTGTCACCTGGTTCCAACGGCTCCGGCGGGGGCTTGTCGCCGCGTGCTGAATGTTCCGACGGCCCGCCGGAGCTTCCGGCACCTTGAGTTGGAAGCCCCGGCGGAATTTGGCCGGGTGGACCGCCCGCCTATCTTCGTCCCACGCGTAGTTAGTCCCCGGCCAGCGCTTGCCCCTAAAAAGGCGAACCCCCGGCTACTGGAATAGCCGAGGGTTCATGAAGCGGGGTTTATAGGGAACCCTTACTTCTTATCCAAATGAAAAGGACAGGGCGTTGCAGATGTGCAACAGCATAAACAGCTACAACGGCTTGAACGAATAGAGGAAGCGGGCTACTTCTGTTTTATTATAGGTAGCCCCCGTGCCGGATACGGCAAGCGTAATCGCCATGCCGCGGTGATAAAAGGTGCGCATATAGGCAAAATCACCCTGTTCATTCCGCCACACTATTTCTTGGCAAGTCAGCTTGAGCGGGGCTAATTCAGGGGGGGTAACCAAGCGGGCATATACAATATTGCCATTGTTGCCATACAACTCATCACAGATGCGGTCTGCCCGTTTTACGCTGGATGAGAGAGTTGCTTGCAAACTGACCGGTGTTGCACTATAGGACCCAAAAGTCACCACGTACCATACATTCGCTTTAGCGCTGGCTGGCAGCTCAACTTCATCTATAACGGCTTCGACCCATTCTCCCAACGCATTGCGTTGACGTAGGGGGCCACGCGTGGTCGGGCGAGCTGGGAAGACTACTGAATAGAGACCCGGATGCGTTGACTGCGTGTAATTTAGCTGGGTAGGCATTTGCGCGCTAATTGAAGCTATGCAGCATATAAGCACTGCCGCAGAGCGATAATTCTTTTGGCGTAAAGATGTATACATACAAAAAGTTGTTTATGGATTTCTCTTCTATCGACGTCTACTTTCACACCTCCACCACTTCCCCCGTCCCGAAATAATAAATAACCCCGCGCACCTCCGTGTATCCTAATTGCTCGAATAGCGTGGCATAATTCCGCAGCAGCCGCTTATGTTTCTCCTGCGGCGGGGGCAGGCGGAAATCGAGCAGCGTGACGCGGCCGCCCAGGCGGTGGTGCTCTTCGAGGGAGGGTTCGAGCACCACGCGGTCGGGCTTATAGTCGCGCAGCTTCACGCCTCCCACCAGTATTTCGCGCTCCGTTTCCACGCTCAGGTGCGGGGCGAAGTAGGGGGCCAGGCGCGGGTCGCTCACCAGCTGTTCCAGGCTTTCGACCAGCTGGGGCCGCTCGCGGGCGCTCAGGATGCCCTCGGCCACAAGCTGGCTGGCCACCCGGCCCACATCGCCGGCCGTGAGCAGGCGGCGCAGGGCAAAGTGCAGCTTGCGATTCCACTCGCCCTGGGCCTTTTGCTCGTCAAAATCGAAGAGCGTGGTGGCGTGGCGGCGCAATTTGAGGCGCTCTTCCCATGGCGCGGCGGCGAGATTGGTTAATTCGTAGCTGTTAGCTGTTAGTTGTTTGTTGTCAGGTTTTTTGGCGGCTGGCGTGCCTTTCGAAACCACGAAAGACACCTGTTCCTCCTGCCACTGGCCGCGGCTTTGGAGGTAGCCGTGGAGCAAATCGGCCACGGTGCGGGCCGCCGCGGCGGGCGCGGCGGCTTCCAGTTCATCGGTTTTGGTGGTTTTCTTCTCCTCCGGCCGCTTGCTGATGACGTAGAGGCGGTGGCGCGGCCGGGTGAAGGCCACGTACAGCGTGTTCAGCCCTTCGAGGAAGGTTTTCTCGCGCTCCTCGTCGTATTGCCCGCCCAATACCGTCTGCTGAATGCCCTTGCTCAGGCTCACCACCGCCACGTCGGGCATCAGTTCGATGGGCTTCTGGCCGGCCTCCAAATGCCCCCACAGTAGGGTGCCCCGGTGCGGCTCCAGGCTCCAGTCGGCAAAGGGCACAATCACCACCCCATACGCCAGGCCCTTGGCCTTGTGCACCGTGGTGATGGTAATAGCGGCCCGCCCACCCGGCGCGTTGATGCTGATGCGCCCCTTGCGCTCCTCCCAGTGCGTGAGGAAATTGCCCAGGTTGTTGCCAAATTTCAGGCTGTATTCCAGCGTCAAATCGAGGAAGCGGAACAGGTACTCGCTCTCCCCGTTGCGCCCCAGCAGCCCGAACAGATTCAGCAGCCGCTCGGCCAGCTCGTAGAGGCCCAGGTTGCCGGTTTCGTGTTCCTGCACGTCATAGCCTAGTGCCCGTAGCTCATCGAAAAAGGACGTGCCGCCCGCCGCGTTGGCCACCGTGGCAATGTGACGGGCGCGTTCCGGCGTGGGCGCCAGCCCGCGCACCACTTTGTCCACCAGCAACAGGGCCTCGGCCCGCGCCAGCGTATCGGCCGGCTGGTGCAGCACCCGCAGAATGCTCACCAGCAAGTTCACCACCTCCGCAAATTCCAGCGCCAGTGAGTCGGCCGAAATAATGGCGTACCCCCGCTCTTTCAGGAATTTGGCAATGATTTTACTGGCGTAGCGCGTGCGGCACAGCACCGAAATATCCTGCAACTCATAGCCGTCGCGCAGGGCCTGCTCCACGAGCTGCAACGTGAGGTAGCAGGTGCTTTCGTCGTAGCCCAGCAGCGCCTCGGGCGCGTGGCCGGGGAGGGCATCGGCGGTGTAGGTGCCGGTTGCAGGGTCGAAAATCAGCGCGGGCGCATCTTTTTGGGTGAATAATAACTCTACATGCCCCTGTTGGTCGGCCTGCTGCGATTCGGGCACCTGCTGCCCAAAATGCGCGTCATAAATCCCCGTCACCAGCCCCAGTGCCTCGTGCCGGTCACTCACTGCCTTAAAAAAGGAGTTGTTAAAGTCTATAATCTCTCGCGCCGAGCGGTAATTCACCTGCAGAGCCTTAGGCTCTAATTTGCCGCGAAACGACTCGTAGCGTCCCCGCAGCAGCTCACGCATCTCCGGCTCCCGGGCCCGCGCCGCCAGCGCCTCTGTGTTGCCCTGGTGCAGCCGCAGAATCTGCTCCATCTCGCCTCCACGCCAGCGATAAATTGCCTGCTTGGCATCGCCCACCGCCAGACTGGAGTGCCCATTAGCCAGCGTATTCTCCACTAGCGGCAGCAAATTATTCCATTGCAGAACGGACGTATCCTGAAACTCGTCAATCAGAATATGCTCGTATTTCTCACCCAGCCGCTCGTACAAAAACGGCACCGGCTCAGTGAGCACAATACTGGCAATTCTCCGGTTGAATTCCGAGATTAGAACCACGTTTCGCTCGCGGCTAATTTGCTCAACAATCTTATTTAATTCACTCAATAACGAAGCGTGAAATAAATACGGCTGCATCGCCGCCAACAATACATAATTAGGCAAAAAGTCGGCGCGTAATTTATCCAGCGTCGCCACCAATTGGCTCAGCGGTTCCTTCACCGCATTCACCCGTTCTTTATCAGCCGCCGTCTTGATTTTGCCGCTGTACCATTTGTCATCGGCCAAGGTGGCGCGTACGTAGCTGTTCGGCCCGGCCTCAGGGGCCAGCAAATCCACGCCCTTCTGCACGTACCCAAAAATACCGCGCTTGCCCTGGAAAAAGTCGGCTTCCGTGGCGCCTGCGGCGTCCAGTACCGCCAGCGCCACCTCCCGCGTCTGCCCAAACGCCGCCTCAATTTCCGCTCGCCGCGCCCGGATTTCCTTGTCCAGCCGCCGGAAATCGGCCAGACTTAGCTTGTCGAGCTGCGCAACCGCCTCCTGCACCGTCTCGTTAAACAGCACCCGCCCGAAGCCCGCCAGCTCCTCCGGCAGCCGGCTCCAGCTTTTGCCCTCGTCGGCCTGCCCCAGCGCATATTCCGCCAGCGTCTGCGAGAGCAGCTTGCTATTAGGGTCGCGGTTGACCTTGTCGAGCAGCGCAGCCACGGCGCTTTGCAGCACTGCATCGGTGTCCAGCTCAACCTCAAACGTGGCCGGCAAGCCCAGTTCCCGGGTAAACGCCGTCACAATCCGCTGCACAAACGAGTCAATCGTGCTGACCCCAAAATCGGCGTAGTGGTACAGCACCAGCCGGAACGTCTCCGCCGCCCGCCGCTTCACCTCCGTCTCGGGTAGCTTCAGTTCCGCCGCAATATCGGCCAGCAGTGCATCCGTTTTTCCCGCCGCCGGGTAGGCAAAATTCCGCAGCGCATCCACAATGCGGTGCTTCATTTCCCCCGCCGCATCGTTGGTAAACGTAATGGCCAGCACCCGCTTGAAATACGCCGGGTCATCGGCCCCCAGCGCCAGCAGCAGGTATTCTTTCGTTAATTGGTACGTCTTCCCCGAGCCGGCCGAAGAGGAATAGATGCGGAAGGAGGGAGGCATATATATTTATTTAAAGAAAATCTGTAATGAATGGCTTAGCGGACAAAATGAAAATTTTGAGTATAGTTATTTCGATAATTGTGACAGTTCTTGTTTTTTGGATAAGTACGCGTGAGAAGGTGCTTCCGTGTGAAGTGTACAAAAAAAACTTTCTTGAAAAACAGACGAATTTAATTGTCACAGACAAAGGCCGAGCAGGAGGAGAAATTCTCTTAGAAGGATTAAATCCAGAGACTCACATGAAAGTCACGTATTATGACGAAGATGCATTTTACCTGCCTCTTAAGGACTCTCTTGAAATAGGTGATACATTAATTAAAGCGAGAGGAGTAACATTCTTTATTATAAGGAAAAAGCATTCTACTCTCAAGATTGATTATCCTTGCGATGGTACAAGAGGGTTTACACTAATAGATAAATAAATACGTTAATCGTTGACAAGCCAGCTCACCATCTCCGCCGTCACGCGCACCGGTCGGCCGCTCTTGGGGTCGAGTAGCACCCAAGTTGTTTCCGCCTCGCACAGCAGCACGCCATCGGCGGCGCGGGTGAGGCGGGTGTAGCGCAGTGACGTGGCCCCACTAGTTTCGCCCACCCAGGTGGTGGCCCGCAGCATCTCGCCTGCGAAAGCCGATTGCAGGTAGCGAATCCGGTGCTCGCGCACCACCCAGATAATCTGGTCACGCAGCTCAGCCGGGCAGATGCTCAGCCAGTGCGCGCCGGCCACCTCCTGCACCCAGCGCACATATTCCACGTTATTGGCGTGGCCCAGCGCATCAATGGCACTTTCTGGAACCTGAAATTCGTGCGAAAAAGCGTGGGCGGGCGCGGTGGGCATACTGTATAGTAGGAGGGGAAGAAAGCAAAGGTCGGTACTGATTGAAAAAAAAGTCTATCGACTTGGTGATTTGGAATTTCTGCCTATCTTTGACGCAACCTAAGAAACCAAGCCACGGTGGCCCAAAAGCTTAGGGAAACTCCACAACCAACCACCATGCCCACCGGAACGGTAAAATTCTTTAATGAGACCAAAGGCTTTGGTTTCATCAAAAACGACGAAACTGGCGATGACATTTTCGTACACATCAGCGACCTGCAAGTAAGCTCGATTCGCGAAAATGACAAAGTTCAGTTCGAAGTAGCTCAGGGCAAAAAAGGCCCGAACGCTGTGAAAGTGACGCTGGTTTAGTCCTGTCCTAACTTTGTTCTTGATAAGAAAGCCCGCCTTCCGGCGGGCTTTTTTTATGCCCGTTGGAATGGCCAATATTTCCTATAAAGTCATGCTGAGCGCAGCCGAAGCATCTCGCGTGCCATAGTAATCCAATCATAAGGCAAAAATTAGTGGTGGCACACGAGATGCTTCGGCTGCGCTCAGCATGACGTTTTGAAAGGTTCTGAAATTGATTTTACCTATTGTCTAGCTTTTCCCAAATAAAAATCCTACCTTTGCACCCGCATTTGAGGACGGCCCAAGTCCGCGCACGCCCGAGAGAGGCGCTAACGCATTGGCCGCGTAGTTTTTTGGTTGTTTTTTCCCACCTGATTGTGACAAGGTAGAAGGAGGGGAAACGTCGCTGAGTACGGCTGTTTTCAGAGCTATGTCTCTTTTCCCCTTATCAACTCCAATCATGGAAGCTGAAAAAATTGTGGTTCGCTTTGACGAACTGAACCTCTCCGAGGAAGTACAACGCGCCATCACCGAGATGGGCTACGAGGAAGCTTCGGCCATTCAGGCCGCTGCCATTCCCGTGCTGCTCGCCGGCAAAGACGTTATCGGCCAGGCCCAGACGGGTACTGGCAAAACCGCTGCCTTCTCCATTCCCGCCATCGACAATATCGATACCGAGAGCAAGGACGTGCAGGTATTGGTGCTCTGCCCCACCCGCGAACTCGCGGTGCAGGTTTCGGGCGAAATCCAGAAGCTGGGCAAGTATAAGCGCGGCCTGATGGTGGTGCCCATCTACGGTGGCAGCCCCTACGACCGTCAGCTCCGCGCCCTGGAGCGTGGCGTGCAGATTGTGATTGGCACGCCCGGCCGCGTAATGGACCACATCGAGCGCGGCACCCTGCGCCTCGACAAAACCACGAAAATCATCCTCGACGAAGCCGACGAAATGCTCGACATGGGCTTCCGCGAGGACATCGAGTACGTGCTCAGCAAGATGCCCGAAGACCGCCAGACGGTGTTCTTCTCGGCCACGATGAGCAAGCCCATCATGGAACTCACCAAGAAATATCAGCGCGACCCGCAGATTGTGAAGGTGAACCATAAGACGATGACGGTTACCAACATCGAGCAGAGCTATTACGAGGTGCGCGGCCCCCAGAAAAAGGACGTGCTGACCCGTTTGCTCGACATGTACAACCTGAAGTCGACCATCGTTTTCGCCAATACCAAGCGTATGGTGGACGAAATCGTGGCCGACCTGCAAGCCAAAGGTTACTTCGCCGAAGGCTTGCACGGCGACATGGGCCAGCAGCAGCGCCAGAACACGCTCGATAAATTCCGCAAATCGACGCTGGAAGTGCTGGTAGCTACCGACGTAGCAGCCCGCGGCATCGACGTCGACAATGTGGAAGCGGTAGTTAACTACGACCTGCCCGCCGACGAAGAATACTACGTACACCGCATCGGTCGCACGGGCCGCGCTGGTAAGTCGGGCAAGGCGTTCACGTTTGTGAGCGGCCGCGACATCTACAAGCTGCGCGACATCATGCGCTTCACCAAGGCCGACATCAAATTGGCCCAAGTGCCGTCGTTCGCCGATGTGTCGGAGGTGAAAACCACGCTGTTCCTAAACCAAATCAAGGAAATCATCGAGAAGGGCAACCTGGAGAAATACGTGGGCCGCGTGCAGCGCCTGCTCGACCAGGGCGACGAAATCACCTCGCTCGACATCGCGGCAGCACTGCTGAAGATGACGATGAAGGAGGACAAGAGCGCGCAGCAAAGCCTCGACGCCAGCAAGGCGGCCGGCCAGGCTCGTCCCGGCTACACCCGCCTGTTCGTGACCATGGGTAAGAAAGACCGGATTCACCCCCGCGACATCGTGGACCTGATTTCGGAATCGAGCAACCTGACGGGCGCCAAAGTGGGCGACATCGCTCTCTACGACAAGTTCAGCTTCGTGGAAGTACCCTCGGAGTTTGCCAATGAGATTGTAGAGAAACTGGGCCGCACTAGCATCCAGGGCACGCCGGTTAGCTTCAGCATTGCTACACCAGTGCAGGATGCGGCTGCGAAAGAAGAAGGCTTCAACCGCACGGGCGGTGGTGGCCCCGGCAGCTTCGGCGGCGACCGCGAGCGTCGTCCCTTCAACGGCGGCGAGCGTCGCGAGGGCGGCTACGGTGGCGGCTACAAAGGCAACCGCGGTGGCGGCAGCTTCGGCGGCGAGCGCCGCGAAGGCGGCTACGGTGGCGGCTACAAAGGCAACCGCGATGGTGGCAGCTATGGCAACCGCCCTAGCTACGGCGACCGTCGCGAAGGCGGCACGGGCAAGTCGGGCTACGGCAACCGCCCCAGCTATGGCAACAAGCCGAGCTACGGTACGCCTCGTGAGTACGATACGCGCCCCACGCCTCGTGCTCCCCGCAATGAGAACTTTGACGAATAAGAATCGCAGATTTTAACGGATAAGTACGGATTCGGTCGTGTTATTACAATCCGGCCGATACTTATCAGTTGAGCGGTTTGGTCATTATATATTTATTGCTTGTTGATGATAATTAGCAAGGTTATTTATTTAAGTTAGTGCTATAAAAAAGGCCCCTCGATTAATCGAGGGGCCTTTTTTGATTTTGAAGGCTACAGAAATAAGCGGACTGAGCAATAGAAACTGTTTCTATTCGTCAAATCCGGTAAAATCTGTGGTCTTTATTTCGACGAATCGCGCAGGGCTTTGATTCTGTCGTGGCCTTCAACCACTCCTTGGTACTGCTTTTCGATAACTGCTTTCAGGGCCGAGGGCAGGCCTTCGGCTTTCAGCGCGGTCTGGTAAGCTTTCTTGGCGTAGTCTTCGCCACGCTCGCACTCGGCGAGGATGCTGTGACGGTCTTTGCCGGTTACGGCCGATTTCAAGTCAATCCAAGTGCGGTGAAGGGCACCAGTAATAGAACCTTTGGCACCTTCGTCGGTGTCGGGCTTGAGGTCCAGCTTAAACATCTGGTCCTCAATTTCATTGAGGTAGCTGGAGCGCTGGGCGGCGAAATGCTTAAAAGTATCCTTCAGGTCGGCGTCCTGGACGTCGACCATGGCTTCGGCATAGCCTTTCTGGCCATCTTTGAGGGTTTCAACCAGTTCGTTGAGCAGGGCTTGGGTGGCTTTGGCTTCCATGAGGAAAGAGTATTTTGAGGTGAAAGATTATGCCTCGTTTACTGCTGAGCCGCGTGGAAGGTTACACTGCCGCCGCCAACGGTTCGGCCATCGCGCGTCCGGCCAGGAAGCCAGTAGTCCAGGCAGCCTGGAAATTGAAGCCGCCGGTGATGCCGTCGATATCGAGCACTTCGCCGGCAAAATAGAGGCCGGGCACGCGGCGGCTCTGCATGGTTTTGAGGTCAACTTCATCAAGGGTGACTCCGCCGCAGGTTACAAATTCCTCTTTGTAAGTGGTTTTGCCGCGCACAGCCAGCGGCATTCGGAGCAGCAGTTCAAGCAGACGGTTCTGGGCTTTGGCGGGTAGGTCGCTCCAACGCGTTTCGGTGGCGATACCGGCCTGCTCGGTCAGGTTGCGCCACAGGCGTTGCGGCAGACCGAACTGGGGGTTACTGGCCACTGTTTTCTTGCCATTGTCCTGCCGGAACTGCTGCAGCCAGGGGCGCAGGGTTTCTTCGGTAAAAGTTGGTGCCCAGTTGATAAGGGCAGTGCCTACGTAGCCCAGCTCGCTGAGGCGGCGGGCGCCCCAAGCGGAGAGTTTCAGCACAGCTGGGCCGCTCACGCCCCAGTGCGTAACCAGCAGCGGGCCTTCATATTGCAGCTTTTCACCGGCCAGCACCACGCGGGCCTGGGGCACGCTCACACCCATGAGCTCACTCAGGGGCGAGTTGGGCACGTTGAAGGTGAAGAGGGAAGGCACTGGCTCGGCAATGGAGTGGCCAAGGGCGCGCAGCCAGTCATAATTAGCCGATTTGGGATTACCGCCAGTGGCGATGAGCAGTCGCGAAACCTGCAATGACGAGCCCAGCTGCGCGCTGCCCGAACCACTGATTTTTAGATTAAAGCCACCTTCGGACAAAGGCTGAATTTCATCAACACTAGCGTTGGTGATGATGCGGACGCCGGCCCGACGGGCGGCTTCTTCCAGCGCTTGGGCAATGGTTTCGCTCGAATCGGTGGTGGGAAACATGCGACCGTCGGCCTCTGTTTTCAGCGTTACGCCGCGTTTGGCAAACCAGGCAATGGTTTCGGCCACGCCGAATTGCTGAAAAGCGGCTTTGAGCTGTTTGCTGCCGCGCGGGTAGTGGGCTACCAGTTGCGCCGGTGTGTCGCAGGCGTGCGTCACGTTGCAACGCCCACCGCCCGACACGCGCACTTTAGCGAGAAGCTTGCCCGTCTTTTCCAGCAAAATGACGGGGATGTTGGGGTTGGCTTCGGCGCAGGCAATGGCACCAAAAAAACCAGCCGCCCCGCCGCCGAGGACGGCCACGAGGGGGGGAGCTACAGCAGATTTCACAGGACAAAGGTACAGTAGCCGCCTGCCACTAGGTTGGGCCGGATTAGCAATAGGCCAGCGCGGCCAGCACGTCGTCGTGCTTGAACTGATAAGGTACGATGTTGCGCACCAGGCTGCTGTCGATGGTTTTGCCGCTCACGCCCTGTTCGTCTTTGAAAGTGGGCGCGGGCAGGTTGAGGTATTGCGCGGCGGCGGGGTAGAAGTCGCGCCGAGGCGGGTGCTGGTTGGCGCAGACGTTGAAGGTGTGCCCCCAAGCCCCGCGCTCGATGATGCAGGAGAGCACGCCCACCACATCGGTGAGGTGCACGAGGTTGACGGGCGCATTGCCCTGGTCGAGGCCCTGGCGGCCCGCTAGGAAGCGGCCGGGTGCCCGGTCCGGGCCAATGAGGCCACCCAGACGCACCACGGTACTTTTCCACTGGCCGTAGCGCGGCACGAAATGGCCCTCGGCCCGCAGTACATCCGATGCTGCGTCACGCGTACTGATGGCGTCGGTTTCGCGCATGCGGTGCGGCTCATTTGGGTACACGCTGGTTGAGCTCACAAACAATACGTGTGGGGTGCCAGCTGCCGCCACCGCCCGGTGGATGGGCCGTAGCATCGTGGGGTAGGTCCCGGCGGCGGCGGCGCGGGGTGGTACGTTGAGCACCAGCACATCGGCGGCGCTGAGCAGGCGGTGCAGTAGGGCTTCGGACGGCGCGCCAAAATCGGACCCTAGCCGGAGCAAATGGCCCTGAATGCCGGCGGCAGCCATTAGGGGTAGGTTTTCGGGGGTGGTGGTGGTGCCCAGCACGGGGTGGCCCGAGGCGGCCAGCTGTCGAGCCAGGGCCATGCCCAGCCAGCCGCAGCCCAGCACTAAAACAGTAGGGAGCTCCGCTCCCGAAGCCGGGCTCGTGGAGCCCCCGGAAATGGAACTAGTCATGAAATGTCAATGCCTTAGTAAAGCCTTCAAGGCACGAAGGTGAGAAAAAAATATGAAACACTATATTCTGCATTGAAAATAAATAATCCGGCTTTCGTAGCCGGGTGGGCTAACATTCGCACCAGCAGCCTTGTACCTTCGGGCGGCGGACTGACCCGCTTATCCCACCCTCACCGTCTTTTTTTCCGAATGAACGCACCCTACACCCAGCCCATGCTGCGCGATAACGCCCTGGCTGGCAAAACCATCATCGTAACGGGCGGCGGCACCGGCCTGGGCCGGGCCATGACCACCTATTTCCTGCAGCTGGGAGCTAACGTCACCATCACCAGCCGCAAGCTGGACGTGTTGGAAAAAACTGCCGATGAACTCCGCCAGCAAACCGGCGGCAAAGTACTGGCCATTGCCTGTGACGTGCGCAAGTACGACGAAGTGGAGGCGATGCTGGAACGCACTATTCAGGAGTTTGGTGGCGTGGATATTCTCTTGAATAACGCGGCCGGTAACTTCATTAGCCCTACTGAGCGCCTGAGCCACAAGGCGTTCGATGTAATTGTGGACATCGTATTGCGCGGTTCCTACAACTGCACGTTGGCGGTAGGCAAGCGCTGGATTGCTGATAAAAAGCCCGGCACCATCCTCAATATTGTGACCACCTACGCCTCGGTGGGTTCGGCTTTCGTGGTTCCTTCGGCCACGGCCAAGGCTGGCGTGCTGGCCATGACGCGCTCATTAGCAGTAGAATGGGCCAAGTACGGCATTCGCTCCAATGCCATCGCGCCCGGCCCATTCCCGACGGAAGGGGCCTGGAGCCGCCTCTTTCCCGAGCCGCTGGCCAGCAAGCTCGACCCCGCTGCCAGCGTGCCACTCAAACGTGTGGGCCAGTACCAGGAACTGGCCAACCTGGCTGCGTATCTGGTATCCGATTTCTCGGCTTATGTGAATGGCGAAGTCGTGACCATTGACGGCGGCGAGTGGCTGAACGGAGCCGGCGAGTTCAACAAGCTCGAAATGCTGACGCCCGATATGTGGGATACCATCGAGAAAACCATGCGCCGCTAGACCACGGATTCGCTCGGATTTTTCCGGATTGCACGGATTTTGTAGACGTAAACTGGCTCGTTATCATTTTACAAAAAAGGCTTGCTGATAGGCAGGCCTTTTTTATGACTCGTCACAAAATCCGTGCAATCCGGAAAAATCCGAGCGAATCCGTGGTTTATAGCTTGTATCCTTTGTAATCCTTGGTGAATTCCTCCAGCGGAATGGGCTGGTTGGGAATTACATCCAGAAATTCAAACTTTTCAAACAAGCCTTTTTCATCATTCACCTGCACCATGGTGGGCAGGTAAGTTTTGGGGTCGACGCAGAGGATGGTACGGCGGCCGTAGGCATTGGGCACTTGCAGCACCTTGCCTTCGGGTATTTTCTCGCCGATGCTCAGGCCGTTTCGCTCGATGATGCGGAATTCGCCGCAGCCAAACCGTTCGGCAACCGTGCCGATGGTTTCGTTTTTGCCGGCTTTGTAGCTCACGTAGCGGTACTGCGGGTAGTCGGAGCGGAGGATGTAGTTGGTGTGGCCCAGCAGCGTGGTGTCGCCCACGTAGCGGAATGAGCGGCTGTAGGAGTTATCCTGGCGCAGGGCAGTGGTGCGCAGCAAGTCCGAAATAGTGCCGAAACCGGCCTGCAAAGCCGTGTGGTGCTGGCCGCCGCGCATCAGCTTGCCGTTGGGGTCCAGGCTGAGGGTGACGTAGGGAAAAGCCGCCGGGTACACCCAGGCATCGCCGCCGTTCTGGCCTGCCAACCACAGCACTTCCACCCCTTTTTGGTTCTTGATGTAGATGCGCAGGGGCTTGTATGTCAGCTTCATGATGCTGCGCGCCTGATGGATGCTGCCGTCAATACGTTCCTGAGCCTTTACGGTGCAGCGCAGAAACTTCAGGCCTTCGATGGCCGCGCTCATGCGCGTCGTGAGCTGTTCCGTGGTAATGGTGGGCGGGGTGGCGGGGGCCGTGGCAGCCATTAAAGCCAATATTCCCCCCGGAATAAGGAAGCGTAGTCCAGTAGAGGCTGTAATGAGAAAAGCGGGCATAAAAACAATAAAATGAGCGGCCGGCTGCTGCAAAAATTACGAAGCAGCGCAAGCTTTAATTGAGGTTGATGTGAGGGAAGCGCGAAGCCGTGCTGTCGAAAATAAACAGCTCATCAATTTCTACACCACGCATAAATCGGTAGAGCGGAAACTGTTCGACAAGGGCCTGCACCGCAGCGGCGTCCTCGCCGTTCATGGTGACCCAGCCCCGGCTCCGGTCGCTGCTGATGGCGTAGGATTCTACAATTTTTTCGTTCAGCAAGCGGTTGATGAAATCGCGGTGGCGTGGAATAATGGCGATAAACTCCTCGTTAAAGTCATCGGGCAGGCGGAGGGTAACTACGAAAGTTGGCATATGGGTGGAACGGCACAGCGGTGGGAGCGAGCGTGGCTAAAAGTAGAAGGGCAAATAACCATTCGGTTTGGTCCGAATATTAACGAAAAAAGCCCCAGCCGAGGCTGAGGCTTTAACGGCAAGGAGCAAATTACGAATGCCCCAGCTCAGCCACGCTGGGCAGGGTTTGGTCGCCCCGGGCAGGTTCGGCGGCAGCATCCGGGCCGGTTCCGGCCACGGCGGTACGAGCGCCGGTTTGCTCCCACTCCCGGAATTTGAGGATTTCGCCCTGGAACTTGCCCACAAACCAGCCAATCAGGCTCAAATCATCAAGAAAACCAATTACCGGAATAAAATCCGGCACCAAGTCGACGGGCGACAGCACGTAGAGCAGCACGGCCAGGCCCGAAATAACGGTATTGGTAGAAATGTCGCGGTATTCGCCGCTGATGAAGGCACGCACCAGCCGCACCAGCGTCAGGCCCACGTCGAATAGCTGCTTGAATTTATTGTCCGTGCTATCCTTGCTGGCTAGTTTATCGGCGGTTTCGTTCAGGATGGTGACCACCTTAAATGGCTTGCCCAGCAGCTTGGTGGCGCGACCGATAAAGACGTTGAAAAGTGCGTTTTTGGAAATTTTGAGGCCTTTTTCGGCCAGCGAAGACGTGGGCATACTAATGCGAGTGAAGGGATGTTGGCCGGGCTTTACGCGCAATTGGCCCGCGTTGTTCATGCGCACTTCATGCCAGGCCTGTCGTTAGCGCTCAAATAGGGGCGTGGAACCTCCCACCCAATCCTTGTTCTTATTAAAATCGACCCCAATCATCTCGCCCCGGCTCAGGCGGCTGAGGCCGCATACCAACGTAGGCCGTGCTTGGTCGGGATGCCAGATATAGAGCAGGCGGATTTCGCATTTAACCAGACCGTCAGGAGATTGTACCACGGGTTCGTATTGCACTTTGCGCTGCAGCAGATAATGTTCCTTGTCGGCAATGGCATCCAGGTCGTCGGCCGTGATGTTCAGGCGCACACCGGCACCGGCGAAGGAAAACAACGGCTTAAGCACGTAGTTCTCCAGGTCGGCCGGGTAGGACGTTAGCTCATGCAGATAGAAGCTAGGCGGCACAAAGAGCCCGCTGAGCAATGGCAGCGTGTACTTGCTGACGCGGAAAAACCAATTGGGGTGCCCCACCCAGGTTACGTCCACATCATCGGTCAGACGGAATTCGCCGGGCAAGTCCGAATACCGCTCCAATTCATCGAAAATAACGCGGTTATAAATACGCTTGATTGGAATTTGGCGCCCGTCTTTTTCGTAGAATAATTGCCGACCGGTTTTGCGGATTTTAGTAAGGCAAACAGCCTCAATTCCCCAAAATTCTTTCGTTAAAATAAAGTCAATTCGGGTTTTTTGTTTTTCCGGAAAAATTTCCAGCAGAATAACGTTCTCCGGTGCTTCGCCGCCTAGTAAAAAATGGCGCATTTCCTCGCGGTACCCTGCGGCATTCGGTGAGTTAAGAAAGGCCGATACCGAATCAGCGATAGGGAAATGCCGTTCGAAAACGCCTGGCAACCAGGACTGAAAGGCATAAAGGGATGGAAAGCCTTGCATCTCAATTAGCTGAGGCTCCAGGCTGCCATCGGCATTACGGCACACCGCAAAATCAAATGTTAGAAATTCCGGTCTGCCTTCATCGCCGGGCACGCGCTGGTGCGCGGGAATTGCTCCTTCGGTTAATTCTTTGAAATTATCCTGCTGAATAACGTCAATAATTGAGTTGCCCGCCGCAATTAGTTTATCGCGTAAATCCGCTGGAATAAATACCGGTGTTTCGGCCACTCGGAAATCCAATTTTCCGGGAAATTGCTGCTCGATATCAGCCAGCATTCCCTGATATTTCTCGGGCGTGAAAGCGGCATTATAGCGGAGGCGGTGCTCAGGAATCATACGGAAAGGAGCGGCTGAATGCGGGCAGTAATTAAGCGGCCGTGAGCTGGCCCAACTGGGCTAAAGCGCGACGTAAGAATGTAGGTAGGATGATGGATTCGGTGTATTCAATCGTGTCGGGGGCGGCCAGCAGGCGCACCATTTCGTGGTATTTGGCCTCTCCGTACGCGCTGATTACCTGTTGCTTGCGCTCGTCGGTGAGCATGTAACGCAGCATGCCTTCGCCGTCGGCTTCGGGATGGAACTGCGTGCCGAATACCTCCGGGGAGAAGCGGATGGCCATCACAGCGCGGGCCAGGGGCACGTGGGGACGCTCTTTTTCCAGGCACAGAATTTTGGCCCCCAATTCCTCGATGCGCGGCAGGTTAAGGTCGGCCAATTGATAATCGCGCGAATCGACCACGTAAAAAGGGTCGGCCAATCCCCGGAGTGTGGGCTCGGCCGCGCCGGCCGGGGTAAAGTGCACCGGCAGTACGCCAAACGAAGTGGATTTGCGTCGGCTGATGGTGCCTACGCCCAAATGGCGGCTCACTAACTGAAAGGAGTGGCAAATCAGTAACAAATGCTTCTTCTGCTCATTGCTTTTATTATGAGCAAGTATTGTATCAATCAGCCGGAAATAGCGGGGTTCCCACAACTCATCGGAAGGCAGTGGGCTACCAGGGCCGCCGGTCGAAACGTAAATGTCATAATCCAGGCCGGGCAGCTCGTTTTCGGCCCGCACATTAAAAGTGTCGACGCGAAATCGGGCCCCGTTTTCCTCCGCGCTCCGCGCCAGCAACTGCCGGATGCAGCGCATCCCTTCATTGCGGGCGTTATCGTACATATCCAGAATCGCAATGCGAATAGCTTTCATAGAGTAGCTAATAAATAGGCCATTGTAGCCAAAAAATAGAAAAAAGCCAAGTTGGGCGAGGCGTTAAAACAAGCAACGCCAACCGGAGGGCTGGCGTTGCGAAGGCAAAGATAATTAAGCTACAGGCCGAACGTGGTTTCGGCCAGAATGTAGTCGACCACCTTGGTCAGGTCGCCGGTTTCGCGGAAAACCTGGAGCTGGCGGTCGGCCCCAGTGCCCATTTCCATCATTTTCAGCACGTATTCTACTTCGTGGCGGCTGCCGAGGTCGTCCACTACGTCGTCGATGAAGTCAAGCAGCTCCAGGATGAGCTTGCGAGTGGGCACCTCCTGCTGAATGCCGAAGTCAATCATGTTGCCATCGAGGCCGTAGCGGGCGGCGCGCCACTTGTTTTCCTTGATGAGGGCGCTGCGGTAGATGCGGAAATTGAGGTTTTGAGCCTTGAGCTTGTATATTTTGGCCACCAGCGCCTGCATGATGGCGGCCACGGCAATGGTTTCGTCGGCGCGCATCATCATGTCGCAGATGCGGTACTCGATGGTGTCGAAGAAGGGGTGCAGGCGCACGTCCCACCATATTTTTTTGCCGTTGTCGATGCAGCCGGTTTTTACCAGTAGCGCGATAAACTCGTCGTAGTCGCTGGCGCTGTGGAAAAAGCCCGGAATCCCCGTACGCGGAAATCGCTCGAATACTTTGGTTCTGAAGGATTTATAGCCGGTTTCGCGGCCTTCCCAGAAAGGGGAATTGGTGCTGAGTGCAAACAAATGCGGCAGGAAATACCGCAGCGTGTTCATCATATACACGCCCATTTCCCGGTTTTCGATGCCGACGTGGACGTGCATGCCGAAAACGAGGTTGGAGCGGGCGGCTTCCTGTAATTCCTCCACAATTTTATCGTAGCGCACATCGGGCGTAATGGGCTGGTCCTGCCAACGCGAAAAGGGGTGCGTACCGGCCGCCCCGATTTTCAGGCCCTGCCGGTCGGCCAGCTCAATTACCTGGCGACGCAGGTGCAGCACCTCGGTGCGCGCCTCGCCAATATTCTGGCAGATATTGGTGCCCACTTCCACCACGGCCTCGTGCATTTCGGCCTTCACCTGCTCGTGGAGCGTGATTTTGCCGTTTTCGACGATTTGTGAAAGGTGCGAGCGAAGCTCCCGGGTTTCGGGGTCAATGGTCTGAAATTCTTCCTCGATGCCGAGGGTAAACACGGGGGTTGGCATGGACGGGGCGACTGAAGGAAGGACGAAGGAGACAAGCATAGCTGCGCCTGATGCGGCGCGGCTACTTGATTGGCAGGCTATTTCGCTTTTTTAGCAGCCGGAGCTTTGGGGGCGGCGGCTTTTTTTGCGGCCGGGGCTTTGGCTACGGGCACTTCGCCGGTGGGTGGCACGGGCTTCGGGGCACTGGCCGCTTTCTTCGGCGCAGCTTTTTTGGCGGCGGCCTTAGGAGCGCCGGTGGCGCCCAAGTCATTGGTTTCGCTCACGGCACTGCCTACCTGCACATCGGCACGGCTGCCAGCAGATTTTTTGGGCGCGGCCGCTACGGAGTCCTGCACAAAGCTGCCCCAGGTGAGGTTGGTCTTCCCGGCCTGGTTGGCCTGGGCGCGCTCAATGGCCAGCAGGGCGGCGTGCTCAACCACCCACTCAAAATTCTCAGCACCAACGGAGTTCACGTCGGCGTCGGGGGCGGGGTTGCCGAAATCGATGGCGATGGGCACCCCGCCGCGCACGGCAAACTCCACCGTGTTGAAGTCATAGCCCAGGCCCTGGCACAGGCGCAGGGTGTAGTCCTTGATGGTGTCAAGCAGTTGCTGGCCGGCTTCGCCCTGGGTTTTCATGGTGGTCTGGTACCGTTCGTGGGGGGCGTTGCGCGGCTCGTAGGGCATGATGAGCACGTGCTTGCCGCCCAGGCAGTAGCAGCGGAAATAGTCGTCAAACTCAATGGCTTCCTGGTACAGCATCACCAGCTGGCCGGTTTCGTCGTAGGCGCGCCAGGCTTCCTCGGGGTTGTCAACTTTATAGACGCTTTTCCAGCCGCCGCCGGAGTGCGGCTTCATAAACGCTGGAAAACCAATGCGCTCGAACGCGCGCTCCCAGTTGAACATGGTCAGGTTACGGAACGAGTTTTCGGTGGTGTCGTCGGGGCGGGCCTTGCTGGGCAACAGGAGTGTTTTGGGCACTGGCACGCCGAGCTGCACGGCCAGGGCGTTGTTGAAAAACTTCTCGTCGGCGCTCCACCAGAAAGCGTTGTTGATAACGGACGTGCCGGTGAGGGCCGCGTTTTTCAGGTAGGCGCGATAAAACGGAACGTCCTGCGAAATGCGGTCGATGATGACGTCGTAGCCGCAGGGCACGGCCTGTTCTACCTGCTCAATCTTCACGAACTCAGCCGTGATGCCGTCCACAGCTTTCTCGTTTACACGGTCGACGAAGGCTTGCGGAAACGTGTTTTCCTGTCCGAAGAGAATGCCAATTTTTTTCATAGGTAAATAGGTGTTTTGGGGCAGTGATAGGGGTACGAAAGCGGCGGCAGTTTAGCCGATGGTGGCGAGGTATTGGGGGAACATTTCGCGCCATACGGGCCAGTCGTGGTTGCCAAACGGCTTCACGTCCAGCGTGTAATGAATGCCTTTTTCGCTGAGCAAACGGGCCATCTGGAAGTTGGCTTCCTTGCAGAAGTCATGCTCGGCAGTGCCCAGGATGATGTTCATCCACTGGAAATGCTCGTTGTAGGCCCCGGGTAGGTACTCGGGCGGGTTGTTGTAGTACACGTTGTCGTCGTGGTAGCCGTCTACGAACTGGCGGATGTCGAAGGCCGCGCCCATCGTAAATAAATGCGCCACTTGGTTGGGATGACGGAACGCAAAATTGAGCGCGTGAAAGCCGCCGAAGCTGCACCCCGCCACCGCGATTTTATCGACGTGGCACTCCTGCTGGAGCATGGGCACGAGTTCCTCGCTCAGAAACCGGTCGTAGAAAACGTGATTCTGCACCCGGATGCGCGGTTCCAAATGCTTGGCGTACCAGGAATGCTGGTCGATGCTGTCGATGCAGAAAAGCTTGACCCGGCCGGCTTCCACCAGCGGGCGCGCTGCCTCGATGAGCTTGAAGTCGCGGGCCTCGTACTCGCGGCCACCGGACGTGGGAAAAATGACCACGGGGTAGCCCCAAGTGCCAAAAACCAGCATATCAATGTCCTGGCCGAGGTGGTGCGAGTAAAAGCGGCGGTGTTGTTCTTGCACGGGGTGGGGGAAGGGAGCGGAGAAATAGTTGGGGAGCGGTGTGGCAAACTAGTAAAGAAATCATGGACCGGCTGCATTTATCCGGTTTTTATTTGATTACGGAGCGCATTCCAACCGGGCGGCGTTACTTTGTTTGATGCTTGCAGACCCCACCAGCCCCCCATTGTCATCCGTTGGTACTCGCCTTTGCCGGGAAGTGCTACCGTCCAGCTTCCTGGCGCGCGAGGTCGAGTTGAGCATTTTGTTGCCCCCGGCGGGCCTGGCCACGCCCACTTCTTACCCGGTACTGTACCTTAATGATGGGCAGGATTTTGAGCGCCTGCACCTGCAGGCCACCCTCGATGCGCTGTATGCCCGGGAAGCGGTGCTGCCTTTTATAGTAGTAGGCATGCACGCCAACGAGCTGCGGGTGCAGGAATACGGCACGGCCGACCACCCCGATTTCAACGGCCGGGGCAGCCTGGCCGGGGCGTATGCGCAGTTCGTGCTAGAAGAGCTTATGCCCTTTGCGCAAGCGCATTACCAGGTTTCGGCCAATCCGGCAGAAGTGGTAATGGCGGGCTTTTCGCTCGGGGGGCTGTCGGCTTTCGATTTGGTATGGCACCATCCGGAGGTGTTTGAGCGGGCCGGCGTTTTCTCGGGCTCGTTTTGGTGGCGGCAGCGGGCCGTTGGGGCTGGCTACACGCCCGCCGACCGCATTATGCACGGTCTGGTGCGGGCCGGTAGGCTGCATCCCAACCACCGTTTCTGGTTGCAGGTAGGCACGCTCGATGAGCGCGGCGACCGCAACGAAAACGGCGTCATCGATTCAGTGGAAGACTGTCTGGATTTGATTGACGAATTGGTGGCCTGCGGATTAGATACCCAAAATGCCCTGCGCTACGTGCAGGTAGAAGGCGGCCATCACCACCCTGACACCTGGGGCCGGGTGATGCCTGATTTCCTAATTTGGGCATTTGGAAAGGCGAATGGTTCGGCTGTATTGCCTGCTCCGCTGCCGGTGGTGCGCCTGCAACTCGACCCACACCTAGCCCCCGCCATCCTGCCCCTTTCGGCTCCGCCAGTCGCGCCGGCCGCCGCGCCACTGGTGCTGCCAACTCCTGAAAACGCGGCCGGGCAACCCTTGACGACTGCCGTAGTCCTTGATTATCATTCAATTCCAACTCCCATGTCTGTGACCCGCCCCGCCGAAGGTGACTTCCTTCCCTATGCCGCCGGCTACATCAATCTTGTACCGGCCGAAGCCGACCCGCGCGAGGTGCTGCGCTCCCAACCCGCCGAAATTCACGCCGTTTTTGCCGGGCTGAGTGAAGAGCAGGCCGAAAAAGCATACGCTCCCGGTAAATGGAATCTGAAGGAAATGCTGCTGCATCAGATTGATTCTGAACGGGTATTCGCCTACCGCGCCATGCGCTTTGCCCGCAATGACGGCCAGAACCTGCCCGGCTTCGAGCAGGACGACTACGTGGCGCACAGCGGAGCCAACGCCCGGTCCATCGCCAGTTTATTGGCCGAGTACGATGCCACCCGCGCCGCCACCGTGGCCTTGTTCGACACGTTCACCGAAGAGCAACTGGACCGGCGGGGCACGGCCAACGGTGGCCCGGCCACCGTAAGGGCGCTGCTCTACATGGTGCCGGGCCACGAGCGACACCACCTCAATATCATCCGCGAGCGGTATTTGCCCATTTTATAGCGGGTTTTCGGTAAAATTTCTACCTTCGCCCACCACAACACGCCGGCCCGGTCGTGCGTTGAAATCCCCGAAACCCAACCCCTCACCTAAACTTCTTTTCAATCATGGCCAAAGCGCAGGATGCCCGCAAAGAGAAAAAGAAAGAACCCGTAAAAACCATGAAGGAGAAAAAAGCGGAGAAAGAAGAGAAGAAAGTAGCCCGCGCCCGCAAGCAGGAGTAATTCGGACTACGAATTCGCGCGAATTTTTCGGATTTCGCGGATTTTGTGGACCATGCTTTTCACCGCTTGCGCTGGAATTTTTTCGGAACCAAAACAGAACAGCCTGCTCATTGAGCAGGCTGTTCTGTTTTGAATAATCCTAAAATCTACCATCCACAGAATGCGCAAAATTCGCGTGGATTCGTGGTTCAGACGGTATAGTAAGGCTCTTTCTCCTTATCGTGGTGGCGGATGTAGCCGTGGAGCACGAGTTTTATCAGGGTTTGGTAGGCGCGGCGCTTGCCAAAATTGACCAGCTTCATGAACTGGGCCAGGGTGATGCGGGGGTGGTTTTTCAGGTAGTCGATAACGGCCAACTCCTGCTTGTTGAGTGGGATTTGCTCGAAGCGGGATTCTGGCTGCTGGCGTTCCAGCACTTTCTCGGTGAGGCCGCTGGTTTGCACGCTGGCGTCGCGCACGCGCACGTAGCCGCGCCAGTCGTTGGGCGCTACCTGGGCGCGGTGGGGTTTGCGCGGACTCTCGGGCACGGTTACGATGAGCACAATGCGGCCGTCTTCCTCCACTTCGTGAAAGTGCAAGTCGACCAGGGGCGGGGCAACGTAATGTGCGGCAGCATCGCGCAGCACAAATAATTCTTCCTCGGCATCGCGCACACCCAGAATGCGGCCCGCGTCATCGACGCCCACCAGCACCTGCCCGCCCCGGGTGTTGGCCAGTGAAACCAAGGTGCGCGAAATGCGGTGCGGGTGCGTGGTTTTCTGCTTGAATTCCAGCGCTTCGCCCTCGCCCCGTGCTATCAGCTCGTGTAAGTCCATGGAATATTATACGCAAATGGGACATAAAAAATGCCGCTCCCGGGTACCGGAGGCGGCATTTTTAGAAGCATTATCAAGTAGCTAAGCTACCGACCGGTGCGAACGGCTGGCCTTAGAAGGGCAGGTCGTTGTCGTCGTCGCTGGCGATGGGCGCGGCCGAAGGCTGGGCGCGCAGCGTGGGGTTCTGGTTTTGAGCAGCCGGGCGGGGCGCGGCTTGCTGCTGGCCACCACCGCTGTAGTTGGCAGCGCCGGCGGGCTCAATTTTCCAGGCTTCCAGGTTGGTGAAGTACAGCATCTGGCCGTTTTTGTTGAAGCCACGGCCGCGCAGGTCAAACGTTACTTTCACTTCGTCGCCCATTTTGAAGGACTCAACGAGGCTAACTTTATCTTGGGTCAGCTGAAATTTAATGTGTTGCGGATACTGGCCGTCCTGGACTTCCAGCACGAACTCGCGCTTGCGAAACTTTTCGCTTACCTGCTGTTCGTCAAATATTTCGTGCAGCCGGCCGGTTACGTCGTATGCCATAAAAATGGGGTGTTTTTGTATGTGTAGACTTGAACATCAAACCTACGAAAAAAAACGCAAGCGGCCCCGCCGCCGTTCCCTCCGGCTACCTTTGCGGGCGCATTTCTCCCGACATTTTTACTCCTTATATATATGTTCGCCCTTGCCATCCACGGCGGTGCCGGCACCATCGCCCGCGCGTCGCTTTCTCCCGCCGATGAACAGCTCTACCGCGCGGCGCTGGAGGCGGCCCTCACCGCCGGCTACGATATGCTGCGCGATGGCGCCGCTGCCCTCGACGCCGTGGAAGCCGCCGTGCGCAGCCTCGAAGACTGCCCGCTGTTCAACGCCGGGCGCGGGGCTGTGTTCACCCACGACGGCCACCACGAAATGGACGCCGCCCTCATGAGCGGCCACAACAAACTGGCCGGCGCCGTAACTGGCGTGCGCCAGGTGCAAAATCCCATTCGGGCGGCGCGGCTGGTGATGGAAAAAACCGAGCACGTGCTACTGGGCTATCCGGGAGCCGACGAGTTGGCGCTTGAGTACGGCCTGCCGCTGCAGCCCGTGGAGTATTTCTTCACCCAGCACCGCTACAATCAATTGCAGGAAGCCCTGCGCGAAGGTCGCATGCGCCTCGACCACAGCCAGGCCCGCCCGGTTCCGGTAGCGCCGCTCGAGGAGCCCGACACCTTTTCGGGCGTGGCGGACCCGAATTGGAAAAAAGGTACCGTGGGGGCCGTGGCCCGCGACCAGCACGGCCACCTGGCCGCTGCCACCAGCACCGGCGGCATGACCAACAAACGTTATTCCCGCATCGGCGACACGCCCCTCATTGGGGCCGGCACCTGGGCCGATGCGCGCTGCGCCATCAGCTGCACCGGCAATGGGGAATATTTTATTCGGGCGGTGGCGGCTTACGACGTGGCTTGTTTAATGGAATATAGAGGGTTGTCGCTGGAAGAGGCGGCCCGCATTGTGGTGCAGGACAAGCTGGCCCCCGTGGGCGGGGAGGGCGGCCTGATTGCCGTGGACGCAGCGGCCAACACTACACTGCCGTTTAATTCGGAAGGAATGTACCGGGCCAGCCGCGTTAAGGGAGGCGAGGCAATGGTGGCTATTTATAAGGATTAGCTTTCGGTTGTTCGAAAGCCAGTACGTCCTGCTGCGGCTGCGTTCAGCAGGACGTACTTTGGGGGCTGCGTACCGGTTGCGATTACCAGCTATAATGTACCAGCGGCCGGATTCGCTCGTCGTATATCTGCCGCACGGCCTGCATTTGCTCGGCCGACAGGGCAGGAAGCTCGGCGGCCTGCAGGTTCGAGAGAATCTGCTCGGGGCGGGAGGCACCGGGGATGACGCAGCTTACTTCGTCGAACATCAGAATCCAGCGCAGCGCCTGGGCCGCGAGGGGCGCCTGCGGCCCGAAAACGTGTTTCAACTCTTCCACCGCGGCCAAGCCGGTTTCGTAATCCACACCGGAGAAGGTTTCGCCTTTGTCGAAGGCTTCGCCGTGCCGGTTAAAATTGCGATGGTCGTCGGCGGAGAAATGGGTTTGCGGCGAGAACTTGCCGGTGAGCAGGCCGCTGGCCAGCGGTACCCGCACAATCAGGCCAACGTCGCGGCGGGCCGCTTCTTTGAACAACAACTCCGGCGGCCGCTGGCGAAACATATTGAAAATCAGCTGCACCGTGGTCACGTTGGGGAATTCGATGGCTTTCAGACCTTCTTCCACTTTCTCAATGCTCACGCCGAGGTGCTGGATTTTGCCTTCTTCGCGCAGGCGGTCGAACTCCCCAAATATTTCGGGGCGGTAATAAACTTCCGTAGGCGGGCAGTGTAGCTGAATCAAGTCAATGGTTTCCAACTGCATATTGCGCAGGCTGTCTTCCACGAACTGGCGGAGCACGGCAGGTTGGTAGGCCTCTGCCGTGTGGGGCTGCAGGCGACGGCCGCACTTGGTGGCCACGAAAATGCGCTCGGAGCGGGCGCGCACCAGCCGGCCCACGGCTTGCTCACTTTCGCCGTCGCCGTATACATCGGCCGTGTCGATGAAATTGATGCCGGCATCGGCGGCGGCGTTCAGGATTTTATCGGCGTTGGCATGGTTGAACGGGTCGCCCCACTTGCCGCCGACCTGCCAGGTGCCCAAGCTGATTTCTGAAACTGAAAATTGGGTTTTGCCGAGCTTGCGGTAATTCATATAATTTAAGTTGGGTGGAAAAGCGTCAAAAGCAGCCCACTGTGCCAATGCAACCGGGTAATACTTGAGTCGCTTACGGCAAAAATGCGGCGACGAAAAGAAAAAGCCCATTCATTTATGCAATGAATGGGCTTCGCCTGGTAAAATGCAGGACTTTTTTATCCGACGGGCGTAACATCAATGGCTACGCTCGGGGCAACGGCGGGGGCCAGCACATCTTTGCTGGGATAGAATTTCCGCTCGCGCATGTCGTACACGTTGCCTTTGGCCAGGACGTGCATGGTCACGTTTTCGATGGAAAGCACCGTGCCTTTTTTGGCGGCGGCGGCGTTGTTGTGCTGAATATTGTGGCCGTCGAGGATGATAACCAGGTTAGAGCCAATGGTTTCGACTAGGTTGCCTTCGGTGATGAGCACGCCGGTATCTTCGCCCAGCCCAATGCCGATGAGCTTGGGGTGCAGCGCCACCGACTCGATGAGCCGGCCGAAGCGGCCCCGCTTCACAAAGTGCGAGTCGACGATAGCGGCGGGCAGCAGGCCCAGGCCGACGCCCATTTTTACGGCGCCTTTCAGCAGGGCATCGGGCACCGAGCCGCCGCGAATCATGTAGTGCGACATGGCCATGGCCCCGGCGCTGGTGCCGGCAATCACAAAATTTGGCTCGGCGTAGTAGCGCTGAATCATGCGGTCAAGAAAATCGGTTTCGCCGAACATCTCGCGCAGGCGCGACTGGTTGCCACCCGAAAACATGACCACGTCGGCGGCCAGCATGCGCTCCAGGTACTCGGGCTGGCGGGCATCCTCGGGCGTGCGAATGTCCATGATGCCCACGTTCAGGCAGTTGAGCATGGCGAAGGAGCCGGTGTAAATCGGCCCGACTTCCTCCGGAATCATGGAGGCGGTGGTGACGACTTCGATGCGCGGGTCGGTTTTGCCGGTTTCGAGCACGATGCGCTTCAGGATGCCCAACTCGAAAAAGTTGAGGTAATACTTGCGGCGGGTCCGGGGGTTGGGGTACGTGCCCTTGTCCTCGTTGCCGCCCACGGCGATGAGCTTGCCGAGCGGAATGATGGTTTTCAACGGATGGCGGAAATTACGGAGTGATGCAAAAACAAAATGGCCAGATAGCGGCCGGTCTAAAGCCTGAGGCAAAGTTCGGGCCGGATGGGGATTAATGACGCTCGGCCCGGGTGGCGAGCAGCGCATCGAGCGTGCCGGTCGTCACGGAGTGGTAGTTGGGCCGGGCTTCGGTGTAGATGGCATGGGCCCGCGCCGGGCCATCGGGCGTAGCCAGCAAGGCCTGGTAGAGCGGGACCACAAATTTGCGACGGCCCACGTGAAGCAGAAATTTTTTCACGGCTTCGTCGGCCGTCGCGTAGCCGGCCCGCAGCGTGTGCGGAAACCAAGCCGCCAGAATTTCGGCATTGCCGGAAGTGGTGAAGTGAAAGGCCGCGTCCAGCGCCGCCAACTGCTCGGCCGCCAGGGTCGGGGAGAGGCCGTGCAGAAAATGGACCCACTCGTGGCTGCTCCACTCGGTGGTAACCGGGCGGAGGTCGGCCGGCGCGGTGCCGGCTCCCAGGTTGGCCAGGGTTTGGTCGACCTTATCGAAGCGCCGAGATGTGGGCACGGGCGCGTTGGGCGGGAGGCCGGGGCCGTCGACCCAGGCGGCCAGGTTCAGGCGGGCTTCAAGGCCGGGCTCCTGGTTCAGCAGCTCGGCGCGGAGGTAGTGCAGAAAAGTGGCCGTGTCCATCGCCTGAAAACTGAAGCGGGCGAAGTACTCCTTAATAAAGGCATCGAGCCGGGGCCGGCCAATGAGCGACTCCAGCGTCAGGAGCAGGGCGCAGCCTTTCTCGTAGGCAATCTCGGTGAGGCCTTCGTCGGGGTCGCGGCCGGCCAGGGCCAGGTGCAGATGAGTATCGGGACTGGCCGCCCCGATTTCCTCAATGGTGTGATGCAGCGCGGCCCGGCCTAGTACTTGGAGCATGTCGGCGTATTCGCTGCCATACAAATGTTCCATGATGCGGCGCTCAAAATACACCGTAAATCCCTCGTTAAGCCAGAAATCATTCCACGTTGCATTTGTAACCAGGTTGCCCGACCACGAATGCGCCAGCTCATGCGCCACCAAACTCGTCAGGCTGCGGTCGCCCGCGAGGATAGTGGGTGTTACAAATGTTAATCGAGGGTTTTCCATGCCCCCGAAGGGGAAGGAGGGGGGGAGCAACAGCAAATCGTAGCGCTCCCAGCGGTAGGGGCCGTACAGTTGTTCGGCAGCGGCCACCATGTTTTCGAGGTCGGCAAACTCGTGGGTCGCCACCGGCAGCGTGGCTGGCTCAGCATAGATGCCGGTCCGGTTACTGAGCGGCGCAAAGGCCAGGTCGCCTACCGCCAGTGCCATGAGGTAGGCCGGAATGGGCTGCTCCATGCGGAAGCCATACTCGCCGGCGGCATTGCGCTCCTGCGGGTTCTCGGCGCTCATCAGGGCGAGCAGGTGGGCGGGCACGCGCACCGTGGCCTCGTAGGTGAAGCGGATGCCCGGCGAGTCCTGGCATGGCAGCCAGGTGCGCGCCAGAATGGCCTGCGACTGCGTGAAGAGGAAGGGCTCGGTCCCGGCCGTTTGCTTCGGTTGCAGCCACTGCAAAGCCGCCGCGTGCGGGGCCGTGCGGTAGCGAATACGGACGGCCGTGGTAGTGGGCAGTAGCGCCACCCGCAGCGCCTGGCCTAGTATGGCATCGGGCGTATCCAGTGCGAAGTTGGCAGGCGTGGCCTGGGCGGCGGCATCGAGCAACTCTATGGTTTCAATGGTCAGGTCGCGGGTGTCGAGCACGAGCTCGGCCGCTGCCCCGGGATTGGCGAGGTGCCAGGTGGCGGTGCCGGTTAGGATGTGCTGGGCGAAGTCGACCACCAGGTCCAGGGCGAGGTGGCGCACCCGCATTGGGCTGCTACCGGCGTAGCTATGCGGGTCGGTGGGCAGGGCAGCGGGGGCGGAAGCAGAAAATGTCATGCGGGAAATGGTGAAGAGGAATTCGAAAAAGTCGGGTGGGAAATAGCAGATGATGTCCGCCAGTGCCTCGCTAAATACCGGCCCCAAATAACAGCCGGAGCGGTGCATTGGACTCATCAGGAGGCACGGAGTGCCCGCCAGGAGCTGCCGGAAGCCGGCTATGCTCCGCCAAATACGGCTATTCCAGTCGACCCGGTATTCCGAGCGGCAATTTTTACCCGGAATTGGCACGATTCCGGCCCTGCGGTAGCACGCTGTGCCTCGCAATGGCGTACTTTGCAACCGGACTGCCTGCGGGCGGCCCGGCGCAACCCTGCCAGCAGCCTGTCAGTACAACGCCCAGCCTTCGGCCACAGCCGAGGCTATTTTTCCGCCCGCTTTATTCCCTTCAATGACTTTTCTCCTCCGAATTACTTCCCTGCTGTGGCTGCTCCTGTTGGCAGCCCTTGGCAGCACTACCCTTGCCTCCTGCGGTTCCGACTCGCAGAACCAGACCGCCGGCCAAACGGCGGCCGACTCGTCGGTGACCACGGTGGCCGGCCCCCAGCCTCGGCTCGACAGCACGGAGGTTATCAAAGCTTTCCAGGCCGAACCCCGGTTCAAGGCCCAATTGCTACCGGCGCGCCGCTTCTACCGGGAGCGGGGCTTCAAACTCGCTTGGTTCAAAGACCACCAACCGGTAGAGCGAGTGAAGACATTGCAGGATATAACTGCTAAAGCTGCAAACGAGGGGCTTGACCCTAAAGACTACCAGATTAAGGATATATCCAAGATGCTGGCAGAGCTTGAAAAGGTTCGGGCCGACTCTGTGCGCCGCAACGCGCTGGAGCGGCAAATTGATATTGCCCTGACCGGCACGTACATGAAATGGGCCAACGACTACTATCGGGGCGTGGCCAACCCGCGCGACAAAAAGGACTCATCGTGGCAGGTTAAGCCCAATAAAATCAAACTCAATAAGGCCCTGCTCACCTTCCTGGGCGAGCGCAAAAGCCGTTATAACTACTACGAATTTGCCCCGCTGCACCCTGAGTACGACCAGCTGAAAAAGGCTCTCGCCACCTACCGCGCCCAAGAGCGTGCCGGCGGCTGGCCCACTCTCCCCGCCAATCTCAACCTGAAACCCGGGGCCACCTCGCCAGCTGTAGCAGCCCTGCGCAAGCGCCTGCTAGATAGCGCCGGTGGGGCTGCCGCCAGCACGCCCCCAGCCAACCCTGCCCAGCCCGGAACACCGGTCGCTGCGGTCCCCGCCGCCCAGGTTTACGACCCCGAACTGGTGCAGGCCGTCAAATTATTTCAGCAGGATGCCGGCCTCAAGCCGACTGGCATCGTCAGCGGGGAGACGCTGAAGCAGCTCAACGTGCCCATCGGCACGCGCATCGACCAGCTCATTCTGAACATGGAGCGTTGGCGCTGGCTGCCCAAAAAATTTGAACCGAACTACCTCCTCGTGAACATTCCCGAGTACACGCTGCACGTGATTGAGGGCAACAAAGAGGCCTTCAATATGCGCGTTATCGTGGGCAAAGTGCTGCACGAAACGCCGGTGTTCAGCGACAAAATGGAGTACGTGGTGCTGGCGCCTTACTGGAATGTGCCGTTTAGCATCATCGACAATGAGCTGCGCGATAAACTCGTGGCCGACCCCCACTACCTCGACCGCCTCGATATGGAGGTGGTGAAAGGCTACGGCCGCAAGGCCACCATCATCGACCCGGCCACTATCGATTGGGCCAACGTGACGCAGGCAACGTTCAAGTACACGCTGCGCCGTCGCCCCGGGCCCCAGAATGACCTCGGCGATGTGAAGTTCATCTTCCCCAACTCGAACGACATTTACCTGCACGACACGCCCCACGATGAGTTGTTTTCGCAGAGTAACCGGAGCTTCAGCCACGGTTGCGTGCGCCTCTCCGAGCCCATCAAGCTGGCCACTTACCTGCTGCGCGACCGGCCCGAATGGGACAAGGCCACCATCCTGGATTCCATTGCAACCCGCCACGAAAAGTATATTACCCTCAAGCAAAAGCTGCCCGTTTACCTGGTGTATTTCACGGCTTGGGCCGATGCTGATGGGCATCCGCACTTCCGCGACGACATCTACGGGCTGGATAAAAAGCTTGCCCGCGAGTATTTCGACTAGCTATAACTGGCTTGTGCCTCCATCTACAGAGGCGCTGACAGCTTCAAAAGGCCCGGTAACTGAGAAGTTGCCGGGCCTTTTTTGTGTCGTTGTTCCAGGTAATAGGTGCAAACAAAGAGATGAATCGGACAAGAAATCCATGTGTTCAGCTCATTATTGGGTCCTGTTGACTCCCGAAAAAAACTGCCGGGATACAGGGCAACGGACTCTAATGATGAAGCGTCGAAGCGTGCCAGGGCGGAATGATTTGCGCATTTGGGCTGATTACATTTGTTTAAAGGACAGTTGAGGGACTGGAATTTCCAAATGTTTTACAGATGTAAACAGGGTGCGCAAATCCATGTGCATACAATTGTAATCAACGGCATTGAGCCGGAGTTCTGCCGCTATTAATTTCAGGCGCTACATTTGTAATTAAATTCCAGCTATGGTTGAGCGTATCAGAACCCTATTAGAAAGCCGACAACTCACGCCTACGCAGTTTGCGGATGTTATCGGCGTGGCGCGGCCCATTGTCAGTCACATTCTGTCGGGGCGCAACAAGCCGAGCTTGGAAGTTGTCCAGCGCATTCTGGCCGCTATGCCCGATTTGGCCATGCCGTGGCTGCTGAACGGTACCGGGCCTATGCTAGCCGGGGGCAGCGCCGCGCCCCTGCCTTCGGGCGACGCTATGATAGCGGTTGCATCGGCTGCTCCTCGGCCAGTAGCCGTTATGGCCGACGAGCAGCGTACCCAAGCCAATGTGCATGCTGCCGCTGAGGCTCCTGCCTCCAGTAGGCAACACGCTGAGCAGCAGCCTGCCAGCACTGCTATGCCCATTGCAGCTCCGTTGCGTGCCAGCACCACGGTCCCGAACCGTAACCAGGTTGTCCCCAAACGCTTCGTAGCCAGTGCAGTATCGTTAGATGCATCGCCGCAGGCTCAGCAGGTTGCTCCCTCGCAACCGCAACCCTTGGCAGTGACGGCCGGGCTGCCTCAGGCGGCAGCTGCGGTTCAGGGCAATGCCGCCTACGCGCCTATTTCCTCCCCCACGCCTTTGGCAGAAGTGCCTGCTACGACAACTCTGCCTCCGCCGGTGCCGGGCGATGAGAAGCCCGGTGCGGCCTTAGCATCGGCGCTGTTTGCGGGCGGAGATAAGCCCATCCGCCGGATTGTGATTTTCTACCGCGACGGTTCATTTGCCGATTATCAGCCCGAGTAACTTTCCGGGTGGGTGGTAGAACCACATTCCGATGCTCCAAACTCTTTGCGGCGGAGTGCTGGCGAAGCGTATCGGGTCACGAGGAATGGAATCTGTCCGGTTCAGTTTAGCGTATAGCTAAGGGCAGGAGGATAGGAAAAGGAGGGCCATGTAGGGCGTGCGGAACGGGGTTTCACCGCAACTTTCTTTGGCCTGTCTGCCTGTAGCCTATTATTAAAATCCCGGCTGCAGGCAGACTTTGAGTCTGCATTATCTGAATTAACGTTTTGGGGTTTGAATGAGTATCATTCAATTTGTCATGCCCTTGGGGTTGCCCTTTGGCGGCTTCCGATAGTATTGACGCTAGTGTCTGAGTAGTCTTTGATACAGCAATATGTAATTGCATAGACTGCTAATTTTTGTGGGGATAATTCGAGGATACGTATAAGAAGGATTTCTGATTGCATTTTGTGCGGTTTTTCAATAAGTTATACTAAGCTAATAGAAGCAAAGGTTTGGCGTTACGCGCTGGGGATTACGGCCTTGAAACGGGAGTTGAAGACATGATAATCCTAGATTTTTGAGCAACCGAACAATGAGTGTTACACCGCAAGGACACACATTGCTGCTAACGCAGTTGACATGCTGACTAAAATAATCATCCTTGTTAAGTGCTAAGAGTAATTTGGGCGTGATTGTCGGGTGCTAACATGATGAGCCTGTCTTTTGCGGCTTGGATAGGCTATTTTAGAGCAGGCGGGAAAGCTATTCTTCCACTTTTGAAAGGTTGCGGGTTGCGCCAGCCGCATGCGTCCTGTGTGGGGGTTGGCATGAGGTGCTGTTATCAATTGTAAATGGTTGTAATCTGCTTTTGCTGCATCACGAGGGTAGCCTGGTACCAGGGCACTAATGTGGCCGGGAGTGCCTGAGGGTGCGGGTCCCGTTGCTGGCCGGGTTGTTCGTTTGGCGGCCGTGGTCTACCTTCGTGGCATGAAACTGACCCGCACGAATCTTTGGTTGGCCGCCGCAACGGCCATGCTCCTGACGGCCTCTTGCGCCCAGGCCCCCGATGCCGCTGAGGCTGAGAAAGACCCTTCCGCTGATGCCGCTTACAAACGCGCCCACCGCGCCGAGGGCTACCGCGAAGCCCAGCGCTCCAACGTGACCCGCAACTAAGGCAAGAGCCGGCTTCGCAGCTACCTGACTGAAAAATAAAAAAGCCCCCGCCAGATTTTCGGCGGGGGCTTTTTCTGTGTTGTTAGCGAGCCATGTTGGCCCTAATGACTCAGCGAGCGGCGGCTAGTACCGGAGTGGGAACGGGAACCGCATCGAAGTTTGGCAGGCTGATGCCGGCCAGCAGGTCACGCTCCAGCAGGTCGGCCCAGGTGCTGAGGTAGAGCACTACATCGTCGCGCTGGTTGTGGCGGAGGGCGTCGCGGCGTTCGAAAGGAATGGCGGCCCGGATGGTGGGGTCGGAGATGCGCTCGAGGTGGGTGAGGTCGCGCCGGCTGAAGCCGAGGGCCAGCATCTCGTCGATGGTCTGGTCGATGGGCAGGCCGCTGGTGGGGCAGTAGTCGGTAATCTGGCGTTCCCAGTCGCCGTAGCGTTGCATGGCCCGGGCGTGGATTTCAGCCTTGGTGAGGCGCGTGACGGTTTGGGCGAGGTGGCCACAGTTGCAGCTGCCCATGTGGCCCCACTGGTATGGAGCCTGGGTGGCAAGGCGCTGGGCCGTGTCGCGTAGGGCCTGGATAACGGGGAGCGTGGGCTGGGCCATATAAACGGAGGAATTATTCGCGGAAAAAGCAAGTAATCAGCCCTAAAAAGCAGAAGGACCCAGAAAAAGTTTTCCGGGTCCTTCTGCTTTTAGTTGGGATTGGCACTTAGAACGAGCCACGGCGCGTGCCGCCGGCATCGCCCCGGCGACGGCCGCCCATGTCGCCGCCTTCGCGGTTGCCGCCTACGTTCACACGGGCCCCGCCGCTGCCGAAGCGACGCGCGGTATCGGACTGGCCGTTGCTGGCTGGTGCGGCCGGACGGCTGCGCTCGCCGCTGGGCCGGCCACCGCCGTTGCCGGCACCGCTGGGACGTTCGCCGCCGCGCCCGCCACCCGAGCGCCCGCCGCCCTGGCCACCGCCCGAACGACCGCCGCCATTACCGCCCTCGCGGGGGCCGGAGCGGGCCGGACGGCCAGCCGGACCCTTGGGCCGGATGATGCGTTCGTTGCCGTGCAGCATCACGGGCTTGATGCGGCCCGACACGAAGGGATGCTCGGCCTCCACGTCAATCTGGCGGCTAATAAGCTTCTGGATATCCTGGAGGTAAGCGCGCTCCTCGTCTTCGACGAAGGAAAACGCGGTGCCGAAAGCGCCGGCCCGGCCGGTGCGGCCAATGCGGTGCACGTAGGTTTCGGGCTCGTTCGGAATTTCGTAGTTGATGACGTGGGTCAGCTCGTCCACGTCGATGCCGCGGGCGGCGATGTCGGTGGCAACCAGCACGCGGGTGCTGCCGGCTTTGAAGTTCGACAGGGCGCGCTGACGGTGGTTCTGGCTCTTGTTGCCGTGGATGGCTTCGGCCGGAATCTGATTGGCGGAGAGGGCTTTTACTACTTTGTCGGCCCCGTGCTTGGTGCGGGTGAAGACGAGCACGCGCTTGATGCCTTTGTCCTCGAGAATGTGGCGGAGCAGGGCGGGCTTGTCGTTGTTTTCCACCAGGTACACCGACTGGGTAACGGTATCGGCGGTGCTGCTGACGGGCGTTACGGCCACGCGAACCGGGTTGGGGCGCAGAATGGTGGCGGCGAGCTCCTGAATCTGGCCGGGCATGGTGGCCGAGAAAAACAGGGTCTGGCGTTTGGTAGGCAGCTTGGGCAGGATGCGCTTGATGTCGTTGATGAAGCCCATGTCAAGCATGCGGTCGGCTTCGTCGAGCACAAACACTTCTACCTGACGCAGGTCCACGAAGCCCTGGTTCATGAGGTCGAGCAGGCGGCCGGGAGTGGCGATGAGCACTTCCACGCCGCGCTTGAGGGCCTGCACCTGCGGGTTCTGGCCTACGCCGCCGAAAATAACGGTGTGACGAATCTGGCTCAAATGGCGGCCGTAGGCGCCGAAGCTTTCGTTAATCTGGATGGCCAGCTCGCGCGTGGGCGTGAGCACGAGGCAGCGAATGGCGCGCGAAGAATGGTTAGCAACCTGGGCCGTGCGGTGCAGCACCTGCAGAATGGGCACGGTGAAGGCAGCCGTTTTGCCGGTACCGGTCTGGGCCACGCCGAGCAGGTCTTTGCCTTCCAGGACGTGGGGAATGGCCTGCTCCTGGATGGGAGTAGGGGTGGTGTAGCCTTCTTCTTTGAGGGCTTTGAGAATGGGGTCAATCAGGTTTAACTCGTCAAACGTCATAGGTCGGGATTGGTACTGGGTACGCTGGTATTGGGCTGGCAGACAGCAGTCTGCGCAATAGGTTGTTGAGCCTGCGAGGCTGCACAGGCGGGCATGGCCACGCCGGACGAGGCCGGGCGTGGGCGGGGTTTGAAGGCTCGTCGGAGGCCGTCAGATTCCCTGAATGAAGAGGAATTGGGGTGAGGTGCGCTTACTTCGCGGAGACAGCCGAGGCGCGGGGCTTTGCCCGACGCAGCCGGGCAGCGGGCTGCTCCGACGGCGGCCCTGGTGACAACAAAGGTACAACACACAAATCCGACGATGCAGATTATCGAGCGCACCCGGGTCTTCAATGGCCATTACAAAGTCAACCAGCTAATCGTTCAGGACGGCGAGCACCAGCTCAAACGCGAGCAGTTCGCCCCCGGCAGGGCCGTGGCCGCGCTGGTCTACGACACGGCCCGGCAGGTGTACGTGCTCACCCGCCAGTTCCGCATCGGCCCGGAAGCGGAAATTCTGGAAATTGCCGCTGGCATGATTGACGGCAACGAAGCCCCCGAAACGGCCGTGCGCCGCGAGATTCACGAGGAACTGGGCTACGAGGTCGACAAGCTGGAGGAAATCGTGTGCATCTGGCCCTCGCCGGGCACCAGCTCCGAGGAAATCACCGTGTACTACGCCGAAGTGAGCCACCGCTCTGGGGACGGCGGCGGGCTGGCCGAGGAACACGAGAACATCGAAATGGTGGAGCTGAGCTGGGAAGCGCTGGTAGCTGAGCCGCTGCGCGATGCGAAGACGGTGATTGCCGTGCAGTGGGTGCGGCTGCGGCGGTAGTTGTGCCGACTACCCGTGCAGAGTCCTTTGGTATGGTTAAGCCGAAACTAACTATTGGTTCCGGAAAGGAATTTGCCAGGGTGTCATTGTTTCGGCATTTAATAACAGCGCTTCAGCCAGCGGGCTGACGGACAAATCCACGAAGCGGACGCCATAGGATATTTCCTGCGGCGTCGCTACTTCGCGGCTGCCAAAACTGATGACCCGGCGCAGTCGCTAGGCGTTGCGCCAGTCGCGTAGCGCTACCGCATCGCCGAAGGCAAAGGCATTGGCTGGGATGCTATAGCCCAGAATTAGTGGGCCGCTATCGACGTCGCCCTCACTGGTTTCATAGCGGCCGATGCGCTCGTGGTAGAGTCGCAAGACGCCGAAGTTGGTGCTGAAATGCTGTTGGTAGCCTCGGTATTGCTCGGCGGCGTAGGCGGGGGCGAAGCGGTAGAGAAAGAAAATACTCCAGCCCAGATGTGAGCCGCGGGGTTCTTCAGCTGCCTGGTGGCGGGTGGCCGGTTTGGAAAGGAGCAGGCCCGTTTGCGGGTCGGAGAGGTGCTGGCGGGCATAAGCTAGCCACTGCTGGCAGAAGGCATGATAGGGACTGCCGGTCAGGTTACTATGAATTTGCAGCGAGGCCAGGGCCACGGTATTATCGGGGACCCATACCCCACCGGGGTACGATTCGAGGCAATGATTGGGCGCGCTGACTAGCCGGCGGTGCAGACTGGCAGAAAGGGAGTCGTGCAATGCTTTATAGGGAGAAGCCGGGTCGAGCAGGCGGTGGCAGCCGAGCATCAGATTCAGATGCCCAAGGTAGAGCACCGAGGTAACGGAATCGGCCGGGACGGCGGCATTGGGATTGCGAAAGGATTGGGCAATGCTGCCCGTCAACATTTTCTGAATGGCCAGAGCGGTATAACGCGCGGCTTCGGGTCGAAAGCTGCTGTCCAACTGCGCCATGTTGGTAAAAGCGTACGTCGAATACGACATGGAGAACAAGGACCACTCCGCATTGCCCAGCGCGTCCAATTCTGGCGACTGACTAGCCGGCGCCTGGATGATACGCTCCAGGTAATGCGCTTTTTGGCGGAGTGCTGCCGGCGTGGGGTAACGATAGGTGGGCCAACTGAAGGCAATCCATAGCCCCAGAAGTAACAAGGAGAAGAGGAGAGTAATTTTTCGCTTCATTCCGCTTCAACTGGGACTGTAATTGATTATTGCGCACACAAAAACGCAACAGGGCGACACCCGCCGCTGCGAATGTCGCCCCACTGAAGTGAAAAGAAACTATTGCGGCTACTGCGCCGCCGGCAGTTCCAGGGTGTAATCAAACGTCTGGTACAGCTTCGCGTCGCGGATGCTGACGTTGAGCTCCTGCGGGTCCATTTTGGGAAAGGGGATGACGGCTTTGCCCTGGTAGAGGTCGCGGCCGAAGAAGCGGCCGGTGGCGGGGGCCAGGGTTTGGGTGAAGACTTCCTTGCCGGCTTTGTCGGTGGTGGTGAGGGTGAGGTTGGACATTTCCACGCCCTTGGGGCCCTGGCGGTGCACGATGACGACCAGCGCGCCGCCGGGCGGAATGGCGGCCACGCGGCGCTGGTAGGTGGTATCGGCCCAGTCGTGCAGCTTTTTGAGGTGGGTTATTTCCGTAAGCATGTCGGTGTAGGAGCGGTAGCCGAGGCGGGTGAAGGAACCGTCGACGTCCTGCTCCTCGTCGGTGTTTTTGGTCAGGTTCTTCACGTAGGGCGACTCCGAGTCGCGCTGGGCAAAGGTGTAGCGGCTGCGGCCTTTGGCGGCCTTGCCGGTGGGCTGGGCCAGCGCCGCCCCGGCGCACAGCAGGAGCAGGCCCACAACGAAGAAATGACGGGCCAAACGGGGTAGAAACTGCATAATAAGCGGTAAAATGAGGAATGAAATAAGGGGATGTTCGCCAACCAATAATTGGGGCAACAAAGAAACGGAAGCCCCGCCGAAATCCGGCAAAATTCTGATTCGGCAGAATTGGACTGCGTTGTCGATATACAAATTGATTTAAGCGTAATACACCCGTAATCAAGACTTAATTGAATGGCCTGACCTTTGAAAGCAGGATTTTCACTGGTTATAACCTTTCCTGCTATGCACTTCCCGGCTTTGATTTCGGGGCTGCGCCGTCTGGGGCGCTGGCTCGTGTACGAGTTGTTTCAACTGGCGCTGTGGGTGGCTTTTGCGCTGCACACGCTGGGCAGCCTGCGCTCGGCTTTGGGGGGCGAGTTTGGCCGGCGCACGGCGGGGCCGGCCGTTCGGCCGCGTCGCTCGGTGGGGCCAGCGCGTGGGGGACGGTTTAGTCATTCAACTGCCGCATGATTGCAGTACCGGTTTCGATGCCTAAAAACCCGGCAATTATTCCCGCCGAACCATCCCGGCCCAAGGCCCGCCGCAAGCGTCGGGTGCAGGTGGCCGTTATCAGCGATGTGCACCTGGGCACGTATGGCTGCCACGCCACCGAGCTGCTGCGTTACCTCAAGAGCATCCGGCCCCAGGTGCTGGTGCTCAACGGCGACATCGTGGACATCTGGCAGTTCAGCAAAAACTACTGGCCGCCGGCCCACATGCGGGTGGTGCGCTACCTGGCCGGCCTGGCCGCCAAGGGCGTGAAAATTCATTACCTCACCGGCAACCACGACGAGCTGTTGCGCAAATTTGCCGGCCTGAAGCTGGGCCATTTCCGGCTCGATAACAAGCTGGTGCTCGACCTGCCCCACGGCCGCACCTGGTTGTTCCACGGCGACGTATTCGACGTGACCATGCGGCACTCGCGCTGGCTGGCCAAGCTGGGCGGCCACGGCTACGATTTATTGATTCTGATAAACCGCTTCGTGAACTACGGGCTGGCCAAGCTGGGCCGGCCCCGCGTGGCGCTGAGCAAGCGGGTGAAGGAGCGGGTGAAATCGGCGGTGGCGGCGGTGAGCAACTTCGAAGAAACGGCCGCCACCATCGCCGCCGATGAAGGCTACCGCTACGTGGCCTGCGGGCACATTCACCAGCCCGAAATTAAGACCCTGAATACCGGGAAAGGGGAGGTGATTTACCTGAACTCCGGCGATTGGGTGGAAAACCTGACGGCGTTGGAATATACGGCCGAAGCCGGCTGGCAGCTTTATTATTACAACGACGACCCAGCCATGCAACAGGCCGCCGAAGCAGAAGCAGCCGACGCCGCCGAGGAGCTGGCCGATGCCCACCCGGCGCAGCTGTTGGAGGGATTGTTGGCCGAGTTTAAGATTAAGGCGTAAACGGTGGCGTTGAATAACGTCATGCAGAGCGCAGCGAAGCATCTTTACCTCGACACTAATCAATTACTACTGCGGTAAAGATGCTTCGCTGCGCTCTGCATGACCGTCCTGTGCAAATAGAATTATAAAACCATCCTTAAATGTCCCGAATACTTTACGCCATCCAGGGCACTGGCAATGGACACCTCAGCCGGGCGCTCGATGTGGTGCCGCTGCTGCAAAGCCGCTGCGAGCAGCTCGACGTGCTGGTGAGCGGCCCGCCCGCCGATTTGCCGCTGCCGTTTGCGGTGAAGTACAAGGCGCAGGGCATGGGCTTTGTGTTTGGTAAAAAGGGCGGCATCAACTTCGTGAAGACGTTCGGGCAATTCAATTCAGCCAGGTTTCTGCACGAGGTGCGGCACCTGCCGGTGGAAGAGTATGATTTGGTAATCAGTGATTTTGAGCCGGTGAGCAGCTGGGCCTGCAAAATGCGGCACGTGCCCTGCGTGGCCCTCAGCCACCAAAGCGCCGTGCTGCACCCCGCCGCCCCGCGCCCCGATAGGGAAGACCCGGCCGGCCGGGCGGTGCTGAAGCACTACGCGCCCAGCACGGCTCGGTACGGCTTTCATTTTCAGCGGTATGCGCCGGAGATTTCTACGCCCGTTATCCGCCAGCAGGTGCGCGAGCTGAGCCCGACCAACGAGGGCCACTACACAGTGTATTTGCCGGCCTACGAGGAAGAAATTCTGGCGGAGCGGCTGCAATACCTCAGCCGAAGCGTGCGCTGGGAGGTGTTCAGCAAGCACAGCCACCAGCCCGCCGAGTACGGCAACGTGCGGGTGTGGCCCGTGAGCGGGCCAGCGTTTCTCGATAGCCTGGCCCGCGCGGCCGGCGTGCTGTGCGGCGCTGGTTTCGAAACCCCCGCCGAGGCGCTCTACCTGGGCAAAAAGCTGCTGGTAATGCCCATGAAACAACAGTATGAGCAACAGTGCAACGCCGCTGCCTTGGGAAAAATGGGCGTGCCTGTCATCAAAAACTTCAAGGACAAAAACCTGGACAAGGTGGACCAGTGGCTGCACCAGGACCAGGTAATTCCCGTCGACTACCCCGACCAGACCGCCGCCGTAATTGAGCAGCTGCTGCGGGAGCAATTGCCAGAAAACGGTGCCGGGCCGGTACACCGTAAAAAAGAGCGTCACGCGTGGCGTGCTTAACTCATTCGTGCTGAATTCTTCGCGCCCCGCGCATGATTAAACTTCCCCCCAGCTATTCCGAGCCGCTGCCAGCGGCCTTCTACCCGGCATCGGCTCCGCTACCATTTTCCCGGGCCGATTTTGGCCATGATTTTCAGTGGGGCGCCTCGGCCGCGGCTTACCAGACCGAGGGCGCGTGGCAGCACCAGGGCAAAGGCCCCAGCATTTGGGACGATTTTACGCGCCGTAAGGGCGCTATCCGGCGCAATGAGCACGGGCGGGTGGCCGCCGATTTCTACAACCGCTACGAAACCGACCTGGACCTGGCCAGCAGCCTGGGCCTGACGGATTTCCGCTTTTCGGCCGCCTGGCCCCGGGTGCTGCCCGAGGGTACCGGCGCCGTGAACCGGCGCGGACTCGATTTCTACGACCGGCTGGTGGATGCCTGCCTGGAGCGCGACCTGCGCCCCATGCTCACGCTCTACCATTGGGACCTGCCCAGCGCCCTGCAGGCCAAAGGCGGCTGGGCCAACCGCAGCATTGTGGGCTGGTTTTCGGACTATGCCCAAATCATGGCTCGCCGCCTTGGCGACCGGGTACAAAACTGGGCCGTGCTCAACGAGCCGATGGTGTTTGTGGGCGCCGGGCACCTGCTGGGCGTGCACGCGCCCGGCCGTCGGCACCTCGGGGCGTTTCTGGCGGCGGCCCACCACGCCACGCTGGCCCAGGCTGAGGGCGGCCGGGCGTTGCGCGCATTGCTGCCCGACGTGGCCCAAATCGGGACCACGTTTTCGTGCTCCTACCTCACGCCGTACCGCCCCGGCAACGCCTACGACGAAGCCGCAACCCGCCGCGCCGATGCCCTGCTGAACCGCTTTTTCGTGGAGCCCACCCTCGGCCTGGGCTACCCCACGGCCGAGCTGCCTGCCCTGCGCTGGCTGCTGGAACGCTACCAAAAGCCCGGCGACGAACAGCGCATGGCCTTCGATTTTGACTTTTGGGGCATTCAGAACTACACCCGCGAAGTGGTGAAGTTCTCGCCCTGGCTTCCCTTGCAGTGGGCCGCACTGGTGCCCGCCAAGCAGCGCGGGGTGCCCTACACCGACATGGGCTGGGAAGTGTATCCGGAGTCGATTTACCAAATGCTAAAACAGTTCTCGGCTTATCCCAACGCCCCAACGCTGTTGGTAACTGAAAGTGGCTCAGCTTTCCCGGATGTGGCCACGAACGGCCGGGTGCCCGATATTGCTCGCCGGGCTTACCTGCAAGCAGCCATCGGCCAGGTGCTGCGGGCCAGGCACGACGGCGTGGATGTGAGCGGCTACTTTGCCTGGAGCCTGACCGATAATTTTGAGTGGGCCGAGGGCTACGGCCCGCGCTTCGGCCTCATCCACGTCGACTACGAAACGCAGGAGCGGATTGTGAAGGACTCGGGCCGTTGGTACCAGGCGTTTTTGGGCGGCGCGGCGGTGACACGGGAGCAAGTACCGGCAGCCGTTGAGCGGCTGTAGCGCGGACGCTGCGAGTCCGCGTATGCACGACCCCGAAACGAGCTCGTCGATGCGCGGACTCGTAGCGTCCGCGCTACATTACAGCAGCATATCGCGGCAACTCAAGAAATGCTCAATCAACAATTCCGGCTGCTGCTCGTCAAACTCGCCAAAGCCCAGCACGAAGGCTGGGGCGGGCTGCACGAAATGGATGGCTTCGTTCACCGCTTTTAAGTAGGGGCTGATGCGGCTTTTGTCGCCTGCGGCGGCAAATTCTTTGTCCCAACGCAGCAGTTCCGGGTCTTTGCGCACGAGGAACGGGATGACGAAGGGGACGAAGCGGCCGAAAATCGGGTTTTCGTCGGTGGTCAGGCGGTTGTCGGGCCAAATGTGAAATTCGGCGAACGAAGCCGGCGGCACCACCACAAACTGCGCTTTTTCCAGCGTCATCTCGGCGAATAGCTCGAAGCGGTTGGGCTGGGCGTAGAACTGCGCGTAGGCCGTGTACCACACCGAAATACCGCCCGGGCTCACCAACTGGTAAGGGTGGAAGGAGCTGGCGATTCCCAAGCCGCCGTGGTTGCCGATGACGAGGCTGTACAGCTCGCCAAACTTCGTTAAATCAGTTGATTGCTGGTAGGGCTGGTTGGTGAGGCCGTAGAGATAGAAGCAGGCGAAGTCGGCAAGGGTGGGGCCGATAGGTGGGGTGGCGGGAATGGCGTCGGACACGAGCAAGCGGAGAAGTGAAGAGGGGTGGACCAGCTGAAAACTGGGCTAACCGACTGCAAACCTACTTCCCCGCCAGTAACCTGGCCCCGCATCAGGCCCAGCCGTGCTACATTCGGCCTACTGAATTTCCGCGCCGCGCCCATGCTCCTCACCATCTCCACCACCTACCAGCCCGCCACCGACCTCGGCTACCTGCTCCACAAAAACCCGTCACGCCTGCAAAGCATCGAAGTAGCCGGCGGCCAGGCCCACGTTTTTTACCCCGAAGCCTCCGCCGAGCGCTGCACTGCCGCCCTGCTGCTCGACCTCGACCCCGTGGGCCTCGTGCGCGGCCGGGGCGGCGCGGCCGGCGAAGGCTTCGCCCTGGAGCAATACGTGAACGACCGGCCCTACGTGGCCTCGTCCTTCTTGAGCGCGGCCCTGAGCAAAGCCTACGGCACCGCCATGAACGGCACCTGCAAAGACAAACCCGACCTGCCCGCCCAGGCCCTGCCGCTGGCCGTCAAAGTGGCCGTAGTCTCGGCGCCCGGCCCCGACTGGCCGCGCCGCCTCTTCGAGCCGCTGGGCTACCAAGTTGAAATCGAAACCACCCCGCTCGACCCCACCGTGCCGGAGTGGGGCGACAGCCGCTACTACACCCTGCACCTGCGCCACGAGGGCCTGCGCCTGCAAGACGTGCTCACCCACCTCTACGTGCTGCTCCCGGTGCTCGACAACGACAAGCACTATTACATCGGCGAGCACGAGGCCGAGAAGCTGCTGCACCGCGGCGGCGACTGGTTGCCCCAGCACCCGGAGCGCGGCTTCATCACGCGGCGGTACCTGAGGTATCTGGCTGCCTACGTGAACCCGACGCTGGAGCGGCTAATGGAAGGGAATGAGGTGGAAGATACCAGTAGCGTGGACTCTGCGAGTCCGCTCGTGGAGGACGTGGAAAGCAATTCTGTAGAAACTGTGCAGCCGCAAGCAGCAGAGCCAAGCGATACGATGCGCGAACTCGCAGAGTCCACGCTACAGCCCAAGCTTTCGCTCCACGACCAGCGCCTGCAGCAAGTAGCCCACGAAATCTACCAGTTGGCCCCCAAGCGCGTGCTCGACCTGGGCTGCGGCGAGGGCAAGCTGCTGCGCCTGCTCCTGCGCCAGCCCAAAATCGAGTACATCCTCGGCATGGACGTGTCGCACCAGGCGCTGGCCCGCGCCGCCCAGCGCCTGCACCTCGAAGAGATGCCCCCGCGCCAGCGCACCCGCATCGACCTCATCCAGGGCTCGCTGCTCTACCGCGACGAGCGCCTCGCCGGCTTCGACGTTGCGGCTCTGGTCGAAGTCATCGAACACCTGGACGAAAACCGCCTCGCCGCCCTCGAAGCCGTGGTGTTTGGCCAGGCCCGCCCGGCGCACGTCTTCGTCACCAGCCCCAACGCCGACTACAACCAGCTCTTCGAAAAGCTCAACGCCGGCGAATTCCGCCACGACGACCACCGCTTCGAATGGTCCCGCGCCGAGTTTGCCGCCTGGGCCGCCGGCGTGGCCGAGCGGCACGGGTATCAACTGCGGCTGGAGAGCATGGGGGAGGAGGTGGAAGGCGTGGGCGCGCCCTCGCAGATGGCGGTGTTTTCGCAGCAGCTTACTTCCGCTCCAATTTCTCAATCAGTTTCAGAATAGCCGCACGATTTTTGGCTTCTTTAATAAACTGTGGTAGCTTCTCCACCATCGTTGTATGAGTGGTTGTTTGGCGCTCACGAAGTTTTGCGCCTACATACTCCTTGATGTCGTGTAGATGCTGCCTGTTGTAAGCCCAAAATAACTCCCCTCTTATGCTTCCTTGCAGCCATAATGGTAAACCAAATATGGAGGCTTGTCCACTAGCATATTCGTTGTGAGGCTGATAATATCTTTCATTTCGTGGCTTATAAATCCTGACCTCACCGCAGTTTGGACATGGCAGAGCGAATGTATCAACAGGTCCTTTGGAATGCGGGATTATTTTACTAATGAGCTTGCCACAATTGTCACAATTCCTCCTGACCGAAACTTTATACCGAACTGAATCAATAGATTTTTCAGTATGTCCACAGTTCCTACAATCTAATTGCGAATTACCACATTGGTTACGGGAACCAGTTGTTACCAATGCTAAGTGCTGGCACTTTGGGCACTCAACAGCATATTCGTGCATGTAGGAGCGACCTATCGTAGCTGGTGCGTTATAGCGAGGTTCGATAGATTCCATAAATTATTCCTCAAGCATTCGTTGTCTGATTAATCCTTGTTTCGATTTCCGGTCTTTCCTCCTTCCCTCTGACCTTTCCCAGCGAGAGTAACTGTTCCCACTGTCTGTATGGAAATGCATATTTCTATCGGACAAAAGAGAATCTTGTTTAAACATCACACCATTAAATGGACAGTCGGCATAAGGGCAATTGTGTTTAGAATAAATCCCCAAGTTGCGGTGTTTTATTCTTTTGCTTTCCAGTATCCGTTGTTGATTTGCTTTGATATCATCCCACGCCTGGTTCTTATCAGCGACGGTCAGGCTTTCGCCAAGCGTCGTCACCTCAAAATAGGTTTGCGGGTCTTTCAATTGCAGAAACTCAAACGTCTTCGCAAACGCCGCCACAGCCACTTTCCGAAGCTCAAGTTTCTCTTCGAGGCTCAACTTCGTGGTTTCCACAATGGAGCGAAATAGGCCCAACGTGTTGAAGTCCGTGAATTTCTTGTGGTTCTCAATGAGATGCAGGTACTCGCCGTAAGTGAGGGTGTTGAATTGCCGGCCGACTTTCATAATTAATGCTTCAGTTGTGGGTAGCCGTGCCTAACCTTGTATACGGCAACTCTACGCCTTTTCCTTTCCAATGCCCCAAGATACCCTCAAGCTCCCCGAACTCTCCCTTATCCTCCTCATCGGCAGCACGGGCGCGGGCAAGTCCACGTTTGCGCGGCGCTTGTTCAAGCCCACCGAAATCGTGTCCTCCGATGCCTGCCGGGGCCTGGTGGCCGACGACGAAAACGACCAATCGGCCAGCAAAGACGCCTTTGAGCTGTTGCACTACCTGGTGGCCAAGCGCCTGAAGCGCGGGCTGCTCACCGTCGTCGATGCCACCAACGTGCAGGCCGAAGGCCGCAAGCCCCTGGTAGCCCTGGCCCGCCAATACCACGTGCTGCCCGTGGCCATCGTGCTCGATGTGCCCGAATCCGTCGCCCAGGAGCGCAACGCCGAGCGCCCCGACCGCCGCCACCTGGGCCGGCACGTCATCGCCCGCCACCGCCAGGACCTGCGCCGCAGCCTGCGCAGTCTGAAAGAGGAGGGCTTCCGGCACATCCACCACCTGCGCAACGTGGGCGAAATCGACGCCGTCCAGTCCATCACCCGCGACCGCCTCTACAACAACCGCCAGCAGGAAACCGGCCCCTTCGACATCATCGGCGACGTGCACGGCTGCTACGAGGAGCTGCGCGCGCTGCTGGAGCAGCTGGGGTATCAGGTGTTGGAAGAGCCGATTAATGACGTGCGGGATTTGGGCGTGCGGGTGGTGGCGCCAGTTGCTGAGTTAAGAGTTAGGAGTGAAGAGTTAAGAGTCGACCAACAGGGGGAGGGAGCTGAGGAATTAACTCTTAACTCTCAACTCTTAACTCATCGCAAAGCCGTCTTCCTCGGCGACCTCGTGGACCGCGGCCCGGCCTCCCCGCAAGTGCTGCGCCTCGTGATGAGCATGGTGCGCGACGGCACCGCCCTCTGCGTGCCCGGCAACCACGACATCAAGCTCCTGCGCCACCTCAACGGCAAAAACGTCACCATCAACCACGGCCTGGCCGAAACCCTGGCCCAGCTCGAAACCGAGCCCGAAGCCTTCAAAAGCGAAGTGCGGCGCTTCCTCGACGGCCTGGTGAGCCACTACGTGCTCGACGGCGGCAAGCTGGTGGTGGCCCACGCCGGCCTCCCCGAAGAGATGCAGGGCCGCGGCTCGGGCGCCGTGCGGGCCTTCGCGCTGTTTGGCGAAACGACAGGAGAGATTGACGAATTCGGCCTGCCCGTGCGCTACGAATGGGCCCGCGAGTACCGGGGCCGCGCCATCGTCGCCTTCGGCCACACGCCCGTGCCCGATGCCGAATGGCTCAACAACACCATCGACCTCGACACCGGCTGCGTGTTCGGCGGCCGTCTCACCGCCCTGCGCTACCCCGAGCGCGAGCTCGTGGCCGTGCCCGCCGCGCAGGTGTATTGCGAGCCCGTGCGCCCGCTCAACTACCGCGCCCTCCAGCAGCAAGCCGAGCTTGAAAACACGCCAGGCACCGAGCACCAGGCACCAGGCACCAATTCAGCCCAGCACGAGCAAGACGACCTGCTCGACATCCGCGATGTCACGGGCAAGCAGTTCATCGAAACCCGGCTGCTGCGCGGCGTTACCATCCGCGAGGAAAACGCCGTGGCCGCCCTAGAGGTGATGTCGCGCTTCGCCCTGCACCCCAAGTGGCTGCTGTACCTGCCGCCCACCATGTCGCCCATCGAAACCTCGGCCCTGCCCGACCTGCTCGAACACCCCGCCGAAGCCTTCGACTACTACAAGCGCCTCGGGGTGGAGCGCGTGGTGTGTGAAGAAAAGCACATGGGCAGCCGTGTGGTGGTGGTGCTGGGCCGCGACGAAGCCGCCATCCAGCGCCGCCTGGGGCTGGTGGGCGAGGGCATCGGCAAGTGCTACACCCGCACCGGCCGCAACTTCTTCACCGACGCCGCCCTCGAAACCGCCTTCCTCGCCCGCCTGCGCGACGCCCTGAGCACGGCCGGCTTCTGGGAGAAATTCGACACCGACTGGGTCTGCCTCGATGCCGAGCTGCTGCCCTGGTCGGCCAAAGCCCAGGAGCTGGTGAAAAACCAGTACGCCGCCGTGGCCGCCGCCGCCAACGCCGCTCTGCCCCAGGTCGAAGCCGCCCTCACCGAAGCCGCCGCCCGCCAGCTCGACGGCGCCGAAGTCCTGCTGGCCCGCACCACCGCCCGCCGCCAGGCCGCCACCCACTACGCCGACGCCTACCGCCGCTACTGCTGGCCCGTGCTATCGCTCGACGACCTCAAGCTGGCACCCTTCCATTTGTTGGCCACCGAAGGCAAAACCTACTTCGACCGCGACCACGCCTGGCACATGGAAACCCTGCGCTCCCTCGCCCTCGCCGACCCCGGCCTGCTCCGCGCCACGCCCTACCGCGTCGTCCCCCTCCAGGACCCCGCCGAAGTAGAAGCCGCCATCCAGTGGTGGACCGACCTCACCGCCGCCGGGGGCGAAGGCATGGTGGTGAAGCCCTACGACTTCGTGCCCCAGGGCAAAGGGGGCCTGCTCCAGCCCGCCCTCAAGTGCCGCGGCCGCGAGTACCTGCGCATCATCTACGGCCCCGACTACCTGCTGCCCGGCAACCTCGACCGCCTCCGCCTGCGCAACGTGAAAGCCAAGCGCAACCTTGCCCTGCGTGAGTTCGCCCTCGGCGTCGAGGGCCTGGAGCGCTTCGTGGCTCGGCAGCCCTTGCGCCGGGTGCATCAGTGCGTCTTCGGCGTGCTGGCGCTGGAGAGTGAGGCCGTGGACCCGCGGCTGTGATATCTAATATTGACTTGCGCCACTAAGGCAACACCCTTGTAGAAAGGCACAGTTAGACAGGAAAAATTGGCCACTGGAAGTAGCGTAGGACCACGGAGCCCGCAGGATTACTGTCCGGACTGAAGCCGATGTACGAACTCCCTTCGAGTTGAATATGGAAGCTCACTTCCAGGTCGATGAGCAGGGAGCGGTCGGGCCGGATTAGACCAAACTGCAAGGCGGGCATGGGCAGGTAGCCCGGCAATGAAGCCGTTTGACCACTGCCGGAGCCATCCAGGTCAATCAACTGTCGCCATTCGGTGCTTTCGCCGCAGAGCTGCCAGGTGCCGTGGTCGTCAACAAACTGAATGGCTGACTGGCGCAGGAACATCTTGCACTTCGACCATTTATCGTCGCAGGCCCACGGACAAAATTGCAGATTGGCCCAGCCGGTAATGGCCCCGAACAACTCCACATACGGGGTGGAGGAGTAGCGGCCCGACACTGACACTGGGCGACGCTCCGGTTGAAGCTCGAACGTGGCCCACGCGCCCACGCTAAACGGAAAAAGCGGGTCGCCGTCGTAGTTGGCCTCGCCAAAGAAGTGCAGGCCGTCGGTCTGAAAAGACGCCTGGATGCCGCCGGCGGTAAACCAATTGGTGTGCGCCCACCACATGGTTTGGTCGATGGGGGGCGCGGGCGCTACGTCGGCCGGCGGGAGCGGGTCGGCGAAAACCGGTGGCAGTTCGATGTGCCGCACCCGTTCCCGGAAGTTCCGGGTCAGGCTGGTCACGGCGGTTTCTTCGGCGTGCGTCATCTTGGGCAGATGCGCCCGCTGCAAAGCCCGTTTCTCGGCCGTGGTGCGCGCGGCAATGGCAATTTTCTGGTTCTTTGCCAGCACCTGCATTCTCTCGGCCCGCCTGTCATCGAGCGCGCGCTGAACTTGCGCCGGAAACTCGTGCCGGGGGTTTTGGAGATGCTGCGCAACGTCGGGCTGGTGGTCGCTGGCGGGGGAGGGTTGGTTGTTGCCTAATAGAACATGCTCTTTGTCAGTCAAAAAAGTTGCCATGAGTGTTGTGGTAAGGGTGGAGGAAAAACGGAAGGCTTTTGGTGCCGCACAAGTAGTGTGTATTGCTAAAGGTCATTATATTCATGAAATAGCAATATGATGTGAGTCACGCATAGAATTGACTTTTATCACATTAGGGGGCTTTCTGTTCCAGCGTAGGCCACTGCACTGCTGCAACTATTCAGCGGTTGTTGCGTGCACTACATTCGTATGGGTAAGTACTTTATGTTGACCTTGCCGTTCTATGAAAAAACAGCTTCTCCTGCCGCTCATCGTTGCCTGCCTGGGCTTTGGGCTGACCAGCGCCGCCATAGCGCCAACCACCGAGCGTCCGACGTATTTCGCGTTGAAAGTGTATCATTTGAAAACCAGTCGGCAGGAAGCCCTGATTGACAGTTTTCTGCAGCGGCAATACCTGCCGACCCTGCACGCGGCGGGCATTCCCACCATTGGGGTGTTCAAGCCCATCGGCAACGATACTGCCGCCGATAGGCGCGTGTATGTATTCACGCCATTTACTTCCCTGAAACAGTGGGAGAAAATTGATAAAGAGACAACAGCCAAACTGCTGGCCGCTGGTGGCGCCTACGTCAATGCCGCCTACAACGACCCCGCCTACACCCGGCACGAAACCGTGCTCATTCGCGCTTTTGACGAGATGACGGGCTTGACTGCTCCCAGGCTCGAAGCGCCTAAAAATGAGCGGGTGTACGAGCTGCGCAGCTACGAAGGTGCCAGCGAAAAGCTGTTCCGCAACAAAGTTCAGATGTTCAATGCCGGCAAAGAAATCAGGCTGTTTGACCGACTGGGATTCAACGGCATTTTCTACGGCGAAGTAGTCTTCGGCGCAAAAATGCCCAATCTCATGTATATGACGTCCTTCGCGAACATGCCGGCGCGGGAAGCACACTGGAAAGCCTTTAGCAGCGACCCCGAATGGAAAAAACTATCCGCCCTGCCCGAGTATCAGCATAATGTGTCCCACATCGATATCACGTTCCTGCGGCCGACGGATTATTCGGGGCTCTGATTAGGTTGCCATATTATCGGCAACTCGTCCTCCCCACTTCCCACCACCAGCACAACGTGAAAGCCAAGCGCTACCTCGCCCTGTGCGAGTTCGCCCTCGGCGTGGAGGGCTTAGAACGCTTCGTGGCCCGGCAGCCCCTGCGCCGGGTGCATCAGTGCTTCTTCGGCGTGCTATCCCTGGAAAGCGAGGCCGTGGACCCGCGGCTGTGATTTGAGAATTACTGGTTGACATTCAACGGCAGAACCCGAAGCATAATACTTTCCAACTTCCTGATATTCTTTTTGCTTAACTCAAGGGGGGTAAACATCACGCAGAAAAATATTGCCTCCTCGAATTCTACAAACCCTGTATACTCTTTGCTTGGATAAGGCGGAATATCAATTACACGAATTTTGACAGATGAGTCATTTCTCCTGATAGTTGGTATATAACTGATTTTTGCAGCCGGGAAGTCCTTCATTGTATAAGTTTCTTGAAAAGCTAAAAGCTCATCAAGGCTCTTTATATCATTGTCTTTAATAAACAAGTTAGCATACATGAATTCTTTTGAAGCTCCAGCCTCTTCAAAAGTCAATCCTCTTTGATAAAAAGAAGCTAACATTCCATCGCGCCGGGTACCATCCAGAACCCAGCCAAAAGGAGCAGTTACAATTGCTCCTACCTTTCCGCTATAAATAATTCCCCCGACGCCTTGAAAACTTTTCAAGTCTTTGAAGCTGAGTATGTCAAGCTCTATATCGATTGGGTCTGAAAATGCTCTGTTTATTGCTGCTGGGCTAAAACCCTCCTGAGTGATAAGCAAACCTTTGTTCGCTTCGCTATCATTTAGCATGCCGATGAACATTTCAACATCTTTGACATCAATCTTTTCCGAGAAGAACTTTCCGTCGATGACAATTCTGATTCTGTTACCAGCTACATAGTCTTCAATTAGAATATCAATTTGCCTTTTAGTTTTGGAATATCGGCCGTCTACGCTTGCATTGTGAGTGATTTCGGCGTTTGGAAACTGCTCCTTGAAATAGGTAGCAATTTCAACTTCATAATCTTTCCAGTTCATGTTGGGCTATTTAAGAATTAATACTTCTATAATACTTCAGCTATTTATGCATCTTCCATTAAACCTGCGAGGCCGCTACCCAACGTGCTTCCCGTCACCCTTCTCCGCCAGCGTGCGCTCAATGCGCCGGTCGGGGATGAGCCACATCAGCGCGATGCCCACGTAGATGCCGCCCGCCACCCACGGGTTCCAGAAGCTGGCGGCGATGCCCAGGCAGTAGAGCGGGGGCGAGGATTTGCCTTTTAAGTCGCGCCCGATGGCGCGGGCCAGCACCGAATTCGGCCCCTCAATGGCAATGATGCAGGTCTGGAGCACGAAGTAGGCCACCCCGGCCATGAGCAAAATCACGCCATACACGGCCAGCGTGGCGGGGGCAAAGTGGTTTTCGCCCATCCACCCCGTGGCGAAGGGCACGAGCGACAGCCAGAACAGCAGGTGCAGATTGGCCCACAGCACGCCGCCGGATACTTTACTCGTGCTGGCCAGCATCATGTGGTGGTTGTTCCAGTAGATGCCGATGTAGATGAAGCTCAGCACGTAGCTGAGCACCACGGGCAGCAGCGGGCGCAGGGCCGCGAAATCGGCACCATGCGGCACCTTGATTTCCAGCACCATGATGGTGAGGATGATGGCCAGCACGCCATCGCTGAAAGCTTCGAGTCGTCCTTTGTGCATGAATTAATTATTAATCCGCTGAAACCTGAAAATTAAAACCCTTTTTAAAAATCAGCGTCGTGTCAACGATATTATGGCCATCTATTTTGATATTCAGCGTTTTAAGACTGGGGGGCGCGTCGGTGATGGTAGCAGTAATTCTTTCGTCCCCTAAGCATTGGCACTTCAATTCTATTTCTCCCAATTTTTTGTCGGTCCACCAACTGCGATTTTGATAAAAAATTAGATGATAATAATCCGTTGTTCGTGCTACGGTATAGCCTGGTCTTTGAGCCATGCTATAACCACCTGCTATGCTATACATACTGGGTGGCGGAGAAATTATCCATAGGCATGTCCACAAAATTGTGCAACATATGACTATAAATGAGGTAATTACCAAGGTGATTCGCAGGATATCATTGGCAATATTTTTAAGTGCTACTCGCTTTAAATAAAGAGTTAGGCTGACACTGAAAGCAAATACAGCAGCTAAAAATATCAGACTGAGCATAATTTAGCTAGGCTATTTTCTAGTGAATGTACAGTAGGAAAACATGATTTGCCGGCCAATATGGCGACTTTGAGCCGGAAAAGACAGCATGGCGTACTATTGCCCCAATTAATTTTTACTATGCAAACTCACATCTCCGCCGCCCTCACCGAAATCGAAGTCACCCACGGCATTCGCATCCTCTACGCCTGCGAGTCGGGCAGCCGTGCCTGGGGCTTTCCTTCGCCCGATTCCGACTACGATGTGCGCTTTATCTACTGCCATCTGCCGGTTTGGTACCTGGCCCTGGACGAAGGTCGCGACACACTCAATTTCCCCGTCGATGAAGAACTCGACCTGGCTGGCTGGGAACTGCGCAAGTCGCTGCGCCTGCTGCGCGGCTCGAATGCCTCGTTGTTCGAGTGGCTGCAATCGCCTGTGGTTTACCACGAAGCCCTGGATTTTCGGGCGCGTCTGGTTCCACATTTGCCCACTGCTTTTAACCTGAAGGCCGGTCTTCATCACTACCTGGGCCAATTGCGGCGCGGGGTGGAAGAAGACCTGACCGAAAATGAAGTGCGCTTGAAGCGCCTGTTCTATGCCTTGCGTTCGGCCCTGGCCTCCCGCTGGATTCGGGAGCGCCACACGCTGCCCCCTATGGAATTTGCCTCGCTGCGAGCACTGTTGCCAAAAGAGTTAGCTCCCGCCATTGATGAGCTGCTGCACGAAAAATCGACTGCGAATGAAAAGACAACCGTGCTCCGTCCCGGCGCGGTAGTGGCTTTTTTGGAGGAAGAGTATGCGGCTGGTCAGGCAGCACGGGAATCCCTGCCTGTGTTGCGGACCGGCACCATCACGGAAAATATTGATGAGGTATTTCGAGTATTGTTAAACGCCGCTTTCACCAACTAGCTTCAGCCGGTTTAAAAATTGCCCCATGACCATTGCCGACTTGCGCCGACAGAATCTGATTCTATTCGAAGCTATAAGCGGAAGCCGTGCCTACGGCACCAATCTGCCACACTCTGACACCGATTTGAAAGGCGTATTTATCCTGCCCGAAGACCAGTTTTTTGGCTTGGATTACATTCCGCAAATAGCCAATGAAACCAGCGACGAAGTATTTTATGAATTGCGACGTTTTGTGGAATTATTGCTGAAGAATAACCCCACCGTTTTAGAATTATTAGGTACACCTACCGACTGCATTATTTACAAGCATCCACTATTTGAGCAATTTCAAGTCGCTGATTTCCTTTCTAAACTTTGCCGCCAAAGTTTTGCTGAATACGCTGTAGCACAAATTCGCAAAGCCAAGGGTCTGAATAAGAAAATCAATAACCCTGAGCCGCCAGCCCGCAAATCGGTGCTGGATTTTTGCTACGTAACAGCGGGCGCTGGGGCACAGCCCGTAGCTACTTGGCTGGCCCGTCACGGTTACGCGGCCACGCAGTGCGGCTTGGCCAACGTGCCACACCTCACTGATTTATATGCGCTATTTGTGGATGCCACACCCGGGCGCACGCTGGGCTACCGCGGCTTGGTGCGCGACGCCGATACTTCGCAGGACGTCCTGCTCTCGGCCGTGCTCAAAGGGGAGGAGCCGGTGGCGTATCTATCCTTTAACCGCAACGGCTACAGCAGCTACTGTCGCGTGTTTCGAGAATACTGGGATTGGGTAGAAAAGCGCAACGCCGAGCGTTACCAGAACACCGTGCAGCACGGTAAAAATTATGACGCGAAAAATATGCTGCACGTATTTCGTCTGCTGCAAATGGCCGAGGAAATAGCAATGAGCGGTGAATTAAAGGTGCGCCGACCCAACCGGGAATTCCTATTACAAATCCGGAGCGGCGAATTTGGGTATGAGCAGTTGGTGGCCGATGCCGAGCATCTGGTGGCACGTGTTGAAACCGCTTTTGCCAGCTCCGTACTGCCCGATGCGCCCGACAGATATGCTGCCGAGCAGCTACTGCGGCAAGTGCGACGCGCGTTTTACACAAGTGCTTGAAATCAAGTTGCAAGCAGGATTTTAAAATAATGTATCACAAGTTTCAATAATTATTGAAACTTGTGATACATTTGTTCTGTCCGATAGAAGCGCGGCCGGAACGTCCCGGAACTGCGCCATCCGCCGGGTCGCCGCATATGCTACTGCCAAAACTGGTGATTGCCGGAGGAAATGGGTTTCTGGGCCAGCATCTGGCCAGCTATTTCCGGGAGCGGGGCTACCGGGTGGTCGTGCTGGGCAGGGGAGCGCCACCCGGCCCCGACTACGTGCGTTGGGATGGGCGCACCCTCGGTGCTTGGGCTGCCGAGTTGGAAGGGGCTGTAGCTCTGGTAAACCTCGCGGGCCGCACCGTCGACTGCCGCTATACGGCGACCAACAAACGCGAAATCATTGCCAGTCGCACCGAAAGCACGCACGTACTGGGCGCGGCCGTGGCCGCCTGCGCCGTGCCGCCGCGGGTTTGGCTCAACTCTTCCACCGCCACCATTTACGCCGATACGCCGGGCGAGCAACCTGCTAATACAGAGGCGGCGGGCCATATTGGCGAAGGCTTTTCGGTGGAAGTGGCGAGGGCCTGGGAAACGGCTTTTGCCGCCTGCTCGACGCCGGCCACGCGCAAAGTGGCGCTGCGCACCGCGATAGTGCTGGGGCCCGATGGCGGCGCATTCCCGGTGATGGCGCGGCTGGCCCGGCGGGGACTGGGTTCGCCGCAGGGCAATGGCCGGCAGTGGATGAGCTGGCTGCACATCACAGATTTTTGCCGGGCCGTGGATTTTCTCCTCCACGAGCCCACGGCGGCCGGGGTCTTCAACCTGTGCGCGCCTCAACCGCTGACCAACCGCGACTTTATGGCCCTGCTCTGCCGGCAGCTGCACCCGTGGTTGCGGCTGCCCCAACCCAAATGGCTGCTGGAAATCGGAGCCTTCGTGCTGCGCACCGAAACGGAATTGATTCTCAAAAGCCGCAAAGTGTACCCGCAGCGGCTGCTGGAACTGGGGTTTCAGTTTGAGTTTCCGGCCTGTGAGGCCTGCTTAAAAGATTTACTGTGAATCAGCTATGCGGTTTGTAACTGTGGGAACAGCATTGTGCTGGTTGGGTAGCCTGTTGATTTTTGCTCCGTTTGTGGGGCTTTTTTTTCTGCCCATTGCAATAGGAGGTAGTTTGCTGGTATGGTTTTCCAACCTCGATATTCAGTCGAAGCTTAACAGGGGATTTCTGCCTTTGGTCCCCGTTATTACTTATTTCGCTTGGCTATTCAGCAGACAATAAATTATTTACGATGACTCCCGAAAACTTCGACCAAACTAACCCGACATTAACGTTAGCCGACGCCCGCGCCCAGTTCATTCACCTCTGGGGCGTGTCGGGCAGCAGCTGGGGCGTGAGCAAAACCCTGGCCCAGGTGCACGCCCTGTTGCTGGTGAGCCCGGCCGCCCTCAGCACCGAAGACATCATGGAACAGCTCACCATCTCGCGCGGCAATGCCAGCATGACGGTGCGCGAACTGCTCGATTGGGGCCTGGTTTACAAGGAGCTGCGGCCCGGCGAGCGCCGCGAATATTTCGTGGCCGAGAAGGACATGCTACAGGTCACGCGCTGCATCATCCGGGCCCGCAAGCGCCGCGAGCTCGACCAGATGAAGCGCAGCCTCGACCAGCTGGCCGCCCTGCCCGGCAACCCCGCCGATGCCGAGTACCGGGCCTTCCACGCCACGCTCACCGAAATTCAGCAGCTGGCCACCGCGTCCGATAAGCTGCTCACGCGTCTTATGCAGGCCGAGAAAAGCTGGTTCTGGGACAAGTTTCTGAAGCTGTTTATATAGTTGCTCGCCGCCATGCTGCCTGATAACCAACATTCCCAATCACTTGGTGGACCCGAATCTGACTTGACTTCGCCAGCGGCTTCGGCAGCCGTGGTTACTCTGCCGATGGCGATGGTGGCCTTTCTGGTGGCATGGTGGTGGCCCTGGACGGCTCGGGCCAGACAAGAACAGGCGCTGGTGGGGCTGTTCTGGGTTGGGCCGGTGGTGAGCGGGGTGCTGGCGGCCTTTGTGCATCTGCGCAATCACCCGGCCCGTCGGCCAAATCTCTGGAAGTGCAGCGTCTGGATATGGACCTGGGCACTGCTGTTTTTGGTAGTGGGCAGCATAGCGCTTGATGCTGAGCTGGGCGGGTTTGTGCTGCTGATTTTCCCCTATACTTTTCCAGCACATGGCCTGTTTGTGCTGCTGGCCCTTATAGGTCTCGCCATCGGAGAGTTTGTTATGAGCATGCATCACGGTTGGCGGCAGCGGTGGACTCAGGCCGAATGGCGGCGCAATAGCTTGCTGCTTCTGTTGCTACTGCTGGCGCTGTTGCTGCGCCAGTGCTGGGGTTTGTAGCGTTACTTCGTTCTATGAAAGCACCCCAATCCGCTGCTGCTCACACTCGCGCCGCCCTGCTGGGCCTGGCTGTAGGCGATGCCCTCGGCGTACCCGTTGAATTCGCGCCCCGTGCTGCCCGCCGGCAGGACCCTGTAACGGATATGCGCGCCTACGGCACCCACCATCAGCCCGCCGGTACCTGGTCCGACGATTCCTCGCTCACCTTCTGCCTGGCCGAAACTCTGGCCCGGCCCGGCGGTCGCAGCGGCGCACCCGATTTGGACGATTTTGCCCGGCGCAGCATCAATTGGCTGTATCATTCTTACTGGACGGCTTACGGCGAAACTTTCGACGTAGGCAATGCTACCCGAGCCGCCATTGACCGGCTTCAGCGGGGCGTAGAGCCCACGAAAGCCGGCCCAAGCTCCGAATATGACAACGGCAACGGCGCGCTCATGCGCATTCTGCCGCTGGCTTTTCACGATGTCTGGCGGGCCGAAACGTTGGATTTAAACGCTGCCTGGGCGCTCACCGAAAACGTGGCCAGCGTAACCCACGGGCACCCGCGCTCCACACTGGGCTGCTTTTTATACTTGCTGGTGGCGCGGGGACTGTTGCGCGGGCAAGCCTCGCCAGCAGCTTATGACGAGGCTCGGCAAAGTGCTTATTCCTGGCTCCAAGGTCAGGCTAAAGGCCCTGTTTTTTACGAATGGCCAAAATACGAGGCGTTTTTTGACGGAAGCCTGCTAGAACCTGGTGAAACAGAAATTAAGTCCTCTGGCTACGTCGTGCACACCCTCGAAGCGGCGCTGTGGTGCCTGCTGAAGCACGACACTTACGCCGCTACTGTATTGGCCGCCGTAAACCTGGGCGATGACACCGATACCACGGGAGCAGTGGCCGGTGGCCTTGCCGGCCTGGCCTATGGTGAGGCCGACATCCCAGCTGAGTGGCTGGCCGTGCTGGCCCGCCGGACTGATATTGAAGAGCTGGCCGGGCGACTGGCGGGGGAGTAGCGGGGAGTTTCGCACCCTTCCGTACTTCTGTCATGAATACTATTCCCGCCCCTCGCCCGCTGCCCAACTCGTATTGGGCCACCCCATTATTGCTGGCCTCCGAGTACCCTGGAGCTAAGCTGGAAGCCGATGCCGCGCACCGGCTCGACCTGCTGCTGGCCGCCGGCATCCGCGACTTCTACGACCTCACCGAGGCCACCGAGCCGCTCGAACCCTACGAGGACCTGCTGCGCGCCCGCGCTGCCCACCTAGGCCTGGCAGCCGAAAGCGTACGTTTCTGCCGCTTTCCCATCCGTGACGTGAGTGTGCCCACGCCCAAGCGGTTGGCTGAGGTGCTGGCCGCGCTCGAAGACAGTGCCACCGCTGGCCGCCGGGCCGTGGTGCATTGCTGGGGCGGCGTGGGCCGCACGGGTACGGTAGTAGGCTGCCACCTGCGCCAGCACTTCGGCCTGAGCGGCGACGAAGCCCTGGCCCGCATCGCCGAGGAATGGAAGGGTATGGAGAAGAACTACCGCGTGCCCCGCTCGCCCGAAACCGCCGAGCAGGCCGCCTTCGCGCGGGCGTTCGAGCCCGTGCCGGCTACTGCCAGCTAAGAGGCAATGCAAACAGGGTGTTGTTATTCCGGCGAAGGAAGACATCGAGCTGTATTTTGCCCGGCCTCTTGCTTTTTAGGAACGACAACGCCCTCTATACTAAGGATAAGGGGCTTGATTAGTTTGCGGGTGTGGTCGCGGCCGGCACCAGCTTCACGCCAGTATAAAGTTGCGGGTTTTCTACCGAGGCGATGGGCTCGATACTCAGGCGCTTGTCGTACTTGCTCACATTGGCCAGCTTGAGCAACGTGGTGTAGTCCGAGGTCCGCCCGCTCTTGGTTTTGATAAAATAGCTGTTGACGTGCAGCGTGGCGGGGTCGTAGCTCACTTCCAGCGCGGTGGTATCGCGCCAGTAGGTGTACAGGGCCTCGGTAGCGCCCGTCGATGATTCGCGCGGGGTGCGGTCGTGGTCGGGGCGGACGGATTGGCTGATGAGGGGCCGGGCAATCTGGTCGGCATTCATGCCCAGCAGGGCAGGTACGTCGAAGGCCCGCTGCACGGTGGGTACGGTGCTTGCGGTAGGGGTTTCGACTACCGGACGGTCGGTGCTGGCGCAACTCAACAGCAGGGCCAGCGGCAGGAGGGGGGCGTAGCGCTTCATAAATGAATGGTAAAGTGAACATAACTGCTACGTAAGCGGCTCATTCGTGGCTGAATTTGGATGAGGATTTTGCCTAATAATTGTCTGGGCTATATAATTTTCTGGTCTATCGGCCCATTTATTCCGCTTTGAGTCCTTCTGGGTCGATTTTTCGGTTATTCTGGAGCCGGAATCGGACCTTTTAAAATAGGCTTTTTCATTGAATGTCTGAGTGAAATATTTAATATAATATTTATTATATTTATAATATTGTATTCACTGCTAACGCCTGTGGCCATGAAGCCCCATCCCACCATCGAAGAAAAAGTTGTTTCCCAGGATAACTGGAATGAAACTGTTGAGTCTTACACGCAGCGGTTGGACACCTCCCCAGACTATTCGCAGTATCCACCGGTGGTCATTTTCCGGCCCGTCGACAAGGACTATGAGCTGCACCTTATCGAAACCAATGACCTCCGCGCCAGCGGCGAGGTAATCGCGGGTGTGATTCACAACCCGAACATTTGATTTTGTTGCCCAAGGCATTGCCTGCCCGGCCGCAATACGTGCGGTTGAGCGCGGCAATGGCCTGACTTTTTGCGCTCATCGGCATGAAGCACTTTACGATTCTGCTGTGCATGAGCCTGACAGTATGCCTTCTACCGGTGGCTGGGCAGGTGCCCCGTGCCTCAAACCCGCGCCCGACCCCATCCCGCCCGATCCGGCCCGATACGGCCCGCGTGCGCCAGTTGCTGCAAGCCGCGCAGCAATGGAGCACCGCCGACATTCCACGCGCCATCCGGCTGAGCCAGCAGGCGCTGGGGCTGGCCCGGCAGCTTCGCGATTCGGTGGGCGAGGGCCAGGCCCTGCTCCGCCTGAGCACCCTGCACCGCCGCCACAACGATTTCGCGCTGGCCCGCCGCCTGGCCCGGCAGGCGCAGGCGCTGTTTGTGCGGCAGCGCGACCGCCGGGGCCAGGGCCGCGCCTGGCTGCAGCTCAGCCTGATTGACATGCTCCAGGGCAACCCCGTGCCTGCCCTGGCCTCGGCTCTCAAAGGCCTGCGCCTAGCCGAACAGGCGGGCGACTTGCAAACCAAAATCCGCTTGCAGGCCACGCTGGGCGATATCTACTACAAAATGGGCAGCTACGACGAGGCCCTGCCTGCGCTGCAAACAGCCCTGGCCGGCGGCCAGCGCACCCACGACCAACAGGTGACGCTGCTGGCCTTGAATGGCCTGGGTAACTCGTTTCAGATGCTGAAAAAATGGCCCCAGGCCATCTACTATTATCAGCGGGCGCTGGCGCTGAGCCGGCAGCTCGGCGATGCCATCGGCGAAACCGGCAGCGAAACCAGCCTGGCCGAAGTGTATGGCCTGCAGGGCAACCAGGCAGCAGCCCTGGCCCACGGACTGCGCGCCCAGCAGCTGGTGCGCGCCACCCACGACGACTACAACCTGCCCGCCGTGGAGCTGATGCTGGCCCGCGCCTACCTGCTGGCCCACCAGACCGATAGCGCTGTGGCCCTGGCCCGGCACGGCCTGCTGCTCAGCCAGCAGGCGCGCAGCAACGAGAACATCCGCAACGCCAGCGACATCCTGGCCCAGGCCTACGCCCAGCGCCGCGACTTTGCGCAGGCCTATTACTTCCGCAACCTGCACCTGGCCTACAACGACACGCTTTCGGGCGAGGACACCCGCCGCCGCACCAGCCGCCTGCGCTACGATTATGAGCTGACCAGTAAGCAGGCCCAGATTGACCTGCTCACCAAAACCCGGCAGCTCGAGGCCCAGAGGGCGGCCCGACAGCGCCTGCAGCTAAATGGACTGCTGGCCGGCCTGGTGAGTGTGCTGCTGATAGCCGGGCTGCTGTGGCGCAACATTTACCTCAAGCAGCGCGCCAACCGCCACCTCAACGAGAAAAACACCCAGATTGCCGCCCACCGCGACGAGCTGAACCGCACCCTGACCGAGCTCCAGGCTACCCAAACCCAGCTGGTGCAACGCGAGAAGATGGCCTCGCTGGGCGAAATGACGGCCGGCGTGGCCCACGAAATTCAGAACCCCTTGAATTTCGTGACCAATTTTTCGGACCTGAACGTGGAATTGCTGGCCGAGCTGGAAGCAGAGTTGGCCGGGGAGCACCTCTCGGCCAGCGCCCGGGAGAATATTCAGCAGCTGCTTGAGGACCTGTCCCTGAACCAGGTTAAGATTCAGGAGCACGGGGCCCGCGCCGACCGCATTGTGAAACGCATGCTGGAGCACTCACACCCAAGCAGCGGCATTCGTCAGGCCACCGACCTCAACGCCCTGGCCGAGGACAGCCTGCGCCTGGCCTACCACGGCTGGTGCGCCCGCAACAAAGACTTCAGTGCCACGCTCACCACCAATCTGGACCCGCAGCTGCGGCCCGTGCCGGCCGTAGCCCAAGACCTCAGCCGCGTGCTCATGAACCTGCTAACCAACGCCTTCTACGCCGTGACTGAAAAAAGCAAGCACGCCGATGCCGCCTACCGCCCCGAAGTGCAGGTGCAAACCCGCCAAACCGACCACGCCGTCGAGATTCGGGTGCGCGACAACGGGGCTGGTATTCCGCTGGCCATCCGGGAGAAAATCTTCCAGCCCTTCTTCACCACCAAGCCCACCGGCGAAGGCACCGGCCTGGGCTTGTCGTTGAGCTACGACGTCATCACCAAGGGCCACGGCGGGGCTTTGAGCGTGGAAAGCCAGGAAGGCGAGTACTGCCAATTCACTATCAACCTGCCTGTTGGAGTTGAAAAGGTTGTAGAAGATGCTGTTGCCTGACTTTATATATTATTTATTGAATATATTTAAGGTGTTGTCTGTTTAAACTGAACATTATCTACCCGCCTGGTCCTTATGAATGCCGCCCTGGAAGTAGCGCCTGCTTCCTGAATCAGCATCAGGAAACGGTGGGAGGATTCTCGGGAATAGTCATGGCGCAAGCTTAAGTTTTGACACTTACGATGTTGCTCGAACAATTACCTCCTTCTCGTTTTCGAAACCGGAAACTTGCCCGCCAGCCGGCGCCTCCGCCCCCAAAAGCGATGGCGCAGGTGAGCGCGGGCGTGTCCCAGTTCTTTACGCAACATCAGCTGGGGGGCATGCTCATGCAAGGCATGTTGCTGGCCGGCGGCGTTTTTTCGGCCGCGCTCGGGCTGAAAGGCTTTCTGCTCCCAAACGGCTTTATCGATGGGGGCGTGACGGGTATTTCGTTGCTGGTCAGCCAGCTGACGGGGATTTCGCTCTCGGCGCTCATTGTGCTGATTAACATCCCGTTCATTGTGCTGGGGTATTACCAGGTGGGGCAGAAGTTCGCCCTCAAAACCCTGCTCACCATTCTGGCGCTGGCGGGGGCGCTGCTGGTGGTGTCGTTTCCGCCCCTCACGCAGGACAAGCTGCTGATTGCCGTGTTCGGCGGTTTCTTTCTGGGGGCCGGGGTGGGCTTGGCCATGCGCGGCGGCGGCGTGCTTGATGGCACCGAAATTCTGGCCTTGTATCTCACGCGTCGGCTGCCTGCCTCCATCGGCGACATTGTGCTCATTATCAACGTGATTATATTCTCGGCAGCCGCCTGGCTGCTGTCGATAGAAACGGCGCTGTATTCCATTCTGGCGTACCTGGCCGCGGCTCGTACCGTGGATTTTGTGCTGGTGGGCATCGAGGAATACACCGGCCTGACCATCATCTCGTTTCACAGCACCGAAATCCGGCGCATGATAACCGATAAGCTGCACCGTGGGGCAACGGTGTACGAATGTACCCAGGGCTTTGGCACCCACGGGCACCAACATTTGAAAGTAGAGGCCATTTTCACGGTCGTGACCCGCCTGGAGGTGGTTAGCCTGACGGATGAGATTCATAAAATTGACCCGAACGCCTTCGTCGTCTCCCAGAGCGTGAGCGACATGAAGGGCGGCCTGATTAAAAGACGGGCCTTGCATTAGCCATTCCGGGGGAGAGCCGGCCACCGGGCGGTGGGGCCAATCAGTAGAATATCATGGAAAGGTGGTACCGGTTTCTGGGAGTTCGGCCGCACGAAACCACGTCGGTGTGGCTGCTCTTTGCCCACAATTCCCTGCTCAGCTTTGGCACCGTGCTGGTGTATTTGGCGGCCACGGCGCTGCTGCTGGCCCGGCACCCGGCTTCCAGCCTGCCCGTGGCCTACTGCGTGGGCGCTCTGGCCATGGGGCTCACGGGCTGCCTGTATGCCTACCTGGAACGGCGCTGGCTGGGGCCGAGCCTGGCGGTGCGGGCACTGCTGGCGGTGGTGGCCATTGCCTTGGTGCTGGCGTTGGCCTGGCGTCCCACGCCGTCGGTGGTCACGGCCGTGGCCATCATGACGGGCTACCGCCTGCTGTACCTGCTCACCAATCTGGAGGCCTGGAGCATGTCGGCCACCCTGTTCAACGCGCGCCAGGGGCGGCGGCTGTTCGGGGTGGTGAGCTCCGGCGAACTGCCGGCCAAAGCCGTGGGGGCGGCGCTGGCCATTTTCGTGCCCGCGGCCCACGCCATTTCGCTGCTGTTAATCATGGCATTAAGCGCGTACCTGCTGGCCGCGCTGGTGCAGCGGGCGGCTTTTCGGCGGATAACCGGCTTGCCCCATCTGTCCCACGCCTCGAAGGCTGGACGCTCCCTGCCGCTCATCCGGCAGCTGCTGGGGCCGGGCGCGTTGGTGCGGGTGATGGGCCTGAGCGTGATGGCGGTGGCAACGGTAGCCGTGGGCGTGGAGTACGTTTTCTTGCTCAACGTTCGCAACTTTTTGCCCGGGCCGGTGGATGTGGTGCAGTACCTGGGCGCGGTGCTGGCGCTGGCGTATCTGCTGGCCGCGGCGGGCCGGCTGTTGTTTGCCCGGCGCGGCCTGGCGTGGGTGGGCGTGCGCCGGACGCTGCTGCTGCTGCCCATCACGGTGCTGGGGGGCGTGCTGCTGTTCTGGGGGTGGCGGGCGTTGCCCGTGGGGCCACTGGGCCAGCTGGTTTATTTCAGCGGGCTGTACCTGGGGCTGGAAATATGCCGCCGGGCGTTGTTCGAACCGGTTTTTATGGTGCTGTTTCACCGGTTGCCGCCGCCCGAGCACCTGGCGGGGCGCAGCGTGGTCAAAGGAATTTACGAGCCAGCGGGGGTGGGGCTGGGCGGCTTGCTGCTGCTCGCGGCCCAGCCGTTTGCAACTGTGAGCTCCTGGCTGCCCTTTGTGTGGATGGCCGGGCTGATAATTGGCGTGGTGTTTCTGCTGCGGTACATGCTTTGGCACTACCTGGAAGCCCTGAAGCTGAGCCTGCACCTGCACGGTACGTCAGAACATGAGGAATTTGGCGCGGGCGCTCAACCGCCGGACCGGCGCTCGGCCGAGGCCGATTCCGGCGTGGAAATGGTGTTGCAGGCCATCGAGCATCTGCACCAGATTGAAGCCGGCGCCCTGCTCGAACAGGCCGAGCACCTGCTCACGCACCCCAGCAACCGCATCCGCCACCGGGCCCTGCGGCTGCTGGGCCCCCGGGTAGAGCTTGGGCGGCTGCGGCAGCTGGCCCTGGAAGACCCCGACCCTGCGCTGCGCGAAATGGCCAGCTGCCTGGCCGGCCCCCACCCGGCCGCCGACGACCTGCTGCTGCACTCCGACTGGGCCGTGCGCCAGGGCGCCATTCGGGGGCGGCTGGGGGCGCACCCCACCGATGGCGCGGCGCTGGCCAGCCTGGCCGCCGTGGCCTCATCCACCGAAACCAATGCCCGCCACGCGGCTTTGGAGCTCATTGCACTGCTCACGCCACAGCAGCAGCAGCAGGCCATCGCTACCTGCCTGCACAGCCCCGAGCCGGCCCTGGTGCAGGCCGCCGTGCGGGCCGTGGCCGAGGTGCCCGGCCCCGATATGATAAGCCTGATGATGAGCTTTCTGTGCATGAAAAAAGTGCAGAAACCAGCTCTGGCGGGGCTGGTACGAATCGGGGCACCCGTGCTGCCGCTGCTCAAACCCGCTTTAGCGCAGGAAACCGACCAGCGCCGTGCCCAGGCGTTGGCCCAGGTGTGCGCGCGCATGGCCACCCCCGCGGCCCGGCAAGTACTGCTCGAAATAGCCAGCGGCACCAACCTCCAGGCGCGGGCGGCGGTGCTGCGGGCGCTCGACAGCTTTGTCACCATGCCCGGCGATGCGCCGCTCTTTCAGCAATTGATAGAGGAAGAGATGCGGCTGGCGCAGCACTTTTTGCACGGCATGCACGCCGCCAACGGCGAGCTGCGCGCCGCCCTGCGCCAGGAGCTGCGCCGCTGCACCCAGCGCCTGTTTGGCCTGCTGATGCAAGTATATGAGCGGCCGCCTCTGCTGGAAGCGCAGCACAGCGCCATCCACGCCACCGGCGAAACCCAGGCCAGCGCCCTTGAAATCCTGGAAAACATGATTCCGCTCCCGCTCTTTGCCGGCCTGCAGGCCATGCTGGAAACGGGCCGTCTAAGCCAGCGTGGCGAGGTGATGGATGCGCTGCTCGGGCCCGTCACCACCGCCGAAACGATGCAAACCACCGTGGTGCGCCGGGGCGCGGAGGCCTTCACGGCCTGGACGATAAGCGTGGCCCTGCGGCAGTGGCACCCGCAGCCCGCCACCGTGGCCTACCTAGTGCCCCATTTGCAGGCCACCAGCCTCCTGGTGCAGGAAAGTGCCCTCGCCGTGCTCCAGCAATTGCCCGTGCTGCGCCCGGCTGCCTACGACCAACTTCTTCTCACGCATCCTGCCGTCGCCTTCCTCGCTATGAATCCACCGACCACTGCTCCCCACACCTCGGCCCGCGACCGGGTCCTCATCCTCAAAGGCACCTCCCTGTTTGCCAATACGCCCGAAAACATCCTCGGCAATATCGAGCCCATCATGCGGGAAGTGACGTTTGAAGCGGGCCAGGAAATCTTCAGCAAAGGCAGCCTGGGTACCTCGCTGTTCATCGTGAGTGAGGGCGAAGTCGGCATCTTCGACGGCCAGCGCCAGTTGACTACCTTCCACAGCGGCGACTTTTTTGGCGAGCTGGCCCTGCTCGATGCCGAAGCCCGCTCGGCCTCGGCCGTGGCGCTGGGGCCGGTCGCCGCGTTTCGCATCGACCAGGAGGACTTTTACGACGTGATGGAGGACTGCCCCGAAGTCACCCGCAACATCCTGAAAGTGCTGTGCCAGCGCCTGCGCCGCCAGAACGAGCGGATGCAGCCCCCGCAGCCGGTAGCGGGGTAATTTGCCGTGGCGCGAGTGCGCGTAATGCTCCCCGCCGGGCTACCTTGCGGCATGACGCTCCTCATCATTGTGCTGGCCGTGCTGGCGCTTATCGTCCTCAGCAGCTGGGGCAAAGTCAATGCGTTTCTGGCATTTTTGCTGGTCACCGTTCCGGCGGGGCTGGCGCTGGGGCTGCCGCCCGCGCAGGTGCTGGCCGCCGTGCAAAAAGGCCTCGGCGATACGCTGGGCTCCGTCGCACTGGTGGTAGTATTGGGAGCCATGCTGGGCAAGCTGGTGGCCGAAAGCGGCGCTGCCCAGCGCATCGCCGCCGTGCTGATGCGCGCCTTCGGCCCGAAAAACATTCAGTGGACGATGATGGTCACCGGCTTTATCATCGGCATTCCGCTGTTCTACAACGTGGGCTTTCTGCTGGTTATCCCGCTGATATTCTCGGTGGTGTACCAGTACCGGCTGCCGGCCGTGTACGTGGGCCTGCCCATGCTGGCTTCGCTCTCGGTGCTGCACGGCTTTCTGCCGCCGCACCCGGCCCCCACGGCGCTGGTGGCGCTGTTCCACGCCAACGTGGGCCTCACGTTTGGCTACGGGCTGCTGGTGGCGGTGCCGGCCGTGGCGGTGGCCGGGCCGCTGTATGCGCGCACGCTGCGGGACATCGTGTCGGCGCCACTGGCGGGATTTGTGAGCGAAGCGCGGCCCGAAAGCGCTTTGCCAGGCCGCGCCAACAGCTTCCTCTCGTCGCTGCTGCCGGTGCTGGTGCTGGCAGCCGTGCTGGGTTTGCAGGCGGTGCTGCCGCCCGGCGGCCCGCTCGCGCCGGCCCTCGCGTTTCTGGCCGACCCGGGCGTGGTCATGCTGCTGTCGGTGGGCGTGGCCACGTTCAGCCTGGGCCGCAGCCAGGGCAAAACCATGGCCGCCGTGATGGAAACTTACGGCGAAGCCCTGCGCGACGTGGCGCTGCTGTTGCTCATCATCGGCGGGGCGGGGGCGCTGAAGGAAGTGCTGGTGCAAAGCGGGGCGGGCCAGGCCATTGCGGCGGGCCTGCACGGCACGGGCCTGCCGCCGCTGGTGCTGGGCTGGCTGCTGGCGGGCCTCATTCGGGTGTGTCTGGGCTCGGCCACGGTGGCGGGCCTCACGGCGGCCGGGGTGATGCTGCCTACTATGGCCCATTCAGCCGTGAACCCCAACCTGATGGTGCTGGCCATCGGGGCGGGCAGCCTGCTGTTCTCGCACCTGAACGACAGCGGGTTCTGGCTATTCAAGCAGTATTTCAACCTCTCGCTGCGCGACACGCTACGTTCGTGGTCGGCTATGGAAACCATCGTGTCGGTGGTGGGCTTGCTGGGCGTGTTGGTGCTCGATTGGGCCTTGCCACTGGTGGCGCCCGTGCTGGCACGATTATGACTTGGTGAAATGCTCGCAAGTAATTGTTAATCCCTATCTTGGCTTCATCTTAATCCATCCTTCAACCCACGTCGCCCTATGAATTCCCGTAGAAATTTCCTGACTTCGGCCGCGCTGCTATCGGCTGGCTTACTGGTATCGCCGGCCCTGCTGGCCCGCGACAAGAGCTACAATAAAAAGTACATCGGCCTGCAGCTCTACACCGTGCGCGATGCCATGGCCAAGGACCCCGCCGGCACGCTGGCGCAGCTGGCCAAAATGGGCTACAACTCGCTGGAAGGCGCGACGTACACCGGCACCCAGAAATTCTACGGCATGACGCCCCAGGCCTTCGCCGCCCTGCTCAAGCAAAACGGCCTGATAATGCCCAGCAGCCACTACCGCCTCGGCGAGGAGCAGATGAACGGCGCGCCGGCCATGGGCACCATGCTCCACGAGTGGGACCGCGCCGTGGACGACGCGGCCGCCGTCGGCGTGAAATACATGGTGTGTGCCTACCTCTCGGAGGCCGAGCGGGGCAACCTCGACCACTACAAATACATCGCCGACCAGCTCCACAAAGCCGGCGAGCGCTGCCAGAAAGCCGGCATCCAACTTTGCTACCACAACCACGACTTCGAGTTTGTGCCCCAAAACGGCAAGCTGCCCTACGACCTGCTCCTCGCCACCGACCCCAAACTGGTGAAAATGGAGCTCGACCTCTACTGGGCCACCAAAGCCGGCCACGACCCGCTCACGCTGTTCAAGCAGCACCCCGGCCGCTTCCCGCTCTGGCACGTCAAGGACATGGACAAGGCCGCGCCGCACTCGTTCACGGAAGTAGGCAACGGCAGCATCGACTTCAAAAAGATATTCGCCCACGCCAACGAAGCCGGTCTGCAATACTTCTTTGTGGAGCAGGACATCACGCCCGGCTCGCCCTTCGATAGCGCTGCTAAAAGCCTATCTTACATCAAGAAAAACCTGGTATAGCCGTAAGACCAAAAAAAGCAAAACCCTCCTGCTGAGTCTACGCTCAGCAGGAGGGTTTTGCTTTTTTGAGAAGTCAATTCTACTTCGCCGCCGCCATCGGCAGCTCCCGAATCCAGATATTGCGGAAGCTCAACGGCTCGCTCTTGTCGCCGTGGGCCTGGAGCTTGATGGGCGAGGGGCCATGCGCGGCCTGGTACGAGGGCTTGCCGATGTACTGCGTGGGGCCGGTGAGGGCGGTATGGTCCTGCACCAGCACGCCGTTGAAAAACACGGTGGCGTAGGCCGGCGTCACCAGCGCGCCGCCTGCGCCGAACACGGGCGCCGTCCACACCACGTCGTAGGTCTGCCACTCGCCGGGCTTCCGGGCGGGGTTGGCCAGCGGAATGGCCTGCTTGTAGAGGCTGCCGGCCATGCCGTTCACGTAGGTTTTATTCTGGTAGGCGTCCACTATTTGCAGCTCGTAGCCCAAGTCCCCGCTGCCCGTCGAGGCTAGGAAGACGCCGCTGTTGCCCCGGGCCTGGCCCGTACCGGTGATGTTGGCCGGAATGCGCCACTCTAAATGCAGCTGGTAATTGCCGAAGCTGCGCTTGGTTTCGATGTTGCCGACGTCCTTTTTCACCGTCATAATGCCGTTTGCTACCGTCCAGCTGGCGGGCGCCTTGTGGTCGCTGGTGAGCACCCACTGGTCGAGGTTCTTGCCATCGAATAGCACCAGCGCGTCGGAGGGCGCATCGCCGATGTTTTTGCCGGGCGTCACCACTTTGGGCACGGGCTCATACACTTCCGTATCCTCGGGTTTGGCGGTTTGCTGGGCGTGGGCGGCGCCCAGGCTGCCGGTCAGAAGGGCGGTGAGTAACAGGCGGGTTTTCATGACGGCAAAGGGTTGGAAGTGGGAGAGATGGCAGGGAAGAGAAGGGCGCTACACGTCGCACAATTGCACGGCTTTGCGCAGCGAGGCCAGCTTATCGGGCTGCTTCGGAATAAATTCCTGCGCCACGTAGCCCTTAAAGCCCGTGGCCACAATGGCCCGCATAACGGCCGGGTAGTACAGCTCCTGGGTCTCGTCGATTTCGTGGCGGCCGGGCACGCCACCGGTGTGGTAATGCGCGATGTAGGCGTGGTTGTCGGTAATATTGCGGATAATGTCGCCCTCGTCAATCTGCATGTGGTAGATGTCGAAAAGCAACTTGAAATGCTCGGAACCCAGCTTTTTGGCCAGCGCCACGCCCCAGGCCGTGCGGTCGCACTGGTAGTCCTTGTGGTCGATTTTGCTATTGAGCAGCTCCATCACCAGCACTACTTTGTGCTTGGCAGCCAGTTCCAGCAGGGGCGTCAGGCCCTTCACGCAGTTGGCCCAGCCGGTGGCATCGTCCTTGCCCCGCCGGCTCCCGCTAAAGCAAATCAGGTTCTTATAGCCCGCCGCCGCCACTTTCGGAATCATCTCGGCGTAGCTTTTCTGCAGCGTGGCGTGAAACTGCGGGTCGTTGAAGCCGTCGGTGAGGTTGATTTCGGCCCCGTTGCACATCGGCGAGTCCAGGCCGTACTTCTTCAGCGTGGGCCACTCTTTCGGCCCCACCAGGTCAATGCCCTTGATGCCAATGCTTTTGGCCGCTGCGCACAGCTGGTCGAGCGATAAATCGCCGTAGCACCAGCGGCACACCGAATGGTTGATGTTGTTTTTCAAGGCGGGCGTTTCGAGCACGTTTTCGGCGGGCGCAAATGCGCCGAGCGCCCCCGCGGCCCCGGTCGCCGCAGCGCCCGCCAGAATGTTTTTGAGCGCCGTGCGGCGGGTGGGAGGCGAGGCCATGACGGAAAGTTTTATTTCAGGGTCAGGATGTATTTCACCATTTCCCGGGCATCAGCTTCCGTCACGCCGGGGTGCGGCGTCATGGGTACAGCACCCCAGTTGCCCGAGCCGCCCTGAATGATTTTACCGGCCAGCATGCTGATATTGGCCTCATTGCTCGGGTATTTCTTGGCCACATCGGCGTAGGCCGGGCCTACCAGTTTCTCTTTTTCCTTGTGGCAACTGGTGCAGTCTGAAGCGGTTATCAGCTTGGCGCCGTTGGCCACTAAGCCGCCGCTGTGCTCGGTGCCAATTTTGGACGTGCTGGTATCGACCTGTGGCTGCTCGGCCACGGCCGCCACGTTGGCGCCGGTGGTACTGTCGCTCTTGAGCTCCGCTGATGAAGCCTTCTGCTGGCTCACTTCATCGGGGCCGTCTTTTTTGTAGCCGGAATCGCAGGCGGCCAGCAAGGCGCAGAGGCTGAGGAATAAAGCAGTTTTTTTCATGGGAAGCGGCAGTTAGATTCCGAGCAGGGAATGGTTGAGGGTAGGGTTGGGGGCCGTGGCGGCGAAGTCGTCGAACGCCTTATCCGTAACGCGGATGATGTGGTCTTTGATGAACTGAGCGCCTTCGCGGGCGCCGTCTTCGGCATTTTTTAGGGCGCATTCCCACTCCAGCACGGCCCAGCCGGGGAAGTCGTACTGCGTCAGCTTGCTGAAAATGGCCTTGAAGTCGACCTGCCCATCGCCCAGCGAGCGGAAGCGGCCGGCCCGGTTTAGCCAGCTTTGGTAGCCGCCGTACACGCCCTGCCGCCCGGTGGGGTTGAACTCCGCATCCTTGACGTGAAACATCTTAATCCGCTCGTGGTAGATGTCGATGTATTCCAGATAATCAAGGCATTGCAATACGAAATGCGAAGGGTCGTAGAGCAGGCAGGCGCGCGGGTGCTGCTGCACCTGGTCCAGAAAAAGCTCGTAGGTCACGCCATCGTGCAGGTCCTCGCCGGCGTGGATTTCGTAGCACAAGTCCACGCCGCACTCGTCAAAGGCGTTCAGAATGGGCAGCCAGCGGCGGCCCAGTTCAGCAAAACCATCCTCCACCAAGCCTGCCGGGCGCTGCGGCCACGGATACAGCATTGGCCAGAGCAGCGCCCCGCTAAAGGTGGCGTGTGCCTTCAAACCCAGGTTTTGCGAAGCCTTGGCGGCGTATATAAGCTGCTGCACGGCCCATTGCTGCCGCGCTTTGGGGTTGTTGCGGTAGGCCTCGGGCGCGAAGCCGTCGAACAGTTGGTCGTAGGCTGGGTTCACGGCCACCAGTTGGCCCTGCAGGTGGGTCGATAATTCGGTGATTTCCAGCCCGGCGGCATTCACCACGCCCCGGATTTCGTCGGCGTAGGCCTGGCTTTCGGCGGCTTTTTGCAGGTCAATAAAGCGCGGGTCGTTGGTGGGCAGCTGCACGCCCTGAAATCCCAAGCCTTTGGCCCAGGCGCAGATGCCGGCCAAGCTGTCGAAAGGCGCTTCATTGCCAATGAATTGGGCCAGAAAAACGGCGGGTCCCTGGATGGTGGTCATGGGCGGGTCAGACGGTGAATTCGGTCCATTTTTGTTCGGAATGGCCCGAAGCAATGACATTTTCAATGAAAGCCATGCCGCGGATGCCTTCGTCCAGCCCAGGAAAATCGAGGGCTTCGGGCGGGGCGGTTTGGCCGGCCATTTCGGCCTGCAAAGTCAGGGCGAAATTGCGGTAGATGTTAGCAAAGGCTTCGAGGTAGCCCTCGGGGTGGCCGGCCGGGGTGCGGGCATTGTGCTGGGCAAAGGAGCTGACGTAGCCCGTGCCCGCCCGATGAACCTCGGTCGGCTTATCCAGCCACTTCACTTGCAGGGTATTGGCGTCCACCTGCTGCCATTCCAGCCCGCCCTTGTCGCCGTAAGCCCGGATGCGGACGTTATTTTCCTCACCGGCCGCCACCTGCGTAGCGACCAATACGCCACTCGCGCCGTTGGATAGCCGGAGCAATACGGCCCCGTCGTCATCCAACCGGCGGCCCGGCACCACGGTGTTAATATCGGCGCACAGCTTCTCAACTTGCAGGCCGGTCACGTATTCCAAGAGGTTAAAAGCGTGGGTGCCGATGTCGCCCATCGCCCCGGCAATGCCGCTGCGGGCGGGGTCGGTGCGCCAGGCCGCCTGCTTGTTGTCCGTGCCTTCCTCGAAGGCGCTGAGCCAGCCCTGCGGGTATTCCACGTAGGCTTTGCGGATGGGACCAAAGGTATTGGCTGCAATGAGCTGCCGGGCTTCCTTCACCATCGGGTAGCCGGTGTAGGTGTGGGTCAAGCAGAGTTTTCGGCCGCTGGAGGTGGCGATTTCCTTGAGCTGTTTGGCCTCGGCCAGCGAGAAAGTCATCGGCTTATCGAGGATGACGTGAAAGCCATTTTCCAGCGCCAGTTTAGCGGGCTCGAAGTGCAGGTGGTTGGGCGTGACGATGGCCACGACCTGCACGCGCTCTGCTTCGGGGCGCTGCTTTTCCTGTGTAATCAGGTCCTCAAATGAGCCGTACACGCGGTCAGGGGCCAGATTCAGAAGTACGCCCGTGGCCCGCGACTTCTCCGCGTCGCTGCTGAAAGCGCCGGCGGTGAGCTCATACAGGCCATCGAGGGCGGCGGCAATGCGGTGGATGCCGCCGATGAACGCGCCCTGTCCGCCGCCAATCATGCCCAGTCGTAGTTTCATAGGGGGAGTGTGGTGCTAAAAGTAGAGGCGCAAATATGCGTCTCTATACTTCCAAACGGGCGTTAGCCTCCGCGTAGCTGATATCTTCGGCTGGCGCGGGGGCGTTCTGGTCCTTAAACAGCAGCACGAACACCGCCAGCACCGCCGCCGCAATACCGGCCGGAATCAGCCAGATGGTGTGCCAATCGTGGAGGTCGCCGGTGATTTTGTGCGCGTCCACAATCTGGCCCGAGAGGAGGGAGCCGATGAGCATGCCCACTCCATAAGTAGCCAGTGTGATAAAGCCCTGGGCCGCGCTTTTCGACTGTTCACCGGCAAGGTTGTCGGTGTAAATCTGCCCTGTCACGAAGAAAAAATCGTAGCAGATGCCGTGCATTACGATGCCCGCAATCAGCATCCAGTAGTTGGAACCGCCGTTGCCGTAGGCGAAGAAGATGTACCGCACCACCCAGGCCAGCATGCCGATGGCCAGCATTTTCTTCACGCCCAGCCGCATGAAAAATACCGGAATCAGCAGCATAAATAGCACTTCCGACACCTGCCCCAAACTCTGAATGCCAGCGGCTGATTTCATTCCCGTCTCGTTCAAGAACGGGTTGGTGAAGCCGTAATAAAACGACAGCGGCACGCAGATAGCCACCGAGGCCAGAAAGAAAATCAGGTACGAGCGGTTCTTCAGCAAACCGATGGCTTCCAGGCCCAGCAGCTCGCCCATGGTAGTGGGGCCGGCTTTTTTGACGGGCGGCGTGGGCGGCAGCGTGAAGCTGAACAGGCCCAGCAACGCCGAGGCCCCGGCCGCCATCTGGAATGTGAGGCCAAGGTTGCCGCTCTGCTCCCAGTTCAGCCAACCGATGGTGATGCCGGCAATAATCCAGCCCAGCGTACCCAGCACCCGAATGGAGGCAAATTCCTTCTGCGGGTTCTGCATCTGGCGGAAGGAAATGGAGTTCACCAGCGCCAGCGTAGGCATGTACACTATCATGTACGTCAGCACATAGGGGTAGAAGGCCGAAAAATCGGTGGCCTGCGAGGCCAGCCAGAGCAGCAGCGCGCCCAGCAGGTGCAGCACCCCCAGGATTTTCTGGGCCGAGAAGAACCGGTCAGCAATCAACCCAATGATAAAAGGGGCCACGATGGCCCCCACCGACTGCGTGAGGAAGGCGCTGCCCACCTGCGTGCCGGTGGTGTGCAGGTTGTGCAGCAGGTAGGTGCCCAGCGTCACAAACCAGGCCCCCCAGATGAAGAACTCCAGGAACATCATCAGGGACAGCTTAAAGCGAATGGCAGGCGTCATGGGCAGGAAGTTGGTGTTGGGAAAGGAATTCGGGCGGGAAAAAGAAGGTCATGCAGAGCGCAGCGAAGCATCTTTACCGTGCAACTAAACAGATTACTATTGCAGTAAAGATGCTTCGCTGCGCTCTGCATGACGGGTTAGTGCTCCGAATCAGGTCGTGGCCCAGGCGCGGTCGCCTTTTTTGTAGGGCACGTTGCCGTCGTAGCGGCCGGGCACGGGCAGGTAGCGGAGGGCCTTCGTCGCACCCACTTCCGAAGTGAAAAAGCCCAGCAGCGTAAGCTCCTTCATCATGCGGAAGTAGTGGGCCGGGTCGTCTTTTTGCTTGTTTTGGGTGAAGGCTTTCTGCTCGGCATCCAGAGCGGTGAGAAAGGCGGTGCGCTGGGCCGCGTCGCAGGCCAGGAAGCCTTTGCCGTTCTTCGCTTTGCAGTCCTGGTCGAGCTTGGTGAGGCCGTTGAGGAAGATTTTCTGGTCGGCGGGCGTGTAGCAATCGCGCACCATCACGCTCATGAAGCTGCCCACCTGGGCGGCTTTGGCGCCTGGTGTTTTGGTGGCGGGCAGGATGGTTTCGCCCACTTCATCGAGCAGGCTCACCTGATTGGCATCAAGAAACGGCTTGGCTTCTTTAGCGGCGGCCGGCTCTTTGGCAGCGGTTTTCTCCTCTTTATTAGTCGGAGAGGAGCAGCCGCTCAGGAAAAAATCGGCTCCGATAACGGTGCCACCCATGATGATGGCCACGCGGGCCAGGGCGTCTCTTCTGTTCATGATGGGAGGTCGGTTTAGAGGTTTTGCTTTTTGAGTTCGCTCACGGCGTGGTCCACGGCGCGGGCCGTGAGGGCCATGTAGGTCAGCGAGGGGTTTTGGCAGGCGGCCGAGGTCATGGCGGCGCCGTCGGTTACGTACACGTTGGGGGCGTCCCAAACCTGGTTGTGGGCGTTGAGAACCGACGTTTTGGGGTCGCGGCCCATGCGGGCGGTGCCCATCTCGTGGATGCCGCCGCCCAGGTTGTAGCCGTTGTTGTAGGTCTTCACGTTCTTCAGGCCCGCTTTTTCCAGCATTTCCTGGGCGTCGGCCATCATGTCGATACGCATTTTCTGCTCGTTGTCGCGGATGCTGGCGTCGAAGGCCAGCACGGGCAGGCCCCACTTGTCCTTCCTGGTTTTGTCGAGGGTAATCAGGTTGTCGTGGTAGGGCAGGGTTTCGCCGAAGCCGGTGATGCCCATGGTCCACTTACCAGGCTCGGTGAGGGCGTCCTTAAACTCGCCGCCGATGCTCATTTCCGGAATCTCGCGGCTCCAGCCCTCGCGGCCGGCGCTGCCCTGGTAGCCGAAGCCGCGGATGTAGTCGCGCTTGTCGCCGAACAGGTTGCGGTAGCGGGGGATGTAGATGCCGTTGGCGCGGCGGCCGTACACGTATTTGTCCTCGAAGCCTTCCACGTCGCCGTGCGCGCCGGCCCGGAAGTGGTGGTCCATCAGGTTGTGGCCCAGCTCGCCGCTGCTGCTGCCCAGGCCGCCGGGCCACACGTCGGTGGCCGAGTTCATCAGCACCCAGGCCGAATTCAGCGCTGAGGCGTTGAGGAAGATGACTTTAGCGTAGTATTCGACGGTCTGGTTGGTCTCGGCGTCGAGCACTTCCACGCCCTTGGCCCGCTTGGTGTCCTTGTCGTAGAGGATTTTGGTGACGATGGAAAACGGCCGCAGCGTGAGGTTGCCGGTGGCCACGGCCGCCGGCAGCGTGGCCGACTGCGTGCTGAAATACGCCCCGAACGGGCAGCCCAGCCAGCATTTGTTGCGGTACTGGCAGGCCACGCGGTTGTGGTGCGGCACCGTGATGTTGGCCGTGCGGCCGATGACCATGCGCCGGTGCGCGTAGTGCTTTTTGAGGCGAGCGGCCACGTCCTTTTCCACCACGTTCATCTCCATGGGCGGCATAAACTCGCCGTCGGGCAGCTGCGGCAGGCCTTCCTTGGAGCCGCTGATGCCGGAAAATTTCTCTACGTAACTGTACCACGGAGCCAGGTCCTTGTACCGGATGGGCCAGTCCACGGCAATGCCGTCCTTGGCGTTGGCCTCAAAATCGAAGTCGCTCCAGCGGTACGACTGTCGGCCCCACATCAGCGAGCGGCCGCCCACCTGGTAGCCCCGGAACCAGTCGAAGGGCTTGATTTCCACGTAGGGGCTGTCCTTGTCGCTGGCCCAGAAGCTGAGGTTGGTTTCGTTGAGGGTGTAGTCGCGCTTCAGCACCGGGTAGTCGGCAATCATCTTTTGGGTTTTGCCGCCCCGATGCTCAAATTCCCACGGGGCCTTATTGGCGTTCACGTAGTCTTTGATGTGCTCCACGTTGCGGCCGCGCTCCAACATGATGGTTTTGAGGCCCTTCTCCGTCAGCTCCTTCGCCGCCCAGCCACCCGAGATACCCGACCCGATGACAATGGCATCGTACGTATTTTTTTCCATGTTACGCTAGCAAATGATGTTGGATTTGAGAAAGGAACCAAGCGAAGTGGCAACTGCTGGCCGCCGGACGGGCCACGCGGTGCGAACAAATATAAAATAATTTGTTGCCGGCCAACCACTACGCGACCAATAATTTACATAATATTGCTAAGCATGAGTGTCCGCCCACTTACCACGGGATTGAGGTTCGAATACCGCCCGGTAGCAGATTAAACTTTGCAAAAAGACAAAAGGCTTATTGCCAATAATTTGACTGTATTTATGATTGCCTTACTGGTTTCCTTCCCTTGTTAAATTTTCCGCTAACTACCCATGAGCAACGTTCCCGATGCGTCGTTGAATAACCTACCTGAAGCGCCCTCGCGGCGCGAATTCCTAAAGCAGGGCGCTGCCGCCGCAGCCGTGTTTATGATAGTGCCGCGCTTCGTGCTGGGCGGCCGGGGCTACACCGCGCCGAGCGACCAGCTGGTGGTAGCCGGCGTGGGCGTAGGCGGCAAGGGCGAAAGCGACCTGGCCGCCTTCGCCAAAACCGGCAAGGTGCGCATCGGCTACCTGTGCGACGTGGACGACCGCCGCGCCGCCCGCTCGGTGCAGGCGTTTCCGCAGGCCAGGTACTATAAGGACTGGCGGCAACTGCTGGAAAAGGAAGGCAAGAATTTCGATGCTGTCTCGGTCTCCACGCCCGACCATAACCACGCCGTTATTACCCTGGCGGCCATGCAGCTGGGTAAGCACGTCTACGTGCAAAAACCGCTCACCCACGACCTATACGAAGCCCGCGCGCTCACCGAGGCCGCCAAGCGCTACAAAGTAGTGACCCAGATGGGCAACCAAGGCGCATCGGGCGACGGCGTGCGGCAGCTCCAGGAGTGGTACGACGCCCACCTCATCGGCGAGGTGCACACCGTGTATTGCTGGACCGACCGGCCGGTGTGGCCGCAAGGCATCGCCTGGCCCCCGCCGGCCACCAGCGTGCCCAAAGAGCTGGACTGGGACCTGTGGCTGGGCACCGCACCCCAGCGGCCTTACGTGGATAAGCTGGTGCCCTTCAACTGGCGCGGGTGGTGGGAGTACGGCACCGGCGCGCTCGGCGACATGGGCTGCCATCTCATGGAAGCGCCGTTTCGGGTGCTGAACCTGGGCTACGCCACGGCGGTGCAGGCCAGCGTGGGCAGCGTGTATGTAGATGAGTTTAAGCGCGGCTATTTTCCCGAAAGCTGCCCGCCGTCCAGCCACGTCACGCTGACCTTCCCCAAGACCAATAAAACCAAGCACGAAGTCACCATGCACTGGATGGACGGTGGCATTCAGCCCGAGCGGCCCGAGGAACTGGGCCCCAACGAAAAGTTCGGCGACGGCGGCAACGGCATCCTGTTCATCGGTAAAAAGGGCAAGATGATGGCCAGCACCTACTCGGCCGACCCACGCCTGCTGCCCACCTCCCGCACCAACGAAGTCCACGTGAAGCCCACCCTAGCCCGCGTGCCCGACGGGGCCAACGGCCACTACGCCCAGTGGGTGGAAGCCTGCCTGGCCGGCTACGGCAACAAGGCCGTCAGCTCGCCCTTCGAGCTGGCCGGCCCGCTCACCGAAGCCCTGCTCATGGCCAACCTCGCCATTCGCGGCTACGACATTCAGCGCCCCAGAACCACCGGCACGGGCTTCGACTATCCCGGCCGCGGCATCGAGCTGCTCTGGGACCCGCAGCAGCTGCGCGTCACCAATTTCGAGGAGGCCAACCAATTTGTGAAGCGCACGTACCGGCCGGGCTGGTAGGAGCGGGGCAAGCGGGCTAGAATGCGTCGTCGTTTACTTCCACCCAGTAATTGTCCGGGTCCTGCAGATACACCTGTTTCACCCCGTCGGGCCGGGCGGTCGATTCCTTGGCCAGTCCGGCCCAGCTGCCATAGGACGTGCCGAGTTTATCGAGGTGGGCGGTGAATTTTTTCAGGTCTTTCACGCTGAAAGCCAGGTGCAGGTTCTTGTCGTGCGGCTCTACTTTGGCCGCGCCCTGAATGATGTGCAGCTGGCTGTGCGGCCCCATCCGAAACCAGACATGCCGGCCGTCCTTGAACGGCTCCGGAATCTGCTGCAATTGCAGCACCTTGCCGTAGAAATCCACGCTTTTCTGCAGGTCGAAGACGTAGAGCGCGACGTGGCTGACCGTTGGCGTGCTTTGGGCAAAGGCCGACCCCGCGCTGCTCAGCGTCATCAGCAGGCCGAATGTGGCGCTGCAAAGCATTTTTTTCATGATTCGTGAACGGTTTTGGCGGCGCAAACAGGCCGGTGAATGCTGCCGCAAGGTGCAATTATTTTGTGAGTTGCCAGCGCCCCAGCTTTCTGGTTTGCAGCTGCTTGGTGTGCTGGTGCACACCCGAGGAAAGGAAGGGTAGGTTCGGCCTTCCCGATAAGTGTAAGGACAGCGTCGTAGGTAATCAGTAGAGTGCGGAAGAGTGCGCCGGACGGGCGGCGCTACTTTTGGGCCGTTGCATTTTCAGCTCGCTTTTCCTTCCTGCATGAATACTAATTCCGCCTTCAGCCTGACCGGCAAAATCGCCCTGGTAACCGGTTGTAACAAAGGCATTGGCCAAGCCATGGCCCTGGGTCTGGCCGAGGCCGGGGCCGACATCATCGGCGTATCGGCCACGCTGGCGGCCGATGGCGGCGAAACCGGCCGTCAGGTGCGGGCGCTGGGCCGCGACCTTCACGCCTACCAGGCCGATTTCAGCCAGCGCGCCACTACCGATGCCTTCATCGCGCAGGTGCAGCAGGATTTTCCGCGCATTGACATCCTCATCAACAATGCCGGCACCATCCGCCGCGCCCCCGCCGCCGAGCATTCCGACCAGGACTGGGACGACGTGCTGGCCATCAACCTCGACGCGCCGTTCCGGCTGGCTCGTGCCATTGGCGGCCAGATGTTGCGGCAGGGCAGCGGCAAAATCATTTTCACCGCCTCGCTGCTCACCTTTCAGGGCGGCATCAACGTGCCCGGCTATGCAGCCAGCAAGGGCGCCCTCGGCAGCCTGGTAAAAGCGCTGGCTAACGAATGGGCCGGCCGGGGCGTGCACGTGAATGCCATCGCGCCCGGCTACATCGCCACCGACAACACCACCGCCCTGCGCGAGGACGAAGAGCGCAGCCAGACCATTCTGGGCCGCATCCCGGCCGGCCGCTGGGGCACTCCGGAAGATTTCAAAGGTCCTACCGTGTTCCTGGCCTCGGCGGCCAGCGACTACGTGCACGGCACCATCCTCACCGTGGACGGCGGCTGGATGGGACGGTAGCAGGCTGTTAATCCAGGTTTTCTGACTTAGGAAATCGCTGAATAGATTTTACTTCCTGGCGCGATGAGCCTAGGCCGGCGAGTCGGCCGCGGACCTGAAAAAGCGCTTGGTCGCCTTATTGAAGCAGCACCAAGCCAAGATTGAAGCCGAGCGCCATCACCAGGAAATGCCGCTCAACTTAAGGGAAAAAGGCCCTGTTAACGAACAAAAATCTGTAGGCCTTGGAGTTAGGCAAGGTGCAGCTTGATGTGGAACGCAAAATTATGGCCTTGGTGGCCGCCAGCTGGCAGTATGCCGCCGAGCAGCCCGAAAACTCGCTCACCGCCGACGTGTTCGGCGCGGGGATTGGGGCGGTGCAGACCGGGTTGGCTGTGGCATGGGCATCGGCAGCAACGGCACGCTGATAGACAACTCGGGCTGCGCCGTGGCCGGCTTGGTGCACGAGTAAGAGTACGTGGTGCCGAAGTGGATGCGCCAAGACCCGCAGGTGGCCGCCGTGGAGTAGTGGCTGGAGGCCAAGCGCCTGCGCGGCTACGCCGAGGGTGGGGCCACCGGTGGGGCCACCGGTGGGGCCACGCTGCCGGCCGCCAACCCGGCGCTGGCAGCGGATGGGGAGCTCACCTATGCCGTGCAAATCCAGATGCTCCAGGCGCTTCTACTACTGACCGGGCAGCTGGCCGATGTGAAAGACTGGCAAACCAAAATCAGAAGTTCTTCATACGGCTTACCGCCGGCACGGGACCAGCCGGGCAAAGATGTGTGCTCACTCCTAGTCAATCCACACTAACTGTTTACGGTACTGGCTTAAACAAGCTTCGTTGAGGCAAAGGAGGGTGGCTGTTGCAGAACTCATTAGGTAGCACAAAGACGGCGTAGGCGAGCGTCTATAGGACGGTGAAAGGCCCATTTCATGGCCTCATTAGCGTGGTTCATCTCGCGGAATGATTGCTGAACAGGCCTGCCGTGAGTTCTGCAACAGCCACGAGGGTTTGATGACCGGCTGTTGTTACCGGGTCATGGACCGGTCCCACACAGTATAGGGGGCGCTAGGCGTACGGGCTTGTTCCAACCGCAAGGTCAGGTGGTGAGCGGTTAAGTGGTAAAGGAGCACTGGCCCCGCTTCGATTCCCGGGTAGGGCACTACGAGCAGGGTGTTACCCTAAGGTGGTCCAGTTAGCATGGGCAGTTTAGCCAGTGGTTGGAAGGAATTGTTGACGAGCGAGATATGGGGCATAATAGCCGATACTAGAGCACCTCAAAGGCATAAATATCTACAGTCCCCATTATTGATTTTGTGTTCTAAAAAAGCAAATTTATCGGATGTTATCGGCAAGTCCGGAACATCTGGTCAGTCGAATGCTTACAACGTTTCAAGGCACTCGGATGGGAATGATGCCCCCGTGGCCCGTTCCTCCTGAATAACGGAAGTAAGCGGGGGCTTTTAAAAAGATGAATCCTGCGCGGTTGAATACTATATACATGTTATCCGGATACTTAGGTCTGCGACTCTGCGATTCAGCACTTTGCCGGCTCATCAAGACCAGCTTTGGGCTTGAGCTACAAAGCCATAACGAGTAGCTTAGTACAATAGGAGGATAATTGAGTATTTTACGGATAGAAACTTACGCTATCCGCTTGAAATCTCCATAGTTAACCTCATCGGCATACCGATGACTTCCGAAGTAGCTCAGTTATAAATAGCCAATGCCGGTCTTTAGATAGAAGCCGCCCATTCAGGAGCTTCTATTAATTGGGTAATTCCGGACAACGCATTGCTCGCGTAGCAATTACAGTTGAATGCTGTGCCTAGTGGCTGTGTGGCCAGCGCTGAATATTCACAGCCAATATTCCATCGTCGTTTCCCGGTCGTGTGAACTGGTCGGACGCTTTAGCCGCATAATCTCATGGAAAGTCCTTTCGGTAACAACGCGAAGCCACCGCGGCGGCGCACCACCAGGCCGCAGATAGTGAAAGCCTTACGCAGCAAGGTGGCCCAGTTGGAGGCCCAGCTGCATGAGGAAAGCATTCTTCGGCAGGAGCTCCGCAAGCAGCTGGTTCAGCGCCAAGCCTTCATCACGCAGATTGCCCGGGCGGTGCCTGCCGCCTTATACATCTACCAACTGTCGGACCACAGCGAAGTCTTTTTCAACGACCGGCTGTACCAGCTGCTCCAGTATTCATCGGATGAGATTGGCAGGCTTAAGCCTTGCCTGCTGGAAGCGCTGATGCATCCTTATGACCGACAGCGACGCCCCATGCATTTTGAGCGGCTGCGGAATGCGCCAGCGGGCACGCCCGTGCAGATGGAGTTCCGGCTGCTGGCACAAGATGGGCAGTGGAAGTGGTTCCGGGTGCAGGATACGGTGTTTGCGCACAATGCCGAAGGCCAGGCAGAACAGCTAATGGGCACCCTCCAGAATATTGACGAGGAAAAGAACTTCACCGACCAGCTCATTGCCCAGAAGGAGTTTTACGAAAGCATTCTGAATAATATCCCCGCCGGAATTTCCGTGTTCGATGGTGCCCAAACCTGTCTCTTTGTGAACAAGCGGGACACTCCCGAAACGGCCGCGCCTCAAATAACCGGGCAGGATTTTGCGGCGTATTGCCAGGCCCATGCCTGGGATGCTGCCACCACTGCCTACCACCAGCAGCAGTTCCAGCGCGCCCTGGGCACGCGGGGCGAAGTGACCTGGGAAGAAACGCACGCGCCGGCGGGCACCATGCTCAGCTACCGCCTGCGCAAGTTTTATCCGGTAGTGGACGACCGCAACACGGTGGCCTACCTCATCGGCTACTGGGTCGACATCACCCGGCGCAAGCAAATGGAGCAGCAGCTGGCCAACCAGCAGGCCCTGCTGGAACAGGTCATTGCCACCAACCCAAACCCCATGTGCCTGCAGGACGCCACGGGCACTTACCTGCTGGCCAACGAAGCCTATGCCGAACTGCGCCGCCTCAGCGTGACCGAGCTGCTGGGCCGCGTGGCCCCCGACGAGGAGCTGACCCAGGACCTGCACCTGCTGGAGAGTGGCATTACGGCTTCTTACGAGGCTCTGCACGCCGGCCGCGACGGTCAGGCCGTGTGGTACCACACCACCAAAAAGCCCTTTGCCCGCCCCGACGGCACCCGCTACCTGCTTACCATCGCGGCCGATACCACCGACCTCAACCGGGCCCTGGTGGCAGCGGAGGACTCGGTGCGCGCCAAAGAAGTGTTTCTGGCCAACATGAGCCATGAGATTCGTACGCCCATGAACGGCATCGTGGGCCTGTCGCGGCTGCTGAGAAAGCAGGCCAGCACCCCCGAACAAGGCGAATACCTGGACCTGATTCTCTCGAATGCCGAGAATTTGCTTTTGGTTATCAACGACATTTTGGACTTTGCCAAAATCGAGTCCGGCAAGGTAGACCTCGAAATCATTCCCTTTGACGTGGCCGCCACCGTGCACGAGGCCACCCGCTCGCTCGCCTTCCTGGCCGAGGCCAAGGGCCTGGGCCTGCAAACGGAAGTGGCCGACGACCTGCTGCCCGTGGTGGAAGGCGACCCCGTGCGCCTGAATCAGGTGCTGGTGAACCTGGTAAACAACGCCATCAAATTCACCAGTGCTGGCGAGGTGACCGTGAGCGTGGGCGTGCACCACCACGAAGCCGGGGTAATACACTTGCAATTCTGCGTGCAGGACACGGGTATTGGCATCAGCTCCGACAAGTTTGACCAAGTATTCAAGAGCTTTGGGCAAGCCAACGCCAGCACCACGCGGCTGTACGGGGGCACGGGCCTGGGCCTGGCCATCTGCAAGAACCTGATTGAGCTACAGGGCGGCCGCATCTGGCTCGAAAGCCAGCCGGGGCAGGGCAGCCGGTTCTATTTTCGGCTGCCCTACCCCGTAAGCGAGCGGGCCCCGCTGGAGCAGCACCTTCCCCAGCCCCTGGTGGCCGGCTTGCTGCACAGCCTGCGCGTGCTGCTGGTAGAGGATAACTCCGTGAATGCCTTCCTGGCGCGGGCACTGCTGCGGTCGTGGGACGTGGAAACCGAGGTGGCCAGCGACGGCGAGCAAGCCTTGGCCCTGGCCGAAGCAACGGCCTACGACCTCATCCTCATGGACATTCAGATGCCGCGTATGAGCGGCCTGGAAGCGACCCTGCACCTGCGGCGCGTGCCCGGCCCCAACCAGGCAACGCCCATCATCGCCCTAACTGCCAATGCCATGGCGAGCGAGCTGGAATCCTGCCGACAAGCCGGCTTCACCGATTGCCTGGTGAAACCCTACCACGAAAGCGACCTCTACCTTACCATTGCTCGGGCCACGGGCCGGTCCACCACGGCCCCGGCCCCGGCTCAGCCGGCGGCTTCGACTGCTGCGCCGGGCGTGCCCACCTTCGGCTTCGAAGGGTTGGGGCGGCTGGCCCAGGATGCCGGCTTCGTGCGCAAGATGCAACAGCTGTTTATTGACACGGTGCCGGGCCAATTGGGCCAGCTCCGGGAGGCCGTGGCGGGGCAGGATTGGGCCGCGGCCACCCTGCTTGTGCACTCGCTAAAATCGACCTACGGCAACCTGCAAATCGATGAAGCTCAACGGTGCATGAAAAAATTTGAAGAAATTTTGAAAAAAAATCCAGAGCCCGCCGAGCTCATAAACCTCCTCCGCACAACCAGCCGGATTACAAATCAGATTATGGACATATTCAGAATACAGCTAAGCTATTAGACTAGTCCTTTTTATTTTTTAGCCACTAAAAATAAGATGCTTATGAAATGCAGGGGTCTTGTAGAAATGCATTTTTTTGTTATATATAATAATTTGAATTATAATATAACAAACGTTCGTATTATCATTTGGCTTACAGCCGGTTAAGCTCCGGCCTGGCTTTTGGCGACCGGCCAGAATCATACCGGCCCATTGAAATTAAGCGTATTATTGTAGTGAACAGCATTGCCACTGACCGTGGCAATTAGCCCACGTAGCCCGCGCCGACAACGGCCCGCCCACCCAATCCCACCCGCCTTTTCCTGACCATTTCGAAGGCCTCGGCTTTGGTATGTCCATGCAGTAGAAAATGTCCTTAATCAAGGATTGTCTTCTCACTTATGACTGAAAAGCAACAGTTAGCACCGGTTTTAATTACTTTTTTCTCTGCTATGCACGCCCTTGCGTGGCTTATCAGGCTTACCCCTGCACTTATTGGCATTATGCCCTTGCCCACTTCGATTTAAGCTGTCTTGTTACGAATACCAGGCAGCTTTCCACCTCAACAGATATTGATGATGAAAAAGCACCTACTGGTTATCGACGACGAACCGGCCATTCAATTGATTCTGGAGCATTTCTTCTCCAACGAGTATGAAGTGGTGCTGACCGCCAATGGGCGCGATGCGCTGGAATGGCTGCAACAGGGCCTACGAGTTGATGTCATCGTGGCCGACTACGAAATGCCCATCATGAACGGGCTGGATTTTGTGCGGGAGTTGCGGGCCTTCCCCGCCTACGAGTACACCCCGCTGCTGATGCTATCCGGCACCGACGAAACGAGCAAGAAGATTCTGTGCCTGAAGCAAGGCGCTGATGACTACCTGGTTAAGCCCTTCAATCCGGAAGAGCTGGAAATCCGAATCAAGAAAATCATGGGACGGGCCCGAGCCCATGCGCCAGCAGAAACCGTGCGCTAAACCAACCCCTATCCTCCATCTATGACCCATCGCTATGGAACTACTACTCAAGAATACGTTCTCGCCCAAAACCGCTCCCCCGCCGCGGCCCAGCGCACCTTTCCGTCTGCAAAAAAAGGCCATCCGGGCCAAGGACCGCCACGCGGCGCCCCCCCTGACCGCCACTATTTCGCTGGATAAGCGCCTCTTCGACATTGCGTTTGCCACGGTCTGCCTGCTGTGCTTACTGCCGTTGTTTGCGCTGGTGGCGCTGCTGATTAAGCTGGAGTCGCGCGGGCCGGTGTTTTACTACTCGCACCGGGTGGGGACGGGCTACCGCATATTTCGGTTCTGGAAATTCCGCTCCATGCGCCCGGATGCCGACCAGCTGCTGGCCACCATCAAGGACCTGAACCAGTACCAGGCAACGGCCGAGGCAACGGCCCCGCCTGCCGACGCATGTGCCTGCGGCGGCCCCGTCTGCCAGGCGCAGCTCATTAACAAACAGGGCTTTGCGGTATGCGAGAAGCACTACCGGGCCCAGCAGAAAAACAGCACGGCCCCGGCCTTCATTAAAATTGTGAACGACCCGCGCGTGACCCGGGTGGGCGCGCTGTTGCGCAACACAAGCATCGATGAGTTGCCGCAGCTGTTCAACGTGTTGCGGGGCGATATGTCTATTGTGGGCAACCGGCCGCTGCCACTCTACGAAGCCGAAAAGCTAACTACAGACCAGTTTGCAGCCCGGTTTATGGCGCCGGCGGGCATCACGGGGCTGTGGCAGGTGAGCAAGCGCGGCGGGGCCGGCGTGTCGGAGGACGAGCGCAAGGCACTGGATTTGGAATACGCCCGCAATTATTCGCTCAAAGGCGATTTATTGATACTCCTCAAAACCATCCCTGCGCTTATTCAGCAGGAAAACGTGTGATGAAAACGGCCTTTTTACTCCTGTTGGGATTGGCATCCGTGCCGGGCTGGGGCCAGACGGTGCCGGGCAGAAGCGTGGCCGAGGTGCCCACGTTTTTCAGCGCGCCCGAGAAGGTGCTGCCCCGCCTGTTTGAGGCAGCCGCGCAGCACTCGGCCGAGATTACCCGGCTGGAAGCGGGCCGGGGCGTGGCCCTCGAGGACCTGGCGCTGAGCCGCAAGCGCCTGTTGAACATGGTGGCGCTCTCGTCGAGCTACAACTACGGCTCGCTGCCCTACTTCGCCACGGCCGATGCCAACGGCAGCACCCAACGGGCGTTTGTCATGAACCCGTTTTCGCAGGGGGCGCGGGCGGTGTACTCGGCGGGTGTGAACCTGGTGGTGCCGCTGGATGTGGTGGCGGGCCGCCGCAGCACCGCCCACCGCCAAGAGCTGCTGGTGACGCAGGCCGAGGCCGAGCGCAACGCTGCTGAAAACAAGCTCCGGGCCGAGGTAATTGCGCAATATCAGGCCCTTACGCTGGCCCGCACCGTGATGCAGCACTACCAGGACGCGCTGCAATCGGCCAACATCAACAAGCGAATTGCGGACAAGAAATTCAAGGAAGGCGAAATCCAGCTCGATGAGCAAATCGTGGCCATTGACTTCTACAACAAGGCGGTGCTGGCCGAGGCCGAGGCCAAAAGCAAGTACCAGACGGCCACGCTGCTGATGGAAAACCTGATTGGCATGCCCATTAACACCTTAATGCTTGGACAATGACAGCGAAAGAACTTCTGCGCCTGTTGCGGCGGCACCAGTTGCTGCTGGTGCTCGTGCCGCTTACCACGGCGGTGTCCATCTTTTTCTTCTCGCGGTTTCAGGACAAAAAATACAAGTCCGACACGGTGATTTATACCGGCATCGCCTCGGGTTATAAGATTGAGGGCGGCAACAACGACTCCGGCGGCAACTGGAACGCTACCAGCACGGCCTTCGACAACCTGCTCACGCTCATGAACTCGCGCGACACGCGCCAGGAAGTGAGCCTGCGCCTGCTGGCCTGGCACCTGATGACCGACCCTACGGCCTACGTGTACCAGGCCACGGGCCGGGCCCCGGCGGCCGAGGGCCTGTTTACCCGGCTGATGCACCGACTGATGGGCGGGCGCGCTACCGCGGCCGATGAGATGCTGCCGGCCGCGCTGCGCGCCCGCCTCATTGGCCCGACGGTGGAGGAAACCACGGCCCGGCTCACGGCCGCTTACAACCAGGGCCCCGGCAGCCCGGTGTACCGGCTGGTGAACTCGAAAGCGCCGCTGTTTTCGGAAACGGCGCTGGCGGGCATCGCCGCGTCGCGGGTGAAGGACAGCGACCTGATTCAGATTGAATACACGGCCACCGACCCGGTGGTGTGCCAGAAAACCCTCGAAATCCTGACTCAGGTGTTCATTCGCAAGCACAAGGAGCTGTTTACGGGCCAGAACGAAACGGTGATTGGCTATTTCGACCAGGCGTCGCAGAAGGCCTACCAGCGCCTGCAGGCCGCCGAGCAGAAGCTGCTGGAGTTCCACAAGAAGCACAACATCGTGGACTACGACAAGCAAATCGTGGCCTCGACCGACGAAAAGCAGCTGGCCGCCGACAAGTACAACCAGCTGGAAATGCAGTACGCCGGGGCTTTCTCGCAGGTAAAATCGGTGGAGCACACGCTGAGCAAGCGCGGCTTTTCCAACCTCAAGAGCCAAGAGATTATCCGGCTGCGCAACCAGCTCTCGGGCCTCACCAGCCAGATTGCCGAGTTGGAAATGGTGGGCAGCACCGTGCCCGGCGCCCCGGCCCGGCTGGCCAGCCTGAAGCAGCAGGCTGAGCGGATGACCAACAAAATCGGCGACGCGGTGAACAGCGAATATGCCAGCTCGCACTCGGTGCAGGGCGTGAACGTGAAGGACCTGCTGGGCGAATACACCAAAAACACCCTGCTGGCCGAGGACCTGAAAAGCCAGCTGAACCTGATGCGCCGGCAGAAGGACGCCGTGGCCGGGCAATATAACGCACTGGTGCCGCTGGGAGCCGAAATCCGCAAAATCCGGCGCGAAGTGGAAGTGGCCGAAAAGGAATACCTCTCCCAGATGGAGGGCCTGAAGCAGAGCAAGCTCTCGCAGCAAAACGGCGTGCTGGCCTCGCAGCTGCGCGTGATAGACCCGCCGTATTTGCCCACCAGCACCGGCTCGAAGCTGCTGCTGCTCCTGATTGGCGGTTGCCTGGGTTCGTTTCTGCTGACCGGGGCCGGGGTGGTGACGGCGGGCATGCTGGATTCGTCGCTGCAAAACCCGGCCCGCGCCACCGCCATCACCACCTTCCCGGTGGCGGGCATCATCCCGAAGCCCACGGCCTCCAAGGCCAGCGCGCAGGCCAACGCCAAGCGCGCCGAGGACCATTTGGCCCGTCACCTGCTGCTCAAGTTTCAGCGTAAGGTTGACACGGGGAAACCCTACGTGATTGGGGTGTTGAGCAGCCTGAGCGCCGAGGGCAAAACCGAAGTTTGCTGCAGCCTGGCCGCCAGCCTCAATGCGATGCGCATCAAGACGCTGAGCATGTTTCCGAGCGACCACGTGCTCCAGCTTATTCCCAACGACGACATTCAGTTCTACTCGCCGCTGCAAGGCCTCACTCCAGGGGTTCGGGTGACGGACATTGCCACCAAGTACGTGCAAAGCGACGAGGTTATCATCGTGGAGTTTCCGGCGCTGCTCGAGCAAACGTACCCGGCCTCGCTGCTGCAGGATTTGGACCTGGTACTAGTAGCAGTGCGTGCCGAGCGCAGCTGGATGCCGGCCGACCAGCAGATATTCCAGAGCATCCGCACGGTCACGAAAGCACCCATCGAAGTCGTGCTCAACGGCGTGCTGCCCGATTACGTGGCCGAATTTGTCGGGGCCCGCACCCGGCCCGCAGCCCCGGCTTACGAGCCCGCCCTGCCGCCCTACCCGCCGCAGCCGCTGCTGAACTAACGGCCGTCTTTACCCTCCTGCTTTTCACGTAACCCACTTGCTGGTGTATCCGCTCGCGCCCTTTTTTTTGCCCCGGCTCAAAAGCCTGTTAGTGCCCGCCGGCGTGCTGCTGGCCGTGGTGGTGGGCTGGCTGACCGCCCGCAATGGGCTGGTGATACCGGGCCTGCTGGTGACGGTGGCGGTAGCGGTGCCGTTCCTGGTTGCGCTGTTTCACAGCCCCCGGCTGGGCGTGATTGCGCTGGTCTGCTACTGCTTTTTGTTCTTCATTCTGGCCCACGAGGTGGGCGGGGTGCCCTTCGGCATGGCCGTGGATGGCCTGCTGGTGGTGACGTGGGTGGCGGTGGCCTTTAACTACCAGCAGTTTGAGTGGCGCACCATCAACAACGACTTGTGCCTGCTGGGGCTGGGGTGGTTTGTGCTGAACATTCTGGAGCTAGGCAACCCGGCCGGGGCCAGCGTGGCGGGCTGGTTTCAGGAGTTTCGGAGCGCCTCGCTGTATTGGTTTCTGTGCGTGCCGCTGGCCATGCTCCTCTTCAACACCCGCAAAGACCTTAACCTGTTCCTGATGCTCATAATCGGGCTGTCGGTGCTGGGCGCGCTCAACGGCCTGAAGCAGCTCTTCATTGGCCTCTCGCCGGGGGAGCAGGCTTTCCTCAACGAAAACGCCAAAACCCACCTGCTCTGGGGCAAGCTGCGCGTGTTTTCCTTCTACAGCGACGCCGGGCAGTTTGGCGCGTCGCAGGCCCACATTGCCCTGGTGGCGCTCATTCTGGCGCTGGGCCCCTTCAAGGCCTGGAAGCGGGTGCTGCTGGCAGCGGCGGCGCTTATTCTGATAGTGGGCATGGTCATTTCGGGCACGCGGGGCGCCATGTTCGCGCTGGGCTCCGGCATCATGGTGGCGCTGCTCATCAGCAAGAATATCAAGGTGTTTTTGATTGGCTCGATGCTGGCCGTGGCGGGGTTTTGCGTGCTCAAGTACACCAATATCGGCAGCGGCAACTACAACATCTACCGCATGCGCACGGCCCTGGACCCCTCGGACCCGTCGCTCAACGTGCGGCTCACCAATCAGCTGAAGCTGCGCACCTACCTGGCCGACCACCCGTTGGGCGGCGGCGTAGGCGTGATTGGCAACTCGGGCATTAAGTATAATGCCGACAAGTACTTATCCACCATTCCACCCGACAGCTACTGGGTGAAGGTGTGGGCCATGTACGGCATCGTGGGCTTCGTTATCTGGCTGGGCATCATGCTCTACATCCTGGGCAAGTGCTGCGGCATTGTCTGGAATACTCAGGATAGAGCATTGAAAGCCAAGCTTATTGCCCTCACGGCCGGGTTTGTGGGCAGCCTCTTCAGCAGCTACGGCAACGAGGTCATCAACTTCATGCCCTCGGCGCTGGTGGTTTACATCTCCTGGGCCTTCGTGTTTCGCGGCCCGCAACTGGACGCGGGTCCCACTATTTCTAAAGCCTGACATCGCCGTGAATACTCCCTTGGTTTCCGTCATTTCCATCAATTACAACCAGGCGCGGGTGACGTGCGCCATGGTGGCCTCGCTGCTGCGGGTAACCTACCCGCGCATCGAAATAATCGTGGTTGACAATGCCTCGCCGGCCGGCGATGCCGATGTTATTACGCAGCAATTCCCGCAGGTGCAGCTGATTAAATCGGATAAAAACCTGGGCTTCGCGGGCGGCAATAACCTCGGCATTGCCGCCGCCCACGGCGAGTACCTGCTGTTTCTGAACAACGATACCGAGGTGGCCCCCGGCTTCATTGAGCCGCTGGTGGCGCTGTTTCAGCAGCACCCGGCCGCTGGTATCGCCTCGCCCAAAATCCGTTATTACGACCAGCCGGACCTGATTCAGTACGCCGGGTCGCGGGGCGTCAACCCCTGGACGGGCCGCAGCATCACCATCGGCCAGCAGGAGCACGACCACGGCCAGTACAACCGCTCGCACCCCACCCAGCTCGCCGACGGCGCCGCCATGATGGTGCCCCGACGCGTGGTGGACGCCGTGGGCCCGATGCCGGAAGTGTATTTCCTCTACTACGAAGAGCTGGACTGGTGCGAGGCCATCAAACGGGCCGGCTACCTCTGCTACTACGTGGCCGAGTCCACGGTCTACCACAAGGAGTCGGTGTCGGTGGGCAAATATTCGGTGCTGAGAACCTACTACATGAACCGCAACCGCCTGCTGTTCATCCGCCGCAACTGCAGCGGCTGGGCCCGCTGGACCAGCACGCTCGTGTTCCTGGCCGCCGCGCTGCCCAAGAAAGCCCTTCAGCATTCGCTGCACCGCGAGTGGCAGCACCTGCGGGCCCTGGGCCGCGGCCTGAGCTGGCACCTGCAGCACCCGCACGCGGTCTAGCCGCTTCGTCCTCAACGCCATTCACCCACCGCGCCCGCTATGCAAACCATCGGAGTACTGCTGCATTACGTTCTGTACCTGGTGGGCGGCTTCCTGCTGCTCAACTGCTTGTACCTGCTGTTTTTCACCGTGGCGGGCCACTTTCTGAAGGCCAGAAAAAGTGGCCCGCAGCCGTTCAGGCTACCGGCGCGCACGCGCCATATCGGGGTTTTCATTCCGGCTTACAAAGCCGACGCGGTGATTCTGGACACTGCCCGCGCCGCCCTGCACCACACCTACGCGGGCACGTTTCAGGTGGTGGTTATTTCCGACGGCTTGCAGCCCGGTACCGTGCAGGCGCTGTGGCAGGCGGGGGCCGAAGTGGTAGAAGTCAACTTTGAACGCAGCACCAAAGGCAAGGCCCTGCTGCACACGCTCAGCAGCTTGCCGCCGGCGGCCTTCGATGTGGCCGTGGTGCTGGATGCCGACAACCTCATGGGCCGCAACTGCCTCAACGACATCAACGGCGCGTTCAACGCCGGCTACCGCGTGGTGCAAGCCCACCGCACGGCCCTGAACCAGGACACGGCTTTTGCGCTGCTCGACGCCTGCAACGAGGAAATCAACAACCACATCTACCGCCAGGGGCCCTTTGCCCTGGGCCTGTCCTCGGCGCTGATTGGCTCCGGCATGGCTTTCGAGTACGACTACCTGCTGCGCTTGCTGAAGGGCATCGGCGAAACGGTGGGCGAAGACAAGGAGCTGGATTTCCGCCTTGCCCGCGACCAGGTGAAGGTGGCTTACTTAGCCGATACTTACGTGTACGACGAGAAAATCGACAACGCCCAAGGCTTCACGCAGCAGCGCACCCGCTGGCTGGCGTCGCAGCTCGAGTTCCTGAAAAAGTACGCGGGCGAGGGCATCTGGCAGCTGGTCCGGTTCGGCAACGTGGAGTTTTTCAACAAAGCGGTGCAGACCTTTTTGGTGCCCCGCACGCTGCTGATTGGTGTGCTGGGGGTGTTTTTCCTGCTGTCATTGGTGCTGCCGGTGGGACCGCCGGCCACTTTCTGGAGCGGGCTGCTGCTGCTGCTGGCCGCCACACTGCTGCTGGCGCTGCCGGCCCGCCTGTACACCGGGCAACTGCTGCACGCCGTGGTGCGGCTGCCCTACGCCATCGTGTGCATGTGCCTGGCGCTGGTGCGCGTGAACCGGACCAAAACGTCTTTCCTGGCTACCGCCCACAAGGCCCGGGTGCCCAGCGCCACGCTTGACTAACCGCCGCCTCGTCATGCCTTTCGAAATCATTGCCGTGCCCGTGCTCATCTGCTTGCTGCTCGGCCTCCGGAGCGGGCTGCGGGCGCGCCGGCAGGTTCGCTGAAGCCGCCTGAATCAGCAAGCCAATTGGGCCCTTCATAATCTACCCTTCCTGCTGCGCTCCCTGCGGCACGAAGCACTGCGTCATTAGATAAACCTGCTAATTAACCGTTTATGATTGTGCTGGAATACTCGTTTTGGATAGCGCTGGCCCTTGTAGCCTATACCTATCTGGGCTACGCGGTGGTAGTGGGCGCATGGGCGGCCCTGGTTACGCGCCTGCGCAAACCCCAGGCCCTGCGCGCTTTTGAGCCCGACGTGACGCTGGTGGTGCCGGCCTACAACGAGGCGCCCATCCTCGCCGCAAAAGTCGAAAACTGCCTCGCGCAGGACTACCCGGCGGACCGGCTGCAGGTAATGGTCATCACCGACGGCTCGACGGACAATTCGGCGCAGGTGCTGGCCCGTTACCCGAGTGTGCGGCACCTGCACACGCCGGCCCGGGGCGGCAAGTCGCTGGCCGAAAACCGGGCCATGGAATTTGTCGAAACCCCCTTCGTGGTATTCACCGACGCCAATACCGAGCTGAACCCCGCCGCCGTGCGCGAGCTGGTGAAGCACTACCAGAACCCGGCCGTCGGGGCCGTGTCGGGCGAGAAAAAAGTGCGGGCAGTGGCCGGCTCCACGCCCGGCGCGGGCGAAGGCCTGTACTGGAAGTACGAGTCGTTCCTCAAGCGTTGCGACTCCCGCGTGCGCAGCCTAATGGGCGCCGCCGGCGAGTTGGTCTCGTTCCGCACCGAGCTGTTTCGACCCTTGGAAGCCGACACCATTCTGGACGATTTCGTGCAGTCGCTACGCATCGTGGAGCAGGGCTATACAGTAGTGTATGAGCCGGCAGCGTATGCTACGGAAGACCCTTCGGCCTCGCTGGCCGAGGAATGGGAGCGCAAAATCCGCATCTGCGCGGGCGGGTGGCAGGCCATGAGCCGTCTGCGCCGCTTACTGAACCCGCTTCGGCAGCCGCTGGTCTCGTTTCTGTACGTGTCGCACCGGGTGCTGCGCTGGAGCCTGGCGCCCGTGGCCCTGGCCCTGCTTCTGCCGCTGAGCGTGCTGCTGGCCGCTGCCACGAGCGGCTGGGCGAGCGGTTTCTATGCGCTGGCCGCGGCGGCGCAGGTGCTGTTTTACCTGGCCGCCTGGCGCGGCTGGCAGGGCGCGGCCGGCAAGTTGGCCGTGGTGCCCCTCTACTTCTGTATGATGAATCTGGCCGTGTTCGCCGGCTTCCGGCGCTACTACCGCAACGCGCAGCCCGCCGCCTGGGCCAAGGCCACCCGGCTGCCCGTGCCGGAGCAGCTGGCGGCGGTTCGGGAATAGCTTCACTTCCAATTGACTCACCATGCGCATCGCTCACCTCATCACCGTGCACAAGAATCCGGCGCAGGTCGAACGGCTGCTGGACGCGCTGGCGCACCCGGATGCCGACTTCTACATCCACCTCGATAAAAAGGTGGCGATGGAGGATTTCGCCTACCTGGCGGCCCGGCCCGGTGTGCGGTTCACGCAGGCTCGTGTGGCCGTGCGGTGGGCATCCTACCGCTTCACCGAGGCGCTGGTGGAGGGCACGCGCGAAATCCTTGCCACCGGCCAGCCCTACGACTTCATCAACCTGCTGAGTGGGCAGGACTACCCCATCAAGCCGGTCGAAACCATTCACTGGTTCTTTGCCCGCCACCCGGGCTGCTCGTTTCTCTCCTTCGAGCGCGAGGGTTCGCGCTGGTGGAGCCACGCCATCAGCCGCATCGAGCAATACCACACCACCTACTACCAGTTTAAGGGCCAGTACCGGCTGCAGGCCGCCGTGAATATGCTGTTGCCAAAGCGCTGGTTTCCGCTGTCCTACACGCTGTACGGCGGCCCTAACGGGTCGTGGTGGACCATGAGCCGGGACTGCGCCCGCTACCTCGTCGAGTTCGTGGATGCCCACCCGGAGCTGCGCCGGTTCTGCCGGTTTACCTGGGGCTCCGATGAGTTTTTGCCGGCGACCATTCTGCTGAATTCGCCGCTCAAGGACCGGATTGTCAACGACAACTACCGTTACATCGACTGGTCGGAGGGCGGGGCCAACCCCAAACTGCTGACCGTGGCCGATGCGCCCGCCCTGGCCCAATCGCCAAAGCTGTTCGCCCGCAAGTTCGACTTGGACCACGACGCCGAAATCCTGGGCCTCATCGACCGCACCATGCTGCACCTTCCCACCCACATGCCCGCCTAGCCATGCCCCATACGCTCTTCCGCCGCAACATCGTAGTAGTGGGCCAACAGCCCTGGGACACCGCCATCGGCAGCAATTGCAAAGACATTGCGCTGGAATTCAGCAAGCACAACCGCGTCTTGTACGTGAATGCGCCGCTCGACCGCAACACCCTGTTGCGGCACCGCCGCTCGCCCGTCGTGCAGAAGCGCCTGCGGGTGCTGCGCGGCCAGGAGTCCGGCTTGCAGGCCGTGGCCCCGAACCTGTGGGTGCTCACCCCGGCCACCGTGCTGGAGTCCATCAACTGGCTGCCGGCGGGCCTGCATACGTGGTTCAACAAGCGCAACAACTGCCGCCTTGCCGCCACCATCCGGGCCGCCACCGCCGAGCTGGACTTCGAGCGCTTCATTCTATTCAACGACAACGACATTTTTCGCAGCTTCTACCTGCCAGAGCTGCTCGGGCCCGAAGTCAGCATTTATTATTCGCGGGATTTTGTGGTGGCCACCGAGTATTGGGGCAAGCACGGCCGGCGCCTGGAGCCGCAGCTTATTGCGAAAAGTGACGTGTGCGTGGCCAATTCGGCCTTTCTTGCCGGGTATTGCGGTCAGTACAATCCCTATTCGTTCGATGTGGGCCAGGGCTGCGATGCGCCACCGGCTGCCGACCTGGACCAGACCGCCGTGCCCGTCGACCTGGCCGACCTGCCGCGCCCGCTGCTGGGCTACGTGGGCGCGCTGGTGAGTTCCCGGCTGTCGATACCGGTGCTGCGCCACATCAGCGAGCAGCGCCCCGACTGGAGCCTGGTGCTCATCGGCCCCGAAGATGAGGCATTCAAAGCCAATGACTTGCACCAGCGCGCCAACGTGCATTTCCTGGGGGCCAAACCACCCGAAAACCTGCCGGGCTACGTGCGGCACTTCGACGTGTGCCTGAACCCACAGGTGGTAAACGACCTAACTCGGGGCAATTACCCCCGCAAAGTAGACGAATACCTGCTGCAGGGCCGGCCCGTGGTGGCCACCCGCACCGAGGCCATGCACCTGTTCGAGCCCTATACCTACTTGGCCGAAACCGCTGAGGATTATGTGCGCCTAATAGACCAGGCGCTGCGCGAAGACACTCCGGCGCGGCAGCAGCGCCGCAGTGCCTTCGCGGCCACCCACACCTGGGAAAACAGCGTCGACAAGATTTACCAGGCCGTGGCGGAGCAGTACGCCCGCCACGGCCGTTTCGCCGCTCGGCCGGCACTGCCGCACCCTCAACCGGCCGCCCGATGACTGCGCTCCTCAAAAACCGCCACTTTCTCTCGCTCACCGGCAACGGGGTAATGGCCGTGTTCAGCCTGCTTACCTACCTGATTCTCTACCGTTTCCTGGCGGCGGCGGACATGGGCAACTGGATTTTTTTCCAGTTTGTGTTTTTGCTGCTCGATACCTTCCGGACCGGCCTGCTGCAAACGGCACTGATTAAATTTTACGCCGGGGCCGATGAAATCCGCAAACGCGGCGTGGCCGGCTCGGCCTGGTTTCTGGCCCTGCTGATAACCGGCTTTTTTGTGGTGCTTAATGTGGGCGCCTGGCCCTTTGCCGGCTGGGTGCACGATGCCGGCGTGCTCGTGGTGGTGCAATGGGTAGGGCTGAGCCTGGCCGTGACGCTGCCCTACAACATGGCCATCTGGCTGCTGCAGGCCGCCCAGCGCTTCGACCGGATTCTCTACATCCGGCTGCTCAATCAGGGCTCGTTCATCGTGCTGGTGTTTGGGATGTACCGGCTGCATACCGTTACGGTCCAGGGCGTTATCGCCTCATTTCTGCTGAGCTCGCTGCTCACCAGCGCGGTGGCCGTGGCGGCGGGCTGGACGCACCTGAGCGCGCTGCGCCACAAAACGGCGGCCGACGTGCGGAAGCTGTTTCACTTCGGCAAGTACAGCTTCGGCACTTTTCTGTGCGCCAACCTATTCCGCAGCTCCGACGCCTTCATCGTCAAGTTTATGCTGGGGCCGGCGGCGCTGGCCGTATACAACCTGCCCACGCGCCTGCTCGAAATCATTGAGATTCCGCTGCGCAGCAGCCTGGCCACGGCCATGCCCAGCATGTCGGCGGCCGTAAATCAGCGCCGCGAAACCGAAGTGGCCAACATTCTGAAGAAGTACACGGTGCTGCTCACGCTGCTATTCATACCGCTCATCGCGGGCACGATAGTATTTGCCGACGTCATCGTGGGCCTCATTGGCGGCGGCAAATACGTGGGCACCGAGGCGGCCAACATCTACCGCATCATGATGGCCTGCTCGCTCCTGTTTCCGCTCGAACGGTTTCTGGGCGTCACGCTCGACATCATCAACAAACCGCAGCTGAACCTGGTGAAAGTCATGCTGGGCCTGGCCGTGAACGTAGTGGCCGACATTGTGTGCATCAAGCTGTTGGGCAGTGTTTACGGTGCGGCACTGGCATCGACTTTCACCCTGATAACCAGCACGGCGTATGGCTACGTGGCGCTGCGCCGGTACCTGCCCATCACCTTCCAGGGCGCGCTGGGTTTGGCCGTGCAGGAGCTGAGAAACAGCAGCGCCGGCCTGCTTCATCGCCTGAAAGAAGCCATTGCCCCGCTGATGCCAGCCCGGGCCAAATAGGCCGCCCAACCTCAATACCCCCGGTAAGTGCTGCACTCCGCACCGGGCCGGCAAAATTCCCTACAACAAAGCTGGCCGCCTGAGATTTACTCAAGCGGCCAGCTTTGCTTATTTTGGTCATTCGATAGTTCACCACGCTGCACTAATAGGCGCGCATCAGCTTTTGCGTCACAACTTTGGTGGCTGTCACCAGCTGCACGATGTAGACGCCCTGCGCCAGTCCAGTCGCGCTCAGCGTGAAGTGCTGGCGGGTGCCCGCCTGCACCGCCCCGCTGAACAGGCGCTTTACCAGCCGGTTTTGCATGTCGTACACGGCCAGCGTGGCGTCGCCTTTCACCGGCAAGGAAAATTCTACCGTGGTTTGGCTGGTGAAGGGGTTCGGGTACACCATCAGTTCGGGCCCTTGGCCGAGCTGGGAGGCGCTGCTGGCGGCCAGTGCCGTGGTCGTGCGGGCCGCTGTAGTAACAAAGGGTATCAGGTGCGAGCCCGCGATGGGCACTTCCACCTGCCCGTTGGGCAGGGTCCAGGCTACGGACACGTTATCGCCCCCGCCGCCTTCTTTTTGCAGGGTTTCCACGTAATAGCGGCGGCCGGCCAGCAGCGCCACGGGCGCCGACTGCTGGGTGGAGTACTTGCCCCACTCGTGGTAGTTGGTCCAGCCCACGAAACCGGCAATCTGTACTTTGTGCGTGGGGTCCTCGTCGGAGCTGAGCCAGAGCTGGCAGTCGTCGTCGCCCGAAACGCGGAACACGTAGCTGCCATCCTGGGGCGGGCAGATATAGCCCCGGATGCGCGACCCGTAATTGTCGCCCACGTTCTGGCCGCTCTCAAACTGCGTGAGCGTGGTGGTTGCGGTAGGCGGGTTCGGCGTGGGAATGGCGCTGATGCTGGTGCCGCCAATGTTCGTCCACTGCTCCCACTGAATGGAGCCCGTGCCCGGGCACGCCGTGGCAGTGGGGGGCGCACCAGGGCTCGTGCCCCCCACAACCACAAACGTGGGCGTTTCGGTCACGGTGAGCTGCAACTGGCCGTTTTGGGTACGCACGCGGGTTAGGCGCATGGCGGCCTGCCCGATTTGTGGCTGGTAGATACGGGCCGAATCCGTGCCCAGGTTGAGCGTGTAGCTGGCGGTGCGGCCCTGCTCGTCGGGCACCACCAGGGCGTAGGCGGTGCTGCCATTGGCCTCGTAGCGGTCCACGATGGGGTCTCGGTTGATGGTACCCTTGTACACATAATTGCCGAGCAGCGCGGCGGTCTGGCGCAGGTACTCGGCGGCCGGCTTGGGCGTGTGGTTGGCATTAATCAGGCCCATCGAACTGAACTGCTGGGCGTTATTGGGGTTGTCGTCGGCCAGCTGATAGTGGAAGGTGCGCTCCACGCCCCAGCGGGCATACAGCAGGGCCGTGCGCAGCGTCCAGTCGGCCTGGGTTTGCAGCACCGACTTGTTGCCGATGGCAATGGCCTTGAGCGGGCTGCCCTGGTTGGTGTCGTAGCCGGTTTCGGTCACCCACACGGGCATGTCGTGGGCGTATTGGTGGGCCAGCTTCACAAAATCCTGGGCCACCTGGCCGGCCTCCGATACTTCGGGAGCTGCGCCGCGCGTCGGGTTGCCGCTCTGCGACGAGCGAGCGTCGTTTGAGTAGAGGTGGTAGTTGATGATGTCCCAGCACAAATCAACTGAGCCATCGGCGCGCAGGCCGCGGTACTGCCGGCACCAGTCAATCATGCCGCGCACGTAGTCGGTGTTCGGCGATGCCAGGCCGCCCATCACCACCTGCACGCTGGGGTCGGCATTTTTCACGCCCACGCCGGCGCCCATGGTGTTCTTGTTGCCGTCGTAGAAGGCCGAGAGGTTGGCGGCGTATTCGCGACCCGTCTGGTAGGCTTTGCGGCCCTTCCACCACTTGTCGCGCTCGTTGTCGCACTCAATGTACTTCACCACGCCCAGGCCGGCGCGCACCTGGTTCACGCCATCGCCGGGCCAGCGAATACTGGTGTCCACGTGCAGCAGGCCGGGGTTCACCCTGGTATTGTAGCCGTAGCGGGCCACAAACTGGAACGCCACTTTGGCCTGTTCGATGTAAGAATTGGGGTCGGCGAAGTCGCGGCCGTACGCCACAGGCACGTTCTCCATATCGCGCTCATTGGCGGGGTAGCTGTTGAGCAGCCAGTTGGGCAGGGTTTTCAGGCAGACCAGCACGTCAATGCCTTCGGCTTTGAGGCGCTGGTAGAGCACGTCGTAGTTCCAGCCGCCGCTGTGCACGGGGTTGAAGGTGTAGTTGCCTTGGCTCGATTCCAGCTTTTCCCAGTCGAGGTAATGCCGGATGCCGGTGAAATTCTTTACCGCCGCCAGGCGCGTTTCGTCAATCTGATAAGGCACATTGGGGTCTTCCACGTCCCATTCGAAGGCGTTGATGCCCATTTCCTGGCGCAGCCTGATGCCCTTTTGCACCGCCAGGGCCATGGGGTCGGCCGTGGGCAGGGCTTGGCCGGGCGTGTAGGAGCCGTACAGCTCCAGCTCGCCGGGGTAGGCCCAGGAAGCCGTGAGCACCAGCGCCCGGATGTTGCTAAACGGCGAGCTGAGCTGGAAATTGGTGGGGTTGCTGGGGTCCGGGCCAATCCATTGGCCGTTGTGGCCGCCGGTGTAGGTGGCCACCACCACGCGCTGCCAGGTATTGGTGAGCACCGACAGCGTCAGGGGCTTGTTGGGGTCGCCCGCGCCGCCGTCGAAAATGCGGATGCTCTCCAGGCTGATGGCTTCGCCGGGCAGCAGCGTGTAATAGGCGTCGTACGTGTCCAGGATTCGGCCGTAGCCCATTGTCACGCCCGAACTGGTAGAGCCGTCGAAAAGCCCCTGAATGTTGTTGCTGACGTTGTTGAGGCTGTACCAGCGGGACGGGTCAAGCGGGATTTTGCCGTTTGCCGCGGGGCCGGTCGGGGTGGTGGGCGTAGCGGCCTGCACCACCTGCGTCTGGGTCGCGGTAGCAGCCAGGTACGTAGCGCTGGCTGCCTGCGAGGCCGTGATGGTGGCCGTGCCTGCTCCTGTTGCCGTCGCCAGCCACTGCCCCGAAGCCGCCGACACACTCACCACGCCGGGATTGGACGACGTGAAGGTGATAGGCGTGCTCGTATTGGTACTGTTGGCTGTGAGAGCAAAGGGGCCGGCCCCCACGGTGCGGGTGGGCAGCGTGCCAAAGGTGAGCGTAGCGGCCACCGGCTGCGGCGTAGGCGTAGTGGGAGTTGTAGGCGCCGTGCCGCTGCGCCCGAATACCTTGACTTTGACCGGGATGTTGTTGCAGTACTTGTGAATCACGATGGCATCGGCCGTCACACTGCCGGCCACGGCCAGGCTCACGTATTGGTTGTACAGCTCGCCCGTGAACGTGCCAATCAGCGTGCGCTGGCTTCCATTCTGCGCATAAATGGTGGCCGGCTGCTGCTCAAACGTGCCCTGGTAATCAAACAGGGACAGGCGGGTCAGCACTGTGGGCCGGGCCAGGCGCAGCGTCACATCAATGTACTGGAAGTTGGTGGGGTTCCAGTTGTTCTGCACCAGGTTGTTTAGGTCGTCATCGAGCCAGGGCGAGTAGTCCTGGCCGGTGTTTATGCTCGGAGTAATCGAGGTGATGCCAATGGCTTCTTCGCCGGCATTGGGGGTGATTTGGGCCGCTGCGCCAAAGGCTAAGAAGTAGCTGAGCAACACTGCCAGCAAGCGGATATTCTTCAGGGGATGTTTCGTTATCATAAGCTAGGTCAAAGACAATTGAATTGGGATTGCGCGCAATTCTCCCTCAATCAGGTTTATGATTTTTTTTATAAACCCGGAAATAGGATATGTGCAAAGGGAGGCTCATTAAGCGTCGCAGCCTTGCACTCACGTACAACTACACCCAACTAACGAAGCAGTGCGCAATAACTTAAAAATCTGCTTTTTAGTTGTCGGTATAAGTGCGTGGGGCGGGAATCCTTAGCTAATTTAGGAACTAAGCGTTGGAATTCCGAGCAAAATTTTGGAACATCAATAACTTGTACCCAATCACATACACGTTCAATTGTAAAATACAAATTATTTAATATTTAATAGCCCGGTTGATTATTCTGATTGTGTGAATTAATAAACTTTTTCCGCTCAACTACCTACTGCTGCCATACCAGAACAGCCACAATAGGGAGCTGCGCTAGGCATTGAATTATAGGTGATTATTTAAAAAAAAAGCTCTGCACGTAATCCCAAAGTTGCTTTCCTGCTCACTTCTCAACGGCTCGCTTTTACTAACTGACCTGTTGCGGCAGCGGTAGACACGAAAAAAGTTGGCGCTCCGGTAAGACTCACGGTCTGGCCAGCTGGCACGGGCACTTGCGCGGCGAGAGCCTTTGGGGAGTAGTCCCAGGAATGCCGGACTAGGCGGCCCAGGCGCAGGGCGGCGGGAAAGGAATACCGGGCCGCGGCAATTTCGCTTTCGTCGGCCTCGGTTTTGGCCCACAGCACAAACACCGTGCGGGCCGCATCAGCAAAGGCGGCCCCTTCTACCTCGGCGGGCAGGCGCAGGGCGGCGGTGCGGGCCTTGTCGTAGCGCAGGCCGTGCAGCAGGGCTGCCGTGGCGCGAAAAGCCTGGCCCAGCGGCGTCAGGTTTTTCGCGCCCGGCGTGGTGCCGTTCAGGTTTTCGTAGAGGCCCATGAGCTTGAACTCGTCGGTGTCGGAGACGTGGGTGCCGGGCGGCGGGGCATTGGTGGCTTCGGCCAGGCTATAGAAATGGAGCTGCCGGAGGCCATGCTTCTGGGCCAGCACCAGCGCCTTCAGGCCGAAGTTGCGCTGCATCTCATCGGAACCGGTGCGCCACCCGGCCGACCGGCGGCTGATGTTGGCTTCGGTTACGATGAAGTGCTTTTGTGGGTAAGTGCGGCCATCGTAGCCGTAGCGGGCCAGCACCGCGGCCATGGCGTCGCGGTGGGCGATGACCTGCGCCGCCGCCGCGTCTGAGGTGCGGGAGTAGGCAAAGCAGCCGGCGCGAAGCCAGTCGCGCCGCCGTAGGTAGTACGACGGGTACACGTGGTAAGCGAGCACGTCGAAATACGCGCCACCCGCCGCCGGAAAATCCGGCGTTGCGGCTCCGTCGCGCGGGTTGTCGGTGTAGCGCAGCAGCGCGTCGAGGAACTGCGGGTAGCCCAGGCCGCCAGGCGTGACGTAGGCAGTCGGCCGGTACTTCTTCACCACCTCCCAGGTGATGCGCAGCGTGCGAATGTAACGGTAAACGGGGGCCAGCACGTTGGGCATCTCGGCGGGCTCGGGGGCGCGTTTCAACCAGCTTTCGTTTTGCGTGCCGGTCACGTAATCCGGCTCGTTCACTACCTCCCACACCCGCACGTTGGCCCCGTACTGCTGGGTGAGCCGGTAGATGTAGTGGGCGTAGTAGTTATTCGGGTTGACGGTGCTGTCCGGGTTCCAGATGGGCTCGTAGAGATTAGCGAACAGCTTGGACGGCTCCGGACACCCCGGATACGTCACCGGGTCGCGGTGCTTGGGCGCGGGCTCGCCCACAAAGCACACCAGGTCGCGCAGGCCCAACGAGTCGGCGTAGTAGCCAAATGCGCCGCGCCGCGAGTTGGCGCCCCACTTGTCCAGAAATGCCTCGGGCAAGGTTACGCGGATGGTGGTGGCCCCGGCGGCGCTGGCGGCGGCGGCCAGGCGCTCATCGGGCCAGGCCGGGCCGTAGTAGCCCAGGTTGGTGCCGTAGCCGAAGGAGGCTGCCCAGGGCCGCACCCGAACCTGAGCCGTGTGCGGGGCGGGCGGCGGCGTGGCCGGTGCAGCGGCGCAGGAAGCCAGCCCCAGCAAGCCAAGCCCCACGGCCATCTTGCGCAGCCGGGAGGAGTGCCAATGGACTGAAATACAGCGGTGGAAGAGGTAGATGTCGGCTAATCTCATGCAGGCTGGGGCGGGCCGGGCTTGGAAATGGGCTGCCAAGCGCGCACGCCATTCAATGAGCTAATCAATTCATTGTGCTTCTGCCAGCCATGCTTATTCGGCTGTGGGAGCGGGGAATACAGGGTTGTCCGCAGTGCCTATCGGGTCATCTTTTGGGTAATGTACGAATAGAGTCCCTGGTTTATATGCAAAATGATTTATATCAGATTATTACTTGGGTAGAACTCTTGCTACGGAAGCATGCACAAAGGCTGCCGGTGCGGCACCCCACGAGCCCCCGTTCCCGAACACGCAAAAACGTCATCAACCACCACGTGCCGTGGCCATTTGCTCGGGCACCGGCGGTAGGCTGCCACGTTATGCTTCGGCTCCCGGCTGGTTGAGCCAGCGTCGAAACGCCCATGTGCCCAGCGCGTAAGCTGCTACGTCGAGCGGGTCGGCGACAGCCTTCGCGGAGAAATGGGGCAGCAGGGCCTCAAACCAGACCGATACGTACAGCCACGCCAGCAGCAGCCAGGAATCAGGCACGACAAAGGCAGGCGAATGCGTCACCAGGCGTCGCTGCGCCGCCAGGCACAGGGTCAAAATAATGGGCATACTGGCCACGTCGCTTCCGTAGGAAGTGAGCAGAGCCGGTACGGCCACTGAGCGTACCAGCCGAGCCAGGTGAAGTCCTCCATAGAGCAGGGCCGCCCCTACAAAAAGGGGGTGTCGGAACTCGGACCACACCCGCATCAGCCGGCCAACAGCGTTACCACCCACACGATAAAGGCCAATAGCGCCGCAAAAGCTAACTGCCCTCCCCGAATGATGGTTTTGAAAAAACGGACCACTGCCCGGTCATCCGCCTTGATTTCCAGCAACGCGAACGCAGGCATCGGTTGATTGGCCAGCTCTTCGCGCGCCAGGGCACTCCGCTGCGCCTGCGGGTCCAGCAGCGCGCCGCAGTGCGTACACCGGTCGTCGGGGTGCTGTTCCCACGTGGACCATTGCTGGCACTCAGGGCACTTCTTGGAAGAAAATAACGGCGTATCGGGCATGGGAAATAGGGCGCGAGCGAACTGCAACGGGCTACCTCATGCTGGCTGGCCAGCAGCTACGCGACCGAAAGGAAAACGAGGGAGAATTTGCCTGAGTTCAGCAGAGCGGTGCTTCCGGGGGCGGAGTTACGGCCTCTGCGGTGCGCAGGGCGAGCGCCCGGCCGGCAAGCAGGTCTGGCTGGCCAGCGGCCGGCAACCACCTTGTTAACCTGTACCATATGCTGGATAAGCGGCGGTTGGTCGCGCCTTGGGTTGAACATGCAGCCCCAAGGTCCCGTTTGGTACAAATGAGTCCGACACCCTTGGGGACACTGTCCGGCTTTCCCTTCCACCCGATAGCGCACCTTCCATGCCCGCCATAACCCTTGACCAAGCCACGTTTGAAAACCCATTTGTCGACGCCTTGCGCGGGGAAGCGTCCGGCAACAAAGGCTCACGGCAGGTGCCCGGCTACTGCTACTCCCGCGTTGCCCCCACCCCCGTGCACGCCCCCCACCTGCTGGCGTGGTCCGATGAGTTGGGTGAACTGCTGGGCCTGGCCCGGCCGGCGGAGCGAAGTGCCACGGTTGCCATACTGGCCGGCAACCTGCTTACCCCCAGCATGAAGCCGTTTGCGGCACGCTACGGCGGGCACCAGTTTGGCAATTGGGCCGGGCAGCTGGGCGATGGCCGGGCCATTTCCCTGGGCCAGGTGGCGGCCGTGGACGGGTCGCGCTGGGAAATCCAGCTGAAAGGCGCCGGGCCCACGCCGTATTCGCGGCGGGCCGACGGGCGGGCGGTGCTGCGCTCGTCGCTGCGGGAGTTCTTGTGCAGCGAGGCCATGTACTACCTCGGCGTGCCCACCACCCGGGCCCTGAGCCTGGTCGAAACCGGCGATATGGTGGTGCGCGACATGTTTTATAATGGCAACGCCGCCCCCGAGCCGGGTGCCATTGTGGCCCGGGTAGCGCCCACCTTTGTGCGGTTTGGCAACTTTCAGCTGCTGTCGGTGGCCAACGAGCTGGACAACCTGCGCGCCCTGGCCAACTACATGTTGCACCACCACTACCCCGAGCTGGGCGCACCCTCGTCTGCCGTGTACGTGCAATGGTTTGAGGAAATAGCCCGCCGCACGGCCGTGATGGTGGCGCATTGGATGACGGTGGGCTTCGTGCACGGCGTGATGAACACCGACAACATGTCCATTCTGGGGCTTACCATCGATTACGGCCCCTACGGCTGGCTCGAACCCTACGACCCCGACTGGACGCCCAACACCACCGATTTCGGCTCGCGGCGCTATGCTTTCGGCCAGCAGCCCCGGGTGGCCATGTGGAACCTGATGGCACTGGCCCAGGCCCTGACGCCCCTGGTCGAAAACCCCCAGGCCTTGCGCGCCGGCCTCGATGTGTACGCCGAAACGCTGGCGGCCACCCAACATGCGTTGTTCCTACGCAAGCTGGGCCTCACGCCCCTGCACCCGGAAGCTGACCGCGCCCTGACCGAGGCGCTGCCCGCCGCCCTGGCCGGGCCGGCGGTTGACATGACGTTGTTCTTCCGCGGGCTTTCTCACCTGGCTCCGACCCTACTCGCCGAAGGTGCCAACGAGGAGGCCCTGTTTGGCGAGCTGCTCACCAAAGCAGCGTATTCAGGCGAGGCAAACGAGGACCCGGCCCTGCACGAATGGCTGCACCACTACGCCCAGCGCCTGCGGCAGGAGGCCGCCAGCCCGGCAGCCATCCGGGACAGCATGCTGGGTGCCAACCCCAAATACGTGCTGCGCAACTACCTCGCGCAACGAGCCATCGAGGCGGCCGAAACCGGCAACCTGGCCCCGCTGGAAACCTTGTTTGAGGTGCTGAAAACACCCTTTGCCGAACATCCCGAACACGAGGAGCTAGCCGCCAAACGGCCCGACTGGGCCCGCGACAAACCCGGCAGCGCGACGCTTTCCTGTAGTTCGTAGGCACCCGGCCGCTGGCACAGAACTTTGGGCGAGACCTCGCGTAGGCGCTGAAAACGAACTTCTTCCTTTTTTTTGCTATGAGCACCGCCCCATCCCTGCCGCAATCCGAAAGTATCTTGGCTCCCCGCCGCGCGCTCGACCTTGTTTCGCCTGGCGTCCACGCCATCATCGACCGGCTGTGTTTTCCTGTATTGGTGGACTGTGCGATTTGGGCGGCGCGGCGGAGCAAACCCGCAGCGGCTATTATCCTGGCGCATGCCATCGGCGAAACGGTGGTGGGCTGCATCACACGGTTTCCGACGGGCATCTGGCCGCTTATCAGTTTCCGGACCCACGTGCGCATCGGGCAGGTGGGCGGCACCACGCTGCTGGCGCTGAGCTACCTGTTGCCGCTGAAGCCTCGGGCCGAGCGCAATGTCGCCATTTTCTGGGGGCTGGTTCCCATGGTGCTTAACGGCATCAGCGACATATCCGGCCAGCCCCCTAAATCGGCCCGGGCGTAGGTCAAATCAAGCCCGTACGGCGGCTGCTTGCTGCTGCACGGGCTTTTGCCCCGCCGCCCGCGTGCATGCGCACAGTCTTTGACGTTAGGAAGCAGAAGCTAAGGAGCTAGTCATGCAATTTGTCCACCCATATGCACTGTTCCTAGAAAATTACGCTAGGAAACACGGCCTGCACCCTGTTCCTCAGAATACGATTGATGAGGTGCTCCATGTGTTAAGCCCGGAGCGTTTTAATTCTGACCTCAAACGCCGGAAAGCACCCGTTGCAATGCTTCGTCTTTGATTTGAAGGGCAATGTTTAAGGGCGACTTTCCGTACCTGTTTTTGGGGCGGGTCTGCTCTGGCATCGACCAGGAGTTGGACCAGCTGATAGTTGCCCCGTGCGTTTAACACGGCGGTCCACAGCGGCGTATTGCCGTGCTCGTCTGTCGCGTTGGGGTTCCCGTGGCGGGCCAGGATACGGGCGGTCACATGCGCCATCCGGTAAAAAGCGGCAAAATGCAGCGCGGTCGCGCCCTGGTAGTCGGCCTGCTGCACGGTGATGCCTTTTTCGAGCAAAAACAAGGTGTAGTCTGCCTAACCCTGGCTGATGGCCGTGTGAAGGAGGGTTTGACGGTACTGTATTTACCGAAGAGGTGTCGGGCGGCAAGTCCGACCGCTCGGAGTTCAAGCAGCTACTTCTCGAAGCCTACCAGAAGAAATTTGACTTGGTGGTATTCTAGCGGCTGGACCGCTTCAGCCGCGAAGGAGCGCTGCCCACGCTGAAGTACCTGAAGGAGTTGCGCGACCACGGCGTGAACTACAAATCCTTCACCGAGCCCAACCTCGACAGCCTCGGTCCGTTCGGTGACGTAATTCTCACGATGCAGGCTACCATCGCGGCGCAGGACCTGATTAAGATTTCGGAGAACACCAAGTAGGCACTGGCCAAGAAGGCCGCCGGCATAAAACAGGGTGCCCAACGAAATCATCAACCGTCGTAGCTCAAGCGCAGGCCTTGAAAGGGGAGGGTAAGTCGAACGGTTATATCGCTCGGACGCTCGGAATTTTACTCAGCATCGTGGCGAAGTACGTCAAAACCGAATGGCCATACTGCCACCCTTTTTCTTTGGGCAATAAAAAAGGCCACTTCCGTACTGGAAATGGCCTTTTTACAAACGGTAGCGGTCTGGACGGGACTCGAACCCGCGACCTCCGCCGTGACAGGGCGGCATTCTAACCAACTGAACTACCAAACCGTTTGTCTTGTGGAAAAGCCGGATGCTCTTCCATAATTGAGGCGACAAAACAAGCTGACAAAATCTTGCCTTGCCGTAATTGAGAAATGAAAAGGCCGCTTCCGTATGGGAAACGGCCTTTTCGACAAACAGTTGCGGTCTGGACGGGACTCGAACCCGCGACCTCCGCCGTGACAGGGCGGCATTCTAACCAACTGAACTACCAAACCGTTTGTCTCAAGTGGAGAAGCCGTGTGCTTTTCCGCTTTGGTGACACAAAGGTAGGGGAAAGAAATTGCCACCCGCAAGGATGGGGCCAATATTTTTCGCTAATCCGCTTCGTTTTGGAGCTTGGGGGTTGTTTATCAGTCTGATTATTTTTTCGATGCTGCCGCAACGGCAGATGTTTTACCTTTGCCAACCGCCGTGCCCACGGCATTTAGGGCCGGTGGTGGCGGGCACAAGTCCGGTTTAGACCGCTGCTACCCGCTATTTTCGCCTTCCTACTCACTTGCCAAGCCATTCGCCGCTCATGCTCCTCGATTTTGAACAACCCATCGCCGCCCTCGAAGGCAAGCTTCTTGAAATGCAGAAACTCGCTGCCGACAGCGACGTGGAAGTAGGCGAAGCCGTCGCGGCCCTGGAAAAACGCATCAAAGACCTCAAAAAGGAAACCTACGCCAACCTCACGCGCTGGCAGCGGGTGCAACTTTCGCGCCACCCGGAGCGGCCGTATACCTTAGACTATATAGAGGGCATGGCCGAGAAGTTTGTGGAGCTACACGGCGACCGCACCGTGGGCGACGACAAGGCCATGGTGGGCGGCTTCGGCGAGATTGACGGACACACCGTCATGTTCATCGGCCAGCAGAAGGGCCACAACACCAAGCAGCGCCAGTTTCGCAACTTCGGCATGCCCAATCCCGAAGGCTACCGCAAGGCCTTGCGCCTGATGAAACTGGCCGAGAAGTTTAACGTGCCCGTGGTGACGCTCATTGACACACCCGGCGCTTTCCCCGGCCTGGAGGCCGAGGAGCGGGGGCAGGGCGAGGCCATTGCCCGCAACCTCAAGGAGATGTTTATGCTGAAGGTGCCGGTTATCTGCGTCATCATTGGCGAGGGTGCGAGCGGTGGGGCGTTGGGTATCGCCATCGGCGACCGGGTTTTGATGCTGGAAAATACCTGGTATTCAGTTATTTCGCCCGAGTCTTGCAGCAGCATTCTGTGGCGCTCCTGGGATTATAAGGAGCAGGCCGCCGAGGCGCTCAAGCTCACGGCGACGGACATGAAATCGGCCGGCCTGGTTGATGGCATTGTGAAAGAGCCGCTGGGCGGGGCCCACACCGACCCCGAGCGCATGATTGAAACGTTGAAAAACACGCTGCTCAAGACGCTGAAGGAGCTGAGCGCGATTTCGGTGGAAGACCGGATTTCGCAGCGGATTGATAAGTTTTCGGCGATGGGCGTGGTGGTGGAATAGGTTAGGGTAGGAGGGTATGGGGGATGAGCGCAGGAGTTGAAATACTAGCGTATAATTGTCCCTCATACCCCATACCCTCCCAACCTCATACCCTGAACAATGACCGTTCATACCATCGATACCGGCCTTTTTAAGCTCGACGGCGGCGCCATGTTTGGCGTGGTGCCCAAAAGCATGTGGCAGAAGCTGAACCCGCCCGATGCCAACAACATGTGCACCTGGGCCATGCGCTGCCTGCTGATTGAGGACGGGGGCCGGCTGCTGCTCATCGACAACGGTATTGGTGATAAGCAGGATGAGAAATTTCGGGGCCATTTTTACCTGCACGGCGACGACACGCTGGAGAAATCTCTGAGCAAGCTGGGCTTCACCAGTGCTGATGTTACCGACGTGTTCCTGACGCACTTGCACTTTGACCACTGCGGCGGCTCGGTGCAGCGCCGGCCCGATGGGGTGTTGCAGCTGGCCTTTCCCAACGCCACCTATTGGAGCAACGAGGCGCACTGGGAGTGGGCCGTGACGCCCAACCCGCGCGAAAAGGCCAGTTTTTTGAAGGAAAATATTCTGCCGATTCAGGAAAGTGGCCATCTGAAGTTTGTCGACCTGCAAAAGGGCGTGCCCGATGAACTGCCACAGTTCCGCGAAATCATTCTGGCCGACGGGCACACCGAGAAAATGATGGTGCCCGTGCTGGATTACAAGGGCCGCACGCTGGCTTTCATGGCCGATTTGCTGCCCAGCGCCGCCCACATTCCCCTGCCCTACGTGATGAGCTACGACGTGCGCCCGCTCATCACGATGCCCGAAAAAGAAGCCGTGCTGCGCCGCGCCGCCGAAGAAAACTGGGTGCTGCTGCTGGAGCACGACCCCACCAACGAAGCCTGCACCGTGGCCCTGACCGATAGGGGCATCCGTTTAGACCAAACCCTGCGGGTGGCGGATTTGTGAGTTGGTGAAGTGGCGGAATACCGGGAGAATAACGTATCAGGACACAATCCGACAGCTAAGAACGTGCAGCTTCCTTACGACCCCACCAATTCGCCAACTCACCAACCCGCCAACCCGCAGCTCGGGTTGGCATTATCGGGCGGGGGCGCGCGCGGGATTGCGCACCTGGGCGTGCTGGCCGCCCTCGATGAGCTGCAACTGCCGGTGGCGCAGCTGGCGGGTGTGAGCTCGGGGGCCATTGCCAGCGTGTTTTACGCGGCGGGCTTTGCGCCGCGTGAGATTTTGCGGCTGCTGCTGGCTACCAACGTGTTTCGGCTCACGCGGCCGGCATTCAGCCGGTTTGGCCTGCTGCACCTCGATGCGGTGGAGCAGCTGCTGGCCCGGCACCTGGGCAGCACGGTCAATTTTGAGGATTTGAGCCGGCCGCTGACGCTGGTGGCTACGGATTTGATGGTGGGCGAGTCGGTGTATTTCAACTCGGGGGCGCTGCTGCCGCCGCTGCTGGCTTCGTCGGCGGTGCCGATAATTTACCGGCCAGTGGAGTACCAGGGCCGGCAGCTGGTGGACGGCGGCCTGCTCAATAACCTGCCTGTGGAGCCGCTGCTGGGCCAAACCAACCTGCGCGTGGTGGGCGTGCATTGCAACCCCATCAATCCCGAAGCCCGCATCCCCACCTTCCGCCGCCTCATCGAGCGCACGCTGCACCTGGCCATCAATGCCAACACCGCGGCCCGCAAAAACCAGTGCGACCTGCTGCTGGAGCCACCCGAGCTGCGCCACTACCGCCCCCTGAGCTACAAGCGCGGCCCCGAGCTATTCGACATCGGTTACCGCTACGCCATGGGGCAGGCCGGGGCCTTGCAGGCATTGTTGTAGGTATGGCCGGCCCCTGAAGGCTATTCTGACCCAATTGCCCATCTTTGCACTCCCATTGAATTTGGGGCCGAGCCGCTTCGGCCGTTTTATCCACTTCTCCTTGCGCTTATAACCTGATGTCTCCTGAGTCTGCTCGTTCGAAATCCCCATTCTGGTATGCCATGGCCAAGCTCGTGTTCGGTGTGGCCGGCTGGCACCTGGGCGAGATTCACAACCCCGACATCAAGAAGAGCATGATGATTGCGGCCCCGCACACCAGCAACTGGGACATCATCCTGGCCCGGGCCGCCTTCTATTTGATGGGGGTGCCCGTGCGCTTCACCGTGAAGAAGGAGTGGACCGAAAACTGGGCCCTGGGCTGGCTGGTGAAGGCCATCGGCGGCCTGGCCGTGGACCGCAGCAAGAACAACAGCCTCGTGGATGGCATGGTGAAGCTGTTTGCTGAGCACGAGGAGCTGGTCATTCTCATCACGCCGGAGGGCACGCGGGCCTTCCAGCCGCGCTGGCGCAAGGGCTACTATTTTGCTGCCCTGGGCGCGCACGTGCCGATTCGGCTGGGGTATCTGGACTATGCCAAAAAGGAAGCCGGTATTGGCGAAGCTGTATGGCCCACGGGTGATTACGAGGCCGATGAGGCCAAAATCAAAGCGTTTTACCGTACTAAATCGGGGCGCTTTCCTGAGAAAGGCGTGCGATAAGTCTTAAGCTAACTTCAAAGCCATTCGGCCCGAAAATCCTGCCCGAAAGAGGGGAGGGTTTTCGGGCCGAATGGCTTTGAAGTTAGCTGCTTTAGGGCCGGGTTCGACCTTAGCAATTGCCGCGGTTGCCGTGCAGAAACACCCGGAACACCGTGCCCTGGCCTTCTTCGCTTTCGACGGCGATGTGCCCGCCTTCGGACTGCACCAGCCGGTTGACGAGGAACAGGCCCACGCCTGTGCCTTCGCCCACCTGCGGGTGGAAGCGCCGAAATAGCTGGAAAAGCTGGGCCCCGTGGCGGTCCAGGTTCATGCCCAGGCCGTTGTCGCGCACTTCGAGCACCGGGCAGCTGTCGGCTTTGTAGGTGCGCAACTGCATGTGAGGCGCTCGGGCGGGGTGCCGGTACTTGAGGGCATTGCCCAACAGGTTGATGAGGATGGTGCGCAGGTTGCTGCGCACGTAGCGCAGAGTCGGCAGGGCCGCAAAATCGGTGTCAACGTGAGCTTCGGTGGCCACCAGCTGCGGGCGTAGGGCCTTCAGCACATCGGCCACCAGGCTGTCAAACGTGACCTGCTCGGCGGCTTGCTCGCCGGGGCTGCGCTGCTCCTGCACCACGGCCGCCAGGTCGGTGATGGTGGTGGATAGGCTGTGCAGCGAATCCTCCAGTAAGCGCATTACTACTGCTTCTTCGGGGTCCTGGAAGGTGGCGGTGCGGCGCAGCTCGTCGAAGAGGCCGCGCAGGTTGTCGAGGGGCTGGCGCAGGTCGTGGCTGGCGGCGTACACGAAGTTGTCGAGGTCCTGATTGGTGCGGGCCAGCAGGCGGTTGCGCGCCCCGATTTCCTGGTTGGCGGCGCTGAGCTGGGCGTTTTTTTCGTGCAGCTCTTTCCGGATTTTGGTAAGTTCAGCCAGTGAGTCGCGCAACTCGCGGTTCACGCCCTGCAGCTCGCCGTGGTAGCGGGCCACGTACTGCCGCCATTCGTTTTTCTCGATGGCGTGCAGCACCGTCTTGTTCAGCAGCTCGCGGTCGAACTGCTGCTTCACCAGGTAGTCGAGCGCGCCGGAGTTGAGGGCGCGCACGGCCAGGGCCTCGTTGCCACCGCCGGTTATCATCACCACGCACAGCGTGTCGGGCGGGGCCAGCTCACGCAGGGCTTCCAGCAGGTCCAGGCCGTCGGTGTCGGGCAGGTTGTAGTCCAGCAGTACACAGTCGGGCTGCTGGAGGCGAAATTGCTCCAGGCCATCAGCCCCCGAGGAGGCTTCCACGATTTCGAGGCGTTGAAAACCAGCTTGCTGGCCCAGAAAACGCCGGTACAGCATCCGGTCCTCCGGGTTGTCGTCAATCAGAAGAATTCGCTTCACAGAAATCTAGCCAGCCAGCGGAAGCTCGGAAGCCTCCAGCCAATAACGGATGATGAGCCGCACTTTTTCTTCCAGTTCGGGGTAGCCAATGGGCTTGGTGAGGTAGCTGTTGGCCCCCAGGCGGTAACACTCGGCAATGTCAGTTCTATTAGTCGAGGTGGTGAACACGATGACCGGGATGGTGTGCAGGGCGGGGTCATTCTTCAGCACATCGAGCACGGCGCGGCCATCGGTGCCGGGCATGTTGAGGTCGAGCATGATGATGACGGGCAGCTGATTGGGCCAGTCCGGGTGCTTGCCGTAGCCCTTGAGGTATTCGAGGGCCTGGTCGCCGTCTTCGCAGCGCAGCACGGGGTTGGGCACCGCATTCTTGCGGAAGGCCCGGCTCAGAGCCGTGAAGTCTTCGACGCTGTCTTCCACCACGAGGATGGGGATGAGGGCGGTGGTATTCATTGACTTAGAGGTTATTGGGAAGCGAAAAATAGAAGGTGGCACCCTTGCCAACCGTGGAATCAACCCACAGCTCACCCCCGTGTTTCTCCACCATTTTGCGGGCAATGGCCAGGCCTGCCCCGGTGCCCCCGCCGTACTTGTCCTGCGCGTGCAGGCGCTTGAATATTTTGAAGATGTTTTCGTGGTGCTTCGGGTCGATGCCGATGCCGTTGTCCTGTACGTAAATAACGGTGAAATCGGTTGGATTTCCGGTGCCTTTCGGGCCGCGAATTTCGGGCGAGGCTACGCCGATGGTAACCTGTTTTTTGGCGTGGTTGTTATAGCGCAGCGCGTTGGTCAGCAGGTTGTTGAATACCTCGTGAATGGAGGTGCGGTTGCAGCGCAGGGTGGGCAAAGGGCTGGGCACGGCCACCGTGGTGCGGGTTTCTTCCAGGCGCGGGGAAAGCAGGTCGAGAACGTCGGCCAGGGCGTCGTTTAAATTCACGGTATCAACGGCCAGCTCGACCCGCCCCACGCGCGAGAGCTGCAGCAGCGACTCAATCAACGATTCCATGCGCTGGCTGAGGCGCACCAGGGTCTGGAGCTTGCTCACGCCCTCGGCGTCGAGCTTGTCGGCGTAGTCTTCCAGCAAAAACAGCGAGTAGTTGTGGATGCCGCGCAGGGGCTCCTTGAGGTCGTGCGAGGCCACGTAGGCGAACGAGTCCAGCTCATCGTTGCTGCGCTCCAGCTCGGTGTTGAGGCGGGCCAGGCTGAGAGCCTTGGCCTGCAATTCGTTGAACACCTTGAGTCGGATGTCGGAAATGTGCAGGCGAATTTCCTTGGCGGCCTCAATTTCGAGAGGCAGCCACGGGGCCGAAGTTTCTTCCACGGTCTGTTTCCAGGCCTCAAACGACTGCCGGGGCGAGAGGAAAATCTGGCCATCGGCGGTGGTCTGGTTTTTTTCGTGGCGGCCGGCCCAGGTCACGGTTTGCAGCTGCTCGGGCCGGAACCAGAGGATGTACTCCCCCGCGTCGCGGGCCAGCGCCACGGCCAGAATGCCGCTGGCCGTGCCCCGAATGGCCTTGCCCGCCGGGTTCAGCTGGGCGTAGGAATCGGTGACGAAAACCTCGTCCGGGTTATTGGCGCGCAGCCATTCCACAATGTCCGCAATCTGGGCGCGCTTGGGCGTGTGGCCTAGGGTAATGACTTCGCCTTCGAAAACAATTGCCGCGCCGCCGCAGTCCAGCACGTCCAGCAGGTTGGGGGTGAAGCGGTGCAGGCCATCCATGAAATTGGCCTGGGTGCTCACCAAATCGAACAGCCCAACCTGGGCCTCGCGGATGCGCAGGCGGTAGGCCTGCTCGTCCTGCTGCTCCTTGCTTTTGAGCAGCGCTGACACGGTTTTGCCGAGAAACTGGCACAGGTCGCGCAGCTCGTAGCTCACCAGGCGCGGGCTCTGGTGGTGGCAGGTCACCATGCCCCACAGCCGCCCTTCCTGAATGAGGGAAATGGTCATGGTGGCCTCTGAACCCATATTATGCAGGTATTCGAGGTGAATGGGCGACACGCTGCGCAGCACCGAATACGTCATGTCCGGCGGGCGGCCGGTGTCGGGGTTGAGCGTGGGCACCAGCGGCACCGGCGCGTAGCGGGCGTTGGGGATGAAGCGCAGCCAGTTTTTGAGGTACATGGCCCGGGCCTGCTTCGGAATGTCGGTGGCCGGGTAGTGCATGCCCAGCCACGGGGGCAGGTCCTCGCGCACGTCTTCGGCAATTACCTCGCCGCTGTCGTCGGGCGCGAACCGGTAGATGGCCACGCGGTCGAACCCCGTGATGGCGCGAACCTGCTCGGCCGTGACCTGGCAGCAGTCGAGCACGCTTTCGGCCGTGAGCAGGCGGCCCAGGCTCACGTTGAGGGCCGGCAAATCGAGCGCGCTTACGCTGGTGTCGGCCACCGGCTCGCCTTCCACCCACAGCAGGCCGTCGTAGCGGTGCAGGATGAGCTTGTAGTACGGCTGGCTCGTGACCCGGCCCAGGCGGATGCCCAGCAGCCGCCCGTCGGGTCCGAGCTTGGCCCACACGCGCTCCACTTCCACCAGCTGCTCGGGCTCCAGCAACGTGCCCAAGCCACCGCCAATGAGGGTTTCGGGGGCCATGCCCAGCAGCGTCAGCGTGTTGGCGCTGGCCTGCACCACGCGGCGGCTCTGCTCATCGAGGCACAGCAAAAAGCCGTAGGGCTGAATCAGGCCGGGGATGTGAATGGGCTCCCGGTCGCAGTTGTTGAGCGTGATGGGCTGGCCGAGCAGGCTTTCGTCGGTATAGTTCAGGGCTGATTTAGCCATGCGGATAATGCTTGAAAAGTGTGAACGGCCGAGGCCACAATGGCCGCCGGGGCGTCGTCGCCGGTTTCGGCGGCCTCGGTCAGTTGCTGGCAGAAAGCCTTCCAGAGCGGCCCGGTGCGTTCAGCTCGTCCCGTAAAAAAAGCGTGCGCGCCAATGCCTGCCTTGGCGAGCTGCCGCGCAATCACCTGCCCGCCCAGCGTCGAGCCTTCAAATACGTACATGGCCCCCAGCAACTGGGCGCGGCTAGTGAGCGGCGGCAACTCGGGGTAGAGCGGCGGGGCCGCATCGTGGCCCAGCCGGGCCAAGTCCTCCAGAATCAGGGGCGCACGGTAGCGCTGGTCGAGCTGCCAGGCCGGCCCGAAGGCGGCGGCGTGGGCGTGCAGCTGCGCCTCGTACGGTTCCAGAAAACCGTACATCTTAGCCAGGAATTGGGCCGTATCGGCGGCCGTTACCGTGCCCGTGCTTAGGCCCTGATTAAACGGGTTTTGCTCCACGGCATCGTGGAACGGTTTGGTTTCGAGGCGAAGCTGCGGCAGAATAGCCGAGCTTTCCAGAGGATTGGGCATGGAAGAAAACAACGTTAACAAGGCGAAAATAGGCCATCGAGCGCGGCACAGCAGCTTTTGCTCAGTCCTGCGTCAGGGCGTAGCTCACCAGGTTGGCGCCCATGCGCAGGGCCGCGTCGTGGATGGCGGGCGAATCTTCGGGGTAAGTCCCCACGTCTTCCCAGCCATTGCCCAGGTCGCATTCATAAGTGTAGAAGCACACCAGCCGGCCCTTGTACACCAGCCCAAAGCCCTGCGCCCGCTTGCCGTCGTGTTCGTGCACCTTGGGCAAACCCTTGGGAAACTGAAATCTCTGGTGGTAAATGGGGTGGGAGTAGGGCAACTCCACAAATTCCAATTCAGGAAATACCTTCTTCATCTCGGGCCGGATGAATTTGTCGAGCCCATAATTGTCATCGATGTGCAAAAAACCGCCCCCAATCAGATACTGACGCAGGTTTTTGGCTTCGGCAGCCGTGAAGCTCACGTTGCCGTGCCCGGTCATGTGAATGAAGGGGTAAGAGAGCAGCTCCGGCGCGTCGAGCTCCACGGTGGCTTCGTCGGGCGCAATGTTGGTTTTCAGGCTCTGGTTGCAGAAACTGATGAGGTTCGGCAGCGAGGTTTTGTTGGCGTACCAGTCGCCCCCGCCGCCGTAGTGCAGTTTGGCAATGCGGAAGCTGGGCGCGGGCGCGGCGGCCGAGAGCAGCAGCGAAGCGGATAAAAGCAGGTATTTCAGCATAAGACGAGTAGGCAGGCCGAACCCGCCAGCCTTATAATGACAGCGGGAATCGTAAAGTTCGGGCCTGGGGCCGCACGGTGGGCCCCTAAGGCGCAATGTAGCCACCTGCGCCGGCTTCGCGCCTATATTGGGTGCCACGGCAGGCCGCGATTCGGTCCGGATATATGACGAAAGAGACGCTAACCCAGTTTTTCCAGCGCATGGGCCCCATCGGTGCCGCGCAGGCCGAAGACATTGCCAGTGTCTTTGTCCCGAAAGCCATTGGCAAGCACGATTTTTTGCTGCGGGCCGGCAAGGTGAGCGACGACTACCTGTTTCTGGACAGCGGCTTCATGCGCGCCTTCGCCTACGATACCGATGGCAACGACGTGACCACCGGGTTTTATACCAGCGGCCAGATTGTGTTCGAAGTGGCGTCGTTCTTCAACCGCACGCCCTCGCAGGAATACATTCAGGCGCTCACCGACTGCCAGGGTTGGGCCATCACGCACCAGCAATTGAACGCGCTGTTTCACGCCCGGCCCGAGTTCCGGGAGTTTGGGCGGGCGGTGCTCGTGCGCGGCTACGCGGCCCTCAAAAGCCGGATGCTGGCCCTCATAACCGAGCCCGCAGCCGCCCGCTACGACAGCCTGTTGCGCGCCAGCCCCGAAATCCTCCAGCACGCGCCCCTCAAAACCGTGGCCTCCTACCTCGGCATCACCGACACCTCGCTGAGCCGGATTCGGAAGGGGCCTGCCACAAAGTAGCGCCGGCTGCGATTTCTTGCCATTTGGCAAGCCGGGCCGGAAGGGCCGTCAGTTCCTTTGTGACGTATCAAAGACTGACCCGAACGGCCATGCACACGCTCCCCAACACCGCGCTTCTCAGCCTCACTTTTGGCCTGACCACGGGCCTCGCGGTCTGGCTGTTTTACTTGGCCGCGCAGCGGTCGAAACGCGTGCTGCAGGTGCTGCTAGCGTGGCTGCTGATGCAGGGCGTGGTAGGCCTGAGCGGCTTCTATACCATCAGCAATACGCTGCCGCCGCGGCTGGCGCTGCTGCTGGGGTCGCCGCTGCTGCTGGTTGTGGTGCTGTTTGCCACGGCGGCCGGGCGGCGCTGGCTTGATGGGTTGCGCCTGGACATCCTGACCTTGCTTCACGTGGTCCGCTTCCCGGTCGAGCTGGTTTTGTTCGGTCTGTATTTGCAGAAAGCCGTGCCGCTACTCATGACGTTTGAAGGCCGCAACTGGGATATTCTGCTGGGCCTCACGGCGCCCGTAGTCTACTATTTTGCCTTCCATAAAAAGCAGCTGGGTCGCCGGGGGCTGCTGCTCTGGAATATCCTCGGGCTAGCCTCCCTGCTCAATATTGTGGTTAATGCGCTGCTGTCGGCCCCCACGCCCTTGCAGCGTTTCGCCTTCGAGCAGCCCAATGTGGCCATTCTGCATTTTCCGTTTGTGTGGCTGCCGGGGTGCGTGGTGCCGTTGGTGTTATTGGCGCACCTGGCCGCCATCTGGCAGCTGCTGACGGACAACATTTAAGCATTTGAATTAGTAAACGCCACCGTGGGGCCGTCCGCTTCGGTGCGTGCCTTCACCGAACTTCTCGAACTTTATCCATTTGACCATGAAGGTCCAGCTCTTTGCCATCACCGCCACGCTGCTGTTGACCGGAGCCTCTGCCAGCGCCCAAACCAAAAGCGCGCCAACCAAAGTCGCGTCGTATTCCTATGGTGCACCGGGCACGGTCGGCTACGAGCACCTGAGCTTCTGGGTGAAGGCCGGTAAGCGCACGGATATTTATTATTCTTACGGACCTGACCGCAAGGAAGTCACGGTAAAATACTTGGGGAAGACCCAGTTAAATGGTAAGCCAGGCTTTAAGGTGCAGTTTGCCAATGGGAATGTGCTGTCCGTAATTCCGAGCGGCACCCTGCTCGCGGTGAGTGCTGCCGGCCAGACTCCCAATAACTTTGCCTGGGAGTACGAAGGACCGGTCAACGGCAGTGGAACGTTCTGCAATGAATGCGTGGCCGACGAAAAAGAAGCCGTGCAGTTTATGCGGACGTATTACCTGAAATAACGCGTCGCTGCTGCTTTGCCAGCCGCTTTCCTTCGCTTCCGCACTGCCTTTTGCCCGCTTTATGACCAACGAAGAAACGGCCGTTAAAGCCACTTATTTCAGCATCATTGGCAATACGAGCCTGGCGCTAATCAAGGGAGTGGCCGGCTACTTCGGCAATTCCTACGCCTTGGTGGCCGATGCCATCGAATCCACGACCGATATTTTTGCGTCGTTTCTGGTGCTCTTTGGCATCAAGTACGCCAGCCGGCCCGCCGATAAAAACCATCCTTACGGCCACGGCCGCATCGAGCCGCTGGTGACGTTTCTGGTGGTGGGGTTTTTGATAACCTCGGCCACCATTATTGCCTACGAGAGCATTCAGAACATTGGCACGCCGCACGCCCTGCCCAAGGCCTGGACGCTGGCGATTCTGGGCGGCATCATCGTCTGGAAGGAAATTTCCTTTCGCACGGTGATGAAAAAAGCGGAGGAAACCAACAGCTCCTCGCTCAAAGCTGATGCCTGGCACCACCGCAGCGACGCCATCACGTCGGTGGCCGCGTTCGTAGGCATTTCCATCGCGCTGTTTTTGGGTAAGGGCTACGAGTCGGCCGACGATTGGGCCGCCTTGTTCGCCTCGGGCTTCATCCTCTACAACAGCTACCAGATTTTCCGGCCCGCGCTGGGCGAAATCCTGGACGAGCACGTCTACGATGATTTGGTGCTGGAAATCCGCCAAGTTGCCCTCACGGTGGAAGGCGTGCGCGGCACCGAAAAGTGCTTCATCCGCAAAGCCGGCATGCAGTACCACGTCGACCTGCACGCCAAGGTAAGCGGGGCCATTACCGTGCGCCAGGGCCACGAAATCGCGCACCACCTCCAGGACACGCTGCGTACTAAGCTCCCGCAACTCGGCCACGTCCTCATTCACGTAGAGCCGCAGTAGCGGAGTTTAGCGGCCGATGTGGGCCATGAACACCGCTGCCAGCGCCGCCGTTTCCGTGCGCAGCCGCGAGGCGCCCAGCGTCACCGGCCGAATTCCTTTCCCCAGCGCCAGGGCAATTTCCTGCGGCGTAAAGTCGCCTTCCGGCCCGATGAGCACGCAGCAGCCCGACCCCGTGCCGGCCACCTGCGCCAGCGATGTACGCTCGCCTTCCTCCAGGTGCGCGATAAACGTGGTTTCCGGCATCGCCCCGGCCACAAAAGCCCCAAAATCCTGCATCTCATCCAGCTGCGGCAGCCACGCTTGGCCCGACTGCTTCAAGGCGCTGATGGCAATTTTCTCCAGCCGTTCTAGCTTCAGCTCGCGGCGCTCGGAGCGGGCGCAGCGCAGGAAGCTGATGCGCTCGACGCCAATTTCCACGGCCTTTTCCACGAACCACTCCATGCGGTCGAGGTTTTTGGTGGGAGCCACGGCCACGTGGGTGAAGTAGGAGCGGGGGGCTACCGTTTCGTGGTGCGTGATGCGGAGTTGGCAGCGCTTGGGGTTGGCGTCGGCCACGGCTGCCTTGTAGAGGCCGCCCCGGCCGTCGAGCAGCTCCACTTCGTCGCCCACGCCCAGGCGCAGCACGCGCACGGCGTGCTTGCTCTCGTCTTCGGGCAGGGTGTAAGTGGGGCCGGCGAGGTCGGGCGCGAAAAAGGTATGCATGGCGGCAAAGAACGGCAGGCCGGGGCAAAAGCCGCGTTGCCAGATGCCGCACGCCAAGCCGGGCCGTCGATAATTGCACGCCGGCCGATGCGGCCTGTCGCCGCCATGCCGCAAATTATTTGCCCGGCCAGGAAAGGAGTTTTATGGCTCAAGACTACTCAACGCCTAGCGCTTTTATACTGCTGGCAAGCGGCTGACTGGCAGTGAAAACAGCCTCTTCAAGCCCGCTTATTCGCACTGAATGGTGTTCATGCATGGCAAAAAGGTGCTGCCGAAAGGCTATACCAATGCGTTTTATTAATATAAATATTGAAATATAATAATTATTTTAGTTGACCCATCCTGTTTTTACTAATACCAAACGCTTGAGCCATGCAGAAAAAACTCATCACCGTCTTCGGTGCCACCGGTGCCCAGGGCGGCGGCCTTGTTCGCGCAATCTTGAATGACCCCTCCGATGAATTCACTGTGCGCGCCGTTACCCGTGACGTTCATTCGCCTAAGGCGCAGCAGTTGGTCCGGCACGGGGCCCAGGTTGTGGCCGGCGACCTCGACGACCCGGCGAGCATCCGCCGGGCAATGGCCGGCGCTTACGGCGCGTATTGCGTCACCTTTTTCTGGGAGCATTTTTCGCCCGAGAAAGAAGATACCCACGCCCGCAACATGGCCCAGGCGGCCAAGGATGCGGGCCTGAAACACGTTATCTGGTCTACGCTGGAAGACTCGCGGAAGTGGATTCCGCTGTCCGACAACCGCATGCCGACCCTGATGGGCAAGTACAAAGTGCCCCACCTCGACGCCAAAGGCGGCGCCAATCATTACTTTTCCGACCTCAAAGTGCCGACTACTTTCCTGCTCACCTCGTTCTACTGGGAGAACTTTATCTACTTCGGCATGGGCCCGAAACCGGGGCCGGATGGCAAGCTGGCCATCAGTTTCCCCCTCGGCAATAGCAAGCTGTCGGGCATCGCGGCCGAGGATATTGGCAAGTGCGCACTGGGTATTTTCAAAAAAGGCAAAGCGCTGATTGGCAAAACGGTTGGCATCGCCGGTGAGCAGCTCACCGGGCAGCAGATGGCCGACACCATGACCAAAGTCTTCGGCCTGCCCATTGCCTATAATGAGCTGACGCCCGAGCAATACCGCAACCTGGGCTTTCCCGGGGCCGACGACCTCGGCAACATGTTCCAGTTTCAGCGGGACTTTGCCGAGGATTCCCTCAAAGCCCGGGACCTGGCTTTCTCGCGGGAGCTAAACCCCGAGCTGCAAACCTTCAGCGAATGGCTGATTAAAAACGGCCAGCGCATTCCCGTCGAGCAGCTGGTTAGCTAACCATTTAGCCGTTCCAGCTTCCTTCAATAAAACAGCAAAAGCCCCGTCGGCTGCAACCGACGGGGCTTTCTGGTGAGTGAACTACTGCGGATTTCTAGGCTTCTACCGCCACGTGCGGCGCGCCGGCCAGGATTTCCTCGTTGGCAAATTCGGCGTATTTCTTAAAGTTCTCGACAAATTTCTCGGCCAGGTCCGAAGCCGTTTTGTCGTAGGCTTCCTTGTCGGCCCAGGTATTGCGCGGGTCCAGGATTTCGGTGGGCACACCGGGTACCGCGCCAGGCACCATCATGCCAAACACGGGGTGCTTGGTGAATTTCACGTCGTTGAGCTGGCCGTTGAGGGCGGCCGTAATCATGGCGCGGGTGTAGGGCAGTTTCATGCGGTGGCCGGTGCCGTAGCTGCCGCCCGTCCAGCCCGTGTTGATGAGCCACACGTTGATATCCGGGTTCTCGTCCATTTTCTGGCCCAGCATCTCAGCATATTTGGTGGGGTGCAGCGGCAGGAACACGGCGCCGAAGCAGGCCGAGAACGTGGTCTGGGGCTCGGTCACGCCCATTTCGGTGCCCGCCACCTTGGCCGTGTAGCCCGACATGAACAGGTACATGGCGTGGCTCTTATCGAGCTTGCTGATGGGCGGAATCACGCCAAAGGCATCGGCCGTGAGGAAGAAAATGTTCTTCGGCGCATCGGCCACGCCGGGCTCAATGGCGTGGGGAATGAAGTTGATGGGGTAGGCGGTGCGGGTATTTTCCGTCACCGACTTGTTGGCGTAGTCGATGGTGTGCGTGCCGGGGAAGAAGCGCGTATTCTCGACGATGGCGCCGAAGCGAATAGCGTCGTAAATCTCGGGTTCCTTCTCCTTGCTCAGGTCAATCACCTTGGCGTAGCAGCCGCCTTCAAAGTTGAAGATGCCGGCGTCGGGCGTCCAGCCGTGCTCGTCGTCGCCGATAAGGCCGCGGTTCGGGTCGGCCGAAAGCGTCGTTTTGCCGGTGCCCGACAGGCCGAAGAAGATGGCCGTGTCGCCGTCTTTGCCTACGTTGGCCGAGCAGTGCATGCTCAGCGTGTTGTGCTCGTGGGGCAAGAGGTAGTTCAGCACGCCGAAAATGCCCTTTTTCATCTCGCCGGCGTAGCCCGTGCCACCAATCAGAATCATCTTTTTGGTGAAGTTGATGATGGCGAAGTTGGGCTGGCGGGTGCCGTCCACGGCCGGGTCGGCCTCGAAGCCGGGGGCGCAGATGATGCTGAAATCGGGCGTCCAGGAGGTGTCCGCGCCGGGCTCAGGGCGCAGGAACATGTTGTAGCAGAATAGGTTGTGCCAGGCCTGCTCGTTCACGATGCGCAGCTTGAGCTGGTAGTTGGGGTTGGCCCCGGCGTAGGCTTCGCGCACGTACAGCTCTTTATCGGCCAGGTAAGCCACCACTTTCTGGTGCAGTTGGTCGAACTTATCGGCGTCGAAGGGGATGTTGATATCGCCCCACCACACGCTGTTTTCGGTGTTGGCGTCCTTCACCACAAACCGGTCTTTGGGCGAGCGGCCGGTAAACTTGCCGGTATCGGCCATCAACGCGCCGGTGTCGGTGAGCTGGCCTTCGCCGTTGCGCAGGGCGTGCTCAATGAGCTCGGCCGGTGTAGGATTGAGGTGAACGGTGGCGGTTTCGCGGAAGCCGAGCGGCTGCAAACGATTGCGGGCGTCGACGGCAGAGGTGGAAGCTTCTTGCATGGCTATGAAAGTGTTGGGTGGGAATTCTCTTGACTTCGGGTACAAAGGTAGAATACCGCTGCTTGAGAGTAGTGAAACAAACCATTTCTTTAATGGGACAAATCAAACCACGCATGGTTCAGATTGTCCCGTTGGCGACAGGATGCGGCTTGACGCCCCGTGAGGGTAGGAGTAATGCAACGCTGGTCTATCTTTAGGTTTGGTTTGTCCCAGCCTTTCGCATCTTTGTCCATGGCCATTGAAATTGCTCGCTACAACGGAATCTACGGCGACCACAAGGCCCAGATTTCGCACGACTACCTGCAAAGCCAGCTCATCGTGCCCCGCCAGCGCTTCACCGACTGGGGCCTGAAGCCGCACCTGCACGAAAACCTGTTCCAGCTGTTTTTTCTCGAAGCCGGCCGCGCTGCCTTCGAGGCCACCGAGCTGGTGGAGCTGCGCACGCCCTGCCTGGTCATCATTCCGGCCAATACCGTGCACGGCTTCACCTTCAGCCCCCAGGTGAAGGGGCGCACGCTCACGCTTTCAGAGGCCTTGCTCGATACCATTCTGCAAGCCACGCCCGGTGTGCTGGTTGAAATCAACGCGCTGCATATTCTGTCCGAATTCAATTCCGAAGTCAGCTTCGCCGATTTATCGGCCCTGGAGCAGCAGATTCACGAGGAAATAAATTCGGAGCTGCCCGGCAAGCAGCTAGCGCTGAATGGCTATTTCAAGCTACTGTTTGTGAAAATATTTCGGCTGCTGCACCACAACCGCCGCCAGGAGGAAAGCCCCAACCGCGCCCTGCACTACTTCCGCGAGTTCCAGAAAGCCATCGAGCGCACCGCACCCTTCGAGAAGAAAATCTCCGATTTTGCCCAGGAGCTCAAGATTACGCCGGTGCACCTCAACCGCATCTGCCAGGCGGTGAAGGGCAAAACGGCCCAGCAGATTGTGCAGGCCCACACCATCCGCCGGGCCCACAACTACTTGTTATACACTTCGCTCTCCGTCGCCGAAATCGCCTACGAGCTGCAGTTCGTCGACCCGGGGTATTTCACGCGGTTTTTTCGCAAGCAAACCGGACTCTCGCCGGGGGCATACCGGGCGAAGGCGTACCGGAGTGATGGGGCCGGCAAAGCCGGAAAAGGGGAGCCTTCGCTGTCTGCCTGAGCTTGCGCTTGCCAGCCTAATCGGCTTCATAATGCCGAAACTTTCCTAGATTTACCGTGCCCGTATTGCATTAAGAATGCAGCGGACCGCATTTTCCCTGCTAGCAACTCATTTCTCACCCTAGTTTCCCATATGCAAACCATTCCTGCTCAGACCGAGCAACCGCTATCGGCGGAATCCACGAGCCACCCGCGCGGCCTGTACCTGCTTTTCGCCACCGAAATGTGGGAGCGGTTCAGCTACTACGGCATGCGCGCCGTGCTGGTGCTGTTCCTCACCAAGGCCATGATGATGGACAAGGCCTTCGCGTCCAAATTCTACGGCGGCTACACCAGTCTCGTGTACCTCACGCCGCTCATCGGTGGCTTTATTTCGGACCGCTACTGGGGCAACCGGCGCTCCATTCTCACGGGCGGTTTGCTGATGGCGCTGGGCCAGTTCACGCTGTTTTTCTCGGCTTCGAACTACGGCCCCGAAAGCACCCACGCCCTGAGCCACTGGATGCTGTACCTGGGCCTGGGCGTAATGATTGTGGGCAACGGCTTCTTTAAGCCCAATATTTCGAGCATGGTGGGCTCCCTCTACAGCCCGGCCGATAAGCGCAAGGACGCGGCCTACACCATCTTCTACATGGGCATCAACCTGGGCTCGTTTATCGGCAACACCATCACCAGCCTCATCGGCGATACCGGCAATCCGGCCGATTTCCGCTGGGCCTTCCTGGCCTGCGGCATTGCCATGCTGCTGGGCACCGTGGTGTTCAACTGGGGCAAAAACAAGTACCTGCACACGCCGGAAGGCGTGCAGGTAGGCGAAACGCCCGCCATTTCGGGCGGCATCATGGGCGTATATGCGCTGCTGCCGGTGCTGCTGGCCATCATTCTGGGCATTCTGTGGCTCGATTCTGCCAAGTTCCCCACCATTGCGCCGCTGCTGGGCGTGGCCGTTATTGGCATTGCCTACATGATTTTCAGCGATAAATCCCTGAGCGGGGCCGACATCAAAGGCATCATGGTGATTTTCATCGTGTCGTTCTTCGTGGTGTTCTTCTGGGCCGCTTTCGAGCAGGCCCCGGCCTCGCTCACCTTCTTCGCCGATGAGCAGATGAACCGCACCATCTTCGGCTTCACCCTGCCAGCCAGTATTTTCCAGAACCTGAACGCCATCTTCGTGGTGGTAGGCGCACCGCTCATGGCCATGGTCTGGACGGCCCTCGGCCGCCGCGGCGCCGAGCCGCCGTCCCCCCTCAAAATGGCCATCGGCCTGGCCTGCCTGGCCGCTGGCTACCTCGTGATGTGCTTCGGCGTGCACAACCTGCAGCCCGGCGTGAAGGTGAGTATGTTCTTCCTGGTGGCGCTCTATTTCCTGCACTCCGTGGGCGAGCTGTGCCTGTCGCCCATCGGCCTCTCGCTGGTAAACAAGCTGGCTCCCGCCAAATTCGCCTCGCTGCTGATGGCCGTGTGGTTCCTCGCCAACGCCGCCGCCAACTACCTGGCCGGCTACATGAGCAGCCTCTACCCCGACCCCAAATCGACGGCCCCCGCGCCCGAAATCCTGGGTTTCCACATCACCAACCTCTACGATTTCTTCATGGTGTTCGTGGTTTCGGCCGCCGTGGCCGCCGGCATTCTGTTCCTCATCAGCGGCAAGCTGGCCAAGATGATGGACGCCCGCAACTACCCCGCGCCCGTAGCGCAGTAACTGTATTTGGCAAGATAAAAAAGCCCCCGGCACCGATGGTGCCGGGGGCTTTTTTATGCAGTGCACACCGCTCGATGAATGCTGCTACTGACGGGCAAGCCAGTTTTCTTTAGTGAGCCGATAGACAAAGTTGAGCTTGGGCGCCTCGCCGAAATAAGCTATTTCCTCCTCGGCAATCTTCTCGGCGCCCAAGCGGCCGATGGCTATCTGCGAACGGGTATTTTGCGCGCCAATGTGGAAATGTACCTGCGAGACAAACTGGTAAATGTAATCAAGCATCAGCGCCTTCACACCGCTGTTAAAGCCCTTTCCCCAATACCGGGTAGCATAGAACGTGTAGCCAATCAGGATGCTGTCATCCTCCTCGTTATACCCGTAAAACCGCGTACTGCCCGCTACTTCGTTGGTGGCTTTGTCTACAATTTTGAAGGCGCCGTGGCTTTGCATGGCTCCGTCAAAAAACGTCCTGAATACCTCTAACTGCCATCGGTCCTTATTAGGGTGCTGCTCCCAAATATTTGGGTCGGCAGCCGTAGCGTGCAGGGCCGCAAAATCAGTTTCCTGCAAGGGCATCAACAGTACCTGCTGGTTTTCTAAGCGGGGTTGAATATTAGGCATCATGGGGCAGCGTGCAAATGGGCAAGTTGTGTAGCTATGACCGCCAAGGTACACCGGAGGCTGAGCCATTCTGCGGTTTGATAACTCCTATGGGCATAAAAAAGCCCCGCCGGCAATACCAGCGGGGCCTTCTCTTGAGCTAACAGCAGGGCTGCCAGCGGCTCGACTTACATCATGCCGCCCATGCCACCCATGCCGCCCATGCCGCCTTCGCCGTGGCTATGGCCGTTGTCCTTAGGCTCGGGCTCGTCCGAAATCACGGCTTCGGTCGTCAGCAGCAGGCCGGCGATGGAAGCAGCGTTTTCGAGGGCCAGACGGGTCACCTTGGTGGGGTCGATGATACCAGCGGCCACCAGGTTCTCGTACCGGTCTTCGCGGGCGTTGTAGCCGTAGTCGGCTTTGCCGTCGCGCACTTTCTGCACCACTACCGAGCCTTCGCCGCCAGCATTGGCCACGATGGTGCGGAGGGGAGCCTCCAGGGCGGTGCGGATGATGTTCACACCGGTGCGCTCGTCAGCATTGTGGGTGTCCACTGCATCGAGGGCTTCCAGGGCGCGCACCAGGGCCACGCCACCGCCGGGTACCACGCCTTCCTCAACGGCAGCGCGGGTAGCGTGCAGGGCATCGTCCACGCGGTCTTTCTTCTCTTTCATTTCCACTTCAGTCGAAGCACCGATGTAGAGAATGGCCACGCCGCCGCTCAGCTTAGCGAGGCGCTCCTGCAGTTTCTCCTTGTCGTAGTCGCTCGTGGTGGTTTCCATCTGGGCTTTGATTTGGGCGATGCGGCCGCTGATGGCGTCCTTCGAACCCTTGCCGTTCACGATGGTGGTGTTGTCCTTGTCGATGATGATTTTCTCCGCCGTGCCGAGGTACTCCAAGGTAGCGTTTTCGAGCTTGTAGCCCTGCTCTTCGCTGATAACGGTACCACCCGTGAGGGTGGCAATGTCCTCCAGCATGGCCTTGCGGCGGTCGCCGAAGCCGGGAGCCTTCACGGCCGCGATTTTCAGCGAGCCGCGCAGCTTGTTCACCACGAGGGTAGCGAGGGCTTCACCGTCCACATCTTCTGAGATGATAACGAGGGGCTTGCCAGTCTGCAGCACCTGCTCCAGCACGGGCAGGAGCTCCTTCATGGTGCTCACTTTCTTGTCGTAGATGAGTACGTAAGGCGAGTCGAACTCAACCTCCATTTTCTCGGGGTTGGTCACGAAGTAAGGGGAGAGGTAGCCGCGGTCAAACTGCATGCCTTCCACCGTTTTTACTTCGGTTTCGGTGCCACGGGCTTCTTCCACCGTGATGACGCCTTCCTTGCCTACTTTGTCCATGGCATCGGCAATCATTTTGCCAATTTCCATGTCGTTGTTGGCCGAAATGGCACCTACTTGGGCGATTTCTGCCGAATTTTCAATCTTTTTCGACTGCGATTTCAGGTTAGCAACCACGGCGATAACTGCCTTGTCGATGCCGCGCTTCAAATCCATCGGGTTGGCCCCGGCAGCCACGTTTTTCGAGCCGGCGGTGTAGATGGCCTGAGCCAAAACCGTAGCCGTGGTGGTACCGTCACCGGCCTGGTCGGCCGTTTTCGACGCCACTTCTTTCACGAGCTGGGCGCCCATGTTCTCAATCGGGTCGCGCAGCTCAATTTCCTTGGCCACGGTCACGCCGTCCTTGGTGATGGAGGGAGCGCCGAATTTCTTATCAATAATGACGTTGCGGCCTTTCGGGCCGAGGGTCACTTTCACGGCGTTCGCCAGTTTGTTGACGCCGGCTTGCAGCTTGGCGCGGCCGTCGGTGTCGAATTGGATGTTCTTAGCCATTGCTGGGTAATGAGGGTATGAAAGAATGAGTTAATGGGTTTTCGCAACGTAAGCCAATGGCTTAAAGCACGGCGAAAATGTCCGACTCGCGCATGATGAGCAGGTCCTCACCGTCGACGGTGATTTCGGTGCCGGCGTACTTGCCGTACAGAACCTGGTCGCCCACCTTCACCTGGGGCTTGATGATGGTGCCGCTGTCGGCCGTTTTACCTTCGCCCACGGCTACTACTTCGCCACGCTGGGGCTTCTCCTTGGCCGTATCGGGGATGATGATGCCGGATTTGGTTTTCTCCTCGGCGGCGGCGGCGCGAACAATGACGCGGTCGGCCAGCGGTTTCATGCTAAGTGCCATTTTGGGTGTATTAGGGTTGGATTAAGTTGAAATACTTGGTGCCCGGCCCTGTCTCATTTCCCGTGCCAGCCCCACAAACCTGACAAAATTGGCAGGCTTTGCCACTGGCAGGTGGCAGAAGTGGCGGATGTGCCGGTTGCAGTGGCCGCTTCGGCTGTGCATTGCCATAACGCCAAGCCTGCGCAATGCCCAAAGAAAAAGCCGGTGCTTCTCGTTAGAGAAACACCGGCTTCCGCTCGTTCAAAAAACGCTCTAATTATTTGCCGGTTGTGGCCGGCGCGGCAGGCTGCTGAGCCGGAGCCGTACCAGTGGGAGCAGTAGCCGGAGCAGTTGCGTCGGTAGCCGCCGGGGCCGGCGCGCTCGGGGCGGTAGGCGCCGGCAGCTTGGTTTCGAGGGCACGCTGCTGGTTCACGCTACGCACCGGGCCACCGCCGGTGGAGGTGAGCATGTGCGAGCCGAGCGACAACACCACCAGGCCAATGGCGAAGCCCCAGGTGAGTTTTTCGAGCAGGTCGCCGGTGCGTTTCACGCCCATCATGCTGGCCGCGCCGCCGGCGCTAAACTGGCTGGAAATTCCGCCCCCTTTGGGGTTTTGGGCCAGCACTACGAGGGCCAGCAGGAAACACACCAGGAGAACGAGGATAATTAGAGCAGTGTACATGAGGGGTAAAGAAGCTGAAAAAGCAAACTACGCTGAAGGTTGCAAAGATTGAATCTGGAGTGCAAAGTACGCCATTTTTTCCGGCTGCTTCACCATGAGCTTTTCATAAATCTCAATGGCGCGGGCCGTTTTGCCCTGCCGCACGAAGATGCGGGCCAGATTTTCGGACACGAGGTCGGGTTCGGCGCGGGTGCTGCGCACGCTCAAATCGGGCTGGCCGCCGGGCGTTGGGGGCAGCATGCCGGGCCGCGTGAGGCGCGGCTGGCGCTTAAGAAAGTTGTTGATAAGGTCGAGTGTGGAGGGCAACTCGGGCGGTGCCGGGCAATGCGTAGCCCAGTGGTCGAGCAGCAGCGGGTCGGGCTCGAAGAAGGTGCCGGTGGGAGGAAGTGGCACGGCCGGCGGCTGGGCGGCAGCTACTACCGCGGTGGCTGTCTCGGCAGCTTCGGCCTTGGCAATCAACAAGTCCAGCAATTGCATGGACAACCCCAGCCGGCTGCTTTCCCCATAAGCATAGCCCACCACGGCATCGCCAGTGAAGGCGGCCGGGGTAAAAACCGGCGCGGCCGGAGCGGGAATCGGCAGGGCAAATACATCGGGGCTGCCCAGGCTGCGCGTTACGGCCGAGGCAGCCCATTCATCAACCAAACCTGGCAACTCGTAGGTCGGCACGGCAGCTGGCGGCGCATCGGCCAACCCGAACTCGAACCTCGCTTCGCCCACTTCTACCGGCGGCCGAATAGCGGGGGCCTGGGGCGGCAATTCATCAGCGATTTCAACTGCCAGAGGCGCTTCGGGAGGTGGTGCAGGGGATGTTTCCGCTGCTTCGGAAGAACTGCTGGCTGCTATGGTAGCGCCTTCCTGGTCGACTAGCACCGGCAAATCCACCACGGCCGGCGCTGCCACCGGAACTGCCGCTTCCAATTCAGTTGATACCGCGGGCGCTTCGATTGCCGCTGGCGGCAACGTCTCTTGTACTTCCTGAACTATAGGCGATGAATATGTTGGTTCGGCAGCTGGAACTACTTCGGGCTGGGCTTCGACAGTAGCGGCCGGTGCCGGGGGCAACTGAGCCGTCACGGCTGGTGGCAAGGCGGGTTCTGTTCCAACAGGAACGGCCGCCGCTACCGGACTCGGCGCCACTGGTTGAACTTCCTCAACGGCCACGACCGGTTCAGGCATTGCTTCAATTACCACGGCTGCTGGCGGTGGCGAAGGAATTTCGATTACCGTAATCGGGGCAACTGGTGGCTGGGCGACAGCTAGGGTGGCTTCGGCAACTGGGGCCGGTTCGATTGCGGCGAGGACCGGGACTTCAACAGCCGTTGCCACCTCGGGAGCGGCAACTGTTGTCGGCAGCGGCTCCGGTTCTACCTGCTCAATGAGGCGGCGGAGCAGGCTGCGGTCGGCGGCGTAGGTGGCGGCGCGGCGCAGGCGCTGGCCGGCCAGCATGGTGCCCTGGTCGTGGGCCGCTTTGGCCAGCAGCAGGTGCGCCGTTTGGCAGTAGGGGAAGGCCTGGGCCAATTGCTCAAGCTCGCGCACTTCGGCCGGACCCAGGGCGGTGGGGCGGTCGAGGACGTGCAGGAGCGTAGCGCGGGTCACGGCTGAAACAGGCGGTGGAGAAGTGGTGGCGTAAAGAGCCGTTGATTTTTGGGATTAAGCCGTAAATCAGCGCTCCGGACCCATTAATGGGGGTGCAACATTACGCTAATTTACGCAGATACCCCTGCTGCTACCGTGCAGTTAATCGATATTTTTCGGAAAATCCAGCACGCAATTTCCCGGCAGAATAAGCGCGCCGGGACCCAATTTATTCGCCGCCTACCAGTTAGCTACCGACTTGTTGAAAATGTCGGTAATGATTTTATCCGTGGTGGTGCGCACGGCGGAGGGGTCGTTGTTGATGGTCGAAATGTTGCGGTTGGCCGCGTAGTCGTCAAAATTCTGGAACACCTGCTCGAAGCTTTGCTTGTCGTCTTTGGTGTTGGTGAAACGGATTTTGACTTGGATGGTGAGGCGGTTCGAACCGGCCTGCGACACCCCGTTTACCTGCTGAATGGAGGCGGGAGCGAAGTCGTAGGCCACAATGTTGCCGTCGAATTGCAGGTCGCCGTCGCGGGGCACGAGCTTCAGGTTGGTATTGCGCTGGAAATAATCCTTCAAATCTTCCGTGAAGCGCTGGGTCAGAAAGGCCGGACCCGAAGGTGAGTTGTTCTGGATAGTGGCAATGGAAATGGTGCGCACCGCCGGGTCAATGTTGGTGCCGTTGAACGAGTAGACGCCGCAGCTGCTCAATCCCAATAACACACACAGGGCGGCTATTGAATAAAAAGCGGCTTTACACTTGCTCCAGGTCATATTGCTTGAGTTTGCGATACAGGGTGCGTTCCGAAATGCCCAGGTCGTGGGCGGCGTACTTGCGCTTGTTGTTATGTTTCTTCAACGCCTTGAGAATCATCTCGCGTTCCTTGATGTCGAGCGAAAGCGTCTCTTCCTCGGTTTCGTGCGGAATATCCTCCACCGGAGTTTCGTCGTCGTAGCTCGTGGCCGGCTCGCTGTTGTAGGCGCTGGGCGCGGCGGGCAGGAAATACTCGGCGGCTTGACCGCTGTCAAACGCGGTAGCAGGAGCCGTATTGTTGAAGAGGTGGCTGTTCTGGCGAAGCAATTCCTGGGCCTCGTGGGGGCGCTGGCCAGTGGCCAATTCCAGCACCATTTTCTTAAGGTCCGTCATGTCGCGGCGCATGTCGAACAGGATTTTGTAGAGCAAGTCCCGCTCCGAGTAGCCAGCTGCTGCGCCTTCGGGCGCGCCCGGCCCCAGCAGCATGGGCAGGCGGCTGGCCTGGTCCTGCGGCAGGTAAGGGGCGAGGCGGCGGGCATCCACGTCGCGCTCGGTTTCAAGCACCGACATCTGCTCGGCAATGTTCTTGAGCTGGCGGATATTGCCGGGAAAGCGGAAGCGCGTAAGCACCGGCACGGCGTCGGGCAGCAGCGTGATGGGCCGGGTGCGGTAGCGCTCGGCAGCATCCGAAGCAAACTTGCGGAATAGCAGGTAAATATCATCGCCGCGCTCGCGCAGCGGCGGCACCGTGATGGGCACCGTGTTGAGACGGTAGTACAGGTCTTCGCGGAAGGTACCGGCCTGCACGCGGTCGAGCAGGTTCACGTTGGTAGCGGCTACCACGCGTACGTCGGTTTTCTGTACTTTGCTGGAACCCACCCGGATAAACTCGCCATTCTCCAGCACGCGCAGCAAGCGGGCCTGGGTGCCCAGCGGCATCTCGCCAATTTCGTCCAGGAAGATGGTGCCGCCGTTGGTTACTTCGAAGTAGCCCTTGCGCGCCTCATTGGCTCCGGTGAAGGAGCCTTTTTCGTGGCCAAACAGCTCCGAATCAATCGTGCCTTCGGGGATAGCACCGCAGTTGATGGCAATAAACTGCCCGTGCTTGCGCGGCGACAGCGCGTGGATAATCTTGGAAAACGACTCCTTGCCCGACCCGCTTTCGCCGGTGATGAGCACCGTCATATCAGTAGGCGCGACCTGCGCGGCCACCTGAATGGCGTAGTTCAGCGCCGGCGCGTTGCCGATGATGCCGAACCGGAGCTTGATGGATTGGATTTCGGAAGGTGTCATTCAGAGGACCGAATCAAAATAATTCAGCCGTAAAATTATTTTTTAGGAAAATTCATGCGCCAGAGCAACCGGATAACCAGAAAGGCAATGAAACTTCCTCCAATCAGAAGAAAAATCTGCCACGCAAGCATGCTGTTACCTATCGGCATAGTGCTGATTATGTGAGCCTAAACCGCTTCGCCCAGCAAAGCCGCGCCGGTGGTGCTGGTGGCAAGTACACTCACGTAGTCGCCCTTCTTGAAGTTTTGCTTTGGAAAGATGACCACCTGGTTCTGGTCGTTGCGGCCACTAAGGTGTTCGGCCGAGCGTTTCGAAGGGCCTTCGACTAGTACCTGGTGCACCTTGCCCACCATGCGGGTGTAGCGGGCGCGGGCATGGAGCTGCTGCAAGTCGATGATTTCCTGCAGGCGGCGCTTCTTCACTTCCAGCGGAATGTCGTCGGCCAGCTTGCGGGCGGCCAGCGTACCGGGGCGTTCCGAGTAGAAGAAGTTGTAGGCCATGTCGTACTTCACCAAATCGAGCAGGCTGAGCGTGTCCTGGTGTTCTTCCTCGGTTTCGGAGCAGAACCCGGCAATCATATCCGTCGAAATGGCGCAGTCCTCGCCCAGAATGCGGCGAATGGCCTGCACCCGTTCCTCGTACCAGGGCCGGTCGTAGGTGCGGTTCATTAGGTTGAGAATGCGCGAGTTGCCGCTTTGGGCGGGCAGGTGAATGTACTTGCAAATGTTCTCGTAGCGCGCCATGGTGTGCAGCACCTCGTCGGTAATGTCCTTTGGGTGCGAGGTGGAGAAGCGCACCCGCAGCTCGGGGCTGATGAGGGCTACACGCTCCAGCAGCTGGGCGAAGTTGACGTGCTCCAGGCCGTCGGCTGAAGCCCATTTGTAGGAGTCCACATTCTGGCCCAGCAGAGTCACTTCCTTATAGCCGGCCGCTACCAAGGCGCTGGCTTCCTGGATGATGCTGTGGGCATCGCGGCTGCGCTCGCGGCCGCGGGTGAAGGGCACCACGCAAAACGAGCACATATTATCGCAGCCGCGCATGATGCTGATGAAGGCCGATACGCCGTTGCTGTTCAGGCGCACGGGCGTGATGTCGGCGTAGGTTTCCTCGCGGCTCAGCAGCACGTTCACGCCTTTCTGGCCGCCGTCGACCTGCTCGATGAGGCCAGGCAAATCCCGGTAAGCGTCGGGGCCGACGACTAGGTCGACGATTTTCTCCTCTTCCAGAAACTTGCTTTTCAGGCGCTCGGCCATGCAGCCGAGCACGCCCACCAACATGCCGGGCTTGCGCTTTTTGTGCGAGTTAATTTGCTTGAGGCGCATGCGTACCGTCTGCTCAGCCTTCTCGCGGATGGAGCAGGTATTGAGCAGCACGAGGTCGGCATTGGCAAGGTCGTCGGTGGTGTCGAAGCCTTCATCAAACAGAATGCTCGACACGATTTCGGAGTCCGAGAAATTCATCTGGCAGCCGTAGCTCTCGATGTAGAGCTTGCGCTGGCGACCCGTGCGGGTAGCAGCGGTCACGCGCACCTCGCCGCTGGGTGTAGCCTCGGCGGTGGGAGCGGCTTTATCTAAAAAATCAAGGGTTAACAGGGGTTGGGCCATATTCTAAGCGCGTTTCGGCGGAAGACAAAGATACGGCAGCCAAGGGTAAAATGACAGAATGGCAGAATAATGTAGGGTGTGGGGCTAAGCCCGCCCTCTACTCGATGCTAGTCCCCAAAACTTCCAGTAAAGCCCTGGCTTTCAACAAGCATTCCTCGTACTCACGCTCGGGGTCGGAGTCGTAGGTAATGGCGGAGCCAACTTGAAAGCTGAGATAACCGGTATCCTGGCGGTATTGCAGCGAGCGAATAACCACGTTGAAATCAAAATTCCCATCGGCTCCCACGTAGCCGATGCTGCCGCTGTAGAGGCCGCGGCGGCTGCTTTCGTAGTGCTCGATGAGCTGCATGGCGCGGATTTTCGGGGCACCGGTCATCGAACCCATGGGGAAAGTGGCGCGCAGAATTTCGGCCAGGTCGGGGCCCGGGCGTAGGTCGGCGGTGACGCTCGAAATCATCTGCCAGAGGTGGCGGAAGGGGTAGAGGCCAAAGAGCTCGGGCACGCGCACAGTGCCGGTTTGTGCTATGCGGGCGAGGTCGTTGCGCACGAGGTCCACAATCATCAGGTTTTCGGCGCGCTCTTTTTCGTCGTGCAGCAGGGTTTGGCGTTGCTGCTCATCTTCGGCCGGCGTGGGGCCACGCCGGATGGTGCCTTTGATGGGCTGGGAAATCAGCTGGCCGTTGCGGTGGGCCAGAAACCGCTCGGGCGAGGCGCAGAGGAGGAAATGGTCGTGCCAGCGCACGAAGCCCGCAAACGGCGCGGGCGACGCCTGCATGAGCTGCCAGAAAACTTCTACGGGACGCACCGTCACATTTTCCACGTAGAACTCCTGGCAGAGGTTTAACTCGTACACTTCCCCGTTAAGAATATCTTCCCGAATAGCTTCCACCGCCTGTAAATAGTCGGCTTTGGGTAGGCGTGGGCGCATCGTGGGTACGGCCAGCGCCGAAATGGGCGGCACCGGCCACGTCAGAATCTGGTCCAAAACACCGTTCGTCCGGCCGTGGATTTCCAGCGTATCGGCCCGCCACACCAGCCAGGTTACAGGGGTAAAAAGATGTAGGTGCGGCCAGGCAAAACCTGCAAAATTTTCGCTTTGCAGCGCCTCGATTTCATCCTTTAAATCGTAGGTCAGGAAACCAACGCGGGGCGCAGTCGTCGTCGCCTGCCCGGACAAATCAGCCAGCGAATGGGCGCTTTCGGCACCGGATGGTGCTACCGCAAGCCGACGCTCAAATGCCCCGTGCGGATATTCCAGACCATTGGGCTCGAAGTAGGTACAGTGCGAAAAAGCCGCGCCCCAGTGCAGCGCCCGTACGCTGAAATCGGCGGGCAAGTCATGCAGCGGAATTGTGACGGGAGCAGTTGCAGACACGGCAGAAATAGATAGTAAAAGCAGCCGAAGCAGCGGGCGCCAGCTGCAAAGGTCGGGCTACTTCAACTCGCGCAGGGCCAGTTTGGCTTTGGCGTCGGTGCTGTTTTTATATTCGTGCCAGGGGTAGTTCAGCGCCCGCTGGAAATACAGGCGCGCCGTGGGTTTGTTGCCCACGCTTTGGGCCATGTAGCCCTGTTGCAATGCCGCCTGGGGCGCGTAATAGTAAGGCGCTTTGGGGCCGGCCTCGGTCTGGGTCTGCTCAAAATAAAACCAGGCCGAATCAAGTCGGCCCAAGCCCTGATAGGCGCGGGCGCGGCGGTAGGGTGCCTCAATGCGGTCGCGCCAGAGCGTGGCCTGCGTGGCGTGGAAAGCCCGCAACGTGTTCAGCGCCTCGCGGTCGTAGCCGCCGTCGGATTGCAGCCGCGCTTTGGTGAGAATAGGATTGAGTGCTACGGCTTCCTGGTAGTAATGCTGGGCATACACGTCCTCTTCCACGTCGGCCGGGCCGGGCTGGTTGATGAGCGCCCGGTATTTGGCCGCAGCCGCCGGCTGCCCGCTCAACCATGCTGCCAGGTACAGCTTAAACGCCGCGTCCTTGCGATAGTGTTGGCCCCGGAACTCGTGCAGAAACGCCAGGTTTTCGCGCTCCGATGCAGCGTATTCGCCCCGATAGAGCAGCAGGTCGGCGGCCATGTGGTGCAGGTAGGCAGCGGGCAGGTAGCCGGGGCCGGTGGGGCGGGCGCGGTAGGCCGCCAGGGCCGCTGCGCCGTGGTGCTGCCGCTTTTCCACGCTGGTGCGTAGGTACGCAAACAGCAGGTTGTCGGGCTGTTGGGTGGTGAGCTGCTCGGCCAACCGCAGCGCTTCGGCAGGCTTTTTATAGTAGCTCTCCCGAATAAGAGCCAGGAAAATCTGGCTTTCGAGCTGAAAGTCATGCGGCTGCGCGGCGGCCTGGGCCAAGCGTTGCAGGCCGGTGTCTAGGTTGGCCGTGAGGCCCAGCAGGCGCAGCAGCCAGTGGTAGCCTTCGGGCAAAGAGCCCACGGCAAACTCGCAAACGCCCAGGGTTTTGCGGGCCGGTAGGAAATTAGGGTAATGCTTCACCACGTCCTGCATCTGGTGGTAGCCGCTGCGCAGGTGGTAGCCGCCCATCACCACATGCTTGAATAGCAATTGACTCAGGCCCAGGTGCAGCGTGATTTCGGCCCGCGCGTAATCACGCAAAGCGCTGGCGGGGGCTTCGTCCAAGGCATCGAGGCGGGCTTCCTGCGATTCCGTCAGCGCGTCGTAGCGGCCGGCATCCTGGGTGATGAGCAACTCCACGAAATCGGCGCAGTTGGCTACCAGCAGGGGAGCGGGGGCCGCGGGCGTGCTGGCCAACTCGGGCCGTAGCAAGGCGCGGGCCGCGTCAAGGCGCAGCTTCAGCACTTCGGCATAGGCGCGGCGGCTATTGGTGGTAAGGGCCTCGGGTTTTTGTCCTGTCGGCTGCTCAACTTCGGCAGTTACTTGCTGGATTTCGACGGCCTGAGCCGAGTGCACCCAGCCAGCCTGCGCCAGCAACGGGACGTTCACCAACGCCAGCAGCACCCTCGCCCGGCGGGCGCGGATGCAAAACGCCGCAACGGAGAAAGCACAACCAAACATGAAGCAATAAAGACCAAAAGCCCGGCAACAAAAAAGGAACGGCTCAGCCGTTCCTTTTTCAATTTCTAACAACCAGAAACTACGCGGTACGAGCTTCCACATCGGCCAGAATCCGGCCGCAGTGCTCGCACACGATGATTTTCTTGTGCGAAATGATGTCGGCCTGGCGCTGGGGCGGCACCGTGTTGAAGCAGCCGCCGCAGGCGTCGCGGCGCACCAGCACCACGGCCAGGCCGTTGCGCACGTTGCCGCGGATGCGGGTGTAGGCCGTCAGCAGGCGGTCTTCCACCGGCTTGGTGGCTTCCTCGCGCTGGGCCATGATGGCGCGCTCTTCCTCTTCGTTTTCCGAAATAATGGTGTCGAGCTCGCTCTTCTTGGTTTCGAGGTCCTTGCGGCGCTCTTCCAGTTTCGACTTCGTACCGCTGATTTCGGCGTTTTTTACGTCAATCTGGTACTGCGACTCCTTGATTTTCTTGTCGGCAATCTGGATTTCCAGGCGCTGCAGCTCAATTTCCTTGGCAATGGCTTCGAACTCGCGGTTGTTGCGCACGTTCTGCTGCTGCTCGTCGTACTTTTTGATGAGCGTTTCGGCGTCCTTGCTGGCTTGCTTGCGGCTCTTGATGAAGTCGTTCAGGCCCTGAATGTCCTCGTCGAATTTCTTCACACGCACCTCGTAGCCAGCAATTTCGTCTTCGAGGTCGCTCACTTCCTCGGGCAAATCGCCCCGCACGCGCCGGATTTCGTCGAGCTGCGAGTCGAGGTGCTGCAGGGTGAGCAGGGCTTCGAGCTTAGCGGCTACGGGAACGTCGGCGGGAGCCACGGCGGCACTTTTAGCAGTCATATTGAACGGGGTTCGTAGGGGTTTCAGCGATTAAGACCGCAAAAGTACGTTCAAATCCGGCCGTTAGCAAATCCCGAAACACTTCGCCGGTGAACTGTTCGCTCTCAAAATGGCCCACGTCGCAGAGCATGAGCTGCCCCTCGGCTCCAAAAAACTCATGGTATTTCACATCGCCGGTCACGTAAGCATCGGCCCCTGCCGCCCGCGCCGCGCCGATGAGGAACGCGCCGGCCCCGCCGCAGATGGCCACCGTTTTAATGGGTTTGTCAAAAACTGTGTGGCGCACTACCGGCACTAGCAACTCCCGCTTCAGCAGCTGCCGGAATTCAGCGGGAGAAAGCGCTTCGGACAAGTCGCCCACCAGACCGGCCCCAATTTCCTGATGCACATTTTCTAGCTTAATTAATTCATAAGCAACTTCTTCGTAAGGATGCGCGGCCCGCAAGGCCCGCAGCACGGCCGCCTGACGGTGCAGCGGCAGCAGCACTTCGAGGCGCAATTCGGCCACGGTTTCTGCCTGGTTTTGGGCGCCGATGGCAGGCCGGGTGCCCGCGCCGGGCGTGAAAGTGCCCGTGCCTTCGGTGCGGAAGCTGCAGTCAGAATACTGGCCTACCTGGCCGGCCCCGGCGGCGTAAAGTGCCCCCAGGACGCGGCCGGCCACGTCGGCTTGCTGGTCCTCGGGCCGGTTGGGCACGTAGGTAATGAGGCGGGCCAGGGTGCCGCTTTGCGGGGCCAGCACGCGGGTTTTTAGCAGGCCAATTTTTTCGGCAAGCTTGTCGTTGACGCCGCCGCGCACGTTGTCGAGGTTGGTGTGGGCGGCGTAGATGGCCACGTCGTTTTTGAGGGCGGCAATGATGGTTTGCTCTACTTCATTGGCCCCGGTGAGGCGCTTGAGGGGCCGGAAAATGACCGGATGGTGGGCCACCACCACGTTGCAGCCGCGCCGCACGGCTTCGGCCACCACGGCCGGGGTGCAGTCCAGCGTTATCAGCACGCCGCTGATTTCGGCCTGTGGGTCACCGCATTGCAGGCCGGCATTGTCGTAGCTTTCCTGGTAGGCAAGTGGCGCGGCGGCTTCCAGCAGGCGGGCGAGGTCTTGAACGGTGGGCACTTTGGGGGAGGGTTGAGTTTGGAATGTTGAATTATGAGTTGGGCAAAAGTCGGCCTAGTGTTGCTACATAATGCGCTACGTTGGCATCTGTGTTGCGGCTCTTGTATTGCATGAGGTAACGCGGGTGGTCGAGCACGACAATTTCTTCGAAAAAGCCCAGTTCAGCGTTGAGGTGTTTGAAAAATTCGCCGTTGCGCTTGCCCAGGCTCACGGCTACATCCCGCCGCAAACCTAATTCTTCCACCTGCTGGCGCAACGACAGCTGAATGTCCGGCCATAAGGCCTTGGTGAGGGCGGGAGCATCGTAATAGTTGTAGTTCAACCCGTTTTTCAGCAGCACCAAGGGGTACAACGACCCTACATAAAAGTGTTGGTAAAAAGCCGCCGGGCCACCCATTTCCGCAATGACTTTGTACACGAACTGGGTAGAAGTTTCGGGCCTTTGACGTGGCAAATCATGTTCGATGCCGCAAAATTCGCTCAGCGCACCCGGGTCGGTGAAGGCGACGCCGGTGCGGCCCATGCCCAGCCGCCCGGGGTTGATGCCCAGCACAGCCACACGGGGCGGCGCTTCGGTGTAAAATGTATGGGCGAACCGGCTCAGGAGGGAATACACCGCCGGCTCGCGAAAGGGACTTTGAGCAACAACACCGGCGGGCAGGGCTGCTGGTAAGGGGAAGGTGCGAAGAAAATGCAGCAGCTGGTCGGCAAATGCGGGCATGAGAGGACAGAGGGTAATTGCGAATGAGTTTTACGAGACCAGACGTTCGCTGACGCCCTGACCTCCGGGAGACTGTACTTTTGCAGGCCGTAACCGGTCCGAAGTTTCCTGTCCATGTCTGCCGTATTGACTTTTTTGCTGCTGCCGTTTTCCTGGCTTTATGCCGGGGTGCTGGCCGTGCGCAACTGGCTGTACGACGCGGGCTGGAAACAAACCGAAACCTTCGCCGTGCCGCTGCTCAACGTGGGCAACCTGCGCGTGGGCGGCACCGGCAAAACGCCCCACGTAATCTGGCTGGTGGAAGAATTGCTGCGCCAGGGCCACCGCCCGGCCATCCTCAGCCGGGGCTACGGCCGCCAGACCAAAGGCCCGCGCCTGGCCGGACCGCAGGATTCGGCCGCAACAGTGGGCGACGAACCCTGGCAGTATTTCGAGCAATTCGCAGCCCAAAAAGTGGTCGTAGCCGTGGCCGAAGAACGTCGGCTGGGTGCCCACCTGCTGCTACGTGAACACCCGGAAATCACAGTAATTGTGCTCGATGATGCTTACCAACACCGCGCCGTGCGCCCGGCGCTGAATATTCTGCTCACGGAGCTGGCCCGGCCTTTTTACGAGGACCATGTGCTGCCGGCCGGCCGCCTGCGCGAAAGCCGCGCCGGGGCGCAGCGGGCCGATGTCGTCATCGTGACCAAATGCCCGTCCAATCTTTCGGACGCTGACCAAGGACTGGTAAAACAACAAATTCGCCGCTATAGCCGGCCCGATGCGCCCGTGCTTTTCTCTGCCTACCAGTATACCGCTCCCCAGGCGCTGCCAGATGCCATTGGGGCGGGTTTGCCAGTTACCCCGGCCGCCGGCCCGGCCGTGCTACTGACGGGCATTGCCCAACCCGGCCCGCTGCATGAATACCTGGAAGAACAGGGCTACCATATCCGTTATCACGCCAATTTTCCCGACCACCACGCCTTCCTGCCAGAAGATGTCGCGGCGTTGCGGGCGCATTGGCAGCCGGGCTGGCCTATTTTTACGACGGAAAAGGATGCCACGCGCCTGCTGATGCCCGAGTTGCGGGCCGCCCGGGCCGGGCTCCCGCTCTATACCATTCCGGTGCGGGTGGCGTTTCTGGGCGCTGGGGGCGTGGTTTTGCGCCAGCTGTTACCGTCTGCGCCCGCAGCGGGTGCTTGATTTACATTGACTTGGCTGGATGTGCGATTGCGCTCCAACCCATTTTGTTTCCTCCTTGAAGGCTTTGCAATTATCTTTTTTACGCTCCTGGCCGCGCCTGTGGTTTATTGCCTGTCTGCTGCTGGTGCTGGCTGCGTCCGTCGCCCGAGCCCAGGTAGTCGATGATTCTACCAAGGTGCTATACGGGCCCAAAACCACCCGCCTTATCTACGAGGCCGAGGTGTTGCGTGATTCCACCTCCGGCACACCGCTCGATACCACGCTTACCAAAGAACCGCAGGCGCGGTTCTGGTTTCACGACACCACTTTTCAGCAGGATTTGGGCACGGTGGGCTCGGCCTCGCGGCCGTTGCTCTACCAGCCCAATTTGGAGCTGGGGGCTCGCTTCGGGCGCAATGTGTTCGACAAATACGCCCGCGATGCCCGTACGGTGCCGTACTACGATTCCCGTTCGCCCTATTCATTTTTTCGGGTGGTGCAGTCGGGCTCGGGCGAGCAGGTGTTTGAAATCAGCTACAGCCGCAGCCTGAAAAAGAATTTCAGCGTGGGCGTAGCTTATGAACGGATTGCGTCCAATAAAGTACTGGCCGCCAAGGGTTCGCGTGATGGTTTGGTGGAGCATTCCAACCTGTTGTTTTTCGGCCGCTACCAGAACGAGAACGAGCGGTACCACTTGCTGTTCAATTTCAGCAACGTGCGCCACCGGGCGCTGGAGCAAGGCGGCATCAAGCCGCTGCCCGACGAAAACACCCCGCAGGACCTGTTCAACTACGCCCAGCAGCAGGTGTGGCTCACCCAGGCCGCCAACAACGAGGACCGCGACGAATTCTACCTCACCCACACCTACCGCCTGCTCGGGCGCGGCCTCACCGTCTACCATACCTTCGATGCCAAGCGCCAATACAACAATTTCGCCGATTTGGGCCTGACTACGGCCCGTGCCGACCTTACCCTGGAGGGTTCGTTCTTCCCCCGAATAATCAACAGCCCCACGGCCACCATCGACCGGGCCGAGTACCGGCAGGTCGAAAACACCTTCGGCGTGCTCGGCCGCACCAAAAACGTGGAATACCGCCTTTACGCCCGCGACCGTAGCGCCTCCCTCGTCAGCCAGACGCTACAGCCCGGCGCTACCTCTTCCAACCTCCTGCTGCGGCCAGCTGCGCCCGAACGCCAGTTCAACCAGGTGTTTGTGGGGGGCACGGCGGCGTTTAACTACCGCACGATTTATGCCATTGAGACGGCCGGCGAACTGTACCTGTTGCCGCTCACCGGCCTGAGCACCGATAATTACAAGCCCGAATACTGGCTGCGGGGCAGTGTCCGGACCGGCCCGCTGTCGGGCGAGGCATTAATTAATTCCTATTCGCCCACGCTCACCCAGCAGGAATTCGTCGGCAACCATTATAACTGGAGCCATTGGGAAGGTGGCAGCTTTTTCAACCCCGCTACCAATGCCCTGGATGAAAAATTTAAAAATAACACCAGCACCCAGCAGCTCACGGGCCGCCTGCAGCTGAAGCTGCCCAGCCTGGGCCTGCTCACCGGCCAGCGCTTCGAGGCCAGCGCGAGCGTCGTCAATATCGCCAATCTGGTGTATTACGGCACCACCGGCGTGCCCCAGCAGCTCGGCACCAACCGCAACCTGGTCATTGCCTTTGCCCGGCACCGCACCATGCTGGGCCGGGTGGGCTTCGATAACCAGGCCACCTACACCAAAGGCGACAACAACACCGAAGGCCTGCGCATCCCCAGCCTGGTCACCAATTCGCGGGTGTTCTACGAAAGCTATATTTTCCGCAAAGCCCTGTTCAATCAGATTGGGGCCGAGGTCTATTATCAGTCCGCCTTTCGAGGCTACGACTACAGCCCCAGCACCCAGCAATTCTACCAGCAGGACCATTTCACCATCGGGGCCCACGCCATTGCCGACGTGTTTTTTGTGGCCGATATCAAAACCGTTTCGCTATTCCTGAAAATGGCTTACGTCAACCAGGGAATTCGTGATAACGGCTATTACGCTTCGCCCTATTACACCGGCTATCCGCGCCGGTTTCAGTTTGGTTTGAAGTGGAATTTCTTTAATTAGAAATACGAAAATGAAAGAAAAGACCATCCTCAAATTAAAGCTCAATACCGACCCGCGCTGGGTGAATATTGCGGAGAAAAACATCGAAGATATCTTGGTTGACCACGCCTGGTGCGAGCAAAAAGCCGCCAGCACCGGCATCAGCATGATTATTCATTACCCCGAGAAAACCCGCCTGGTGGATGAACTCACCGACCTGGTGGCCGAGGAGTGGAGCCACTTCGAAAGAGTGCTGTTGGAGCTGCGCAAACGCGGTTTTGCCTTGGGCCGCCCGCGCAAAGACGAGTACGTGGTGCAGTTGCTGGCCCACGTGCGGAAAGGCGGTGCCCGCGAGCGCCAGCTCATGGACCAGCTCCTGGTTTCGGCCCTGATTGAAGCCCGCAGCTGCGAGCGTTTTAAATTGCTCTGGCAAAATATCGCCGACCAGGAATTAAGTAAATTCTACTACGAATTAATGGTTTCCGAAGCCGCGCATTTCGTGAGCTATGTTGATTTAGCCAAAGAATATTGCGACCCGAAACTGGTAGAAGAGCGGTTGCAGGAGTTGCTGGTAATTGAGGGCGAGATTGTGACGAATTTGCCCGTGCGCGACGACCGGATGCATTAAGAAGCCAATTACTCAAGCAAATAATCAATCGGTCATTATTTGCTTTCCACGTTTTCGTCGTATTTCAATACGAAGTTTTCAACTTTCTCCGGAACCAGCGCGCAATTGGTTAGCGTACCATCAGCCAGTAGCTTTTTAACTAGGATTTTCTTTGTGAAACCGTATGACATCGAAGTCATGCTTCTCTTTTGATTGAGAAAGGTGATTTTAGTGTAGAGGTTGCCGTACTTGCTGTTGTGAATAAATTTTAGGAAGAAAATTTCATTCCCCTGCAGGTCCATAAAGGAAATGTTGTTGGGGTCCCGGTCGTTTACCTTCAGGCATTCCTTGCCATCGACGGACACAATATCTTTCTTGAAAACAATGTCCTGGCAAAAAGCCGCATGGCTCATCAGGATGAAGGAGGCGCTAAGAGTAAGGTGCTTCATGGGCGAATTGTGGTTTAAAAAAAGTTGAATCAAGGGTTTGCGAGTGAATTACAACGCCGGCAGCACCGTGCCGCGCACTTCGCCAAAGCCAATCCGAATGCCGTCCTTCTCCGCGTAGCCGCGCATGGTTACGGTATCGCCATCGAGCAGGAAGCTCCGCTCGGTACCATCGGCCAGGGGCACGGGGCGGGTGCCGCGCCACGACAGCTCCAGCATGGAACCCAGCGAATCGGGCGTGGGGCCCGAGATGGTGCCGGAAGCGTAGAGGTCGCCAGCTTCGAGGTTGCAGCCGTTGGAGGCGTGGTGGGTGAGCTGCTGGGCCATGCTCCAGTACATCAGCCCGAAATTGGTGCGGCTGATGGTGGTTTCGGGCCCGTTGGCGGGGGCCAGGGCCACTTCGAGGTGCACGTCGAAGTTGTGCGCGCCGCTTTGATTGAGGTAAGGCAGGGGCGTGGGCGTCTGCGCCGGGCCGGCCACGCGGAAGGGCTCCAGCGCATCCAGCGTCACCACCCACGGGGCCATGCTGCTGCCGAAGTTCTTGCCCAAGAATGGCCCCAGCGGCACGTATTCCCAGCTTTGCAGGTCGCGGGCGCTCCAGTCGTTGAACAGGCACAGGCCGAAGATGTGGTCTTCCGCTTCGCCAATGGGTACCGTCGTGCCCAAATCGGTGCCGGTACCCACCACGAAGGCCATTTCCAACTCAAAATCGAGCTGGCGGCTGGGGCCGAAGGTAGGCGCATCCTCGGTCGGGGCCTTGCGCTGGCCATTGGGCCGGCGGATATCGGTGCCGGAAACCACGATGCTGCTGGTGCGCCCGTGGTAGCCGATAGGGAGGTGGCGCCAGTTGGGCAGCAGCGCATTGGCCGGGTCGCGGAACATGGTGCCCACGTTAGTGGCGTGCTCGATGCTGCTGTAGAAATCGGTGTAGTTGGCCGGTTTCACGGGGCGCAGCATGCGGACTTCGGTTTGGCGCAGGAGGCAGTCGCGCACGGCCAGCTCGTTGTCGCGCAGGCGGGACTCGTCGTGGCGCAGCAGCTCGCTCACGCGCTGGCGCACCGCGCGCCAGGCCGGCCGGCCCAGCCGAAGAAAGGCATTGAGCGACCGCCGGCGAAACACTTTGGGCTGGGCATCGCCTAACTCATCCAAATCCTCAAAAAAACCAAACTGGCTGACGGCATACAAATCCAAAACGTAGCCCCCAATGGCCACGCACAAGTGCGGCCCGCGCTCATCGGTCTCGAACACACCGAACGGTAGATTTTGGATAGGAAAGTCGCTTTCGGGGCGGATGTCAATCCAGGAGCGGAGCGTAGGCGAGTTGAGGGCGTTGGGCATTTGGGGGTGGTGAGGTTCGGGCGGTAAAATTAGGGTAGACCGCGTTGCAGGTCAGCAATAAACAAAACATCATGCCGAGCTTGCCAAGGCAGCCCCACCGCGCAAGTAATTAGTTAGGGGCTAGTAAAGCAAAGGGGCTAAAGTGGGTAGCATCGCAGCGAAGCTAAAAGAAATTTGTAGAGGTCTTGGCGCCGGTGGTTAAAGCGCATTTCGGACTCAAACAAGAAGAGCTCAAAGTCGGCGGCGCGGATGCCGTTGAACTGCGCGAGTCGTCGCTTGGCAAAGCTCCAGAACGATTCGATGCCGTTGATGTGCTGACTTCCCCGCGCAAACTCATTCTGCCCGTGTTGCACGCGAAAATGCTTGTCGTAGCCCACGTCCACCAACCCGTCGTAGCCGCGCCAGCCGTCGGTTTGCACGATGGCGTCGGGCGCGATGTGGCCCCGGATAATGGCCTGCAAGGTAGTTTTGGCGCAATTCGGCACGATTTCCACGTACACCTGGCCGCCGCGTTTGAACAGGCCAAAGACGATGGTCTTGCCGCCTGCTCCACGGCCCCGTTTGCCGCGCACCCGGCGCGGGCCGAAGTACGATTCATCGACTTCCACCGTGCCGCGCAACTCGACCGGCACGTGGCGCAAGCCCACCAGGTAGCGGCGCAGGCGCTGGTAGAGGGCCGTGGTGCTCACCCGACTCAAGCCGCTGAGACGAGCCGCATCACTGGCCGTCAAATCCAAGGCAAACAGGCGCAACACCTGCCGGAATTTGGCTTCCGAAATTTTGGCGCACTTGTAGTAACGATTAACCAACTGCATCACAAACGGTTATTGGCAAAAATAACCCGTTTGCTTTACTAGCCCCTTAGTTACTATTGCGGTAGAGCTGCTTCGGCAAGCTCGGCATGACGTTCTACTTTCTTCAAATAGCAGTAAAAGCTACCGCGCTTCGACGGCCGTGATTTCGGGCACGGCTTTCTTCACCGTGTCTTCCAGGCCGGCGCGGGTCATCGGCGACATGGGGCAGGCCCCGCAGGCCCCTTCCCATTCCAGTTGCAGCACGCCCTCGGAGGTGATGTTGGCCACGCGCACGTTGCCGCCATCGGTGGCCAGGTAGGGGCGCAGGGTGTCGAGCGCCGCTTCGATGCGGGGCATCAGCGGATGGTCGAAAGCCGGAGGGGAGGTTGTCGTTTCCACGGGCAGTTAGGAATTCATTTGCACGACGGCCGTTTTGGGGGCCACGTTGTTGCGGATACTCACCTGGCGGGCCACCGCTTCGGCAAGGTCGGCGAACATTTTGCCCACCACCGATTCCGGGTCGAGCACGGCCGGCTGGCCTTGGTCGCCGTTTTCGCGGATGCTCTGCACCAGCGGCAGCTGGCCCAGCAGCGGCACGTCGTGCTGCGCGGCCAGGCGCTGGCCACCATTTTCGCCAAAAATAAAATACTTGTTATCCGGCAGTTCAGCCGGCGTAAACCAAGCCATGTTCTCGACCACGCCCAGCACGGGCACGTTGATTTGGGGCTGGCGGAACATCTGCAAGCCCTTCTGGGCATCGGCCAGGGCCACTTTTTGCGGCGTAGTCACAATGACGGCCCCGGTCACGGGCACGGTTTGCACCAGCGTGAGGTGAATGTCGGAAGTGCCGGGCGGCAGGTCGAGCAACAGGTAGTCGAGCTCGCCCCAGTCCACTTCGGTGATAAACTGCTTGAGCGCCGACGAGGCCATCGGGCCGCGCCACACAATTGCGCTTTCGGCCGGGGCCAGGAAGCCGATGCTCATCAGCTTCACGCCGTATTTCTCGATGGGCTGAATCAGGTTTTTGCCGTTCGGCCCCTGAAAAACGTGGGGCGCTTCGTTCTCGACGCCAAACATGACGGGCATGCTGGGGCCGGAAATGTCGGCATCGACCAAGCCAACTTTGGCACCGGTGGAGGCCAGGGCCACCGCCAGGTTGGCCGTAACGGTGCTTTTGCCCACGCCGCCCTTGCCCGAAGCAATGGCGATGATGTTTTTCACGCCGGGCAGCAGGTCGCCGCGGTTATTGCGCAGCGTAGTCACGCGCGAAGTCATGGTAATCACCACGTTGGCGTCCTTGTCCACCATCGTGTGGATGGCGCGCTCGCAGGCATCGTGGATGAGCTGCTTGAGCGGGCAGGCGGGCGTGGTGAGCACCACGGTAAACGCGACGGTGAGGCCGTCAATCTCAATGTTCTCAATCATGTTGAGCGTCACGAGGTCCTGGCCCAGGTCGGGCTCTTCCACGTAGCTCAACGCTTTGAGAACGGCTTCTTTGGTTATGGTCATGGGTGAGGCAATGCGCCAAATGGCAGCGTAATGCAAAGATAACCCCGGAAAGGCCGGCACGGTTCGAGAGCGCCTTATGGAGGGGGCGCTACTGCCGAGGCTTGTTTTTATATGACTATGTGTATAAAAAAAATAATTTAAATTATTTTTGTAACATTGTGATGGTTTGGATGACGGATGTCATATTTACAAAAAAAACATTTGCCTTTCTTTCCAATCTAATATTAACGCACTATTACCCTGCAATTTTATGCACCATCGTAACCAAGATACTGGAATAGGCGGCATGCAACCCGCATGCTGCGTCCAATGCGACGAAGAGCTGGAGCAATTAGTTGTGTTTGAGCTTGTTGTGCCGAGGGCAGCCAAGGTAGCGTTGCCACGCTTCCAGCCGGAAATCGGCCCGTTGACTTTACGAGAGAACTCTGTGACTACTACCATCCCGGGCAAGCTATACGTGCAGCGCCAAGCCAGTAATACTGCCACCCGGGCGGGCTGGTGCATAACCGCAACCCTCAAGGCGGCCCCAGCGGGTCAGGCTTCTTTGTAAAAAGAAGGTCAAACCCCACCGGTGGGCTGGCGTGAGTTCAGCAGGCCGCTGGGTACGCTGAGCGCGCCGGTGTGCGGGTCGAGTAGCCCGTTGCGCTCGTCTTCGATGTTGGTGGCCTGGGTGTACACGTCGCCGGCGATGGGCCGGAGGCGCAGCTCCTGCTTGAAGGCTCGAATGCTGTTGGTGCGGGCTTCGGCATCCTGGGGCCCGCCGTAATCGGGGAAGCCAAAACCACCCCACTCGCTCACGATAAGCGGCACCTGGCGGCGGTAGAAAAACGGGTCGCCCACCACCAGCGGGAACGCGGCCGTGCCCTCCAGCTCGCCGCCCACTAGGCGGTCGAGGAGCTCTTGCCACCGGCTGAGGTCGGGTGTATAGAGGTGGGCGGTGAGCAGGTCCGACTTCAGGCGACCGGTGTAGGAAACGTGGTGCCAGCCGTCGTTATCTACCACCAGAAACTGCGGGTAGGCAATTTGCATGAAGTGGTAAGTTTCAACGATGTACTGCCGGGTTTCGGGGTTGGTGGCAATGTCCTGGGCGCCCCAATCCTCGTTATACAGGCTCCAGATGACGATGCTGGGGTGGGTTTCGCTGAGTGTAACTAGGCGTAGGAGCTCGGCCCGGTGGTTTTGGCGGCTGCGGGCGGTGGAGCTGTGCGGGCTGGGCACTTCCACCCACAGCAGCAGGCCCAGCTCGTCGGCCAGGTTGTAGATGCGCGGGTCGATGCCGGCAATGTGCACGCGGACCAGGTTGCAGCCCAGCTCCTTCATGGCGTGCATGTGGCGTTGCATTTCCGCGTAGGTGGCCTGCCCGGGCTGGTACAGAATGCCGTCGAGGTAGACAGATTCGTTGTTGAGGTACACGTAGCGGCCCCGCGCTTCAATCTTGCGCAGGCCAAACAGCGTTTCAATCTGGGCCGCATAGCCATCGGCGTGAATAAGCTGGGCCACGAGCCGGTACCGGTTCGGGGCTTCCGGCGACCATAGCTTGGCTTCAGGTACTTCGAGCACCAGCCGCTGCTGCCATTGCCCGGCGGCTAGCTGCAGGGGGAAATCGGAGGTAGCCAGGGGCGCGGCGCGGTCTTTGGCATCCACTTCAAACACCTGCAGGCGGATGATGTAAGCGCCGGCATCGTGAATGCGAAGGGTCAGGTTAAAGCGCACCAACCGGTCTTCCACGGCGCTCACCACGCCCACCCGCGAGCGCAGGCGGTTGCGCTCCACCACCTCCAGCCACACGCTACGCACGGCCCCGGTATAGGTCTGGTACCAGATGCCGCCCCGCTTGTAAACGTGCGATTCCTGTTTGCCACGGGGCAACTCGGCGTCCATGGTATCAGCAATGCGGACGGTGAGACGATTGACGAGGTGCAGGTTCTCCTCGTCCAGTTCGTAGGAAAAGGAGGTGTACTCGCCCAGATGAATTTCTTCGCCTTCAATGGTTTTTAAGGGTTTGCCGTTGAGCCATACCCGGGTTTCGTAGCCGCAGGCCCCAAACGTGAGCTGAAGCATGGACCGTTTCTGGGAATCGGCTACTTCGGGCAGTTGAAATTCCCGCTCGTACCATACCACTACTTGGTCCTGCCACGTCGGGCCGTTTTGGTGGCCCCGCGCCTGGGCCAGGTGCTCTTCCACCGAGCCGGGCCACTGGGCGACGTGTTCGTAGGCGTGGCCCAGGGCCCAGTTATCGCGCAGGCCCACATCTTCGGCATCGTGCGCAAAGTGCCAGGTGCCGTCGAGCAGCATGTGGCTGTTCATTCGGAGCACGGCTCGGGGCAGCGGATTCTCGGCTTCTTCGGCGGGAGATTCTTCGGGCCGGCTGGCGGAAAGCGAGTAGTTTGCCTGATTCAATTCGTCCATGCGGATGGGAAGCAGAAAGCAAGCCGGTACCAGTGGTGGCCGGCGAAGTGGTACTTACCAAACGGGAACAATGCGGATATTGATTCATAAAACACAAATCCGTTTTTCTAAATAAAAAAGCCGGCACCCTTTCGATAAGTAAGGGTGCCGGCTTTTATGGGAATGTGCGTGGTGCTACGGCCGGAATGCCAGCGCGGCCCCGGCCCCCGCGCCAGGCACGTAGGTGGGCACCAGCAGCAGCTTGTGCGCCAGGCGGGACGGCAGCATTTTGGTGAATGCTGGATACAGATGCCACACGGTTTCGGCGGAGAGAAAGCCAATGGCCGCCCCGGCCAGCACGTCGGTGGCCCAGTGCTTATTGCCCATCAGGCGCATGGCGCCGGTGGCCGTGGCCACGGTGTAGCCGCTCACGCTCACCCACGGGTACTGGCGGCCATATTGCTCGTGCAGCAGCGTGGCCGTGAGGAAGGCCTGCGCCGTGTGCGACGACGGAAATGAGCTCAAATCCTGCGCGTTGTAGGGGCGTGGCTCGGCGGTGATGCGCTTCAGGTTGCTCACGATTCCTTCGTCTAACTCATGCGCGGCCAGGTAGATGAGGGTGAAGCCCACGGCCGAACGCTCGCCCCGGTGGCCGGTGGCCATCAGGCCATAAGCCATGGCCAGGGGGGCGTGGCGGGTGTAGTCGTCGATGCCGTGCGAATCGAAGCCCTTGAAAACTTCCTGCGTTTCGGCCTGCATATCCTGCTTGGCCTGGCAGAGTACCGCGCTGTAAGTGGGGCTGTGGGCCATCACGCCCACGGCCACCAGAGCCGAGGGCACGGCAATGCGCAGGGCCACCGCGCGGGCTTTATGGACGGGCCGTGGCACCCGAATGGTAGAATCAACCGGCAGCGTTGCGAGTGGCTGGGCCTGGGCCAGGCGGGTAGTCAGGCCGCTCAGTGCAAACAGGAATAGGCTTAAACGTAAAATCAAAGCGAACCGAGTAGTAATGTGGTTCTTAAAATTAGGCCACAAGGAGCCTTGCCCCAAACGTGAGACCGGCGAATGGGGCGCTACGCGGGGCGAACAGCCGGTAAACTCCCGCCAAGGCAAAATGCCGGGCGTTGCGCAAGCGCATTGGGGCCGTTGGCGCGGAATCCGAACTCAATAAAAAAAGCCCCAACCGGTGAAGGTTGGGGCTTAAATTTAGGGATGGGTAATAATGAGGCTAGAACCGCAGCGAGAAGGTGCCATTGGTAATAGTTGCGGTAGGGGTAGCCGAAGGGGTGGGCCACACGCCGACAAAACCAAACGTGCCGGTTGTGGTACCCGTGAAGCGGTCGAAGGTAGCAATGTTCACAATACCGGCCTGGGCATTAGTGGGGGTCGTGTAGATGGCGGTTTCGATTCCATTTACCAGATGCGTGTAGCGGGCCGAGTAATAGGGCGTAGCCCCCAGCGGGTAAGTGCCCGTGGTGGGGTTGCCATACAGCGCTAGGGTCAGCTTGTCGCTCACGTTGCCGTTGGTGCTGGTGCCTTCCACCACAAACTGGCTGCTGGCCACGATGCTGCCGGTGAAGGCCGTGGCCGTAAACGTGGTTCCGTTCACCGTCCAGCTCATAGTGCCGCGCGGCACGCCATTGCCGCGAATGTTGGTGGAGCCCAGCGCTATGGTGGTCGTGGTCAGGGTCAGGGTTGCCGTCTGGTCGGGTTCCTGGAGGAAGCCGTTTGCTACCACAAAATGTATGGTGTAGGTGCCGAGCTCCAGGTTAGGAAAGCTGAACGCGCCGGTAGTTGCATCGGGAACTGCCGAAACGGTTACGCCCGCCGCCGACGTGGCTTCCACCCGCGTCGCGCCATCAACGGGGTAAATGCTGCCCGTGATGCTGCCCGTTGGTATCGGCGACACTACCACGGTGCCGGCCTGCGCGGTGCTGCCCGCCACTACGCTGATGGTGCGGGCCGTAGCGGCCTGGAAGCCCGCGCGCGGGCTGAACGTGAGCACATAAGCTCCCGGGGCCAAATTGGGAACGTTGAATACGCCGGATGTGGAGTTAGGCGTGGCCAGGAAGGTGAGGCCGCCCACGTTGGTGGCCGTCACCGTGGCAACGGAGTTGGCCGGGGTAATTGTGCCTTCAATGCTGCCCGTGGTGGGGGCGGCAGGGGCAGCATCTTCCTTTTTGGAGCATGAGGTGGTGGCGAAAAGCAGCGTGGCTGCTACAGCCGTGAGGGCCAGTTGCGCAGTGCGTATAAATGAGGTCATTGAAAAAAAAGAATGTGGAAAACAATTCCCGCAAAGTTCTGACGGAAAAGGCAGACCATCACGCAAGAAGCCCCAACTTTTCAGTCGGGGCTTCTTGCGTGATGGTCTGCTGATGGCTGGCAGCGCGGCTTAGGTCTTCTGCTTCTTCTTTTTAGCCGCCGGGAAGAGAATGTTGTTCAGTATCAGGCGGTAGCCGGGCGAGTTGGGGTGCAGGGCCAAATCGGTCGGTTCTTCGCCCACCAGGTGCTGGTAGTCTTCGGGGTCGTGGCCGCCGTAGAAGGTCCAGGTGCCTTTGCCCAGCGTGCCGTGGATGTAGCGGGCCTCTCCGGTTTGCTTGGTTTCGCCCATCACGATGACGTCGGGCTTAATGAGGCTTTTGCGGAAGGCCGTGGTTTGGCCCATGAAGCCGTGAATAGTTTTCTCGTGGTTCTGGCAGAGCATGGTGGGCACCGGGTCGTACTTGGCCGAGTAGGTGAAGAGCGAGAAATAGTCGTTCTGCTCGCTCAGGCCACGCTCATTGGGCTGCATGTCGATGTTGGAGTACTCGTAGAAGTACGGGTCGCGCATCAACTGGAAGTTCTGGAAGGCCAGGCAGCGGTTGAAATTCAGCTTGGATTGCGCGTTGGGGTCGGCCGGGTCGCCGTCGTACATGCTTTCCACCATGTCGATGCCCAGGCCGGCCAGCGCAATGTCGTAGCTGTCGGTGGCCGAGCACATGGCGAACAAAAAGCCGCCGCCCGCGATGAATTCCTGCATTTTGGTGGCCACTGCGCCCTTCATCACGCTCACTTTATTAAAGCCGTTGCGCTTAGCCGCAGCTTCGGCATCCCGAACCTGCTGCTGGTACCAGGGATAGTTGCGGTAAGTGGCGTAAAACTTGCCGTATTCGCCCGTGAAATCTTCGTGGTGCAAATGCAGCCAGTCGTATTTGGGCAGTTCGCCCTTTAGCACCTCATCGTCGTAAATCTGGGTGTAAGGGATTTCGGCGTAGGTCAGCACCATGGTCACAGCATCGTCCCAGGGCTGCTTGCCTTTGGGCGTGTACACCGCAATTTTGGGCACTTTCTCCAGCTTCATCACGTCCATGTTGGCGTTGGGGTCGGCTATTTCCTGGAGTATGCTGGTATACTGCGCCTCGCTGATTACCTGGAAACTGACGCCGCGCACGGCCAACTCGTTCTCGGCCCCCGGGGTGCTCTCAAAGGCGAAGGAGCCGCCCCGATAATTGAGGAGCCAGTCGACGGGCACTTCGCGCTGGAGCAGCCAGAAAGCCACGCCGTAGGCCTTCAGACACTCTTTCTGGGTGTTATCCATTGGGATGAACACGTGGTTGGCGCGGGCCGCCAGCGGGGCCACGGCCACGAGCAAAAGCAACAAAAAACGCTTGAGCAGCATAGTTTTTGGGAGAAAGAAACGCAGCAAACCAACGAGGTTGCGGCGCCAGTGGTTCAAGTTAGGCGTCGGCCGCCGAACTTTGGTGTCCTTGCGCTGCGGTATGGCCCCCGTAGCAACCCGCTGCGAACGCGCCCAATTCCATCGCAATACCAATTCTGCCGGCCAAAGTCCCTGCCCATGAGCCCTTTCGAAAACGTTCGCGAAGCCTTCCGTTCCATCCGTGCCAATTTACTGCGCACGATTCTCACGGCGCTTATTCTCAGCATCGGGCTGTTTGCGCTGGTGGGCATCCTCACCGGCATCGACGCCATGAAGAATTCGCTGTCCGAAACCTTCGCCAGCCTCGGGGCCAATTCCTTCGAGCTGCACGCCAAAGGCTACAGCAACCGCGGGCGACGCGGCGGCGTGCAGGCTAAGCAGTACCCGCCCATCAACTTCCTGCAAGCCAAGCTCTACAAAAAAGCCATGGGCGACAACGCCCAGGTCGGCGTGTCGGCCTTTATTGCCGGAGCGGTGGAAATGAAAGCCAACGGCACCAAAACCAACCCCAACATGCAGGTCATCGCCGGCGACGAAAACTACCTGAAAATCGAGGGCTACAACCTGGCCGGTGGCCGCACTTTCTCGCAGGCCGAGTTGAATAGCGGGGCCAATGTGATGATTGTGGGCGACGAAATTCGCTCCAAACTATTCCCCAAGCAAAGCCCGGTGGGGAAGTACGTGGCCGCCATGGGCCGCCGCTTCCTGATTGTGGGCCTGCTTGAAAAGAGCGGCAGCGGAGCCGGTGGGGGCGGGGGCGCCGACCGTATTGCGTTATTGCCCCTCGAAACTGGCAACCAGATGCCCCGCCAGCGTGCCCTGACCTACGACGTGAAAACGGCCACCACCGAGCACAGCACCCTCAACTTTATTATGGGCCAGGCCACCGGCATCATGCGCGCCGTGCGCCACGATAAGCTGGGTCAGGAAGACAGTTTCGTGGTCGAAAGCAGCGAGTCGCTGGCCAACGACTTAGATGCGATTTCAGGCAAGATGAAGGCCGGCGGCAGCATCATTGCCTTCGTCACGCTGCTCGGGGCCAGCATCGCCCTCATGAACATCATGCTGGTATCGGTGACGGAGCGGACCCGCGAAATCGGTATCCGCAAAGCCTTGGGCGCGACAGCTCGCCAAATCCGGTTTCAGTTTCTGATGGAAGCCATTGTGATTTGCCTGCTGGGCGGCGGCATGGGCATTCTGCTCGGCGTGCTGGGCGGTAATCTTGTGGCGAAGTTCGTGGGCTCGGGTTCTTTCCTCGTGCCCTGGGGCTGGATGGCGGCGGGCCTGGTTATCTGCGTAGGTGTGGGCATGGCTTCGGGTTATTATCCAGCCAGCAAGGCTGCCTCGCTCGACCCGATTGATTCGCTGCGCTACGAATAGCCAGAACACGTAACGGAGCCAACTAAGCGTCTTTCTTATACATTTGCACAACTACTCATTTGTGTAAGTGTATGACTGTGCCCGTTCCTGTTCCCATCGACCAGCGCTTTGCGCAACTCATTCAGCAGTTTGGGTTGACCAAAAACAGTTTTGCCATTTCCCTGGGCAAGACGGCCAGCGTGGTGCAGCACCTCATCGACGGGCGCAATAAGCCGGGCTACGACCTGCTTTGCAAGGTATTTGAGATTTATCCAAATGTGTCCAGAGACTGGCTTCTGCTGGGCCGCGGGCCAATGCTGGTAAGCGGTGAGCACGCGCCAAAAGTCGTTGCACCGCCCGCAGCCCCTGCGCCGGAAGCTCCGCTCGAGCCCATCGATTTATCCGACGTGGAAGTTCACGCTGCCCGTCGTTCCGGGCCGGGCGTGGCTGGTTCCCGGCTTCAGCCAGCCGAAATAGCGGCAACATTGGCGCTGGCCGCCGCTGCCAATCAGCCTGTGCGTGGCGTTGGTGCTGCAGCTCCTTCTGGGTTCGCAGTTTATCAGCCCGTGCTGGGGGCTACTGTAGCAGAAAATTCCGTTGCCACCGACGCTCCTGCTGCATCCGAAATCCCGGCTACTCCCGTTGCGCCAATTGCCGCAGCCCCGGTGGCCCCGGGTTTGCCACCGATGCCGGAACCTTCCCCGGTACCAGTTGCCGTGCAGCCCACGCCGGCACCAGTTCCGGCAATGCCAGCCCCAAGCGCGCCCTCGCCCGAAGTGTATGTAGCCGCCGCCTTACACACTCAGCATTTGCAGCACCAGCTGGCCCTCGCCGAAATGCGCAATCAGCATCTATTGGAACAACAGCAGATGCTGCGCGAAATGCTGGCCATGGCCCGGCAGAGTATGGTTTGAACCACGGATTCGTGCGGACTTTTCGGATTTCACGGTTTTTGTGAACGGATGGCAACAATGACCAAACGGTACTAAGCAAGAAGGCCACTCTTAGCGAGTGGCCTTCTTGCATTTCAACCGGCTTGTATAATCGTCCACAAAATCGGAAAAATCCGCAGAATCTGCGGTTCAGACCAGAATGCCCATTTCCTCGGCTTCCATCAGCCCGAAGGCATTCACGCTTGTGAGGCGCAGCGGCTTCATTTCGCCCACCAGCAGCGGGTCGTATTTGGCGGCCACGCGGATGTAGTTGGGCGTGAAGCCCTCCATCTGGCCATTGGTCACGTCGTCTTCGAACAGCACTTCGGTTTCGAGGCCGAGGTGCTCTTCGTAGAAGAAGCGCTTTTTCTTCTCCGAAAGGCTGCGCAGCTGCGTGGTCCGTTCGTGTCGCACCCGGTCCTGCACGCGGCCGGGCAGAGTGGGGGCCAGCGTATCGGCCCGCTCCGAGTACGGAAAAACGTGCAGGTAGCTAATGGGCAGCTCGTTCAGGAAATTGTAGGTGTCCAGAAAATCTGCGTCCGTTTCGCCGGGAAAGCCCACGATGACGTCGACCCCGATGCAGGCGTGCGGCATCAGCTCCTTGATGCGGGCCACGCGCTGGGCGTAGAGCGCCCGGCGGTAGCGGCGGCGCATCAGGCCCAGAATCTTGTCCGAGCCGCTTTGCAGCGGGATGTGGAAGTGCGGCATGAAGCGCTCCGAAGCCGCCACCGTGGTCAGAATCTCGTCGGTAAGCAGGTTGGGCTCGCAGCTGCTGATGCGGAAGCGGCGGATGCCGGCTACCTGGTCCAGGGCTTGCACCAGCTGGGTGAAATCTTCGCGCCGCTCGCGCTCGGGGCCTTGCAGGCCAAAATCGCCGAGGTTGACGCCGGTGAGCACGATTTCCTTTACGCCGGTTTCGGCCAGCTTTTCCACGCGCTCCACCACGCTGGCCACGCTGCCCGAGCGGCTGCCCCCCCGCGCCAGCGGAATGGTACAGAACGAGCAGGAATAGTCGCAGCCGTCCTGCACTTTGAGGAAAGTACGGGTGCGGTCGCCGAAGGAGTGCGCGGCCACAAATTCGGTGGCTTCCGAGATGGGCGAGGCGTGCACCGCACCGGGCTGCCCGGCGGCGGGCTTCTGAAAATTGGCCAGAATATCCACCAGCATGAATTTCTCGGCTGCGCCCAGCACGGCGCTCACGCCGGGAATGGCCGCGATTTCCTGCGGCTTGAGCTGGGCGTAGCACCCCACAATGGCTACAAATGCTTCCGGATTATGCTTTAGAGCCTGCTGCACCACCTTGCGGCACTTACGGTCGGCGTGGTCGGTAACGGAGCAGGTATTGATAATGTATAAGTCGGCCCCGGCTTCGAAGGCGACCTTCTCAAAGCCCTTTTCCTCAAACTGCCGGCCGATGGCCGACGTTTCGGAGAAGTTCAGCTTGCAGCCGAGGGTATAAAAAGCAACGGATTGGGGGGTAGGCATAGTCCCGCAAAGGTACGGCCCGGGCGCGTTTTACTTGCGCGCAAAGTCTTCCAGCGACACCTGTTCCATGGCCTGGCCCAGTTTCAGCTGGCTATCCGGGACGCCGGCATTGCGGTCCATAACGTGGCTGCCCACGTTGTCGAAGGTGATAGTGCCCTGCGGCGAAACAACCCCGAAACCGTTGTTAAAGCAGTAATACACAAAGGGCGGGTTGTGCGGGGCCAGCAAGTCGCGGCTCCAAACGAAAGCCGTGGCCGGCAATTGCAGCTGGTGCAAAAGCGTGGCAGCGACGTCGGTTTGCGAGCCGAGCGAGTTCACCACCCGGCCGCGGGCTTCGGGCCGTAGCGCGCCGCCGGCCAGCAGCAGCGGAATCCGGAATTTATCAGGACTTTGGTTGGAGGAGTTGCCCGGCTGCTGGTGGCCGTGGTCGGCTACGAGCACCAGCAGCGTATGGGCGTACCAGGGCTGTTTTCTGGCTTCCTGCAGAAATTTGCCTAGCGTATAATCTGTGTAGTAAACGGAGTTGCGAAACAAATCCACCTCGCTGGTGCCGGGAAAATGCGGTTTCATCGGCACCTCGAAGGGCTCGTGGCTGCTGAGGGTAAAGGCCGTGACGAAAAACGGCTGCGGCTGCTGGCGCAGGTCGCCTAGCATGCGGTTGAAAAGCACGCCATCGTGCGCGCCCCATTTGGAGTTCTGGTCGGCGGCCGCAAAGTCTGCGCGTTCCGTAAATTTCTCGTAGCCACCCGCTTGCAGGTAGCTGCGCATATTGGCAAACGCCAGCTCACCGCCATAATAGTAGTGCGAGTGGTAGCCCACCGCGGCCAGCGACCGGCCCAGGTGGGGCAGACGCTCCGTTTTGCGCGGGAACTTGATAATGCTGGTCGTCGGCTGATTGGGATAGCCCGAAAGCAGCGAAACCAGGCCTTTCTGGCTGCGGTCGCCGGCCGCGAAAATGTTGTTGAACAAAATGCCGGTCCGGGCCAGGCTGTCGAGATTTGGCGTCACGCCCTTCTCGCCGCCTACGCTGCCCACAAACTTCGAGGTGAAACTTTCCAGAATAATGAACAGCACGTTGGGGCGGGGCTCGCTCAACACGAGCGCCGACGAATCGGGTGGGGCCGGGGCACCCACCGCCAATGGGTACAGGCCCGCCACTAGCCGGCGCGCCGTGCTGTCGGGCATAAAGGGCTGGATGGGCTGCTCGGCTGCCCGCAGCACCAGCGCGCTTATCATATTCCACGGCGCATTGAGGGCCGCGTGGTTGGCGAAGGCCACATTGGAGAAATACACGTCGCTCTGGTTCACCGGAATCTGCTGGGTGCCGCCCCGCAGCGGCACCACCAGCAGCGCGGCATAGAGCAAGCTGGCCAGCGCCGCCCGCCCGCGCCCAAACCACGCGGGCAACGGCATTAGCCGTGCCACCACTACCTTGTATAGGAAGGCACCCGCGCCCAGCAGCCCCAACAGCAGCAGCAGCAACAAGCCGATGGGCGCGCTGCCCGCCGAAGCCGCCATTTCCTGCGGCGAGTTCAGGTATTGAATGGGCGTGTCATCAAGCCGGAATCCCCACGCGCGGTACAGTTCCAGGTCGGTGGTAACCAGCACGGCCAGCACAATGCCGATAATGGCCGAATAGCCTGTTATTAGCCGCTGTAGGTGAAACCGGGGAAATAGGCTGCCAATCACAAACAGCAGGAACGGAATCAGGCAGACGTAAGCCGCCGCCGAGGCATCCAGCCGCAGTCCATAACCCAGGCTCCCCAGCACTTCTGCCACCGATAATTGGGCCGTTGCCTTGTGCTGATACCCCAGAAACAGGCCCCGGCATAGCTCAAAAAACACCAGCCAGAAAAAAAAGTAGCGCGGCTGGAACGCAAAGCGGTTTTTCACGCCCTAAAGATAGACTCCACTAGTGCGCCCAAAAAACATGTACCTGCCAATAACCTCGACCAGAAAGCCGGTATGATTTCTGAAAGAGGGACAAAAATGATAGGGTGTAACAGTAGAAAAAGGTGCAAAACGAGAAAAAGACTTGGAAATTTAGGGTGGCTCGCTATGATTTGTGATTCATCATTTATCTTTGCCCTCAGAATACGAACTCATCCAATCCACTATTTCCCGTTTGGTAGTCAATTCCTATGGCCATCCTCCGCTTTAAAGCTCTAGAACTCGTTAATCAGCGCCGTCCCATTACGGTGGAGTCCGCGGCTGCCCGTCGCTCCGACAGCTTTGGGCAAAACGTGTTCAATCTGGAAGCCATGCGGGCCACCATGCCCGGCGATTATTTCAAGAAGCTCCAGGCTGCCATTAAGCAGGGGGCTACCGTGGAGCGCAACGTGGCCGATGCCGTGGCTTCGGCCATGAAGACCTGGGCCATGGCCAAGGGCGCCACGCACTACACCCACTGGTTCCAGCCCCTGACCGGTGCCACCGCCGAAAAGCACGACTCGTTCTTCGACCTCAACTCCGACGGTCGGCCGATTGAAAACTTCAAGGGCTCGGCCCTGGTGCAGCAGGAGCCCGATGCCTCCTCGTTCCCCAACGGCGGCATCCGCAACACGTTTGAGGCCCGTGGCTATACCGCCTGGGACCCCACGTCGCCCGCTTTCATCATTGAAACGGTAGGCGCTAAAACGCTGTGCATCCCCACGATTTTCGTGGCCTACACCGGCGAAGCCCTCGACTACAAAGCCCCGCTGCTGAAGTCGCTGGCGCTGCTGGAAAAGTCGGCCCTGGACGTCTGCCACTACTTCGACAAAGACGTGAGCCGCGTGAACACCACGCTCGGCATCGAGCAGGAGTATTTCCTGGTTGACAAGGCGTTGTACGACGCCCGTCCCGACCTCGTGCTCACCGGCCGCACGCTCTTCGGCCACATTCCGGCCAAAGGCCAGCAGCTCGACGACCATTACTTCGGCTCGATTCCGGCCCGCGTGCACGGCTTCATGCTGGAATTTGAGGAAGAGGCCAACCTGCTCGGCATTCCGCTGCGCACCCGGCACAACGAGGTGGCCCCCAACCAGTTTGAGTGCGCCCCCACGTTTGAGGATGCCAACCTGGCCGTCGACCACAACCAATTGCTGATGGACGTGATGGCCCGCGTAGGCGAGCGCCACAACTTCAAGGTGCTGCTGCACGAGAAGCCTTTCGCTGGCGTGAACGGCAGCGGCAAGCACAACAACTGGGCAATGAGCACCGACACCGGTGTGAACCTGCTCGCCCCCGGCCGTCGCCCCAAGGAGAATCTGCAATTCCTGGCCTTCCTCATCACCACCATCAAGGCGGTGCACCGCTACGCCGACTTGCTGCGCGCCAGCATCGCCTCGGCCAGCAACGACCACCGTCTGGGTGCCAACGAGGCCCCGCCGGCCATCATGTCGGTGTTCCTGGGTTCGATGCTGGACGGCGTGCTCGACGAGCTGGAGCGTACCGCCAAGCTGCCGCTCGACAAGGGTGACAACATTTACCTGAAGCTGGGCATCGACAAGATTCCGGCCATCCTGCTCGACAACACAGACCGCAACCGTACCTCGCCGTTCGCCTTCACCGGCAACAAGTTTGAGCTGCGCGCCGTGGGTTCTTCGGCCAACTGTTCTTCGGCCATGACGGTTCTCAACACCATCGTTGCCGACCAGCTCATCGATTTCAAGGAAGCAGTTGATACGCTTATCGACCAGGGCAAGAAAAAAGAAGTGGCCATCGTGGAAATTCTCCGCGAGTATGTAATATCTTCGAAGTGCATTCGTTTCGAGGGCAACGGCTACTCCGACGAATGGAAGGAAGAAGCCGAAAAGCGTGGCCTCAGCAACATTGCCACCACGCCCCAGGCGCTGGATGCCCTTGTGCGCGACGATGCGGCCGACCTGTTTGCCCGTCACGGCATCTTCTCGGAAATCGAGCTGCACGCCCGCCACGAGATTTTGCTGGAGGAGTACATGAAGAAAATCCAGATTGAGAGCCGCGTAATGGGCGATTTGGCCATCAACCACATCATTCCGACCGCACTTGCGTATCAGACCAAGCTGGTGAACAACGTGCGCGGCCTGCGCGAGCTCGGCCTCGACGATGAGCACAGCCAGGTAACGCTGGAAATGATTAAAGCCATTTCCCGCCACGTTTCAACCATCAAAACCAACGCCGACGCCATGACGGAGGCGCGTAAGCAAGCCAACAAAATCGGAGACGCCCGCGAACTCGCGGTAGCGTACTGCGAAGAAGTAAAACCAAAATTCGACCCCATCCGCCGCGCCGTTGATAAACTGGAGCAGATGGTGGCCGACGAGGACTGGCCTCTGGTGAAGTACCGCGAACTATTGTTCAGCCGGTAATTCGTCAGCGGACGGAATCGGGTCCGGTGTTGGGTGGGAATTCTCGCCGCGCCCCGGTTTTGAAAGAGCCATCTCGGGTGAGGTGGCTTTTTTTGGTAGATTGCCGCAATCGTTTGCAGTTGGCATTCGGGAGTTTTTTGTTGCGTTTGTGCCCGTTGGGCTTGATTAGGCCGTTTTGGCGGATTTGGGCGTGGCGGCTAGCAACAGAGGCAAGCGCGGGGTGACGGCCTCATCCTCCACAATTTCGGCGCTGCTGCCGGGGTCGGGCACCAGCATTTTCCAGGTGGCGCTGCGGAGCTCATCGAGCTTGTCCAGCGCGTCGCTGACGGTGGGGTTGGCCTTCAGCTTATCAAACAAGCCGCTTTTGTTGCCCACGACAATCAGCTTTTCAATCACGAAAGGCAGCACCCAGCCCACCACATTGGAGGCCAGCGCGCCGCGCAGGCCGAGGCGGAGCAGCAGGCGCACGGCCATTTGCTCGATGAGCAGGACGCGGGCAGCGGGCAGGGCTTTATCGGCCAGGAAATCGGCTACGAGCTTGAGGTTGCCTTTCTCTACTTCGGCGCGGAGCACGTCCTGCACGCTGTCGAGGGCACGGGCGGCCAGTTGGCGAAACAGGCGGCCGGTTTGCCAGGCTGCCAAGCCGGTGAAGCGGGCCGCCCCGAGAAGAGTGGGCAGGAAGCGTGGTTTTTTCATGGATTACAACGAAATGTTGGCCCTAACGGGCTTCATAAGGAACGCAGCAATGCCCAAAGGGGTTAGCACTGCGGTAAGCAATGATTTGCGGAAATCACAGAAATTTTTGAAATTTCAAAAAAACGTGGTAACCCTTTTAGCATTTGCTTGTTAATTTTCCATCTATGGGTGGCGTTTTTTCTTTTGTATGTCTGATTTGCTGCTGGATATAAATTTACAACATCTACCCGATGACTATTTTGGCGGGGAATGGCAGGTGGCCAGCCGGGTGCTGAACCACAACGACCCCGCTAGTCCGCTGGCGCTGGCCGACCGGCTGGTACTCACCCCGGGCCAGGTAGAGGCCAAGCCCACGCCGCCCGGCTCCAGCCTAACCGGCAACTGGGCCGTGATGCGCGACGAGCTGATGAACCGGCCCTACCTCAACTTCGAGCTGCCCAATGAGGCTACCCGCGCCCTGGTTACGCGGATGCGGCGCTCGGCCGATGGCCTGCACAGCCAGTTGAATCTGTATTTCGCGTCGGGCATGGAAATGCAGCTTGACCGCGCGTAAGTGTATTTTAATTTCGGTTTTTAAACTTCTCAATTCGTGAGCACACCGCAGGAAGTTACCCAATTGCCCGCTATTGCCCAGAATGGGCTCGTTGGTCCCGAACAGTTCACTTTCCTCGCGGATATGATACCGCAGCTGGTCTGGATTACCGACCAGAACGGGTTTCATACCTACTTCAACCAGCGCTGGACTAATTTCACGGGCTACACGCTGGCCGACAGCGTGGGACCGGATATGTGGAACAACCTGCTGCACCCCGACGACCGCGCCCGTGCTCGTGAGGTGTGGGGCCATTCGCTGGCCACGGGCGATGACTACAACATCGAATACCGCTTCAAAGCCAAGGATGGGTCGTACCGCTGGTTTTTGGGCCAGGCCCTGCCGCGCCGGGGCGAAGATGGCCAGATTATCGCCTGGTTTGGCACCTGCACCGACATTCAGGAGCAGCGCCAGCTGCGCGACCAACTCGAGGCCGCGTATTCGGACCTTGAAGCCAAGGTAATGTTTCGGACGCTGGATTTGGAGCGCGAAGTGAAGCAGCTGCGCGAAGCGGCGGGCAAATAGGGTTTGGTGAGTAAGCATTGTTCAAAACGGCTCTTCGGAGCCGTTTTGCGTTAATAGCCCTGACTACTTGTCGGACTACTTGCTAATTCATCGGGCGGCTTCGGTGGGCCCAGTACCTCTTTGTTTATGAATTCCATTGTTATTCAGCAGCCCGGCGGGCCTGAAGTTCTGCAGCTGCAACAGCAGCCTAAGCCGCAGCCGACGGCTCACGAAGTGCTTATCCGCGTACACGCTGCTGGCGTAAACCGGCCCGACGTGCTGATGCGCCAGGGAAAATATGCCGGTAGCGGCGACGTAACCGGCCTGGTTCCCGGCCTGGAAATAGCCGGCACCGTGGAAGCCTGCGGGGCCGCCGTGACCCGCTGGCAACCCGGCGATGCCGTGTGCGCCTTGCTGCCCGCCGGTGGCTACGCCGAATATGCCGTGGTGGATGCCCGCCACTGCCTGCCCGTGCCCGCCGGCTTGAGCATGACGGAGGCCGCCGCCCTGCCCGAAACCGTATTTACGGTGTGGCACAACGTGTTTCAGCGGGGCGGTTTGCAGCCGGGCGAAACGCTGCTGGTACACGGAGGAAGCAGCGGCATTGGCACCACGGCCATTCAGCTGGCGCGTGCGCTGGGCAGCCACGTCGCCATTACGGCCGGCGATGATGCCAAGTGCTCGGCTTGCCTGGCGTTGGGGGCCGACTGGGCCATCAACTACAAAACCCAGGATTTTGAGGAGGTATTGAACGAGGCCGGCGTCGATGTGATTCTCGATATGATTGGCGGCGCCTACATTGCCAAAAACCTGCGCCTGCTGAAGGACGACGGCCGCCTGGTGTTCGTGAATGCCATGCAGGGCGGCAAGGGCGAATTCAACGCGCTGGAGGTGATGCGGCGCCGGCTGAGCATCACCGGCAGCACGCTGCGGCCCCGCTCGGCGGACTTTAAAGCCGCGCTGGCGGCAGCGGTGGAACAGCACGTCTGGCCGCTGATTGCGGCGGGCAAGTTCCGGCCGGTTATCTACAAAACCTTCCCGCTGGCCGAGGCGGCCGCCGCGCATGAACTGATGGAAAGCAGCGCCCACTTTGGCAAAATTGTGCTGGCGGTAGGCGTGTAGCCCACGCAAAAAGGCCCGTTCCATGGCGTTTGGAACGGGCCTTTTTGCTTGAACAAAAAGCTAAGCCATTACGCCCGCTTCCACTTAATGCCGCAGCCGATGGCCTTGGTTTCGCTGGTGGTGGCGGGCTTGCCGGCCAGGATTTCCGTCATGGCATTTTCCACGTATTTGGTTTTTGCCAGCTTGGCGTCTTCCGAATTATCGTCGATGGCCCCGATGTAGGACACCACGAAATCCGCCCCCTTACGGGTGAGGACGAACAGGTGCGGCGTGCGGGTGGCGCCGTAGGTTTTGGCCACCTGCTGCGACTCGTCCTGCAGGTAGGGGAAGGCGTATTTCTTGCTTTGCATGGCGGCGTAGGAGTCGCCGGGGGCCACGGCCGGGTCGTTGGGGTTGATGGCGACCACGGGGTAGCCCAACGGCGCGTACTTGGCATTAAGGCCGATGATGCGGCTTTCGTAGGCTTTGGCGAAGGGGCAAGTATTGCAGGTGAAGACCACGATGTAGCCTTTGGTCGTCTTGTTGTCGGCCAGCGACACCATTTTGCCGTCGATGTTTTTCAGCTTAAAATCGGCAGCTTTATCACCGACTTTGTAACCGTCGGAGGAAGGGCGCAGCACGAAGCTGCTCAGCAATACGAAGCAGAGGGCGAGAAATGGCAGGACTTTTTTCATGGCTCAACAAGATTACGGGTTGTTTTTTAAAGATAGTTATTGCTGAATATTTTTCAGGGCTGCCTGGAGCTCGGCGGCCGACAGCTCGCGCTCGAAGGTGGTACGGCGCTTGGATTTGTTATTGAAAATCAAGGTGAAGGGTAGCGCGCCCGACCATTTAACATCCACTTTGTTAATCCACTCGTTGGGGTCGGGCTCGTTCAGCAACAGCACTTCCGATTTCAGCCCGCGCTGTTTCACGAAGGGCTTCACCTTCTTATCGAGCTGCGAAGCGTAATCGAGGCTCACGAGCAGGACTTTTACTTTCTTGGAGGCATTCGCTACGCGTAGCTGCTCGAAGTTGGGCAGTTCTTTCACGCAGGGCGCGCACCAGGTGGCCCAGAAATTCACCACGTAGGTTGTATCGGTGGCCCGCACCAGCCGATTTTGCAGCTCCGAAAACCGGATAACGGCAACGTTCTGAGCAAATGCAGGGGCGCAGCAGAGCAGGCTGCTACCCAGAACAAGGGATTGTATTAGACGCATTGAATAATAGCTGCGTGGAGTTTCCCAACAGACCGAGAAGGCCGGTCGGAAGTTGCGCCAGTCCACGAGTTACGTCCCGTACAACGGTGGCGCGGGCAAGCGAAATACATCGCGCAGGGCGCGACGGGCCGCATAATAGCCGCACATGCCGTGCACGCCCCCACCCGGCGGTGTAGCCGATGAACACAGGTACAGCCCGCGTTGCGAAGTGCGGTAGGGCGACGCCCGCAGCGCCGGGCGGGTGAATAACTGACCGATGTCCAGTTGTCCGCCGTTGATATCGCCGCCCACGTAGTTGGGGTTGTATTCCTCCATCTGGGCCGTGTCAAAGGTATGGCGAGCCAGAATGCGCTCCCGAAAGCCCGGCGCAAAGCGTTCGACCTGGCGCTCGATGGCGGCGGTCATGTCCAAGCGCGAGCCGTTGGGGACGTGGCAGTAGGCCCAGGCCGTGTGCCGCCCGGCCGGGGCGCGGGTGGCGTCGAAGAGGCTTTGCTGGGCCAGCAGCACGAAGGGCTTTTCCGGGTGCTGGCCCCGGGCCGTGGCTTGTTCACTGGCCGCGATTTCGGCCAGCGTATTGCCCAGGTGAATGGTACCGGCCCGGGCACATTCGGACGCGGTGAAGGGAATGGGTTCGGCCAGCGCCCAGTCAATTTTAAACACGCCCATGCCGTAGCGGTAGCGCCGCAGCTGCCATTGGTAAATGCTCGACAGGCTATGCCCGGCAATCTGGAGCAGCTGCGCCGGCGTTACATCAAAGAGCACGGCCCGAGCCGAGGGCAGCTGCGCCAGCGAACGTACAAACGTCCCGGTTTCGACCCGCCCGCCCAGGGCCACGAAATGCGCCACCAGTGCGTCGGCAATAGCCTGCGAGCCGCCTTTGGGCAAGGGCCAGCCGCCGCGGTGCGCCGCAATGAGCAGCACCAGGGCAATGGCAGAAGTGGTCAGGTTGCTCAGCGGCTGGATGGCGTGGGCGGCCATGCCGGCCAGCAAGCCTTTGGCTTTTTCATCCGCGAAGCGCCGCGCCAGCACCGTGGCCGGCAGCAGCGCCGAGAGGCCAAACCGGGCCATGTTCAGCGGGTGCCGGGGGAAGTGCAGCGGGGCCAGCACGTCGTTGGCAATGCTGGGCCATTGAGCTACAAGCGGGCCGAGCAGGTGCTGATAAGAGGCCGCATCGGAGCCGAGGCCACGGGCAGTATCGACCAGCGACGCGGCCACGGCGGCGGTGCCGTCGTCGAACGGGTGCGCGGCGGCCACGGGGGGGGTGAGGTATTCCAGCCCGTAGCGCGCCAGCGGCAGCGTCTGGAAAAAGGGCGATGCCGCCGCCAGCGGGTGAATGGCCGAGCAGATATCGTGGCGAAAACCGGGCAGCGTCAGTTCGGCGGTGCGCAGGCCGCCGCCTATTTCCCGCTTGCCTTCGAGCAGCAACACCGACAGGCCGGCCTGTTGCAACACGATGGCCGCCGCCAACCCATTGGGGCCGGAACCGACGACGACAGCATCATAGGTAGGCGTACTCATGCAGGACGGGGTTGGGTGTGTTTTGGGGTAAAGGAGCGTGCGGTCCCCGGTTTAAGGCCCCCAGCCCGACCGTCGCAGGAACTCAACCAAACGCGGGTCGTTGGCCGATATGGGCACCAGCCACATATCAACCCGTTCCCGCTGCCACCACTGGCCCTGCGGATTGCCGGGGCGGGCGAATTTATAGCGGTACCGCACGGCCCGAATATAGCGCGGCGGCTGGCCGGGAAACGGATTGCGGGCAAATAAACTGACCGCATCGGGGTCGTTGTGCAGGAGCTTCGATACGAGGTTGAGCGTCCAGGGATAATCGGCGGGCGAGGCCATGGCGGCAAACCACATCTGCCAGTCCAGCCGCAGCTGGTAGGGCGCAATTTGGGGCGGGCGTTGGTCGAGGGCCACGGGGAGGCCTTTGTAAGGGTAGGGTTGCCAGGTAGCACTGTCGCTGGGGTTGGCGTCGCGGGTGCCTTCAAATACCACGTTCAGCCGCTCACGGCCCACGGAGCCAAAGGCTCCGTAGGTGTTCACCAGGTCCAGCGGGTCAAAGGAGGTGTTCATGATTTGGCCCGGCGAAACCATATTCAGCACCGGCCGGATGCTGAGCAGCGCGACAACTGCTGTGACCACCCAGGCCGCTGTGCGCATGGGGCGCGACACCTCGGCCTGGGCCGCCGCAACCTCGGCCCGATGCACCAGCTGCCGGGGCAGCAGCCGGGCCCAGAAGCCATCGTCGAAACAGGCCAGGGCGGGCACGATGGTCAGCCAGTTCAAAAACGACAGGTTGCCGCTCAGGATTAGGGTGACCTGAAACAATATCATGACCACGCCGGCGGCGTGCCGGGCCACGCGCGGCCCAAAAGCAAAGCAGGGCGCCAGCAGCTCCGCCAGCCAATTGAACCACACGCCCAGGCGCAGCCCCGCCCGCGGCAGAAAGTGGAACCATCGGCTCAGCGGGCCGGGAATGGGCTGGGTTTCGAAATGGTAGTAGAGGGCGGTGCTGTTGCGCCAGACTTCATCGCCGCGCACCTTGATGAGCCCCGCTCCGAGCATGACACGCACCACCAACCAGCGAAACAGCACAATGATGGGCAGGGGAGGAGGATACTTGGGAAAAGGTCGCCCATCGAGTAAAGGGCACAGAAAAATGGCCAGAAACCCGGTTTCGGTCAGCTGGATTTCCCAGCCGTAGCCGTACCATTCCTGCCCCACGTGCACGATGGATAGGTAGAGCACCCACAGCACCGCCAACAGCAGCCCGTTGGCGTAGCCGGCCGCTACTAGGCAGGAAATTACAAATCCCAGCCAGGCCGCCGTCAGCAAAGTTCCATCCGAATGCCCGAGCCAGAAGATGGACGGCAGCCGCACAAAGCCTGCGGCCGTCGAGCCCAGCATCACGCTCACCTGCTTCAGAAATACGCCCACCGGCAGCAGCCCATTCGCCCCAATCAGCGGAATAATCTGGTTGATGGCCACCAGAAACGCCACTGCGTACAATGCGCCCAGCAGGCGCAGAATAACGAAGCGCGTGAGCCAGTAGGTTGGCTTGGGCGGCGTGGGGAGGGCTTCGGTTTCCATGTTGATTGCGTATCAATGAAATGGAAAAAGCTCGGCATGCAGAATCCTGTGTTGGCCGTCAGGGTTGGCCGCCCCCACCAGAAGCCCCATAAATCTGGCCCGTGGTGAAGCTGGCGTCATTAGCGGCCAGCTGCACATAAATCGAGGCCAGTTCGACGGGTTGGCCGGGGCGGCCCATGGGCGTTTTGGCGCCAAACTCTTTCAGGTTTTCCTGGGTGGAGCCGCCGCTCACCTGCAAGGGCGTCCAGACCGGCCCCGGGGCCACGCCGTTGACGCGTATGCCCTTCGGGGCGAGCTGCTTAGCCAATGACTTCACATAGTTCATCGTTGCCGCCTTGGTCTGGGCATAGTCGTAGAGGTTGGGCGAGGGGTCATAGGCCTGTTCCGAGGTGGTGCCGATGATGGCGGAGCCGGCCGGCATATGGGGCAGCGCAGCCTTGATAATCCAGAACGGCGCGTAGATGTTGGTTTTCATTGTGGCGTCAAAATCCGCACTTGTCAGGTCCAGAATGGACTGGCGCTGCTGCTGGCGGCCGGCGTTATTCACCACGATATCAAGGCCGTCGAGCTGGCGCACGGCTTCGGCCACCAATTTCTGGCAGAAGGCTTCCTCACGCAGGTCGCCCGGAATGGCGATTCCCTTGCGGCCTTCGGCTTTTATGAGGGCAATAACTTCTTTCGCATCGGCCTCCTCGGCCGGCAGGTAGTTGATGGCCACATCGGCCCCCTCGCGGGCGTAGGCAATGGCGGCGGCGCGGCCCATGCCCGAGTCGCCGCCCGTTATCAGCGCCTTGCGGCCTTGCAGGCGGCCCGAGCCCTTGTAGCTTTTTTCGCCGTGGTCGGGGCGAGGGTCCATCTGGCTGGCCAGGCCCGGCCAGGGCTGCGACTGCCCTTTAAATGGCGGCTTGGGGTACTTATTGTTTGGATTTACCATAGGGTCTGGGGCTGCGGTGGGCGCACTTGCGCCCTGCGCCGACAGCACGGGGGCCACCGCCGCCACCGCCAGACTAGCTCCCAGCCCACTGATGAGTTCACGCCGACTGAGTTTATTTTCTTCGTTCATGGTGTTGAAATATAATGTTTTAAGGATATGCGTTTGGCATATTGTATACCCGTTTTTTGAAGTTCGGGTTGGTAGCGAGCCCGCTGAAAATGCCTAACCTGAGAAACGTTAGCGGCTAATGCTGCTTACCGTTGAGGCAAGTCCTGCGGCGGTTTGGGAACGATGGCGGCCAACGCTTCAACCGGAAATCAGGTCGGCTCGCAAGCTTCCACAGCTCACCTAGCTTGCGCATGCGCGCCACGCGGCCGCCGGTACCGCTTTACCTTTGCATTACGGCGCAACTTTCGCCGGCACCCCCTGGTTTTTGGCCCATGAACAAGACGTATTGCCCCAGCCTCACCGAATACAAGCGCCGCGTGTCGCGCGTGGTCAACATTGGCGGCTTGCCGATGGGCGGCGATTACCCCATCCGCGTGCAGAGCATGACCACCGTGGACACGATGGACACGATGGGTTCGGTGGAGCAGACATTGCGCATGGTGGAGGCCGGCTGCGAATACGTGCGCATTACCGCGCCCAGCATGAAGGAGGCCCAAAACCTGCTGGAAATCAAGAAGGAATTGCGCAAGCGCGGCTGCAACGTGCCGCTCATCGCCGACATTCACTTCACGCCCAACGCCGCCGAGCTGGCCGCCCGCATCGTGGAGAAGGTGCGCGTGAACCCCGGCAACTACGCCGACAAAAAGAAGTTTGAGGAAATTGAATACACCGACGCCACCTACGCGGCCGAAGTGGAGCGCATCCGCGAGCGGTTCCGGCCGCTGGTTCAGATTTGCAAGCAGCACGGCACGGCCATGCGCATCGGCACCAACCACGGCTCGCTGTCCGACCGCATCCTGAGCCGCTACGGCGACACGCCGCTCGGCATGGTGGAGTCGGCGCTGGAATTCCTGCGCCTCTGCGAGGAGGAAAACTACTACGACGTGGTGCTGAGCATGAAGGCCAGCAACACTCAGGTGATGGTGCAGGCCTACCGCCTGCTGGTGCAGAAGCTCGACGAGGAAGGCCTACAACCGTACCCGCTGCACCTGGGCGTGACCGAAGCCGGCGAGGCCGAGGACGGCCGCATCAAGAGCGCCGTGGGCATCGGCACGCTGCTGGAAGATGGCCTTGGCGACACCGTGCGCGTGTCGCTCACCGAAGCACCTGAGGCCGAAGCCCCGGTGGCCCGCATGCTGATTGACCGCTACACCGAGCGGGCCGCGTTGGCCCGGCCCATCCGGCCGCTGGTGGGCGAGGCGCCCATCGACCCCTTCCAGTACCACCGCCGTACCACGCACGAAGTAGCCAACTTTGGCGGGCTGAACGTGCCGCGCGCCGTGGCGGATTTGTCGCGCCTGCCGCGCCGCGAATACGCCGACCTGCGCGCCGCCGGACACCTGTATTCGCCCTTCCTCGATAAATTTCAGATGGGCGACCTCGGGGCCGACTACATCTACACCGGCGAGCGGCCGGTGCCTTACATGCTGCCCAATGGCCTGAAGGAAGTGGTAACCTTCACGGCCTGGAAAGATGCCGGCCGCCGCACCGACCACTATCCGCTGATGACGGCTTGCACTTACCTGGAAACCAGTGCCGACGCCCGTCATCCGCAGCTAAACTTTCTACTGGTTGAGCCCATTGCGTTCGACTCGCGCCTGATTGAGCACCTGCGCACCGACCGCACCGTGGTGCTGGTGCTCGAAACCCACAACCCCCACGCCATGCCCGACCTGCGCCGGGCCTTCTTCGAGCTGATTAACCACGGCGTGACCTGCCCGGTCATTATTGCCCGCTTCTACCCGCAGCAGCCCGATGAGAAAACCCAGCTCGACGCCGCCACCGACGTGGGCGGCCTACTCATCGACGGTCTGGGCGATGGCGTGGTGCTCGGCGCCCGCCTGCTGCCCGTCGACCGGCCCCAGGAAGATTGGCTGCGCGACATTGACATGCTCAACCAGCTTTCGTTCGGCATCCTGCAGGCGGCCCGCACCCGCATGAGCAAAACCGAATACATCAGCTGCCCCAGCTGCGGCCGCACCCTATTCGATTTGCAGGAAACCACGGCCATGATTCGCAAGCGCACCGACCACCTCAAGGGCATCAAAATCGGTATCATGGGCTGCATCGTGAACGGCCCCGGCGAAATGGCCGATGCCGACTACGGCTACGTGGGCGTGGGCAAAGGCAAAATTTCCCTCTACCGCGGCCAAGAAGTCATCAAAAAATCCGTGCCCGAAGAAGCCGCCGTGGACGAGCTCATCGAACTCATGCGCGAGGACGGGCGCTGGATTGAGAAGGAAGTATTGGGCGAGCCGGTGGGGGCGTAAGTACATGCCTCTGCTAAACGTAATAAGTCCAATAGTAAGAGCTTTCCGAATCTTTCAGAAAGCCATGCTATCCATAGGAATTGTTTTTTTATTCGGAACAGTATTTTTTATTGTCAAAAGATTTATTGAAATCCCAGATTTCCTAATTGCTATCAAGGAGCAAATGGTTAAAAATCCTGTTTTCATTTCTGAAATCGGAGAATATAATGGATACACAATATGGTTCGATGAAAAATTAGCTTCAAAGAGAGAGACTGTACCATATTCCGTTTCAATTAATGGTAAAAACGATAGTTCATACGTTAAGATATCTGGCGTCTATAATTTGAGATACGACGGAAGAATTGAATACTCAAAAAAGGATACTGTGTTTTCTAGGTGCTTAGGTTTATGATTTTCAAAAACCAGTATATTATTTACACTTGTCCTTCCGCCGCGTGTCGATGATGTGCGCGATTTTCCAGCCGTCGGCCAGCTTCACCAGCTGGAACGAGTCGTAGCCGCAGTGGCTGAATTTGCTGCCTAGGTAGAACTCGTAGGGTGCCCACACGCTGGCCAGGTTGGCATCGATTAACACCCGCTCGAACTGCACCCGCTCGTCCCAGATTTCGGGGTGGGGCGTGCCCACGGCTTTCAGGAAGCCGTTGATGGATTCGATTTCCAGCGTGGGCGGCTGGCCGGGCTTGCCGCCAAAACCGTGGAATACGGCCGCCGGGGCCAGTGTGCGGCGCACGGCGGTGCTGTCGCTGCGCCGCATGCCATCGAAAAAGGCGGTGACGGTTTGTTTCACCGCTTCCGTTTCGGAAGAAGCTTTTTGAGCCTTAGCAGCGGAGGTAGCGATGGCCAGCAAGCCAGCGAACAGAAGAAAAGTAGCGGATTTATTCATCGGGTCAGTATTGGAATGGCTAAAGGCACGCTGCCACAGCGCAGGTTGCGTAGCCGGCGATGGAGGTAGCTTTGCGGGCGTATGCAAACAGCCGTTCTCAGTGGCCCGCTGGCCGCGCAATTTGCCGATGAAGGATTTGCGGTGCTGCCCAATGTTTACGCGCCCGCCGAAGTGACCGCCTTGCTGCACGCCGTAGAAAGTGTGGCGAGTGATGGTCCGAACTTTCGGCGGAGCCAGGAAGTGTTTGCCATTCGGGAGTTGCTAAAGGAAATTCCGGACCTCTGGCCGTTGCTCGATACGCCTGCTTTGCGCCAACTGCTGGCCGGGCTGTTTCCGGCGGGTTACCAGCTGGTGAAAGGTATTTATTTCGACAAACCAGCCGGCTCAAACTGGCTCGTGGCCTGGCACCAGGACCTGATGATAAACGTGGACCAGCGTGTCAACTTACCCGGTTTCGGTCCCTGGACCAGCAAAACCGAAGGTATTTCGGTGCAGCCGCCGGTGGAAGTCCTGGAAAACGTGGTGACCCTGCGCATTCACCTCGACGACTGCGACGCCACCAACGGCGCCCTGAAAGTGGTGCCCGGCTCGCACCGCCACGGCGTGGTGCCGGCCGTCGCCCTCGGCAGCTACACGCCGAAAGCTACCGTCTGCGCCGTGCCCGGTGGAGGGGCTATGCTGATGAAACCACTGCTGTTGCACGCCTCCAATCGCAGCTCCAGCAACCGGCCGCGCCGGGTAATGCACCTGGAATTTGCCTCGGTGGAACTGCCGGCCGGGCTGGCTTGGCGCGAGCGGCGCGAAGTGTAGCGCCTGCTTCAGCTTGCACTGCGTTGCGTAATCTTTCCCAGCTATATACAAGCTAAAGCCAGTGCTGCGGCAAATCTTTCTGGCGCGCCGGGTGTTACCTTAGCTACTCCCAAACCTGCTCTGATATGAACGGCAAGAACCTCTTCAACTTCGGCCCGGTCCTCGGCTATTATTTCCGAAAAAACGACCCCAACCGCAAGAACAACTTCAACCTGAAGACCATGCACTTCATCAATAAGCTCAGCTTAGCGATGTTTCTGGTGTGTCTGGTGGTGATGCTGTTCCGTTACGTGCTGTAGGCTGGGGTAGGATGAATATTGAGGATTTCCGCGACTACTGCCTGCTGAAAGCCGGCGTGACTGAAGAAACGCCCTTCGGCCCCGAAACGCTGGTGTTTAAAGTCGGCGGCAAAGTATTTGCCCTGACCGATATCGACACCTTCGGCAGCATCAACCTGAAATGCGACCCCGAGCGCGCCGAGGAGCTGCGCGAGGCCCACGACTACGTGCGGCCCGGCTACCACATGAACAAGAAGCACTGGAACACGGTGCTCATCGGTACCGGTGCCCCGGAAGGCCAGCTCCGCGAGCTGATTGACCACTCGTATGCGCTGGTGCGGGCGTCGCTCCCGAAGGCCGTGAAGGCGGCGTTGGAGGAATAAGAATAAGAACGCCATGCTGGGCGGAGTCGAAGCATCTCTACCGCGCAAGTAATTCATTTACTATGGCGGTAGAGATGCTTCGACTCCGCCCAGCACGACGTTCCTGCTTTAAATAGTGCTTTAAAAAGCTACTGCCCCACCAAAAACACGGCGTTGCCGAACATCAGCTTGCCGCTCTGCCAGAAGGCGCGGAACAAGGGATTGTCGCCCATATACACCACTTCGCCGCGCCCCAAATCCTGCGCCCCGACCACGAACGTATCCGTGAGCTCCTTGCGGGCCTTGGTGCCGGTGAAGCCGGCCGAGTAGCTGTCTTTCTTGATAACGCCCACGTTCCAGCCGCTTTTGGGCAGGAAGCTGTAGTTGAGCGGGTTGCGGATAAGCGCATAATAGGTGTCGCCATAGCCGAAGGCCAGCGGGTGGGAGTTGTCGAGCTGCACGCGGTAGATGCTACCCTGCACGGCATCCTCGGCTTCCTCGCGCTCGGCGTCGCCGTAGCGGCGCAGGGCCAGGTAGGGGTTGGCCTTCAGCTCTTTTTTGATGGCGGTGGAGTCGGTGGTTTTGGGCTTGAGCAGGAAGTCCTTTTTGCCGGACAGGAATTTGGCCGCGCCTTCGAGGGCAATGAGGCGGCCGCCGTCGCGCACCCAGGCTTTGAGGCTTTCGAGGCTGCGGTCGTTGTACACGTCGGCGTAGCCGCCGTTGGGCAGGATGAGGACGTCGTATTTATTTAAGCTCACGCGGCTGAGGTAGTCGGTGCCGAGCACCGTAATAGGGTAGCCGAGCTGCTGCTCGAAAAAGTGCCACACCTCGCCAAACGCGGTGGCGTCCACGCCCGGGCCGGCCACCACGGCCACGTTGGGCTGCTTCACAAAATGCACCGAGCTGGAGCCTAAGTCCCGCCCCGAGGTTGAAAAGCCCGATTTTACGGCCATGACGGTGGTGCCGGCCGAATCGGCCTGGGCCCGAACCAGCTGGTCGAACCGCGCCCCGAGGCCCTCATTGCCGGTGCGGGTGATGATGAGCGTGCCGGGCGCGTACAGCTGGCCTTCCGACTCGAAGGCCTTTTCGGCGTAGCGCACCTTCACTTTTTGTTGCAGCAGGCGGCTGAGAAAACGCACGTCTTGCAAGCTGTTCCAGCGGGCCAGGTAGGCGTAAGGACGGTCGGCCGCGGCGGCGCTGCCCTTCACGCTGGCCGTGGCAGGCGCGCCGGCCGAAGCATCCAAGCGGCTGGCTACGGCGTAGGATTTCAGACCAAACGCATAGGGCAGGGCCCAGGAAGTGATGTCGTAGGTAAGCGAATCTTCGAGCTGCGACTTGGGCTCGAACAGCACCTTCACCAGGGTCGATTTGGGCTGGTACATGCTGATAACCACGTCGCGCGGCTCAATGGTAACGGCGCCGGTTTTGCCGGTGGTGTAGTTGAAGCCGCGGGTTTTGGTGCGTCTGGGGGCGTAGCCGTAGCGAATCTGGTTGCGGTCGAGGTATTGGGTGAAGGCGCGGAGCTGGCCGGGGTCGTTGCCGGCCGCCATTACGTAGCTCTTAAACTCGCCCCGGGGCTTGCTGGCCGCGTTGGCGAAATAGCTCTGGAACTCGCGCACCAAGTCGTCGTGTCGCTCGGCGGTGGCCTGGATGGTGGCGCGGCTGGCGGCGTGGTGGTGCGCGATGCGCTGGGCCAGTGTCAGGGTGTCGCCGTCGAGGCGGGCGTAGGCCAGGCCGGCGGGGCCGCCGCCGCCCTGCTCATAGGTCATGCCGATGGCGCCGTTGAAGCTGGGCCACGTGTCGCCGTAAGTGGGCGCGTAGAGGTCGTAGACTTCGCGGGTGAAATACAGCCAGTTATTCTTGTCGAAAGCCACCTTGTTGTAGTCGCCCAGCACGCCCTGGAACTTGCGCTGCCAGACGGTAAGGTCGGCGTGGTAGGGCTTGGCGGCGGGCGAGAAGTAGTAGGTATTATTCGGCCCCATCTCGTGGAAATCGGCGTGTACCTCGGGCAACCACTGGTTGTAGAGGGCAATGCGCTGGCGGGTTTCCTGCTGGGTTTGCCAGGCCCAGTCGCGGTTCAGGTCGAAGTAGTAGTGGTTGAAGCGGCCACCGGGCCAGGGCTCGTGGTGCTCCCAGGAATCGGGGCTGGCGTTCACCGACTGGTTGCGCACGCGGTTGTACCAGTTCACGTACCGGTCGTGGCCGTCGGGGTTGATGCAGGGGTCGACGATGACAACGGTGTTGCGTAGCCAGTCCTGCATCTGCTGGTCCTGCGGGTTGGCCAGGTCGTAGAGCACTTGCATCACGGCTTCGGAGCTCACGGCCTCGTTGCCGTGCACGTTGTAGCTCAGCCAGCACACGCCGGGCATCTGGCGTTGGGCGCTGCCGCTTTCGAGGCCCGCGAGGCGCAGGTTGTTGTGGCGCACGTCTTCGAGCCGGCCGAAGGTTTCGGCGCTGGCCACCTGCACCACTTCCAGCGGGCGCTTCTCGTAGGTGCTGCCGTAGCGCACCAGCTTCATGCGGCCGGGCGTGTGGGCCGTGATGTGGGCCACGTAGCGCAGCAGCTCGGCGTGGGGCGTGAATTGCGCGCCCAGCTTATAGCCCAGGAATTGCTCAGGCGTGAGCAGCGGGCCGGCGTCAGGGCCATTCAGGTTCTGGGCGGCGCTGCCGAAGCTCAGCAGCATTGCCAACCCAGTGGTTATTGCTCCGAAAACCTGTCGCGAGGCGCGAAGGAATATAAAATGCTGCCAGGAAAAAATGGTCATTTACAAATGAGAAATGGTTGGAAGGCAAACCTACTGCTTGCCCATGAAAAGAGGCTACCAAGCCACCTCAGGAAATGCCCGACGGCTCGCGTTGTTTCCACAAAAAAAGGACCGCCAAATTTGGCAGTCCTTTTTTGTGGGTAAAAAATAACCAGCACTACTTCACCACCAGGCGGTTGGTCCACCGCTGGCCGCTGGGGGCCGTGGCTTGTACCACGTACACGCCCGTTGCCAGGCCCGCCAATGACAAGGTCAGGCCCGCGGTCTGCTGCACCACCCGGCCCACTGCATCGGTGAGGGTAAGAGAAGTACCGGCCGGCAGTTGCGGCAGACTCACCGATTCGGCGGCCCTGGCGGGGTTGGGGTAGAGGGCCAGCTGAGCCACCGGCTGCGCCCCGCGCGTGGCCGTGACCACCGTGCCCAGGTGGGCCACGAAAAGATTGCCAACGGGAGCGTTTTGGCCGGTGAGGGCGGTGGTGCCAAACAAGCCGGCCCCGTTCAGAATACCGGCCACCGCCAAGCGGTTGGTGCCATCGAGCGATACATACAGCGGCGATTCGTCGCCGGCCCCGCCGGTTTTAGCCGACCACTGCACGTTGCCTGCCGCGGAGTAGCTCACAATCAAGCCATCGAGGCCGCCGGCGCTGGCTAGCGTAGCGGCACCCAGGGTGCCCTGGCCGCTGAACTGCCCGGCGGCGTAGATGTTGCCGGCGGCGTCGGCCGTCACGCCCCGGTAGGTGGCGGCCACGGTGCCGCTCAGGCCGCGCACCCAGCTGCTAGCCCCGGCTGCCGGGGTCAGCGCCCACACGTAGCCAGTAGGAGCGCCCGCCGGAGCGGTCAGGGCCTGGCTGCCGAAAGTGCCATTGCCCGTCACGAAACCCGGCACTACCAGCCGGCCGCTGGCGTCGAGGGCCGTGTTGCCGGCAAAATCGAGGCCAGGGCTGCCGGCCCGCTGCAGCCACTGCGGCGTGCCCTGGGGGTTGTATTTCACCACCACAATGTCGGCATCGCCGTAGCCGGAGGGCATGGCTAGGTTGCCAAAGCCGGCGGCGTTGGCATTGCAGGTCCAGGTGAGGTACACGTTGCCGCCGGGTTCCACGGCCAGGCTGTTGTAGTAAAAATTGGTGCCGGAGCCGGACGGCGCGGCGGACCGGCCGCCCTGCTGGGCCCACAGTGGGATGCCCTGCGGCGAAATTTTGACCAGAAACTGGTCGAAGGCGACGCTGGTGCCCACCACGGGCGTGGTGAGCGTGAAGCTGCCAAACGTGGCGCTGAGGCCAAACGTCCCGCTGATGTAGCTGTTGCCGGCCGCGTCCAGGCCCAGGTCGGCTAGGATGAGGGGGGAACCGCTGCCCACTTCCGTCATGGAGAGTACCGCTCCCTGGGCGTCGAGCTGGGTGAGCACGACCACCGGCCCAAAGCTGTTGCTGGAGAAAGTAGTGCTGCCCAACTGTGCCCCGTCGCTCGACATACCTACCAGCGTCACTTTGCCGGTGCCGTCAATCAGGACCTTTTGAAACCCGTCGTTGAAAAAACCGGCCAGCTGCCGCGACCACAGCAGCGCGCCCGCTGCATCATACTTGGCCACGAAACCGTCCTGGCCGGAGCTGGTGGTGAGCACTGTGCCGGGCGCCAGCGTGAGCGGCTGGCTGAAACTGCCCGCCAGGTAGGTATTGCCGGCGGCATCGGTCGTCATGGTGCCGGCACTGGCCAGGTTACTGCTGGCGAGCATTTTGGCCCAGGTCCAGGCCGGGGCCGTTTGGGCTTGAGCACCCAGGGAGAAGGCACTCAAGAGAAAGGGTAGTAGTTTTTTCATGAAATGGGTTGATGAATAATGAACGAACAAAGATACCCGCAGCATTCACCGGCCAACTATGGTAAAAAATTAAATTTCAGCCTGTTTCAAGCGGCTAAATGCCATCAAAAAAGTCCGCTGGAATCACCAGCGGACTTTTTGTTTTTAGTAAATTAATCGGTGGATTTACACCACCACGTTCACCATGCGGCCGGGCACCACAATCACCTTTTTGGCGGCTTTGCCTTCGCCGTGCTTGGCCAGGAAATCGGAGGTAAGGACGGCGGTTTCAATCTCGGGGGCGGTGGCGGTGGCGGCGAACTGCATCTGCTCACGCACCTTGCCGTTGATGGCCAGCGGATAGGTGACGCTTTCCTCCACCAGGAATTCTTCGCGGAACTCGGGGTAGCTTGCCGTGGAGATGCTGCCGGCCGCGTGGCCCAGCTCCTGCCATAGCTCCTCGGCCAGGTGCGGGGCATACGGAGACACCAGCAGCACGAGCGGCTCCAGAATGGCGCGCTTGTGGGTTTTGAGGGACGTGAGCTCGTTCACGGTAATCATGAACAGGCTGACGGAGGTGTTGAAGCTGAACTTCTCGATGTCTTCCTGCACCTTCTGGATGGCGCGGTGCAGCACCTTAAGCTCAGCGGGCGTAGCGGGCTCATCAGTCACGGCCAGGGGGCCGTCTTCGGGGTGGAAGAGGCGCCAGAACTTCTTGAGGAAGCCGCCCACGCCGCTGATGCCGTTGGTGTTCCAGGGCTTGTACTGCTCCAGCGGGCCGAGGAACATCTCGTAGAGGCGCAGGGCGTCGGCGCCGTATTTGCCAATCAGGACGTCCGGGCTCACCACGTTGTACTTCGACTTCGACATCTTCTCGATTTCAACCCCGCAAACGTAGGTGCCGTTGTCTTCGAGAATAAATTCCGCGTCCACGTAGTCTTCACGCCACTTCTTGAAGGCTTCTACGTCGAGCACATCGTTGTCAACGATGTTGACATCGGCGTGTAAGGCTGTAGTTTCGTACTGGTCTTTTTTGCCCAGCGTCACGAATTTATTGGTGCCGTTGATGCGGTACACGAAATTCGACCGGCCCAGAATCATTCCCTGGTTAATCAGCTTCTGGAACGGCTCGTTGCTGCTGACGAGGCCCAGGTCCTTCAGGAACAGGTACCAGAAGCGGGCGTAGAGCAGGTGACCGGTGGCGTGCTCGGCCCCGCCCATGTAGAGGTCCACGCTACCCCAGTACTGCTCGGCTTCCTCCGATACGAAGCGGGCTTCGTTGGCGGGGTCCATGTAGCGGAGGTAGTACCACGACGAGCCCGCCCAGCCGGGCATGGTGCTCAGCTCGTAGGGGTACTGGCCGCGGTAGAGCCAGTTTTGGGCGCGGCCGAGGGGCGGCTCGCCGGTTTCGGTGGGCTTGTACTCGTCGATTTCGGGCAGCACCAGCGGCAGGTCGCTTTCGGCGATGCCGTAGGCCGTACCGTCCTTGTAGTAAATCGGAATGGGCTCACCCCAGTAGCGCTGCCGGCCGAAAATGGCGTCGCGCTGGCGGAAATTCACCTTGCCCTTGCCCAGGCCCTTCTCTTCGAGGAAGGCGATGAGCTTCTGCGTGGCCTCCTTGTAGGTGAGGCCGTTGATGATGCCGGAGTTGATGTAGCGGCCTTCCTTGGTGGGGTCGGCCTGCTGGTCGAGGCCCTGCTGGGCATCGGAAATGGCGGGGATGAGCAGGTTGAAGTGCTTGGCGAACAGGTAGTCGCGCTGGTCGCCGCTGGGCACGGCCATCACGGCGCCGGTGCCGTAGCCGGCCAGCACGTAGTCGGCCAGCCAGATGGGCACGGGCTCGTTGTTCACCGGGTTCAGGGCGTAGGCGCCGGTGAAGACGCCGGACACGGCCTTCACGTCGGTCATGCGGTCGCGCTCGGAGCGGCGCTTGGTGGCGGCAATGTACTCGTCCACGGCGGCGCGCTGCTCGGGCGTGGTGAGTTCGTCCACCAGCTCGTGCTCAGGGGCCAGCACCAGGAAAGTAGCACCGTATATAGTGTCGACGCGGGTAGTATAGACCTTGATTTGGGCGTTTTCGTGGCCCTGCACCGGGAAGGTAACTTCGGCCCCGATGCTCTTGCCAATCCAGTTGCGCTGCATTTCCTTCACGGCATCGGGCCAGTCGAGCTGGTCGAGGCCCTGGAGGAGGCGGTCGGCGTAGGCGGTGATGCGCAGGTTCCACTGGGGCATGAGGCGGCGCTCGACGGGGAAGCCGCCGCGCTCTGAGAGGCCGTCTTTTACTTCGTCGTTCGAAAGTACCGTGCCCAGGCCGGGGCACCAGTTCACGTAGGTGTCCTGCTGGTAGGCGAGGCGGTAGGGGAGCACGGCGGCCAGCTTCTGCTTCTCGCTGAACATGGACCACTGGCCGGCAGTGAAGTCGTGACGGTCGCCGTCATCGCCAGCGGCGCGAATGCCGACGCTGCCGCTCTCGGCAAAGCGGGCGGTGAGGGCGGTGAGGGGCTCGGCGCGGTCGGTGTCGAGGTTGTACCAGGAGTTGAACAGCTTGAGGAAAATCCACTGCGTCCACTTGTAGTAGCTGGGGTCGGAAGTGCGCGCTTCGCGGCTCCAGTCGTAGCTGAAACCGAGGCTGCTGAGCTGCTGCACATAGGTTTCGATGTTCTTCTCGGTGGTGATGGCCGGGTGCTGGCCGGTCTGGATGGCATACTGCTCGGCGGGCAGGCCAAAGGAGTCGAAACCCATGGGATGCAGCACGTTGAAGCCGCGCAGGCGCTTGTAGCGCGTCACGATATCGGAGGCAATGTAGCCCAGCGGGTGCCCCACGTGCAGGCCCGCCCCGGAGGGGTAGGGGAACATGTCGAGCACGTAGTACTTGGGCTTATCGGAGTGGTTCTCGGTGCGGAAAGTGCTGTGCGCTTTCCAGTGGGCCTGCCACTTCTTTTCAATTTCTTCGGGGCGGTATGCGGGCATCTTGCGCGGAGTTTATTCCGGGCAAAGGTAGGACGTAGGAGAAAGTAGGGCGAAATTTGTTGTGTTGCGACGCATGACCGTTAAATCTAGCGCGTCATGCAGAGCGCAGCGAAGCATCTTGCCCGCTTCGTTGAACGACTAGATAAGCGACGGCAAGCAGGATGCTTCGCTGCGCTCTGCACGACGTTCTAAACAGAAAAAGCCGATTATCCCGCCCCCGATGGCCCGCATCCCCAAAGAGTTAGTTGACCACATCATCCAGACCGCCGACATCGTGGAAGTTGTCGGCGACTTCGTGCAGCTCAAGCGCAAGGGCCAGAATCTGTGGGCGCCGTGCCCGTTCCACAACGAAAAATCCCCGTCCTTCTCCGTAAACCCGGCCAAGAGCCTGTACAAATGCTTCGGCTGCGGCAAGGCCGGCGGCGTGGTGCAGTTCGTGATGGACGTGGAGGGCACGAGCTACGTGGAGGCCCTGAAATACCTGGCCAAGAAGTACGCCATCGAAATTCAGGAAGAGGAAAAGACGCCCCAGCAGCAGCTGGAGCAGAACGAGCGGGATTCCCAATTCATCGTCTCGGACTTCGCCAAAAACCACTACCACCGCCTGCTGCTCAACTCCGAGGAGGGCATGAGCATCGGCTACGGCTACCTCAAGGAGCGGGGCCTGAACCTGAGCACCATCCAAACCTTCGAGCTCGGCTACTCGCTCGATAGCTGGGACGACCTGATGAAAGCCGCCGAAACGGCCGGTTTCGATAAGAAATACCTGGAAAAAACCGGCCTGACGGTAATCAGAACCGACGACCAGGGCAAGGACACCGGCCGTCGCTACGACCGGTTCCGGGGCCGCGTGATGTTTCCGATTCACAACATCAGCGGCCGGGTAGTGGGCTTCGGGGCGCGCACCCTGAAGCGCGACGACAAGATGGCGAAGTACCTGAACTCGCCCGAGTCAGAGATTTACCACAAGTCGGACGTGCTGTATGGGCTGTTTCAGGCCCGGCAAGCGATAAGGACGCAGGAGGTATGCTACTTGGTAGAAGGCTACCTCGATGTGCTAAGTCTATACCAGGGCGGCATCAAAAACGTGGTGGCCTCGTCGGGTACCTCCCTCACGGAAGGCCAGATTCGGCTCATCAAGCGGTATTCCGACAATGTAACCGTGCTGTATGACGGCGACGCGGCCGGCATCAAGGCCTCGCTGCGCGGCACGGACTTGCTGCTCGAAGGCGGCCTGAACGTGCGCGTGGTGCTGTTTCCCGACGGCGACGACCCCGACAGCTACATCCGCAAAGTGGGCGACCAGCGCTTCACCGAGTACATCGAAACCAAAAGCCAGGACTTCATTACCTTCAAAACCACGCTCGTGGCCCGCGAAGCCTCCGGCGACCCGGTGAAGAAGGCCGAGGCCATCCGCGACGTGCTGCACAGCATCGCCAAAGTGCCGGATGCCATTAAGCGGCAGGTGTTTTTGCAGCAGACTTCGGGCACGTTCGGCATCGATGAGCAGGTGCTCATCACGGAGTACAACAAGCTCGTCAAGTCGCCCAGCCAGCAGAGCAAGCCCAGCGGCCAGCCTGATAACCGGGGCAACTACGGCAACGGTGCCGGCAGTGCCAATACTGGCTTTCCGCCCAGTTCCAACCCGCGCTCGGCCCCCGCGCCGCGCCCGATGACCGACGAGGAAGAGGCCGAAATGCTGATGTACGGTGGCGCCGAGGCCGCTGAATTACCGGGAGCTTCGTTCGCCTCAGCTCCGAAAAAGGCTGCTGAAGAGGAAGAAATCCCCGACATGCTCCAGGTGTGCGAGCGCGAGGTACTGCGCCTGCTGGTGCTCTACGCCGGCCGCGAGATTGATGGTGAGATGAGTGTGGCCGGCTACCTTATGGGCCAGCTCGGCGAGTACCCACTTCAGAAGCCGCTCTACGCCGAGATGTGGGAAATCTGCCGGCAGGAGCTCCTGGCCGGCCGTTTCCCCGATGCCCGCCTGCTGGCCCAGAACGAGCGCGAAGACATCCGCCAGCTCATAACCGACCTGGCCACCGAGCGCTACGAAATCAGCCCCAACTGGCGCACCAAGGAAATCTACGTCTTCAACGAAGTCGACCTGCCCCAGCTGGCCTGCGACAACGCCGTGCTGCGCCTCAACAAAGTGCACGTGCAGCGCGAGCTTGACCAGTGCCTCGAAAAACTGCGCCACCCCCTGGAAGACGCCGAAATGTTCGAAATCCTGGGCGACATCAAGCGGCTCAAGGAGCTGGATAATGAGCTGGCCGCGCTGCTGGGCACGGTGGTGGCGCGGGGCACCTGATGGAACGTCATTTACCCGCACGTCATGCCAAGCGCAGCGAAGCATGACGTTTCTTTGAGGTCCCAATCCTAAAAAATGCTCCAACGCCTCAACATCAACCGCCTGATTCTGGCCGTCGTGCTCACCGTGGCCAGCCTGGTCATTGGCATGACGGGTTTCACCTACATCGAGCACTACGGCCCCATCGACGCGTTTTACATGACGGTGACGACCATTGCCACGGTGGGCTTTGGCGAAATTCACACGTTTTCGGAGGCCGGCCGGCTGTTCGTTTCCATCTACATCCTTTACAACCTGGTGGTGGTGGCCTACCTCGTGTCGGTTTTCTCCTCCTTTATCTTTGACGGCGAGCTGCGCAAAATTTACAAAATGATTCGAACCGACCAGGAGATAAAGCGTTTCAGCGGCCACGTCATTGTGTGCGGGTTTGGCCGCAACGGCCGCCGCGCCTATCAGGAGCTGCGGGCCAGCGGCGCCCGCGTGGTGGTAGTGGAGTCGAACCAGGACCTGATGAAAAGCATCACCGAAGGCCATACCGGCGAGGATTACGACGGCGACGGCGTGCCCGGCGGCAACATCTTCACCGTGTTTGGCGATGCTACTACCGACCTCGTGCTCAAGCAAGCCGGCGTGGAGCGGGCCTCGGCCCTCATCACCTCCCTGCCCAAGGATGCCGACAACGTATTCGTAGCTCTCTCGGCCCGGGCGCTGAATCCGCGCCTGAAAATCATCGCCCGCGCCTCGCTCAAAACCTCGGAAAGCAAGCTCCTGTCGGCCGGTGCCGACTCGGTGGTGATGCCCGACGAAATAGGCGGCTCGCACATGGCCAAGCTGGTGGTGCGCCCCGAAGTCATCCGCTTTCTGGACCTGATTTCGGGCCTCAGCGCCGATAAACTACGCCTCGAAGAAATGACGTTCCAGCAAATCCGCCGCGATTTGCACGGCCGCAGCATCCGCGAGCTCGACGTGCGCTCCATCACGGGTGCCACCATCATCGGCCTGCGCCAGGCCGATGGCTCCCTGCTGGTAAGCCCGCCCGTGGACTACGTGCCCATTGCCGGCGACGTGCTGTTGGTGCTCGGCAGCGAAGAGCAGATTGAAAACTTCGAAGTGCGCTTCCGGCAACTGTAAGGAGGGGTGAGTATTGAATGGTGAGGGTTGAGTTTCGGCAATTCGTTTCCACCTCATCAAAGCCCACCATTCAACCCTCAACCCTCAAAACTCAACATTTCCCCAATGCACATTCTGCAACTCTGCCCCCGCGTTCCTTACCCGCTCACCACCGGGGGGGCTATTGCTATGTATGACGTGGCCGCGGGCCTGGTGCAGGCCGGCCACCGCGTCACCATGCTGGCCATCAACACGCCCAAGCACCACCAGCCAGCTGATGCGCTCGACCACCTGGGGCCTAATTTTCGGTTGGTGACGGTGGACGTGAATACGGATATTACGCCGCTGCAAGCCCTAAAAAACCTGCTGCTGAGCCGTCAGCCCTACATTGTGGAGCGGTTTATCAGCCCGAAGGTGGGAGAGAAGCTGTTGGAGATTCTGCAAAACGAAACAGTGGACGCGGTGCAGTTTGAGGGCACATTTGCCGCCTGGTATGCCGAATTTCTGGGGCGTAGTGAGCGCGCCGGCCTGCGCGTGCCGCCACTGGTGCTTCGTGCCCACAACCTGGAGCACACCATTTGGCAGATGCTGGCCGGGCGCGAGCGGAATCCGCTTAGACGCTTCTACCTGCGCGATATGGCCACCCGGCTGGCGCGCTTCGAGCGCCGCCACCTGGCCCAGTTCGATGCCGTGGCCGCCATCACCGACGACGACGCCCAGCGGCTGCAAGCCCTAGGCTGCCCCGAGCCAGTCGTGTTCATCCCCGCCGGCGTCGATTTCACGCGCTTCCGGCCCGACCCGGCAGTGAAACCAAAACCACGCACCCTCTTTATGATTGGCTCGCTAAACTGGCTGCCCAACCAGGAGGGCCTGCACTGGCTGCTGCGCGAAATCTGGCCCACCATCCACGCCGAAATGCCCGATGTGGAGCTGCACATCGCCGGCAGCGGCACGCCCGACGAACTCCTGCGCCCGCGCACCGATAACGTGTTCGTGCACGGCTTCGTGGAGTCGGCCCCAGACTTCATGCAGCAGTATGAGCTGATGCTGGTGCCGCTGCTCAGCGGCGGCGGCATGCGCATCAAAATCATCGAGGCAATGGCGCTGGGCAAGGCCGTGCTGAGCACCACGCTGGGGGCCGAAGGCATTGCCGTGCGCGACGGCCACGACATCGTGCTGCGCGACACCGCCGCCGAGTGGCTGGACGCGCTCCGGGCCTGGGGCCGCCAAGAAATGCCCGTGGCCGCCATTGGCGCGGCGGCCGCCCACACCGCCACCCACGTCTACGACCGCCGCCGGGTAACCGAGCAATTCGTGGGCTTATACGAGCGGCTGCGGCCGGTGCCGGTTAGCTGATGGTGACTGTTGTACTTCAGCTGGTGTTTTGGGGCTGCCTGCTGCTGGTGGCGCATACCTATGTGCTGTTTCCGGTGCTGCTGGGGTGGCTGGCCCGTGGGCGCCGGCAAAACCCGGACGTGTACCCGCCCGGCGCCGCTGACCTGCCGGCCGTGGATATCCTGCTGGCTGCGCACAACGAGGAGGCGGTGATTGAAGAGAAAATCCGCTCCACGTTCGATACCACGTACCCGCTCGACCGGCTGCGGCTGCTGGTAGGCTCCGATAATTCCTCGGACCAAACCAACGCCCTGCTGGCCGCTTTGGCCGAAAAATACCCGCAGCTGCACTTCGAAGCCTACGGGCAGCGCACCGGCAAGCCCGGCGTGATTGACCGCCTGGCCCGGCAGGCCACGGCCCCGGTGCTGGTGCTGACGGATGCAAACGTGTTTTTCGCGCCTGATACGTTGTTTGAGCTCGTCAAACACTTTCACAACACGGCCATTGGGCTGGTAGGCGGCAACATTCTCAACCCCGAACACCGGGCCGAAGGAATTTCGGGCCAGGAAAAGGCTTACCTGGAGCGCGAAAACCTGATGAAATACCAGGAAGGCGTGGTGTGGGGCGCCATGATGGGCGCGTTCGGCGGCTGCTTTGCGGTGCGGCGCGCCTGCTACCACCCGGCTCCGGCCGAGTTTCTGGTCGACGACTTTTACATCACCATGGCCGTGCTGCGCGACGGCTACCAGGCCATCAACGAGCTGGACGCCATCTGCTACGAGGACGTGTCGGACCATCTGCCCGAGGAGTTCCGGCGGAAGGCTCGCATCTCGGCCGGCAATTTCCAAAACCTGCGCGAGTTCCGTCGGCTGCTGTGGCCGCCGTGGCGCGGGGTGGCGTTTGCATGGTGGTCGCACAAGGTGCTGCGCTGGTGCACGCCGCAATTGCTGCTGTTGCTGCTAGCCGCCACAGTGGGGCTGGTGGCGAGCGGGGCAGGGTGGTTTTTCCAGTTGGCGCTGGTGGGTCAGTTGGGTCTGCCGCTAATGCTGCTGCTCGATTCGGCGCTGCAACGCATGGGCCGCCACCCTCGGCTGCTGCGCTTCATCACGCACTTCTACAGCATGAATGCCGCGCTACTGCTGGGTTATTGGCGCTACCTGCGAGGAATCAAAACCACGGTTTGGCAGCCCACGCAGCGGTTTCAGCAGGCTAAATAATGCCTGTTGCGCTGGACCGCGAGGGCGGCTGGGAATGACGCAGCCGACGGGGGCTAACTTTGCGCCCGCCCTCGTTGTTATGGGCCGAAATACTCCACCCCATGCTTGACTCCATCGAATCCGCCATTGCCGACATCCGGGCTGGCAAAGTTGTTATCGTCGTCGATGACGAAGACCGCGAAAACGAGGGCGACTTTATCTGCGCCGCTGAGTGCGCCACGCCCGAAATCATCAACTTCATGGCCACCCACGGGCGGGGATTGGTGTGCGCCTCGCTGCCCGAGGAGCGCTGCGAAGCCCTGGGCCTCGACCTGATGGTGGGCCACAACACGGCCCTGCACGCCACGCCGTTCACGGTGTCCGTCGATTTGCTGAAGAACGGCGTGACCACCGGCATTTCCGCTTCGGACCGCAGCAAGACCATCCTGGCCCTCATCGACCCCGCCACCAAGCCGGAGGAGCTGGGCAAGCCCGGCCATATCTTCCCCCTCAAGGCCCGTAAGGAGGGCGTGCTGCGCCGCGCCGGCCACACCGAAGCAGCCGTCGATTTGGCCCGCCTTGCCGGCCTGGCCCCGGCCGGGGTGCTGGTCGAAATCCTGAAGGAAGATGGCGAGATGGCCCGCCTGCCCGACCTCGAAATCGTGGCCAAAAAGTGGGGACTGAAGCTGGTTTCGGTGCAGGACCTCATTAAGTACCGCCTCGCTACGGAAAGCCTGATTACCCGCGAAATCTCGGTGCGGTTGCCCACCGAGGAAGGTGATTTCGACCTGTATGCCTTCACCCAGAACTCGAACGGGGCCAAGCACCTGGCCCTGGTGAAGGGCGACATCAGCGGCCCCGAGCCGGTGCTGGTGCGCGTGCACAGCTCCTGCGTGACGGGCGACATCTTCGGCTCGTGCCGCTGCGACTGCGGCCCGCAGTTGCGCCAGGCCATGCGCCAGATTGAGCGCGAAGGCCGTGGCGTTATCGTGTACATGAACCAGGAGGGCCGGGGCATCGGCCTGCTCAACAAGCTCAAAGCCTACAAGCTGCAGGAGCAGGGCCGCGACACGGTACAGGCCAACGAGGAACTCGGTTTCAAGGGCGACGAGCGCGACTACGGCGTGGGGGCCAGCATCCTGCGCGACCTCGGCGTTCGCAAGATGCGTCTGCTCACCAACAACCCCCGCAAGCGCACCGGCCTCATCGGCTACGGCCTCGAAATCGTGGACACGCTGCCCATCGAAATCGACTCGAACCCGCACAACGAAGCGTACCTGGCCACCAAGCGGGATAAAATGGGGCATACTATTATGAACGTGGTACCGGCCGAAACGCCGGCGGCATAGAGAGCCCTAGATGGGTGGCATATCAGCTGTAATTACCGGCCATTGAAATGACAAAGCCCCGGCGAAGCGACACTCAGTCAAAGAGTGACGCCTTGCCGGGGCTTTCATCTGCTGTTTTAGCCGATTACTGCCGATGTATCGCCCTCCGGGTACGACCCCGCTGGGGCTGCTGTTCCGCTAACGGCTCTCCGCTACCCCAGCGCCAACTGCTGCCGCAGCATCGTGAGCATTGATTGGGCGGCGTATTCCGTGTTCAGCGCCCGGCCCCGGTCTAGCACGTACTCGCGGCTGATGGTGTGGGTGGCGTCGGCGTAGGCGAGGCACACGGTCCCGACTTTTTTGGTTTCCGTGGCGCCGGTGGGGCCGGCAATGCCGCTGATGGCTACGGCCACGTCCACGCCCAGGCGGTGGCGGGCACCCTCGGCCATCTCGCGCACGGTGGCATCGCTCACTGCCCCGAACTCGGCCAGGGTTTCGGGTTTCACGCCAAGTTCCTGCTGCTTGATGTCGTTGTGGTAGGCCACGATACCGCCCCGGAAATACGCCGAGCTGCCCGAAACGCTGGTGAGGCGCTGAGCCACCATGCCGCCGGTGCAGCTTTCGGCGGTGCCCACGGTCAGGTTTTTGGCCAGCAGCAACTTGCCGATGGCGGCTTCCAGGGTGGTTTCTTCTTCGGCAAAAATGTACTCGCCGATGCGCTCGCGCAACGCGGGCAGCAGCGCCAGCATCCGTCCGCGCAGGTCGGGCAGGCCGTCGTCGGAACCAGTCAGGCGCAGGCGCACGGCCCCGAAGCTGGGCAGGTAGGCCAGCTTAATGTTGGCGGGCAGGGCATCTTCCCAATCCTCAATTTGCTTGGCCAGAAAGCTCTCGCCCAGGCCGGCCGTCATGATGACTACGTGCTCGATGGGGGCGATGTGGAACTGGGCCTGCAGGCGCGGCAGCACGTGGTCGGTCATCAGGCGCTTCATTTCGAAGGGCACGCCGGGCATGCTCACGAAGATGGTGCCTTGGTCATTGAACCACATGCCGGGGGCCGTGCCCACGGCATTGTGCAGCACTTCACAGTTGGCCGGCACCAGGGCCTGCTGGCGGTTCACGTCGAGCATGGGCCGCTGGAAGCGCTTAAAAATCTCCTCCACGTGGCGCAGCGTGGGCTCGTGCATCACCAGCTCGGAGCCGAAGTAGCGGGCCAGTACGTGCTTGGTCAGGTCGTCCTTAGTAGGGCCGAGGCCGCCGGTGATGAGCACCACCCGCGCCCGCTGCCGGGCCTGGTCGAGGGCCGCTACAATCTCATCGGCTCGGTCCGAAACCGAGGAAATCTGCCGCACGCGCAGGCCGATTTTGCCTAGCTCCTGGCCCATGAAGGCCGAATTGGTATCGATAACCTGGCCGTACAGCAGCTCATCGCCAATGGTCATGATTTCGACATCGGGCGGCGCGGCGTGGGGAAGTTGGGGGGCGTTGGAGGCAGGGGTGGGCTGGGCCGTGGACATGAGTTGGGCGAAAAAAATAGGTTTGGCCGCAAAATTGTCTTCAATTTGCACAAGCGGCGGTCCAAGGACAGCCACAGGGGCCTTCCGGTTTTCCCGCCGCAGCAGTTTATTCCATGTTTACTCGCATTGCCGGTTCTGTGTTGGTAGCGGGCCTGTTGGCGGCCGTGGCACCCGCGGCCCACGCCCAAACCAAAGCCAAAACCACGACCACCAAGAAAACTACCACCACCAAAACCACCACCCAGACCGCCGCCCAAAAAGCGGCTGCCGCCAAGGCCGCCGCCGCGAAAGCCGCTGCCGACAAAGCTGCTGCTGCCAAAGCCGCTGCTACCAAAGCGGCCGCAGCCACGCCAGCCCCGGCGCCCCTCACCGAGGCCCAGGCCAGCGCCGGCATCAAAGAAGCCCTCAACAAGGGCATCGTGAAGGCCGTGCAGTTCGCTTCGGAGCCCGACGGCTTCAATCTGAATGACGACATTCACATTCCCACGCCGCCCGACCTCGACATTGTGAAGTCGACCGTGGGCCGCCTGCCGGGCATGAACACGCTGTTCACCCAGCTCGAAACCCAGCTCAACCGCGCCGCCGAGGCCGCCGCGCCCAAAGCCAAGGACATTTTCCTCAACGCCCTCACCAACATCAGCATCACCGATGCCCTCACGCTGGTGACCAGCGGCCAGACTGATGCCGCTACGCAATTCCTGCGCAAATCGACGCAACAGCAGCTGATTTCGGCTTTCCACCCTGACATCGAAGCCGCCATCGACCAGGTTGGGGCCGGCCGTGCCTACGCCACCATCACCAACCAGTACAACAAAATCCCGCTGATGACGCCCGTCAACCTCAGCTTGGCCGACTATACCACCCAGAAAGCCGTGGATGGGCTGTTCATCCTGCTGGCCAACGAGGAAGCCAAAATCCGCAAAAACCCCGCCGCCCGCACCAGCGACATCCTCAAAACAGTGTTCGGCCGCTAGGCGTCAGATTGCCGCATTATTTGCATGAAAAAGCCCCGGCTGGAATTTCCAGCCGGGGCTTTTTATGGGGCAGAAACGCGGAGGTTTCTTAGTAATCGTCGCTGTCGAAGCTGCTGCCGCGGCGGCTGCCCCGGCCACTGCTGTAGCCTTCGTCGTCATCGTCGTCGTCATCAGCGAATTCATCCTCCTCATCGTCGAGGCTGGTGAAACCGCCGCGGTCGGAGTTTTCGGCCCGCTCGGCTTCCACGAACTCTTCTTCCGTCATGTTGGCCAGGTCCAGGGCTTCGTCGTGCGAGGAGCCCGTGTCGGTCCACATCAGGTAGTCGGCGTATTTGGCCGAGAGGCGGTCTTCGGAGTTGCCGATGGCGGCAGCGCCGCCTTTCTTGGCGTAGGAGTCCAGGGTGTCGTCGTCGTCGAGCAAGTCGTCGTCCAGGTCGTCGTCATCAATCATGGCCGGGGCGGATTAGGTTGAGGTGAGAAAAGATGCTTGAGTAGGCGGCGAAGATACGGCTGCAATGGTTTTTCAGTTCCCTTCTTACGGCGATGATTTTGATAAAAAGTTAAGCTCAAGCTTGGGAATGGGGCTTTTGTAGAGTTGCTAGCTTGGTCTTCCAAACAAGATATCAGGAAGTTGGCCACATTAAAGCCACCGCTGCTATCCGCGCACGACCTGAAAGTCTGTTACCACCAATTGCTCGTCGCAAAAGCTGTATTCGGCCGGCACGTTGGAGCTGAGCAGCAGGGTGCGGCCGGCGCGAGTGGCCTGCACATGCTCCTGGTACCAGGCCACGCCGGTGGTATCGAGGTTGGTGGTGGGCTCGTCGAGCAGGAGCAGGGGCGCATCAGCATACAGCGCCATCCCCAGCTTCAGGCGCTGCTTCATGCCCGACGAAAACTCGCGCACCAGCTGGTGCCGCGCCCTGTCCAGGTACATGATGCCAATGAGCTGGTCGAGCGTCACGCCGGGCCGCAGCGGCTTGAATCGGGTGTGGAATTGCAGCATCTCCAGCAGCGTTAGCTCTTCCAGCAGCTCCAGGTAGGGCGCGGCGTAGGCCAGGTGCCGGGGCACGTCCTCCACGGCCAGTTTTTTGCCCGCCAGCGAATACGTCAGCGTGCCCTCGGTAGGGAGCAATTGCCCCGAAAAGGTGTTCAGCAGCGTGCTCTTGCCCGCGCCGTTGGGCCCGAGGACGGCCGCGGCGCTGCCCGGCCGGAAAACGCGCGTCAGGCCCCGGAAAATCCAGTCGCGCTGGAAGCGCTTGCCCAAGCCGGTAGCGTCGATTTGCAAGTAGTCAGTTAAAATTAGCACGTCATGCTGAGCACAGCCGAAGCATTTCAACCGAGAGAGTAAATGATTACTTCTGTGGTAGAAACGCTTCGGCTGCGCTCAGCACGACGTGCTGGTTGGAATGCAATGATTAATTCTTACTCCGACTCGCTGCCGTCCGGCCGGCCGCGCTTGGGGCCTTTGATGATGCCCCGCGTGGCGGCGCGCACAAATTCCACGGCCAGGTCGCGCTCCGGTGAAACCGGCAGCTCACGCTCAATCTGCGTCAGGGCATCGTGGTTGTTGAGGCCGCCCAGAAAGAGCGTGCGGTACAGCTGCTGAACCATATTGATGGCGTCTTCGGAGAAGCCCCGGCGGCGCAGGCCCACCGAGTTGGCCCCGGCGTAGGAGAGGGGCTCGCGGCCGGCTTTCACGTACGGCGGCACGTCCTTGCGCACCAAGGAGCCGCCTGAAATCATGGCGTGTGCCCCGATTTTAACGAACTGGTGCACTGCCGACGACCCGCCGACGATGGCGTAGTCGCCCACCTCGACGTGCCCCGCTACCTGCACGGCATTGGCCAGAATGCAGTGGTTGCCGATTACGCAGTCGTGGGCGATGTGTACGTAGGCCATCAGCAGGCAGTGGCTGCCGACGCGGGTTTCGCCACGGTCCACGGTGCCACGGTTCACGGTCACGCACTCCCGAATCACGGTGTAGTCGCCGATAACGGCGGTGGTTTGCTCACCGGCAAACTTCAAATCCTGCGGCACGGCCCCAATCACGGCGCCCGGAAACACCTGGCAATTAGCCCCAATGCGGGCCCCATTCATGATGGTCACGTTTGGCCCAATCCAGGTGCCCTCCCCAATTTCGACATCGGCCGCAATGGTCGTAAACGGCTCGACGGTGACGCTCGCCGCGAGGCGAGCCGAAGGGTGAATATAGGCGAGGGGGGAAATCATGTACTCAGTGGTCATTTATCATTTAACATTTAACAGAAAGTAAAGGCTTGGTTCATTGTAAGTAGCCTTAGGTCTTGTTAAATGATAACTGTTAATTGTTAAATGAATTAGGCGTCTCTGCGAACGATGGCGGCGCTCATTTCGGCTTCGCACACCACTTTGCCGTTCACGAACGCCTGGCCGCGCATCTTGGCAATGCCGCGCTTGATGGGAGCCAGCAACTGGCAATGATAAACGATGGTGTCGCCGGGCAGGACTTTCTTGCGGAAGCGGGCATTCTCAATGCCCAGGAAATACTGCCAGTAGTTCTCGGGGTCGGGCACGGTGTTCATCACCAGAATTCCGCCGGTTTGGGCCAGGCCCTCGATTTGCAACACGCCGGGCATTACCGGGTTGCCGGGGAAGTGGCCCTGAAAGAAAGGCTCGTTGATGGACACGTTTTTGACGGCCGTTACCACCTGGTCGTCCAGGTGAATGACTTTGTCAATCATCACGAACGGGTAGCGGTGGGGCAGCACCTGCATGATGCGGTTGATATCCATCACCGGCTCGCGGTTGGGGTCGTACATCGGCACCGGATTGGTGCGCGACTCCAGCATCTTCTTCTTGATTTTCTTGGCGAAGGCGACGTTGGCGGCGTGGCCGGGGCGGGCGGCCAGAATCTGGCCTTTCAGCGGGCGGCCCACTAGGGCGAGGTCGCCCACGAGGTCGAGCAGTTTGTGGCGGGCGGGCTCGTTTTTGTGGCGCAGGTCCACGTTGTTCAGGATGCCCTCTTTCTTCACCGACACGCGGGGCTTGCCCAGCATTTTGGCCAGGTCGGTCAGCTCGTCGTCGCTCACCACGCGGTCCACGACCACAATGGCGTTGGAGAGGTCGCCGCCGCGAATGAGATTGTTTTTGTAGAGCATTTCCAGCTCGTGCAAAAAGCAGAACGTGCGCGACGACGCAATTTCTTCGCTGAACAGGCCGATATCCGTGAGCGTGGCGTGTTGCGAGCCCAGCACCGGTGAGTTGTAGTCCACCATCACCGTGAGGCGATAGTCGGAAAGGGGCAGGGCCGCGATTTCGACGCCGCGCGCATTGTCCACGTACCGAATGCTTTCCGGGATTTCGTAGTAGTTGCGCAGCGCGTTCTGCTCTTCAAACCCGACCGTAGTCAGGGCCTTGATGAACTCGGCCGATGACCCGTCCATGATGGGTGGCTCGGGGCCGGAGAGTTGAATCAGCACGTTGTCGAGCTGCAGGCCCACGAGGGCGGCCAGCGTGTGCTCCACGGTGTTGACGCGGGCACCGTTCTGCTCGATGGTGGTGCCGCGGCTTAGGTCCACTACGTTGTCCACGTCGGCATCGACGATGGGTTGTCCGGGCATGTCCACCCGCTGAAACTTGTAGCCGTGGCCCACCGGAGCGGGGCAAAACGTCATGGTAGCCTCTACGCCGGTGTGCAGTCCGATGCCGCGCACCGTCACGGGTGCCTGAATGGTGTGTTGCTTGTCGTTCATTCTCAGTAAGTTTCTGGTCGCTCGTTGCTGCTTTCTCGCTTTGGATGGGGCTGATAAACAACCGGCAACCGGAAACGAACCATCAGCAACCAGAAACCCGGCCGCAAAGCTAGGGCTTTTCTGTCGCGTTTTTCGCCTTCTCCAACTGGGCCACGCGCTGTTCCAGCTCGGGCAGGCGGCGGAAAACGATTTGGGCGCGCTGGTTCTGCTTGAAGTCGAAGGCCGTGGAGCCTTGCAGGATGGTGCCTTCCTGCTTCACATTCTTGCCCACGCCCGACTGTGCGGTGACGGTCGTCTTGTTGGCCAGCGTGACGTGGCCGGCCATGCCCACCTGCCCCGCCAGCACGCAATAGTCACCGATTTTAGCCGAGCCGGCAATGCCCGATTGCGAAGCAATGACCGTATGCTGGCCGATTTCTACATTGTGGGCCAACTGCACAAGGTTGTCAATTTTGCTGCCCCGGCCCACGCGCGTCGAGCCCAGCGTGGCACAATCCACGGTGGCATTGGCCCCGATGCTCACGTAGTCCTCGAGCACCACGTTGCCAATTTGCGGAATGGCTTTATAGGAGCCGTCCGGCTGCGGGGCGAAGCCGAAGCCATCGGAACCAACCACCGCGCCGGCTTTGATGACGCAGAATTGACCGATGACGGTATCGGGATAAATCTTAGCGCCAGCGTGAATGATGCTGCCCGCGCCAATCGTGACCCGGTCGCCGATGTAGGCGTGCGGGAACACCAGCACATTTTCGCCCAGCTTACAGTTCTCGCCGATGTAAGAAAATGCCCCCCGGTAGTGCCCTGGCCCAATCTCGGAGCTTTCCGCGATGAACGAAGGCTGCTCCACGCCGCGCTTGCCTGTGCGCGTGGCCTGAGCGTAAAATTCCAGCAACTGACTGAATGCAGTGTACGGATTTTCGACCCGAATAAGAACTGGTTCGATGGCTTGCTTGAGCTCCTGGGCCTGGCCCACGATGACGGCCGAAGCGCCGGTTTCGTAGAGAAAAGGCTCGTATTTGCTGTTCGAGAGGAAGGTGAGGGAGCCGGCCTGGGCTTCTTCAATCTTGGCCAGGCTGGAGATACGCAGAGTGGCGTCGCCCTCCACGGTGCCGCCGAGAACTTCGGCAATTTGCTGAACGGTAAATTCCATAAGGCGCAAAATTAGGCGGCGGTTTCTGTTTTTAGCCTGGGGAGTCAGTCTGCTCCAGATGATAATCGGAGATTATACAATCTCCTTCGGGTAGCAGATGTAGAATTTCTCCACGCGCTGGCTCAGGGCGCGGATGTTGGGTAGGTCGGAGGCTTCCATTACGTTCACCACGTCGCCTTTTTTGGTCAGGATTTCGATGGGTTCCTGGCTTTCGGCGTTGTAAGCGCTGTTGCTGAGGCGGCCCGGAATCATGAGCAGCTCGGCTTCTTCCATCGGCAGCTTAAATTTCTCGGCGATGAGCTCCTGGATGCCGAGGCGGAATTCCTCATCAAATGGCTCGGGCGCCAGCACGATTTTGAGCAGGTTGCGGTGCAGAATGCTTTTGGCGAGGTAGCTGAGCACGATATCGGTGTGGCCGGCCCAGGTTTTAATGGCCGACCAGATATCGTAGTCGTCAAGCTCGACGAAATGGCTGAGGATTTTCTCATTTTTCTCGAACTCGTCCAGGCTCACGGCGCGGCCCAGAAAGTAACCCAGGCAGCTGTTGGCGGGCACTTCCACGCCTTGGCGGGCCAGGTCGCGGGCGCGCTGCACCACCCGAATAACCATTTGCTCTGCCGACGTTACGGTTTTGTGCAGGTACACCTGCCAGTACATCAGCCGGCGGCTCACCAGGAAATTCTCGACCGAGTACACGGCTTTTTCTTCGAGCACCAGCCGCTCATCATGTACGCGCAGCATTTTGATGAGACGGTCGGCCCCCGGGCGGCCTTCCTCCACGCCGGTATAGAAGGAGTCGCGGTTGAGGTAATCGAGGCGGTCCATGTCGAGCTGGCTGCTCACCAGCTGGTGAAAAAACGGCCGCCCGTAGCTGCCGTCAAACATCGAAATGGCTAAACTCAGCTTGCCGTGAAATTCGGCGTTGAGTCGCTGCATGAGGAAAAGCGACAGCTGCTCGTGCGGCACATCCTGGAAAATGGCGGTTTCCAGCGCGTGCGACAGCGGGCCGTGGCCTACGTCGTGCAATAGAATGGCGGCCATCGCGGCCTCGCCCTCGGCCGCCGAAATCTTCACGCCCTTATCCTTGAGTGTTCGCAGGGCCAGCGACATCAAATGCATGGCGCCCAGCGCGTGGTGAAAGCGCGTGTGCAGCGCCCCGGGGTACACAAAACCCGTGAGGCCGAGCTGCTGGATGCGCCGCAGCCGCTGGAAATACGGGTGCTCAATCAGGTCAAACAAAAACTCCGTCGGGATGGTGACGAAGCCGTAAACGGGGTCGTTGAAAATTTTCTTTTTGTTCACGGAACGGGCGGGGAGGGGATGACGGGCAGAAAACAGAACAGTAGGAATACGCAGCGAATGGGCAAAAACAGGCAACATTTGCAGGGCCCGCCCGTCAATAACTGAACGCGAAGCTACGGCAGGCCGTTTGGGCAAGCTCAACCCTTCGCAGGGAGGCCGGCTGGCAAACGCAGCCGCGCCGCTATATATCCATTCGGGACGTCTTACGTTAAGTTGATTAGCCAAGACGCTAAAGTCCCCAAGACCCAAGTCCCCACTATGCAACAAACCACCATCCTCTGGGCCGACGACGAAATCGACCTGCTCAAGCCACACCTACTGTTTCTCAAGGAGAAAGGCTACGACGTAACGCCCGTCAACAGCGGCGCCGATGCCATTGAGGAAATTCAGGAAAAGAGCTACGACCTCGTGTTTCTCGATGAGAACATGCCCGGCCTCACCGGCCTGCAAACCCTCACCGAAATCAAGGCTATCCGGCCCACCGTGCCCGTGGTGATGATTACCAAGAGCGAGGAAGAGCACATTATGGAGTCGGCCATCGGCGCTAAAATTGCCGATTACCTGATTAAGCCGGTGAACCCCAGCCAGATTTTGCTGTCGGTGAAAAAGGTGCTCGATAATAAGCGCCTCGTGAGCGAAGCCACTAACTCGGGCTACCAGCGCGACTTCCGCCAGCTCGGCATGCAGCTTTCTGACCGTCTTTCGCCCTCCGAGTGGGCCGATGTGTACAAGAAACTGGTGTACTGGGAGCTTGAAATCAACGAAACCGAAGGCAAAAGCATGGCCGAGGTTTTCAACATGCAGAAGGACGAGGCCAATACCTATTTTGGCCGCTTCATCACGGAGAACTACGAGGACTGGGTAAACGGCGATGACAAGGACGCACCGCTCATGTCGCACCAGCTCTTCAAGGAGCGGGTATTCCCCACGCTGAAAGCCACCGGCGATACGCCCGTGTACTTCGTGCTGATTGACAACCTGCGCTACGACCAGTGGAAAGTACTGGAGCCAATTATCACCGAGATGTTTACGGTGGACAGCGAGGAGATGTACTACGCCATTCTGCCCACCACCACGGCGTATGCGCGGAACGCCATTTTCTCGGGCATGATGCCGAGCGAAATTCAGAAGAAATACCCCAACCTATGGGTGACCGACGACGACGACGAAGGCAAAAACCTGCACGAGGCGGAGTTCATGGAAATCAACTTCCAGAAGAACAACCAGAAGGTGAAGCACAGCTACCACAAGGTGACCAACCTGCAGGCTGGCAAGGACTTGCTGGGTAAGATGAGCAATCTGCACAACAATTATAAGTGCAACGTCATCGTCTACAACTTCGTGGACATGCTCTCGCACGCCCGCACCGACATGGCCATGATTCGGGAATTGGCCGCCGATGAATCGGCTTACCGCAGCATCACCCGCTCGTGGTTTCTGCACTCGCCGCTGTATGAAATGATGCAGCAAATTGCCGAGAAAAAAGGCAAGCTCATCATCACCACCGACCACGGCACCATCCGGTGCAAGCGCCCGTATAAGATTGTGGGCGACCGCAATACGAACACCAACCTGCGCTACAAGCACGGCAAAAACCTGGGCTTCGAAGACTCGCGCGACGTGTACGTAGTGCGCAAGCCGGAATCTATTTTCCTGCCGCGAGAGAACGTAAGCACCGCGTATGTATTTACGATTGGCGACTATTTCTTCGCCTACCCCAACAATTATAACTACTACGTGAACTACTACAAGGACACGTTCCAGCACGGTGGTATTTCGCTGGAGGAATGCATTATTCCTTACATCACGCTCACGCCGAAAGGGTAGATAAATTTAATAATTGAAAAAGCCCGACAGAAACTATATTGTTCTGTCGGGCTTTTTTATACTTGAAATTTTACTGCGATGAATAACAGGAAAATATTGCTGGGCTTGCTGATGTTTTCTGCTTGTAGCAAGCAGAAACAGCCTGCACAACAAATAGAAAGTGGAAATGCGCAGGCTTCCAAAACGGAACTTGAGAGCCAACTAGAATTAGACACAACCACTTTTGCAATTCTGCCATTCGCGCAGAAATCAGACTATCTGTTTCCGAAATCAAAGCCAGCTGAGCTAAGCATCAAGGAATTATTGCAAGTAAATGACTTGCTGAGTAAAGCAGTTGCTGAACAAAACAAAGCTGAGGAGAATGACTTTCAGGAAATAGTAAAGAGATTTCCTGAAGCAGCTAAACACCGAGAGAATTATTTCATCAATCTAAGTAGGTATAGACGTCAGCTTATTGTTGTGGTTAATACAAAAGGCGAAAAGGAAGTTTGGGTAAATTGTTTCTGTAATTCTGGGCCTAATTGGCGTAAAGAAGAATTGGTAGTTGACGATGGAGGGAACTGTTATTTCAACGTCAAAATCAATCTTACTAAAGCTGTTTGGTATGATATGATGGTAAATGGCGAAGCTTAGTAATGCTACACCAAAAATGCTACATCAAATTATTTCAGCTTATCCAGCGCCGCCTTCAGGCGCGGCAGTGCGGCCTGAATTGACTCCACCGTCTCAGCCCCCACCGAGGCGCGGAACCACGGCTCCGAGGCCGGCGACCCGAAAGCCGAAAATGGCACCAGTGCCAGCTTGGCTTCGGAAATTAGGTAGGACGTGAGTTCGGCGGTGGTGGTGAGGACGGTGCCGTCGGGGGCGGTGCGACCCAGCACGTCGATTTTGATGGTGAGGTAGATGGCCCCAGCCGGCGCCACGGCATCGACGGGGTAGCCTTCGGCTTTTATCGCTTTCAAACCGTCGAAAAGGCCCTGCAACGAGCTTTGCAGGCGGCCTTTGATGCTGGTCAGGAACTCATCGACGGCAGCGGTTTGGGGCAGGAATTTGCCCATGGCTACCTGTTCGGCTTTGGGAGCCCAGGCCCCGACGTGGCCCAGGATGGCTTTCATCTTGTCGATGATGGCGGTGGGGCCGAAGCTGTAGCCTACGCGCACGCCGGTGGCGGCAAAGCACTTCGACGTGCCGTCGATGTAGATGACGTAGTCGCGCAGCTCGGGGCGCAGGCTCACAGGGTCGTAATGCTGGGCGCCGCCGAAGGTGAGCAGCCAGTAAATTTGGTCGTAGAGGATGTAGAGCGGCTTTTCATCGGGGCCGCGGCGCTTGTTTTCGGCAATTACCAGGTCGCAGATTTCCTCCAGCCCTTCTTTGGTGAATACGGTGCCGGTGGGGTTCAGCGGCGAGCAGAGGGCCAGCAGGTTGGCACCCGCCACGTGCGTGGCCAGGTCGGCGGCCGTGGGCATGAAGTTGTTTTCGGGCCGCGTGGGCACGGCTACGGGCGTGGCCCCTACCAGGTGGCAGTAGTGGTTGTTGTTCCAGCTGGGCAGCGGGAAAATGGCGCGGTCGCCTTCGTCGAGCAGGGCGCGGTAGGTGGCGTAGATGAGCGGGCGCGAGCCGCCGGCAATGAGAATGTCGTTGGGGCCGTACTCCAGGCCCTGACGCGTTTTCAGGAAGGCCGATACGCTGTCGCGCAGCTCGCCCATGCCAGCGGCGGGCGGGTAGTTGGTCTGGCCAGCCTGGTAGGCCGCGATGATGCCCGCGGTGAGCCCGGCCGGAATCGGGAAAATCTTGGAGTCGAAATCACCGATGGTCAGGTTGCAGATGTTCGCGCCCTGGCGCACCTGCTCGCTTACCTGGTTGCCAATTCGAATGATTTCGGAGCCGATGAGGCCGGCTGCCATCTTGGATACTTGCATGGGAAAACGGATAAATGAATGCCGCTTCGGCCCACGAAGGTATTTCAGCGCCGCCGAAAAGCCTGCTTTTTAGCCGGCGCGGCGCTTCTCATCCTCGGCCCCGCTGGTGCGGCGGCGGGTGGGAGCCACCTTCTGGTTGCCAAAGCGGTAGGTGAAGGCCAGGGTGGCCACGCGGGTATCAAAACGCTGGTAGAAATGCTCTTGGTAGTTGTTGTAGGTGGACGTGGCGCGGGTTTTCTGGGTGTAGAAGATGTCGGCCACGTTCAGCTTGAGGTTGCCTTTTTTGTCCCAAAGACTTTTGGAAATGCCGGCCACCACCTGGCCCCGGGCCTGAATATCAAAAAAGGCCTGCTGCTGGCGCGACTGGTACGTGCCGGTGAGGTCGGCCCCCCAGCCGTGGCCCAGCGTGAAGCTGTTGGCGGTGGTGAGGTTGAGGGTGGGCTGGCCTTTGTCGAGGGCGGTGCCGGCCAGCGTGCCGATGTAGCGGGCGTAGTAGCCCACGAGGTTGTTGTTGCTGGTCCACCACTTAAAGGGCTCCACGGGCGCGCTGAAGGTGATGGTATAAGTGTCGAGCCGGTCAAGGTTGACGTCCTGCACCACCACAAAATTGCCCGGCCCGGGCGCGGGCTGCACCGAGCCAACCATGGGCAGGCTGGTGATGGCCCAGGCCAGCTCGGTCGTGAATTTTTGGCGGTAGGTGTGGCTCAGCTCCAGGTTGTAGCTGGTTTGGGGGCGCAGACTGGGATTGCCGCTGCCATAGGTGGTGGCATCGATGTAGATGCGGAAGGGGTTAAGCTGCCCATAGGTAGGCCGGTCGATGCGGCGGCTGAGCGACAGCGCGACTTCGTGCCGGGCGTTGAGGCTGCGGCGGATGGCCGCGCTGGGAAACAGCTGCACGTAATGGCGCGTTGGGAACGACTCGGTGCCCACTTCCTGCTGGCCCGAGGTGTTGGTTTGCTCGGCGCGCAGGCCGCCGGTGAGCGTGGTTTTGGGCGTGGTGTGCGTGAGGGTGAGGTAACCGGCGTTCACGTTCTCGTGGTAGATGAAGTGGTTCGACTGGTTGCGGTCGACGGTGGTTACGTCATTCTGAGTGAGGTTGAACAACACGTTGTTATCGGAGCTGACCGAGCTGGTTTTCAGGCCCGCTTCCAGCTTGGCCTGCTTACTGAGCGGCTGGGTGTAGTCGGCTTTGAAGGACTCGATGACGAGGGTGCCGCGCTGGTCGCCGGTGAGGGTAGTGGGGGCCTGCACGGGCAGGGTGTAAGTGGTGGCCAGGGTTTGCAGGCGGGTGTTGCGGAATTCGGCGTAGTCGGCGTCCATGGTCAGGTCGCGGTGGCCCAGCGAATCCACGAATTCGTGCTTGAAGTTGAGGTTGGCCGCCGCGTTGGGCGTGCGTACCGTGCGCAGGTTGATGGCCTGGTACTGCGCGGTGGTGCGGCCGAGGGCGTCGGCCTGCACGGCGGCATTGGTGCCTTCCTGCGGCGAGTTGGCGGCCTGGCCATTCACGGCCAGCCCCAAGGTGGTGCGTGGCGTAAGATTATAGTCGACCCCGGCCTTCCAGCTATGCACCAGCTGGCGCACCAGAATGTAGTTTTCCTGGTCGCTGCGGCCGGTTATCTCGGTGCCGCTTCGGAAGTCGCGGTGGATGGTCAGGGCATTGAAGGCTTCGCGGTCGGCGTAGCCGTAGGTGCCGAAAACGTTGGTTTTGCCCTTGCGGTGGTTCAGGGTCAGGCTGGTGTTGTATTTGTTGTAGCGGCCGCGGCCGTAGCTCGCGCTCAGGTTGCCGTTGGTGCCCTGGCGCTGGTCTTTTTTGAGGTTGATGGCGATGATGCCGGCCCCGCCCTGCGCGTCGTACTTGGCGGGTGGGTTGGTAATCAGCTCGATGTTTTTGAGCTGGTCGGCGGGCAGGTTGCGCAGGTAATCGGCTAGCTCGGTGCCGGTCATGGCCACGCGCTTGCCGTCGATGAGCACCAGCACGCCCTCGCGGCCCTTCAAGCTCAGCGCATCGCCGGAGCCCACCGTTACGCCCGGTGCCCGCGTAAGCACATCCAGCGTAGTGGAGCCGGCCGTGAGCGGGCTGTCCTCCACGTTCACGACGGTGCGGTCGGCCTGGCGCTCAAACAGCGGCTTGCGGGCCGTTACAGTCACTTCTTTCAAAGCCGTGGCTGCGCTGGCTTGAAGGGCAAAGGCCGGCAACGCCAGCCCGGCGGCCGGCAACTCAAACGGTGCGCTCCAATACCGCTCAAATCCCACCTGCGCCGCCGACACCCGGTAGCGTGCCCCACTCGGCGCTGCCAGCTGAAACCGCCCCTGCGCATCGCTGAATTCGGTCTTGACCACCGCCGAATCGGCCGCGCGGTGCAGGGTTATGGTGGCAAACTCAACGGGTACACCGGCCGACTGCACCGTGCCGTTCACTGCCACCCGGTTTTGGCCCTCTGCCGCGAGGGTGGTCAGGAAGAGAAAAAGCAAAAATCCACCGCGAACGGACGTCAAACGATGCAGAAAGTAGGGGAGCAACATATAGCAATTGGGCTGAATGGGCGTCAAGGACCAGTAGGCGTAATTGCAAGTTGCATGAGCCTGCATTGCACAGTGACCGACCGATGTCAGCGCTGTTAAAGCTGTAGGTAGGAGCTTTGGAATGAATTGTTTAGCAAAAACCGGCAAGAGTTAAAACGTGGTTTTAACGGCAATACGGCAAAAAAAAGCCTGTTTCTGGCCGCAAGGCGGTATTTTCGCCGAATGCTTCCCCTTACGCTTACCGTTCCTTCCCTGGCGGCCCTGCCCGCCGCCGCCGCCCGCCTGCAAGCCGCCATTGCCGAAGCCCGCTGTTCGGTAGTGGCCTTCGAGGGGGAGATGGGCGCTGGCAAAACCACCCTCATCCGGGCGCTGGCTGGCACCCTGGGCGTGGCCGACGATGTGAGTAGCCCCACCTTTTCCCTCGTCAACGAGTACCGCAATGCCCACGATGAGCCCATCTATCATTTTGATTTTTACCGCATTGATTCTATTGTCGAGGCCGAGCAAATGGGCGCGGCGGAGTACCTCGATTCCGGGTATCTTTGTTTGGTAGAATGGCCGGCCCGGGTGGCGGCCCTGTTGCCCGTTCCCTACCTCGAAGTACACATCCGGGTGCTGCCCGACGAAACCCGTCAAATAGAATTGAGAATTCTTAATTAAGCATTAAAAATTGCTTCCGCATAGTCCGCCGTGCGCAGTCATTATTAATATTAATTGTTCATGATTTTTAATTCGTAATTTATTATTTATAATTCCCCGAAATGCCCGAGCAGCTACCCTCCGGTTTTGAGTCCCTGGCCACCAGCCGCGCCTATTTCACGCAGGAATCGATGCTGGCCGTGGAAACGCGCAAACGCAAGCTCTTCATTGGGATGCCGCGTGAAACCTCGCTCCAGGAAAACCGCCTCGGCCTCACGCCCGAAGCCGTGCAGCACCTTGTTTCGGCCGGGCACGAAGTGGTGATGGAAGCCGGGGCGGGCGAGCCCAGCAAGTACGCCGACCACGCCTATTCCGAAGCCGGAGCCCAGATTGCCTACTCCACCGAGGAAGTTTTCAAGGCCGATATTCTGCTGAAAGTGGCCCCGCCCACGCTGGAAGAAATCGAGTTGCTGCACCCAAACCAAACCCTTATTTCGGCCCTCCAAATGGGCTCAATGACGCCGGAGTACATCGCCGCGCTTTCCCGCAAAAAAATCAACGCCATCGGCTTCGAGCTGATGAAAGACCCCAGTGGCGCCCGCCCTGTGGTGCGCGCCATGAGCGAAATAGCAGGTTCGACCGTGATGTTGATTGCGGCTGAGTACCTGGCCCGTTCCAACGAGGGCAAGGGCATTATTCTGGGCGGTATTACAGGCGTACCGCCGTCGCAGGTGGTTATCCTGGGGGCTGGCACGGTGGCCGAATTTGCTGCGCGCGCCGCTACCGGCCTTGGTGCCGAAGTAAAGGTGTTCGACAACCACCTCTATAAGCTGCGCCGCCTCAAGCATAATTTAGGCATGCAGCTCTATACCAGCACGTTGGATACGTTTGCGCTCAGCCAGCAAATCCGCCGGGCCGATGTCGTCATTGGCGCACTGGCCGTAGAAGATGGCCGCATTCCTTTTATGGTGCCCGAGGAAATGGTGTCCAGCATGGCTCCCGGCTCCATCGTCATCGATGTGAGCATTGACCAGGGCGGCTGCTTCGAAACCAGCGAGATGACCAGCCACAGCAAGCCCGTGTTCCGCAAGTACGACGTGGTGCACTACTGCGTGCCCAACATTGCCTCGCGCGTGCCCCGCACCGCCACCAACGCGCTAAGCAACATCTTCACGCCCATCCTCCAGGAAATCAGCCAGCACGGCGGCATCAATGAGGTGCTGTTCACCAACGAGCATTTCCGCAGCGGCGTCTATATCTATCGCGGCTCGCTGACCAATGCGATGATTGCGAAGAAATTTAATCTGCGGTATAAAGAATTGGGGCTGCTGATTGCGGTGCGGAATTAAATTTGGATAGAGATAAAAGAAAATATGAAGCGGTCTAATATTTTGATTGGAACGCTTGCTACTATAATTTCAATAGCATTTATAAAGAGTTGTAGATATGATTGGAGCCCGCATTACTTAAGCAATGATGCGGTTGAATTGAATAAAACTCTCTACAATTCAGACAGCTCTGTTGCTGTAGTTAATTATACTTTAGATATCGGTGCTAGGGGCTTTGCAGAATATCAGACGTTGTTGAGGAAATCTGATTTTCAACATGATTTATCCAAATTTTTGCTGCCTGCTGAATATGCTAATCCAAGATGGAAAGGCACTGACACTCTCGAAGTTGTTTTTGATGAATACAGAGGGCTAGGGGGCCCTCAGACTAAATTGCCACTCGATAGTGACGTGGTTTCTCAAAACGGCGTTGTCATTGTGATTGTCGAACGTAAAATGAATAAGCAGCAAATGATTCATTCTGGAGGCCGTGAAGTCAATGAATTTGGTGGCATAACCAAATAATATTAAAAAGCCTGCTGACTTGTTGCCTTAATAGTTGATTTGAAGCACCTTCCACGCTTCCACCAGCCGTCCTTCGGCTAGAAACTGGCGGCCCAATTGCAGCAGCTGTTTCTTCAGCTCCGGGGCGTCGTCTCGGTATTTATTCAGCAGGTAGGCCACCATTGGCTCGGATTTAAATTCTTCGACTTGCTCCGGCGCAGGCAGGGCGTCGCGCTCGATGTTGGCGAGGCGGCCCAGCTCGTTACCGGTGAGCACGTCGGAGTTACGCAGGTGTTCAGGTAGCTGGTCGATACCAATGCCGATGTGGCGGTTGGGCTTGGGCACTTCGAAGAGGCTGGGGCCGCTGGCACGGCAGTACCAGTCGCCGCCCAGGCGGGCTACCGCGTCCAACTTAAATGGGTCGATGCCGGTGGCGTCGGGCAGCAGGATATCCTGGCGGAAATGGGCGCGCACCACCCGGCAAATGATGAGGTTGCCGGCCCCGTTGTTCTGGCCCAACTCGATAATCTGCTCCACCACGCACTCAAAGGCCGCCGGTGCTTCGGCCACGCGGGGCGGACGCACCAGCTCAGAAGCCAGCTCGGTGAGGCCAGCTTTAGTGAATTCATTCACGCCCTTGCCGTACTCGGTGCTGGCCAAGGACATCTGCTCCACCAGCGCGTAATCGCAGATGTTGATGACGACTTCGGGCACTTCACGCACGTTTTCCAGCGTGTGCTTCTGGGTGTTGTCGCGCACGCGGTTGGCCGGCGAAAACACGAGGATGGGCGGGTTCGAGCTGAAGGCGTTGAAGAAGCTGAAGGGACTCAGGTTTACGCGGCCGTCGGCATCGATGGTGCTGGCGAAGGCGACCGGACGCGGAGCCACCGCGCCCACCAGGAATGGGTGCCACTGGGCGGGCGTGAGGTCGGAGGGCGTGAGGGAGTGAAAATCGGTCATAGGGCCGCAAAGGAAACACCGCGGAAAATGCCGGATGGCAATTAGCCCGACAGGAATTGATTGTGCTAAACAAATGTCGTTTTTTAACGAGGGTAATATGAGCTAAAAAGCCCTGTTGCCTAACCAGTTTGCTGATTGTGTAAAGATGAATTGGGGGCGGAGGGTACTATAGTTGAGAGCAGGCGGTGGGCGCACGGGCAACCGTTAATAAAATATCAGGTAATGTTAAGGGTTCGTCACCTAATTTCTGTAGCTATGAACCCAACCAAAATTCCGGACCCCAACGCAGTAAGACCCGAAGTGGGTTTGTTCAGCGCCATCGTCATTGTGGCATCGCTGGGTTACTTCGTTGATATTTATGACCTTGTGCTGTTTAGCATCGTGCGGGTGCAAAGCCTGAACGATATCGGCATTACCGAGGCTTCGGCCGTGACCAACCAGGGCCTGTACCTGCTCAATATGCAGATGGGCGGGATGTTGCTGGGTGGCATACTGTGGGGAATATTGGGTGATAAAAAGGGGCGGCTCTCGGTGCTGTTCGGCTCGATTCTGCTCTATTCGCTCGCCAACATTGCCAACGGCTTCGTGCAGAACATCGACCAATACGGCTGGCTGAGGCTCATTGCCGGCATCGGCCTAGCCGGCGAACTGGGCGCCGGCATCACGCTGGTGGCCGAAACCCTGCCCCGCGAAAAGCGCGGCTACGGTACCATGATTGTGGCCTCGGTGGGCGTGTCGGGGGCGGTGGTGGCCTACTTTGTGGGCAGTAAGTTTGGCTGGCGCAATGCCTACTTCATCGGCGGCGGGCTGGGGCTGGCGCTACTTGCGCTACGGGCCGGCGTGTTCGAGTCGGGCATGTTTGAGCAAACCAAGCAAAGCACCGCCCGGCGCGGCAACTTTATGAGTTTGTTCACCAACGGCGTCCGGTTTTGGAAGTACCTGCGCTGCCTGTTTGTGGGCGTGCCGTTCTGGTTTCTGGCTGGTATCCTCATTACGTTGGCCCCGGAATTTGGCAAGGCCTTCCACCTGCAAGGGCCCGTGACGGGCGGCCTGAGCATTTCCTGGTGCTACTTCGGCCTCACGCTGGGCGACTTCACCAGCGGCGGCCTCAGCCAGCTGCTCAAAAGCCGGATGCGAACCTTGCAACTGTTCGTCATCGGCAGCGCTATTGCGGTGGCTTTCTATCTGTTTGGGCTAAACGGAGCTACTACCACCACTTTCTATGCGGCCTGCTTTTTCGTGGGTTACACGGGCGGGTTCTGGGCGCTGTTCGTCACGGTTTCAGCCGAAGAATTTGGGACCAATATCCGCTCCACTGTGGCCACCACGGCCCCCAATTTTGCCCGTGGGGCCCTCGTGCTGGTCACCCTCGCCTTCAAATCGCTGAAAGAAAACCCCTCGCTGGGCATGGTGGGTGCGGCCGCCGTTATTGGGGCGGTATTGCTTCTGCTGGCCTTTTTCAGCGCCAGCACCCTGCCCGAAACCTACGGCAAAGACCTCGACTATGTGGAGGAAGAATAGGCTGCGCGATTTCAATTGGAACGCAGATTATCAAACGGCAGCGCCCTCCCCGGCGCTGCCGTTTGTGTTATGAGGCGCTAGCTTTAGCCGCATGAAATGGGCTTTGCTGAGTTTACTCTTCCAATTATCCGGCCCGGCCCTGGCAGCCAGCCCATCGTCGGCCGATACGGCGCAGTTGCACCGGCACCTGCAGTTTCTCACCACCACGCCGCAGCCGCGCAACTACCAGCACCCGGCCGTGCTCGATTCGGTGGCGGCCTATATTCAGCAGCATCTGCGGGCAGCCGGGGCGCACTCGGTGGGCACGCAGCCCTACGCCGTGCGGGGCCAGACGTACCGCAACGTGCTCGGTTCATTTGGACCTGTAGATGGGCCGCGCCTGATAATCGGGGCGCACTACGACGTGTGCGGCGACCAGCCCGGCGCCGATGACAATGGCACCGGCGTGGCCGCCCTGCTGGAACTAGCCCGCCTGTTGGGCCGGCAGCCTGCGCTGCCGTACCGCATCGATTTGGTGGCGTATACGCTGGAAGAGCCGCCGTTTTTCCGCACCCCGAACATGGGCAGCTACATACACGCGGCCTCCCTGAAAGCCGCTGGCGTGCCGGTGCGCGGCATGGTGGCCCTCGAAATGCTGGGCTATTATGATGGCCGGCGCGGCACCCAGCATTACCCGATTTGGCCGCTGAAGTTCATCTACGGCAGCCGCGGCAACTATGTGACCGTGGCGCAGAAATTCGGCAATGGCCGCTTCGGGCGGCAGTTTGCGCGCCGCTACCGGCAGGCGGCAGCTTTGCCCGTGAAGCGCTTCAAAGCGCCAGCCTGGCTGCCGGGTATCGACTTTTCCGACCACCTCAACTACTGGAAATTTGGCTTCCCGGCCGTACTGCTGACCGATACCGCGTTCTACCGCAACCACAGCTACCATGAGGCCGGCGACACCCTAAGCCGGCTTGATATGCGCCGCCTGGGGCTGGCCTTAGATGCCCTGCTGGCGACTATACAGAAAGAAATAGGAGAGTAAGCACTCACTTTCAAAAAAGTAGTATATTCGCTAAAATGGTATAGGTTTGCTGAATACCTATAGTTTCTTAGCATTTTACCCAGCTTTTTTGTGCCATGCTAGCTCCTGCCTGCCCCAAGTGCGAATCGAAGGAAGCCACCAAAAGTGGCGTGGTGAACGAGCGGCAGCGGTTTCGGTGCAAAAGCTGCGGCTACCACTACACCGTGGCCAAGCTGGGCCGCGAGGTAGACAGCTACTACGTTATCAAGGCCCTGCAGCTCTACATCGAGGGCGTGAGCTACCGCGAGATTGAGCGGCTGCTGGGCGTGAGCCACGTGAGCGTGATGAACTGGGTGAAGAAATACGGCATGCGAGCCCCGCGCCAGACCGATTACCACCCCACCTACAAAATACTCAACCATACCGAGTTGGCCGCATTTTTCCAAGTGCCTGGCAACCTGAAAGGGGCGGGCATGGTGGTGACGGAGCTGGGCGATAAATTCATGGTGATTCGCTGGGAACGATTCCGGGCGCACTGAGCCGTTGAAAAATATAGTGCTTACCAAAACGATGCCGGCCGGTAGCTAACGGGCCGGGCGTTGTGCTACTTGCCGGACCAATCGGCTTGGGGCCGGAGTGTGCCCAGTGTCATCTTCTGAGTAAAACCGGCAGCTTCGCGGCAACTCTCACTTATTTCTTCCTTCAGCACGATGCACACTTCCCGCTACGCTTTGGCCCTGAGTGGCCTGTTGATGACCGGGGCCGCATTCGGCCAGGTCACCCCGCCCGCTACCGGCACGGCCCCGGCGCCCGCTGCGCCTGCGCCGCCGCCCGCCGTGCCCACACCGGCCAAATCGGCCCCCTACGGCGGGGGCATGAAAATCAACCTCTCGCCCGACGGCTCGAAGTACCTGCGTTTTCTGACCTGGGCGCAGATGTGGGCGCAGTACAACCAGAACAACAGCAACACCATTCGCAACGGCAGCCTGCAAAGCGACCAGACCACGTTTGGCATCCGGCGGGCGCGCCTGATTATGCTGGCCCAGCTCAACCCCCGGTTTATGACATACATCGACCTGGGCATTGAAAACCAGACCTCCCTGAGCGGGGGCCTGCCCAACGACCCCAACGGCCCCGCCAAACGGTCTCCCAACTACATCCACGAAGTCGTGGCGGAGTACAAGGTGAACAAGTACCTCAGTGTGGGCGGCGGCCTGAACTACCAGGTGGGCGTGTCGCGGATGACGGCCGCCAGCACGGCCACCATGATGACCTACGACATCCCGGTCACCAATTTTCCCACGCTGGACCAAACCGACCAGTTTGGCTTCTTCCTGGGCTTTTATGGCCACGGCCGCATCGGCGGTTTCGACTACCGCGTGGCCGTGGATGAGCCGTTCCAGACCAACCAGACCGGGGCCGCGCCCACGCCGGCCACGGCCACCACGCCTTTTGTGCCGGCCCAGGGGCCCATTGCCCTGCGCACCAACGTGGCCGCTTTCAATCCGCACAACAACCACAAGATTTACCAGGGCTACTTCAGCTATTCATTTCTGGAAAAAGAGGCCAACCTGCTTCCTTTCACCACGGGCACGTACCTGGGCACCAAGAAGGTCTTCAACATTGGCGCGGGCTTCCACTACAACCGGGACGGCATGTATTCGCGGCCGAATGCCAATCCGGTGTTCACGGCGGCCAACCCCATGCCGGCCAACTACGATTCCTTCACCACCACCACCACCCACGACATCAAACTCTTCGGCGCCGATGTGTTCTACGATGCGCCGATTGATACCGCGTCGAACACGGCGCTTACGCTGTATGGCGTGTACTATAATTACGACTTCGGCCCCAACTACGTGCGCAACGCCGGCCTGCTGAACCCCGGCACGGGCGTGGCGGCGGGCAGCCCCGGCCCGGCCAACCTCGCCGGCAATGCGCTGCCGCTCATCGGCACGGGCCACAGCTACTACGCCCAGGCCGGCCTGCTGCTGCCCAAGAATCTGCTGGGCCCCAAAGCCCGCCTGCAGCCCTACGTGGCCTACCTGCGCAACGAGTGGGAGGGCCTGCACGACACGGACGGCAGCCGCAAATCGGTGAATGTGTACGACGCCGGCCTGAACCTGCTGCTCGACGGCCACAACGCCAAAGTGACGCTCAACTACCGCGCCCGGCCCGATTTTTCGGACCAGACTTTCCTGCCCGCCAATAATGGCGCGGCCACCGTCAATAGCGTGCAGTACCGCCCCGAAGTCACCATGCAGCTTCAGGTGTACCTGTAGCCAATCGCCCGGCGCGGCGGCGTACGCCGCTTTCACTTGCTTTCATAATCCCCACTTTTTTCTGAAAAACATGGAACAGAGTTTGACCCAGCCGTATGGTGCGGCGGTGAATGCCCCGGTGGCGCACGACAACAACAGCACGCCCACCAGTCAAATCTGGCAGGTTATCACGGCCTCGTCGGTGGGTACGGTGATTGAGTGGTACGATTTCTACATTTTTGGCTCGCTGGCGGCCATCATCGGGCCGGTGCTGTTTGGGCAATCCGGCGACATTACCAAGTCGTTGCTGGGGGCGCTGGCCGTGTTTGGCGCGGGCTTCGTGGTGCGGCCGTTCGGGGCCGTGTTCTTCGGCCGCATCGGCGACATGATTGGGCGGAAATACACCTTCCTGGTCACGCTGCTGATTATGGGCGGGGCCACGTTCATCACCGGCCTCATTCCGAGTTATGATACCATCGGCATTACCGCCCCGGTTATCGTCGTGATTCTGCGCCTGTTGCAGGGGCTGGCCCTGGGCGGCGAGTACGGCGGCGCGGCCACCTACGTGGCCGAATACGCCCCCGACCAGAAGCGCGGCTACTACACCAGCTTCATCCAGATTACGGCCACCGGCGGCCTCATTCTCAGCATCACAGTCATCCTCGTCACCCGCAAGCTGATGGGCGAGCCCGCCTTCAAGGAGTGGGGTTGGCGCATTCCGTTCCTGCTCTCGGGCTTCCTGGTGATTGCCTCGTACTACATCCGCCGCCGGCTGCACGAGTCGCCGCTGTTTGCCAAAGCCAAGGCCACTGGCACCACCAGCAAAAGCCCCTTGCGCGACTCGTTCGTGAACCCCATCAACCGCCGCCTGGTGCTCATCGCCTTGTTTGGAGCAACTATGGGCCAGGGCGTAATTTTCTACACCAGCCAGTTTCAGGCCTTCACCTTCATGAATGCCACGCTGAAGCTCGACATCGTCGATTCGAGCATCATCATGGTGGTTTCGATGCTGCTTGCCACGCCGCTGTTCGTGTATTTCGGCTCGCTGTCGGACCGCATTGGGCGCAAGAAAATCATCATGACGGGCATGATTTGCGGGGCGCTGTTTACCATGCCGCTGTTCTACGGCATCAAGGCGTTTGCCGGGCCGCTCACCGAAATCACGCCCGCCACGGTAGACGCCGCCGGCAAAGCCGTGCCCGCCGTCATGAAAGCCCTTACGCCCAATGTGCCGGCTATGATTGCGCTGGTGTTCTGCCTTGTGGTGTTCGTGACCATGGTGTACGGCCCTATCGCCGCCTATCTCGTCGAGCTGTTCCCCACCAAAGTGCGTTACACGTCGCTCTCGGTGCCCTATCACATTGGCAATGGCATTTTCGGCGGCTTCGTGCCGCTGGTGGCTACGTCCATTGGGGTGTGGGCGGCGGCGCAGCCGGCGGGCACGTTTGCCAAGGAGCACAGCAGCATCGTGGGCCTGATTTACCCGGTGGTCATTGCCCTGATTTGCTTCCTGGTGGGCATGGCTTACATGAAAGATGTGCGCAATGTCAAGCTCATTGAAGACCAGCCTTCTCCGGCCGCTTAGGTAGCCCGTCCCGCGACTAACCCATGCCCGAAAAAGCCGCTGGTCCGCTGGGCCAGTGGCTTTTTTACTAAATTGACGAGCGGCCGCTTTCCCCGGCGCACCGGCTCCCGATGTCTGCCAAACCTCCGTTTCCCGTGTCCTCCCATTCCCATCCTGAACGTACGGAAACGCGCCGGGGCCACCGGCTGCTGTTCCTGGCTGTACTGTTCGGCGTGCTGCTCAATTTTCCGCTGCTGGCCGTGTTCGACCACGACGGGCGCGTGGGCGGGGTGCCGGTGCTCTACCTGTATGTGCTGCTGCTCTGGGCTGTGCTGGTAGGCCTGACGGCCTGGCTGGTACGGGAGAAAAAAGAAGAATAAGCCCGTCTGTCATTGCCGCGTTTCGCTACGCTCCACTCGCAATGACAAAACCTTAAAACCCACCATGCCCAAGCTGCTCGTCATCGGCTTTTCGTTCGGCTACCTGGCCTTGCTTTTCGGCGTGGCTTACGCCGCCGAGCGCCGCTCGGCCGCCCGAAAAAGCCTGGTGAGCAACCCCTTCGTGTACGCCCTGAGCATGGCCGTGTACTGCACCGCCTGGACATATTATGGCTCGGTGGGCCGCGCCGCGCACAACGGGCTGGGCTTCGTGGGCATCTACTTGGGGCCTACGCTGCTGGCCCCGGTGTGGTGGCTGGTGTTGCGCAAGATTATCCGCGTGAGCCGGCAGCAGCGGCTCACGTCCATTGCCGACTTCATCTCGGCCCGCTACGGCAAGAGCGCGGCGCTGGGCGCCCTGGTAACGGTGGTGTGCGTGCTGGGCATCGTGCCCTACATCGCGCTGCAAATCAAAGCCATTGCCGCCTCGTTCGTCACGCTCACCGGGAGCGGGGCGGGCGCGGCGGCGGCCTCCACAGCCCTCTACACCACGGGCGCGCTGGCGGTATTCACCATCCTGTTCGGCGTGCGGTCGGTGGAGGCTACCGAGCGGCACGAAGGCATTGTGCTGGCCGTGGCTCTGGAAAGCGTACTGAAGCTGGTGGCCTTTTTGGTGCTAGGCTTGTTTATCACGTTCGGGCTGTTTCACGGCTTTGCCGACGTGTTCGACCAGGCGGCGGCGGTGCCGGCACTGCGGCAGCTGTTCACGCTGCGCGGCTCGGGCACGAGCGGGGCCGAGTGGTTTACGCTGCTGGTCCTGAGCATGTCGGCGGTGTTGCTGCTGCCACGGCAGTTTCAGGTGGCCGTGGTGGAGAACGTGGACGAAAACCACCTGCGCAAGGCCATGTGGCTGTTTCCGCTCTACCTCATCGTCATCAACTTATTCGTGCTGCCGGTGGCCTTCGGCGGGATGCTGCGGCTGGGCCACAGCGGCATCGACGCCGATACCTACGTGCTGGCGCTGCCGCTGGCGGCGGGCCATTCGTGGCTGGCGCTGCTCACCTACCTGGGCGGGCTATCGGCGGCCAGCAGCATGATTATCGTCGAAACCGTGGCTCTGAGCGTGATGATGAGCAACCACCTGCTCATGCCCTTGCTGGTGCGGGTGCCCGCCGCCCGGCCCGAAGGCCAGACCCGCTGGTTTGCCTACCTGGGCCGCGTGGCCCTCGAAAGCCGCCGCCTGGCCGTGGTGCTGGTGCTGCTGCTGGCCTACGGCTACTACGCCGAAATAGGCAAAACCCTGCCGCTGGTGAATACCGGCCTAGTGTCCTTCGCGGCGGTGGCGCAGTTTGTGCCCGCCGTGCTGGGCGGCCTGTACTGGAAGGGGGGCTCGCGGCGCGGGGCCACGGTAGGGCTGCTGGCGGGCTTCGGTATCTGGTTTTTCACGCTGGTGCTGCCCACGCTGGTGGGGCCGGGGCGGCTGCCCGAATCCATTCTGACAGATGGTGTGGGCGGCATTAGCGGCTTGCGGCCGTTTGCGCTGTTCGGGCTCGAAGGGCTCGATTACCTCTCGCACGGCTTGTTCTGGAGCTGGTTTTTCAACATCGGGCTCTACGTGGGCCTCTCGCTGGCCTGGCCGCCCACGGCACTGGAATTGCGCCAGGCCGACGTGTTCGTAGACGTATTCACACGCCGCAGCCTGGCTGAGGAAGTGGCTGGCTGGCAGGGGAGGACCCCGTTCCCCGACGTGCGCGCCCTGCTCCTGGGATTCCTCGGAAAGAAGCGCACCAACCAGGCCCTGCGCACCTTCGCCACCCGCTTCCCGGATGCCCTGCCGCCCGCGCCGGAAGGCGAGTCCACTCCGTCATTCACTCACTCAGCCACCGCGCCCGCCGACCCGCGCCTGCTCACCTACGCCGAGAAGCTGCTGGCCGGCAGCCTTGGCCCGGCCAGCGCCCGCATGCTGGTGGCCTCCGTGGCCGGGGCCGAGCGCATCAGCTACGACAGCGTAGTGGGCATTCTTAAGGAAAGCCAGCAATTGCTCGAAGCCAACCGCCAGCTGCAAAAGCAGAGCCGCCAGCTCCAGCGCCTCACCGACGAGCTGCGCGCCGCCTACGACCAGCTCCAGGCCCTCGACCACCGCAAGGACGAATTCCTCTACACCGTGACGCACGAGCTGCGCACGCCGCTCACCAGCATCCGGGCCCTGGCCGAAATCCTGGCCGATAACCCCGATTTGGAAACCGAGGAGCGCCAGCATTTCCAGCTCACCATCGGCCGCGAGGCCGAGCGACTCACCCGCCTCATCTCCCTGGTGCTCGATTTGGAGAAATTCGAATCCGGACAGGCCACCCTGGACCGCGCTCCTGTGCCCGTGACCGACCTGGTGGCCGAAGCCCTCGACGCCGTGGGGCAGCTCCTGCGCGACAAGGGCATTGCCCTGCACGTCGACGTGCCCGCTGACCTGCCCATCCTCCACGCCGACCGCGACCGCCTGATGCAGGTGCTCGTCAACCTGCTCTCCAACGCCATCAAGGCCTGCCGGCCCGACGGCCAGGGCCGCATCGCCGTGCTGGCCTGGCCCACCGCCGACGTGCTCCTGCTTTGCGTGGAGGATAACGGCCGGGGCATTTCGCCCGCCGCCCAGCACCTCATCTTCGACAAGTTTTACCAGGCCCAGCACCAGACCACCCGTAAGCCCGAAGGCACCGGGCTGGGCCTGGCCATCACCCGCAAAATCGTGGAGCTGCACCACGGCCGCATCTGGGTCGAAAGCAGCCTGGAGCAGGGTGCCCGTTTCTTTATCGAGCTGCCGTTGCTCACCCAGGCCCCGGCAGCCGACATTTCCCGCTCGTCCTCGCCCTCACTCTCCGTTTGACACTGCTCTTCTTTCATGAAAACACCCCATATCCTTATCGTCGACGACGAGCCCAACATCGTTATGTCGCTTGAATTCCTGATGCGTAAAAACGGCTTCCAGGTCGGCATCGCCCGCAACGGCACCGAGGCCCTGGCCGCCATCGACCAAACCGCCTTCGACCTCGTGCTCCTCGATATCATGATGCCCGATGTGGACGGCCTGCAGGTGTGCCGCCAGCTCCGCCAGCGTCCCGAGCGCGCCGCCACCAAAGTCATTTTCCTCTCCGCCAAAAGCCGCGAAGCCGACGTACAAAAAGGCTACGAAGTCGGAGCCGATTTATACATTCCCAAACCCTTCAGCACCCGCCAGCTCATGGAAAAAGTCCGGGAGCTGCTGGGCGTGGTCGCGTAACGTAGCGCGGACTTTTAGTCCGCGCCGGAACCATCCCGAAATTCCCACCCGCGGACTAAAAGCCCGCGTTACATCCCACCCGCCATGAAACCCGCCTGCTCCTACGCCGCAACCCACGCCGCCAGCCTGGCCGACCCGGCCGGTTTCTGGGCCGCCCAGGCCGCCCACCTGCACTGGGACCGCAAGCCCACCGAAGTGCTCAGCCAGGACGCCAACGGCTTCTACCGCTGGTTCAAGGGCGGCGAATTGAACACCGCCTACCTCTGCCTCGACTGGCAGGTGGCCCAGGGCCGCGCCGACCAGCCCGCACTCATCTACGACTCACCCGTGACCCGCACCCAGCGCACCTACACCTACGCCGAGCTACTGGACCTGACCGCCCGGTTGGCCGGCGGCCTTCGTCAAATCGGCGTCGAAATGGGTGACCGCGTCATCATCTACATGCCCAACATGCCCGAGGCCGTGGTGGCCATGCTGGCCTGCGCCCGCCTCGGGGCCGTGCATTCGGTGGTGTTCGGGGGCTTCGCGCCACACGAGCTGGCCGTCCGAATCGACGATGCCCGGCCCCGCGCCATTATCTGCGCCTCGGGCGGCATGGAGTTCGACCGCGTGATTCCCTATAAGCCGCTGGTGGAGGAGGCCCTCGCCAAAGCCACCTTCCGGCCGGCCCACGTCGTGGTCTGCCAGCGCGATTTCGTGGCCGCCGACATGCAGCCCGGCCGCGATGTTGACTACCAGGAACTATTGACAGCTGCCCCCGTGCCCGCCGTGCCGGTTCCCGCCACGCACCCGCTCTACATCCTCTACACCAGCGGCACCACCGGCCGGCCCAAGGGCGTGGTGCGCGACCACGGCGGCCACGCCGTGGCCCTGTTCTTTAGTATGCGGACCATATACAATTTGGAGCCCGGCGAGGTCATTTTCACCGGCTCCGATATTGGCTGGGCCGTGGGCAGCTCCTACATCGTGTACGGGCCGCTGCTGCGGGGCTGCACCACGGTTTTATTCGAAGGCAAGCCCGTTCGCACGCCCGATGCCGGCACCTTCTGGCGCATTGTGGAGCAGTACAAAGTCCGCGTCATGTTCACGGCCCCCACCGCCATCCGGGCCATCAAGAAGGAAGACCCCGAAGGCCTGTTGGCCCGGAAATACGACCTCAGCAGCCTGCGCCACCTCTTCCTGGCCGGCGAGCGCTGCGACCCCGCCACTTATGCCTGGGCCGGCAAATTGCTGGGCGTGCCCGTCATCGACCACTGGTGGCAAACGGAGTCCGGCTGGCCCATGCTGGCCACGTTGGTAGGCCTCGAAGGCATGCCCGCCCCCCGCGCCGGCAGCGCCGGCCACCCCGTGCCGGGCTACGATATTCAGATTCTGGACGAAGCCGGCCATCCCGTGCCGCCCGGCACCACCGGCCTCGTAGCCGTGAAGCTGCCCCTGCCCCCCGGCTGCTTCCCCACGCTCTGGAACGACGACGCCCGCTTCCGGGAATCATACCTCAGCACCTTCCCCGGCTACTACCTCAGCGGCGACGGCGGCTACCGCGACCAGGACGGCTACGTCTACATCATGGGCCGCGTCGATGACGTCATCAACGTGGCCGGCCACCGCCTCAGCACTGGCGAAATCGAGGAAATCCTGGCCGCCCACCCCGCCGTGGCCGAGTGCGCCGTCCTCGGCATTGCCGACGCGCTGCGCGGCCAGGTGCCCGTGGGCCTGGTCGTGCTCAAGGACGGCCGGACGATAGGAGAGGAGCAGCTCGAACAAGAGTTGGTGGCCGCCGTGCGCGCCCAAATCGGGGCGCTGGCCTGCTTCCGAGCCGTGCTGGTCGTAAAGTGCCTGCCCAAAACCCGCTCCGGCAAAATCCTTCGCAAGACCCTGCGCCAGCTGGCCGACGGCGAGGATTTCACCATGCCCGCTACCATTGATGACCCGCTCATCCTCGACGAAATCCGCGCCGGCCTGGCGCGGCGGGGCATCGGCGCGGCTTTTGAAATCGAAAAAACGCAGTAGGGGCGGGGCTTGTCCTCGCCCGCCGTTGAACGGAATTGTTGGATTGGCGCCAACGTCCGGGCGGGGGCAAGCTCCGCACCTTTCATCCACCATCTCGTAATTCAAAACTCATAATTCATAATTCCCCAAAGATGTCTGCAGTTCGTACCCGCACCCTCGAAGAATACCACGCCGACTACCAGCAGTCCGTAGCCGACCCCGACGCCTTCTGGGCCGCCGCCGCCGAGCCCTTCACCTGGCGCAAAAAGTGGGATACCGTGCGCAGCGGCGAGTTTTCGCCCGCCGGCGACAGCCGCTGGTTCGATGGGGCCACCCTAAACCTCACCGAAAACTGCCTTGACCGCCACCTCGAACAGCGCGCCAACAAGCTCGCCATCATCTTCGAACCCAACGACCCCAAAACCCGCCATCTCCGCCTCACCTACCGTGAGCTGCACGAGCAAGTGTGCCAGTTCGCCAACGTGCTCAAGAAAAACGGCGTGACCAAAGGCGACCGCGTGGTCCTCTACATGCCCATGATTCCGAGCCTGGCCATTGCCGTGCTGGCCTGCGCCCGCATCGGGGCGGTGCACGGCGTCATTTTCGCCGGCTTCTCGGCCACCGCCATCGCCGACCGCATCAACGATGCCGATGCCGCCTTCGTCCTCACCGCCGACGGCCTCAACCGCGGCGCCAAGCAAATCCCCGTCAAGAGCGTGGTCGATGAAGCGCTCGAAAGCTGCCCCAGCGTGCGCCGCGTCATCGTGGTGGAGCACACCGGCTGGCCCGTGCAGTGGAAGGAAGGCCGCGACGTGTGGTACCACGACGAGGTAAAAGACGCGGCCAAAGACTGCCCCGCCGAGGAAATGGCCGCCGAAGACCCGCTTTTCATCCTCTACACCAGCGGCAGCACCGGCAAGCCCAAGGGCGTGGTGCACACCCAGGCCGGCTACATGGTGTGGGCCGACTACACCTTCCGCAACGTGTTTCAGGTGGAGGAAAACGACGTGTACTGGTGCACGGCCGACATCGGCTGGGTCACGGGCCACACCTACGGCCTCTACGGGCCGCTGCTGGCCGGCAGCACCACGCTCCTGTTCGAGGGTGTGCCCACATTCCCTTCGCCGGGCCGCTTCTGGGAGGTGATTGACAAGCACCACGTCACCATTTTCTACACCGCGCCCACGGCCATCCGCAGCCTCATGGCCGCCCCGATTGACCACGTGCTGGCCTACTCGCTCAGCAGCCTGCGTGTGCTTGGCTCGGTGGGCGAGCCCATCAACGAAGAGGCCTGGCATTGGTACCACCAGCATGTGGGGAAAGGCCGCTGCCCCATCGTGGATACTTGGTGGCAGACCGAAACCGGCGGCATCATGATATCGGCCATGGCCGACATCACGCCCAGCGTGCCCGCCCGCGCCGGCCTGCCGCTGCCCGGCGTGCAGCCCGTACTGCTGAACCAGGACGGCACCGAAATCGAAGGCAACGACCAGGAAGGCTACCTCGCCATCAAAGCCAGCTGGCCGGGCGTCATCCGCACCACCTGGGGCGACCACGAGCGCGCCCGCCAGACCTATTTCACGCCCTATCCCGGCTACTACTTCACGGGCGACGGTGCCCGGCGCGACGAAAACGGCCTCTACCGCATCATTGGCCGCGTCGATGACGTCATCAACGTGAGCGGCCACCGTTTCGGCACTGCCGAAATCGAAAATGCCATCAACGAAAGTGAGGAAGTAGTGGAAAGTGCCGTCGTCGGCTACCCGCACGACGTGAAGGGCCAGGGCATCTACGCCTACGTCATCTGCCGGAACGGCGTGCCCGAAAATGACCTCGACCGCCAGCGCGTGGAGTCCAGCATCATCGAATCCGTGGTGGCCGAAATCGGCCGCATCGCCAAGCCCGACAAGATTCAGCTCGTTTCGGGCCTGCCCAAAACCCGCTCCGGCAAAATCATGCGCCGCATCCTGCGCAAAGTCGCCGAAGGCGAAACCTCCAATCTGGGCGACGTAACGACCCTGCTCGACCCGCTGGTGGTGGACGAGATTCTGGCGGGCCGGAAGTAACAGGCCCCCACAACGCACAAAAAATCCGGCCCAAAGAGCCGGCTTTTTTGTGTGATAGCCAAATGGGCTGCTACGCGTTTTAGCGTTTGCTGCCCGATTTGTAGTTTCCGCTGCCAGCGTATCTGTATGAACGGTCGTTTTTCGGCATCAGCCAATACACGAGGCCAGCCGTTACCGCGGCGGCGGTGGCAATTTTCGCCAGCATGCCGCTGCGGTCGTATTTCCACTGGGCATTGTAGCCTTTTTCGGCCCAGATGTTGGGCACCGTGCCATGCGCGAAGTCGTCGATGATGCCTTCCACGACGTTGATTTTGTCGGCTACCAGCAGTGGCAGCCAGTGCCGGTAATCGTTCTCGCTGTAGTGGAAAGCCGCGCGCCGAATCATGCCGCTGAGGCCAGTGGGCGGCACCGAATTGCCGACCACGGCCGAGTAGTCGGGGCGCTCGATGGAGTGCAGCACCTCGCGGTCGGGCACCTGCTGCGTGGGGCGCACCCAGGAGCGGCCGTTGTGCTCCTCGCCGGTGCGGTGGCGGTTGGGGTAGGTGGGTTCGTTGCGGGGGTCGGCATCGATGCCCCAGCCGGGGATGTGTTCGAACTCTTGTGCGGTCTTTTTCATGATGGGCAACATTACGCGTTAGCAGTGGGGGGGATGAGTACCGGCTTGATGATGTTGTCGAGCTTGGCCGAGAAAATGCGGTAGCCGTCGGCCACATCTTCCAGCGGGATGCGGTGCGTAATCAGCTCGCTGGGCTTGAGGATGCCGTTCATGACGTGGTCAATCAGGCGGGGCAGGTGGCGCTTCACCGAGGCCTGGTTGCCGCGCATGGTAATGCCCTTGTTCATCATGTTGCCGATGGGCACCAGGTTGTCGGTGGGCCCGTACACGCCCACAATGGATATCACGCCGCCTTTGCGCACCGAGTTGATGGCCCAGTGCAGCGCCGTAGCCGAGCCGGCCTGCAGCAGGGTTTTGCGCCCGGTGATGGTTTGCATGGTGTTGCCGGCGGCCTCAGCCCCCACGGCGTCGATGCAGGCGTCGGCCCCAAGCCAGTCGGTTTGCTTTTTGATGAACATCACCGGGTCGTCCATGTCCTTCTTGAAGTTGTAGGCCTCGCACTTGGCGAAGTTCTTGGCAAATTCCAGGCGGTAGTCGTACTCGTCGATGATGATGACGCGGCCCGCGCCAAACAGCCAGCTGCACCGGGCGGCCATGATGCCTACCGGGCCCGCGCCAAACACCACCACCGTGTCGCCGGGTTGAATGCCAGCCATTTCGGCGGCCTGGTAGCCGGTCGGGGTGATGTCGGTGAGCAGCACGGCGTCGTCGAGGCTCATGCCCGCTGGAATCACCGTGGGGCCCACGTTGGCGTAGGGCACCCGCACGTACTCGGCCTGACCGCCGTTGTGGCCGCCCCCCGTGTGCGAATACCCCAGGAAGCCGCCCACGGCCGTGGCCTCGGAGTTGGATTCGTGGCAGTTACCGAACATGCCCTCCTTGCAGAAAATGCAGCGGCCGCAGGCCACGTTGAAGGGCACCAGCACCCGGTCGCCCACTTTCACCTCGGTGACTTCGGAACCAATTTCCACGATTTCCCCGACGAATTCGTGCCCAAACGTCATGCCGACGCGGGTATCGGGTACGTTCCCGTTGTACAGGTGCAGGTCGGACCCGCAGATGCATGTGCGCAACACCTTCACGATGGCATCCTCGGGATGCAAGATGGTGGGCATAGGCTTTTGAACGGCGCGGACCCTTTTCGGGCCCCTGAAATCCATTGCTAACATAGCGAGTTGGGTGAAAGATGGAAGATTGGAACATGGGAAATCCGGCGCGTCGGGGTTCACATTCCCTTCCCCACCACAGTTGCCCGTGGTAATCTTTACTTTCCTCGCAGGCTTAAGTTGCCCAATACTCCGGGTTCACCGGAAAACCCGTATTTTCCCAATGCGCAGTCGGCCAATTACGTACGAATAAATACGGGGCCTGCATTCCAATAATCCCGGCTCGGATGATTAGCGGCCACGGCCACTCATTCCGGTATCAACCAAACACTTTCACCCGCTCGCCCTTGCGCTTGGTGCGGAGGTGGTTGCGGATAATCTGCTGAATATCCTTGTTGTCGGTGTACTCCTTTACCGCCTCGCGAAAATCGGCCAGCTTGCGCGCCGAGAACGATTCGTCCACGTAGCCGAAGCCCCGGTACCGGCCGTTTTCCACCAGCACAATGCTCTTTTCCAGCTCCGTGCGGCCCGGCCCGATGACCACGAACGACTCGTGCTCGTAGCTGATGCTGTCGATGGCCTCGTCCACGCGCAGGTTGTAGCTCTCGGGCGGCTCCTGGCCCACGCAGGCCCCCAGGCAGCGGTGCACCTGGTAGTCGAAGCACGCGCCCGGCGTTTTGTACAGCCCGCATAGCTTCTGGCAGAGGTTGTACTTGGCCACCTTGTGGTAGAGAAAGCCCTGCGCCTTGTACTGGTTGCCCAGCGCGATGATGGGAATTTCGGCGTTGCGGGCGTCGGCGCGGCCATAAGCCAGGCGCTTGTAGCCCTGCTCATCAATGCGCAGGTAGATGCCCGCCGGAAACACCGAGCGCCGCTGCGCCCGGTTGTAGGCCGGCTTCATCTGCTTGATGAGGTGCGACTCGTACAGCAGCGCCACTAGTTCCGAGCCGGTCAGCTCCCAGGTAATGTCGGCAATGGAATTTTTGAATTCCAGGCTCTTGCGCGACTTCACATCAATGGCAAAGTGCTGCTGAATACGCTTGTAAATGTTAATCGACTTGCCCACGTAAATCACCTCTCCCGCCTCGTTGTGGAAGTAGTACACGCCCGTGGCCTGCGGCAAATTGGCGACCACCGAGGCCGGCAGCAGCGGCGGCATCAGCGCCTCCCGGATGGCAGTCTGCACGGCCGCCACGCGCTTGGGCGAAGGTTTTTTGGCGCTGGCCGCCCGGCCGCTCGGGGCCAGCGCATCCACGCGGGCCAGCGTGTGGCTGGCATCGGTGCCGTGGGGCAGGTCTTCGCTCTCGCTGGTGATTTTGAGGAGCTTGCCAAAAAGCAGGGCCGTGGCGTGGGCATCGCCGGCGGCGCGGTGCCGGCCTTCGAGCGGAATGCCGATGTTCTGGCACAGCTTGCCCAGGCTGTAGCTGGGCTGGCCCGGAATGAGGCTGCGCGACAGCCGCACGGTGCACAGCGTCTTGCGCGAGTAATTGTAGCCGAGGTCGGCAAATTCCTTCTTCAGAAACGAGTAGTCGAAGCGCACGTTGTGGGCCACAAACACGCAGCCTTCGGTCATTTCCACCACCTTGCGGGCCACCTCGTGGAACTTGGGCGCGTCGTTCACCATGTCGTTGGTGATGCCCGTGAGCTGGGTAATGAACGGCGGAATGCCCCGGCCGGGGTTGAGCAGCGTGGCGTACTCGTCCACAATCTTCTCCCCGTCGTGGATGTAAATGGCGATTTCGGTGATGCGGTCCTGGGTGGGCTGCCCGCCGGTGGTTTCAAGGTCGATGATGGCGTACAAATCGGGCGCGGAAGAGAGTCAGAAAGGAAAGCTAACAAGCTTAGCCCGGTAGAAGGTTGCGTTTTAGTGATTAGTGGTTAACGGTTAATGATTAATTATAGGTAAAAGCACGCATTAACCATTCATCTACATCCGCTTTATCATGCGCCAAGCCGTTGCAAAAAAGCCCGGTTTATCGTCTGACTTATCAATATGGGTTTCCTCGCCATCGGTAACGTCGCCGAGCAAAAAGCCCCAGGGCTCGGTGGTTTTGCTGGCATCAAATACCACTTTCATCACCGCGATGAGCGGAATGCTTAGAATCATGCCCGGCGTGCCCCACAGCTCACCGCCCAGAATGAGGGCCACGATGGCGGCCATGGGGTTGATGCTCACCTTTGAGCCCGTAATCATGGGCGTGATGAAGTTGCCTTCCAGAAACTGCACGAACATGAACACGCCCACCACGGCCGCGGCCTTGCCAATGGAGCCGGTTTCCACCAGCGTCACCAGCGCCGGAATGGCCGAGCCCACCATGATGCCGATGTAGGGAATGACGGCCAGCACCGAGGCAAACACGGCGAAAAACACGGCAAATTTCACCCCCAGCAGCAGCAGTCCGATGGCATTGAGCACCGACACCACCACAATCACCGTGAGCAGGCCCTGGATGTAGGCTTGCACCACGGTCTGAATGCTGTCCATGGTGTGCAGCACGGTGGTGCGCTTGTCGGGCGCCACGAAGCGGAACATGAACTGCCGCATGTGGTCGCGGTAATACAGAAAGCAGAAAATGTAAATCGGAATCAGCGTGGTCACGCTCAGCACGGCGGCCGTCATGCTAAGCGTGGAGCCTAAGTAGCCGCCGGCCGATTTCTTCACCGATTTCATCGAGGAGTCAATCAACTCTTCCTTGCTCATGGGCTGGTAGCCAAACTTCACGCTGGCCCACTGCTGCATCTGGTCGAAGTACACCAGCGACTTGGCCTGGAGCTTGGGCAGCTCGTCGCGCAACGTCAGCAGCTGCGTGCCGAAGAGGTAGCACAGGCCCGCCAGCGCCGCCACCAGCAGCAACAGCGTCACAATGATGGCCCAGATGCGCGGAAACTTCCACTTTTCCAGCTGCACCACCAGCGGCAGCAGCAGCACCGCGAGCAGCCCGGCAAACAGAATGGGCAGCAGCACGCCGTCTAGCTTGTGCAGCACAAACACCAGCAACGAGAGCCCAATCAGCAAAAAGGTGTAGTGAACTATCGGCGACTGCTTCACCTCGGCCGGCGCGTGGTTTTGCGTGGGCGAGGGCAGGTTGCGCGGCTGGTTGATGCTATTGGGGCGGGGAAACATATTTATCAAGCGAAAATCAACAAGGGGAGGAGAGCAGAAAAGCAAGGCGTCAGCCACCAGTCCGGTGAACCTGAACGGTGGGAGCAGTGTTGAAAACTAAATAATTTGGCGGAACTGGCTAAGTTAACTGGCAGCAGCCGGCTTGCCGTGCCGCTGTTTTCTGCGTTATTTTACCCCAGAACTGCCCTCCTTACGGATTTTTTAGATGAACGACGAACAATTACCGCTCGCCCCGGCCGCGGCCGACCACGGCTACAACGAAGACAGCATCCGCTCGCTGGACTGGCGCGAGCACATTCGCCTGCGGCCCGGCATGTACATCGGCAAGCTCGGCGATGGCTCGGCGTACGACGACGGCATTTACGTGCTGGTGAAGGAAGTCGTCGACAACTGCATCGACGAGCACGTGATGGGCCACGGCCGCACCATCGACATCAAGATTTCGGACTCCAAAGTGCAGGTGCGCGACTACGGCCGCGGCATTCCGCTGGGCAAAGTGGTCGACGTAGTGAGCAAAATCAACACCGGCGGCAAGTACGACAGCAAGGTATTTCAGAAATCGGTCGGCCTCAACGGCGTGGGCACCAAGGCCGTGAACGCCCTCAGCGGCTACTTCCTGGTGCAGAGCGTGCGCGAAGGCATCCTCAAGGCCGCCGAGTTTGCCCAGGGCAAGCTCATGGCCGACCCCAAGCCCCAGAAAACCAGCCAGCGCAACGGCACGCTGGTGGTGTTTCAGCCCGACGACACGATTTTCAAGAACTACCGCTTCATCCCGGAGTACCTCGAAAATCAAATCTGGAACTACGTTTACCTCAACGCTGGCCTCACCATCAACTTCAACGGCCAGAAATATTATTCCGAAAACGGCCTGCTCGACCTGCTCGCCCGCAAGGCCGATGTAGAACACCTGCGCTACCCCATCATCCACCTGAAAGGGCCGGACATTGAGATGGCCATGACGCACGGCAACGACTACGGCGAGGAGTACTATTCCTTCGTGAACGGCCAGTACACCACCCAGGGCGGCACGCACTTAGCCGCCTTCCGCGAAGCCGTGGTGAAGGCCGTGCGCGAATTCTACAAGAAGGACTACGACGCTTCCGACATTCGGGCCAGCATCATCGCGGCCATTTCGGTGCGCGTGCAGGAGCCGGTGTTTGAATCGCAAACCAAGACCAAGCTGGGCTCGGTGAACATGGGCGAAGACGGCCCCACCGTCCGCGGCTTCATTCTCGATTTCGTTAAGGAGCACCTCGACAACTACCTGCACAAAAACGCGCTGGTGGCCGAGGCCCTGCGCAAGCGCATTGAGCAGAGCGAGCGGGAGCGCAAGGACATGGCCGGCGTGAAAAAACTCGCCAACCAGCGCGCCAAAAAAGCCAACCTGCACAACCGCAAGCTGCGCGACTGCCGCTTCCACCTGGGCGAAAACGCCAAGGACGGGGCCGAAAAAGAACTTTTGACCACGCTGTTCATCACCGAGGGCGACTCTGCTTCGGGCAGCATCACCAAGAGCCGCAACGTGGAGCTGGAGGCCGTGTTCAGCCTGCGCGGCAAGCCGCTGAACTGCTTCGGGCTGAAAAAGAAAATCGTGTACGAAAACGAGGAGTTGAACCTGTTGCAGCACGCCCTCAACATCGAGGAAGGCATCGAGCACCTGCGCTACAACCGCGTGGTGGTGGCCACCGATGCCGACGTCGACGGCATGCACATCCGCCTGCTGCTGCTCACATTCTTTCTCCAGTTCTTCCCGGATTTGGTGCGCAACGGCCACGTATTCATTCTCGAAACGCCGCTTTTCCGCGTCCGCAACAAGAAGGAAACCATCTATTGCTACAACGAGCAGGAAAAGCAGGCCGCGATAAAAAAGCTGGGCCGAAACCCCGAAATCACGCGCTTCAAAGGCCTGGGCGAGATTTCGCCGGATGAGTTTGGCAAGTTCATCGGCGAGAACATCAAACTTGAGCCGGTGATTTTGCAGTCCGACCGCAGCATCCAGCAGGTGCTCACCTATTACATGGGCAAGAACACGCCGGCGCGCCAGGAATTCATTATCGAGAACCTGCGCCTGGAAAAAGACCTGATAACTTCCGATATTCTGCCCGCCGCTGAGGTGGCCGAAGTCGATTTGGCATAAACCAAAGCATCAGCCACTTCTCATTGCTGGAAGAGCCGGGTGTAAGTAAGCCCAACCGTTGGCGCAGTAAAATTTCGCGGAATGAGTACCTGATGTTTGGGAATAATTTTTTTTATGTGTACGTTTGCCACGTCGCCTAGGGGTAGACTAGTCGACAAATTCCACGGAAAAGCCCGAGCCCTTGGTTCGGGCTTTTTTCTTTTTGAGTCAGTTCAAACCTCAATAATTAGTCGGAAGGGCAAAAAAAGACAGTAATTAGCTAGTCTATTTAGCTTGTTTCTTAGTGATAAAAGGCTGAAATTTGGCCTTTCAGGCGGGTTGCGGTTTATTTGGGTGCGCACTCGCCAACTTTGATTCGCTAAGAATTTTGGGAACTTTCCGGCCCGTGCCGGAATTGTAATTTATTGCGCTCCGCGCTGATTCCGGTATTTTTGACGGCAGTACGCCGACCTCATTCGTTTCCCTCGTGGCTTCTCTCGATACTCCCAATTCCGACGCTCCCAACCAGGATTTTTTACAGCCCGGTGATTCCGTGGATTTTGATTTGTCCGCCTTCTCGCCCGCAGCGGATGCCGACGCCCAGGAACCCACCGAATTCGCTGACGAGCCGGCTGGTGAAGCGGCCGAAGAATCCGCCCCGCTGGCCGCCGATTTGTTCGGCAACGTGCCCCTGACGCCGCCCCAGGCCGAAGCTATTCCCGTGGAAGAGCAAACCGAGGAGGAGCCCAAATTCGCCCCCGGTGAAACCATTCACGACGTGGCCACGGTGCGCGGCATGTACCAGAACTGGTTTCTGGACTACGCCTCCTACGTAATTCTGGAGCGCGCCGTGCCGGCCATCGAGGACGGCCTCAAGCCCGTGCAGCGCCGCATTCTGCACGCCATGAAGGAGATGGACGACGGCCGCTTCAACAAAGTGGCCAACGTCATCGGCCAGACCATGCAGTACCACCCGCACGGCGACGCCAGCATCGGCGACGCCATGGTGAACCTGGGCCAGAAAGACCTGCTCATCGAAACCCAGGGCAACTGGGGCGACGTGCGCACCGGCGACGGGGCGGCTGCCCCCCGCTACATCGAAGCGCGCCTCTCGAAGTTTGCCCTCGATGTGGTATTCAACCCCGATACCACCGAGTGGCAGCTGAGCTACGACGGCCGCAAGCGCGAGCCCACCACGCTGCCCGTGAAATTCCCGCTGCTGCTGGCACAGGGCGTGGAAGGCATTGCCGTAGGCCTGAGCACCAAGATTATGCCCCACAACTTCCGTGAGCTGTGCAAGGCCAGCATCGACGTGCTGCGGGGCAAGGAAGTGCAGCTGTTTCCGGACTTTTCGACCGGCGGCCTGTGCGACGTGAGCAACTACAACTCGGGCATGCGCGGGGCCAAAATTCGGCTGCGCGCCACCATCGAGAAAGTCGACAAAACGCTGCTCGTTATCCGTGATATTCCCTACGGCTCCACCACCACGGCGCTGATGGAGAGCATTGTGAAGGCTTCGGAAGCCAACAAAATCAAGATTAAGAAGGTGGTCGACAACACGGCCGCCGACGTGGAAATTCAGGTGCAGCTGCCGGCCGGCGTGTCGCCCGACCTGACCATGGACGCGCTGTACGCCTTCACCGACTGCGAAATCAGCATCTCGCCTAATACCTGCGTCATCATCGATGAAAAGCCCCGCTTTGTGGGCGTGGAGGACGTGCTGCGGCTGAGCACCAAGGCCACCGTACGCCTGCTGGAGCGCGAGCTGGAAATCCGCCAGGACGAGCTCTGGGAAAAGTGGCACAACGCCTCGCTGGAGAAGATTTTCATCGAAAACCGCATCTATCGCAAGATTGAGGAGTGCGAAACCTGGCCCGAAATCCTCGAAACGATTGACAAGGGCCTGAAGAAATTTGTGCGCGTGGAAGGGGAGAAGGCCAAGGCCGACGACCAGCGCATCGTGCTGCGCCGCCCCGTTACCGAGGATGACCTCACGCGTCTGACCGAAATCCGCATCAAGCGCATTTCGAAATATGACGGCTTCAAGGCCGATGAATACTTGCAGCGGCTGGAAGCCGAGCTGGCCGAAGTGGCCGACCACCTGGCCAACCTCACGCGCTACGCCATTGCCTACTTCGAGGGCCTGCTGAAGAAGTATGGCGCGGGCCGCGAGCGCAAAACCCAGCTCCGCACCTTCGACGTGGTGACGGCCCAGAAAGTGGCCATCGCCAACCAGAAGCTCTACGTGAATCGCGTGGACGGTTTTGTGGGCTACGGCCTCAAAAAGGACGAATTTGTATGCGATTGCTCCGATTTGGACGACATCATTGCCATCAAGCGCGACGGCACGTTTATGGTGACCAAAATCGGAGATAAAACCTTCGTGGGCAAGGATATCCTGCACGTTGGTGTCTATAATAAGAACGACGACCGGTTGGTGTACAACATGGTGTACCTCGACGGCGCCTCGGGCATCAGCTTTGCCAAACGCTTCCTGGTGTCGGGCATCACCCGCGACAAAACCTACGACCTGACCAAGGGCACAAAGGGCACCAAAACCCTCTACCTCACGGCCAACCCCAACTCGGAGTCGGAAATCGTCAGCATTCAGCTTTCCGATAAAGCACCGGCGCGGGTAAAGCAGTTCGACTTCGATTTTGCCGAGCTCAGCATCAAAGGCAAAGGCTCGATGGGTAACATCGTGACCAAGCAGCCCATTAAGAAAATCACCCAGAAAACGCTGGGCGACTCGACCCTGGGCGGCCGCGAAATGTTCTTCGACAGCGTGGTGGGCCGTCTCAACACGGCTGGCCACGGCCGCTACCTGGGCACTTTCGATACCGAAAACGTGCTGCTGGTGGTGCACAAGGACGGCAGCTACGAGCTGACTGCGCCCGACCCGGCCATCCACTTCGACGTGCCCAACATGGTGCTGCTGCGCAAGCTGGAGCCCGACACGGTACTTTCAACGGTGTACCTCGATGGGGAAACCAAAATCCACTACGTCAAGCGGTTCAAAATTGAAACCAGCACGCTAGGCAAGCGCTTTACCTTTATTTCGGAAGCCAAAGGCTCGAAAATGCTGGCCGTGACGGCCAATCCCGAGCCGCTGGTGGAAGTAAAAATCCAGAAGGACAAGAAGGCCGACAAGGAAACCGAGAAAATTGCGTTGCACGAGTTTATCGACGTGAAAGGCTGGAAGGCGATGGGCAACAAGCTCAACTACTACAAAATCCACGCCCTCACGCTGCTCACCGACGAAGGCCCTGAGCCGCAGCGCCGCGAAGTGAAGAAGCGCGCCGCCACTCCTAAACCCGGTGAAAATCCGGCCGGGCCCGAAGCGCAAGCCGAGCCGGCCGGCCCCGTCGATGTGACCGCCGAGGAAGTGGCCCGCGCCCAAGAGCTGCTGAAGCGGCCCAAGGCGCAGTTGGGGCTGTTTTAGCGCGTCCCGCTCGGGAGGCAATGGAATGAAGCCGGGCGGCAGCTTGGAAGCCGGGCGGCAGCTTGAATGAGGCTGTCCGGCTTGATTCCGCTACTTCCGAATCTTTTTGCGCCCTTTCTTTGCGTTTATGCTTGTGTTGTTTCGGTGGTGGTCGTGCTTGGTCCTGGCAGTCCGGTGGGGGCGGGGCGGGCTCAGTAGCGCCGTAATGCTCAGTGCACTCATGATGCTGCCAGCGGCCGCGCAAATCCGGCCCCGCCCGGCAAAACCCGCTGCGCGCCAGGTGCCAGTAGTTGCGCCACCGTCCGACCCGCCCGCCGTGCGTGTCAAGCTATTCCAGGCCGCCGCGCTCGCCAACAGCTTCAAGGATTCCGAAGCTTTGGCCGTGTATCAGGAAATCCTGAAAGCCGTGCCAGCCCATTACCTGGCCCTGTGGCAGGCTGCGGTGCTAAGCGTAAAAATCGGCACCCGCTATTCTGACGAAACGCGTAAATCGGCGTATTTCGACCTCGGCCGGCAATACGCCGACCGTGCCCTGCTGCTTCGGCCCGAAGGGGGCGAAAGCAACTATGCCGTGGCGTTGGCCCTGTTCAACCAGGCCACGCTATACCGGGCCGGAGCGCGCCTCAAAGCTTTCCGCGACCTACGCTCGCACGTGTACCTGGCCACCGAGCGCCGCCCCGACCTGCCCGAAACCTGGCAGCTACGCGGCCGCTGGCAGTACCGCGTGGCGCACTATAACTTAATTGAACGCCTCTACAGCAAAATTGTGCTGGGCGGCGTGCCCCCTGGCGGCGACAGCAAAGAAGCCATGGCCGACCTGGAAAAAGCCCGCGAGCTGGCCCCGCAAAATCTCCAGTTTTGCTATGATTTGGCCCGGATGTATGTTTACCAGGGGCGCCGCCGCCGGGCCATTGCCTTGCTGCGCGAAGCCGAGCGCCTGCCCACTATTACCAGCGAAGATTTGGTGGTGAGTCGTTTGTGCCGGAAAATGCTGCCCCCATTACTCCGCGCCGATGCCCGTCGCCAGAAGCGCCGGGTGCGTGAAGGCAAAAAGCCCAAACCCGCGATTTTGACTCCGGTTGATTCCATTCGGGCGCGCCGCGATACCCTCAGCCGCAAGCAGTAGCTGCTAGCTTTGCATTTACATGACCATGCGCTTCTCGGTTTCGGTACGGTTTTCTTCGCGTTGGCTGCCGCTGGTGGGCTGTTTGAGCCTGGTCGTGGCAGCCTGCCAGTCCGCGCCCTCCGAACAGCCCGATACGCTGGTAAACCTTGCCACTGTGCAAAGCGGCCCCCGCGTACAGGCCGACGAACTTAACGGGGCCATTGCCCGCGAACCCCGCAATACGGCGCTACTGGCCCGCCGCGCCACCCTGCGCCTCGCCGCCGGCCAGCCCACCGCCGCCCTTACCGACGTGGCCGCTGCTTTGGAAATAGACGATTCCGACGGTAATCTATACTTCATTCAAGCCAAAGCCTACCGCGCGCTCGGCCAATTGCCCGCTGCGTTGGCCGCCGCCCGCCAGGCCGCCGACCGGGGTTTCTCTGGCCCCGAACTGCCGCTTTTTGTGGGCGAAACCCACTTGGCCGCCCGCAATTACCCCGCCGCCCTCGATAACCTCGACCGCACCCTGCGCCTCGACCCCGACCAGCCCGCCGCCCTTTTCTACAAGGGCCTGGCCTACGCTGCCACCGCCGATACCAGCACGGCCGTGCAGTATTTGCAGGATGCCTTGGCCCGCAGCCCCCGCGAGCCCGAAATCCTGCACCAATTAGCTTTCCTGCTGAATGCTTGGCGCATTCCCGCCGAGGCGGCCCGCTACGCCGCGCTCGGGATGAAGCTCGACACGACTTCCGGCCTGCTGCGCTACGACTACGGCCGCCAGCTGGAATTGCAAGGCCGCCCCGATAGCGCCCTGTGGTACTACCGCCGTGCCCTGGCCCTCGATACCACCGTGTACCGGGCCGATTATCGCCTGGGCCTGGCCGCTGCCAAAGCCCGACAGCCCGTTGCCGTCATCCAGCACCTCACCCGCGCCCTGCGCCGCAACCCGCGCCTGCCCGAAGCCCGCGCCCTGCTGGCCGAGGCCCTCGAAACCCAAAACCGCCTGCCTGAGGCTTTGGCCCAATACCGTTTGTTGGTGGCGGAGAATCCCGGCAACCCGCATTGGACCTTCAAGGTCTGGAAGATGAACGGGGCAGTGCAAGCCTCGCTGCCTGATAGCCTGCGCACTACTCCACGCTATTACTACCGCCGCCCCGTGGCTAGGCCCCGCATCGAGCCCATTGCGCCGGTTTCGCCCCTGAATTCAATGACGGGCAAGCAATAGCTCGAAAACCAGCTTCGGAAGCAAGTACTGGGGTTTGCTGTGCGCACTTTGCCCGAAAAAAATACCGCCCCTCCCGGCACAAGTGCTAACTTGCGCCTTGCCTGCCCCAAGCGGGGACTTTTTACTTAGTATTATGCTCAATATCACTCTCCCCGACGGCTCCCATCGCCAGCTGCCCGACGGCGCTACCGGCTACGACGTTGCCGCCAGCATCTCCGAAGGCCTTGCGCGCAATGCCCTCGCCGTCACCGTGAACGGCGACGTGCGCGACCTCCACCGCTCCCTACCTGACAACGCCACCGTCAGCATCCTCACCTGGAACGACACCGCCGGCAAGTCCACCTACTGGCACTCTTCGGCTCACCTCATGGCCGAAGCGCTCGAAGCGCTGTACCCCGGCGTGAAGCTGGCCATCGGCCCGGCCATTGAAAACGGCTTCTATTACGACGTCGACCTCGGTGAAGGCCGCAGCATTAGCAGCGAAGACTTTCCCGAAATCGAGAAGAAGATGCTGGAGCTGGCCAAAAACAAGAGCCGGTACGAGCGTAAGGAAGTTTCGAAAGCCGACGCCATTGCCTACTTCACCGAAAAGCAAGACCCCTACAAGCTGGAGCTGCTCGAAAACCTTGAAGACGGCAACATCACCTTCTATACGCAAGGCGGCTTCACCGACCTCTGCCGCGGCCCGCATATCCCCGACACCGGCATCATCAAGGCGGCCAAGCTGATGAACGTGGCCGGGGCCTACTGGCGTGGCGATGAGAAAAACAAGCAGCTCACGCGCCTCTACGGCATCACTTTCCCCAAAGCCAAGGACCTTGCCGAGTACCTCGAACGCCTCGAAGAAGCCAAGCGCCGCGACCACCGCAAGCTGGGCAAAGAGCTGAAGTTGTTCGCTTTCTCGGAGAAAGTAGGAGCGGGGCTGCCCTTGTGGCTGCCCAAAGGCACCGCCCTGCGCGAGCGTCTTGAGCAGTTCCTGCGCAAAGCCCAGGTGAAGGCCGGCTACTCGCCCGTCGTAACGCCCCACATCGGCGCCAAAGAGTTATACGTGACTAGCGGCCACTACGAAAAGTACGGCGCTGACTCGTTCCAGCCCATCAAAACGCCTAACCCCGGCGAGGAATTCTTCCTCAAGCCGATGAACTGCCCGCACCACTGCGAAATCTATAAAACCGAGCCCCGCAGCTACCGCGACCTGCCCGTTCGCCTCGCCGAATTCGGCACCGTGTACCGCTACGAGCAGTCGGGCGAGCTGCACGGCCTCACCCGCGTACGCGGTTTCACGCAGGACGACGCCCACATTTTCTGCCGCCCCGACCAGGTGAAGGAGGAGTTTATGAATGTGATTGACATCGTGCTCTACGTGCTCAAAGCCCTCGATTTCCCCGATTTCACCGCCCAGATTTCCCTGCGCGACCCCGAGAACAAAACCAAGTACATCGGCTCCGACGAAAACTGGGAAAAGGCCGAAAGCGCCATCCAGGAAGCTGCCCTCGAAAAAGGCCTCAACACCGTCACCGAATACGGCGAAGCCGCTTTCTACGGCCCCAAGCTCGACTTCATGGTGCGCGACGCCATTGGCCGCCGCTGGCAGTTGGGTACCATTCAGGTCGACTACAACCTACCCGAGCGTTTCGACCTTGAATACACCGCCGCCGACAACTCCAAGCAGCGCCCCGTGATGATTCACCGCGCGCCGTTCGGCTCGCTGGAGCGCTTCGTGGCCGTGCTCATCGAGCATTGCGGCGGCAACTTCCCGCTCTGGCTCACGCCCGAGCAGTTCATCGTGCTGCCGATTTCCGACAAGTACAGCGACTACGCCTACCAGGTGAAAGCGCAGCTGGAGCAGCACGACCTGCGCGGCACCGTGGACGGCCGCGACGAGCGCATCGGCCGCAAAATCCGCGACGCTGAAATGGGTAAGATTCCTTATCTGCTGGTCGTAGGCGAGAAGGAAGCCCAGGATAACATCATCTCCGTGCGCAAGCACGGCGAGGGCGACCTTGGCTCCATGCCGCTGGAGGCGTTTGTGAAAAGCGTGCAGAGCCAGATGGTGGATGCAATGTAAGCTGCTGATTACAAGCTTGTCATGCTAAACATGATGAAGCACCTTATTCCGTTAGAACAAGTCGTTCAGGCGTGATAAGGTGCTTCATTACGTTCAGCGTAGCAATGATTTAACAGGCTTCTATAAATTCCTTCGGCACGCAGCTTGGCTTTCCCATTTAAAACACCGATATTTGCCCCCTGATAACCAGGCCTTACCCGGCCTAAACCGCCCAGAATCTCATTCCCCGCCACTTTTTTAGCAGGAGGACCAAACCATAGCAGCTCCGAATCGTCGGTACGTGCCCCGCCAGCAGGTGGAAGAGCCGTTCAAAATCAATCAAAAAATCACTGCTCGCGAAGTGCGCCTCGTTGGCGACAACGTCGAACAAGGCATCTATCCGACCGACCAGGCCCGGAAGATGGCGCAGGAACAAAACCTCGACCTCGTTGAGATTTCGCCCACCGCCGTGCCGCCCGTTTGCCGCGTCATCGACTACTCGAAATTCAAGTACGAGCAGAAGAAGAAAACCCGCGAGCTGAAAGCCAAGCAGACCAAGGTCGTGCTCAAGGAAATCCGCTTCGGTCCCAACACCGACGAGCACGACTTCGCTTTCAAGGTGAAGCACGCCCAGGAGTTTTTGCGCGAGGGCGCGAAAATCAAGAGCTACGTGCACTTCGTGGGGCGCAGCATCGTGTTTAAGGAGCGGGGCGAAATCCTGCTGCTCAAGTTTGCCCAGGCCCTCGAGGACCTCGCCAAAGTAGAGCAGTTGCCCAAGCTCGAAGGCAAGCGCATGTTCCTCTACCTGGCTCCGAAAGCGGCTGCCGTAGTGAAACCCGCCGCCAAGCCTGCTGCCGATGCCAAGCCGAAAGCTCCCAAGCCGGCAGAAGCCACTAACAAGACCTCCGAACCGGCTCCGGCACCCGCTGCCGACGCCGCCGAATAGATTTTACCCGGTTGAAGATGGCTTCCCGACCCTTGGTCAGTCAGCAATCAACAATCAACAACCAACCCTCCAACACTTACTACAATGCCGAAAGTAAAGACGAAATCCGGTGCTAAGAAGCGCTTTGCGCTCACCGGAACGGGCAAGGTGAAGCGGAAGCACGCCTTCAAATCACACATCCTCACGAAGAAGACGACCAAGCAGAAGCGCGGCCTGACCCACACCGGCCTCGTGAGCAGCGCCGACATGAACCGTGTGCGCCAGATGTTGAACATCTGATTTTACTGGTTGCTAGTGAGTGCGTGGCTTTTGCCCCGTCCAGCTTAACGCCGTAAGTCACCCAATAATTTAAAATTTCACCAGGCTTCCGGCCTTAAGACCTTCACCCGTCGCCGGCTGCCAAAAACTCTCAAGGTTATGCCAAGAAGTGTCAACCACGTGGCCTCGCGCCACCGCCGTAAGAAAATCATGCGTTTGGCGAAAGGCTACTATGGCCGTCGCAAAAACGTGTGGACCGTAGCCAAGAATGCCGTTGAAAAAGGCCTGCTCTACGCTTACCGCGACCGTAAAGTAAAGAAGCGCGAATTCCGTGCCCTCTGGATTCAGCGTATCAACGCCGGCGCTCGTGAGCACGGCCTGTCGTACTCGCAGCTGATGGGCGGCCTGAAGAAGGCTGGCATCGAGCTCAACCGCAAAGTGCTGGCTGATTTGGCTCTCAACCACCCCGAAGCCTTCAAAGGCATCGTGGAGAAGGCAAAATAACTGTCCCTGCGCGCTATCCACCAAGAAAACGCTGGCCCTTGGGTTCAGCGTTTTCTTGTTTTTGGCCGGGGCTGACTGGCCCGCTGGGTTGTTTTCGCTCCGTGATGAGTCGGGCCATTGGTTGACCTAAAAGGACTGGAAACAAAAAAACCGCTCCAGTACCAGACTGAAACGGTTTTCGACGTAGCGGGAGGCGGGCTCGAACCGCCGACCTCAGGGTTATGAATCCTGTGCTCTAACCAGCTGAGCTACCCCGCCGGGTTTTTGTGGGTGCAAAGGTAACGCTGCAAAAGGCCCCGAAACAAGTCGCTGGGCCAAATAATACTGTATTTCTTCTGTGTTCCGCCTGTTTTACGGCAGCGGCGCTCGGCTTCCTTCATCTTCGTCCTATGGCATTGCCTGATACTCAAACTAAAACGCGTTTCGTGGTGGAATTCCCCATTAATGCGTCACCCAAGATTCTTTTTCCTTACTTGGCTACGGCCTCGGGCCTTTCGCAGTGGTTTTGCGACGATGTACGCTACGTGGAAGGCCAACGCCTCAATTTTATCTGGGATAACGACAACCACTACGCCGAGATTTCGGGCCAGCGCCTCAACAAGGCCGTGCGCTTCGTATTCCTCGACGACCACCGCCAGCCGTTGCCCGACGCCAATTTCCTGGAATTTACCCTCGATTCCTCCCAGGTGACGGATGAAGTCTACCTGCGCGTGGTGGATTACTCTGCGGGCCACGATGCTGCTGAACAGCACGAGATGTGGGAAAGCCTGGTGGCCAAGCTGCGCGACCAGGTAGGCGGCTAACCGGCCAAATGCTTTTCTAAATATCTCCGAGGTACTTTTTTACCTGAACTTTCGTTTTTGCGCTGGCGCGTTCTTTTGCGCCTCCAAGCGCTACCTGCCATGCTCAAAAAGCTCGACAAGCTTATTCTGAAGGCCTTTGCCGGCCCGTTTCTGCTCACCTTCGCGGTGGTGCAGTTTATTCTGCTCACGCACACCTTGCTCAAGTATCTGGACGATATTATCGGCAAGGATTTAGGTACTGGGGTGCTGCTGCAACTGCTGTTCTATTTCAGCGTGCTCATTGTGCCTGTTTCGCTGCCGCTGGCCGTACTGCTGTCCTCGCTGATGACTTACGGCAACCTGGGCGAGCACCACGAACTAACGGCCATTAAAGCGTCAGGAATTGCGCTCACGCGCATTCTGCGGCCGGTGCTGCTGCTCACGGCGGGGCTGGCCATCGGCGCGTTCTGGTTCAATGAAACCATTGTGCCCAAGGCCAACCTCAAAGCGTATAGCCTGCTGTGGGACGTGCGTCAGCAAAAACTGGCCCTGGATATCCGCGAAGGCGTGTTTTACAGCGGCATTCCCGGCTATACCATCAAGGTAGATAAGAAGACCGGCGAAAACGGCGACCGGCTGCACGGCGTCATGATTTACGACCACACCCAGAAGTCGGGCAACGCCACGGTGATGCTGGCCGATTCCGGCCGCATGTTTACCACGCATGGGGGCGGTTACCTGAGCCTGGAACTCTTTCACGGGCACAACTACATCGAGCAGCCCGATGCCCGCGACCGCGCCGGGGCCAGCTTCGTGCGCCAGGGGTTCGACCACAATGTCATTACGTTTTCGCTGGCTTCGTTCAGCTTAGGCCGTACCAAAGAGGACTTGTTCAAGGAGAACCGGATGATGCTCAACATTCCGCAATTGCATTCCGCTACTGATTCGGTGCAGAAGAAGCTGCACATGGAGCAGAAGCAGCTTCCCCGGCAAATGAATGCGTACTACACCTTCGCGCGGTTCGATACCACCGGCCGCAAGGCCAACCAAAAGGCCGAAAGCATCCAGGTGCCGGTGACAAAACTGGCGCCCGTTACCGCTCCTATTATTCAACAGGCTACTAACCGGGCCCGCAATCTTCAGTCTTTCGCAAGTTCTACCTCCGAGCGGCTGAATGACTACGCCCGCAACTCGGCGCTGTTCCGAATTGAAGTGTACCGGAAATACTCGCAATCCGTCGCGGTGCTGCTGATGTTTCTGATTGGTGCGCCGCTGGGCTCTATTATCAAAAAAGGCGGTCTGGGCGTGCCCATTCTTATTTCCATCCTCTTTTTCATCGTCTATTACGTGCTCAGCATCATGGGCGAGAAGTACGGGCGCGAGTTTGTGATGCCGGTAGGAGTGGGCATGTGGATGTCGAACCTGGTGCTGCTACCGGCGGGTTTGTTCTTTCTCTACCAAGCTTATAATGACTCCGGGCTGCTGGAACTGGACTTCTGGCGGCGGCTGCCGCAACGCCTGGGCATTCCGGCGCTGCGCAAAATCACGGAGCCGAAAGAAGAGGTTGTCGCCTGATTTCAGGCCACAAGCCATACAAATCTCGCCAACGCACTTTCATCCTGTTTTAAAATTTCTTACCTTTGCGGCACCCCAATGTGTGGGGTACTCAAATTTCTTTTTTCATTCTAAAATCTAAGACGGGGTAACACCTATCAACCGATGATTTTAACTACAGAAGCAAAACAGGCCATCTTCGAGAAGAACAGCCTGCAGAAAGTGAAAACCGATACCGGCTCGGCTGAATCGCAAATCGCCCTTTTCACGCACCGCATCACCCACCTCACCGAGCACCTGAAGGTGAACAAGAAGGACCACAGCACCCGCCTGGGCCTCCTCAAGCTCGTAGGTAAGCGCCGCAGCATGCTGGATTACCTGCAGCACCGCGAAATCAACCGCTACCGCGCCATCATCAAGGAGCTGGGCATCCGTAAGTAAGTCCAGAATCTGAGAGTAGGGAGCCTTCCAACGAAGGTTCCCTACTCTTTTTTTGTTCGGGTTGGTTTGGCCCCGAGGCCGGCCCGGAAAGCTGTTTTCCCATCGGAGCCCCTGAGTAACGAGGGCCGTGCGCGGTACTCGTTTTTGGCTGCTCGCCCGCTGTCGCTTTTCCAAGCAAATCCCGCTGATGTCCCAACCCCACGCCATTACCAAAACCCTGGCGCTGCCCGACGGCCGCGTCATCTCCATCGAAACCGGCAAGCTGGCCAAATTTGCCGACGGCGCCGTTGTGGTTCGCCTCGGCGATACCATGCTGCTCGCCACGGTGGTTTCGGCCCCGAGCCAGCGCGAAGGCGTTGATTTTCTGCCGCTGTCGGTGGATTATCAGGAGAAATTCGGCTCGGCCGGTAAGATTCCCGGCTCGTTTCAGCGCCGCGAAGGCCGCCTGAGCGACTACGAAATCCTGATTTGCCGCCTGGTCGACCGCATCCTGCGGCCGATGTTCCCCAAAGACTACCACTACGAGGTGCAGGTAATGATTACCCTCATCTCGGCTGATAAAGAAGTTCAACCCGACGCGCTGGCCGCCCTGGCCGCCTCGGCTGCGCTGTCGATTTCCGACATTCCGTTTGCCGGCCCGATTTCCGAAGTGCGCGTGGCGCGCATCGACGGCCAGTTCCAGATTAACCCCAAGACTTCCGACCTGGCCCGCGCCGACATGGACCTGATGGTGGGCGCGACCGCCGACTCCGTGGCCATGGTGGAAGGCGCCATGCAGGAAGTGAGCGAAGAGGAAATGGTGGCGGCCATTGCCTTCGGCCACGAAGCCATCAAGGCCCAGTGCCAGCTGCAAAAGGAGTTGGCCGAGGCCGTGGGCCGCACGGCCGATTCGCCGACCCGCGAGTACCCCAAGTACGAGGAGAACGAGGAGCTGAAAAAGACCATTCTCGACGCCGTGTACCAGGGGGCTTACGACGTGGCCCGCAGCGGCAACACCAGCAAAGCCGGCCGCAAGGAAGGCTTTTCGGCAGTGAAAAAAGCAGTGCTTGAGCACCTGCTGTCCGTGGATGCCGAGTTGAACATGAAGATGTTCAGCCGCTACTATAGCTCGGCCGAGAAGAAGGCTATTCGTGATATGATGGTGAAGGAGCGGGTGCGTCTCGACGGCCGTCAGCTCACCGAAATTCGTCCCATCTGGTCGGAAATCAACTACCTGCCCGGTGCGCATGGCTCGGCCATTTTCACCCGCGGCGAAACCCAGAGCTTGACCACGGCCACGCTCGGTACCAAGCTCGATGAGCAAATCATCGACCAGCCGCTGGCCAAGGGCTACTCGAAATTCATGTTGCACTACAACTTCCCCGGTTTCTCGACCGGCGAAGTGAAGCCAAACCGGGGCGCTGGCCGTCGCGAAATCGGCCACGGCAACCTGGCCCTGCGCTCGCTGAAGCAAGTGCTGCCCCCCGAAGAGGAAAATCCCTACACCATCCGCATTGTGTCGGACATTCTGGAGTCGAACGGCTCCAGCTCGATGGCCACCGTTTGCGCCGGCTCGCTGGCGCTGATGGACGCCGGTGTGAAAATCACGGGTGCCGTTTCGGGCATTGCGATGGGTCTGGTTCAGGATAAAGAAACCGGCGAATATGCTGTGCTGAGCGATATTCTCGGCGACGAGGACCACCTCGGCGACATGGACTTCAAAGTGACCGGCACGGAGAAAGGCATTTGCGCCTGCCAGATGGACATCAAAATCCAGGGCCTGAGCAATGAGATTCTGACCGCCGCGCTGCACCAGGCCCGCGCCGGCCGCCTGCACATCCTCGCCGAAATGGCGAAGACCATTGCCGCTCCGGCGGCCGAGCTGAAGCCTCACACGCCGCGCTCGCACAAGATGCTCATCGACAAAGAATTCATCGGTGCGGTAATCGGGCCGGGCGGCAAAGTCATTCAGCAGATTCAGAAAGACACCAACGCTACGGTGATTATCGAGGAGAAGGACGAGAAGGGCCACGTGAGCATCTACGCCTCCAACCAGGAGGACATGCAGGGCGCCATCGACCGCATCCGCGCCATCGCTGCGCAGCCCGAAGTGGGCGAGGTGTACAAAGGCAAAGTGCGCTCAATTCAGCCCTACGGTGCTTTCGTGGAGATTATGCCGGGCAAAGACGGCCTGCTGCACATCTCGGAAGTGACGCACGAGCGGATTCAGACGCTGGAAGGTTTGTTGGAAGTGGGGCAGGATATCGACGTGAAACTGGTGGAAATCGATAAGAAAACCGGCAAGTACCGCTTGTCGCGCAAGGTGTTGCTGCCCAAGCCGGAAACGGCTGCCGCCAGCAACGGCGAAGCTCAGGCGTAGTTGTGAGGGCAGTCCGAACTAATGTCAGCGGAAGCCTGTTGGCTACCTCTGACTTAGGGGACTGTCCGGACGGCTTTTTCTTTCGTATAACCCCATCAGATATCGTTCTTACCTAGTCCCCAATGAGACAGCTAAAAATTAGTAAGCAGATTACCAACCGCGAAAGCCAGTCGCTGGACAAGTACCTCCAGGAGATTGGCAAGGTTGATTTGCTCACGCCCGACGAGGAGGTGACGCTCGCGCAGCGTATCCGCGACGGGGACCAGCAGGCGCTGGAAAAATTGACCAAGGCCAACCTGCGTTTCGTAGTGTCGGTAGCAAAACAGTATCAGAACCAAGGCCTTAGCCTAGGTGACCTCATCAACGAGGGCAACCTTGGTCTTATCAAAGCGGCTAAGCGTTTTGACGAAACCCGTGGTTTTAAATTCATCTCGTACGCCGTTTGGTGGATTCGCCAGTCGATTCTGCAGGCCCTGGCTGAGCAGAGCCGCATCGTGCGTCTGCCCCTGAACCGCGTGGGTTCGCTGAACAAAATCAGCAAATCCTTCTCGGAGCTGGAGCAGAAATTCGAGCGCGAGCCTTCGCCCGAGGAAATTGCTGAAGTGCTGGAGTTGACTACCTCGGAAGTGGTAGACACCTTGAAGATTTCGGGCCGTCACGTATCGGTGGATGCGCCGTTTGTGCAAGGCGAGGAAAACCGCCTGCTCGACGTGCTCGAAAACGAGGACGAGGAATCGCCGGACATGGCCCTGATGAACGACTCGCTCCGCAAGGAAGTGCAGCGTGCGTTGAGCACGCTCACCAAGCGTGAGGCAGATGTAATTACGCTTTACTTCGGGCTGAATGGCGAAGCCGCCCTCACGCTGGAAGAAATCGGTGAGAAGTTTAACCTGACCCGTGAGCGGGTGCGTCAGATTAAAGAGAAGGCGATTCGTCGTCTGCGGCACACGTCGCGCTCGAAGGCGCTGAAGCCTTACCTGGGCTAACTTCTGCTTAGTTTTGTTGTTGCAAAAAACCCCGGCTGTAAGGTTGGGGTTTTTTGTACCGCTCGTGCGGCAAGCTTCAGCTTGCCGCGAGACTTTTATTTTGAAAATCAGCTCTAAAACGGCAAGCTAAAGCTTCCCGCTCATTCAATGTCTGAACACATCAAATGCCTGATTATCGGCTCCGGGCCGGCTGGTTATACTGCCGCCATTTATGCCGCTCGCGCAAATATGGCCCCCGTTATGTACATGGGTTTGCAGCCCGGCGGTCAGTTGACGATTACCAACGACGTGGAGAATTTTCCCGGTTATCCGGACGGAATTATGGGGCCGGAGATGATGGAGGACCTGAAAAAACAAGCTACTCGCTTCGGTACGGATATCCGGTACGGTATTGCGACGGCGGTAGATTTCTCGGTGCATCCGCGCAAAATCACGATTGATGAAACGACCGAACTGACGGCCGATGCCGTGATTATTGCCACGGGTGCTTCGGCTAAGTGGCTGGGTATTCCGTCGGAGGCCAAACTGAATGGCTCGGGCGTTTCGGCTTGTGCCGTGTGCGACGGCTTCTTCTACCGTGGGCAGGAAGTGGCCATTGTAGGCGCGGGCGACACGGCAGCGGAGGAGGCGACTTACCTCGCCAACCTGTGCAGCAAGGTGACCATGATTGTGCGCAAGAGCGAGATGAAGGCCTCGAAAATCATGCAGCAGCGCGTGCTCGACAACCCCAAGATTGAGGTGCTGTTCGACACGGTGACGGATGAGATTCTGGGTGAGCACGCGGTGGAAGGCGTGCGCGTGAAAAACGTGCTGACCCACGAAACCCGCGAAATCGCGCTGACGGGCTTCTTTGTGGCCATTGGGCACGAGCCAAATTCCAAAATTTTCCAACCTTATCTGCACCACGACGAGCAGGGGTACCTGAAAACCATCCCCGGCACCAGCAAGACCAACATCGATGGCGTGTTTGCCTGCGGCGACGTGCAGGACTACACCTACCGCCAGGCCGTGACGGCTGCCGGCACCGGCTGCATGGCCGCGCTGGATGCAGAACGGTATCTGGCAGCCATGGGCATACACTAAATTTGCTTCCTGAACGTCATAACACAGCACGTCATGCGAAGCTTGCCGAAGCATCTTTTCTTTACCGCCACAGTAATTCATTACGCTCGCAGTAGAGGTGCTTCGGCAGGCTTCGCATGACGTGCTGCTTGTTACTGTCTAAAAACAACCTGCTTTTGACTTTCCTGAAAACAACATACTGGCGCCCGGCGCTGCTGTTGCTGGCGCTGATTTGGCTGCTGGCGGGGCTGAGCCCGGCCCAGGCGCAACGCCGCAAGGCCGCGCGCACCAAGACCAAAGCCGGCAGCACAACCGGCAAGTCCGACTTCTTCCGCATCAAAACGCCCCGGATGCGGTACGTACGGCCCGACACTACTACGGTTATCGAAACCGAAGAAATCCCCGACGACAACTCCGACGCCGCGAAATCCATTTATTTCAACCCGGCCAAGAAGCTCAGCATTGTGAGCGAAGACACCACGACGCTGAACGAGGGCGGGCAGGAAATCGTGGAGATGTCGGAAGAAGTATTGATTGATTCGTCGTGGGTGAAGGTGGCCGGCTACTATTCCATCTGGGACACGCACCGCGTGAATCCGTACCGCGTGGACGGCCGCAGCTACCGCGACTCGCTGAAGCTGCACCTTACCGACCCGCCCCGGCAGCGCTACGCCAAAATGCCGCTCCTGACTACGCCCATTACCTCGGGCTTTGCCTTCCGGGGCTACCGCTGGCACTACGGCATGGACCTGGATTTGGAAACCGGCGACTCGGTGAAAACCGTGTTCGACGGCGTGGTTCGCATTCAGGCCTGGGACGGCGGCGGCTACGGCAACTACATTCTGGTGCGCCATTATAACGGTCTCGAAACGGTGTATGGTCACCTGAGCAAGGCGCTGGTAACGGTGGGTACCTTCGTGAAAGCGGGCCAGCTCATTGGCTACGGTGGCAGCACGGGGCGCAGCACGGGCTCGCACCTGCATTTTGAGGTGCGCTACCAGGGCAACCCCATCAACCCGGTGCTGATGTATGACTTCCCCGGCTACAAGCTGCGGAAAGACAATTTTACCATCACCTCGGCACTATTCAACTACTACAGCCGCGCCCTGGGGCACCGGAGCAGCGGCAGCCGCGGTGGGTCGCCTTCCCGCGCCCGGCAGGTGGTCACGCACAAAGTGCGCTCCGGCGATACCATGTCGGAGGTGGCTGAGCGGTACGGGGTGCGCGTAAGCACCCTGAAAAAGCTGAACCCGGGGGTGCGAACCTTGCAGCCCGGCAAAAAGCTGCGGATTAAGTAACCTCTGAGATACAATAGTCCGTCATGCTGAGCGCAGTCGAAGCATCTCTACTGCAACAGTAAATAATTACTACTGCGGAAGAGATGTTTCGACTGCGTTCAGCATGACATTCTTTTTTTCATATCATTCAATTTCCCCGCAATGAAACTCGATATCCTGGCCCTTGGCGCTCATCCCGATGATGTAGAAATGTCCTGCACCGGTACGCTGCTGGCCAGCATGGCAGTGGGCAAAAAAGTGGGCATTGTCGACTTCACGCGGGGCGAGCTGGGCACGCGCGGCACACCCGCTATTCGGGCGGAGGAAGCGGCCGCCGCAAATAAAATCCTGGGCATTGATATCCGCGAAAACCTGGGCATGGCCGATGGCTTTTTCCGCAACGACCGGGAGCATCAGCTGCCACTTATTGCTGCTATCCGCCGCTACCAGCCCGACGTAGTGCTGGCCAATGCCATTGATGACCGCCACCCCGACCACGGCCGGGCGGCCCAGCTGGCCATCGATGCCTGTTTTCTGGCGGGCCTTCGCATGATTGAAACCCTGGGCGACGACGGCCTGCCACAGGCCGCCTGGCGGCCCAAAAACGTGTACCACTACATCCAGGACCGGCAGCTGCCGCCCGCCTTCGTGGTCGACATTACGCCGTATTGGGAGAAGAAGTGGGCGGCCATCCAGGCCTTCAAAACCCAGTTTTTCAACCCCGACCTCGACGCTCCGCAAACGTACCTTTCCAGCCAGACCTTCGCCCGTTTTATGGAGGCGCGGGCGCGGGAGTTCGGCCACATCATCGGGGCCGAGTTTGGCGAGGGCTTCACGGTGGCGCGACCAGTAGGGGTGCGCGAGGTGGGCGACTTGCTGTAGTTCCTGACCATTGCAACGGACCTGATGGGCGGGGCTCAGGCAGCTAAAGCTTCCGCTGACAGCCGCTGAAACGATAGCTGCGCATCGGCCTGAGAATATTTTTGGAGGCCGCCACGTACGTGGCGGCCTCTTTTTCATTGCGGGCAGCAACAAAAATAAAATCCAGCCCCTGCTCGATACCCTTGCCGCCATGTTCCTGGTGCGGCAGGTGGAGGGGGAGCGGGTGTATGTGGGGTGATTTTTGATTGGTAGTGATGTTCTTGTAGCCGTGAACCCTGATAATCTTTGAAGGTAGAGCAGTGCTGCAAGTAGTTTCTATACCTTTGAAGGGAAGCTGTATGAATTTTCTTTTGAATCATCAGTAGCTTCACACTTCATTCTCACTTATTTTAAGTCAAAAAAATGGACAAAATCACTAGCAGTCTGATTAATGAGTTGCTTAGAGCGCAAGAATTGAAATCTGAATGTGAAGCAAAGGATTTCGAAAAGCTTGTAAACTATGCATGTATATCTAATGAGTACAACAAGTTATTTGATTTAGAACTTGCTACTATTGGTAGCGGGAATGATACTGGCATTGATGGTATTGCTATTATTGTCAATGGAAATATTGTTGAGAGCATTGATGAAGTAGATGATTTGCTAGAAGCGAATGAATACTTAGAAGTTACTTATGTCCTCACACAGGCGAAGTCATCTTCTAGCTTCAATAGCAGTGACATCAACACTTTTCTGTTTGGTGTTAAGGATTTCTTTTCCGAAAGTCCTAAGCTAGTTCGAAATGAAGATATTGCACAGTTTGCGGAATTGTCAACTTATATCTATGACCAAGCCTCATTTTTTAAAAAGAATCCAGACCTCAAATTGTACTATGTCACCACTGGTACTTGGACGAATGACCAGAATAATCTTGCTGTAATAAATAGTAACATTAAGGATTTAGAGGATAAGAACCTGTTTAATAAGGTGAGCATGTTTCCCTGTGGCGCCAAGGAGCTGACTAACCTTTACCGAAAAACTAAGGAATCGAATACAGCGACGATTGCATTTGAAAAGAAAATAACCATTCCAGGTATATCTGGAGTTTCTGCTTCTTACATCGGCTTGCTACCTTTTGCTGAATTTAAAAAGATTATTGTTGATGAGAATGATAAACTAAAGAATGTTTTTGAAGATAATGTTAGAGATTTTCAAGGCAAGGATAATGAGGTAAATGCTCTAATAGACCGAACTATAAAAGGGGAGCAGCCAACACTATTCAATGTACTTAACAACGGAGTAACTATAGTTGCAGGGGGGCTGAGTAGCACGGGTGATAATTTTATCGTAAAAGATTATCAAATTGTCAATGGCTGTCAAACGAGTAATGTACTATTTAATAATCGTGACAATGAAGAGCTTAAAAATGTGTTTATACCAGTCAAGCTGATTGTAACCGGTGATGATGAAATAAAGAATCAAATCACCTTGGCAACCAATAACCAAACTGCCATTAAGAAGGAACAACTAGCGGCTTTGACTGAATTTCAACGAGGATTAGAGCGCTATTACAATGCTATTACCGATGAAGGTAAACTCTATTACGAGCGTAGGGCAAAACAATATAATACACTTAATGCTGTTCCAAAGGCTAGAATAATCACTATTCCAATCCAGATAAAATCATTTTCAGCAATGTTTTTAATGGACCCTCATATGGTGACGAGCTTTTTTGGGTCAATTGTGAAAAAACTCAATACTGAATCAACAAAGATATTTAAACCTGACCATGCTCATGTGCCATACTATACGAGTGCATTAGCTTATTACAGACTTGAATCTATATTCAGGAGGAAGGCAATAGATAGCCGCTATAAGAAGGCGAGATTTCATCTCTTGATGATTTTTAGAATATTGGTGGTTAAAGATTCTTTGCCTTTTCTCAATAGTCCTAAACTTATGGGTACTTATTGTGATACCATATTAAAAACCCTAAGCAATGAAGAGAAAACACTGTATTTTTTCAAAATTGCCACCGAACTTCTTGATAGTACCGGATTTGATTTGGATGATAAGCAACACGTTAAACAAGCCAATAGAACTGAGAAGCTTATTGATGCTGCGACAGGCTACAGAGATAGAAAAACACTTGCGGCTAAATAAGCAGACATGACGCTTAACCAACAAAAAACCGCCCCGACCGCACTTGCGACCGGGGCGGTTTCGCATTCCAGCAGCCGCGCTTGTTTCCCTGCGGCTGGTTTGCCGCCGTGGCCCGCGTCCACTATTTCCGCGGGCTTTGCGGTAGGCGGCCTCCAGCTCCGGCAGGGTGCTTTCCAGGTTGGGTAAGTACACGTCGCACGGGGAATAACCAAGCCCGCTCTCTCACTCGCCCAGCAGCGTGAGCAGCAGTGAGCGCCGGCCGCCGTGGTCGCGGTGCTCGCCCAGGTAGATGCCCTGCCAGGTGCCCAGCGCCAGCCGCCCGTTCATGACCGGAATGCTGACGCTGCTGCCCAGCAGCGCGGCTTTCAGGTGGGCGGGCATGTCGTCGGGGCCTTCGGAATTGTGGCGGAAGTAGGGCGCATTTTCGGGAGCCGTGCGGTTGAAGAATTGCTCGAAATCATGGCGCACCGTGGGGTCGGCATTTTCATTGATGCAGAGGCTGGCCGAAGTGTGCTGGATGAACACGTGCAGCAGGCCGGCCCGCACCCGCGCCAGCTCGGGCAGTTCCTGCAACACATAGTCGGTGATGAGGTGGAAGCCCCGGCGCATGGCCGGCAGCCGCAGCTGTTTCTGAAAAACCATCAAACAGAAGTATAAAATACGGTGAGCATACGGAGGGTGAGCCTGCCAGTAGGCGTGGGGCTGAATAGTTGCGCCCGGGCAGTGTACGTTATTGGCAGGCAGGATGGGCCGCCGCGGCCAGCAGGATGCATACCGACTGGCGCATGCACTGGCTACGGTCGCACTCCTGAAACTATAGGAAATATTTCCCCGTTGTCAGGGAAATATTTCCCATCTTTGGGCAAGAATCAATTCCGCATCCCCATGACTGCCACAACCCCGCCCGCCGCCGTGTATTCGCCCGCCCTGCGGGGCCTGCAAGCCACCGTGGCCGATTCCTTCGCCCTCGTGATGGAAGCCCGCACCGGCGTGCCGGCCAAAATCGCCTTCGACGTGGCTGCCCTCCTCAAGCTCAGCGCCGACGAGCTGGCCGCCCTCCTGCACACCACCACCAAAACCCTGCGCGCCTACCGCGAGGGCAAAAAGCGCCTCGGCCCGGCAGCCAGCGAGCAAGTCCTCAAGCTGCTGGCCCTCGCCCGCCAGGGTGAAGAAGTATTTGGTGCGTTGCCCGCCTTCCGCCGCTGGCTCGACAAGCCCGCCTACGGTCTCGACAACCAGCCCCCGCTGGCCCTGCTCGAAACCAGCGGCGGCATCGACCTCGTGGCCGACGAAGTCGACCGCATCGCCCACGGCGACCTGGCCTAAGCCCCGAGTGGAAATCTACCGTATCTGCCTGGCCAAATACGCCGGCGAGCTCGTCGCCTCCGGCAACCCCGGCCGCTGGAACCTGCGCGGCCAGCTGGTCATCTATGCCGCCGGCAGCCGCGCCCTGGCCTGCCTCGAAAACGTGGTGCACCGCAGCGGCGAAGGCCTCAACAGCCTCTTCAAAGTCATCCGCATCGACGTACCCGACGCCCTGCCCATCGAAGAGCTAACCCTGGACCAGATGCCGCCCGAGTGGCAGCTGCCGCGCCACTATGCCCGCTGCCAGCCCCTGGGTGCCGCTTGGTACCAGCGCCAAGCCGCGGCGGTGCTGCGCGTGCCGTCCTCCATCATCGCCCACGAGCACAATTACGTGCTCAACACCCGCCACCCGGATTTTGCGCAGATTCGCATCGTGGGCTGGGAGGATTTCGCGTTTGACCCCCGGATTAAGGAAGTATGAGCAAACCGGAAGCGGTGTGTAAGCAGCGCAGAAGCAGGTGGCCGACAGTGGCAGCTTCTTGTCCAGCCAGCGCGAAAATTCCGCTGCGGTATGGCGCTTTGCAGTGGGTTTGCCCTTCGGGAAGTACGCATAGCTACTCCGATGCGCACTCATTGGCGTGAGCAGCAAATAGGACAGGCGCAAGGCATGAGCGTTGTGTACAAGGTTGGCTTAATACTGGAATAAGTCAATTTAATCAGTATGGTTCGCTTGGCGTTAACGTAGGGACTTAATAATTCTTTTTTAAGGCAGCTAAGTAAATCATAGTTTCAGCTCATTATAATTTCATTCAATGCGTTAGGTTAGCTGGTAATGTATTTTCAGTACTAGTGGGCGGGACTTGAAAAAATCAAAATTTATTAGCGAAGGTTGAAATCAAAAACTTAGACAGATGCAATAAATTTGCTAGGTCAAACGGATGAGCTGGAATAAGCAGAGTCACGGGATTGACTTAGCACATTACCGTTTTGAAGTTTTTGTTCACGCTCCTGCTAGCGCTGCTGTGCCTGAAGAGCACTGCCCAAACCGGAATACCAGTACCCGAGCTTGCCCACTGCGATGCCTCCATCCGGCAGTTTATGAGCCGCTGGAACGTACTGGGGGCCTCGGTGGCCATCACCAAAGACGGGCGGCTGGCCTACGAGCGAGCCTTTGGCTACGCCGATGTGGAGCGCACCGTGCACATGCAGCCCTACCACCTGCTGCGGGTGGCCAGCATTTCGAAGCCCGTGACCGCCCTGGCCATTATGAAGCTGGTGGAAGAAGGAAAGCTGAGCCTTGCGCACAAAGTATTCGGCCCGGAAGGCTACCTCAAGGGACAGGCCTACACCCGGGAAATCCATGACCCGCGCCTCTACAACATCACGGTGCAGCACCTGCTGGAGCACAGCGCTGGCTGGGACCGCAGCATCGGCTGCGATGGCTATGACACCTGCGACCCCATCGATTTTCCCACCCACGTGGCCGAAGTGATGCACGTGCCCAACCCCGTAGGCGACTCCACCATCATTCGGTACATGCTGCGCCAGGGACTGAATTTTGCCCCCGGTGCCCGGTTTGCCTACTCCAACGTGGGCTACCTGGTGCTGGGCAAGGTGCTGGAAGCCGTGACGCACCAGCCCTACGAAACCTGGGTGCGGCAGCACGTGCTGGAGCCCGCCGGCGTGCTCGAAGCCCACTTGGGCCACAACCTGCCCGCCGTCCGCCAGGAACGCGAAAGCAAATACCTGAGTCGCTATCGTATGCTCTCGTGCTACAACCCCGGCCGGCAGGTGCCGGCGGCCTACGGTGGCTTCCAGATAGAAGCCATGAACGCACACGGCGGCTGGCTGTTCACGGCCCGCGACCTCGTGCGGCTGGCTTTGGCGGCCGATGGGTTTGCGTCGCCACCCGACCTGATTTCGACCGCCACCCTGCGCACCATGACCGAGCCCTCGGCCACCGCCGCGGGGTATGCCAAGGGCTGGATGGTGGACGGCAGCAGCTGGTGGCACACCGGCCAGCTCGACGGCACGGCCAGCATCGTGATGCGCACGGCCAGCGGCTACACCTGGGCCATCCTGCTGAACACCAGCAACGGCTCGGCGCAATTCTGGCAAGAGCTGAAAGCACTAGGCTGGACCTGGCCGGCCGGGGCTACCAGCTGGCCAACGCACGACCTGTTTGCCCCCGCGCAAAATGCCTCGAACCTCCTGATAACAGCTTCTAAAGCCACCCACCCGCGCCTCGCCTGGACCAATGGCACCGGCACCAGCCGCTTGCTGCTCCTTAAGCCCGACAGCCCCATCAAGGCTTTCCCTTTAGACGGGACGACCTATCCGGTGGCCACCAAGCTGGCCGACGGCACCATCATCGCCGCCAATGGCCCCGAAAGCATGGCCGAGCTAGCTCACCTGCACCCGCAGCGCACTTACTACGCCCGGGTGGTGGAATACCGCCAGGATGCCACCACCGGCAACCGCTCGGTGTACACGCTGGATGGCAACCCTACGCTGGTGCTGCCCCCAACCATATCGGGCCTGCAGTTTCCACAGCTTGCGCTTCACTCCAACGCGGCCCAAGGCGCCACCACGCTACAAGGCGACACCTCACCGGATAACGATAACACCGCCTCTGAGCGGAAGATGGTGGTGGGTAAATACTTCCTGCGATTTCGACGTGCCTGGCGCAAAGGCGTGGCGCACTTAGTGCGACTATAAAGCTGAAAAGGCTTTGTTTATGCCTGGGATTTAATGAGAAAGCTCAGCTTGGTAAATTTCGCCAAGCTGAGCTTTCTTACTTAAGCTGAAGTTTTTACCGTACGCTCAACCGGTTCCGCCGCCATCCTGAAGCCTCTGCGCCCGCCGAGTCGCCAGTTGCGGCGGCTGTTTTGGGTTTCTTCTCGCTAAGCAGCATGGCGCCCAGCGCGGCCGCTATTTTAGCCGTGGCCTCGTCCGGTGCGGCGGGGGCGAGGGTGGTGGGCGTAAAATGGTCGCGGATGAAGTTAGTATCGAAGTTGCCGCTCACGAAGGCGGGGTGCGTCAGCACATAGGTGCCGAAAGCCAAGGTAGTTTCGATACCCGTGATTTTATACTCCTCAATGGCGCGCAGCATGCGGGCAATGGCCTCAGCGCGGTCGGCCCCGAAGGTGACCAGCTTGGCAATCATCGGGTCGTAATAAATCGGAATGTCCATGCCCTGCTCGAAACCGTCGTCGACGCGCACGCCGGGGCCCTGGGGGCGCACGTAGGTGGTCAGGGTGCCGATATCCGGGAGGAAGTTGTTTTGTGGGTCTTCGGCGTACACGCGCAGCTCCAGGGCGTGGCCGGTGATGGTGAGGTCGGCCTGCGAGAAGGCGAGGGGCTCGCCCTGGGCCACTTTGATTTGCTCCTTTACCAGGTCGAGGCCCGTGATTTGCTCCGTCACGGGGTGCTCTACCTGGAGGCGGGTATTCATCTCCAGGAAGTAAAAGTTGTGCTTGTCGTCGAGTAGGAACTCCACGGTACCGGCCCCGGTGTAGTCGCAGGCCCGGGCCACGTCCACGGCGCACTGGCCCATGCGGGCGCGCAGCTCGGGCGTGAGCACCGAGGAGGGCGCTTCCTCAATCACCTTCTGGTGGCGGCGCTGGATGCTGCACTCGCGCTCGAACAGATACACGATGTGGCCGTGCTCGTCGCCCAGCACCTGGATTTCGATGTGGCGCGGCCCGGTCACGAACTTCTCAATGAACACCGCGCCATCGCCAAAGGCCGACACGGCCTCGTTAATAGCCAGCTGCATCTGCTCCTCAAACTCGTCGGGCCCATTTACAATGCGCATGCCCTTGCCGCCGCCGCCGGCCGAGGCCTTAATCAAAATCGGAAAGCCGACTTCCTGCGCAATCTGCTTGGCGGCGGCCACGTCGGAAATGGCTTCAGCTGTGCCCGGTACCAGCGGGATATTATAGGCCTGCACCGCCTGCTTAGCCGAGAGTTTGTCGCCCATGATTTCCATGGCCTCGGGGCTGGGGCCCACGAAAATCAGCCCTGCCTCGCGCACGGCGCGGGCAAAGCCGGCATTCTCAGAGAGAAAGCCGTAGCCGGGGTGGATGGCATCGACGCCCAGCTGTTTGCAGACTTCCAGAATCTTGTCGCCGCGCAGGTAGCTGTCTTTCGAGGCGGGCGGGCCGACGCACACGGCCTCATCGGCGTAGCGCACGTGCAGGGCGTTGCGGTCGGCCTCAGAGTAGATGGCCACGGTGGCAATGCCCATTTCCTTGGCGGAGCGCAGAACGCGCAGCGCAATTTCGCCCCGGTTGGCGACGAGCAGCTTGGTGATTTTTTTCATGCGGGTGGGAGTGAGGGGCGGGGTAGCGGGTAATATGGAAAGACAATAAAAAGAACGTCATGCAGAGCGCAGCGAAGCATCTTTACTGCAGTCACTAATCAATGACGATTACAATGAAGCGGTAAAGATGCTTCGCTGCGCTCTGCATGACATTCGGTTTGCTCTAATCTGCACTAACAGCCCACAAAGAAACTGCGAAACCGCCCCCCAACCCCAAACCCTGGGGCCATTACCCGGTTGTTAAGCCCAAATTATGTACATCCGCGGCGCGGTGGCTACCTTTGTGGATAGCCCTGTTTTGGGTTATGCAGCCAATAGCAATTCCCAAAGCAGTTGTTTCTCCGCCTTTTCTCACCCTATTTCCGTTTTTTCAGTGGATATTTTTGACCGGGTTTCGGCCAACCGCGGGCCTCTGGGTTCGCATTCGAATTATGCGCACGGCTACTTTACCTTCCCCAAGCTGGAAGGCGAAATCAAGCCCCGCATGACTTTCCGGGGCAAAGAAGTGCTCACCTGGAGCCTGAACAACTACCTCGGCCTGGCCAACCACCCCGAAGTGCGCAAGGCTGACGCCGACGCGGCCGCCCAGTACGGCATGGCCCTGCCCATGGGCGCGCGCATGATGAGCGGCAACTCGACCCTGCACGAGCAGCTGGAAGACGAGCTGGCCGAGATGGTGATGAAGCCCACGGCTACGTTGCTCAATTTCGGCTATCAGGGCGTGGTGTCCATCATTGATGCGCTGGTGAGCCGGCACGACGCCATTGTGTACGACGCCGAGTCGCACGCCTGCATCATCGACGGGGTGCGCCTGCACGCCGGCAAGCGCTTTGTGTACACCCACAACAACATGGCCAGCCTCGAAAAGCAGCTGGAGCGCGCCAAGCGCCTGACCGACGAAACCGGCGGCGGCATCCTTGTTATTACCGAGGGCGTGTTCGGCATGTCGGGCAACCAGGGCGACCTGCGCGGCGTGGTGGCGCTGAAAGAGAAATTCAACTTCCGCCTGTTCGTTGACGATGCTCATGGCTTTGGCACGATGGGCGCCACCGGGGCCGGAACGGGCGAAGAACAGGGCGTGCAGGACGGCATCGACCTTTATTTTTCGACCTTTGCTAAGAGCATGGCCAGCATCGGCGCGTTCGTGGCCGGGCCCGAAAGCGTAATTGACTATTTGCGTTACAACATGCGCAGCCAGATTTTCGCCAAATCGCTGCCCATGCCCCTCGTAGTGGGCGCGCTAAAGCGGTTGGAGTTGCTGCGCACCCAGCCGCAGCTCAAGGAAAACCTCTGGACGATTGTGCGGGCCATGCAGAGCGGCCTGCGCGAAAAAGGCTTCAACCTGGGCACCACCACCTCGCCGGTGACGCCCGTGTTGCTGGAGGGCGAAATCCCCGATGCAACCCAAATAACGCTGGATTTGCGTGAAAATCACGGTATTTTCTGCTCTATTGTGGTGTATCCGGTGGTGCCGAAGGGCGTGATTATGCTGCGCATCATCCCCACTGCTGCCCATACCCTGGCCGATGTAGAGGAAACGATTGTGGCGTTTGAAGCCGTGGCCGATAAGCTCAAAAAGGGCCTCTACAGCCGTACGACTGCGATTCCGGAGGCGGTTTAAAACTGCCTTGCCAAGTGCCGACGCGGGCCGCCTTCTCAGGCGGCCCGCGTTTTTGTTTTTGGATTATTCTAATGGGTTGGCCGTTTACGTACTTTGCGCAAACGGCCTTTTTTGGGGCGAAATCGGCCTCTGAAAGCCGGAGAGGGGTTTTTAAAAAAAAGTGAAAAACTTGCTTGCATTTGAAATCCCTGTATATTAGGGCCGGCTTAACACCACCACAAACTCATTTTTCACCCCCAATCCCAACTTCCAATGAACAATTTTGGTAAACTGAAGGACCTCGTGATGTCGCTCGAAGATGACTTCTCGAAATTCTACGACAAGCAGAACGCCGCTGCCGGCACCCGCGTGCGCAAAGGCATGCAGGAGTTGAAGACGATGGCCCAGGCGTTCCGCACCGAAGTGCAGAACACCAAAAACGCTGGTGCTGCCGCTGCTCCTGCTGCTGCTAAGAAAGCTGCTCCGGCTGCTAAGAAAGCCGCTCCTGCTAAGGCTGCTCCGGCTAAGAAAGCTCCCGCTAAGAAGTAATTCTAGACCACGGATTCGCGCGGATTCTTCGGATTTCGCGGCTTCTGTGGACGCAAAAAAGGCCCCGCCAATTGGCGGGGCCTTTTTTATTTTGGGTAGCCGTGCGGGCCTTATGCCGCGGCTGTGCTCGGCACGAGGTTGTGGTTACACAAGCTCTACCAGGAAGTAGTTTTTCTTGCCCTTCTGCACCACCAGGTACTTGCCGGCCAGATGTTGCAGCGCAGCCACTGGCGCATCAGGCGACGTCACTTTTTCGCGGTTGATGCTCACGCCACCGGCCTGAATCATCTTGCGGGCTTCGCCTTTGGATGGGAAGATTTGGTGCAGCGTGAAATCACTGAGGAAAGTGGTGGCATTGAGTTCGGTCATTTCCTCGCGGAGCACGCGCAGGTGCGGCACCCCGGCGAATACGTCGAGCAGCGTGGCTTCATCCAGCGAAGCGAGGTCGCCACCGCCGAAAAGGACTTGCGAGGCAGCAATGGCGGCTTCGGTGGCTTCGGCGGAATGCACGCGGGTGGTGACGTCGGCCGCAAGGGCTTTCTGGAGAATGCGCAGGTGCGGGACAGCGGCGTGCTCGGCTTCGATGGCCAAAATCTCCGGCTCGCTCAGCAGCGTGAACACGCGGATGAGGCGCGGGGCGTCGGCATCGGCCGAGTTCAGAAAGAACTGGTAGAACTGGTAGGGCGAGGTCAGGGCGGGGTCGAGCCAGACGGTGCCGGTTTCGGACTTGCCGTACTTGGTGCCGTCGGCCTTGGTGATGAGCTGGCCGGTGAGGGCGTAGGCTTTGGCTTCGCGGTCTTCGGCGTTGGCGAGGCGGCGGATAAGCTCGGTGCCGGTCGTGATGTTGCCCCACTGGTCGCTGGCGCCCATTTGCAGGGTGCAGCCCAGCGTTTTGTTGAGGTGCACGAAGTCGTAGCCCTGCAGCAGCTGGTAGCTGAATTCGGTGTAGCTGATGCCGCTGCTGTCGTTGCCTTCCTCGCCGCCGATGCGGCGCTTCACCGAGTCCTTGGCCATCATGTAGTTTACAGTGAGGTGCTTGCCCACCTCGCGCAGGAAACCCAGGAAGCCGATTTCCTTGAACCAGTCGTAGTTGTTCACCACCAGCGCACCGGTAGGGCCTTCGGAGAAGTCGAGGAATTTTTCCAGCTGGGCCTGAATACCGGCTTGGTTGTGGCGCAGGGTGGCTTCGTCGAGCAGGTTGCGCTCGGCCGATTTGCCGCTGGGGTCGCCAATCATGCCCGTAGCGCCGCCCACGAGGGCCACGGGGCGGTGCCCGGCGCGCTGCAAGTGCACCAGCAGCATAATGGTGGCCAGGTTGCCGATGTGCAGCGAGGCCGCCGTGGGGTCGAAGCCGATGTAGCCGGTAATGGGCGCGTTGGTGGCGAGGTGTTCGGCGGTGCCGGGCATGGAATCGTGGTACATGCCGCGCCACGTCAGTTCTTCAATCAGGGACATAAGTACTTGGGTACTGGGGCGTGGACTTCGGGGGCAATTAAGTCCCAGGTCCGCCGCCGATAATAAAGAGGCGCAAAGGTAGGGGCAGGCACAGGCCAGCCCTAATTTTGCAGCGGGGACGCTGTGCCCCGCCGTTTCAACATACCCTAGCCCTCCCGCTGTGCCCATTCTCGAAGCCGACGCGATACTTAAGCAGCTCCAGCAGCGGCAGTTTCAGCCCGTGTATTTTTTGCAGGGCGAGGAGCCGTACTACATCGACGTGGTGGCGGATTTGATTGAGAAAACTGCCCTGGCCGAGCACGAGCGCAGCTTCAACCAGGTGGTGGTGTACGGCAAGGACGTGGACGTGACGGCCATTCTGGGCCAGGCCAAACGGTTTCCGATGATGGCGGAGCGTTCGGTGGTCATCGTGAAAGAGGCCCAGACCGTGGCCGATTTGGAGCAGGAGCGGAGCTGGCCTTTCCTTGAGGCCTACCTGAAAAATCCGCTGCCCAGCACCGTGCTGGTATTTTGCTACAAGCACAAGACGCTGGACAGTCGCAAAAAGCTGGGCAAGCTGCTCGGTGGAAAAGACTCGCCGGCTGTGCTGATGACCAGCAAAAAACTCTACGACAACCAGGTGCCGCAGTGGCTCACGGCCAACGTGCGCAGCCGCGGCCAGCAAATCACCGGACAGGCCACCGCCATGCTGGCCGAATACATCGGGGCCGACCTGGGCCGGCTGGCCAATGAAGTCGACAAGCTGGTGCTGAACCTGAAGCCCGGCCAGCCCATTGATGAGGAACTGGTGCAGCGGCTGGTAGGCATCAGCAAGGACTACAACATTTTCGAACTGCAAAAGGCGCTGGTGCAGCGCGACGTGCTCAAGGCCAACCGCATTCTGGCCTATTTCGCTGCCAACCCCAAAGCCAACCCGCTCATCCCCAACCTGACGCTGCTGTTCAATTTCTTCACCAAGCTGCTGGTGCTGCACCAGGCCGGCTCGAACCCGCCCGATGGGGTGTTCAAGAGCCTGGGCATTATGAACAGCTTCGCCCAAAAGGAGTACCAGCAGGCCATGCGCGTATACCCACCCGAGCGGGTCGTGGGCCTCATCCACAACATCCGCCGGGCCGATGCCCAGAGCAAGGGCATCGAAAGCGGCTCGATGGACGACGCCGAGATTCTGCGGGAGTTGGTGTGGCTGATTCTGCACAACGTGCCGGCCGGGGTGCTGGGGTAATGTTTTGGCAGATAAAGCACTCATTACGGATTGCTATCAGCTGCGATGCCGACGATGCAGGCGACTACTCGGTAGTCGGCGGCAGGTACTTCTCGGACGCCGGCCAGTAGATTAATAAGCTGGGCTTCGCTCACGTTGGCAAAAGCAGTCGGTACCTGTTTCAAAGAATCCAAGGTAATGAGTGGGCGCTTCTGTCTCGGGAGACGTGGCTGATTGCGAAGTTCCTGCAGGGCGGGCCGCAGCAAGCTTAGGCAACGATGCGCCAAGTCATCGTAGTCAGGCAAGGTTTCGGTGGATGGGTCGTTGCTGATTTCGTGAAACAAGCTGATGACTTGTTTCAGTAAAATAGCACGTTCCGAACCAGGCACGACTCGTTGTTGCTCCCGCCGGAACAAGTGTTCCGCTACTTTGAGGGCCCGGCCCTTACGGGGTGGCAACAGCGCCCGCTCTGCTTGTCGAAATAGTTGAACCTGCTGCTCCAAGTGCTGGCGTGCACCGGCGGCAAAGATGCTTACGGTGGGTGGGTTGGGGTGAAGCTGCTGGCGTAAGTACGGGCAAATGATGCGCAGGTCGGTAGTAAAATTGGGGACAACGTTGGGGCGCCAAAGTACCCATCGGGGAGGGCGTCCTGCTTCGCCGGGGAGCGCGAAAAAGCTCCACGGGGTGGCCGTCTCAACCAAGTTGATACGGCACATGGCGCCGGCTGTTAGGTCTTCGACCTGCGTATAGATTTCGGGCGATATCAACGCTGTCGGGCCCTCTACAAGCTCGCGCACCAACTGGAAGCTGTCGGTAAGTCCGGCCCATTGGGTAGCTTCTCGCTGCACGGCAGCATCGGGTTGCAGCGCTTCAAAAAGGGCTTGGTCGTTCAACACTTCATCATGAGATGATTCGGGCGCTTCAGTTCCCGCGTCGGGCAGTTCTAGGTTGCCGCCAATTACTTCGTGTGCCACCGCAATGACCTCGCGCAGTCGTTGGTCGGCGTTGAGCTGAAGAATTTCTGGGTCGCGGGGCCAGTAGGCTGCGATGGTCGCGTGCGGGCTGTCGAGGCGCTCTACTCTGCCCTGGCGTTGTTCCGCCAAGCGCAGCACACCGGGCATATCCAACAGAACGATGGCGGAGGCCTGCTGCAGATTAATGGATTCCGCCAGCGCATCGGAGCATAGCGCTACAATGCCTCGTTTTTTAGAGCCAAATGCAAAGTCATTGCGCAAGCGCGCCTGCGTTTGTTCCGTGTTTCCACTCACTACGTAGGAAGTCGGCGGCACCCGCGAGTCAGTGAGCAATAAATGATGTAGATAGTCAAGCGTTATAAGCCGCTGGTCGAAGGCCAATACCAACGGGTAGGTTGCCAGCAAGCTGCCTAATTGCCGGGCTTTGGACAACTCGCGGCTAGGGCTGAGTTGATAAGCTAATGCGCCGATGGCTTCGTAAATATCAATCTCTTCCTGGCAAGCTTGCTTGTATGAATCCAGATTCCACAGCCAGTTATAATCCGGAAACCAATCGGACTTAAAGCGCGGGCTGATGCGCGGCAATAGTTCCGACGGTTTGCCGTTAAGCAACGCCTGCAACCGGCCAAGCTCATTGCCGGTTTCTTTTTTGCTGACCGCAAACCCGCTCCCATATTCAGCGGCTTTGATGGTGCCGTACAGCAACTCCAGCAACGCCGGAATGGACGAACGCAGGCGATGCCGAACGTGGTACTCGTGGAGCCGGGCGGCCAGTCGAACCTGCTGGTTGAAATAGCTCCGTAACTCTTCTTCTGTACTAAGCCCATAAGCTGGCGGCTTGATGCGGCGCAAATGCATAAGGCCCCGCAGCTGACTGGCTAGCTCCGTAATCTGGCCAAGAATGGCCAGGTCGGCCGCGCTGCTCGTCACCTCGTACCAATGCCCCTCAACCCGTGGAAAACGACAGAACTGGCCCAAGCGGTTGCGATAGGCCGTGGGCTCGCGGCTGATGGCTGCGTTGAGCTGCCGCTTCGTTCGGCGCACCAAAAACTGTTGCACGTACTCGCGCAACTGCATGAGCAAGGGCCGGTTTTGCGGGGTAATCAAACGACCGAAGCGCGTTTGCCACAAGCGTTTGAAGGCTGCCAGTTGCTCGTCGGGCAAATTGTCTACGTCTAACAATTCCAGCAGCCGTAATAAATCTTGGGCGCGCTGATTAATGGGCGTTGCGGTCGCCAAGATGGCATACTGGCCTGCATGGCTGCCCAATGCTTCACTCCGGTTCGAGTTGGCTCTAATAAAGCGGTGCGCTTCGTCTACGATGAGCACGTCTGCCAAGCCTAAATCGCCGCGCGCTTTGTGGTAAGAGGCTTGCTTGGGATTACTCAGCTTCCCAATGGAAACCGGATAGGCACTTAGCAAGCCAACGTCACGCAGTTCATTTTGCCAGTCCTCGCACACGGCCGGTGGGCAGACAACCACCATGTTGCCGCGCGTGTCGTGCCCCCGGGCCAACAATTGCTGCATCAGCGCCAAGCGCAGCGTGCTGATAAGCCGGGTCTTGCCCGAACCCGTTGGGTCGGCAATCAGCACGTTGCCCTGGGCGTGCAAAACGAGCAGCGCCTGTGCCAACCCTTCCCGTTGCGAAGGCCAGAGCGGGACGGTCTGTGCATCCTGAAGCAACTGCTCAATTTTGGTCAGCCATTTGCCGTGACGCAATTCGGCCACGGCGCGCGCCAGTGCCTCTTGCCAGGAAGTGGGCTGTAGTAGCTTCTCTAATAACTCCAGAAACGGCTTCGTGTAGCTGGTGCTGCTATTCCAGAAGTTTTCAGCCGTTCGTTTGCAATCGTCATACTGTTCCCGCTCGTGGATGTGGGTGCTATCCCGGGCCACGCGCAAATTGGCTTCTGGCTGCTTGCGCGTACCATTGTCGCTGAAGTTGCTTGACCCCAAGGTAGCATGGTGAGCGCCAACGTAGGTTTTCGCGTGCAAATGGTCGGCTGCACGTACCTGCAGTTGCCCTTGGCGCAGCAGGTCAGCGGTGCGCAGCAAAGCGCCAAGCTGCGTAATAGAAAACCGCCGTTCTAACCAGTAGTTTCTGATTTCATAAGACACCGGTACTTTTGGCCAGTTTTTACGGGTGCGTTCTTCGGGCGAAAAGCCTAGCGTAAGGCGAATAAGGTAGCCTTCTGGCAAATCCACGAGGCCAAACAATTCAACCAAAAAGCTGAGCGAAGTAAAACCCGTCACCGCCAGAAAGTCGGGCGACGCCCGCATATCGGCAATAAGCTGGGTGTAAACCTCACGTCGCTCCGGTGGATAGTTGACCGGAAGCCGAGCTTGGTCGGGCCACAAAGGCCTTGTCGGCTCGTGGCTCTCACCCGTTTCAGTGAATAGCGGAGAAGGTAACTGTATTTTAGGAAGCTTTGGTCGACGCGGATGGAAAGGCATGGAATAACAGCGCAGATAATAATCGAGAATGAAGCTCAATATACTTGATTTTGCTAATAAAAAATATTGTTATACTATCTGGTGCGCTGCTCAAGCTCTATTAGTAAAATAAGTTTTTGCCCGACAACAATTGTGATGCTATTAGGTAAAGAGTAGTTGTTAGGTAAAGAGTAGTTGTAAATGCAACTTAAGTGTTTCGCAAGCCAAGCTTACGGCAACAGCAAAGTTGTTACCGTCGTAAAAGGCATACATTCATCTCAACCCTGATTTCACTCATGAATAATACCCTTGGTGGCCTGATTGCCGGTCTGTTCGGCGGCCGCAAAAACGAAGACGGTACCCGCGCCGCTGGTTCGACCGGCGGCAGCCTAGTTAAAGGCGCCCTGCTGGCGGCCGGCGCCGCCTACCTCTACAAGCGCTACAAAGCCGGCAACCTGAATTTGCCTGGCATTACACCCAAACAATAGCCGGAATGGCACCGGAACGATAGGAAGCCCCGTTAGCAACTGCTGATGGGGCTTTTCTCTGCTCGCTTTGGTGAGAATCACTCCTCATTTATCCATTGTCAGCGGAAATGCGAATCAAGCCGGTGTGGTGCAGTTGGCAATGAAACCCGCATTTCCGCGTTGGCTGGGCAACCTACGGGCATTTATCGCTACTTTTGGCGAGTTCCCGGGCCCGGTGCGGCCCCTCCACGACAGGTATTTACATGAAGCTATTTCCCCGGCTGGCGCTGGCCGCCACTCTGAGTGCCGCGGCACCCATGGCAGCCCAGGCCCAGCAAACCCAGGTTTTTGCCTCCGATGAGCGGCACTTTCAGGAAGGGTTGGAGTTGTTTGACCGCGGCCAATACGGCGCGGCGCAGGAGGCCTTTCGCCAGTACCTGGCCATCGAGCCGGTTCATAGCAGCCAAGCCAGCCCCACCGCTGCCGCCGACCGCACCGCCGATGCCGAGTACTACTACGCTGTGAGCGGCCTCTACCTCTCGCATCCCGATGCCGAGGGCCTCATTCTGGATTTTGCGGCCAAGCACCCGGCCCACCCGCAGGCCGCCGCCGCGTATTTCGAGCTGGGCAAGTTCTACTTCGACCAGAAGGATTACGAAGCCGCCATCCGCTACTTCACCAAAGTAGCGCCCGACAACCTGAGCAACGACCAGCGTGCCGAGTCCGATTTTAAGCTCGGCTACAGCTATTTCGAGCAGAAGGACTACGAGAAAGCCCGCTTGCTGTTCGACCGCAACAAGCAGGTGCAGAGCCAGTACAAGTATGCCAGCTCGTACTACGCCGGCTACCTCGGCTACCGGGCCGGTGACTACGCCGCTGCCCGGGCCGACCTCGGCGTGGCTGAGCAGAACGACGCCTACAAGCCCGTCGTGCCCGCCATCGTGACCCAGATTTACTACAAGGAAGGCAACTACGACGGCCTGATTGGCTACGCCACCAAGGCGCTGCAAAACACGCCGCCGCCCCAGAATTCCGACGAAATCCAGCTGCTGGTGGGCGATGCCTACTACCAGAAGCAGCAGTACAAAGAGGCCGCCGAGTACTTCGATAAGTACGCCGCCGTGCACCAGAACCGCATTGAGCCGGCGCTGCAGTACAAGATTGGTTTCGCCAATTACAAAATGGGCGACTTCAAGGGGGCCATCGCCAACCTGAAGAACGTGGCCGTGCGCCGCGATTCGCTGGGCCAGAACGCGGCCTATCATCTCGGATTGAGCTACATTCAGGCCAATCAGAAGCCCCAGGCCGTCACGGCCTTCGAGGCCGCCCGCCAAAGCACCTTCGACAAAGCCATTGCTGAAAACGCCACCCTCAAGCTGGGCCAGGTGCAGTACGAGCTGGGCAACCTACCCGAGGTTATCAACGTGCTGCGCGATTTCCGCAAGAAATTCCCTCGCTCGAAAAACCAGCCGATTGTTGACGACCTGCTGGGCAACAGCTTCCTGGCGTCTACCGACTACAACCAGGCCATTACCTACCTCGAAAGCATCGACGACCGCAGCGAAAAGCTGGATGCTACGTACCAGCGCGTTGCGTATTCGCAGGCGGCATTGCTGTACAACAACGGCAACTACGCCCAGGCGCTGCCGCTGCTGGATAAGTCCCTGAAATTCCCATCCGATGACGGCCTGCGGGCAGCGGCGCAGGTGCTGCGGGGCGAGATTTTCAGCGTGGGCCAGCAGTACCCGGATGCCATTACGGCGTATGCGGCGGCAGCCCGCTCGGCCCGGCAGGGCGGTGTGAGTCCCGAAGAGGCTGATTTTGAGCAGAAAGCCCGCTATGGCCTGGGCTACGCTTATTACAATACCAAGCAATACGACAAGGCCCGGCCGCAATTTGCCGCTTTCCTGAACGACACCGATGCCAAGCCCTCGGACCCCAACTACTACGACGCCACATTGCGGCTGGCCGACACCTATTACGTAGCAAAAAGCTACCAGCAGGCCCTCGACCAGTACGACAAAGTCATCAAGGCCAACGCGGCCGACAAGGACTACGCCTACTACCAGAAGGGCCGCACGCTGGGCCTGATGGGCCGTCGCGAGGAAGCCACCAGCACGCTGGCCGCGCTGCTCAAAGCCAGCCCCAACTCGCGCTACGCCGAAGACGCCGTTTTTCAGCAGGCGCAGTTGTCGTTTGAGGCCGGCGAGTACCAGCCGGCCGTCACAGGCTTCACGCGCCTGATTGAAGACCGTCCCAACAGCCCGCTTATTCCGCAGGCCCTGCAAAAGCGCGGCGTAGCCTATGCCAACCTCGAGCAGCAGGACAAGGCCGTGGCCGACTTCCAGCAGGTGCTCACCAGCTATCCGCGCAGCGAAGCCGCCTCGCAAGCGCTCTACAGCCTGCAGGAAAGCCTGGCAGCGCTGGGCCGCACCGAAGAATTCGATGCGGCGCTAGCTTCTTTCAAAGCCCAGAACCCCGACAGCAAGGCCACGGAGAGCGTAGAATTTGAAGCGGCCAAGTCGTTGTATCTGGCTGAAAAATACAAGTCTGCTATTCTGCGTCTGGAGTCTTACTTGAAGCAATACCCGGAATCTGCTTTGGGTGCCGATGCCCGTTTCTTCCTCGCCGATTCGTACCTGAAAACCGGTGACAAGCAGCAGGGCCTGACCCGCCTGCGCGCCGTCGTGACTGAGGGCAAAAGCGAATTCGTGAACCGCGCCGTGGGTCGCCTCGCCGACCTCGAATTCGAGAACAAGAACTACACCGAAGCCGCCAAGCTCTACGAGCGCCTGCGCGGGGCCAGCACCAACCGCCGCGAAATAGCCAACGCCACCCTCGGCCAGATGCGCAGCCTGTACGAGAGCGGTGACTACCCCGGCACCCGCCGCGTGGCCGAAGAGCTGCGTGCCCAGGCCGGCGCCACCGCCAACGCCACCAACGCCGCCCTGCTTTACTTAGGCAAGGCCAGCCTGCGCGCCGAGAATTATGACCAAGCTGCTACTGAGCTGGCCACGGCCATCACGGCCGCGCCCAACGACATCAACGGCGCCGAAGCACAGTATTATCTGGCCGAAACCTTGTTTAAGCAAAAGAAGAACGAGGAAGCCAAAGCCGCGGCGTTGAAAGTAAACTCCGATTTCAGCAGCTACTCGCTGTGGTTGGGCCGGGCCTTCCTGTTGATTGCCGACATCTACGCTTCGGAAGGCGACAACTTCCAGGCGCGCGGCACGCTGAATTCGCTTATCGACAACAACTTCCCAGTGCCCGAAATCCTGGAAACGGCCAAGCAGCGCCTCAAAACGCTGGGAGCCGACCAGCCCGAGGAAACCGCGCCGCCCACCAAGGCACCGGTGAAAACGCCTGCCAAAACCCCGGCCAAAACGCCAGCCCCGACTAAAACCCCGGCTGCTCCCACGGGAACTCCTGCCAAGCCCACCACTGCGCCCACCAAAGGCAAGGCCCCGGCTCCCCGCACCAACTTGCGCGGTACCACCACGGCCCCGGCCGACACCACTCAGCGCTAGGAACGGCGCATTATTTCCAAGAAAACCAGTTGCTGATGAAGCGTTTGACGATAAATACAAGCCGTTCTGCAAACCACTCCGGTGCAAAGCTGACCACCGGCCTGGCCCTGGCGGCGGTGCTGGTGGGTGGCGTAGCGCCCGCCGCCACTGCGCAGGCCCAGCCCACCAAGGGCAAGTACAAGGGTAGCATCGAAGAAGCCGAGATTGAGATTGTGAAAGAGCGGGTGAACCAGCTGCCCGAAGCCACCCGCAACTTCGATAAAATCAAGCTGCCCGCTCCGCCCAAGGTCGAGCGCAAGGTGGCCTACACCTTCCCCGATTTTCGGCTGCCCGCCGACCGTCTCACGCCCTCGGTGAAGGTGCTCACCATCCGGGCCGAGGAGCCCACGCCGCTCACCGGCAACTTTGTGAAGGCCGCCATCGGCAACTACGGCACGTTTTACGGGCGCGGCTATTTCCACAGCACCCGCAACACCGACCACGCCTACGGGCTGGACATCAAACATGTAAGCTCCATCCAAGGGCCGGTGGACGGCAAGAACTCCCGGATGTCGGAAACCAGCGCCCACCTCATGGGCGAACTGTACCGGGGCACCGGGGCCTTCGGCGCCACGCTGGATTTCGGCCGGGAGCGCTACAACTTCTATGGTTATGAGAAAGCCGCTAACGGCAGTCCGGTAGCAGCGCCCGAGTCCGGCGATATCAAGCAGACCTTCAACCGCTTCGCCGTAAAGGCCTACGCCCACAACCGCGACCCCGAGCAGCAGCTGACCTACGACGCCGGCATCGGCTACCGCTACTGGGCCGATAATTTCGCCGCCTCCGAAAACGACGTGCGCCTGAATGCCAAAGTCGGCTACGCCTTGGGCGAGTCCAGCCGTATCACCGTGGCCGCCGATGCGTCGTTTATTTCGGACAAGGACCAGGCAGCGCCTTCCCTAAAAACGCCCAGCCCACTGCAAACCAGCCGCACGCGCACCTTTGTGCAGGCCACGCCGGCATATGAGTTTCTGCGCAACAATATTGCCTTCTCGGTAGGGGCTACGCTGGGTTATTCGTCCGATACCACTACTAACGTGAGCAAGGGCGTGGTGTACCCGGCCGTGCGCCTGGGCTACACCATTGAGCCCGAGAAATTCATGGTGTATGCCGGCCTCGGCGGGGCCTTGCAACGCGTGACCCGCTACGACCTGAGCACCGAAAACCCCTGGCTGAACCGTGGCCTGAACGTGGCCGATACCCACCGCGGCCCCACGGTGTACGCTGGGTTTACGTCCACGCCTGCCCGGGGGCTGGAGTTCAACGTGAAGGCCACCTACGCCCGCGACCGCAACCTGTACTTCTACCTCAACAACCCCGTCGACCCCACCAAGTTCGACCTTGTGTACGACCAGAACGCCACCGGCGTGCTGAACATCCACGGCGAGCTGCTGTACAATGCGGCCGAAAAATTCCGCCTCGGTACCCGGGTCGACTACAATAAGTACGCCCTCAAAAACCTGCCGCTGCCGTTTCACCGCCCCGAATTTCAAGGCTCGGTGTTCGGTACCTACAACGTTTTCGACAAGCTGATGGTGGGCGTGGAAGGCTACTTCTTCGCGGCCAGCTACGGCATCAGCTACCGGCCGGCCACTGCGGCCGGAGCCGCGCGGGTAGCCGATTTTTACCGCGCCACCGACCCAATTATCGACCTGAATCTGCGCGCCGATTACCGCATTACGCCAAAAATATCCATCTTTGCAATGGGTAATAACCTCGCCAATCGGCAGTACCAGCGTTTCTACGGGTATCCCGTGAAAGGTATTAACGTATTGGGCGGGGCTACTTACACATTTTGATAGGGAACTTGGGGTCGTAGGGTCTTGGGAACTTGGGTGTTAGGGATTGATGCCAGCCATTTCAGCGTTGGAGCTTTTAACCTTGAATATTCCAATTTGCTAATGCTTTATAAGGCCGGGTGCCCACGTCTCAGAATTCCCAAGTATTACATATGCACCTCGCCGACCACATTCGCCCCTTGCTCCGTGACCACGATTGCGTGATTATTCCGGACTTCGGGGGATTGGTGGCCGATGTGTCGCCGGCCCGTGCGCAGCCCGGCCGCCAGGCGTTGAGCCCGCCTACTAAATTGGTGGCCTTCAACCAGGCCCTGACGCGCAACGATGGCCTGCTCGTTGATGCCCTGAGCCAGCACCTGGGCCTGTCCATCGCACAGGCCCGCGAAGCCGTGCGCTCCGCCGTAGCAGGTCTCCAGCAGGAACTCGACGAAACCAACCGGACCGAACTGCCCGGCATCGGCATCTTCCGCCGTGCCGCCGGCCGGGGTCTCGCTTTTGAATACACCGGCACCGATAATTTACTGGCCGCCGCCTTTGGTCTGCCGGAGCTGGCTGCCCGCCCCGTGCGCGTGGCCGATGCCCGCGTCAAAAGCACGCAGCCCATCCTGCGCAGCGGCGGCGCTCGTCGTTCCACGCTGGCGCGCCTGCTGCCGGCGAGCATCATCGCCGTGGCCGCCGGCCTGCTGCTGCTGGCCAACTACCAGGTCGCGCTGAAAGCCCGATACCTGCCCGTGAGCTGGCAGGCCGCCATGCCGCAATGGGAGTGGACCCAGCGCCAGCCCAGCATCGCCGCCCCCATCATTACGGAGCCCCAACAGGCCACGCTGAGCCAGCAGGATTACAGCACCCATGCCAATAGCAGCGCCAGCCCTGCGGAAGGCATGACGCCGGTGGAAAATACCACTGCGCAGTCCGTGCCGGAAATGGTGGGCGACAGTAGTGCCCCGGCCAGCCTGCCACTCAAAAAGGAAACCCCGAAAGCCATAGCTACCGCTGCGCCCGCAGTAACCGAAGCTGCACCGGCCGCACCCAAAGCAACTGCCAGCAGTGCTGCTACAGGTACGGTTGCCGAACCTGTAGCGCCGACTAGTACGGCTCGGGCTAAAGCCCCGGCCGTTACGGCCAGCACCGTCACAATTAAAAGCCGCACCGGGCGTTTCTACGTCATTGCCGGGGCCTACCGCAGCCTGGCCGGTGCCGAGCAGGGCCGCAGGCTGCTGGCCAAAAGCGGGCACGCGTCGCACATCATTCTGCCGCCCTTCGGCAGCCGGCTGTTCCGCCTCACCGCCGCCGACTATCCCGACCTGGCCTCGGCCCAGCGGGAAGCCCAGCGCCTGCGCATCAGCACGCACTGTGACTACAATACCTTGAAATTTTAACCGTCCGCATGTCCGTATTCCTCCTGCAAGTGGTTCCTGCCGCTGCCGATACTGTTAATACCGCCGCCGCCGCTGCTGCTCCAATTGCCAATACCAGTGTCCCCGTCATCGACCTGCTGCTGCGCGGCGGGTTTATCATGATTCCGCTGGTAGCCCTTTCACTTCTCTCGGTCTACATCATCATCGAGCGCTACTTCACCATCCGCCGGGCCGCCGGCAACCCTGATGCTTTCATGGCTGGCATTCGCTCGCTCATGGTGAAGGGCGACCTGGCCGGGGCCAAGCTCTACTGCGCCCAGAATGCCTCGCCGCTGGCCCGTATGGTAGAAAAAGGCCTGCGCCGCATCGGCCTGCCGCTGAAAGAAATCGAAACCAGCGTGGAGAACGTGGGCAAGATTGAAATCGCCCGCCTCGAAAAAAATATCAGCATCCTGGGCATCATCGCCGGCATCGCGCCCATGATTGGCTTTGTGGGTACCATCATCGGGGTTATCAAGATTTTCTATTCCATCGCCGCCACCAAGGAGTTCGGCATTCCGCAGGTGGCCGATGGTCTGTACGTCAAGCTGGTGACCTCCGCCACGGGCCTCATTGTCGGCATCATTGCCCACGTTGGCTACCACTGGCTGAGCATCCTGGTTGAGCGCATGGTATTCCGCATGGAAAACTCGGCCATTGAGTTCATGGATATTCTGCAGGACAACTAATTGAGTTAAGCGTGAGGAGTTAAGAGTTAAGGATGCGCTCGGCAAACCTTAACTCTTAACTCCTCACGCTTAACTCATAACTCAAACAGTTATGAATCTTTCCCGCCGTCATCGCCTCACGTCGCACGTCGAAACCGGGGCCATGAACGACATCATGTTCTTCCTGATGTTGTTCTTTCTGATTGCTTCGACGCTGGTTAACCCCAACGTAATTAAGCTGTTACTGCCAAATGCTAAATCCAGCAAGCAGGTAATGAAGCAGCCCATTACCATTTCGGTAGATGCGGCCGGGCAATACTTCGTGAACAAAAAGCCCGTGGCACCCGCCAACGTGGAGCCGGAATTGGTTGCCTTGGTGGGCAACGCCCCAACCACCGAGCAGCCCACCGTAGTGCTGCGCGTCGATGCCTCATTGAACGTTCAGAAGCTGGTTGACATTTTAGAGATTGGCAACCGGCTTAAGCTGAAGATGGTGATGGCCACCCAGGCCCAGCAGGCAGCCGGCAAATAAGCCGAATTCAGCTGGTTAAGCGTACACTGCATCATGGCTATTGACTATCAAGAACCGCACCGCCGCGAAGGCCTGATTGGCACCCTGGTAGTTCACGGGGTGCTGTTGCTGCTGTTCATTTTCACCGTTTTTAAAGGTCCGAACCCGCCGCTGGCCCCACTGGGCGGCGGTGATGGCGTGGAGCTGAACTATGGCCTCGACGAAGCCGGCTCGGGCAACGTGCAGAGCATGGCCACGGCCAACAACTCGCCCAACCGCGAAGACAGCCGCCCGCCCCAGGCCAGCCCCGACCCGCAGCCGCGCCCCGTGGCCGTGGCCACGCCCGACCCTACGCCACCCTCGCAGGAGAAAATAATCACTAGCGAAGCCGAGGAAAGCCCCATATCGGAAGCGCCGGTTGAAACGCCTGCGCCACCGAAGGAGGAAGTGAAAGCTGCCCCCAAAGTACCCCGCAAAGTGGCGGTAACTTTTGCTCCCAAAGGCAGCGCTACCGGCGGTGGCAACGGCGTGAATGGCACCAGTAATGCGCCCACGGGCAATAATAACGGCGACCACCCGGGCACCGTGGGCGACCAGGGCGACCCGAACGGCACGCTCGACGCTACGGCGCTATACGGTGCACCCGGCCGCGGTGGCAGCGGCAGCAGCCCCGGCAGCGGAGGTTTGGAAATGAGCGGCTGGCGCTTCGAGAGCAAGCCAGTGGTTGAGTCGGTGGACGACAACTCCGGTGTGATTCGCTTTAAAATCAAGATTACGGCCGACGGCGAGGTAGAATCGGTAACCAAGGTTTCGGGGAACGTATCGCCGGCGCAGGAAAAGCTGTGCCGTGACAAACTGCTTGATACCAACTTCATCAAAACCAACTCGGCTCCGGGCGGCGCAACAGGTTTTTACACTTTCAAGTTCTCGGTCAAATAGTCTTTCTGAGCGACAACGCAAGCCCCGCCGTCTGCTCGCAGGCGGCGGGGCTTTTTCGTGGGCATAAGCTCGGAATACACTTAATTTGCGCTTTCCCCTGTTTTCGCAGACTCGTGACTTATCAAGAAACCCTTACTTACCTCTACGAGCAGCTTCCCATGTTTCAGCGGGTGGGCGCGGCGGGCTTCAAAAAAGGCTTGGGTAATACCCTGGCTCTGGCCGAGGCGCTGGGCCACCCGGAGCGCAAATTTCGGAGTGTGCATGTGGCCGGTACCAATGGCAAGGGCAGCAGCTCGCACCTGCTGGCGGCGGTGCTACAGGCAGCTGGCTACAAGGTGGGCCTGTACACCTCACCGCATTTGCGCGAGTTCACGGAGCGCATTCGGGTGAACGGGCAGGAGCTGGCTCCGGCTTATCTGGTGGAATGGGTGGCGCGCTGGCGGCCCCTGTTTGAAGAAATCAAGCCGTCGTTTTTTGAGATGTGCGTGGCGTTGGCATTCGATTACTTCGCGCAACAACGGGTGGATATTGCCATTGTGGAAGTAGGGCTTGGTGGCCGGTTCGATTCGACAAACATCATCACGCCGCTGGTGTCGCTTATTACCAACATTAGTTTCGACCATCAGGCGCTTTTAGGCAATACCTTGCCCGAAATAGCGGGCGAGAAAGCCGGCATTATAAAGTCCGGCGTGCCCGTGGTTGTAAGCCAGACGCAGCCGGAAGTAGCCGACGTGTTCCGGCGGGAGGCGGCGGACAAACTCGCTCATTTGGTTTTTGCGGACCACATCTACCAGGCAACGTTTGCCGCAGAGCCTTCGCCTGAAACAGGCCTGCGCCCGATTGCCGTAAACCAGCACGGCCGGCCTTATTTGCCCAATGCCGAGTTGGGGCTGCCCGGCGACTACCAGCAGTTCAACCTGCCCGGTGTGCTGGCTACGCTGGATGAACTGCGGGCCCTGGGTTTCCGCATCACGGAAGCAGCTGTGCGGACCGGCCTGCGCCAGGTGACAGCCCTAACGGGCCTTCGCGGGCGCTGGAGCATCATCGGCCGCCAGCCGCTGGTGATATGCGATACGGGCCATAATGCGGCCGGCCTGAAAGCAGTAATGGCTCAATTACATCGGGTTTCGCATGAGCGTTTACATTTGGTAATCGGGACTGTGAATGATAAAGATGTAGCCTCAATGCTGGCTTTACTGCCAAAGGAAGGCACTTATTATTTCTGTGCGGCTAACATTCCCCGGGCCTTGCCCGCGGGCGAGCTGGCCGCGCAAGGGGAGGCGCTGGGCTTGCATGGCCAAACCTACGCTTCGGTGGCGGCAGCAGTAGCGGCGGCCCGCAACGCCGCTGGTCCAGCCGACGTGGTTTTCATTGGCGGCAGCACCTTTGTGGTGGCTGAAGTGGAGGAGCTATATACCCCGACCTAGCCTACTCGCTTTACCTTTGTATAACAACAGACACCTACTGATTTGCCCCGAGTTAAGCTTCAGCGTTTTACCGACAACGCCTCCCGTCCCGACATTATTGAGCCGGGCAAACCCGAATACGAGCAGTTGGGCGGCCGCTGGCGCACCGATTTCTTCCGCGAACCTCATCCGCTGACGCTGGAAGTTGGCTGTGGCAAAGGCGAATACACCGTGGGCCTGGCCCAGCGCCATCCCGGCCGCAATTTTCTGGGGCTCGATATCAAGGGCGAGCGCATCTGGCGGGGCAGTACCCGCGCCACCGAAATGGGACTGACGAATGTGGGCTTTGTGCGGATGCGGGCCGAAGCCCTGGCCGCGCAGTTCGGCCCTGGCGAGCTGGATGAAATCTGGATAACCTTTCCCGACCCGCGGCCCCGCGACCGCGACATTAAGCGCCGGCTGACGTCGCCGCGCTTCCTGGCGCTCTATGAACAATTGTTAACGCCCGGTGGCCTGCTGCACCTGAAGACTGATAATGAGGGCCTTTTCGAGTACACGCTGGAAACGCTGGCAGGCCGCCCTGGTACTTCCGTTGAGCGGTTTACGCGGGATTTGTACGCGGAAACGGCACCAGAATTCACCGAAGCCCAAGCCATTCAGACCAATTTTGAAGGGAAATACCGCGCCATTGGTGTGCCCATCAAATACGTGCAGTTTCGGCTGACGTAAACCAAGCGAGGGTCGAACTAAGCCAAGCGCCCCGCAGGAACCGTTGCATAACGGTCCTGCGGGGCGCTTGGCTTCCGCATCAAATAAATTTAGTCGATTTCCAGGGCCTCAAATACGGCTTCCAGTTGGTCAAAATCGCGCAGGCCCGGCTTCACTTCGTCGCCGGATGGGAATACCAGGCCGGCCAACTGCAACTCCGTGGCCAGCTTACGGGCGCGGTCAGGGTGCAGGCCGGGGCCGAGCCACAAGGGGGCTTGCGCGCTGATTTGGTGCAGTGCTGCGAGGGTTTCCGGCGTTTCGGCTGTTGGTAATTCCAGCACAAAACCAATAGGCGAAGCGGGCAGGGGCTGGGCCCGCACTACGGAATCGGCGGCTAATTCCAGATATACCGGTGGGGCTATTTCGGCTAGCGCTTCGTCAGTTCGAGGGGTGCGCAGCAGCACGGCATCCAAGCTGCATTCGGCAGATATTGCATTGATTTCATGTGCACTGAGCTGGTCGAATTCGCCAATTAGTTCAACTCCGGCAATCCAGCCGGCGAGTTCTTTTACGCTTTTGGTATCGAGGTGTCCGGGCAGGCTGGGGTCGAGAATGAACGTGAGTTTATCGGCACCCATGCCGGCGCAGTAGCGGGCATCGGAAAGGTTGTTGATGCCGCGGATAAGAAGAGGAACGAGGTGGGGCACGGAAAAACGAGGAGGTGAGAAGAAGCCGCCCGGCAAGCAAAGCGCGAGGAACGGAAGCAGGCCCGGTGGGCCCGCCACAAAAGTAGCGCCCAAGCGGGAGCCTACCCTTATTTAAGGAGCGCGCGGCCGCCGTATCTTCGCTGCCATGAATGCATCCCGCCGCACGCCCTTGCTGGCCCCATCGTTTCTGGCCGCCGACCTAGCCAACCTGCAAGCCGAAACCGAGCGCCTCGCCACCAGCGCCGCCGACTGGCTGCACTTCGATGTGATGGACGGCCGGTTTGTGCCCAATATTTCGTTCGGCCTGCCCGTGCTGCAGGCCGTGGCCCGCTACGCCAAGCAGCCCATTGACGTACACCTCATGATTGAGGAACCGCATCATTACCTGGCTGCTTTCCGCGACGCGGGGGCCAGCAGCATCACGGTGCACTACGAAGCCTGCCCGCACTTGCACCGCGTGGTGCAGCAAATCAAGCAGCTGGGCTGCCGGGCCGGCGTGGCCCTGAACCCGGCCACGCCGGTGTCGCTGCTCGAAGACATCGCCGCCGACCTCGACGTGGTGCTGGTGATGTCGGTAAATCCGGGCTTCGGCGGGCAGGCCTTCATCCCGAACACGCTGAAAAAAGTAGCCATGCTGAAGGAATTGCTGGTTGATACCGGCTCGGATGCGCTGATTGAAGTGGATGGCGGCGTGAACATGGAAAATGCCGGCCCGCTGGTGGAAGCCGGAGCTGATGTGTTGGTGGCGGGAAATTTTGTGTTTAGCGCGCCCGAGGGGCCGGTGGCTACGCTGGCCCGGCTGCGCGACCACCTGGCCGGCCTGGAAATGGATGCGTTGGCCGCCGGCCGTCGGCAATAGTTGGCCCGCCTGCTCGTTTTAAGCTCCGTGAAACAACCCGCTACCTTGCCGTTGCCGTTAGTGCCAGTTATTAGGAAAGTTGAGTGCAGCCTGGTGTTGCTGGGTGGTCTGGCCCTGGGGGCTTTGCCGACAACTACGGCTCAGGCGCAAGCCAATGGTGCAGAGCAAACAACGCCGGGCACCCTGGTAACCCTCACGGGCACGCTACGTGATGCCAGCGGCCAGCCCCTGGAGCTGGCCGCGGTGGGAGTGGAGGGCCAGCCCGGCGGCGTCAATACCAGCGCCGACGGCGCGTTTGCGCTGCCCGTGCGCGTGCCGGCCGCGGGCCAGAGTGTGGTGCTGGTCGTACGCCGCCTGGGGTTTATCACGCTGCGGCAGCCGCTGCAGCTGCCCGGCGATGCTGGCAAACCCCTGCGCCTAACCATGCGTCTCGATACCAAAGCGCTGAGCAACGTGCGCGTGACGGGTCGCTCCAACCAGGCCGACACCCGCGAGCAGGTGAGCATTACGCGCATCGACCCGCGCTCAGCCAAAGAGCTTCCTTCGCCGTTCGGTGATTTCAACGCCATTCTCAAGACCCTGCCCGGGGTGGTGTCGAATAACGAGTTGAGCAGCACGTACAACGTGCGCGGCGGCAACTACGATGAGAACCTGGTGTACGTCAACGGCTTCGAGATTTACCGGCCGTTTCTCGTTACCTCGGCCCAGCAGGAAGGACTGAGCTTCATCAACCCCGATTTGGTGAAGCAGGTGGAGTTCAGCAGCGGCGGCTGGCAGCCAAAGTACGGCGACAAGCTGGCCTCGGTGCTGAGCGTGGATTATAAGACCCCCGAGAAATTCGCGGCCTCGCTCACGGCCAGTCTGGTGGGTGGAGCGGCCCACGCCGAAGCCCGCTCGGCCAACGGCCGCGTGAGCTACCTGGCCGGCGTGCGCTACAAGAACGCGCAGTATGTACTGAGTTCGCTAAAGCAGGCGCAGGGCGGCTACAACCCCACCTTCTACGACGCGCAGGCCTTTGTGAACATTGGCCTGGGCAAGAAGGATGACCTGCAGCGGACCACGCTGGGCCTGCTTGGCGTGGTGGCCCACAACGACTACCGCTTCTCGCCCGAAACCGGCCAGGCCACATTCTCGACCGGCACCAACCAGTTCACCCGCGTCTTTATTGCCTACGATGGCCGCGAGCGGATGCAGTTCGATACCTACCAAACCGGCCTGAACCTGAAGCACGACTTCTCCTCGAAGCTTCAGATGGAGCTGCTGGGCTCGGCCCTGGTTTCGCGCGAGTTTGAATACCGCGACGTAGAAGCCGCCTACACCTTTGCCGAAATCAACCGCGACCCCAACTCACCCGATTTCAACCAGGCCGTGCGCCAGCGCGACATTGGTTCGCAGTTCAAGCACTCGCGCAACAACCTTACGGCCCGGATTTTCACGGCCGAAACCCGGGGCCGCTGGACACCCGCTGCTAACCACACCGTGCGCTGGGGCGCCAAAATTGGCCGCGAAAAAATCACCGACAAGCTCGACGAGTACAGCTTTGCCGACTCGGCTGATTTCGTGCCCGATGCCCGCCGCACCCGGCTGCTATCGAATTTGAGCCTGGAAAGCACCCGCACCCAAGGCTTCGTGCAGGATACCTGGAATCTCGATTCGCTGAGGACGCTCACCTACGGGGCGCGGGCGCACTACTGGACTACCAACGGCCAGCTGGTTATCAGCCCCCGGGTGCAGTTCTCGCAAATCAGCCGCTCACACCCCAACCGCTCGTTCAAGGCGGCCGTGGGCGTGTACTATCAGCCGCCGTTCTACCGCGAGCTACGCAACCAGGCCGGCGACCGCACCGACCCCAGCCAGCCCCTGATTCAAACTGCCAACCTGAACGTGGAGCTGCGGGCCCAGAAATCCTACCACTTCATCGTGGGCAAGGAAATTAGCTTTCAGCAGTACGGCCGCCCGTTCAAATTCTCCGCCGAAGCCTACTACAAGTACCTCACCGACGTGGTGCCCTACGACGTGGACAACGTGCGCTTACGTTACTTCGCCAAAAACAATGCCCGGGCCTACGCCGCCGGTTTTGACTCCCGCATCAGCGGCGAGTTTGTGAAGGGCGCCGAATCCTGGTTCAGCCTCGGCGTGCTCACCACCCGCGAAAACGTGGACGGCGACTCGATGAACGTGGTGGATGCCAACGGTAAAGTGACCGGCCGCGAGCCCAAAGGCTACATCCGCCGTCCGCAGGACCAGCGCGTGAACGTGGGCATTTTCTTCCAGGACCACCTGCCGAACAACCCCTCGGTGCGCGGCTACGTCAACTTCGTGTTTGGCACCGGCCTGCCGTTCAGCCCGCCCAACCTGCCCGACCGCCGCGGCACCTCCGACCTCACCCGCAGCTACAACCGCGTCGATTTGGGCTTCTCCAAAGTGGTGGGCTTGAAAAACAATAATGCCCCCAAAGCCCATTTCTACAGCTTCGAAAGCCTCTGGCTGGGCCTGGAAATCCTGAACGTGTTTGCCGCCAACAACGTGGCCGGCTACAGCTACCTGCAGGACGTGAACGGCGTGACGTATTCGGTGCCCAACTACCTGTCCCAGCGCGTCGTGAACCTGCGCCTGATTGCGCGCTTCTAGCGCCGTTTATGGGATGGTGTGAAGTAGCGCGGACTACAAGTCCGCGCTACTTCCGAAACCTTTGGCCGGACTTGCCCGTTTGGCTTTCCGAATTACCTTTGCAGCCGCAATGACCGCCTTCGCCTTTTCGTTTTCACTGGTTTCGCTTCCCGCCTCGGCTGGCAGCTGGGCTGTTGTGGGCCACGGTCATCACCACCATCTGTGGGAGGCCGGGTTGTGTGCCGGGTGCTAGCCTAGCATCGGTTGCCCGAGTCTCCACCGCCGCGTTCGGGGTGTGTGCCCCGGGCTTCACCGTTTCACTTTGCGGGAAATTCAGCCATACGCCGTCTAAATTGCGTTAGGGCTATATCCAATGCTTGTGCCCCGTCGGGGCCGCGCCCGCTAGTTACCCTATTTCATGCTCCGTTTAGCTATTCAAAAGTCCGGCCGTCTGAGCGAGGACTCCCTGGCCCTCATCCGCGAGTGCGGCATCAATTTCCTGAGCACTTCCTACAAGCTCAAAACGGAAGCCACCAATTTCCCGCTCGAAATCCTGTTTTTGCGCGACGATGACATTCCCGGCTACGTGAAAGATGGCGTGGCCGACCTCGGCATCGTGGGCCAGAACGTGCTGGTCGAAGCCGGCTACCCCAACCTCGAAGTCGAAGCTCTCGGTTTCAGCAAGTGCCGCCTGAGCCTGGCCGTGCCCCGCGCCGATGCCTACCCGTCCATCGAAGCGCTGCAAGGCAAGAACATCGCCACCTCATATCCCAACATCCTCGGCCGCTATCTGGCCGAGCACGGCGTGCAGGCCAACCTCCACACCATCAGCGGGTCCGTCGAAATTGCGCCCAGCATCGGCCTGGCCGAGGCTATTTGCGACATCGTAAGCAGCGGCTCTACCTTGCTGGGCAACGGCCTGCGCGAAGTCGAAACCGTCTTCCGCTCCGAGGCCGTACTCATCGCCCAGCCCAACCTCACCGCCGAGCAAAAGGACCTGCTGGAGCAGCTCCAGTTCCGGATGCAGGCCGTGCGCCGCGCCAAGCGCAGCAAATACATATTGCTCAACGCGCCCATATCGGCCCTCGAGGAAGTGCGGCGGCTGTTGCCCGGCATCAAGTCGCCCACCGTCACGCCGCTGGCCGAGGCCGGCTGGGTTTCGGTGCAGTCGGTGGTGCAGGAAGATGAGTTCTGGCACATCACCAGCCAGCTCAAAGCCGTGGGCGCGGAGGGCATCCTCGTGCTGCCCATTGAAAAGATGATTGCCTAGCCCGGTCCGCCATGCAGCTTTATTCCTATCCCGACCCCAGCACCTGGCCCGCGCTCCAGCAGCGCCCCGCCGCGGGCGAAGCGCCCCAGGTAGCCGCCCGCGTACGGGCCATTTTCGAGCAGGTTCGCGCCGGTAGCGATGCCGCGCTGTTGACTTTGGCTGCCGAACTCGACCAAGCCACGCTCACCAGCCTGCTGGTTTCTGATGCCGAATTCGGCGCGGCGGCCGCCCAGGTCCCAGCCGATTTGCAAGCCGCCATCCGCCAGGCCAAATCCAACATTGAAGCTTTCCATGCCGCCCAGCGCGAGCCCGAGTTGCGGGTTGAAACCATGCCTGGCGTGGTGTGCTCGCGTCGGGCGGTGCCGGTGCAGCGCGTGGGTTTGTACGTGCCGGGCGGCTCGGCCCCGCTATTCAGCACGCTGCTGATGCTGGGCGTACCGGCCCGACTGGCCGGCTGCCCGGAGGTGGTGGTGTGCACCCCGCCGCAGGCCGATGGCTCGGTGAGCCCGGTCATTCTATTCGTGGCGCAGCTTCTGGGGATTGATAAAGTGGTGAAAGCCGGTGGGGCGCAAGCCGTGGCCGCCCTGGCCCTGGGTACGGACAGTGTGCCGGCTGTGGACAAAATCTTTGGTCCCGGCAACCGCTACGTCACGGCCGCCAAGCAGTTGGCCGCCGCCGAATTTGGGGTGGCCATCGACATGCCCGCCGGCCCCTCGGAGGTATTAATTATTGCCGATGCCAGCGCCAACCCGGCTTTTGTCGCCGCCGATTTGTTATCGCAGGCCGAACACGGCCCCGATTCGCAAGTGGTGGTGCTGAGTGATTCCAGTGCGGTACTGGAGCAGGTGCAGGCCGAAGTAACCCGCCAGCTGGCCCTGTTGCCCCGCCGCGATGTGGCCGCGCAAGCGCTGGAAAGTAGCCGCGCCATTCTGCTGCCCGATGCCAACAGCATGTTGGAATTCTCTAACCAGTACGCGCCGGAACACCTCATCCTGGCCACCGACAACGCGGATGCCCTCGCCGCCCAGGTGACCAACGCGGGCTCCGTATTCCTGGGCCACCTCACGCCCGAAGCCGTGGGCGACTACGCCTCCGGCACCAACCACACGCTGCCCACCAGCGGCTACGCCCGGCAGTACAGCGGCGTGTCGCTCGATTCGTTCGTGAAGAAAATTACTTTCCAGCGCCTGTCGGCCCAGGGCTTGCAAGCCATTGGTCCAGTGGTGGAAACCATGGCTGAAGCCGAAGGCCTGGCCGCGCACGCCCGCGCCGTTAGCCTGCGCCTGGCTGTACTGACCACCAATTCTGTCCCGACGGAAGCCGTCGTTGCCACGCCTGTGAGCCCCTATGCCGGCCTCATCCGCCCCAGCGTGGAGCGGATGCAGCCGTATTCCTCGGCCCGCGACGAGTTTGAGGGCATGGCCCCGGTCATGCTCGATGCCAACGAGAACAGCCTGGGTTCCGTCGGCCCGGACGATTTCAGCCGCTACCCCGACCCGCACCAGCGCGCCATCAAGACCGGTTTGGCCCGTCTGAAAGGCGTTCAGCCGAACCAGATTTTCCTCGGCAACGGCTCCGACGAAGCCATCGACCTGCTGGTGCGCCTCACCTGCACGCCGGGCCAGGACCGCATCGTCATCTGCCCGCCCACCTATGGTATGTACGAAGTTGCCGCCAACCTCAACGATGTGCGCGTGGAGCGTCTGCCGCTGACCGCTGATTTCCAGCTACCCGCCGATGCCGCCGAAAAACTTGCTGCTTCCAATGCCAAGCTGGTTTTCCTCTGTTCGCCGAACAACCCCACCGGCAATCTACTTGCGCAGGAAGCCGTTGAAACCATCCTGCGCAGTTTCCGGGGCCTGGTCGTTGTCGACGAAGCCTACGCCGATTTTGCCGATGCCCCCAGTTGGATTACGCGCCTGGCCGAATTCCCACGTCTGGTAGTCATGCAGACTTTTTCCAAAGCCTGGGGCCTGGCTGGTTTGCGGCTGGGCGTGGCGTATGCGTCGGCGCAACTCATTGCCTACCTCGATAAAATTAAGCCACCGTATAACATCTCGGCCGCCACCCAGCAACACGCGCTGGCCGCCTTGGCCGCCGCGCCGCGTCTGCCCGAAATGCGGGCAGAACTGCTCGAAGGCCGTCGCTGGCTGATTGAGCGGTTAGCGCAGGTGGCCATCGTCGAGCGCATTTTCCCTTCTGATGCTAACTTCCTGCTCGTGCGCTTCACTGTTGATGCCACCGCGGTGTACGACCAGCTTCGCAGCCGGGGCATTGTAGTCCGCAACCGGACTACCCAGCCGGGCTGCGCTGGCTGCCTTCGCCTCACCGTTGGTACAGCAGCCGAAAATAGCCAGTTGGTGCAGGCGCTCACTGAAATCGGGGCCGAAACGCAACCCTTGCTTGCCGCATCCCTTATCCAATAGTACCCGGGCCAACCCCGGTTTATCTCGCACTTCGTTAATCTTATTGAGTTGAAAAAGGCCCTTTTCATCGACCGCGACGGCACTATCCTCGTAGAGCCGCAACCCAGCCAGCAAATCGACGGCCTCACGCCCGATAAATTTCAATTCCTGCCCGGAGCCATCAGCGCGCTGGCGCGTATTGCCCGCGATTTGCCGGAATACGAGTTGGTCCTTGTTTCTAACCAAGATGGGTTGGGCACCGCGAGCTTCCCGGAGGATACTTTCTGGCCGGCCCATCAGCTAATGCGGGACATTCTCGCCAATGAAGGCGTGTATTTCGCCGCCGAGCACGTCGACCGCAGCTTTCCGCACGAAGGCTTGCCCACCCGCAAGCCCGGCACGGGCCTGCTCGGCCAGTACCTCGACCCCGCCAACGAATACGACCTTCGCAATTCCTACGTCATCGGCGACCGGCTCACCGATGTTCAGCTCGCGGAAAATCTCGGCAGCCAGTCCATTCTGATAGGAGAGGAGCCGGACCCCCGCGCTGCCCTCACCACCACCAGTTGGGAGGCTATCTACAATTTCCTGCGTTACCCGGCCCGCGTTGCCGTTATCGAGCGCAACACCAACGAAACCCAGATTGCCATCCGTCTTAACCTGGATGGCACCGGTAAAACCGATATTCACACGGGCTTGGGTTTCTTCGACCATATGCTGGAACAGCTAGGGCGCCACAGTGGAGTTGATTTACACATAAGTGTAAAAGGGGATTTGCACATTGATGAACACCATACCGTTGAAGATACGGCCCTTGCCCTCGGCACCGCCTTTTCCCAGGCACTGGGCGACAAGCGTGGCTTAGCCCGCTATGGCTTTCTGCTGCCCATGGACGAAGCCTTGGCCCAGGCGGCTATCGACTTTTCCGGCCGGCCCTGGCTGGTTTGGGACGCCGAATTCAAGCGCGAGCGGGTAGGGGATTTGCCTACCGAATTGTTCTTCCATTTCTTTAAGTCCTTCACCGATAACGCCCGGGCTACCCTCAACATTTCCTGCCGGGGCGACAACGAACACCACAAGATTGAAGCCATTTTCAAGGCGGTGGCTAAGGCAATCAAAATGGCTTTGCAGCGCGACGAATCAGCTGCTATTCCCAGCACAAAAGGGATTTTGTAGTGTGTAGCAAGTGGAAAATATGTTGTATATCCAAATAAATAATGATGGTTTATATTCATTTGGATTAAGTGATTTGTTATGGAAATAGCAGTGGTAGACTATAAGGGTGGGAATGTGCAATCAGTCCTGTTTGCCCTGGAACGTTTAGGTGCGCAGGCTATCCTGACTGCCGACCCCGACGTATTGCGACGTGCCGACAAAGTGCTGTTTCCGGGTGAAGGCGAAGCCTCATCGGCTATGCAGGCGCTGCGTGAGTCAGGTCTCGACTTGGTCTTGCCCACCCTCACCCAGCCGTTTCTAGGCATCTGCCTGGGGATGCAGTTGCTTGGCACGCACAGCGACGAAAACGATACCCCTATGCTCGGCCTACTACCCTTCAAGGTGCAGCGCTTTGTGCCCGATGCTGACCACAAAGTCCCGCACATGGGCTGGAACAACCTGCAAGCCTTGCGTGGACCGTTGCTGGCGGGCCTCACCGAAGCCGACCACGTCTATTTTGTGCATAGTTATTATGCCCCGGTGGGGGCCTATACCATTGCGCAAGCCGCGCATCCCAGCGCCTTCAGCGCGGCAGTGCAACACAAAAACTTCTATGGTGTGCAGTTCCACACCGAGAAAAGCGGCCCAGTGGGCACGCGCATTCTGGCCAATTTTCTGGCGCTGTAACCGGCGTCACCCCCTCACAAATCCCAATCCTCAGTGGATATTATTCCTGCTATCGACCTTATTAATGGCCAGTGCGTGCGGCTGAGCGCCGGCGATTTTGCTCGCCAAACCACCTACGATGCCGACCCTGTAGCCGTCGCCCAGCGTTTTGCCGATGCGGGATTGCGCCGCCTGCATCTGGTCGACCTCGACGGGGCCCGCGCCGGCCATCCGGTTAATCTGGCCGTATTGGAAGCCATTGCTCGCCAAACCAATCTCGGCATTGATGCCGGTGGCGGCATTCAAAACGATGCTGCTCTGGCGCAGGTGCTGGCCGCCGGTGCTTCCCACGCTACCGCCGGCAGCCTGGCCGTGCGCGAGCCCGCCACGGTGCAGGCCTGGCTGGCGCAGCACGGGCCTGATACTATCTTCCTGGGAGCTGACTACAAAGGCAATCATATTGTCATCAATGCGTGGGCCGACCAAAGTGAGCTGACGTTGGCCGGTTTTATTGCCGATTACATGGCTGCTGGCGCTACCACTTTCATTTGCACTGACGTGAGCAAAGACGGCTTGCTCCAAGGGCCGTCCTTGCCAACTTACCGCTTGCTGGTGCAGAAGTTTCCTGCGGCCCGCTTTATTGCCAGCGGTGGCGTCACCACAATCGGCGACCTGGAGCTACTGGTAGAGGCCGGTATGCACGGGGCCATCATCGGCAAGGCGCTTTACGAAGGCACCATTGCTTTGGGCGATTTGCAGCGATTCCTGTAGTAAATTCAGGTGTTCGGCACTTCTTAAACGGCTACCATTGTGATTAAGAAAAGACTTATTCCTTGCCTGGACGTGCGCGACGGCCGCACCGTGAAGGGCATTCAATTTGAAGGCCTGCGCGATGCCGGCGACCCGGTGGCGTTGGCCGCTCGGTATGCCCACGAGGGGGCCGACGAGCTGGTATTCCTCGACATCACCGCGACCAACCAGCGCCGGCAGCCGCTCACGGACCTGGTGCGTGATGTCGCCCGCGTTTTGGATATTCCCTTCACCGTGGGCGGTGGCATCAGCACCGTAGCCGATGTAGAAGCGCTGCTCCTCAGTGGAGCCGATAAGGTCTCTATCAACTCCGCCGCTTTGGCTAGGCCGGCTTTTATTTCGGATTTGGCCCGGCGTTTCGGCTCCCAATGCGTCGTCGTAGCCGTTGATGCCCGCCTGGTGGAAGGCGAATGGCAGGTCATGACGCGGGCGGGCACGATGCCCACCGGCAGGCAAGCCGTCGATTGGTGCCGGCTGGCGGCCGATTTGGGGGCCGGTGAGCTCTTGTTAACCTCCATGAGCCACGACGGTACCAAAGCCGGTTTTGCCCTGGAACTGACCCGTGCGGTCTGCGACGCTGTTTCCGTGCCCGTAATCGCGTCCGGTGGCGCTGGCCAGCCCGCTGATTTTACGGCTGTTTTTGAAGCAGGTGGGGCAGACGCGGCCTTGGCCGCCAGTATTTTCCACTTCAATGAAACCGCTCTGCCCGCGCTAAAACAGTACCTGCATGCGGCGGGTGTTGCCGTACGCCTGTAATTCTGTATTTATTGTTTTCCCTTCCAAGATGACTCCTGATTCCAATCCCTCTAATGGCCTTCGGTTCGATGAAACCACAGGCTTAGCCCCGGCAATTATCCAGGATGCCGATACCGGACAAGTCCTGATGCTGGGGTATGTTAATGCCGAGGCTTGGGCCAAAACGCAGCAGGAGGGACGGGTCACGTTTTTCTCAAGGTCGAAAAACCGGCTTTGGACCAAAGGCGAATCAAGCGGTAATTTTCTCACCGTGGTGAGCACGCACATCGATTGTGACGCGGATACCGTGCTTATACGGGCACTTCCCGCGGGCCCAACCTGTCATCGGGGCACTATCAGCTGCTTCGTGCAAGCCGATGAAACCGTGGCGCCTGCAGCACCCATTGGCTTTCTGGCCAGTCTCGAACGCCTTATTGCCGAGCGTCACCGATTTCCAGAGAGAGCCCCGACTTCCTATACCGTTTCATTATTCAACAAGGGCATTCCCAAAATCGCGCAAAAAGTGGGCGAAGAAGCCGTTGAAACGGTAATAGATGCTGTTGCTGGTAGTCATGCCACACTTCCGGGCGAAGTTGCCGACTTGCTATATCATCTGCTGGTGCTATTAGAAGCCACGGGTGTCACCACCGCACAGGTAATCGATGTATTACAGGAACGCCACCGGCTTCCCAATACTCGTCATTTATCGGAGCGCTAATTGTGAAAATATCCTTGTAAGCCACAGTGCGCCTTTTCGGTTGCTTCCCATAGCTTACAAGGATATTTTCACATATTTGTTAGCCTTTCAGCTGCCTACGAATTTTCTCCAGTAAGGCAATTGCGAGTGTAATATCTTCTTCCTCAGTAATTGCGAGTTCGGTACTAACTCCAGGGCCACTGATTTGAATCTGATAACCCGGTTTCGCAGACGAGGGAGGTGGTGGCGCGATATGTTGTAGTTCAGGTTGAGTATCCGCATTTACATCGGGTACTTTCTGTGTACTAGCAATATCTCGTTCTGCGTGTGCATTCTGAGTAAAGTCCTTCTTTTGTTCGCTTGCTGGTGGATGATGCGTTGCGAAGCCAAATAAGCTGGCAATGGCATCAGTATCCCTACTTGGTGTCTCGGCTATTTTGGCAATTGGCACAGCGGTATTATTTCTGGCCAAGTCCAGAGGTGTGATTAGCTCATGCTCTGCTGTCGGGGATTCATTCAAGCCATTGATTCCAGGGTTGACTGCGTTATCTGTCGCTCGTGTTGATTCCGAAGCGATAATACTTCCCAAAACCTCACTCTCAGGTTTGAATGAGTTGACTCTCGGCACTGGGCTGGCTAGTTGTCGTCTTGCTGCTTGGCCGGCATTTAACGCGTCGATATCGGCAATAGTGTTGTGCTCATCCATTAATCCGACCATTCTGCATCCATCTACGAATGCCTTTGCTACGCCCTGTGCGTTGATTTCCTCGACGCCAAACTCGCGTATTAGCATTACATCGAGCATTTGGACGGGGAGTTCACGGGACCGGAACTTCCGGCAAATTTGTGTGAACAGGGGCGGAGTAAGAAATGCTTCCCGGTGAAAAGCTAACTCTTCCTGCTTATCATAAGCATGCTTAATCCTTTTGAATAGCGTGGTGGTCGTGAGCAGTTCCCGTTTGCTTGTTATAAGCCCAAACTTTACTGCCGAGCCAATAATTGCTTTAAATGAGCCGCTTACTTTTCTGTTCAGTTTCCGGGCAGCTGTTTCTATTGTGCATTTACCGCCTGTATCATCGGTTATTTCAGCTAGTTCCCATGCACCGGTATAGCTCGTTCGGGGGTAGTCTATGAGTTTTGGCATAATGCATTAATAGGCGAGAGGTGAGGTTGAGTTTTAAATAAAAGTCTATAAAAGTATAAATCACTAAGAAAATATATACTTTTATAGACTTTGGTATTAGTGGGTTGCGTTATCAGTAAAGCTAGATTGCTAAATAGTATATGTGTCTTTATAGTATATGTGTCTTTGAATCCCTACGACTTTTTTTTGACTTAGTTTCATCAGTATCTGCAGAAACTTAAGCCGCAGAATGCTTCAGAAACTATTTTAGGCATCTTAGTCCTACTTACCAATAGTTTATACTGCAAGTTAGGCTAAATAGGGGAGTACTGCTCATCTTTAATTAATATAGTATTAATAAGCATATAAAAATGCCAATTTTTATACTTTTTTTTATCTTATTATAAAGCCTCCCTTTACTGTCCTTAAAGAACTAACTACACTCAGCCATAATCAGACATGTAAAGATATAGTATTAATAAGCATATAAAAATGCCAATTTTTATACTTTTTTTTATCTTATTATAAAGCCTCCCTTTACTGTCCTTAAAGAACTAACTACACTCAGCCATAATCAGACATGTAAAGAATTAGCAGAAAAAGATAGCACAAAACACACCACCAGCAATCAATAACGTACCCCAGACCATACCACAGGCGTTCAATTATATTGTGGCTACCATGGCGCAACAAAAAAGAAACTTCAAAATCGACCTCTGTGTAATGAACTACCAAATGAAGTCCCAAGTACTATAATTGCAAGGATAAGGAGTTGTTGACTCGCATTAAATGGAGACCATAAAATGCCCACACCTGATAACTTTCAAAGCCTGGGAACTGGCTTTAAACACCACTACATTAACAGCTTCTCAGCAATGAGATTTATGTCCTATAATTTATATTATGTTAAATTTGACTTGTAAATATAACCGGATTCAATAAAAAAGGCCCGCCTAAAGCGGGCCTTTTACTTACTCAACACTAGTCCCCTACTTCTTCAGGCTTTGCAGTTTTGCATTAAGCCTTTCGGAATCAGCAGTACGACCCAAACGGAAATATACTTTCTGGAGAGAAGTAAGCGTGTTGCGGTCATCAGGCTGCAACTGCAAGGCTTTCTCAAAGTAAGGAACCGAGGCTTCGAAATACTTTTTACCTTCAGCTTCAAACTTCTTTCCCGAGGCTTGGTATGTTTTCAGATCCATCTTACTGGCCTTGGTGTAGGCATCAGCAGCCTTGTTGTAGTTATATACGCCGAGGTTAAACTGCGCATCAAAGTTATTCGGGTCAAGCTCGACCGCTTTCTTGTAGTCTGCAAGGGCCAAGTCGGTCTTCTTTTGCTGGTCGTACATCGACCCGCGTACTGCGTAAAGATTAGAGTTGCTTGGGTCAGCAATAATAGACTTGTTGATTTTAGCCAGCGCATCCTCGCCCTTACCACTCGCGAGCGACATGTTCAAGTCCTCCAACATGAAGGCCTTATTCGTCGGGTACGCAGCAAGAGCCTGCTGCAGCACTTTTGCAGCTTCCGCATTATCGTTTTGCTGCTTTGCCATTTGGAGCAAGCGCGAGTACAACGTTACCGACTTATAGTTCATACCAAGCAACTGGTTGTAACTGGCTTTAGCACCAGCATAATCCTGCTTAGCCTCCGAGGCATAGGCCGAGTACAGCACGGCGGTGGTATCCTGCGGCTTAATCTTCGAGGCTAACTTATAGCTCTCAATGGCTTTGTCGTAGTCCTTAGCATTGTAGCTATTCACAGCATCATTAAACGCCCGACCATAGAGGCCATCCATTTTGGCAACGGCTTGCTTACCGAACTCACCGTCTTTCGTATCAAGCTCAACGGTCTTATTATAAGACTCATATGCTTTTTGAACCCCTTCACCAGGCTGCAATTGCTTGCTGTAAATAGGGCTTTCCAGCATGCCTTGGTAAATTTCACCACGGGTATACCAGGTTTTGGCTTTGCCCATGGTTTTCTCATTCACAATGGCTTTGTCAATGTCCGTACGGGCTTTGTCCAACAGCCCGGAGCGCTGGTTCAGAATGGCGTTGGTGACGGCTGAAGTTTGGGCGTAACCCAGCGAGGGCAACCCACCGGCCAGGGCCACGGCGACGGCAATCGTCAGAAATGTCTTCTTCATGAGTTCGGGAATATGCCGAAATTCAGGGACTGAGTGAAAATCACCCGGTTTGATAACGACGGGGAAAATGAAAAATAGTGAATATTGGGACAAAACCCTCACCCGGAAACGGTGGTTGCCGGCCTTGGGTTCGTCAAAAATAAACGGGGCGACCCAAATGGACCGCCCCGCTCCTACTTCAGCAATTATGCCAAGTCATCGGATTCTGGTTCATCCTCTAAATCTGCATCGTCATCGCTGTCTTCTTCCAACTCATCGTCGGTTTCATCAGGCTCATCGGCATCTTCGGCAAATGTTTCATTACCAGATTCATTAGCAATAGCAGCAACTTGCGCACTGCCTTCTTCCCCAGTGGCGAGCAGTACAACTTCTGTTTCTTCCTCCTTTTCTTCAGCAGCCACTTTGGCTACCGAAGAAATTTCGTCATTGGCACTGATTTTAATCAGCCGGACACCTTGGGTGGCGCGGCCAATCGTACGCAAATCACTCATGCGCAAGCGGATGGTGATACCCGACTTATTGATAATCATCAGGTCGTCAGAGTCGTTAACATCCTTGATGGCCACGAGATTACCGGTTTTCTCGGTAATTTTCATGGCCCGAACGCCCTTGCCGCCGCGCTTGGTAACGCGGTATTCCTCGAGTTGGCTGCGCTTGCCAAAACCGTTTTCGCTCACTACCAGCAATTCCTGTGTGGGGTCGGATACGCACACCATGCCCACCACCCGATTGCCGGGCACATCTTCTAGGCGAATGCCCCGCACACCAGCGGCGGCGCGGCCCATCGAGCGGGCCTCGCTCTCGTTGAATCGTACGGCACGCCCCGTGCGCGAAGCTAGGATGACTTCGGCATTGGGCGCGAGTAGTTGCACGTCCAAAATCCGGTCGCCCTCGTTGATGGTAATGGCGTTGATGCCGGCAGTACGGGGACGCGAATACGCTTCGAGCGGGGTTTTCTTCACCGTGCCTTGCTCGGTACAGAACATCAGGAAGGTGTTTTCCAGATAATCCGGGTCTTTCAGGCCGCGTACATTGAGTACAGAACGGACTTTATCCTCGCGTGGAATTTCGATGAGGTTCTGCAGGGGCAGACCTTTGGTCGCCTTCCCTCCTTCCGGCACTTCATATACTTTCAGCCAGAATACCCGGCCGAGCTCGGTGAAGAACAGCAGGTACTCGTGGGTGGTGGCTATGAAGAGGTGCTCCGTGAAGTCGTCCTTTTTGGAGATGGCCCCGCGCGAACCCGCGCCGCCACGCCCCTGGGCCCGGTACTCGTCGAGGTTGGTGCGCTTGATATAGCCTTCGCGGGAAATGGTGATAACCATGGCCTCGTCGGCAATCATGTCCTCGGTCGAGAAATCACCACCGATGTAGTTGATTTCCGTGCGGCGGGCATCGCCGTACCGCTCCCGGATATCTTCGAGCTCGGTTTTGATAATGCCGCGCTGCAATACTTCCGATTCGAGCACCGACTTCAGGTAGTCGATGAGCTTCATCAACTCGTTGTACTCGGCCACTATTTTGTCGCGCTCCAGGCCAGTGAGGCGCTGCAGACGCATGTCCAGAATGGCACGGGCCTGCACTTCGCTCAGCGCGAAACGCGAGATGAGCTGGCCACGGGCCACCTCGGGGTCGCGCGAGCCGCGGATGAGGGCGATTACCTCGTCCAAATGGTCGAGGGCAATGAGCAGACCTTCGAGGATGTGGGCTCGCTTCTGGGCTTCGGCCAGCTCGTAGCGCGTGCGGCGCACGATGACCTCGGCGCGGTGCTCGACGAAGTACTGAATGAGCTGCTGCAGGTTCAGCGTCATTGGGCGGCCTTTGACCAGGCACACGTTGTTGACACCGAAGGAGCTTTGCAGCTGGGTGTACTTGTAAAGGTTGTTGAGCACCACGCTGGGCATGGCGTCGCGCTTGAGGTCGTAGACGATGCGCATACCGTCGCGGTCCGACTCGTCGCGCATGTCCGAAATGCCCTCAATCTTCTTGTCGTTGATGAGCGCGGCGGTCTTTTCAATCATCGACGCCTTGTTCACCATGTAGGGAATTTCGGTGACGACGATTTGCTCTTTGCCGGTTTTGGTGGTTTCGAACGTGGCTTTGGCACGCATCACCACGCGGCCCCGGCCGGTTTCGAAGGCCTGCTTCACGCCCTCATAGCCGTAGATGATGCCCCCAGTCGGGAAATCGGGTGCGGTGACGTGCTGCATGAGCTCGGCCACCGTGATGTCGGGGTTGTCGAGGTAGGCGATGATGCCGCTCACGACCTCCGTCATGTTATGCGGCGCCATGTTGGTGGCCATGCCCACGGCAATGCCCGACGTGCCGTTTACCAGCAGGTTGGGGAATTTGGCGGGCAATACGCTGGGCTCTTCGAGCGAGTCGTCGAAGTTGGGCTGGAAGTCAACCGTGTCTTTGTCCAGGTCGCCGAGCATTTCGTCGGCAATGCGCTTGAGGCGGGCCTCGGTGTAACGCATGGCAGCCGGCGAGTCACCATCGACGGAGCCAAAGTTGCCCTGGCCGTCTACCAGCGGGTAGCGCAGGCTCCAGTCCTGGGCCATGCGCACCATGGTGTCGTACACCGAGGAGTCGCCGTGCGGGTGGTATTTACCCAGCACCTCGCCCACGATACGGGCAGATTTTTTGTAGGATTTGTTGTAGCCCACGCCCAGCTCGCTCATGCCGTAGAGCACGCGGCGGTGCACGGGCTTCAAGCCGTCGCGCACATCGGGCAGGGCCCGGGAGATGATAACCGACATCGAGTAATCGATGTAGGCGCCCCGCATCTCGTCTTCGATGTTAATCGGAATGATTTTTTCGCCTTCCGCCATTGAGGGGGTTGATAGGCGGCTTGAAAAAACCCAAATAAGGTGGTTTTCAGCCGCAGGGTGAATGGTTCTTTATATGCGTGCGAAGATACACTAAAAAGGCCGCAACGGCAAGCGCTGCGGCCTTTTTCGGGCTAAAATCGGACGGATTCAAAGCGGATGGTGTTCTGAATGAAAAACCAGCAAAACCACTAAATCAGCACCTTCCCTCCTACTGCCGAAACCAGCCTACCGGATGGACTTACTACGGTCGTTGTCGTGCTTGGCGGGCTTGGAATTGTAGACTTTGATTTTCTCGCCGATGGCGGGGTTCTGCTTTTTCCAGAGCGGCTGGCCCCGGTACTTTACCCCACTGTGCATGTGCACCTTGCGCGTATGGCAGGATTCGATGGGACAAGTGCGGCAACTGGCCACGGCCACCAGCAACAGGCAAAACAACGAGCGAAAAAACAGCTTCATGGCGTAAAGGTAACGCATACGACAGGCGGCGCAGGCCAATACCGGACCAAACGCCGGATTGCGCGCTTTAGTCTTCGCCGTCCCATTCGGCCAGAAAGCGGGCCACGTAGGCTTCCATGAAAGCGTGGCGTTTTTCGGCAACGGCACGGGCACCGTCCGTATTCAGCCGGTCTTTGAGATGGAAAAGCTTTTCGTAGAAGTGATTGAGCGTGGGGGCCGTGTTTTTCTGATAGCTGGCGAAGCTGTCGTGCGCTACGGGCGCAATGGCGGGGTCGTGCAGCGGCCGGCCGGCGTGGCCGCCGTAGGCAAACGCCCGCGCAATACCAATGGCTCCAATCGCATCCAGGCGGTCGGCATCCTGCACCAAGGCCGCCTCGATGGACGAAACCGGCGTGGCCACGCCCAATCCTTTGAAGGAAACCTCCCGGATGACAGTTTCGACGCGGGCAATGGCTGCTTCGGGCACCTCTTGGCTGAGCAGCCAGGCGCGAGCGGCACGGGGGCCGGCTTCGTAGTCGCCGCCGTGAAATTTCCAGTCGGCAATGTCGTGGAGCAGAGCGGCCAGCTCGGTTACCGTCGCATCGGCTTCGGGATGAGCGGCGGCCAGACGGCGGGCCATGAGCCAGACGCGGCGAATATGCGCCCAGTCGTGCCCACTGCCTTCGTTGGCAAACTTGTCTTCGATAAAGCGGGCGGTGGTGGCAATTACGTCCAAGGGAACTGAAAATAGGATAAGAGTCGAAAAACGGCCGCCTAAGAGCCGGGCAAAAGTACGGGCTTATTCTGTGCCTACAGGCTCTGGCCAAACATTAGAAAAACAATTCCGCGGTGCATCAGGGCCAATTTCTTCGCTACCGAATACCGAAACAAATCAGAATCAACCGGTTCATTTACGCCAGCAACCCACGTACAAGCTAATAGTTGCAAGAATGCCACCGCAGCGGGCGCAACTTCCGTTTTAGACAGAGACAATACGGGCGCCTTTCACCACACTTACACCATACGGCCGTTTCTTCGCCTTCTTAAAGTTCATTTCTATGATTTCCCGCTGTTTTCTTTCGCTGGCCCTGCTCCTGCCGCTGGCATCGGCCCCGCGGCTCGCGGCCGCGCAGGTGCCCCTGGCCACCCCCGCGCCGGCCGATACCACCCACAAGTACCAGAACCCCGGTGGGGTGTCTTCGCCAGTCAAAAAGCCGTTCTTCAAAAGCAAAGGGTTTCGGGCCAGCATCGTACCGGCGGTACTGATTGGCTACGGGGTCAGCACCATCCACGGCAACGGCTTTTATAGCTCCTATGATGCAAAAAAGGACATTCGCAATGCCTTTGGAGACTATCGCAACCACATCGACGACTACCTGCAATGGGCACCCTACCTGGAAATTCCAGTGGTGCTGCTGGCCGGGGTAGAATCGCACAACGACCGGCTAAACCTTGGCCTGGTTATCGTAAAAAGTGAGCTGATTATGCTTTCCTCGGTGTACGTGGTGAAAACGCTGACCGGCATCGAGCGGCCCGATGGCTCGGACAAGCTGTCGTTTCCGTCGGGGCACACGGCGCAGGCGTTTCTGGCGGCCAGCATTGTGCACACCGAGTTTCGGGACAAGAGCCAGTGGTACGGCATCGGGGCCTACACGCTGGCCACGAGCGTGGCCGCGTTCCGCATGATAAACAACAAGCACTGGGAGTCGGACGTGGTAGCCGGCGCGGGCTTCGGGATTCTCTCGGCGCACGTGGCCTATCTGACCCACCGCAACCGCTGGGGCCACAAGCCCACCGGCCGCGGCATCGGCGACACAAGCTTCATGCCCATGTGGACGCCGGCGGGCGGCACGGGCCTATGCTTCACCTGGCGACCGAAATAGTGGCAGGAAATCCCTCCTGTTACAGTATAATCGCAAATCGGGCCGCCCGCATCATTTGATGCGGGCGGCCCGATTTGCGTTGGAGTGCATTTTGGTAAAGCTAGGTTACCGGGGTTTCGGAGCTAACCGTGCCCGTGGTGTCAGCTGCATCCTGCTCGTCCAGGGCCTCCAGTTCGACTTCCCGTTGCCATAATTGGGCGGGGTTGAACAGACTGGTGGCAGCAGCCAGGTCTTCGAGCAAATGGTCGTCGGCAGTTTCCTGCACTTCTGAATTTGGGGGCAATTGATTCGGTTCCATAGCCTGTCTACGGAAAGTATCTGGGGTACGGCCGTTCTTTCGCTTGAAACGGCGAAATCGACCGGAAATAGTCCAGCAAAAAGCCCATTGCAATCCGAGGATTACAACGGGCTTTTGCCATGTATGAGCCGCCTGTCGGACTCGAACCAACGACCCTCTGATTACAAGTCAGAAGCTCTACCAACTGAGCTAAGGCGGCGGGTTGGTGGTGCAAAAGTAAACAGCCGACGCCGCTTTCCCAGCAATCGGGCCACATTTACTAAAAAAAAGCGGGCCAGCATACTAGATGCTGGCCCGCTTCACTGTGTTTCGAAGCGCTAATTAGCTGCGAATCACTCGCAACTGCTTCTTCAACGCCTCGATGCGTTTCTGGCCTTCGGCGATGCGGCCCTGGTATTCCTCGCGGAGCTGGGACGCATTCTTGGAGCGGGCAAAGAAATCGAGGTTGGTTTGCAACGTGGCGTGGTCGTTTTCCAGCTCGTTGATTTCCTTACGCAGGGCCATTTCCTTGCGCGTGAGCTGCTGCTGAGCCTGCGGACGGGCTTTGAGACGTGCGATTTCGGTCTGGAACAACAGGTCGGCGCGGTCGGCGTAGCTCAGGCCGGGCACATGGTCGAGGTACTTACCCAGCAGGGAAAGCAGTTGCTCCTCGCTACGGTCGGCAGTGCCACGGTTCGGATGCTCGTCGTTGGCATCGAACTCGGCAGCCCAGTCAGCCAGGATGGCCCGGAAGCCTTCCAGCGAGCCCGGAGCATCGGCGGTGAGGGCATTTACCTGCTCCGCGATTTTATCGAGGTGCGCGGTTTGCTCCACTGACGACTGCTGCACTCTCTCCTCGCGGGAGCGGGCTTCCTGCTTGGGGCGCTCAAACACGGCGTCGCAGGCGGCGCGGAAGCGGTGCCAGAGCTTGTCGGCGAGCTTATCAGGCACGCGGCCCACGTCCTTCCACTCCTTCTGTACCCGGATGATAACCTGACGGGCGGCGTCGGCATCGGGGTTGTTGGCGGCTTCTTCGGCTTGGTCGATGAGGGCCTGCTTGGCTTTCACGTTGGCCGACTTCTCGTTGTCAAGCGACTTGAAGAAGTCGTTCTTGCGGTTAAAGAAGGCCTTGTAGGCGGCCCAGTACTGCTTGTTCAGGGCATCGGCCTGGGCGCGGGGCACGAGGCCGGCGGCTTCCCACTCGGTTTTGATTTCCTGTAGCTCGTCGGTTTTCGAGCGCCACAGGTTCACGCGGTCGGTGTCGAAGGAGGCGAAGGGCAGCACGCGCTCCAGCAGGGCCTGCTTTACCACGAGGTTAGCTTTTTCCACGGTCGAGCGCTGGTCCACGAACTCCTTACGGCGCTGGTGCAGCACATCCGAAGCGGCGATGAAACGCTGCCACAGCGGCTCGCGCTGGTCGTTGGGCACGGGGCCGATGTTCTTCCAGTCTTCGTGCAGCTTGGTGAGCTCATCGAGGGCCTTGTTGATGCCGGGGGCCGAGCCGAGGGCTTCGGCGCGCTTGATGAGGGCCTCTTTGGCCTCCTGGTTGCGGCGGCGGTCCAGGTCCTTCATCTGCAGGAACTGGCCCTGCTTGCTGTAATAGATATCGAGCAGGCCGTGGTAGGTGTCCCAGATGCCCTGGCTATCGGCCTGGGGCACGGCACCGGTGGCTTTCCACTCGGCTTGCAGGGCTTTCAGCTTGCCCGAGCTGTCTTTGGTTTCGGCGGCGTCCACCAGCGCGCGGAGCTGGTCGAGCAGGGCTTTTTTCTTGATGAGATTGTCGCCACGGCTGGCGTCCTCGGCTTTGGCATCCTTGGCGCGGCTTTCGCGGAATTCCTGCAGGGCTTTGTTGAGCTCCTGCTGGCCCTCGGGCTGCTGGAAAGCAAAGGCTTCGGCACCTTCGCCGCCGGCGGCGAATTTCTCGCGGGCGGCGGTGCGGGCGAGGCCCACGTTGGTTTCGTACTGGCGGGTGAGGTCCGAAATCTGCTTGCGGTTTTTGCCAGCATTGGGGCTGCGCAACAGGCCCACCAGGTAATTGGCCTGGGCGGGCAGGTCGAGCGCCGTGAAATCGGGCGCAACGGTTTCGGCAGCGTCTTCGCTTTCCACACCCGTAGCTTCTTCGCCGGCTTCAATGGCGGCTACATCGGCCGGAGCGGCGTCCAGGGGCGTTCCCGACGAGGTGGGCAGCGTAGCCAGCGGCTCCTGGGCCGTTTCCAGTTCCGGGGCATCGTGCAGTTCCACGGTGGGCAATTCGGCCGATTGGTTTTCGACGGTAGCGGCCGTGTTCGGGCCACTGAGCGTTTCGGGGTCGGCAATGGGCGCGGGCGTGGCGCTGTCGATGTGCTCGGCAGCGGGCAGGGCATCGGGATTGGGCGTCGTGGCCATTTCTTCGCCGTAGTGCGCAATGGCGCGCGCTTGCGGAGCCGACACATCGCTGCCATCAACCGTTACCGAATCGGGAACGTGCTGGGCGGTTTCGGCGGCAGCGACAGCCTCGGGAGTACCGGGTGCGGGAGCAGTTGGGCCTAAATCGGTAGCGATTACGGCGGCAGCGGGCGCTTCGGCAGTGCCGGCACCATCGGGCTGCCCGGCGGCCAAATCCGGCGTGCCCTGGGCGGACAGCTCTACCTGGGTTTCGCCGGCCGCGTTGGGCGTGGGCGTAGCCGAGGGTGCAGCAACATCGGCCGCGGGGGCAGCCGAAGCCGATTTACTCTGAATTTCGGCCAGACGGCGTTGCAAAATGGTCATCCGGTCCTCGCTGGCCGGGTCGTTGCCGCCCGCGAGCGGAGCAGTGGGGTTTTCTTCAGCAGCCATAAATCTTCGTAAAAGCCAGCCCGGAACATGGGGCCAGAGGAGAGAGCAAAAAAAAGTGGGAATAAAACAAAAGTCCGGACAAAATCTGCATTAGTTCAGGCGGGGGTCGACGGGATAATTGGCCAGCACTTTAAACTTGCCGCCTTTTTCCCGCAGAATTTCCCGCCAGAACGCATCAGATGCCAAAGTAAACACTTTCCCGGCGCTTGCGGGGTGACGTATCCAACTCTGCCCCTGCATTTCGACCGCCAGCTGGCCCGCCGACCACCCCGAGTATCCGGCAAACAGCCGCACATCGTCGGCCACAACGGCTCCGCTGCCGAGCAACCCGAGCAGGATTTCAAAATCGCCGCCCCAGTACACGCCCTGGCCCAGGTCAGTGGCCCCGGGCAGGTCGGCCCGGCGGTGCAGGTAGTGCAGGGTATTGGGCTCGACGGGGCCGCCCACGTAGATGGGAACCATAGCGGCGGCTGTGGCTTCGGGCGGCAGGTCGAGTACGTCGTCGAGCACGAGGCTGGTGACGCGGTTCAGCACGAGGCCAAAGGAGCCGTCGGTGGGCTCGTCGCGGCAGAGCAGAATCACGCTGCGCTCGAAGTTGGGGTCGCCCAGAAAGGGCTTGGAGATGAGCAGAGTACCGGGCCGCATTATCGGGTGTATTTGAAGAATGAGGAATAAAGGAGTTGGAGCAGCTGGCAGCCGATGAGCGGGTACGGGCCACCCTGCCTTGCGCGGGGTCGTATCTTGCGCCCGCAATGCCCCGGCAACCGCACTGGCGGAATAAGTAAGACTGCCATTCGCCTAAAAATGTTCCTCCTTACTGCCATGCGAACCCGCCGAGCCGGCGGGTGCCACCCGCCCGTATTTTGTTTCCCGAACTTCACTCCGCATGACTGACCCGCACCTTGCCGACCTGCGCAAAACCTACGCCCAGCGCACCCTTTCCGAAGCTGATGTGCTGCCCGAGGCCGTACCCCAATTCCGGGTGTGGCTGGAGGAAGCCCTGGCGGCCCAGGTAGAGGAGCCCACGGCCATGACCGTGAGCACGGTATCGGCCACGGGCCAGCCCTCGTCGCGCGTGGTGCTGCTAAAGGGCTTGCCGGATGACGCCGGCTTTTTGTTTTACACGAATTACGACTCGCGCAAAGGCCAGGAACTGGCGGCGCAGCCGCTGGCGGCGCTCAACTTTTTCTGGCCCGGGCTGGAGCGGCAGGTGCGCGTGGAAGGCCGCGTGGAAAAGGCTCCGGAAGCGATGTCGACCGAGTATTTCCAGAGCCGGCCGCGCAGCAGCCAGCTGGGAGCCTGGGCTTCGCCCCAAAGCCAGGTCATTGGCAGCCGCGAAGAGCTGGAAGCCCGCGAAGAAGCCGTAGCCGAAGAATTTGCGGAGCAGGACCCGTTGCCACGCCCCGACAACTGGGGTGGCTACATCCTGCGCCCCACGCGGCTGGAGCTGTGGCAGGGCCGTCCCAGCCGCCTGCACGACCGAATTGTGTACGAACGCGAAGGCAATGCCTGGAAACGCAGTCGCCTGGCCCCGTGATGAAGTGTTGAGTGGTGAGGATTAAGTATTGAATGACAATTTCAACGCCTCAACACATTCAACACTTACCCTCAACCCTCAACCCTTCTATTTTCTTGGCTGAAATTCAACCTCTGCGCGGCTGGCGCTACAATGCGGTGCTGAGCGTCAACATCGACGCCTATGTTTCGCCGCTGTTCGATGTAGTATCGGCGAAGCAGCGAGAAGCGCTGTATCGCAACCCGCTCAATTCCATTCACCTGTCGGTGCCCCGGGGCGACGACCCGGCCGAGGCCGCGCTGACGCGCCTGCGCGAGTGGGAAGCCAGCGGCGTGCTGCGGCAGGACGAGATGCCGGGCATCTACGCCTACTACCAGTATTTCCAGCTGCCTGGCAGCCCCCGCAAATACTGCCGCAAGGGCTTCATGTGCCATATTCGGGCGTATGACTGGGAAGAGAATGTGGTGCTAAGGCACGAGAACACGCTACCTGCCTCGGTAAACGACCGGGCCGAGCTACTGGCGCGCACCCAGTTTCAGACCAGCGCCACGCACGGACTGTACCGCGACGAGGACTTTGAGCTGGAAGCTTATCTGGACGAGGCCATGCGTTCGCCGCTGGTGGAAACCGAGGAAGACTACCAGGGTGCCCGCGACGTGCTGGCCGTGATTCAGGATGCCGCCGTCATCCGCCGGTTCCAGGCGGTGCTGGCAAGCCGCGAGGTAATTCTGGCCGACGGCCACCACCGCTACGAAGGCTCGCTGGCCTACCGTCAGGCCCGCGAACTGGCCGCTGAAGGCCGCGCCACCGGCCGCGAGCCCTGGAACTATCACCTCATGTACCTCACCAACGCGGCAGCCGACGACCTGCGCATTCTGCCCACGCACCGCCTGCTGCTGGACCTCCCCGGCGACCTGAGCGCCGGCGAGCTGCTGGACCGGCTGGCGCCCTACTTCACGGTATTGCCCACCGACGATGCCAGCGATTTGCCGGAAATAATTGCGGGCAAGCAGTGGGCTTTCGGCTTGTATATGGACGGGCAGGCGTTCAAAATCCGGCTCCGGCCCGAAGTGCACGCGCAGCTGAACTGGGACACGACCGAGGAAGTGAGAGCCCTGGACTTAACGGTGCTGCACTTTTTCGTACTGGAAAAGGTGTTGGGCATTGTGGGGCCGGATGCGCAACGGGCCTGGCCTGGCGTGGCCTACGTGCGCAATTTCACCGAATGCCTGCAGCGCGTGGACCGCGGCGAGGCCCGGGCGGCCTTCATCGTGAACGAAGTGACCATGACTGAAGTGGAAGCCGTGTGCCATTCCGGGGCCGTGATGCCGCCCAAATCGACTTTTTTCTATCCCAAAACCATTGGCGGTTTCCTCTTCAGCAGCATTGCCGATGAAGAAGCCGGCAACGCTTTCGCCGAGTATTTCCAGGCCGACCCCGCGTGAAACTGATTCTAGCCTCCAACTCGCCCCGCCGCCGCCAGCTGCTCACGGACATGGGCCTGCCCTACGAAATCCGGCTGCGCGAAGTCGACGAGGACTTTCCCGCCCACCTGCGCCGGGCCGAAGTAGCCGAATACCTCGCCGCCCACAAAGCCGCCGCCTACGCCCCCGACCTGGCTCCTGATGAGTTGGTGATAACCGCCGACACCATCGTGTGCCTCGAAAACGACGTGCTCAACAAGCCCGCCGACCGCGCCGAGGCCACCGCCATGCTCACCCGCCTGCAAGGGCGCGCCCACGATGTGTTCACGGGCGTGTGCCTGCGGGCAGGCGACGGCCGCCAAGTTGTGTTCTCGGACCAGACCACCGTGCATTTCCGCCCGCTGAGCCCGGTCGAAATCGGCTACTACATCGACACCTGTCAGCCCTACGACAAAGCCGGCTCGTACGGCGCGCAGGACTGGCTGGGCATGGCCGCCATCACCCGGCTCGAAGGCTCGTATTTTAACGTGATGGGCCTGCCCACGCACCGCGTGTGGGCCGAGCTGGAAGCGCTGGGAGCACTGCCCGGCAGCGCTCAGCCGCGATGAGTCCGCAACCAAAGCTACCGGGAGCGCGCTTTTTCAGCATTTTGTCATTGGGACTGTTGGCGTTGTGCGCGGGCTATGCGGCTCTGGTGCTGTACAGCTCTACCTGGGCCGAGGCACGGCAGCTCGACGCCATTTTTCCGTTTTATAAATGGCGCATCCGGCTTTTTTCAGCGGCTGATTTAGACCTCGCCCGGCAGTGGTTGGCGGGCGCGGCAATTATGCTGGGAATCAGCGCCGGCGTATTGGCTACCACACCAGCTGGCCGCGCCGAAAGCCGATTGTTGGGCCGCGAATTGCGTGACGCCTTAATGGGCCTGCGCCGCACTTTCACGGCATTGCCCGCGGGGCAACAGCGCGGCGCCACCCTGCTCCTGCTGGTCCTCACGGCCTTCCGGTTCCTTATCAGCCTGCCGGCCGTGACACCGGGCTATGATGACGTGCCGTCGTACGAAATGTTTGCCAGTAAGAGCCTGCTGGCCGTTTCGGGCTATTACCCAGTGCCGAATAACCATGTGCTGTCCAACACCATCAGTTGGGTATTTTACCAAGTGAATCCCGGGTTTTGGTTTACGATGCGCCTACCGGTGGTGCTGGCCGCTACGGTGGCTACCGTGCTGTTGTTTATGGGCCTGCTCTGGGCGCGGGCCAGCTTTCGGGTGGCGTGGCTGAGTACGCTGCTGTTTAGCCTGGCGCAGCTCAGCCTCTACCACGTAGCCGTGGGCCGGGGCTACTGGCTGCTGACGTTATTCGCGGTGGTCGCCTTTTTCGCATCCCTGGCCCTGGCAAATGGCACGCGCCAGCCCCGCGCAGCCTGGACCGGGCTGGTGCTGGGCGGCGTGCTGGGCCTGTACACGGTACCCACATTCGCGCTGGTGCTGGGGTCGGCTTTTTCGTGGTTGGGGCTGAAGTATTTGCAGCAGCGCAACTGGCCGGCCATTACTTGGCTGGCGGTTTTAGGAGCGGTAGTCGTAGCCGGAAGCCTGCTGCTATATGCGCCGCTGCTGTTCGTATCGGGGCCGGCCATTTTCTTCGGTAACGGCTTTGTGGCCCCAAAACCATTCGGGCAGTTCTGGCATGGCCTGCCGGCATATCTGTGGGAAACCGAGGGCTTCCTGGCAGGTCAGGCCAAGGTCGGCGGACTATTGGTACTCGGCGTCCTGGCAGCCGCACTGGTGCTTTGGCGGCGGGCGGCGCAGTGGCCAATGGCGCTGCGGCAGCCCTGGCAGCACTTAGTCCCGGTGGCGCTGTGGTTCATGGCCTTCCCCTACGCCATGATGGCGGCGCAACGGGTATTTGCCCCCGGCCGCGCGGTTCTGTACAAAGCCTTTTTCTTCTTCCTGCTGCTGGCGTTGGTCATTGACTGGCTCCTGTACGTGGCCCCGAAAGCTTGGCAACGGTGGCTGCGCCCGGCGCTGGGCTTGGTGGCAGTGCTCTGGTTCAGCTACGAAATCAACAGCTTGTGGCGCGACAACCAGCGCCCGCGCCGCCGCAACGATGCCCTGTACCAGGCCTTCCAGTGGCTCGACCAGCACCCCAAAGCGCCCACGCTCATGCCCGAATCAACCCACAGCCTCTTCGTGCGGATGTACCTCCACTCGGAGCGGCCCGGTCAGCGCTGGCCCATCGACCACTTTCCGCAGCCGGGCGTTAGTTACACCTACGTGCTGGCGTTTCCCCAACTGCACGGCTGGTTTCAGCCCCCCTTTGCCTTCCCGCCCGTTTTTCACAATGAGCAGGTGGATATCTACCAACTCAATCCGGCCGTAGCCGATTCGGCCAGCGCAGCGGGGGCGCTTCCCTCCTATTGGCATTTAGCGGAGTAAGGCCATTCCGACGCAGGAGGAAGCTGAGGATAGCATTTGAGCGATTTTTTCAGCTTCCTCCTGCGTCGGAATGGCAATTTCGGAATGACATTTAATGCCCTCGCGCCAGCAGTGCAATGCCGGCCACAATCAGCAGCAGGCCACCCACTTGAGGCAGCGTCAGGGCCTCGCGCAGCACCACCAGCCCCAGCACCGCTGTGAGCAGCACCGAGCCGCCCACAATCACGGGCGTGCCCACGGAGGAATTTACCCCGCGCTGAAACACCACGAACGTGAGGATTTCAGCCAGGCCCACGCCCAGCCCGGCCAGCACCGCCCAGGCCAGCCCCTTGCCCGACAAGGACAATGGCTGGCCCTGCAGCTTCAGTTTCAGCAGCCACGCGGCCCCGAGGGCGGCAGCCACCAGCTGCAGCACCACCGCGCCCACGGCCGGCGGCACATGGTCGGCCGCCAGCTTGATGAAAAAGTTGTAGAGCGCCAGGCACAGGGCCGTGAGCAGCGCCAGGGGCAGCCAGTTCATCATCGGGCTAGACAAGCTTGTAGTTGCGGTACTCGCCCAGCCGGTAGCCCGTCAACTGCTCCAGGAAGCGTTTGAAACGGTCCTTGAAGCGGTGCTGGTTTCGGCTCATGTCGTGCTCGTAGCGCCAGTTTTGCTGCCGGATGCGGCCCAGCATTACCTGCGGATGCGTGCCAGTAAAGCGTTGCAGCGAGTCGACCTGGCTGTAGTCGAATTCTTCAGCGGAGGCCACGTTCTGGGCTACCCAATCATCGGAATGCCACAGCTTGTTGAAGGTTTCCTGCTTGCGCTGCATGGCGGCGGGCGTTTTCACCCAGCCGTAGTGGTGCACGGTGGCATCGAGCAGCTTCACGCGCAGCTTGCTGTTATCGGCCAGCCGGAAGCCCTGCGCGTCGCGGTACGAAGCCACCCCAATGCCGGGCCGCACAATGCGGATTTCGCGCCGGTACCAGCGGTACGAGTCGCCCACGTAGTCATACGAGCCGTAGAAATGGCGGTAATTCAGTAGAAGTCCTTGCACGGATTTATCGTCCTTCCAGCGCTCCATGCCTGCCCGGATGGCCGCGTAGTCAGCCTCGTGCAGCACCTCATCGGCTTGCAGGTAAATGGCCCAGTCGGCATCGGTCGGCACGGCGGCCAGGGCCTTGTCGGTTTCCACGGCCAGCACTCGGCCGCCTTCGCGCAGGGTGTCGTCCCACACGGTTTCGATGATGCGGATTTTTGGGGAATTGATGCCCTGAATCAGGCCCAGCGTGTCATCATCCGAATTGCCTACGGCTACTACTAATTCATCGCAAAGCGGCAAGAGAGAATTTATGCTTTCGAGGACTGGATAGTCGTACTTGATGGCATTTCGGACGAAGGTGAAACCAACTACTTTCATGTGCTATTGTGTCATTCCGAACGCAGTGAGGAATCTGAGTTCTGATTAGGACTAAACAAGTCTGATATTGAGACTAAAAAGTAGTGTCATTGCCAAATATGAGTTCGCTCAAATCCTTCCATTCAGGATTAGCAATGGCCACTAAAGCATCTTTTTTCTCTCGCCGCCAGCCTTTGATTTCCTTTTCCCGAGCAATGGCCTGGTTGATATCCTTAAACTCTTCCCAGTGCATAAGAAGGTTGCAAAAGTAGCGCCCTGCGAACGTGCGGCGGACATTTTCACTTTCGATATGTTCTTCTAGGCGGCGAGCCAAATCGTTGGTTACACCGATGTAGAGAACGGTCCGCTTGGGATTGGTTAGTAGGTAGACAAAGTAGGTTTTCATGTCATTCCGAACGCAGTGAGGAGTCTGACGAATTGGTCTGGCAATCTATTACTCAGATTCCTCACTGCGTTCGGAATGACAACGAATAACTACCGCAGCTTCTCTTTCAGAATCTCCAGCTCCACCGCCGGCGAAATCCGCTCGTAGAGAATATTATACGCGGCCTCCGTTATTGGCATGCTCACTTTGAGCTTCTTATTCAGCTCGTGGATGGACTTCACGGCGTAGTAGCCTTCGGCCACCATGTTCATCTCTAGTTGGGCAGATTTCACGGAGTAGCCGCGCCCCACCATGCTGCCGAACGTGCGGTTGCGCGAGAACTGCGAGTAGGCCGTCACCAGCAAATCGCCGAGGTAGGCCGAGGCCGAGAGGTCGCGCGGCTGCGGGTTGATGGCCTGCAAAAAGCGGCGGATTTCCTGCACCGCGTTGCTCACCAGCACGGCCAGGAAGTTGTCGCCGTAGCCCAGGCCGTGGGCGATGCCGCCGGTGAGGGCGATGATGTTTTTCATCACCGCGCAGTATTCGATGCCGTCGAGGTCGGTGGCCGGGTGCGCGCTCACGAAGCGGTTGCGCAGCAGCTCGCAGAAGGCCAGCGCGAGTCCCGCATCGGGCGAGCCGATGGTGAGGTAACTCTGCTTTTCCAGCGCCACTTCCTCGGCGTGGCACGGCCCGGCAATGACGCCCAGCTGCGTGCGCGGCAGCCGGAACCGCTCGGCCACGTAATCGGTCACGAGCTGGTTTTTGCTCGGAATCATCCCCTTGATGGCCGAAATCACGTTTTTGTGCTTCAGCGCGTCGCGGTCCAGCTTGTCGAGCACAGGCTGCACGAAGGCGGCCGGCACGGCCAACACCAGCCAGTCGGCCTCCTCGATGGCGTCTTCCAGGTCGGTGGTTGGGTACACGCGGTTCAGGTCGAACTGCACGGCCGAGAGGTAGCGCGGGTTGTGGCGGGTACGCAGCAGGTGCTGCACATCGTCTTTCGAGCGCAGCCACCAATCCACGCGGGCGCCGTTTTCGCTGAGGATTTTGGTGAGTGCGGTGGCCCAGGAGCCGCCGCCGAGCATGGCAATTTTTTCCAAAGGAGATGGGTGGGGATAAGGCAGGAAATGGAGTGCAATAACGGCAAAACTCCTCTCCCAAGCCGGAAGAGGAGTTTTGCACGTACGATAGAACCAACTTATTTGGCGTCGTCGGGGCCTTCTTTCAACGCTTCTTTGTTGAGCGATTTCTCGTCCTTGATGTCGACCACCGCGCCATCTTTCAGCGTTTTGGCCACGGCCCGGAACGGTCCGCGCACTACCTGCGCCCCGGCCGGCACGCCGCTCAGAATCTCAATATTCTGGAAGTCGCTGATGCCGGTTTTCACGGGCGTCATCACCGCTTTGCCATCCTTCACCACGAATACCACTTCTTGGATGTCGGCCTTTTTTGTAGCCGCAGTAGGGTCCACGGCCGTGGCGGTGCCGCTGCCCCGGCTGCCGCCCACTCGCGGTCCGTTCTTGGCACTCTCGGTTTTGGCCGAGTCCGAGCGCGTAGTCACGGCGGCCAGCGGCACGCTCAGCACGCCGCTTTTGCGGTCGGTGATGATGTCGACCGAGGCCGTCATGCCCGGGCGGAACGGTACCACGATGTGGCCGCGCACGTTGCGCAACAGGTGCTGGTAGCTCTCGGGCAGCAGCCGGATGCGCACTTCAAACTCGGTCACGGCTTCGGCCGTCAGGGCGTCCTTGGCCGTGTTGGCAATGTTGGTCACGAGGCCGCGAAACTTCTCATCCTTGTTGCTGTAGGCGTCTACTTCCACTTCCACCGAGTCGCCGATGCTCACGTTGTTCACGTCGTTCTCGTTCACGTTCACGCGCACCTCCATGTTGTTGAGGTTGGCAATGCGCATGATTTCGGTACCGGCCATTTGGGTGGTGCCCACCACGCGCTCGCCTTTCTTCACGTTAAGCTTGCTGATGGTGCCGCTCACGGGCGCGTAAATGGTGGTTTTGTTGAGGTTTTTACGGGCTTCTTCCAGCGAGGCTGAGGCCGCATTCACGGTGCTTTGCGAAGCCCGGATGGTTTGCTTCGCGCTGTTTATTTCTTCCTGTGAGGCATTGTAGGCGGCCTGGCTGGCTTCGTAGTCGGCCTGCGAAATCACCTTCTGCTTGTACAGCGAGGCATTGCGGCGGAAGGTCAGCTCCGTCTGCTTAGCCGAAGCCATGAGCTGCTGGAGGCGGGCCTGGGCCTGACCCACGTTGGCGCGCTGGGTGCCCACCTGGGCGCTCTGCATGGCCACCTGGGCCTGATAGTTATCGGGGCGGATACGGAGCAACAGCTGGCCCTTGCGCACGGAATCGCCTTCCTGCACGTAGAGCTCGGTGATTTCGCCGGACACGTCGGGCGAGATTTTCACTTCGGTTTCGGGCTGCACCTTGCCCGAGGCACTCACTTTCTCCACAATGTTGGCAGGACCGGCCTTGGCCACCAGCACTTCCACGCCGGGGACTTTGCCCACCCAGCCCTTCTTTTTCGCCACGGTGTAGCCCACGATGAGCACAAGCACCAGTCCTCCCAGAATGTACAGTAAACGGTTGTTTTTCATGAAAAAGTAGTCGGTAATGGGTATTCAGTAGTCAGACTTTGTCAGGCAAGCAGCGGCACCAGCTATTTAATAATCAGGGCTGAGCTCTGACTACCAAATACCGTTACCGACTACCCGCAGGATTACAATGCCAGCGGCTTGCCCTGGTAAAAGTCGAGCACCTTGCGGCGGAAAATGAAGCTGTATTTGGCCTGAATGCGATTCGATTCGGCGAAGGTGAGGTTGTTCTTGGCGATGTTGAATTCGGTGCCGTTCAGCAGGCCGTTGTTGAAGCGGATTTCTGCGTTGCGTTGCGTCAGCGTGAGGGCGGTTACCTGGCGCTTGCTGGCCGCGTATTGCAGCTGGGCGGCACGCGCATCGGCGTAAGCCTGCTCGATGCTTTGGCGCAGCGTGAGGCGAGCCTGCTCGGCCCGCACCGAGGCCACCTGCTCGTTGATGATGGCCCGCTGCACGCCGGTGCGCACCTGCAAGCCGTTCAGAATGGGCACCGAAAGGCCAAATTGAATGGACTTGCCCAGGTTGTTATTCAGCTGGTCGAAGAAGCGCACCGGCAACACGTCGTAGGTCGGCTGGCCGGGCAGCACCACCGTATAGCCCGTGGTGCCCGGCACCGGATTGCCGGCCGAATCCAGGATATTCAGCGGAAACGGCGTACCCGACGAGGTACCTGTGAGCACGCGCGACACCGACGAAGAGGAGAAACCAGTGAAAATTTGTCCGTTCAAAAACAGACGCGGGTAGTAAGCCCCCCGGGTCAGGTCGATGCTGCGCCGGGCGCTTTGCACCCGTAGCTCGGCTGCTTTTATTTCGGGCAGGCGGGCTGCGGCCCCCTGGTAGGTATCGTTCAGGTCGATGGCGTAGGGCGCTTCCTCGTCGGGGTCGGGCAATTGCGGCACCTCAATCTGAAAATTCTTGGCCGTGGCCGGGTCGAGGTTCAGCAGCTGCATGAGGGCCAGCCGGGCCAGGTCAACCTGGTTCTGGGCCGTGATAACATTTAGCTCATCAGTAGCCAACTGCGATTGGCTGTCGAGCAGCGTACTCTCGGGAATACTGCCGGCTTTGAGCAGGATTTTGGTGCGGGCAATCTGCTCCTGGTCGCTGGAAACGCGGGTTTGGTTGGCCCGCACCAGCTCCTGGGCCAGCATCAGCTGCAGGAACTGCGAGGCCACGTTCAAACTCAAATCGTTGCGGGCCTTGGCCACGTCCTGCACGCTGGCTTCCAGGTCCAGGGCGTTGCGCTTGATGGTGTTGCGCAGCTGGAACCCCTGAAACAACACCAGCTGCGAGGCCGCCGAAAAGTTGTTGGCCCGCACCGTCTGGCTCTGGTACTCGTAGGTGAGCGGGTTCACGCTCGTGCCGTACTGCCAGGTCTGGGTGCCGTTGAGGTTGGCGGTGGGCAGCAGCGCGGCCTTGCTTTGGCGCAGCACCTGCTGGTTGCCCTGAGCCGTGAGTGCATACTGGCGCACGCCCAGGTTATGCTCCAGGGCATAGTCCACGGCGCGTTGCAGCGTCCAGGGGCCGGTGGCGGGCTGGTCGGAGCTGCCCAGCGCGGCGGCGGGCGGCGAGGCCGGAATGGCCGGCGTTTGGGCCAGGGCGGCCGGTCCCAGCAGCAGGTTCAGCCCCAGCCCGGCCAGGGCCAGCGCCCGGGGCGAGTAGGCGGCAATGGGTATCCTCGTTTTCATCTTGCAGAAAATTGGGTGCGTGGTGGTAGCATAATCGGTTTCGGGACGGCTTTATTACACGACCGGGCCTTAGTCCAGCGTCGGGATGTAGGTGATGCCCTGCACCCAGCTCAGTTGACGCAGATAGGCCAGGGTTATTTCTTTAATCGGGCTGTCCATTTCGATAAACTGCCGGGCGACGTCGTTGCGGCCCTTGCGGCTCACCATCATGGTGGCAATGTTGCATTGGTCGTGGGCGATGACGGAGGCGATGAAGGCTATGGAGCCGGGCACGTCGTCGGCATCGATGATGAGCGTGTGCAGCGCCCCCGAAAAATCGGCCGGAAAGCCGTCCACTTCCACAATGCGAATCACGCCGCCGCCCCGGCTCTGGCCCACCACTTCCACGCGGCGGCCGGTGGCGCCGTCCAGCAGGTTCAGCTTGATGGTGTTGGGGTGCATGGTGGAGGCATTGCCCACGCTCTGAAAAGTATAGCGCAGGCCGGCGGCCTCGGCATGGTCGAACGCGGTGCGGATGCGGGTGTCGTCGGGGGCGTAGCCCAGCAGGCCGGCCACAATGGCGCGGTCCGAGCCGTGCCCCTCATACGTGCGGGCAAACGAGTTGTAGAACGTGACCACCGCCTCGGTGGGCACCGCGCCCAGGATGCGAATGGCGGCGCGCGCAATGCGCACCACCCCGGCCGTGTGCGACGAGCTCGGCCCAATCATTACGGGCCCAATCATATCAAAAATGCTGGATTTTTCAGCCATGGGCAGATGCCTTCGGTGCGGTTTGGAAAGCTAAAAGTAGCGCTTGCGCGGCGGAGTGAGCGGTGCCGACACCTGGCACTATTTACACAAAAAGTTTTCGCGCCAAATTCTTTTTATCAGGAATTCCAGGGCAAAGATGCGCCCCAACCGTTTTGGTTGCGAATTGTTCGGCACGCCGCGTAAAATACCGCTTTGTGAAGTCAGCTTTTTAACGATATTTGTTGCGGGCCACCCAGCCTGTCCCCACCCTCCCACCTCACCCCCATTTTCATGTCCCCCTCTCCCACCCAGGAGGAGTTTTCTCCCGCCGTACTGGCGCAGCTGCGCCGGCTCCAGGAGAAATACGCCCCCGACGGCCAAGACCTGGCCGCCTACCTCGAAGGTCTGTATCACGCCAAATACGTTAACTACTGGGATTATATCGAGTTAGACACTTTACTCTCCCTCCAACGGCCGCTCACCAACATCCCCGACGAGCGGATTTTCATCATGTACCACCAGATTTCGGAGCTGTATTTCAAGCTCTGCCTGTGTGAATATGAGCAAATTGGCGACCTCGAGCAGCCCACGCTGGGCGAAGTCGTACTGCGCATCGGCCGCATCAACCGCTATTTCGACAACCTCATCGACTCGTTTGATGTGATGGTGGACGGCATGGACAAGCAGCAGTTCCTCGATTTCCGCATGGCCCTGATGCCCGCCTCAGGCTTCCAGAGCGTGCAGTACCGCATGATTGAGATTGCCAGCACCAGCCTCGAAAACCTCACCGACGAGGCCAAACGCCAGGCCTTGGGCAAGGCTTCGGCTTATGATTATGACGCGCTGCTGGGCTGCATCTACTGGAAAGCCGGGGCCACCATCGAAGCCAGCGGGGCCAAAGCCCTCACGCTCATCGAATTCGAGCGCAAGTACACCGCCGACCTCGTTCGCCACGCCGAAGCCTTCCACCAGCGCAACGTGTGGGCCGTGGTGCAGCGCCTGCCCGAAGCGGAGCGCCACCACCCCCGCCTGCTGCGCGCCCTGCGTCAGCTCGACGTGAGCGTGAATGTGAACTGGCCGCTGATGCACTTCAAATCGGCCGTACGCTACCTGCACCGCAACCCCACCGACCTCGCCGCCACCGGCGGTACCAACTGGCGCAGCTACCTGCCGCCCAAGTTCCAACGCCGCATTTTCTATCCCCAGCTCTGGAACGCCCAGGAACTCGAAGACTGGGGCAAAGGCTGGGTAGAAAGCGTGCTGGAAGAAACGGGTGTTGGCGCGTAGCCTTTGCATATCCGAATAGAAAAAGGGAGGCCTCATCATTCAGCTGATGAGGCCTCCTTTTTTCTATTCAGTCAGCTGCTTAAAGCCGACGTTGGAATAATGAACTAGGTTTTAAAACATTCAACCGGGTTAACCGTCAGGCGTTGTAAGCATGCTTACTTAAGCCCTCTTTTATGGACGCGCTGCCCCTGACCGGCCTCATTGACCGTCGTATTCTCTTGAATTTTCGCGCCGACCCGGCGGTGGTAAGCAGGCTTTTACCCGCCCCATTCCGACCACAGTTAATGGCGGGAAAAGCCATGGTGGGCATCTGTCTGATTCGCTTAAAGCAAGAGCGGCTTCGCGGTCTTCCGGTAGCCTTCGGACTGGAGTCAGAAAATGGAGCCCACCGCATCGCCGTTGAGTGGGAGGCGGGGGCCAAGCTGCACCGGGGCGTTTACATTCCCCGACGTGACACCTCTTCCCGTATCAACTGCCTATTGGGAAATCACCTCTTTGGCAAACACTATCACAGCAAATTCCAGGTAAAGGAAAAAGACGGGCGTTACGCCGTTTCGTTCCTCAGCTCCGACGGCACTTGCTTGGCAGTGGAAGCGGAGGAAACCATGAACTGGCCGGCAACCAGCATTTTTGACAGCTTGGAGCAGGCTTCCGAATTTTATCGAAATGGGGCGACTGGCTACTCCCCCAATCCATCCGGGGCTGGTTTTAGCGGAGTTAAGCTAAATACGCCTCAGTGGCAGGTTTCGTCCCTAGCAGTGGGCAATATCACCTCCACCTACTTTGAAGATGCGACCCTGTTCCCACCCAATTCGATTGTTTTCGACAACGCCCTAATAATGAAAAACACCGCCCACGAGTGGCATCGTATATCAGCACTTTAGCCCGTCTTGTGCCTTTTTCGGCACTGTTCCCGGCTGCCGGTGCCCAGCAGCGGGAACAGTGCTCTATCCGTAATGTACCCGTGACGACACAACGGTGCTGAAGGATGCCGGGGCAGCCATCCTAAACCTGATTTTTTCCGAGCATTAAATTTTCTAAGCACTTGGCCTTGCCGCATGGCCAATGCCCCGATAGTTTAAATTACCGTCGGTTGGTGCCATACATTTTCCACCGGCCGAAAAAGGCAATCGCCGCGGCCACGATAACCAGCCCTACCGTCGCGTAGCGGAATCCGCCCTGGCCGGTCTGCGTCCAACTCCACCAGGCCACAATGCCTGCCAGAAACATCAGCGTGGTGACCAGCAACAGCCGCGCAGGGGAAACATACGGTGACTTCATTAGGGATTTCATTGCCGAAGAAGTTTGGTGATAAAACGAATGAACAGGCTGACAAACTCCCGCAAACAGAATCGAACCACTGCCGAGGGGCTTGCAACACTCTAAATATAGGGATATTATTGAGGTAAAACAAGTAGCCCGATGCAAGGCTGTACTGGGCGGTGCGAGCTTGTCTGGTGCTTAATCCGCCATCGTTCCTTTCTCTGCCCGCGTTTCCCCCATGCGCCAGTACACCAGCAGTGAGAGTAGCGCGCAGCCCGTCACGTACCAGTAAAACCATTCTTCCACGCCGTGCTGCTTGGCGAACAAAGCCACGTACTCCGCGGTACCACCGAAGATGGCCACGGTGAGGGCAAACGGCAGGCCCACCCCCAGGGCCCGGATTTCGGTCGGAAAAAGCTCCGCCTTCACCACCGCGCTGATGGACGTGTAGCCGCTCACCACGAACAGCGCCGCGATTAGCAGACCCGCCGCCAGCCAGGCATCGTGCGTGTGGGCCAGCTGGCGCAGCAACGGCACCGTGCCCAGCGTGGCCCCAATGCCAAACATGAGCAGCACCGGCCGCCGCCCCAACTTATCGGAAATCGCCCCCAGCAAGGGCTGAAACAGCAGCGCCACCGCCATTACCCCGAACGAAATCAGGGTGGCCTGCTCCTTGGAAAAGCCGGAAGTATTGACCAGAAATTTCTGGGCGTAGGTAGTGAAAGTGTAGAATGCCAGCGTGCCGCCCAGGGTAAGGCCCACCACAGTAAGCACGGCGCGCGGATGCTGCATCAACAAGCGGAACTGACTGGGCGACGGTGCACGGCCTTCGCCTTCGGGGTTGGCCAGAACGGCATTTTGCTGCTGCTCGAAAGCAGCGGTTTCGCCCATGTGCGTGCGCAGGTAGAGTGCGCCCATTGCCGCCAATGCCCCGATGACAAACGGGACGCGCCAGCCCCATTCGCCCAGCTGCACCGGGGTGAGCAGTTGCTGCAATCCCAGCTGCACCACCAGCGCCAGCAGCTGCCCGCCCATCAGGGTGAGATACTGAAAGCTGGACCAGAAGCCGCGATGCTTTGCCCCGGCCATTTCGCTCAGGTAAGTGGCCGAGGTGCCGTACTCGCCCCCTACACTGATGCCCTGCACCAGCCGGGCCAGCAGCAGCAGCGCCGGCGCAGCCACCCCAATACTGGCGTAACCCGGGGCGGCCGCAATCAGCAGCGAACCGCCGGCCATGAGCCGCACCGAAAGCAACAGCGCGGCCCGGCGGCCATTCCGGTCGGCATACGCGCCCAGGAGCCAGGCCCCCAGCGGCCGCATCAGAAACCCCACCGCAAAAATCGCGGCCGTGTTCAGCAGCTGAGCCGTGGCACTGCCTTTTGGGAAAAAGACGGGGGCAAAGTAGAGCGCAAAGGCTGAGTAGGCATACCAGTCGTACCACTCGACCAGGTTACCAATCGAGCCACTGACGATGGAGCGGAGCCGCGAAACAGGCGTTGAAACTGTAAGTGTTGTCATGGGGCAAATAAACGGTTGGCGGCCCAGCATGGCCGACGCATCCTGTTTTTTTGCTCGGACGGCCCCGTTGCAAGGGCCGTAACTTTGCAACTGCGCGGCGCAATAATCTGCCTACGACCAAAAGGATAGCCACCTTTCATATTACACAAATGTTAAAACAAGAATTAGAAATACTCCTCGCTCCGGAAGTCGCCTATGATGAACTGGCACGCTACGAAGCCATTTTGCAACAAGCGGGTTTATTGCCTGGCGAAGCCGATTTTGTTCATCTGCGTCGTCGTTCTATTGATGCGCGTGGGCGGCAGCCCCTCGTGCGCCTGCGTGCTGACATCTACCGCCAGACGCCACCCAACGAGCTGTTTGGCCCTTGGTTTATTTATCCAAATGTTAAAACAAATAGCCCCCGCGTACTCATCATTGGGGCAGGCCCTGCGGGGTTGTTCGCGGCATTGCGCTGCCTGGAGCTGGGGCTGAAACCAATTGTGCTGGAGCGTGGGCGGGACGTGCGTACTCGTCGCCGCGACTTAGCGGCCATCAACAAGGACCAAATAGTAAACCCTGATTCCAATTACTGTTTTGGTGAAGGCGGGGCCGGTACGTATTCGGATGGCAAACTTTATACCCGCGCCACCAAGCGAGGCGATGTGGGCCGCGTACTCCGTCGGTTGGTGCAGCACGGGGCCACGCCTGATATTCTGGTAGACGCTCACCCCCACATCGGCACCAATAAACTGCCGGCCGTGGTGCAGGCGCTGCGTGAGGCAATTATCGAAGCCGGTGGCGAGGTACACTTTGATACCCGCGTGACCGACCTGCTGCTGGACAACAACCAGCTGCGCGGCGTGGTCACGGCCACTGGCGCAGCCTTTGAGGCGGAGGCCACCATTCTGGCCACCGGCCATTCGGCGCGCGACATTTATGAGCTGCTGCACCGCCGCGGCGTGCTCATCGAGGCCAAGCCGTTTGCGCTGGGCGTGCGCGTCGAGCATCAGCAGGAGTTGATTGACCAGGCGCAGTACCGGCGGGCCGAACGCGGGCTGCTGCCGGCTGCCTCCTATTCGCTGGTGCACCAGACGGAGGTGCGCGGCGAGCAGCGCGGCGTGTTCTCGTTCTGCATGTGCCCGGGCGGGTTCATCGTGCCGGCGGCTACGGCCCCGGGCGAGGTAGTGGTGAACGGCATGAGCCCGAGCCGCCGCGACTCGCGCTTTGCCAACTCCGGCATTGTGGCCGCCGTGGAGCTGAGCGACATGGACGTAAAGCAGCACGGCCCGCTGGCCGGCCTGCATTTCCAGCAGCAGATTGAGCAGCTGGCCTGCCAGGCGGCGGGTGGCACGCAGCAGGCCCCGGCCCAACTGCTCGGCGATTTTCTCAAAGGCAAAACGTCCGCTAGTCTGCTCGAAACATCCTACCAGCCCGGCCTGGTATCGGTGCGGATGGACGACGTGCTCGGGCCGGTGCTGGCCGAACGGCTGCGCCAGGGCTTCCGCGATTTCGGCCGGAAGATTCCCGGCTACGCCACCAACGCCGCCCAGATTGTGGGCGTGGAAAGCCGCACCTCGGCGCCCATCCGCATTCCGCGCGACAAGGATACCCTCCGGCATCCGGTGGTGGCGGGCCTGTATCCGTGCGGGGAAGGCGCGGGCTACGCGGGCGGCATCGTGTCGGCGGCGATGGATGGCGAGCGCTGCGCCGAGGCCGTGCGGGCAGCGGTGAAGCACTAATTGCGGGACTGCGGTATTGACAGGGCTTCGAGACGCGCCAACACCCGGCTTACCATCCGGGTGCAGCGCGCGCCGAGGTAGGCGAAAGCATGCTGCGGGGCAAAATGAGCCAACTGGGTGCGCAGCTGCTCGCGGGCGCGCAGCAGGCGCACCTTCACGTTGGCCTCGCCGAGGTGAAGGGCCGCCGCAGTGGCAGCCACGCTGAGGCCTTCTACTTCGCGCAGCACGAATACGCTGCGGTATTTGTCGGGCAGCGCCTGCACAGCGGCTTCGAGGGCTTCGCGCAGCTCGTCGTTCAGCACGGTTTGCAGGGGCGTGGGCGTGGCCGCCACGGGCTCCGGCTCGTCGTCGGGCGGGGTTTCGAGGTCGACAAAGCGCTGCTGACGCCGCCGGTCCATCAGGCATTCGTTGAGCATGATGCGCGTGAGCCACGTGGGGAAACTGGCCCGGCCCGCGAAGCTGCCGAGTTGCAGGTAGGCCTTGACCCAGGCATTCTGCATGGCTTCTTCGGCGGCAGCGGGGTGCCCCAATACGGCCACGCCCACGCGGAAAAGGCGCTGATTGTAGCGCCGCATGAGCAACTCAAAAAGCTGCTTTTCGCCCGCCAGCACCCGGCCAATGACTTCAGCATTGGTTAATGGGAGATAAGGCATGAGGGCCAGGGGCGGTAGCATAATTCAGGAATGGTTTCCGCGGGAGATATGCATTAGATGCTGCGGCCACAGGCCGGGTTACAATAAAATATAAATAATAAAATGTAACCCGCCGCGGGGGTAATTCATCCAATGGCAACAACCCTTTTTAACCTCGTTGCCATGTTACCCTCCGCCAACTTCCCCTACGCCGAGCTAGCCGCCCGGCCCGCAACCGGCCCGGTTCATACCGTGGTCCGGGTCCTGACATTTACCTACGGGGTCGTGCCCATCGTGGCCGGCCTCGACAAATTCACGAACCTGCTCGCCAACTGGGAGGCTTACCTCGCGCCGGGCCTGGTGAAGATGCTGCCGGTTCCGGCGCATTCGTTTATGATGCTGGTGGGCATCATTGAAATCGTGGCCGGCGCGCTGGTGCTGCTGCGGCCCCGCCTCGGGGCGCGCGTGGTGATGGCCTGGCTCACGGCCATTGCCCTGACGCTGTTGGGCAGCGGCCGCTACCTCGACGTGGCCGTGCGCGACCTGGTGATTGCCGTCGGGGCCTGGGCTCTGGGCCACCTGGAAGCATCCGGCCAGCCGCACGCATAACCTGGCAGCCCATAGGCCGGTTATTGCGTATGGAGCACGAACGTTTTTGTCTCCGTACGTAGTTAACCACCCATGGAATCCACGAAAAAAACCCTCGTTCTCGGGGCCTCAGATAATCCCTCCCGCTACTCCTATCGGGCGGCGCACATGCTCAAAAACCACGGCCACGAAGTGGTGCCCGTGGGCATTCGCAAAGGCAAGGTGGCGGGGCTTGACATTCACACCGACCGGCCCCAGGAAACGGACATCGACACGGTGACCCTGTACGTGGGGCCGCAAAACCAGCCCGCCTGGTACGACTACATTCTGGACCTCAAACCCAAGCGCATTCTCTTCAACCCAGGCACCGAAAACCCCGAGCTGGAGCGCCTGGCCCAGCAGCGCGGCATTCAGACCGAAGAAGCCTGCACGCTGGTATTGCTCTCGATTGGGCAGTATTAAATCAGTAGAATCCGGCTTTGCCGTTGCGCGCCCTCCGAAATCAGATTTCGGAGGGCGCGCTTGCTTTTGCGGGGCGGCAACCGGTGGTTGCCCAGGGATGAATTCTACATCTTTTTGGCCTGATTCCGTACCAATGCCGGGTCCAGAATGCCCGAATTTTGCACCATACCCCGGCACCACTTCAACGGTGCCCTACTAATATATGTCTCCCTCCCCCGAAACCACCACCCTCGAAATTGAAGGCATGAGCTGCGCGGCCTGCGCCTCGGCGGTGGAAAAATCACTGGCCCGCACGCCGGGCGTGCAAAATGCTCTGGTGAACTATGCCACCGAAAAGGCTACGGTGCAGTACCTGCCCGACCAGGCTTCGCTGGCCACGCTGAAAGCGGCCGTGGAAAATGCAGGCTACGGCGTAGTGGACCGCGTGCCCGACACCAGCGCGGCCGACCGCCAGGCCGAAATCGACGCCCAGAAAGCCGAAGCCTACCGCCAGCTCAAGCGCCGCTTCGGCGTGGCCGCCGGTCTGGCGGCCGTAATTATGACGCTGAGCATGCTCATGCTCTGGCCCGCGATGATGGCCCGCCTCAACATGCAAGGGCTGAACTGGGCCCTGCTCCTGCTCACGTTGCCGGTGCTGCTGTTCAGCGGACGCGAATTTTATGTATCGGCCTGGAACGGCTTTCGGCACCGGGCGGCCAACATGGACACGCTGATTGCCGTGGGCACGGGCGCAGCCTTTATCTATAGCCTCGCCGCCACGGTTGCGCCCGGGTTTTTCCTCAGCCGGGGCCTGCGACCCGAAGTGTATTACGACACCACGGCCACCATCATTGCTTTGATATTATTGGGCAAGGTGCTGGAGCTGCGCGCCAAAACCCGGACCTCGGCCGCCATGCGCAGCCTCATCGCCTTGCAGGCCAAAACTGCCCGCGTGGTGCGGCCCGACGGCCAGGAAGTAGACGTGGACATTAATCAGGTGAGGTTGGGCGACATTGTGCTGGTGCGCCCCGGCGAAAAAGTGGCCACCGACGGCCTCATCACCGAAGGCCGCTCGGCCCTCGACGAAGCTATGCTCACCGGCGAAAGCCTGCCGGTGGAGAAGAAAGTCGGCGATGCCGTGTTCGGGGCTACGCTCAACAAAACCGGCTCCTTCCGCTTCCGCGTGACCAAAGTGGGAGCCGATACCTTGCTGGCCCAGATAGTGAAGCTGGTGGAAGATGCCCAGGGCAGCCGCGCCCCCATTCAGCGGCTGGCCGATAAGGTGAGCGCCGTATTTGTGCCCACGGTGGTCGTCATTGCCATCCTCACGTTTGTGCTGTGGTTCGATTTGGCCCCGGCGGGCACGCGCCTGCCGCTGGCGCTGGTCAACTTTGTGGCCGTGCTGATTATTGCCTGCCCCTGCGCGCTGGGCTTGGCCACGCCCACGGCCATCATGGTGAGCACCGGCAAGGGCGCCGAGCACGGCGTACTTATCCGCAACGCCGAAGCCCTCGAAAAAGCCTACCAGGTGAACACCGTGCTGCTTGACAAAACCGGCACCATTACCCAAGGCGAGCCGGCCGTGACGGATTTCTGGGCCGCGCCCGGCCAAATAAAGGAGAATCTATTGGCGCTGGCCGCCGCCGTGGAGCGCCAGAGCGAGCACCCGCTGGCGGCGGCCGTGGTGCGTTACGCTGAGGCGCAAAACGTGGCCTCGCTGGCAGCGGTTGATTTCCGGGCCGTGGAAGGCCGGGGCGCGACGGCTATCGTGGCGGGCCAAGCCCTGCACATCGGCAACGCCGGTTTGCTAGCCGAAGCGGGAATTGCCCTGCCGCCGGCCCTCACCGCGCAGGCAACGCAGCTCCTCGCCCAAGCCAAAACGGTGCTTTACGTGGCCGTGGCGGGCCAGGCGGCCGGTCTCATCGGCGTGGCCGATACGGTGCGCGAAACCTCCCGCGCGGCCATTCAGCAGCTGCAAAAAATGGGGCTGGAAGTGGTAATGATGACCGGCGACAACCCCGAAACCGCCGCCCAGGTGGCCGCGCAGGTGGGCATCACGCGCTATTTCGCCGAGGTGCTACCCGCCGATAAAGCCGCCCAGGTGAAGGCCCTGCAAGCCGAGGGCCGCGTGGTGGCCATGGTGGGCGACGGCATCAACGACGCGCCCGCGCTGGCCCGGGCCGATATCGGCTTGGCAATGGGCGGCGGCACCGACGTGGCGATGGAAACCGCCGGCATCACCCTCATGCGCTCCGACTTGCGGGGGGTGGTCACGGCCATCGTGCTGAGCCGCCAAACCATTCGCACCATTCGCCAGAACCTGTTTTTCGCTTTTATCTATAATACACTGGGCATTCCCATCGCGGCTGGGGCGCTGTACCCGGTATTTGGGATTCTGCTCTCGCCCATGCTTGCGGCGGGGGCCATGGCCCTGAGCTCGGTGTCGGTGCTCACCAACTCGCTGCGCCTGCGGGGCTTCCAGGCCGAATAAAAACCAGTCACCCGCTTAGCGCATCTCACCCGGCTCTACCATTTTCCTCTACTTCTATGGATGTTCCCGCCATCATCGTCACCATTATCGGCCTGAGCCTGGCTGGGTTTGTGGTCTGGTATTTCTTTTTCTCATCGCGACCGGTGGCCAGCGCCGTGTCTTCAGCGGGTGGTGTGCAGGAAGTTGACATTACCGTAAAAGGAGGCTATTCGCCCGATGTGATTGAGGTAGAACGCGGCAAACCGGTACGGCTCAATTTTTACCGCGACGAGGAAAACAGCTGCTCCGAAGAGTTGCTCATGCCCGATTTCAGCATCCGGCGCGAGCTGCCGGCTTTCAAAACCACGCTCATCGAACTATTGCCGCAGCAAGCCGGCCGCTTCGAGTTCACCTGCGGCATGGGCATGCTGCGCGGTAGTATCCTCGTGAAATAACCGTTCAAGCCAGCCAACGCTGCCAACCCGCTATTTTATGAAAACGCTTTTTCTAACTTCCCTGGGCCTGTTGCTCGGCACTTCGGTGTTTGCCCAGCACACCCATATGCCCGGCATGGATATGTCGATGCCGGCGCCTGCACCCAAGCCGAAATCAAAAGCGCCCGCGTCTAAGCCGAAACCTGCCACTACCGCGCCACGCGCCAAAGCCGCCGCCCCGGCCATACCGGGAATGGATATGCCCGGCATGAGCATGCCCGAGCCGGCCCCGACCACCGCGCCCGCACCCGCCATGCCCGGCATGAACATGGGCACGGGCGGCAGCGCCACCATGCCCGGCATGACTGCCGACAGCAGCGACATGATGATGGAGATGCGTAATTCGTTCTCGAAAAACCTGCCCATGACGCGGCAGGGCTCGGGCACCAGCTGGCACCCTGATTCCTCGCCGATGTATATGCAGATGTACCAGTCGCGGGGCTGGGACGTGATGCTGATGTACTCCGTTTTCCTGCGCTACACCAGCCAGAATTTCAACCATAGCGCGCTCCGGGGTGACGCAAATTTCCGCGCCAACTCCTACGTAATGGGCATGGCCAACCATCTGGTGGGCCAGCGCGGGCTGTTCAGCATTCAGGCCATGGTATCGGCCGACCCGCTGACGGTGGGCGGCGCGGGCTACCCGCTGCTGTTTCAGACCGGCGAGTCGTGGCAGGGCGAAAAGTTGCACGACCACCAGCATCCGCACGACCTCGTGAGCGCGCTAGCCGTGGGCTACACCTATGCCGCCAGCTCCGATGTCGACCTGACCGCCTACCTCGGCTACCCCGGCGAGCCGGCCATCGGGCCGCCCGTGTTCATGCACCGGCCTTCGGCGGCCAGCCTGCCCACGGCCCCGCTGGGCCACCATTGGCAGGATGCCACGCATATTCAGTTTGGGGTGGCCACGCTGGGCGTGCGCTACCGCAACGCCAAACTCGAAGGCTCGCTCTTCACCGGCCGCGAGCCCAACGAAAACCGCTACGGCTTCGACCGGCCCCGGTTTGATTCCTACAGCGCCCGCCTTTCAATGAATCCATCCGATAATCTTGCCCTGCAAGTCTCGGCCGCTCATCTCAAAAGCCCGGAAGAACTGGAACCCAACGACAACGTGGACCGGACCAGCGCCTCGGTTCTGCACAATGCGAATGTGGGCAAGGAAAGCATCTTGTCGTCCACCTTCGTGTGGGGCATGAACCGGCACAGCGGCCTCGGCGAGGAAACCACGTATTCTAATTCCTTCCTGCTCGAAAGCAACCTCCAGGCCCGGCAGTTCAACCTCTTCACCCGCCTCGAAACCCTGCAACTCAACTACGGCGAGTTGCTATTGCCCGCCACCGCCGACCACGACGCCCACGCCAATCGCTCGGTGGCCGCCTTCACCCTGGGCGCATCCAAATACATCGCCAAAACCAAAGCCGGCTGGCTCGACCTCGGCCTCACCGGCACCCTCAACACCTATAATACCAATAATGCCGCCCTGCTCGCGGCCTATGGCCGCAACCCACTCTCCTTTGAAGTCTACCTGCGCTTCATCGCGCCGCGCATGAGCATGCACATGGGCCACGGCGGGATGAAACACGGCGGAATGCAGGGCATGAAGATGTAAAGCTGGTAACCGCTTGGTTGCTGAACGCAGTGCCAGGAATCGGGCGCTGCGTTTTCTTTTCATAGCGGCCAATGCACCGCCAGCAAGCGCCGTTTATATTTGGCCCCAGAATACGGTGATGGATTGCCACCGCGAACCGCCGGAGCCCCGCGCCCCGCGCTGATGATTCCTACGAAACGGCGCGGCCCCAATGGCTTCGCTGCTTAGCTCATCCTGCCGTTCGCACCCATGTTTGCATCCAACTCTTTTGCCCGTCTGCAGGCCTCGCTACCCACTTCGGCGCTGCTTTTCCTGCTGCGCTGGCTGCTGATTTGCGGCCTGATTGGCGGGCTAGCGGGCACCGCCTCGGCCGGCTTTCTGGTGTCGCTCGACTGGGTCACGCGCTGGCGCGAAGCCCATGCCTGGGTGCTGGCGCTGCTGCCGGTGGCGGGCCTACTTATCGGCCTGGCCTACCATCATTTCGGCAACCGTGCGGTGCGCGGCAACAACCTCATTCTCGATGAAATCCACCGTCCCAGCCAGCGCCTGCCGCTACGGATGGTGCCGTTGGTGCTGGGTGGCACGCTGGTCACGCACCTGTTCGGGGGCTCGGCGGGCCGCGAGGGCACGGCCGTGCAGATGGGCGCCGCCCTGGCCGACCAACTCCCCCGCTGGCTGCGCCTGCGCCCGCGCGACCGCCGCCTGCTGCTCATCGCGGGCATGAGCGCGGGGTTTGCCTCCGTGTTTGGCACGCCGCTGGCCGGGGCCGTGTTTGGGCTTGAAGTCTTTTTGCTGGGCTCGATTCGCTACGATGCGGTGCTGCCCAGCTTCCTGGCCGCCATTTTTGCTGATTTTGTGACGCGCGCTTGGGGCGTGGGCCATACCCATTACCCCACCCTTGACGCACTTCCCCTTACGCCCCTGCTGCTGGGTTGCACCTTGCTGGCAGGGGCGCTGTTTGGGCTCACGGCCCGGGCATTTGCCACACTCACGCACGGCATCGGCTGGGTTTTCAGCCGCATCAGCTACCCGCCGCTGCGGCCGGTGGTGGGCGGCATGCTGGTGGCGGGCCTGCTGTGGGTGGCCGGTTCTATTCGTTTTGGCGGCTTAGGCGTGCCAGTAATTGTCGAAGCCTTTCAGCACCCGCTGGCTCCCACCGATTGGGCCCTCAAGCTGGCCCTCACGGCCCTCACGTTGGGCTGCGGCTTCAAGGGCGGCGAGGTCACGCCGCTGTTTTTTATTGGGGCGGCGCTGGGCAGCGCGCTGGCCGTAGTGCTGCCGCTGCCAGTGGCGCTGCTGGCGGCCATGGGCTTCGTGGGCGTGTTTGCGGGCGCGGCCAACACGCCCCTGTCCTGCCTGCTGATGGGACTGGAATTGTTTGGGGCCAATGCGGGCGTGTATCTAGCCTTAGCCTGCGTGATGGCGTATTTGTTCTCCGGCCACACGGGCATTTATGGGGCGCAGGTGGTGGGGCAAGCGAAGTACCTGCGCCTGGGGCGGCAACAAGGCCGGCCGCTGCGCGAATTGCCCTAGCGGGGCCTACAGCAGAATATCAAACGTGAGGGCGGGCATCACGAGCAGCTTCCGGCGCACAATGCGCATATCGTCGGCTTGGTAGTCGGCCACAAATCCATTGGCAAATAATACGTTGATACCGGCCCGAAAGCCGTTGCTGAAGCGCAGGTTCAGGCCCATGCCGCCGCCCACGTTGAAGTCCGCCAGGGTGCCTTTATGGGCATTGGGGCCCAGGTCCCAATGGTAGAGCGAATAGACGCCGCCGATTCCAACCACCGGTTCCAGGCGCGGGTTTTTCAGCGGGATGTAATACGTGAGCAAGCCGATGCCCCCGGCGCTAAATTCGTTCTGCCGATGCGAATCGAACACCTGCGTGGCCAACAGCCGCCCGCCAAAATGCTGCCCGAAACGCCGCTCCGCCTGCACGCCCAGCACTTTGGGATTGCCCAGAATGCCCAGCGCAACCGTGTACTTGCGATAGACAGCGGGCTTGATAGGGCTCTCCTGTGCCGCCAGGCGCGAAATAGCCAACGGGAACAGCAGGAACGGTAGTAGTTTTTGCATAATTGCAGTGATTAGCGCTTGCGAAACTACGTCCTCCAAGCCAACAACCGGAGTTCGGCAAAAAACTTCCTACCCCAGGCAACCCTACCCGCCTTTTTTGCATCTGCCGCCCTAACTCACCATCCTTTCTGCTCCTTTGCCCACCCTTACCGTGACGACCGAAGCCGACCTCATCGCTGCTTGTGTGCGGGGCGAGCACCGGGCCCAGCGCCAGCTCTACGACCAATTGGCCGGGCTGATGCTCACCGTCTGCCGCCGCTACCTCAAGCGCCGCGAAGATGCCGAAGAAGCCCTGATTCTGGGCTTTGCCAAGATGTTCCGAGCCCTGCCCAACTACCGCTTCGAAGGCAGTTTCGAAGGCTGGGTGCGCCGCATTATGGTCAACGAAGCCCTGATGCAGCTGCGCCAGCGCGAGGTGATGACCGTGTCGTTCGAGGACTTTGCCCAGCCCGAGAACCTGGCCACCACCGCCGCCACCGCCGATACCGAATTACAGGCCGAAGACCTGATGAACCTGCTGTCCACCCTGCCCACCGGCTACCGCACCGTCTTCAACCTCTACGCCCTGGAAGGCTACGGCCACCAGGAAATTGCCGAGCTGCTGGGCATTAGCGAAGGCACCAGCAAATCCCAGCTGAGCAAGGCCCGCGCCATGCTCCAGCGGCGCGTTCAGTTTTCCGCCATCTCGGCGAATTAGCCCCTAGAACCATGCTTCCCGAAGATAATATTGACGATTTATTCCGCCGCCAGCTCGACGGCCACGAAACGCCCCCCGGCGACGACCTCTGGGCGCGCCTGCAATCCAGCGCCCCCCAGCCCGAAGCCCACGACCCGCGCCTCGATGCGCTGTTTCAAAAAGGCCTCAGCACCCACGCCACGCCCCCGCGCCGCGAGCTCTGGGAGCGCCTCGAAGACGAGCACCTGCGCCCCCGCCAGCGCCGCGCCGCCGCGTGGTGGCCCATGGCCATGGCCGCCGCCGTGCTCATCCTGCTGCTGGCCGGCGGGGCTGGCCTCTGGCTGGGCTTTCCCGCCCGAAATGTGGGCGGGAGCGAAGTAGCTATTCAGAAAGGCAACGGCACAAAAACCGCTACTACTAAGCCTACAGTAGGTGCGGCCGTGCCCAACGCCGCTACGGCTCCCATCGCAGCCAATCCAGTTGCTGCCGCATCAGTTTCGGAAGAAGTCTTAGCCGCAAATAATGCCCCAGCAGCTACCGAAAGCTCAATTTCTACCTCCGCTCAAAAAAATACGACAGCTCAGGCAACCCACTCTTTGGCCTTCGCATCTACCACACCAAAGGCCAGGAAGTTGGCCGAGCGGCCGTCGCCGCGCCACCCGCTGGGAAGCACCCGGCAGCCGGACGCGGCCGCCCCTTCGCCCGCCCTCGCGGCCCGCACGACAACGCCCGCCCCGGCTCATTCCTCCGCTGCTGACGAGCAACGGCCGGCCCCGGTGGTAGCCGCCAACCCAACCACTCCAGCGCCCGCGACGGTAATCGACCCCGCCCGCCTGGTACCCGCCCCCGGGCTTATCACGGTGGAGGTGCGCAACGGGGAAGCCCCCGCCCGGTCTGCCCGGTCTGTGATTTCGGCCCTGGCCGCCAGCCCCGAGCCGGCCGAGCGTCGGCGGCTGGGCGGCCGCCTCCTCCACATGGGCGGCCAGCTGGTGCGGGGCGAGCGGGTGAGCCTGGCCGAAGTTGCGGGCCTGCCCGAAAACGTGACCATTCAGGCCACCGTGGCCGGCCACCAGGTCACAAAATCTATTCAATTGTAATTCACCCTCTTCTCGTTAGAAACCATGCAACGCGCTTTTCTCTCCTTTTTTCTGCTGATGACGACGCTGGGCGGGCTGAACGTGGCCCGCGCCACGGCCCTCACGGCCAATACCGCTGCCTTTAAAGACACCATTGTGGTGCGCCTGCCCAACCAAGCCACCCTCACACTGGTGGTGCGCGACGCGGCTCAGCTGCGCCAAATGAAAAATTACCAGCTCGATTCCCTTACGTCGCGTTTGGCCAGCTACATCACCCAGGCTGAAAAAGCAGCTCAAAGCTCAAGCACGAATCAGGTGACCCTGCAATTTTACCCCGACAAGGACCAGCCCGGCAAAAACCTGCCCGAGCAAATCCGCATCACCACTCGCAAAAAAGAAGCGAATACCAACCGCGTCGACGTGGTGCTGAACAAAGCCTTCGGCATCACGGTGAGCACCGATGAAAAGGGCAACAAGTCCTACAACACGGTCGACGTGAAGACCAAGGAGCAGCGCCAGGCCCACCGCGACTCGACCCGCCTGAAGGAGATTGAGAAACACAGCACCAAATCGCACCTGATTTTCGACCTGGGCCTGAACGCGCTGGTTAATCAGAAAGCGACTGCCGGGCAATCGACGGTGGACCTGCGCACCGAGGGCTCGCGCTACGTCAACATCGGCCTGAGCTGGGACGCCCGCCTCGGCAGCAAGCGCAGCCCCGTGAGCCTGACCGTCGGCCCCGAGTTTGCCTTCAACAACTACATGCTCAGCGGCAACAATAAGTGGGTGAACGAGAACGGCCGCACCAGCGTGGTGCACGAAACCAACGGCCATCAGTACCAGAAAACCAAGCTGGCCACGTCCAGCGTCAACCTGCCCCTCATGCTGCGCCTGCAGCTGCGCGACACGCACTACAAGCCCACCTTTACCATCGGCGCGGGGGGCTTTGTGGGCTACCGTATCAAGTCCTGGACCAAGCTGAAATACACCTCCGAAGGCACCACCTACAAGGACAAAGAGGACGGCAGCTACAACATGGAAAACTTCCAGTATGGCTTGCAGGGTACCATCGGCTACCGCGGCTTGGAGTTCTTCGGCAAATACAACATGAACAGCCTGTTCAAAGCCAACGCCGGCCCGGACACGCAGGTACTGAGCTTTGGCCTGCGAATTATTGGAATTAACTAACCATCATTCCAAGTAGAGTGCAACGGAACACGGCAAATGAAATTCCGCACAAATCCAGCTTCTTAGTGCCAAGCTCACTACGATGAAAAGCCCCGGCACTGCGCAGTGCCGGGGCTTTTCATCGTAGTGCATCCATAGTTTGACAGGACATTTTGCTTCGCTGCGCTTGCAATGTCCCTCTACTGCCTCACTGATTTCGAAAGAAATTATCCAGCAGAATGGCCGCCGAAATGGCCACGTTCAGGCTCTCGGCCTGGCCCCCGGCCCCGCGCGGAATGTGCAACCGCCGCGTGAGGGCCGCCCCCACGGCGGGCGTCAGGCCGTGCGATTCCGAGCCCATCACGAGCACGCCGGCGGGGCGCAGGGCGAGGCGGTGTACGTTGTCACCTTCCAAATCGGCCCCGAAGATGCCCACCGTGGCCGCCAGCGTGGGCAACCATTCCGCGAGGTCGCGCTCCCAGACGCGCACGCGGGCAAAGGCCCCCATGCTGGCGGCCACGGTTTTGGGGGCGTACGCATCGGCGCAGCCGGGGCTGAGGACCACGCCGGGCAGGCCGTACCAGTCGGCCAGGCGCAGCAGGGTGCCGAGGTTGCCGGGGTCGCGCACTTCGTCGAGGGCGAGCAACAAACCGGTTTCGGGCAGCGTTAGGGGCAGCGGGGTTTCGGCGGGCAGTCGCACCACGGCCAGGGCGGTGGTATTGGTGGCCAGCGTACCGAGCTGGGTGAGTTCGGTTTCGGTGGCGGCACTGAGCGGCAGCCGGGCGGGCAGGTAGGCACGGTTTTGGTCGATGAATTCGGCCGTGGCCAGCACGTGTTCAACTTCCAGGTCGGAACTTAGCAGCTCCAACACGCTTTTGCCCCCTTCCACCAAGAACGCCCCGTGGCGGTGCCGGTACTTCTTCTGGTGCAGCGACTGCACGTATTTGCCAAGTGCTTTTGAAACCATTACGCTTTACTTATTCGCCAAAACTACGGCCTGCGCACCGGCTCGGGCCGCTGCTCGTGCTGCTGGGGCTGGCAGCGTGCTCGCCGTTTGGCCTGCTGCGGCCCAAGCAGCGCCTGCTCAGCCGCGTCGAAATCAAGGGCATCGAACAGGCCGACAAAGAACGCCTCACCGCGCTGGCCCAGCAAAAGCCCAACACCAAGCTGCCGCCCAAGCTGGCCATCTACCACTTGGGCTTCAATTTTTATGATTCGGTGCGCATCAAAAACAAGCTGCGCGCTATTGAAACGACTTACGCGGCCAAAATAAAAGCCGCTGGCACCGACTCAGCCCAGCTGGGCAAGCTAATTGCGCAGCGCGAGCGCAAAACCAAGCGCAAACAGCTGGCTCTCGACAAGGGCAACGCCATCATGCGCCTGGGCGAACCGCCGGTTATCTACGACTCGGCCCTGACGCGCAAATCGGTGGAGCAGATGACGACTTTTCTGCGGTCGCAGGGCTTTTTCCGGGCGCGGGTGTCGGCTACCGACACGGCCCGCTACCACCGGAGCATCGCGTTTCGGTTGCTGAAGGCCGTGGGCTCGGTCATTCCCGGCAAGCCCGACTCGCTGGACGCGGCCAAGCAGTACCGCCGCGTAACGGTGACCTATCATATTAAGGAGGGCCAACCCTTTCTCTACCGCCTGCAGGCCCCCAGCATTCCCGATTCGGGGGTGGCGGCGGTGGTGCGCCGGGGCCAGCCGGCCACCTTGCTGCACGAAAACGACCGCTACAACGAGGAACTGATTGGCCAGGAGCGTACCCGCCTCGAAACCCTCATCAAAAACGCGGGCTACTTCGATTTCCGCCAGCAGTACATCACCCTCGAAGCCGACACCAGCTACGAGAAGTTCACGGTGCGGCTGCGCACTTTCATCGCCAACCCTGGCCCGAACCAGGGCCACCGCGTGTACACGCTGCGCCAGGTCCGTTTCATCACCGATGCCGGCGTGGGCCGCACCCTGCGCAGCGCCTCCGGCGACACCCTGCGGCGGGTGGGCACGCCCGGCGCGCTGCGCGCCCGCCCCAGCCTGGGCGTGCGCACGGATACGGTGGTTACGGATTCGGTTCGCTTTGCGGCTTACCAGCAAAAATTCAGCACCGGACTACTGGCCAATAAGGTGCTGGTGCGGCCCGAGCAGCACTACAGCCTGACCAACACCCTGCAAACCCAGCGCCTGCTGGCCGACCTGGACATGTTCCGGTTCAATACCGTGAACTACCGCAAGGTGCCCGACCCGCCCACCGCCGACAGCGCCGGCCACCACCCCACCACCGGCCAACTCGTGGCCGTCATCAACGCTTCGCCCGCGCCCAAATTCTCGCAGACCGTAGAAGTGGGCGCCACCTACGTGGCCTACCTGCCCGGCCCGTTCCTGAACTACCGCCTAAAAACCCGTAACCCTTTTGGCGGGGCCGAAGTGCTGGAATTTGGTGTAAGAGCCGGCTTTGAGGGGCAACTCACGCGGGTAGCCACCGACAACACGACGGATAACGTGTACACCACGCAGCTAGGGGCTACGGCGGCGCTGGTGCTGCCGCAGTTTCTGGTGCCCTTCCGCACCAATTATTTCCTGACGCGCTACAACCCCAAAACCCGCTTCTCGCTCTCCGAAACCTATGTGAAGCGCCCGGAATACATCCGGTCCAACTTCGAGTTTGCCTGGGACTACATCTGGCAGCGCTCGCCGTTTCACCAGTACGTTTTCTCGCCGGTCGTTATCACACTGGTAAATACGCCGTTTAGCAGCGACTCCTTCAAAGCTCGCCTGCTGCGACTACAGCAAACGGAAGGCTCGTCGCTGTACCGCTCATTCAGCAAACAAGTCGAGCCCAGCTTCAGCTTTACCTCTCTCTACAATTCCAACGATTTCAACGAAACCCGCAACGCCTATTACCTGCGCCTTTTTGCTGAAATCGGGGGCCTCACGCGCGGCCTCTACCGCGATGCACTCTACAGCCAAACTAATCTGAGCGTGTACGACTTTGCCCGCATCAGCGCCGATTACCGCCGCTACTACCGCCTCACACCCCAAACGTATTTTGTGTGGCGCCTCAACGGCGGCGCGGTGCACGCCCTCACCAAAACCGACGACCCTACTACACCCGAAAACGACCCGCAATACATTGTGCCCTACGACAAGTCGTTTTTTGCCGGTGGCTCCACCAGCCTGCGGGCCTGGCAGCCGCGCCGCCTGGGGCCGGGCGGTTTCACGCCCACGCGCCTGAGCAACGGCCAGCCCGTGCGCGACTACCTCACCGAGCAGCCGGGCGAGCTGCTGCTGGAAGGTAGCGCCGAGTACCGCTTCCCGATTTATAGCTTCTTCAAGGGGGCGCTGTTCACCGATTTCGGCAACGTGTGGGGGCTGCAGGAGAAGAAGGACCCGGTGACCGGCGAATACCTCCGCCCGGGCGCGCAGTTTAAGCTGAATTCATTCTACCAGCAGATTGCCGTGGGCTCGGGTTTCGGCCTGCGCTTCGATTTCACGTTCCTGATTCTGCGCCTCGACATCGCCACCAAAATCTACGACCCCACCGCGCCTACTTCTGCTGATAAATGGGCCCTGCGCAACTTCGACACCAGCGCCAACCCCATTTCTTTCAACCTGGGCATCGGGTATCCGTTCTAAACTTGCGGTTTGACAGAACAAAAAAGCCCCTCATGCTTAGTCGCAGCATGAGGGGCTTTTTTTTAGCTGACTTGGCTAATATCCCAGCAGCTCGCCCAGTGCAGTGGCCACTTTGGCCGCGCTCGGGAGCATCTGCTTTTCCAGTTCTACATTCAGGGCAATGGCAGGCAGGTTGGCCGCGCCGAGGGTGAATACCGGCGCATCCAGTGCCGTGAAGCAGTGGCGCTGTATGCGCCCAGCGAGGCTTTCGGCGAAGCTGTTCATCAGCGGCTCTTCGGTGAGGACGAGCACCTTGCCGTGGCGGCGGGTGGCGGCCGTCACCGCATCAAAATCAATCGGGTTGAGGGTGCGCAAGTCGAGGATTTCGATTTGGCCGGGGAAGTCGCGGCTGGCGGCTTTGGCCCAGTGCACGCCCATGCCGTAGGTCACGACCAGCGCGGTATTGCCCCGGCGCAGCTGCTCCTCGTCAGCGGCCTGCGCAATGGCAGCCACGCCCAGCGGAATGACGTAGCCCGCCGCCGGCTCCACGGTTTTGGCGTCTTCGGTACCGGCCACCTTGCTCCAGTACAAGCCTTTGTGCTCCAGCATCACCACCGGGTTGGGGTCGAGAAAGGCAGCGCGCATGAGGCCTTTCATATCGGCCGCATTGCTCGGGTACACCACTTTAATGCCCCGAATGGTGAGCAGCGTGCTTTCAATGGAGCCCGAATGGTAGGGGCCGCCCCCACCATACGCCCCAATCGGCACGCGGATGAGGGCTGGAATCGGGAACTTGCCCATCGTGAGGTAGCAGGATTTGCTGAGCTCTTCCACCAACTGGTTCAGCGCCGGCCAGATGTAGTCGGCAAACTGAATTTCGACGATGGGCCGCGCGCCCACGGCCGCCATGCCCGCCGTACTGCCCACAATGTAGGCCTCCTGAATGGGTGTGTTGAACACCCGCGCATCGCCGTACTTCTTGGCCAGCAGCGCCGCCTCGCGGAACACGCCGCCCAGTTCGCCGCCCACGTCCTGTCCATAGAACAGCGCCTCCGGGAATTCCTGCAAAATATCGTCTACCGCGTGCAGGGCGGCGTCCACCATCAGGGCTTTTTCGGCGCCGGCGGGGCTGCGCTCGCCGGCTTCCTCGGTGATGGCGGGTGGGGCAAATTCATGGTCAGCGAAGGTGGCCGGGTCGGGATTGGGCGCGGCCAGGGCTTCGGCCCAGTCGGCGCGCACGGTGGCGCGGGCTTCGGCTTGCAGGGCGGCCAGGGCGGCTTCGTCCACGCCCAGGGCCAGCAGGCGCTGGTGCAGGCGCGGCAGCGGGTCCTGCGCCTGATGCGCGGCCAAATCGGAGCGGTACCACTCGCGGCGCACGCCGCTGGTGTGGTGGCCCAGCAGCGGGCATTTGGCATGTACCAATACCGGCCCGCGCCGGGCGCGCACGTGGGCAAACGCCTCGTCCAACCCGGTGTGCGATGACTCAAAATCGGCCCCGTCCACCTGCATCCGGCGCAGGCCGGGAAAGCCGGCCGCGAATTCGTAAGCATTCATGGCGCGCATCTCGCGGCCGGTGGCCGAGATGCCCCAGTCGTTGTCCTGCACCAGGTACACGATGGGCAGCTGGTGCAGAATGGCCATTTGCAGGGCTTCCGCCACCTCACCCTCCGTCATGGCCCCATCGCCGATGGAGCACAACACCAACGGCTTCTCGGCGAGCCAGCCCGCCGATTTATTCAGTGATTCAATCGTCAGCCCCTGTTTTTCGAAGTAGCTGATGGCGTGGGCCATGCCCGTGGCCGGAATGGCCTGCATGCCCGTGGCCGAGCTTTGGTGCGGAATAACCGGGATGCCCGCCCGCCGCAGCGAGGGGTGCGAATAATAGGTGCGTCCGCCGCTGAACGGGTCGTCGGCCTTGGCCAGCAACTGGAGCATGAGTTCATACGGGCGCAGGTCCAGACCCAGCAGCATGGCGTCGTCGCGGTAGTAAGGCGCGGCGTAGTCGTTGCCATTGAGCAGGAAGGCAGCGGCCAGCTGCACGGCCTCATGGCCGCGGGCGGTGGCATGCACGTAGCGCGAGGCAGTGGCCTTTTCTTCTTCGTAAAGGGTGGCCATTTCGGCGGCCGTGTGCATCAGGCGGTAAGTGCGGCGCAGCAGGTTGGCATCGGGCGCGGGCGCGGCGGTGGCGGGCGTGGTGAAGGCCTCGGCGGCGGCGGCCGCAGCGGCGGCTACGCGGGGGTTGGCGAAGTCAGTGGTATCGGAGGCGGCGGGAGCAGCAAAATCGGACATCGGGGGCTGGGCGGGGTGAGACTGCAAAAGTACGCCCCGCGCCCTCGTCCGTATCTTTGCGCCGGTAACAGTTGGCCGTGACCAAGGCACTTTTGGAAGTAAAACTGCTGTCTGGTCACGATTAACTGCTCACTGTCAATTGCCCACTCCCCGCATGTCCTCCCCCACCATTCGCCCCGAAATTGAAACCTGGCTGGCTGATTTTCAGCTTCGTCTCTGCCAACAGCTTGAAACCGCCGATGGCGGCCCGGCCACCTTCCTCACCGATGCCTGGCAGCGCGAAGGCGGCGGCGGTGGCCGTTCCAAAGTGCTGGAGCAGGGCGCTATTCTCGAAAAAGGGGGGGTTGGTTTTTCGGCCGTGTGGGGCTCGATGAGCGAGGCCGCCGCCCGGCAGCTGCACATGCCCGACCCGCATTTCTACGCCACCGGCGTGAGCGTGGTGCTGCACCCGCGCAGCCCGCGCTTGCCCATTATCCACATGAACGTGCGCTATTTCGAGGCCGGCAACGGCGAAGCCTGGTTTGGTGGCGGTATTGATTTGACCCCCATTTACGTGGATGAACCCCAGGCCCGCCGCTTTCACGCGCAGCTCAAAGCCGTGTGCGACCGCCACAACCCGGCCTACTACCCCAAGTTTACACGCTGGGCCGATGATTACTTTTACCTCCCGCACCGACTGGAGACGCGGGGCGTGGGCGGTATTTTCTACGATAGACTGACCGTAGGGAAGGACGGCAACGCCGAGGAATTATTCGCCTTCATGCGCGACGTAGCCGAGCTATTCGGCCCGTTCTACACCCAGCTCATGGCCGAAAACCACGCCCTGCCCTTCACCGAGCGCGAAGAAGCCTGGCAAAGCCAGCGCCGCGCCCGCTACGCCGAGTTCAACCTGGCTTTCGACCGCGGCACCCGCTTCGGCCTCGAAACCGGCGGCCGCACCGAGTCCATCCTCATGAGCCTGCCCCCACGCACCGGCTGGGCCTACAACCCCGCCCCGCCCGCTCCCGGCACGCCGGAGGCCAGCACCCTGGCCTGGCTCCGCAAAGGCGTAGATTGGCTGGCCGATGCTTGAGTCCATCCAACAGCTTGACCGGCAGTTGCTGCTGGCCGTCAACCACGCCCACAGCCCGCTGCTGGATGCGGTAATGATTTTTGCCTCCAATCGCCTGGTTTGGTTTCCGGTCTACGCCGTGCTCATCGGCTGGCTGATATATCATTTTCGCTGGCGCGCAGCCCTGCTGCTGCCACTCGTAATTGCCGCCGTGGGCCTGGCCGACAGCATCACCAGCCGGCTATTCAAGCCGTTTTTCGGGCGGCCCCGACCCTGCCACGATGTCTCGCTGGACCATTTGCTGTACCTGCCGGATGGCTGCGGCGGGCAGTTCGGCTTCCTGTCCTCACACGCCGCCAATTCCATGGCACTGGCCGTTTTTTTAGCCCTGGTGCTGCCGCCGGGTCGTTTTCGCGGGCTCAAAATCGGGGTATTCGCCTGGTTTCTGTTGCTATCCTACAGCCGCGTCTATCTCGGCGCGCACTACCCCACCGACGTACTCGGCGGGGCCGCGGTAGGTGCGCTCATGGGCTGGCTGGCAGCAGTGGCTTTTCGGCGCTGGGCACCGCGCTGGTGGCCCGTGCAGGCGTAGTTTTTTCTGCTATGAGCCAGTTGAATCGGTGCCTCGGCAATAGCGAACAGCTGCCCTACCAACGGTTGAGGCACAAAAAAGCCCCACTATATAAACAGCGGGGCTTTTTCGACTGATTATTTGGCCGGTTTGCGGTTGCCGGTATGGCCATCGCCTTTGTCGCCTTGGCCGGGCTTGCTGGTCTTCTTGGAATTGTGCTGGTCATCTTGCGAGAGCGAGCGGTGCAGTTCAACAGAGTGCTCTATCTCACCCTTTTCATTCCGGCGGATGTAGCGCTTATCGCCCGGGTTCGGCTCATTTAATTCACGTTTCGACATGGTGACAAAGGAGTTACGTGGAGGTATCTGCATCCTACGCACACAGTATGGCCAGGTTGTCGGATTATTTACCGAGCAGCTTCGCGACGTATTTTCCCACGATGTCAAACTCCAGATTCACCGTTTCACCGGCCTTCAATTGCTGGAAGCTGGTGTGCTCATAGGTATAAGGGATAATGGCCACCGTGAAGCCCGAATCGGTGCTCTCGAAGCAGGTCAGGCTGGTGCCATTCACGCAAATAGAGCCTTTCTCCACGGTCAGGCGGCCGGGACCAGCTTCGTGCCCGAACCGGAATAACCAGGAGCCGTCCTGGTCAGTCACGCTCAGGCAGGTAGCCGTGGCGTCAACATGGCCCTGCACGATGTGGCCGTCGAAGCGGCCGTTGGCGGCCAGGCAGCGCTCCAGATTCACGAGGCGGCCGGGCTGCCACTGGCTCAGGTTGGTCACGCGCATGGTTTCATCAATTGCCGTTACCACGTGCGTGCCGGCCGCCGCATCCACGGCCACCACGGTCAGGCACACGCCGTCGTGGGCCACGCTCTGGTCGATTTTCAGCTCGGCCGCGAAGGGCGAAGCCACGGTAAAGTGACGGTTACTGCCCTGGTCTTCAACGGCGATGATGGTACCCAGGGCTTCAATGATTCCAGTAAACATGAATTGCGGATTAGCAGATTATTTGAATTTTGCACAGGCGTGGTGCTACGCCATAAATGCAAAGAACGGCTCTACCGCGTGGTAGAGCCGTTCCGGTAATAACCAGCTGGCACGGGCCGGGGTTATAGGCAACCGTTATTTGTCGCCCTTCTCGAAGGGGCGCCAGTCGAGCTCGCCGGGCAGCCCACCGGCTTTCTTGCGCAGGAACACGGTCTGGTCGTCGTCCTCCCGCTTGCCGAAGGTCACGTCGGCCCGGCACTCCAGGCAGCGCACCGAGGTGTACTTGAACTTGCCCTGGGCCACGCGGCTGGTCAGGTCCAGATTATCGGACCCACAGATGCCACAGGCCGTTACATCGGCGAAGCTCAAACGCTCGTATTCGGACACGGTTTCGTGAAAGTTATTGCCTTGCACGGTAAAGTGAAACTGGCGGCGCCCGATGCGCTTGGTCGTCATCATTTGCAACATTCTACTGCAATAAAAGAGATTAATTGATGCTTTAAAATTACGAATTATCGCACTCAAAAACAAGCTGATATCCCAAAATAATCACATAAAAAAGGTGCCGTTAAGCACCTTTTTTTAGTGGCTGAAAACCTGCTTATTGCTGCACAAATTTCACCGTACGGCGGGTCTTGCCGGCACTTACTTCGCAGGTGTAGGTACCCTTGGCCAGCAGTCCGAGATGGAGCGGCGCTTCTTCGCCAGCGGCGGCAGGAAGCTGCCGCTGCGCCACCACCGCACCACGAACATCCAGCACGCGCACGCGCAGGGGCTGGCCGCGCAGCACGGCCGGCAGCACTAGCGTGAGCGGGCCGCTGCCGGTGGGGTTCGGGTAAAGGCTCAGGGCATCATCGACACTGGCCGCTGAGGAAGCGGTGGCCAGCGGGGCACTGGGATGCAGCGCATTGTAAGCCGTCACGAAGTTCGGAATGCCATAGCCGAGCGTATTGTCGGGAGCAGTGGCCTGGGTAGCGGTGCTGCGCAGGGCCAAAATCACCTGCTGGGCCGTGAGCGTGGGATTGGCCTGCCAGAAACCGGCCGCCATGCCCGCCAGCACGGGGCAGGCAAATGAGGTACCGTTGCCCCGGAAAGCACCGCCATTGGGCGAGAGTACCGCTGTAGCCAGCCCCATGGCCGACAACGTGGGCTTGATGCGACCATCAGCGGCGGGGCCGTAGGAGCTGAAAAAGGCGTGGTTCCCCAGCGAGTCCACCGCCCCAACGGTCATGATGGAATCAGCATCGGCGGGGGCCGAGATGTAATGCCAAGCGTGGTTGCCCTCGTTGCCGGCGGCACTGACCACCAGCATCCCCACGCGGGCGGCCATGGTGGCGGCGCGCGAGCTGATGGCGTTACGGCCGGTCATGTCCGCATACGTGTAGGAAATGGACGGCACATCGAAATCCGTGTAGCCCAGCGAGGAGCTGATAACATCTACCCCCACCGAATCGGCGTATTCGGCCGCGGCCAGCCAGTTGGCTTCTTCGATGGGATGCTCCGAATACACGTCTTCCGTGATGCACAGGTGGAACGTGGCTTTGGGTGCGGTGCCAATAAAGAATCCTGGCTGGTTGGCCGCCATCGTCGACAGGCAATTGGTGCCGTGGTCGCTGCGGCCGTACACGCTGGTCCCGCCATCCACGAAGTTGCGGGTGCTGGCCAGGCGCTGCTCCAGAAACAAGGGCTGCAGGGCCGAAATCTGGTCGGCACCGGGAAAGCCCGCGTCGAACACGGCTATCTGCATGCCATCGCCCCGGAAGCCGGCGTCGTGCATGGCCAAGGCGCCAATCTGTTGGTTCTGGCGGTAGGCCGGGCCATACTGGGCACGCGTGGCCGTCGTAGTTCGGGCGGCGGGCTCGGGCAGTTGAGTGGGAGGCGTAAAAGGGCCCGGCACGCGGGCGCTCCGGTTGAGGGTGCTGGCGCGGCTCACCTTGGGCAAGGCCATAATGCGGCCCAGCGTGAGGGAATCGCAGGAGACGACGGCGGCATTGAACCAGCGCGATGTGTACAGCACCTGCGGCCCACCGCTCACGGCCCGAATCTGGGCCACGTAGGCAGGATTCACGGGCAGGTCGCGCGGGAGCACGGCGATGCCCTGCCGGCTGCGCCGCGCCAGCGCCCTGGCCGACAGAAATGCCTGCGGCTGCGCCACCGAAAACGGCGTGCCGGCTTTATCCCGAAAATACACCAGATGCCGGCGCACGGTGCCCTGCGCCGCGGCCGGAGCGGCCGACAGGGCATTCAGCGCGCCGGCCACCAGGGCCAGGCTCACCCATTTGAACGAAGAAGGCACCATAGGTTGCGGGAACAGCTAAGGGAATAAAATCAGCGGCAGTTTGCCTAATTCACTTTGTAGTCAATCAGGGTTTCGCGGCGTGAATAGCCGAAAGTGTACGACTTGGGGACGAAAACGACACTGCCTCCAGTGGAGTTGTTAATGTAGTAGAAGTTGGAGAAGCGGCGCTTGCGCCGGAACACCGGCCCCACCCCCTTCGCAAATACCTGTTGATAGGTTTTCACGTAGTAGGCATCGTCTTCCTGCGCCGTGCCTTCGTTGGTGGTGCTCACGGTGGCCGGGTAGGCTTTGGTGGTGCCACCGACGGTGGTGCTGAATGGCTCCCCCACGCGGCGGTAGCGGCGGGTTTCGGCCGTTACAGTGTCGGCGGAGTTGTTATTGTAAGCGTTGAAATTCCACAGGCGACCTTCGCGCACCGGAAAAATCAGCTCCAGCGTGCGCAGGTTGTTGCGGTTGAGAATCACCGACTGCGCCGTGGGGCTCAGGGTAAATACGCTGTCGTCGACCCAGGGGTCGTTGGCCGTCAGGCGCTTTGAGCGCACCAGCCGGTAGGCGGTTTTGCCGGCCGCGTCGGTGAAGGTGCTCGCGATGGTTTCCCGGAACTGAAAGGCGCTGGCCGTGGGTACGCTGGGCGTTACCTGGCTACCTTGGCCGCTGGCCGTACTCCAGGTAGTGTCGGACACGGCATAAATCCAGTAATTGCCCACGGCCACCGGGTAGTAGCTCAGGCCGGCATCGGGCAGGACTTCTACCGTGTTTTCTTTGCAGCCGGCAAAGCCGATTGCCAGCGCACCCGCTGCCAGGGCCAGGCCTATCCGGCGGGTAGTCACCGGTAAATTACAGGAAAGCTGAATTCGTTGCATGAGTAGTGCGCAGCGGGTTATTTGGAAAGGAATTATTGCTCAGCCGTGGCTGTAGCAGCAAAAGGTAAGGGAAATTCGCCGATTACGTGGCGCTCAATCCAGCCGCCGCCCAGCACGTCCGGGCCGTCGTAGAACACGGCTGCCTGGCCGGGCGTAATGGCGTGCACGGGCTCCTCGAAATACACGCGGATTTTGCCGTCCACTTCTTCCAGAAACGCGGGCGAACCGTCGTGGTTGTAGCGCACCTTCACCACGGCCGGCACCAGGCCGCGGCCGGCCAGGCTGGCTTCTTTGCCCATGTTGAGTTTGCCCACCACGGTGGCCGTGCTGGCCAGCTCATCGTAGTTACCCAGCACTACTTCGTTGGTATCGGGGCGGATTTCGAGGACGAACGCCGGGTAGCCCAGCGCCACGCCCAGCCCTTTGCGCTGCCCGATGGTGTAGAACGGGTAGCCCTCGTGCTTGCCGATGACGCGGCCGTTTTTGGTCACGAAGTTGCCGCCGGCCACGCGCGCTTCCAGGCCCGGCACGCGGCGGCGCAGGAAGCCCCGGTAATCGTTGTCGGGGATAAAGCAGATTTCGTAGCTCTCGGGCTTGTTCACCAACTCGGTGAAACCGCGCCGGCGGGCTTCGTCATAAATCTCGGTTTTGCGCATGCCGCCCAGCGGGAACAGCGTGCGGCTCAGGCTCTCCTGGCTCACGCCCCAGAGAGCATAGCTTTGGTCTTTGTTTTCGTCGAGGCCCTTGCTCACCACGAAGCGGCCGGTTTCTTCGTCCTTGCGGATGTTGGCGTAGTGGCCCGTGGCAATGTACTGGCAGCCCAGTTGGTCGGCGCGGCGCAGCAGGGCATCCCACTTGATGTGCGTATTGCAGAGCACGCAGGGGTTGGGCGTGCGGCCGGCGAGGTATTCGTCGGTGAAATTATCAATCACGAAGTCGCCAAACTCGTCGCGGATATCAATGATGTAGTGCGGGAAGCCGAGCTGCACGGCAATGTCGCGGGCGTCGTTGATGCTGTCGAGCGAGCAGCAGCCGGTTTCCTTTTTGGAGCCGCCGGCGCTGGCGTAGTCCCAGGTTTTCATGGTCATCCCGACCACTTCGTAGCCTTGTTCGTGCAGGAGCACGGCGGCTACACTGCTATCAATTCCGCCGCTCATGGCGACGAGGACTCTTCCTTTTACTTCGGTATTCATAGTGGGTTGCAATTCACCCGGAGCTTGAATGGTTCCGGCCGGCAACCACAAAGGTAGCGCCTGTCATTGCGAGGAGGCACGTCCCAGCAATCCGTCCGTTCTCAACAACCAGTCCAACGATGCGAAAAGCCCTGGCACTGCGCAGTACCGGGGCTTTCTGGTGAAAGAAAGGGTCTGGTTTTGACAGATGACAGGCGCTACCTACTTCCCCCGGCCTTCCACAATGATTTTCAGCGTGTAGAGCAGCACCCGAAAATCCATCGCCAGGCTCATGTTCTCGATGTAGAGAATGTCGAATTTGAGCCGTTCTACCATCTGGGCCACGGTTTCGGCGTAGCCATATTTCACCTGGCCCAGCGAGGTGAGGCCCGGCCGCACGCGGTGCAGGTGGCGGTAGTGGGGCGCGATTCTTACAATCTGGTCGATGAAAAACTGGCGCTCCGGGCGCGGCCCCACGATGCTCATCTCGCCCTTGAGCACGTTCCAGAACTGGGGCAGCTCGTCGAGGCGCACCTTGCGCATGAAGCGGCCCCACTTGGTGATGCGCGGGTCGTGGTCGGAGCTCAGGGCCGGGCCCATTTTCTCGGCGTCGATGAACATCGACCGGAACTTGATGATGCGGAACGGGTGGCCGTCGCGCCCGATGCGCTCCTGCCGGTAAAACACCGGGCCGGGCGACGACAATTTCACCATCACGGCCGTGAAGGCGTAAACCCAACTGGCCAGCAGCAGGAACAGCGCCGAGCCCACCACGTCGATAATCCGCTTGAGCATCACCTGCCACACGGGCATCAGGTCCTGCTTGATTTCGATGAGCGGGGTACCGAATAAGTGGTTGACTTTCACCGAGCCCAGCAGCATTTGGTAGAGGTCGGGCAGGATGCTGACGCGGGCCGGCGTGCCTTCCAGCAGGGCCAGAATGTCCTGGATGAGGAGGTGTTCGCTAGGTTCGATGGCGATGACGACCTGCTCAATTTTGAGGGCGCGCACCAGGGCCGGCAGGCGCTGGTAGGAGCCCCGCGCGGGCAGCTCGGTGGCCAGGTCAGGGTCAATGGTATCGCCCACGGGCGCAAAGCCCACCAGACGCAGCCCCAGGTGCCGGCTGGTACGCGAGAGCTCATGAAATGTATTCAAGGCCAGCGCATTGGAACCAACCAGCAGCGTGGGGAAGAAAATCCGCTGCTGGCGAATCTGGCGCTGCACACTGCTCACGGCCACGGTGCGCAAAATGGCCGTGATAAAGAAATGCAACAGATAGTATGCCGTAAACGTCTTGTAATAAGCCCGATAGTTCACCACGCCCTGGTCATCGAGCAGCAGGGTAAAGAAGATGACCACCGCACCCAGCATAGCCACGCGCGCCAGCCGCAGGATTTCGCCAAGGCGCGACTTGCGGTAGATGTCGCGGTACTCGCCTACCAATGTGTAGAGCACGGTCCAGAATATGGCAATGAACACGGCCGACCCGGTGAGGTCGAACAGCACGCCTTCGGTGAAGTGATAGCCGGTCAGCTCGTTGAGCAAATATTTGCGCACGAGGTAAAAACACATCCAGGCAACCAGCGCCGCGCCGAAATCGGCGGCCACCAGCTTGATATATTGAAAGCGACGAATTAACTGCAAAACGGTGGGCGGGGTAGTATTTTCGCGGCCTGTGGAGACGTACCGCTCCCGGCAAAGGTAGGGACAGCCGGTAGTTGTCTGGCGGCTTCTTTTTGAGCCGGCCAATGGGCCTTCATCGGACTGCACCCGCTTTTATTCACTTATTTCCGCGTTTTATCATCTCACCGCTTCAGGATTCATATCGCCACCAGGGGCAGCGGCGGGCGCTGGCCCGCGAGCTGCGGCAACGCGGCATTCACGACGAGCGGGTGCTGCAGGCCATCGCTACCGTGCCGCGCCACCTCTTTTTTGCGCCCGCTTTCGAAGCCCACGCTTACCAGGACAAGGCGTTTCCCATCGGCGAAGGCCAGACGATTTCGCAGCCCTACACCGTAGCCTATCAAACGCAATTGCTCAACCTGAAGCCCACTGACCGGGTGCTGGAGGTGGGCACCGGCTCGGGCTACCAATGCGCCGTGCTGCTCCAGCTCACGCCCCATGTCGACAGCATTGAGTTCAACGAGGTGCTGTTTGCCCGCACACGGCAGCTGCTGGCCTCGTTGGGAGCCGTCGGGGCCGGGCTTTATTGCGGCGACGGCTCGCTGGGCCTGCCCGACCGCGCCCCGTTCGATGCCATCCTCGTCACGGCCGGCGCACCGGGGCTGCCCCCGGCCCTGCTGCGCCAGCTCCGGGTAGGCGGCCGCCTGGTGATACCCGTGGGCAGCAGCCAGACCCAGCGAATGGTGCGCGTGACCCGCGAAGGTGCCGAGACCTTTGTACGCGAAGAGTTTGAAGGCTTTCGGTTTGTGCCGCTGCTCGGGGCCGGGGGCTGGCGCTCGTAGAGGGTTACGCTTCATTCTTTTCCCATTTTCTCAGGTGTAATTTGCCTGCAATTATTACCGGCCGGTCTTGTTCCCCCAGATGCAAGGCCGGATGCTTCCCCCTTTTTCTTCCTACCTACTTCACCCGCTTTCCTGCTTATGATGAAAATGTTACGTCCTTTTAAGGTCGGGCTGCTTGGTTTGGCCTTTGCGCTCAGTGGTTTGGTAGTCTCGGCCCAAACACCGCAAGGCGTGGTGCGGAAATACCCTGAGCACCAAACTGGCTACCGCTGTGCATTCGACAGCGCCCAGCAGGCCGCTTTTGCCCGGCAGCCGGGCGCGGCGGCCGCCTACCGCGCCTTCCTCCAAAATGTTGCCAGCATGCCCGCCACCGCCCAGGCGCGCTTGCTGGCCGCCCCGGACGTGACCGTGCCCGTCGTGATTCACATCATTCACACCGGCGGCAACAGCAACATTTCGGATGCGCAGGTGAATGACGCACTGCGGGTTATCAACGAAGACTACAGTAAAACCAACCGCGACACGGCCGATGTGATTCCGGCCTTCCAGGCGCTATATGCCAACATTGGCTTTCGGATGAAGCTGGCCCGCCGCGACCCCAACGGCAACTGCACCACGGGCATCACCCGCACGTATTCGACCGATACCAATATCGGCGATGACCGGGTGAAAAGCCTAATTGTTTGGCCGCAGGATAAATACCTCAACATCTGGGTGTGCACCAGCGCCAACGGAGCCGGCGGCTACGCCTACCTGCCCTGCACGGGCGGCGCGGCCGATGGCATCGTGATTCGGAACGCGCAGTTTGGCAGTATTGGTACCTCGGGCGGCAGCAACCTGGCGGTGCGCTCCCTCACCCACGAAATCGGCCACTACTTTGGCCTGCCCCACACCTGGGGCGGCAGCAACACGCCGGGCCTGGCCAGCAATTGCAGCATAGACGACGGCATTGCCGACACGCCCAACACCATTGGCTGCCAGTTGAGCTGCGGCGCGGCCTACGGCGGCGGCACGGTGCTCTACAACTTCAACGCCTGCGGCCCCTTGGCCAACGTGCAGAACTACATGGACTACTCGGGCTGCACGCGGATGTTCACCCTAGGCCAGCGCGCTGTGATGCGGGCTTCGCTGCAGCTCAGCTGCCGTCAGGTACTCACCAGCGCCGCCAACCTGCTGGCCACCGGCACCAACGACGGCTACGTGGCTCCCAACTGCGCCCCGGTAGTAACGTTTCAGGCCTCGGCTACCACCGTTTGCGATGGCTCAACGGTGACGTTTGCCGATTATTCCTACAACGCCAACCTGACGGCGGCCACCTACGCGTGGCAATTTCCGGGCGGCGTGCCCGCCACCTCCGCCCTGCGCAACCCCACGGTGACGTACCCCGCGGCCGGCCTTTACAATGTTACGCTGACCGTAACGGCTGGCGGGGCCACGGGCACCAGTACGCGCACCGGCCTCGTGCAGGTAGTTGGGGGCAATTCCGGGCTGGTGGGCGCGGTGGCCGAGTCGTTTGAAGCCCCCGGCTTCCCGGCCAACTTCACGGCTCCCGACCTGCGCAACTGGACCAATTCCTCCAACACGGCCTCTGCTGGGGTCCGGTGGATTCGGCGGGCCGGCGTGCCCGGCGGCCTGACCGTGAGCGACGGCACGGCCTGCGTGCTGGTGGCCAGTACGCTGCTGCCCGCCAACACCCAAACCATGCTCACCTCGCCCAACATCAACTTGAGCGGCCTCACGGTGGCCAACCAGCCGGCCGTGACCTTCGACCGGGCCTACGCCCTGCGGCCGGGCCAGGGCAACGAGTCGCTGGCCGTGCAATTCAGCAACGACTGCGGCCAGACCTGGGACACGCAGCGTAGCTTCTTCTCGCTCGTGCTCAATACCCGCGACACGCTGCGTACCTACGGCTATACCCCGCTGGCCGCCTCGGAGTGGAAAAGCCTGCGGGTAGACATCCCGGCCAATTACCTCACCAACCACTTTCAGGTGCGCCTGATGATGCAGAGCAACGGCGGCAACTACTTCTACCTCGACCACCTGGCCGTGGGGGCTGCTCCGCTGCTGGCCACGCGCCCGGGAGCCGGCAGCACGCCGGCCCGGGTGTACCCCAACCCGCTCACAGCCGAGTCGGTGGTGGAATTCGCGCTGGCCGCCCCCGGCCCGGTCGAGCTGCGCCTGACCGACCTGCTGGGCCGCCCGGTGGGCACGGCCACGCGGGCTATTGGCCGCGCCGGTCTGCAAAGCCTGCCCCTGCTGGCCGGCGGCGCGGCCCGCCCGGCTGCCGGTATCTATCTGATTGAACTACGGACCATAAATGGGCGTTCGACCAGTAAAGTGGTGATTCCCTGATAATGGCTTACTTCTTTCCCTATTGGGATGGGTTTTATTCAGGGTTTTTTGGTAAATTTGAAAGCCCTGCCATTGGAGCAAATGTTTTTGCGGCCCCAGCCGCTTTTTTCTTCCCCCTCTTCTAATTAACCCAATTTTTCTCCTAATTTTTCTCATGTTGAAAAAACTAATACCCACGGCGCTGACCCTGGCATTGGCCCTGACCGGCCTGAGTGCCAGCGCCCAAAACAAGAATTATAACCCTGACAAAACCGACGAGCGCAGCCCCAACTGGTGCGGTGCCGTGGCCGAGCAGGAGCGCTACTTCGCCGAGCACCCCGGTGCCCGCGAAGCCCAGCGTGCCATGTACAAGCAGCTGGAGGCAATGGCCGCCAAGCAGCAAAATAAGGTATCGTATGTGACCGATGTGACCATTCCGGTGGTTGTGCACATCATTCACGCTGGCGGCCCGGAGAACATCAGCGACCGGCAGGTTAACAGCGCCATCGACCAGCTTAACATCGACTACCAGAAGCTGAACGCGGACACGGCCAACACGGTGCCGGCTTTCCGGGCGCGGGCGGCGGCCCTCGGCTTCCGTTTCCGCCTGGCCAAGAAGGACCCTAACGGCAACTGCACCACGGGCATTACCCGCCACTACGCCCCCAGCCTTATAAACGACGACCAGAGCGGAGCCGTGCAGTCCCTGGTTATCTGGGACCGTCAGCGCTACCTTAACATCTGGATTGTGAGCAGCATTGGTACGCCCACGGCCGGTGGTGGCATTGTGCTGGGCTATTCCAACCTGCCCCAGAACTCCACCGCCCAGCGCGATGGCTTTGTGGCCCGCGGCGACTGGTTCGGTAACCAGGGCACTAGTTCGCCAGCCCGCGCTCAGAGCCGCACCGCTACCCACGAAATCGGCCACTACTTCGGCCTGAGCCACCCCTGGGGCCAGACCAACAACCCCGGCACCGGCAACTGCAGCGGCGACGACGGCGTAGCCGACACCCCCACCACCGACGGCACCTTCAACTGTGACCTGACGTACTCGCCCTGCACCGACCCTGCTACCGGCCAGCGCATCCTCGCCAACGTACAGAACATCATGGACTACGCCTCGTGCCCCACCATGTTCACGCAAGGCCAGAAGACGCTCATGCGCAACGTGCTAGCTACCCGCCCCGAGCGCACCGGCCTCACCACCCAGGCCAACCTGATTGCCACCGGCACCAACGACGGCTACGTGGCTCCGGCTAGCTGTGCCCCGGTTGCCGCCTTCGCGGTCGCCACGGGTTCAAGCACCAGCGTGTGCATTAACACGCCCGTAACGCTGAACGACTATTCCTATAACTTCTCCTCAGGCGGCGGCGCACTCACCTATTCCTGGTCGTTCCCCGGCGGCACGCCCGCTACGGCTACGGGTGCTAGCGTCTCAGTATCGTACGCAGCAGCGGGCTTCTACCCCGTGACCGAAACCGTGAGCAACAGCGCGGGCACCAGCACCAGCACCGTGACCAACTACATTCGGGTAGAAGGCCCGACGGGCGGCGAAACGGCCCCGTACACAGAGTCGTTTGAAAATACCGCCTTCCCTAACCTGTTCCCTGACCCCACGTTGCGCAACTACACCACTTCGGGCTTCAACAGCGCCGGCGTTGCGAATACCGGCTACCGCTGGGCCCGGCAGGCAACCGCAACCGCCGCCACCGGCACCGGCTACCTGATTGTGCAGGACCGGGTGATTCCCGCGGGCGCCACCGCCCAGCTCATCACGCCCAACATCAGCCTGGCCTCGGTGCCCAACCCGGCCACACTGAGCTTCTCGCGGTCCTTCGCGTTGCGCACGGTTTCCAGCAATGAGCAACTGCGCATTTCGTTTAGCAACGACTGCGGCGTGAACTGGTCAACGCCCGCCGTGCTCAACGTGACGGACCTCACCACCCAGGGCCTCATCCCCAACGACGGCTTCGCCCCCAGCAGCAGCACCGATTGGCAAACCACCACGGTAGCAATTCCGGCCCAGTTCCAAGGCAGCGGCTTGTTCAAAGTGCGCTTCCAGATGGTAAACGGCACTTCGCAAGGCAACAACTTCTACTTTGATAACCTGCGCATTGCCGGCCCGCTGGCAACCAAGGCCGACGCACTAGCCAGCCGCGGCATCAGCGTGTACCCCAACCCGATGACCAACGAAACGGCCGTACACCTCAACCTGACGGCTGCCACCAACGTGCAGGTGAGCCTCACCGACGTGGTGGGCCGCAACGTGGTTTCGCTGCCCGCCAAAATGTACGGTGCCGGCCAGCAAAGCGTGTCGCTGCAAAACGCTGGCCACGCACTTAAAGCCGGCATGTACGTGGTGCACATTTCGCTCGATGGCGAAACCTTCACCAGCAAGCTCAACGTGGAATAGTCCCGCGTCCGGCATTTCATTGCTGACTTAGAAAAGCCCCGTCCGATTTCGGACGGGGCTTTTTTTATGCCATGGGCTGCCGCTGCGCCGAGGCTGTACCTTTGCGGCAGTTTTCCTGGCCGATGCCGGCTGCTTTACTTTTTCGCCATGCGCAAGCAAAAACCCGTAGCCGACTCGTTCGTCATCATGACCGAGCTGGTCCTGCCCAACGATACCAACACCCTCAACAACCTCATGGGGGGCCGCATGATGCACCTCATGGACATTGCCGCCGCCATCGCGGCCCAAAAGCACTCCAACCGCATCGTGGTCACGGCCTCGGTCGATAACGTGTCGTTCCGCGACAGCATCCGGCTTGGCAACGTCGTCACGCTCCAGGCGCAGGTCACGCGCGCGTTCAGCTCCAGCATGGAAGTGCACATTGATGTTTGGGCCGAAGACATCCCCAGCGGCACGAAATTGAAAACCAACGAGGCTTTCTTCACCTTCGTGGCCGTGGACCAGAGTGGCCGGCCCATCGACGTGCCCGAGGCCGTGCCCGAAACCGATGCCGAAATCAGCCTTTACGAAGGCGCCCTGCGCCGCCGACAGTTGCGCCTGGTGCTGGCGGGCCGCATGCAGCCCGCCGAAGCCCAGGAACTGAAGGCATTGTTCGATTTGAAATAATCGGTATAATTGCTCAATCGGCCTGAGCCTGTCCGACTTTTCTCACTTCAACCACCGCGCCATGTCTACCGAAAAGCTGGCCTTTCTGCAAAACTTCTACACCGACGTAACGCTCTACGTGCCCGCTGAATTGGCCGCGGAAGAGCCCGCCGCCCCGCCGTCCCCCGTAGCGGCCCAGCCCGAGCCACAGCCGGTTCTGAAACCAGAGCCCCCCGCCCCGCCCCGCGTCTCCAGCATGCCGCCGATGGCGTACAGCAAGCCCTCGGCAGGGCTGGAGCGGCTTACGTCGAGTGCGCTGCATCCGGTGGCAGCAGCGGGGCCGCCCGCGCCGGAGGCCGCCCGCCCGGCGCCGACGGTAATGCTCACGCCGTTCACAGTGATGGGCGACAATGCGCAGGGCGTCATCTTACTGTTCCGCCTGCCTTCCGAACAGTTTCTCAAGATGCACCGCAACGTGTTTCTGAACAAAATGCTCCAGGCCCTGAACCTGGTGATGGCCGACGTGCTGCTGGTCAACGTGGAGTCGGAGCTGCCCGTGGCGCTGGCCAACCTGCGCCGGGAGCTGGCCGCCACGCGCATCGTGGCCTTCGGCAAAAACCTGCTCGACACCACCATCCGCAACACCCAGATTTACGAGCCGGTGCTGTTTCCCAACCTCAACCTCGCCTACCTTGCTTCCGCCACCGTCGATTTGGTGGAGTACGATGTCAGCCTGAAAAAGCGCCTCTGGCCCGGCTTGCAGCGCATGTTTCTGGGGTAAGGTGCGAATTTTATTCCCTACCTATCCAGCTACAAAAAAGCCCCGTCTGATTTCAGACGGGGCTTTTTTATTGATGTTGGAGGAGGCTATTTCAGCACTTCGGCCAACTTGGCCGATAGCGCCTCGCCGCGCAGGTTTTTGGCGATGATTTTCCCTTGCGGGTCCACCAAGAACGACTGCGGAATGGCTTTCACGCCGTAGGCGGCACCGGCCACGCTTTGCCAGCCGGCCAGGTCCGACACGTGGTGCCAGGTGAGGCCATCGGCGGCAATGGCTTTTTCCCATTTGCCCTTCTCCTGGTCCAGCGACACGGAGTAGATGGTAAAGCCTTTGCCCTTGTCCTTGAACTTGTTGTAGGCCTGCACTACGTTGGGGTTTTCCTGGCGGCAGGGGCCGCACCAGCTCGCCCAGAAGTCAATCAGCACGTATTTGCCGCGCAGGCTGCTCAGGGCCAGCTTGGAGCCGTCGGGCTGGGGCAGGTTGATTTCGGGAGCCATGGCGCCCTGCACCGTGGCCCGCATGGGCTCCAGGCGGGCCGTCAGCTCCTTGGTGAAGGGCGAATTGGGATTGGCCTTGCGCTGAATGGCGGCCACGGAGTCGGCAAACTGGAATTCCTCGTCGGGATTGATGAAAGCGCCGGCCGCAAATCCGCCCACTACGGACGTGGCATTGCGCCGAATGAGCGCCTTCATCTTGGCCGTGTTGCGCCCCTGTATAGCATAATACTCTTTCTCGATGGCCTTCATTTCCTCGGTTTTGCCCGCCTGGCCGGCCGCATTATAGCGCTTGCCAATGTCTTCGAGCTGGCCCTTGCTGCCTTCCATCACCTGGGCAAGCTGGCGCAGGATTTCCGCGTCTTTGCTGCCTTTCACACTGTAGGTAGCAGGCAGTTTTTGGGCGTCGCCACTCAGTTCCAAGTGGGTTTTGTTGTCGAGCAGCAGTAGTACCTGGTTGGCCTCGTCCAGTTTGAGCTGGTAAATGCCAGGGCTTACGGCAGCCCCTTTCAAGGAGAACTTGCCGGCGGCATCAGTTTTGGCGGTGGCCTTCTCCACAAACTGGTTGGAGTTGAGTTCGGAAAGGTGCAGCACCGTACCGATAGGGGCATTTTTCAATTGGCCCGAAATCTCGTAGCCGTCGGCGGCGGCGGCATTCTGGCAGGCGTTGGCCATGCCCAGCACGGTGGCGGCCAGAAAAACAGATTTTATCATGGGGTGAGGCATGTGCGTGAACTTATGAATCGAAATGGCCAACGCGAGGCCGTTAAAGGTTTGTTCCGGCAGCTAAACTGAGGCTGGCAGGTAGACGCTCAGGTGGCAACTTCCTTACCCGTCCAGCCCGGCGCGGAGCAGCTGATTGGCCAACTTGGGGTCGGCCTTGCCGCCGGTGAGCTTCATAAGCTCGCCCATGAACATGCCGGTAAGGGATTTTTTGCCGGCACGGTACTCGGCAACTTTGGCGGGGTTGGCATCGAGTACCTGCTGCACGAGGCCCGCCAGCTCGCCGTTGTCGGCTTGCGTGAGCAGGCCCAGGCTTTCGGCCGCGCCGGTGGCGTTGGCGGTGGGGTGCTCCAGCAGGTGGGGAAACAGCTGCTTGCTGGCCACGGAGTAGTTGATTTTACCGGCGTCAATCAATTCGATGATGCCGGCCAGCTGGGCGGCGTCGAGCGGGAAATCGGCCATGGTGAGGGCGCGCTCGTTCAGGTACGATTTCACAGGGCCCATCACCCAGTTGGCCGCCGCTTTGGCGTTGGGCGTGAGGCGCGAGAGGCCGTCGAAAAACAGCGCCACTTCCTTCTGGTCGATGAGCACCGAGGCATCGTAGGAGCTCAGGCCCAGCTCGCCCGTGAAACGCGAGTACAGCTGCTGCGGCAGGGCCGGCAATTCGGCGGCCACGCGGTGCAGCCACTCGTCGGAAATCACCAGCGGCGGCAGGTCCGGCTCGGGGAAGTAGCGGTAGTCGTTGAGGGTTTCCTTGCTGCGCTGGCCGTTGGTGGTGCCGCTGGCGGCGTCGAAGCCGCGGGTTTCGCTGTCCACTTCCTCGCCGGCTTCGATGATGCTGATTTGGCGCTCGATTTCGTAGGCAATGGCGCGCTGCACGTTGCGGAAGGAGTTCATGTTCTTCACTTCCACCTTCATGCCGAACTTGTCGGCCCCTTTCAGCATCACCGAAATGTTGGCGTCGCAGCGCAGCGAGCCTTCCTCCATGTTGCCATCGCAGATGCCGAGGTACTCCACCAGCTTCTTGATTTCGGTGAGGTAGGCGTAGGCTTCGTCGCCGGTGCGGATGTCGGGCTCGCTCACAATTTCGATGAGCGGCACGCCGGCGCGGTTCAGGTCCACGAGGGTCTCGGTTTCGCCGGCCAGGTGCATCGATTTCCCGGCATCTTCCTCCATGTGAATGCGGGTGATGCCGATGCGCTTCAGCTCCTCGCCCACGCGCACTTCGAGGTGGCCGTCGTAGCAAATCGGGGTTTTGTCCTGGGTAATCTGGTAGCCCTTAGGCAGGTCGGGGTAAAAGTAGTTTTTGCGCGCAAACAGGTTGTCGCGCCGAATCTGGCAGTTGGTGGCCAGGCCCATTTTCATGGCAAATTCCACGGCCGTGCGGTTCACCCTGGGCAAGGTACCGGGGTGGCCGAGGGTAATTACCGACAGATTAGTGTTGGGGGCAACGCCGTACTCGTTCTCGTCGGAAGAGTACATCTTGCTGTGCGTGAGCAACTGGGCGTGAACTTCCAGGCCGATAACGGGCTGGTATTTGGCAAGGGTGGCTTCGTCCATATTCTGTAAAAACGCGGGGTCCATAGAGGCTTTCTGCCCCTAAAGGTAACGGGTACGGGCAAGCCGTCATTCGCCGGCGGGCAATAGAATTGCATCGTCGGGGGGCTGCAGCCCGGCTCAGTAAGGACCAGAAGAAGCAGGAAACCCACGGCTTGGGGCAACCGACTGCCGGCTTGCGGGGGCTTGCGAGATGGAAAAAATGACCGGCAGGGTAAATGAAACCGCCACCGGTACCCCGTCCAGTTGGCCCGGCACAAAGCCGGTTAGCTTTTTCACGGCATTAAGTGCGGCTTCGTCCAGCCCATAGCCCAGTCCTTTTACCACCTTGGCATTGGCGACTTCGCCGTTCAAGCCCACTTCAAACGCAACAAATACCCGGCCCTGGATTTGGTTGCGGAGGGCTTCGTCCGGATAGCGCACGTTGGCCGCAATGGCCCGGGTCATCTTATCGGTGCCGCCGCCCTTGTAGGAAGGCATCCGGGTGTATTCGTAAAACGGCACGGTGCTGCCATCCTCGGCAAAGCATTCGCCGGTTTGGCGCACGTCCGCCACGTAGGTTTCGCGGCGCTTCACCTGGCCTTCGGGGTAGTACACAACAAATTCTCCGTTGCGCTTTGCCGCCACAAAATCCTCTTTCGAGCGCACATTGCCGTTGTCGTAAAACGTCGTTTTAGGCCCCAGCTTGATTAGATGCGCCATGTCGGCATACGGCGTGCTTTCCTGCAGCTTGCCCGCCGCACTATATTGCCGAATGGTGCCGGACAAGCTGTCGCGGTATACATATTCGAGCCAATGGTGTGCTCCCTCCGGGCCAGGCAGCACGTGATTATCACTGCCAATGTAAGTAACGGTTTTGTAGGGGTATGTCGGCCGCGACTGGGCCAGGGCAGCGCCGGACAAGGACAGCACCAAACTGCTGGTAAAGAGAAAACGCATTAGGAAAGCAGGTAGATTTAAATAACACAAAGCGCCGCGGTACATCACAACGACCAAAGTACGCCATCACCGGCCTTATAATTTTGTTACGCCGCCCTGATTGCTACACTGGCATCCTTTAGCGCCCAAACAACCCGCTGCGCCCGAGCGACCGTCGTTGACTAAAAGCGCCGTGGCATGCGAGAGCCGCCGTAATACGGCTGGCGACTGGGCACATCGAGGGTGTAGAACAGCGGTACCGTAAGAAAGCTGGTCATCACCTGCCCATCGCGCCGGCCGGGCACAAACTGCCGCTGGAGCTTGGTCACCGCCCGCAGCACGGCGTTGTTGAGAAAGCCGGCCGTGGACTGCACCACCCGGGCATTGGTGATGCGGCCGTCGGGAGCCACGGCCAGTTCCACATCCACTTCGCGCCGCCAGCCATACTGTACCATGTCCGTCATGTGGCGGGTGGCGCGGCGCGCAGCGGCCAGTTCCTGCCTGTTGAGGCGCACGGCTTTGTTGAGCTCCTTCAGCAGGCGCTCCTCGCCGCCAGGGTACAGCGGCAGCTGCTCGTAGGCAAAGTAGGGCACAGGGTAGCCGTTGGCATCGTAGCAGGTGCCCACGCCGCAGCGGCCATCCTGGCAATGCTCGCGCCGCTTGAGGGTGCCGTCGGGGTAATAGGTGAGCAGGTCGCCGTGGCGCACGCCGCGCACGTAGTCTTCTTTGGTGCACATCTGGCCATTCTCGTACCAGGTGGTGACGCAGCCGTAGCGCACGCCCCGCGCCACGTTGATGTACGGAATGTACTGCTTGAGCTTTCCCGATGGATAATACACCCGCGTGATGCCGCTCAGGCTATCGCGAAACGTGGTTTCGGCGCACAGGGCCGTGGTATCCTCCGGGCTGGCGGGCTGAAAATCGGGGGTAAAAAAGCTGCTGATGGGGTTGGGCGTAGCGGCGCGGGACGCTTGCGCCCGGCCGGCCAGCGGCACCGCCAGCAATAGCCCCAAATACAGTAACTGTGTTTTCACCGGAAAGGAAAAAGGAGCTGAAAGCCCGGGAAACAGTCCCTCGCTCTCAGCTCCCCGAAATTACGCACCAGCTGGCGAAATGGCTACTTCCGCCTACGCCAGTGGGCGCTGAAGTTGTTGCATGGCCATCATCTGCTCCAGGTTTTTGCTCATGCCTTCGTTTGAGCCATCGAGGAAAATGACGTTGCCCTTGCCCTGCTCGGCGAAGTGCTTGATGGCTTCGGTCCACATCGAAAAATAGACCAGCGAGGGGTCAAGGTTGCTTTTGGTGACTTCTTCTACGGCGTGGGCCAGGCCCTTGGTCACTTCCTCGCGAAACAAGGCCACGCCCTGGCCTCGCAGCTGGGCCGCGATTTTCTCGGCCTCCGCCGCAATTTTAATGGCGTTGCCTTCGGCTTCGGCGGCTTTGGTTTTGGTGATGAGCAGGGCCTGGCCTTCGTTTTCGGCGGCAGCTTTCAGGTTGTTCGAGGCCACTACTTTGGCCATCGAGCGCATAATTTCCTCGTCGAAGGCAATGTCGTTGAGCTGCAAGTCAATCAGATGGTAGCCCCAGCTTTCGAGCGTGGCGTCGAGCTGGTCCTTCACGTGGAGCACGATTTCGCCGCGCAAGCTCAAGACGGCCGCCTGCCGCTGCGTGGCCACGAAGGCCCGGATGCTGCCCTCCACGGTGCGCACCAGCGCCTGCATCAGGCTTTGCTCGTCCACAAACTTGAAGGCCACGTTCTTGATGGCTTCCTCGCTCTGGTCGAAGGCCGCGTACACCAGCATGGCCTTGAAATTCACATTGGCCTGGTCGACGGTGATGGCCTGGAAATTCAGCTCCAATGAGCGGTTCTGAATGGAAATCCGCTTGTATACCGTTTCAATAAACGGCAGCTTGAAATTCAGCCCCGGCAGCATGATGCGCCGGTATTTGCCGAACACCGTGACCACCGCCACCGTGCCCTGTGGCACAATGACATAGCACAGAAACAGGGTGAGGCCGACGAGGATGAGCAACGCGAGGGCAAAGGTGGACATGACGGATAAGCAGGAAAAAGGTGAAAGTGAGCGGAAATGTCGGACAAAAAACCGTAACCGTAAGCCAGTGGCTCGGCGGGGTTGGATTATATATCGCCGGCCCGCATCGGGCATTACACCGGACGTGCGGGTTTGGTCATGCTTCATCGGTTCGCATATCCAAAAGCAGCGTCAGTACGGTTATGGCTGGCGTTGTTGCTACTCCATGCGAAACGTAATGGGAACCGTGTAACCTACCGGCGCAACTTCTCCATCAATCTGGCCCGGCTGAAAGGACTTCAACTTCCGGGCAGCATCGAGGGCTGATTTTTTCACCAGCACGAAGGCTTCTCGCAGTTGAGGCGCAATTTGGTCTACTGGGGGCTCTTTTTCAACGTGAACCTCCTGCACACGGCCCTGCCGGTCGACGGTAAAGCCGATGATGACGCGGGCATTCAGGGCCAGTCGCAGCGCCTCTATGGGGTATTGCACCTGCCGCTGAATGGCATGAACCACGGCAGCATTGCTGCCATCGCCCTCGCTGTACACCGGTTTGATACGGTATTCGAAGTAGGCAGTGGGCTGACCGTCGGGGTCGAAGCATTCGCCCGCCGTGCGCTTGCCTTGAACAAACTGGTCGCGGCGGCGCAGCGTCCCATCGGAGTAGTACACCAGCATCTCGCCACTTTGCCGGCCGGCCACGTAGTCTTCTTTGGTATGCATCTGCCCGTTTTCGTACCAGGTTGTACTCACGCCGTGCCTGATTTTCAGCCGCAAGTGCCCGTAAGGGATTATCCATTTTAGCTTGCCCGCCGCGTCGTATTTGCGCACGGTTCCCGCCACGCTGTCGCGGTAAGTGGTTTCCAGCCGGTAGTTGGCACCCTCCGACGTTGGCAACAGCCGGTGCTCGGCACTGAAGTATTCTATCGTTTTGGGCCGGGGTGCCACGGCAGCCACTGGCTCAGATTGCGCGGCGGCCGGCATGGCCGCCACAAATAAGCCGGGCAACGCCAGGCAGGCGCTCCAAAATCTGTTCATCGGGTAGAATTGTGGTTGGGTGCGTGGAGGGCCATGCCGCTAATAAAAACGGCAGAGGCTGGGGACACCGCATCAAAGATGTTGAAAAAAACCCTACCGCAACGCCGGCCGAAGTATCGCCACAAAAAAGCGGCGGCTCCCGTGCTTGGGAGCCGCCGCTTCCGGCGTTTCAATCACATAAGAAGTTATTACAGCGTCTTGCTCACAGCCTCCTCGGCCTTGGCAATGGCCGCGCCCAGCCCGGCCACGTTCTTGCCGCCGGCCGTGGCGAAGAAGGGCTGCCCGCCGCCGCCGCCCTGAATTTCCTTGGCCAGTTCGCGCACCAGCGTGGTAGCGTTGAGCTTGCCGGCTTGCGCGATTTCATCGGCCAGCATCACGGCCAGTTGCGGCTTACCGTCCACATCGGCGCCGAGAACGGCCACGAGGTTAGGCACGGCCTGGCGCAGGTTGAAGGCCAGGGTTTTGAGAGCGTCGGCGCTGCCGGCCTGCACTTGCGCCGCCACGAAATTCACGCCGTTCAGTTCCTTCACTTTGCCCAACAACTGCTCTTTCTGCTGGTTGATGTTTTGTTGTTCAAACTGTTCGATTTGCTTGCGCAAATTGACAATTTCCTCGTTCTGCTTCTCAATGCTGTTGAGCAGGTGCTGGGGGTTGCCCAGGGTTTCGCGCACCTGGTTCAGCAGGTCGAGTTGCTGGTCGACGTAGGCTTCAGCGCCGACGCCCGTCACGGCTTCAATCCGGCGTACACCGGCGCCCACAGCACTTTCCCCCGTGATTTTGAGGTAGCCAATTGTGCCCGTATTCGGCACGTGCAGGCCGCCGCACAGCTCCACCGAGTAGTTGCGGTCGAAGGTGATGACGCGCACAAACTCGCCATATTTCTCACCAAACAAAGCCATGGCACCCAGGCTTTTGGCTTCGGCGATGGGCACGTTGCGGCGCTCGTCGAGCGGAATCTGCTGGCGGATGCGGGCATTCACCAGCTGCTCAATCTCGCGCAGCTGGGCATCGGTCACTTTGGTGAAGTGCGAGAAGTCGAAGCGCAGCAGCTTCTCGTTCACCAGCGAGCCTTTCTGCTGCACGTGGCTGCCCAGCACCTCGCGCAGGGCGGCCTGCAGCAAGTGCGTGGCCGAGTGGTTCTGCCGAATCTGGGTGCGGCGCGCGGCGTCCGGAATGGTCAGAAAATCGGCCGTCAGGTCCTCGGGCAGCTCCAGCACGGTGTGCACGATGAGGTCGTTTTCCTTCTTCGTGTCAATCACGCGCACTTTGGAGAGCGGCGATTCTAGGTAGCCGGTATCGCCCACCTGGCCGCCGCTTTCGGCGTAGAAGGCGGTTTGGTCGAGCACCAGCTGGTACTCGGTTTTGCCTTTGGCCGTAGTCTTGCGGTAGCGCAGAATGTGCGCGGGGGCCTCGTCCAAATCGTAGCCCACAAAAGCGGGCTGCTCGTCCGAATCAGCCACCGTCACCCAGTCGCTCTGCTCGGTTTCCTGGGCGTTGCGGCTGCGGTTTTTCTGTTGCGCCAGCTCCTTCTGGAAACCTTCCTCGTCCACGGTCAGGCCTTTTTCGCGGGCAATGAGGGCCGTGAGGTCGAGCGGGAAGCCGAAAGTGTCCGACAGCTCAAACGCCGTTTTACCGTCGATGACGCCGCCGTTGGCGCGGGCGGTTTCTTCCAGCGCATCAAGGCGGCGCAGGCCGGTTTCCAGCGTTTTCAGGAAGGCAATTTCCTCTTCCTCAATCACGCGCTGCACGAAAGCCGTCTGGGCCTTCAGCTCGGGGAAGATGCCGTGCATTTGCTCGGCCAGCACGGGCACTAGCTTATAGAGGAAAGGCTGCTTCTGATTCAGCGACGAGAAAGCGTAGCGCACGGCCCGACGCAGGATGCGGCGAATCACGTAGCCGGCTTTCACGTTGCTGGGCAGCTGGCCGTCGGCAATAGTGAAGGCGATGGTGCGGATGTGGTCGGCGATGACGCGGATGGCGATGTCTGTTTTCTCGTTTTCGGTGGTCGGCTGGTCCGTCACCTTGGCGGGCGCGGTGCCATGGTACTCCACGCCTACTTCCTTGGCAATGAACTGGATGAGCGGCTGAAACACGTCGGTGTCGTAGTTCGATTTCACGCCGGACACGGCCATCATCAGGCGCTCGAAGCCCATGCCGGTGTCCACGCTTTGCTCGGGCAGCTTGATGAGGGACTTATCGGCCAGGCGCTGGAATTCCATGAACACGTTGTTCCAGATTTCCACCACCTGCGGGTGGTCGGCGTTCACCAGCTCGCGGCCGGGCTTGGCGGCGCGCTCCTCGTCGGAGCGCAGGTCGATGTGGATTTCGGTGCACGGGCCGCAGGGACCGGTGTCGCCCATCTCCCAGAAGTTGTCCTTCTTATTGCCGGGCAGAATGCGGTCATCGGAAGTGTATTTGCGCCACAGGTTCTGGGTTTCGGTGTCGGCGGCGGTGCCGTCCTTCTGGTCGCCCTCGAAATAGGTGACGTAGAGCCGGTCTTTTTCCAGCTTGAATACCTCCGTCAGTAATTCCCAGGCCCAGGCAATGGCGTCGGTTTTGAAGTAGTCGCCAAACGACCAGTTGCCCAGCATCTCGAACATGGTGTGGTGGTAGGTGTCGTAGCCAACCTCCTCCAAATCGTTGTGCTTGCCGCTCACGCGCAAGCACTTCTGCGTATCGGCAATGCGCTTGTAGGGCGCTGGCTTGTTGCCCAGGAAGTAGTCCTTGAACGGGGCCATGCCCGAGTTGATGAACAGCAGCGTGGGGTCGTCCTTCACCACAATCGGAGCCGAGGGCACGATGTGATGGCCTTTCGAGGCAAAGAAATCAAGGAACTGCTGGCGAACAGTGGAAGCGGTGGGGAGTGACATAGGAAGCAGAAGAAAAAGGGCCGCACCCGGCAAAGAGTTGGTTTTGCCACGGGGCCCGTGCCACAAAGGTAACAAAACGCCTCCCTGACGCGGTTGCCCCGCTGCCCGTATCTTGCGGGTCCTTCCAACGGCGTGTTCCGGCCGCGCATTTTGCTTGCACTACTATGTCGTTTCGTTTGAATATTCTGCGCCGTTCGGCCGGCATCGGGCTGCTGGTGTTGGCCGGCTTGAGCAGCGTAGCCGCTACCCCGCCCGCCCCGCGCAAGGCCCGGCTGGGCAAAGTGCTCGGGGCCGACATTTCCTTTTTGCCGCAGCTGGAAGCCCGGGGCGTAAAGTTCTCGGACAAAGGCGTGGAAAAGGACGCCATCCAGATTCTGAAAGACCACCACTTCAACTACATCCGCCTGCGGATTTTCAATAACCCGGCGGCCGACAGCGGCTACTCGCCCGGCAAGGGATTCTGCGACCTGCCGCACACCCTGGCCATGGCCAAACGCGTGAAACAGGCGGGCCTGAAACTGCTACTCGACTTCCACTACTCCGACACTTGGGCCGACCCGCAGAAGCAGTTCAAGCCGTTGGCCTGGAAAAACTTGACCGGTGCGGCGCTGGAAACCGCCGTGCACGATTATACCACCGAAGTATTGCAGGCGCTGAATGCCCAGGGCACGCCGCCCGACATGGTGCAGGTGGGCAACGAAATCAACCACGGCATGATTTGGCCCGATGGCGACGTGGACAAAGCTGACAGCCTGGCGCGGTTCGAGGTGCTGGCCGGGCTGACCAAAGCCGGCGCCCGCGCCGTGCGCGAGACCACGCCCAACGCGCTGGTGATGATGCACATTGCCCTGGGCGGCCAGAACCTGAAGTCCACCCTGTGGCTCGACCACATGCTGGCGCACAAAGTCGAGTTCGATGTCATCGGCGAGTCGTACTACCCCAAGTGGCACGGCACCATACCAGACCTCAAAAACAACCTGACGGCGCTGGCCAAAAAATACCCGCAGGACATTGTGGTGGTCGAATACTCGGAGCGCAAGCGCGAGGTCAACGACATCGCCTTCAACCTGCCGGACGGCAAAGGCCGGGGCAGCTTCATCTGGGAGCCGCTCAACACCTGGGAATCCATTTTCGACAAACAGGGAAAGGCCAACGACTTGTTGTTAATTTACGACGAAATCAGCCGGAAATATCGGGTTGAGTAACCCGAAATCGGCTTCCCATACCATGCCCTACAAAGAGCGCAGCATCGAAAAACAATACTTCACCATCGGCGAAGTGGCCGCCCAGTTCAAGGTGGCCGAGTCGCTGGTGCGCTTCTGGGAAACCGAGTTTGAGGAACTGCGCCCCCGCCGCAGCAAGAAGGGCAACCGCCTCTACACGCCGCAGGACATCGAGGTTTTCCGCACCATCTATCACTTGGTGAAGGAGCGCGGCTACACCATTCCCGGCGCGCGCGACATGCTCAAGCAGAAAGGCCCGCAACTCAAGGATAAGATTGACGTGGTGCAGAGTCTGGAGAAGGTGCGGGCGTTTTTGATGAGCCTGAAGAAGGAAGTGGAAGCAGCCGGCAAGGCCGACCCGGACATTGCCGAATAGCCTTCCATGTCCAATTCTACCAACGACACCCTTTTCCACGAGCTCGCCCTCACCCTGCTACCCGGCATCGGCCCGCAGCTCACGCGGCAGCTGATGAGCTACGGCGGCGCGGCCAAAAACGTACTGATGATGCCTCCCGGCAAGCTCCGCCGCATTCCCGGCGTGGGCGATGCCACCATCAAAATCCTGACCGGGCCTGAGCGCGAGAAGGCGTTTCGCAAGGCGGAAGCCGATTTGAAGAAGGCCGAGAAGGACGGCGTCGAAATCCTGTTTTATACCAGCAAGCGCTTCCCCAGCCGCCTCAAGCTGATTCCCGACGCGCCGGCCATCCTTTACTACCAGGGCACGGCCGACTTGAATGCGCCCAAAACCGTGGCCCTCGTGGGCACCCGCCAGGCCACCGACTACGGCCGCGAGCAAACCGAGCGCATCATCAAAGGCCTGCTGCCGCACCGGCCGCTGGTAGTGAGCGGCCTGGCCTACGGCATCGACATCATGGCCCACCGCGCCGCCTTGCAGGAAGGCCTCGAAACCGTGGGCGTGATGGCCACCGGGCTGGACCGAATTTACCCGCACACGCACCAGAAAACGGCCGAAAAGATGCGTGAGCAGGGCGGCCTGCTCACCGAATTTCCCTTCGGCACGCCGCCCGACCGCTACAATTTTCCGGCCCGCAACCGCATCATTGCCGGCCTGAGCGATGGCACCGTGGTGGTGGAAGCCGCCATCAAAGGCGGGGCGCTGATAACTGCCGAGCTGGCCCTGAGCTACGACCGCGACGTGCTGGCCGTGCCCGGCAACCTGAGCTCGGCCGCTTCGGCCGGCTGCAATGCGCTCATTCGGGATAATAAAGCCGCCCTATACTCCGAACCACGCGACCTGGAGCAACTCCTGAACTGGGACGCGGCCCTGCACCAGTCGGGCAAGTTCAAGCCCGTTCCCTCCTACTCTGCCGCCGACTTTACGGCCGATGAATACGGGCTGATAACGGTGCTGGCTGCTGCGCCGGGCCGCGAACTGCAGATGGACGAGCTGGCTTGGAAAGCGCAACTGGCCATTCATGCGGTGGCTTCGCTGCTGCTGGCACTGGAATTCCGGGGCGTGGTGCGGGCACTGCCGGGCAAGAAGTTTCGACTGGATTAATCTCATCCCAGGTACTACAATCCTACCTTGCCTGACCTAATTTAGCCCCGTTTATTTTTCATTTTTTCTCAAACCTTTCCAGCTATAGAAAAAAGCACTATTGCTGCTTGTTTACCCTTATTTTTCACATTCTCTTATTTACCCCGATGAAAAAAAATCTACTTGTGGCGTTCATTCTGCTCGTGGGCGGAAGTGGCAGCCAGCGCTTGGCGGCCCAAAGCCTCGACCCGCAGTTCAGCCCGCCTACTCTATATGGGGTGGGCACGGTATACAACGCCATTGAACAGCCCGACGGCAAACGGCTGGTGGTGGGCGATTTCCGGCGCGTGAACGGCACCGGCACGGCTTCGCTGGTGCGCCTGACCGCCACGGGAGCCCTCGACCAGGCCTTCCAGCAGAACCTGGGCTCCTTGGCAGGAACCTACAAAGTGGCCTTGCAGGCCAACGGCCAATTGCTGGTAACGACGCTCTCAACCTCGCCCATTACGGCGGGCGGCATCACCCGCAACAGTGCCATTCGCCTGAATGCCGACGGCACCGGCGATGCCAGCTTCAGCCTCGGCACGGGCATCAGCAGCACGGCGGGCTTCACTTACATCGACAACCTGCTGCAGCTGCCCTCGGGCAAAATCATCATCACGGGCGCGTTCGACCACATCAACGGCGTGGCGGCCAACAACATTGCCCGACTCAACAGCGACGGCTCGCTGGATGCTACCTTCAACGCGGGCACGGGCAGCGACGCAGAAATTGAGTCGCTGGTCCTGCTGCCCAGCGGCCAGATGCTGATTGGGGGCTATTTTACCGACTACAACGGCAGCCCGGCCTATGGCCTGGCTCGCCTGAATGCCGACGGAACCCGAGATGCGTCGTTCACGACGCCCCTGGGGCAGTACGACGAGGCCAGCAACCTGGTCGTGCAGCCCGACGGGCGCATTTTGGTTTCAGGGTATCTGAGTACGAGCGGCAATAAAGGCTTGGTCCGGCTTCAAGCCAACGGCAGCCTAGATAACACCTTCGCCGCGCCGGCCGCTTTCACCAGCTATTCGACCTATTCCTACTACGGCAATGCTTTTGAGTTGCAGCCCGATGGCAAAATCGTCGTTATCAGTGCAAATGGCGTGAGTTCGGGCGGTGGCACCACATCACGCGTTTCCCGCCTGAATTCGGATGGGACGCCGGATACCGGATTCCTGACCGGCACTGGGCCCAATTCCATGCCCCGCGCCGTCACGCTGCTGGCGAGTGGCAAAATCCTGGTGTCAGGCGGGTTCACCAATTTCAATGGCACCCTCGACCGCAACTTGGTTCAGCTCAATTCGACGGGCACTATTGATGCCAGCTTTCAGCCGGTGATTCAATCTTTTGGGGTCATTTCATCAGTGGCGCTGCAACCCGATGGCAAAATGGTTGTCGGGGGTTCTTTCACTGAGTTCAATGGCCAACTGCTGCACCGCTTGGCTCGCGTGAACACCGATGGCACGCTAGACCTCACGTTTGTTGTTAATTCAGCCTTCGAGGGAGCATCGAGTCTGGCCCTGCAGCCCGACGGCAAGATATTAGCTTCGTCGCTCGATAAAGTGCAGCGCTTCCTGCCCACGGGGGTCATAGATAACGGCTTCGCTGCCGACTTCACAGGCAGCCAGCTTACGCGCATACTGCTGCAGCCGGATGGCAAAGTCCTGGTGGCCGCGACAAGCGCCATCCGGCTGAATGGCAGCACGACCAACAGCTTGGTAGTGCGGCTGCAAGCCAATGGCACCCAGGACGCCACGTTTGCGATAGTGGCTCCGGGCACCAATAGCAACACCAACTCCCTGCATACCATCTACGCCATGGGCCTGCAGCCCAACGGCAAAATTCTACTTGGGGACGGGTTTTACGGCACCACTGGCAACTTCAAAGCCGCCATTATGCGCCTGGATAGCAACGGAGCCATTGATGCCACTTTTAACCGCAGCGAATTCACCCTGGCGCAGCAGCCCAGCGTGATATACGCCCTGGCGGTGCAGCCCGACGGCAAAATTCTGGTTGGGGGGAACTTCGACACGAACTGGAGCACCAGCCGCCGGAGCCTGTCGCGCCTGAACGCGGACGGCACCCTCGACACCGGATTTACGCCACCGACCATCACGGGCTACGTCTATTCGCTGCTGGTGCAGCCCAACAACCGCATCCTGCTGGGCGGCACCTTCACCAGCCCGGCCCTGCCCACCAGCCTGGCCCGGGTGCTGGCCAACGGCCAGGCCGATGCCACGTTTGGCAGCACGGCCGTGCCCAACAGCACTGTGCGCGCCCTGCTGGTGCAGTCCGACGGCAAGCTCGTGGTGGGCGGCGCATTCTCGGCCCTGAGCGGCCAGACCAGCGTGGGACTGGCTCGCATCACTGCTGCCAATGTGCTGCACATGGCTGCGCCGCAAGCCGTGGCCGAGCAGACGCTGGCTTGGCCGGTGCCCGCCACGGGCATCCTCAATGTGGCGTTCGACGCCAGCGCCCACCCCAAAAGTATTTCGCTGGTTGATGCCCTGGGCCGCACCGTGCGCCAACAGGAACTGAGCGGAGCCGCGTCCGTGGCCATGTCCCTCGAAACGCTCCGCGCCGGCACCTACCTGCTGCGCGTGACCTACGCCGAAGGGGCCGTGACGCGCCGCGTGCAGGTGCAATAATTCAATCCTGTTACTTTCAATCAAAAACGGACGGGCCCATGGGTTCGTCCGTTTTTTTGTGGGCCTGGGCCGGTGGCCGGCCCTACCTTGCGCCTCATGCTGCTGCTCAACAACCACCTGCTGCCCATCGCCGCCCTGTCCCTGCCCAACCGGGGCCTGGCCTTTGGCGACGGCTTTTTTGAAACCCTAATTTTCGTCAATGGCCGCCTGCGCCTCGCCGCCGACCATTGCCAACGCATGCAGCAAGCCGCTGCCGCGCTCTACCTCGCGCTGCCGCCCGAGCTGGCCACGCCCGAAGCGCTGGAAGCCACCCTGGCCCGGCTCGCACAGGCCAATGCGTTGCCCGGTGCCCGCCTGCGCCTGCAGCTCTGGCGCGGCGGCGGCGGCCGCTACACCCCCACTACCGACGCCACCGAATGGCTGGCCACCGCCGAAGCCTTCGTGCCCGCCGATGCGCCCATTAGCAATGTTGATTTTGCGCTGGAAACGCATTCTATCCATTCCCCGCTCAGCTTTTGCAAGGGGCCGCAGGCCTGGCTCTACGTGCGGGCCGCCTACGAGCGGCAACAGCGCGGGCTCGATGAAATCATCCTATGCAATGCCCGCGGGCACATTGCCGAAGCGGGCGCGGCAGCCATTTTTTGGGTGAAGGACGGAGTGCTTTTCACACCCGCACTCGAAACGGGCTGCGTGGCCGGGGTGCGCCGGGCGCAGGTGCTGCGGGCGGCGCGGGCGGCGGGCGTGGAGTGCCGCGAAGGGCTGTTTCTGAAACGGGAGTTGCTGGCGGCCGATGCGGCTTTCACGGCGAATGTGGCATCCATCAGCGTCCTGCGCAGCATTCAGCACAACACGCTTCGGATACTGCCCGATAACGTGCAGGCGGTACTGAGCAGCCTATAGCAACCATAGTTTTCCGAGCGAATAGAGCACGACGCCCACGCCCGAGCCGGCCAGCACAATCAGCCCGCTGGCAATGGCGTACTCCACATCCAGCGCGGCTTCGGCCCAACCGAAACGATGCAAGCCGGCCCGGCCATGCTGCTGCCAGAGGTTGAGGAAACTGCTTTGGCCTCGCTTCCGAATCCAGAGCCGGACCCAGCCGGTAAGCAGCATGAGCGGGTACAGCAAAACCAACGTGCCCGTGCGCAACAGCCACCAAACCGCCCCGAACAGCAGGTTTAGGATGGGACCAACAATACATTCCGCAAGTACCTCGGCCAGAAAATCGCCCATAGCCACACTGGCCTAAACCGCTACCGGCGCTTTGATGGCCGGCCAGGGCTCATAATTTTCCAGCTTGAAATCTTCAAACTGAAACCCGAAAATATCTGTCACCGCCGGGTTGATGCGCATCTGCGGCAGCGCTTTCGGCTCCCGCTCAAGCTGCAAACGGGCTTGTTCCAAATGATTGGAATACAAATGCGTGTCGCCGCCGGTCCAGATGAACTCACCGGGTTGCAGCCCGACCACCTGGGCCACCATCAGGGTGAGCAGCGCGTAGCTGGCAATGTTGAACGGCACGCCCAGAAACACGTCGGCCGAGCGCTGGTAGAGCTGGCACGAGAGCTTGCCATCGGCCACGTAGAACTGGAACAGGGCGTGGCAGGGCTGTAATTTCATCTCGGGCAGTTCGGCCACGTTCCAGGCCGAGACGAGGATGCGGCGCGAGTCGGGCTGCGTTTTGAGCTGCTGGATAATCTGCGCAATCTGGTCGATGTGACCGCCGTGGCCGTCGGGCCAGGAGCGCCACTGGTGGCCGTACACGGGGCCGAGGTCGCCGTTGGCATCGGCCCACTCGTCCCAGATTTTCACGCCGTGCTCCTTGAGGTAGGCAATGTTGGTATCGCCCTTGAGAAACCACAGCAATTCGTGGATGATGCTCTTCAAATGCACCTTTTTGGTGGTCACCAGCGGGAAGCCCTCGGCCAGATTGAACCGCATCTGCGGACCGAAAATGGAGACGGTGCCGGTACCCGTGCGGTCGGTTTTTACGGTGCCGGTGTCGAGGATTTGGCGGAGCAGGGCTTGGTATTGGCGCATGGGGTGGGGCGTATCGGAACCCTCAAAAATAAAGAAGGCTGCTCGTTTGAGCAGCCTTCTTTATTTAGCTAGTAGGCTCTGGTTTGCTAAACAGCCACTTTCGTTTCATGTTTCTGCACGGCAGCCCGAATACGGGAAGCCATGCCGTATAAGTCGTCTAACGAGGTAATATCTACTCGTTCGCCACCTTCCACGTCAAATAGCGTCACATATTTCTTACTGCTATTGAAATGAAGCCGGCAGATAGGCTTGCGGTTATTATCATCCAACAAAATGCCGCAGTACGATTGCACGTCCCGCATCACTACCCGGTTCACCGGAACAGTTTTACGCAGAATGGCCCGCACAATCATGAAGCCTTCCGTTTCCTCAACGGTCGTTTCAATGTCTTTTTCCTTGCCATCTGTATCTGTTCCAGTAGTCAGTTCTGGCATCGGGGCAGCCGGCACATCGTTCACTAACAAACTCTGGCCACTGGTATCAATCATTGCTGACCGCAACCGCATGGATATTTTGTCATTCAGAAACTGATGAAACGAGCGGTGCACCAAGATGCTGAATTGCTCCTTGAGCTTAGGAGTTAATACGCCTTCGTAGACCTGCTTCGAAACAAAATTTATAAAATCGGCCGATGGCTGAGTGAATTGCTCGTCAAAGTATTTTTTGAAGGCCCGCATGTATTTGAGGTTGTATGCGGCAAAAAGCATGTCCTCAATATTGAAATTGACTTTGCTGAGTTTCTTGATTTCAGCAACGTCATTTTCATTAAAACTGGCGAGGTCAAATTCCAGGAAAGGCCGTTCATCCATCTTGTTTGGCTGTTCCAAATCGGTGAACAGCCGGTACACAAGGCCATTGGTGAGAACGGCAATTCGCGCTTCGGTTACGTGGAAGTACCGAAATAGCTGGCTGGCATGGTTGATATTGAGGTCGCTACCCACGTGTTTGCACTCAATCAGAATAATTGGCTTGCCATCGCGCATGATGGCATAATCAATCTTTTCGCCCTTCTTCGTGCCGATATCACAAATAAATTCTGGCACTACTTCCGTAGGGTCAAATACGTTGTAGCCAAGCGCGTTGATAAACGGCATTACCAGCGCAGTTTTCGTGGCTTCCTCCGTTTGAATGTGTGCAATCTGCTTCTGTGCACGCGATGCCAGATTGGTAAGTTGGTCAATAAGCTCCATAAGTTTTGGGGTTGGTATAAATCGGGGTAAACTTATGAATTTCTGAATAATAAAAAAGCCGCCTCGTTTCCGAAGCGGCTTTTTGAATCTCAGCGGCAGCCGAAGCCAGCCGTGATTAGAGCTTGGCGGCGGGCTTCACGCTGGCGGTTTTGCCGCCTTTCATGCAGCACGAGTGGCCGGCCGTGCCGCCTTTCATGTCTTTCGAGCACGAAGCCTTCATGTCTTTGGTGCAGGTTTCTTTCTTGCCTTTTTTGCCATCTTTGTCGTGGCCGTCGTGGGCGAAAGCGGTGGTGCCGGCGAAGGCAAACAGGGCGAGGGCAAGTAGGGTCTTTTTCATGGGAAACGGAATAGGGTGAGGGGGTAAAATTAACGCAGCGGTTAGCAGGCCCTAAGATACACTACGGCGGCTTTTGTTAGTGCGCCGACCCCTTATTTCAGCTTCTGTTCCAGGAGTACGATGATTTCCTTATTGCCCCCTTCCTTGGCCAGGGCCAGGGCATCTTTGCCCTCGTCATCTTTTGCGCGGGCATCGGCCCCGGCGCTGAGCAGCAGCTCCACCATAGCCTTATTGCCCTTGCCGACGGCCGCCATCAGGGCGGTGGCCTTGAAGGCATCGGCCTGATTGACCTGGGCTTTGTGCCTGAGCAGCAGCTGCACCAGCGGGAGGCTGTTGTTGGAGGCGGCGGTGATGAGGTAGGTGGTGGCGAAGCCCGGCACCACTTCGACCACGGCGTTGGGGTTGGCGCCGGCGGCCAGCAGCGCCTCGGCGGCGGCGGCATCGTTTTTCAGAATGGCCTTGGCCATGCCCTGCGTCTGGGCCGGGGTTTGGGCGTGGGTGGTCAGTACGAAACTAAAGAGGGCAACGGCCAGGAGTAATATTCTTCTCATTGAGGAGATAATGGCAAAGATTTGGGGGCAACGAAACCACAAAGATGGGCTTGCGGGACACGGTATCCGCCTCAAAAATGCCCCTGCTCCAATAAGTCAAAGTGGTTGTGTGAAAAGTAATACGGGCGCCCCCGCCGGGCCAGCGAGACACGAATCACCGCTGGATTTTTAAAGACGGGCATCCGAAACAATTGCGGAAATGGGGGCGTTGCTGGTAGCTGCGATGCTTGTGCAGTCGGGGGCGGTTCGCACGCCCCGGCTACGTCGCCCGAAAGATGATGCGGCCCCGGCGGTCGCGCTAACTCCCTTTATGACCCTTCGTCGCTACGCCCATACTACCCTGCTCGTGCTGGGCCTGCTCACGGCTTTGAGTGCGTTTTTCGTCGCCCGGCTGCGGTTCAACTACAATTTCAACGACTTCTACCCCGCCGGCGACCCCGACCTGGACTACTACCAGGGCTACACCCAACGCTTCGGCAACGACAACGACTACCTGTTGCTGGGCGTGGAAGCCCCCGCCGGCCGCACCGTGTTCGACCCCGCGTTCCTGACCCAAATCGACTCGCTGACCCGCCTGGCGGCGCGGCAAAAGGACGTGCGGCACGTCACCTCGCCTACCACGCTGGCCAACACCGTGGTGGAGGGCCTCGGCGTATTCAGCCTCCCCTACCTGCACCCGGACACCTACCGCGCCGACCCCGCCCGCCGCGCCGCCGACTCCACGCTGATATACCGCACGCCCGGCCTAACGGGCAACGTGTTCAGCCCCGACGCCCGCGCCCTGGCCCTGGTGCTCCAGCTTACGCCTGACCTCGAAAAGCCGCCCGGCGACTCCCTGTTTGCGGCCCTGCGCGGCGGCCTGGCCCGCCTGCACATCCCGGATGAAAGGGTGCATTTCGCGGGCCGCATTGTGGCGCAGTCCGTGTTTGTGGACCGGTTGAAGTGGGAATTGGTGGTGTTCATGTCGCTGTCGGTGCTGCTGGTGACGGGGCTGCTGTGGCTCACGTTTCGGACGTGGTGGGGCGTGGTGCTGCCGCTGGTGGTGGTGCTGGGGGCCATTTTGTGGGGCCTGGGCATCATGGCCGCGTTCGGGGTCAGCATCGATTTGATGACGGCCCTGCTCCCGCTCATGCTGTTTGTGGTGGGCATGAGTGACACCATTCACATTATCAGCCGCTACGTCAGTGAGCTGGGCTACGGGGCCAGCAAGAAGGACGCGTTGCGCGTGACCATCAAGGAATCGGGGTTTGGGTCGGGGCTGTCGGCGCTCACCACCAGCCTGGGCTTTTTCACGCTGATGACGAGCACGATTCGGCCCATTCACAATTTCGGGCTGTTCACCGGCATTGCCGTAATCCTGGCGTTTGTACTCAGCTTCACGCTGCTGCCGGCCATGCTGGTGCTGCTGGGCAAGCCCCAGCTGCGCGAGCCACGCCGCCAGGGCCACAGCTGGGACGGTGTGCTGGGGCGGCTGTTTCGGCAGGTGCTGGTGCGGCGGCGGCTGATTTTCACCGTGAGCGGGCTGGTGCTGGCGGCATCCATCGGGCTGGCCACGCGGGTGCACATCAATTCCTCGCTGCTCGATGACCTTTCCAAAAGCGACCCCGTGCGGCAGGATTTCGCCTTTTTCGACCGGCAGTTTGCCGGCGTGCGGCCCTTCGAGCTGGAATTGAAACCGGCGGGCGGGCGCGACATCTACGACCTGGCCGTGCTGCGCCAGACCGAGCGCATCGAAGGCTATTTGGCCACTACCTACGGCCTGCGCTTCGCCGCCTCGCCCGTCACGCTGGTGAAATCGGTGCGCAAGGCCCTGCACGGAGGCGCCCTGGCCGACTACCGCCTGCCCACCGACACCCTAGAGCTGCGCCGCCTGCGCAGCAAGCTCCGCCAGTTCCGCAAGAAGCCCGAATTCAGCGCTCTGGCCTTGCCCGATGGCTCGGCTGGCCGCCTCACCGGCCGCATGGCCGATGTGGGCAGCATCCGGGCCGATAAGTTGAACGCCGCCCTACACCGCTACCTGCGCACCAGCACCGATACCACGGTGCTGCGCACCCGCCTCACGGGCTCGTCCAACCTCATCGACAAAAACAATGAAAACCTGACCCTGAACATGATTCAGGGCATGGCCATCGACGTGGCGATGGTCACGCTCATTGTGCTGGCGCTGTTCAAATCCCTGCGCATGACCCTGGTGGTGCTTATTCCCAACCTGCTACCCATCATCATCGTGGCCGGCGTGATGGGCCTGGCCGGCGTGAACATGAAGGTGAGCACCAGCATCATTTTCACCATCGCCTTCGGTATCGCGGTTGATGATACCATCCACTTCATCAGCAAGCTACGGCTCACGCTGGGCAAGGAGCCGGATATTTTCAAGGCCGTGCGCTACACGTATCTGCTAGCCGGCAAGGCCGTCATCACCACCTCGCTTATTCTGGTGGGCGGGTTCTCCACGCTGCTGTTCTCGAAGTTCGACGGCACGTTCTACGTTGGCCTGCTCATCGGCCTCACGCTGCTGTTCGGCGTGGTGGCCGAGCTGACGCTGCTACCCCTGCTGATACTGTATTTCTACAAGCGGCCGAAGGTGGCGGTGGGGACAGCAGTGCCGGATTTGCTACCCAAGTAGCCTAGCTGCAGCAATAATAAAAGTAGGATACGACCCCGCACCCTACTCATGCCGAACTAAATGTCAAATTTACTTTGAACTACAAAGTTCTTTATAACTTTGCGAACGAATTATCGACCGGTGGCCGATTGTTCTGATTTTACTTCTGCTCGCAATACGTTATGGATTACTTCGTGGCCCCCAATTCCATCGTGCGCCGCATCTGGGGCACCTCCGATACGGTGTTGTTCATCTTTGCCGGGGCGGCGGCCGAGTTTGCCCTCAACAAAGCGGTGGATTGGCTCTATTTCACCGGCCGGCTGCCGGCCGACCCACTGGCGCGGCTATTTTCTACGGTTGACTACGCCCGCCGCATCTTGTTTGCCGACCGCGCCGGGGCCGAGCGGGCCATTGATAGCATTGCGGCCATTCACGCGGCCGTGGAGGCCAAGCGCGGGCAGGCCATTCCGGCATGGGCCTACCGCGACGTGTTGTTCATGCTCATCAGCTACTCCATGCGGGCGTTTGAGGTGTTGGAACGGCCCCTTACCGACGCCGAGCGCGAGGAAATCGTGACCGTATTTTACCGCGTGGGGCGGCGCATGGGCATACCCAATTTGCCCACCTCCTACTCCGAATGGCAGACTGCCCGCGAGCAGCATCTGACCCAAGACACGGCCGCCAGCACTTACACCGCCGATTTGTACGTGCAATACCGGCGGCATTTGGGCGGGCCGCGCTACCGGCTGCTGCGGCTGGTGCAGGGGCTGGTGGTGCCGGCCCGGGTACGGCAGCTGTTGCAGCTACCCGCCGGCTTTATCATTAGCCCGGCCGTGGTTTTCTACCGTCACACACGGCGCTGGGGGGTAAGCCAGTCGGCAAAGAATGCCATGCTGCCGACGGAATATCGGGCTCGGATTCAGGCGCTGGATGCTGCGCCCGTGGCCCTGGCCGAAACGGCTATGGCGATGCAGCCCGCCCGCCGGTGCCCCATGCATCACGGTTGATTACACACGTCAGGTTTTAATCGTCGCATGATTCGCATTCAGAAGCACTACCTACTGGCGGCCGGCTTATTACTCCTGCTGGAAGTTTTCATCGCCTTGTATGTACACGATAGCATCATTCGGCCCTACGCCGGCGATTTTCTGGCCACTATTTTCCTCTATAGCCTCGCCCGGGGCTTGCTGAAGGCCGCACCTGGAAAAGTGGCTTTGGGCGCACTTCTCACTGCTTATATCATTGAGGCTTTGCAGTATGTAAGCCTGCTGAGCTGGCTGGGCTGGCAGCATTCACGGGTGGCGCGCATTGTATTGGGCACCCATTTTGAGTGGGTCGACCTGCTGGCTTACACGCTGGGAATTGGGCTGGTGCTAGGTATTGAGGGACTTTTTAGCTCAATCGGCTTGCACAGGCTGCGGCAGCAAAACAGCATTCCACTATAAAAACCCCGAACGCGGAGCAGCAAATTCATGTTCTGCGGCCCATAATGCCCTATTTTTACTCCAAAAATCAGCCTATGAAACCCTATTTTTCCGCCGTATTCACGCGCCTTTTTTTATTAACGATACTGGCCTCCGCTGGCCTGTTCACCACCGCCTGCAAGAAGGACGACCCCGAAATCCCAGATTACAGCGCGGTTGACCAGGAAACCATTACGAATTACCTGACGGCTAATAACATTACCACGGCCCAGAAGCAGCTCTCCGGCCTTTATTTCCTGCCGGTCAGAACAAATCCGACAGGTACTAAAGTGACTGTCGGCTCCTCGGTGGCGGTGCTGTATACCGGCCACTTACTGGATGTTGCTGGCACTGTGTTCGATGCATCTTCCAGGCATACTAACCCTCTTTTAACCTTCGTGCTGGGCGCGGGCCAGACACCTCGGGGCTTTGAAGAGGGGATTTCGCTGATGCACGTTGGGGATAAGGCGGAGCTGCTGATACCCTCTGCGCTGGCCTTCGGCTCGTCATCAGGCCAGAACCTTCCGGCAAACTCGGTAGTCCGCTTTGAGGTAGAAGTAATCGATGTTCCGGTGTACGATGACAATCTGATTACCAGCTACCTGACCACTAAAAATATCACGACCGCCCAGAAACAGGCTTCCGGGCTCTACTTTCTGCCCATCACCACCAACCCCGGCGCGGCGCGGCCGGTCATTGGGAACACGGTAACGGTGAAATACATCGGGCATTTTTTTGATGCGACCGGCACGGTATTCGATGCCTCCCCCATTAACTCGCCACTAGTCTTCAAATACGGGACTAACCGTCTGGTTCCGGGCTTTGAAGAAGGTATTGCCCTGATGCACAAAGGCGATAAGGCGGAACTGCTGCTGCCGTCGGCGCTGGCCTATGGGGTGCAGGGGACTTCCGGCAGCATCGGTCCCAATACAGCCATACGCTTTGAAGTGGAGGTGACGGACATTCAGTAAAGCGAATGACAAACGAAAACGCGGAGCCGCGCTACCGCACCCGGGCCAGCAGGGCCGCGTGGTGGGGGGCGCGGCTCAGCATTTCCGCATTGCCGAGCAGCACGAGCTGCTGACGGGCCCGGGTGAGGGCCACGTTCAGCTTGCGGTCGACCTGCCCGGTTTCGTCGGGTGACACCATTAGTTCGAGTTGGTGCTCGTGGTGGCAGCAGAAGCTCACGATGATGACCTCGCGCTGGCTGCCCTGGTAGCGCTCCACGGTGTCGACGCTGATTTGCGCGAGGGCCGGCAGGGCCAACTCGCGGGCCAGCTGCGCCAGCCGGGCGCGGATGCGCGCCGCCTGGTTGCGGTAGCTGGCGATAATGCCGAGCGTGGTTTCGGGGTTGAAGGTAGCGGCGTAGCCCTGGGCCACGTAGGCGGCAGCACGGGCGGCCAGCTCGGCTTCCTGGGCCGATTCTTTCATGGATAAATCCTCGGGCTGGCGCTGGGTGGACACGAAAACCACCCGCTGGCGGCGCAGCGCGGCCGTGAAATCATCGGAAGCAGCGGGCCAGGCGGCGCGGTCGAGCGGGGCGGCCTGCCAGGGCAGCGGGCAGCGCAGCTGGCCTTCGTAAAAGGCCTGATTGACGAGCACGGCCAGTTCCTGGTGCATGCGGTACTGGTCGGCGAGGGTGCCGTGGGCGTGGGGCCACTGCGCTTCGGCCCGCCGGAACAGGCGCTCGAAATAGGAATTGCGCAGGTTGGTGAGGCCGAGGTTTTCGCGCAGCAAGTCGGCCACTTCGGGGGCGATGGCGCTGGTTTCGGGCTCCTGGGCCACCACGGCGGGCAGCTGGCGGTGGTCGCCGATGAGGATGAACTTCTTCACCTTGGCCAGCAGTGCCAGCATCGGCGATTCCAGCACCTGGCTGGCCTCGTCCACCACCGCCACATCGAACTGCTTGAGCATGAACAGCTCGGGCTTGCCCAGCAGACTGGCCACCGTGCCCACGTAAAACGGCGTGCCGGTGAGGCGCGCGCGCACGGTCTGGCGGCTGCCGCAGTCGGCAATCATGGCATCGAGCAGGTACGGCCGGTACTGCGCCGACGTTCCCAGCCGCGAGCCCACCCGAATGAAGGGCAATTTCGCTTCCACCAGTTGCTCGCAGATTTCGTCCACGGCGCGGTTGGTGTAGGCGGCCAGCAGCACCTGCTTGTCTTGTTTGTAGAGGTTAACGGCCAGCTCACGTAGTACGCTGCGGGTCTTGCCGGTGCCGGGCGGGCCGCAGAGCACAAACCAATCGGGCGCGGCCAAGGCGCGGGCCACCACTTCGGTGGCCGTGGTGGCGGGCGGGGCGGCGGGGCTCCAGCCCTCGGGCTCGCGCGGACCGGTGCGGGCCAGCAGGCGCTTGCGGCGCTCCGGGCTCAGGCCGAGGAAGGACGAGAGGCCGGCCCACTCGCGCCGGAAGGTATCGTAGGTATCGGGCTCCAAAGCCCAGTGCGAGTGCCCCAGCAGGTAGCGCGGGGCCATGCGGCGGTTGCGCACGCTAAGCACCACGCGGCCGTCGGCCCCAAGGTCTTCGGCCAGCACCACTTTCACCACCTGGGCATCCAGCACACTGAGCGACTGAGTGGCGGAGTGACTGGGTGAGTTTTCAGCCGCTGCTCCAGGGGCTGAAGCCGCAGCAGTTTCGCGGGCGTTGCGGCGGCGCGGGTAGAGAATGAGCGTGTCGCCGGCGCGGAAGTTGACCTCACGGCCACCGGCCGGGCGCTGAAAAATGAGGTGCGGGCCGAGGCCATCGCGGGCGTCGTCGGGCGCACCGCTGTGGTCTTCGATTAGCTCCAGGTCATCGAGCAGGCTGAAGTTCTGGTATTTGCGGGCCTGGGGCAGCAGCCAGAGGCCGGCCTGGCCGCCGGCATCGCCGGGGCGGGCCTCGTCGCCAAGCAGGGTGAGGCGCATTTCGCGGGCCGAAAAGCGGGCCAGTTCCAGACAGTAAGCGCGCTCCACGGGGTCGGCGGCGGCCCAGGCGTTGGCTACTTTTTCGGCCTTAGCTTTGCCAAAGGGTGGCAGGGCCGTCAGGTTAGGGTGCAGCACGGGCGCCAGCAGGTGGGCCGTCTGGCGCGGCCCGGTGGCACGGGCCAGCTGCAATTCGGTGCCCACGAGCTGGTTGCGGGCCGAGAGCAGCCGGTCAATCAACTCCTGGTCCTGGTCGACGCGGCGCACGGCGGGCTGGCCGCTGGCCGCGTTGGAATACAGGATGCTGGTGCGGCCCCGGCCGGCGGTTTCGCCATCGGCCCCGAACACTGATTCCAACAGCAAACGGTAGAGCTGGGCCTGGGCGGCGTGGTTGGTCCAGGGCTCGGCGTGGGGCACTTTGGTCGAGCTTTTGAGTTCGATGAGGTCGTAGCCGGTGCTGCTTTCGTGCAGTAAATCGAGCCGCCCCTGCAAGCCATAGGTGGCCGAGAGGAAGGTGGGTTCGAGGAAGCAGTCGGCCAGGCGCAGGGGCTCCTGCTGGTAGCCGGTGCGGCTGGCCGCCACGAAGCCCAGGGCGCGGGTTTCGCGCAGGGTACGGTGGTGGCGGCGCAGGTCGTTCAGCAGCTCGGGCACGCCGGTGCGGGTCTGGAATTCGGGCAGGGTGCTGAGCGAAAGCGGAGCGGAGCGGAAAAGCCGGCCCCGGAAGAACGTTTCCAGGTCGAAGTCCTTGGCTGTTAGCTGCTCCTCGTCAGCAGTAAGTGCAAATTGTGAAGTAGCTACGGCTGCTGAATCAGGAGGTGCAGAAGCTGCTTCCGGTTCGGTCGCGATGATGTGGCCGGCCAGTTTCGCCAGCCGCTCCCGCTGCTGCTTTTTTGCCGTGGCTTCCAGTTTGGCTTTCAACTCTTCCTGCCGCCCGGCGTGGCTTACTTCCTCGTCCAGCAGCAGGTTCACCAGGTTTCCGAGCACCAGTGGGCGCGAAATATCATCGGGCAAAAAGGCATTCAGCAGCGCCCACTCGGGGATGGTGCCGTCGCGCTGGGCGCACTCGGCAATGGTGGTGACGCTGATGAGGTAGTCGGGTTCCAGCACCACGCGGCGGGCGCGCACGCTACCATCGGCCAATAGCACCGGCCCGATGAGGTGCAGCGTGGGGTGCAGCGCGGCGGCCAGTGGCAGCACGTTTTCATACGCCGCGGGCAGCACCAAGCCAAAAGGACCGGCGGGGCGGCCATCGGCGGGCGCGGCCATCTCCACGGTGAGCGCACCGGTGGCCAGGTCGGCGTGCAGCACCCGCACGCGCCAGGTGGTGTGGGCGGCGGCTTCGGGAATGTGGGTGGTGGCTGTTTCAGCCGTTTCGGCGGGCGCGAGGGTGGCTTCGGCGCTTGGCTGGGGCAGCGCGGGGCCGGCGTAGGCCGCGCCGGTCAGGTGCAGCACCAGCGCCGCCACGGCCGCAAAGCCGTGGGCGGCTTCGGCGCGGGTACCGGCGTAGCTTTCGTGCACCACCAGGTTGGCGGCCAGGCGCAGGGCCTGCAGCTGCTGACGCAGGGCGGCGGGCAGCTCGTGCACGTAAGCGGCCTGCCCGATGGCCTGGTTGAGGTCGATGAAGGGGGCTTCGCGGGCCTTGCAGTCGTCGCGCAGCACGGTTTCGAGCAGCTTGCGCAGCTTGGGGAGCTGGTCGGCGGGCGCGGCGGCGGGGTCGGCGGCCAGCGCGGCGAGGTGGGAGTAGTAGCGAGTGGGCATCGAACAGGTAGAGAAATAGCGGCCGGACTTATAAAAGTAACGGTTTTCTGCTTCCAACCGGCCCGCTGCCGGCCGGGCTAGCGGGCGGCGCTCAGGCCCGCGGGGGCGGCCAGCGGGCCTTCCTCGTACATGTTCAGGTAGAGCTTGAGGGGCTGCTTCTGTCCCTTCCAGGTGATGGAATACACGTCGAGCTGGCCTTCGTTGTCGATGCCGGCGCCGACAATTTTAAACGCGCAGCAGCTGCCTTCGTGCTCGTACTTAAGGGGTTCGCCTTTGGGGCCGAGCAGGGCATTGAGGTAGCGCTGCTGGTTGCGCACGCCGGCCTCGCGCCCGCCGCCGACCCGCACCGGGTTGTTTGCCGTAAAGCCGTACGTGTCGTCCGGGCTGGCGGCCTGAATCAGGAAGGGCAACACGCCGCTGCCGCCTTTTTCGTGGAGGCCTTCCGATACCGCTCCGCCGTAGGTGGGCGGGGTTTTCGGGCGGGCCGTTTCGCAGCTCCACAGGCTCAGCGCCCCGAGCAATAAGAAGCTGCTTTGTTTCATTAGTTGAATTTTCTTCATGCGTACGTCTTTGTTTTCCTGGGTTGACAATTTGCAAATAACTCGCCGCCGCCCATTGTTTCGCGCCCTGGCCCTCGGCAGCGGGCTTTTTTGGAGCGTGGCCACGGCCGCCCAAACGCCGGCCGTCACCCCCGATTCGCGCCTGCCCGGCCTGCTGGCGGAGCGTAAATCCCTGACGGACCGCTACCGCGAAGCCAGCGCCCAGCGCCACAGCCTGTTCGGCAACAAGCCCTCCAAAAAAGACCTGCAGGAAGTGGTGGACGCCCTGCAGGGCATCGTGGACAAGGACCAGCAAATCGTGGACGTACTCAACCAAGCCGCTCAGCAGGCCACCACCACCTCGGCCCGGCTGGCCGCGACTACTACCCACCTCGAAACCAGCTCGCGCGACGACCGCAACCTCACCGCCCAGCGCCTCTCAGAGCTTACCAACGAAACCGAAAACCTGCGCCAGCGCGAAAAGCAACACGTTGCCAAACAACGAGACCTCGAAGCCGAAGTGGCCGAAGCCAAGCAGGGCCACTTCGTGCGCGACGCCCTGATTGCGGGCCTCGCCGTGCTGTGCGTGGGGCTGGTGGTGGCGCTGCGCCGACGCCGGTAGGCGTACTTTCGGGGCATGTCGACCACGTTTCCGTTTCAGCTCGCTCCCGCCCCGCCCCCCATTTCGCCTGAGTACCAATTGGTAATTTTTGCCGACGTGGGCGGGCTTGAAGACTATTACGCCTTGTTTCAGCACTTCGGTTTTGGCGGCACGGCGGCTTCGTGGGCCGAGCACCTCGAAACCATTGTGGAGGAGCACTGCCCGGCCTTACTCAACGAGCTGGAATTCACTGAAAGCGGCACGACCTTCGTGGCCTACGCCGCCAGCCCGGCCATTGCCGAGCAGTTTTTGGCCTGTGTCCGGCCGTATTTTGGCTCGCTCACGCTGCTGCGCAAGTACCTGAGCCAGGCCGACCCGGCCGACTTTTTCGCGTAACCCTACATCTGTCATCCTGAGCGGAGCGAAGGACCTTATCACGCCAGAGGATTCCAGTGTGATAAGGCCCTTCGCTCCGCTCAGAATGACAGACGGATTTAAGGCAGCTATGCCCCAAAATCCCTGCTATTTTTGGAGCCTGCCCCGCCCCACATGATTTCCTATTCCGAAGCCCAGGCCCTCGCCCTCATCACCGACCCCGGCACCCTCAAACGGGGCCAGGAGCTGCTGAAGCCCGCCAAATGGACCAACCTGGGCCGCACCGAAACCGCCGCCTGGGGCGACTGCGCCGGCAGCGGCAGCAAGCCCTACCTCACGGGCATCGACCTGACGGAGCCGGCTTTCAAGTGCAGCTGCCCCAGCCGGGTTTTTCCCTGCAAGCACGGCGCAGGCCTGTTGCTGCTCATGGCCCGCCAGCCGGAGCTTTTCGGTGGCCATACGCCGCCCGCCTGGCTGGCCGAATGGCTGGAAAAGCGCCAGCAAACCCAGGAGAAAAAGGCCGAAAAACCGGCTGCTAAGGTCTCCAAAACGGCAGCCGCGGCTGAATTGCTGGCCGACGAAGCAAGCCCGAAATCAATACCTGATTTGGAAGCGTCGCAGGGAGGAAAAGAGAGCGAAACTCCCCCGTTAATTCCAGCTGTCGACCCCAAACGCCTGGCCCGCATGACTGCCGGCGCGGAAGACTTCATGGCCTGGCTCGAAGACCTGATGCGTGCCGGCCTGGCCACGCTCGACAAGCAGCCGGCCAATTTCTGGGAAAGCCAGGCCGCCCGCCTGGTCGATAACCAGCTGCCCGGCCTGGCCGCCGCGCTGCGCGACCTGGCTACCGCGCGCCACGCCCACGCCGACTGGCCCCCGCGCCTGCTGGGCCGCCTCGGCGAGCTGTATTTGCTGGCCCGGGCCTTCCTGAATCTGCCCAATCTCGCCCCCGATGCCCGGGCCGACGTGTTGCAGCAAGTTGGCATCAACCTGAAAAAAGAGGACCTGCTCGCCACCGCCGCGCCCGTAGCCGATGCCTGGCGCGTGCTGGGCCAGTTCCGCTGGGAGGAGGACCGCCTGACGGCCCGCCGCACCTGGCTGCACGGCCGCAACACCGGCCGCACGGCGCTGGTGCTGGAGTTTTCCTTCGGTAGCCAGCCATTCAACACGCCGTTCATTCCGCACGGAGCTTATGTGGGCGAGTTAGCCTTTTATCCGGGCTTGCTGCCATTGCGGGCCGCCCCGGTCAATGTAAAATTCGATGGCACAGTACCCGCCAGCGCCGTGCCGGCGGGCAAATCCATTAGCCAATTGCTGGATGAGTACGCTACCGCCCTCGCCCGCCAACCCTGGCTGCGCGAATGGCCCGTCACCCTGACGCAGGTGCTGCCTGCCCCTTTGCCCGACGGCGGCTGGCTACTGCATCACGCCTCCGAGCCGCTCACGCTTCCCCTGCGCTTCGCCGACGAAAACACGCCCTGGCAGCTGCTAGCCGAAAGCGGTGGCCAGCCCATCGCGCTTTTCGGCGAATGGGACGGGCAAGCGTTCCGGCCGCTCAGCAACTGGAGTTTGGGTGCAAACCCACCCGCCGACGCCCTCGCTGCCAAACCTAAAGATGACGCGGGCACCATGCCCAGCGGCACCGCCCTTTTGGCACCAGCACCGGGGGCAGATGTTTCGCCGAACGTGGTTGGCGCGCCGGCCTGGCCGCAACTGCTGCGCATTGCCCTGCTTGGCACCCGCCAAAGCGGCGAACCCATCCCGGCCTTTCCCGCCACGGTCGATTCGACCGAGCAGCAGCTGTTGCTGGCGGCCGGCACACTGGCCCTGATGCGGAAGGCCGGCCACCGGCCCGCCCCCCCCGCAGGGCCGCTCCTGGCACCCGCCCCGCCCGAGTTGCTGCCCGCCGTGGGGCCCAAAGGCACCGACCACCTTCACCAGATGCTCGTCAACTCGCTGCATCTCGAACTATTGCCCGACTACCTCACCCGCCTCGCTGGCCGCGACTTGCGCGTTCCGCCAGCTCTGCTGGTGCCACTACTGCACCACGCCACGCGCTCCGCCGAAACCCGGGCCGCGCTGGGGCCGGTGCTCGGGGCCCGGGGCAACTGGCTGGCGAGCATTAATCCTGCATGGGCTAAGCTGACGGAAAGCTTGTCCGCCCCGACTGCCGACACCACCAACCTGGCTACCTGGGAAACCGGCTCACCCGCCGCCCGCCTCGCTTGGCTCCAGCAGCATTTTGCTGAAACCCCGAATGCGGCCCGTGCCTTGCTGCTGGCCGCACTTCCCTCCGAGCCGGCCAAAAGGCAGGAAGCGCTGCTTGATATGCTGAGCCAGCACTTGCACCCCGACGCCGAGCCGAGCCTCGAAGCCCTACTCAAAGCGCGGGGCCAGGAGGTGCGCCGCCGGGCGTCCGAGCTGCTGGTGCAAATTCCCGGCGCGGCCCTCACCGAGCGGCTCTGGGCCCGCGCCGCGCCGCTCATATCCGCCAAGCGCAAGCTGTTGGGCCTGGGCAAACCCGCGCTGGAAATCACCCTGCCCACGGCCTGGGACAAATCCTGGCTGCTCGACGGCATCGAAGAAATAACCGGACGCTTCGAGTACCGCATCAGTACCAGCATTGGCCTCCAAACCTCGCTGGGCCCAGCTGCCGGCCGCCTCGGCAACCTGGTAGGGTTGCTGCCGCCCCAGCGCTGGACCGCGCATCTCGGCCTCACGCCCGGCGAGCTGCTCGCGGCGGCGCTGGCCTCCGAATGGGCGCTGCCGCTGCTGCCCAGCTGGGCGCACAGCACCTTGCTGCACCGCGACGCGGCATTTGCCGGTGCTTTCCTGAAGCTGTGGCAGGAAGAATTGCCCGCCCTCGACAAAGCCAATTGTGTCCGCGGCATCGAATGGGGCTTGCTGGCCGCCTTGCTGCCAGCGTCCGACCAGCGCACCCTCTTGCTCGCACCCACTATTGAACGCGTGCGCCGCCAGCAGGCCGACTGGACCCTGGGCCTGGATTTTGTGCCCGCACCCTGGCCTCGGACCCTTAGCAGCGCCGTACTGGAAACCATTGCCGGCCAGCTAACCAAAACGGCCGTGCTGTACGAATTCAACGCCCCGCCCTACAACCTCCGGCAGCTAGCCTGGCTGCTGCCCCAAACCGTGGCCCCCAACCTCGCCCCCGCCGATGCGGTCTGGGCCATTCAGCAGGTCGAAGGCATCGAGCAGGTCCACTCGGCGTTCCAGCCTCAGCTCCATACGTTTGTCGATACCCTGCGCTTCCAGGCCGATTTAGAGAAGTCGCTGAATGAGTGAAAGAACGTCATGCAACGCGCCTCCTGTCATCCTTCGCTGCGCTCAGGATGACAGACGATTGGATTAGCATTGCGGTAGAGATGCTTCGACTTCGCTCAGCATGACGCTTTAAAATTCCAACTCCTACCTCCACACCCTCCTACCCCCATACCCTATTAAACATGACCCTCCTCCGCCCCCACGCCGAAGACCTCTACGCCGAAGAGCTCGCCGCCCTCAAAGCCACCGACCAGAGCCGCCCCAAGCCGCCCGGCTGGCACCTCTCGCCCTGGGCCGTGGTGACGTACCTGCTGGGTGGCAAGCTCGATAACGGCTTCGAAATCGAGCCCAAATACATCGGCCAGCGGCGGCTGATGGAAATTGCCGTCGCCACCCTGGCCACCGACCGCGCCCTGCTGCTGCTCGGCGTGCCCGGCACGGCCAAAAGCTGGGTGAGCGAACACCTCACCGCCGCCATCAGCGGGCACACCAACCTGCTGGTGCAGGGCACCGCCGGCACCGCCGAAGACAGCCTGCGCTATTCCTGGAACTACGCCCGCCTGCTCGCCGAAGGCCCCTCCCTGGCCGCCCTGGTGCCCAGCCCGCTCTACAAGGGCATGGAAACCGGCCAGCTCGTCCGCATCGAAGAGCTGACCCGCATCCCCTCCGACGTGCAGGACACCCTGCTCACCATGCTCTCCGAAAAGGTGCTGCCCATCCCCGAGCTAAGCACCGAAATTCAGGCCCGGCAGGGCTTCAACGTCATTGCTACGGCCAACGACCGCGACCGCGGCGTGAACGAGCTCAGCAGCGCCCTACGCCGCCGCTTCAACGCCGTGGTGCTGCCCTTGCCCGCTACCCTGGCAGAGGAAGTCCACATCGTGCAAACCCGCGTGGCCAAGCAGGGCCAGGCCCTGCAGCTGCCCGTTGAAGCTCCTGCGCTGGAGCAAATCAGCCGCCTCGTCACCATCTTCCGCGAGCTGCGCCAGGGCGTGACGGACAACGGCAAAACCAAGCTTAAGTCGCCCAGCGGCACGCTGAGCACCGGCGAGGCCATTTCGGTAATGAACTCCGGCCTGGCCCTGGCCGCCTACTTCGGCGACGGCACCCTGCGCGCCCACGACCTGGCCGCCGGCCTCACCGGCGCCGTCATCAAAGACCCCGCTCCCGACCGCGTGGTCTGGCTCGAATACCTCGAAACCGTGGCCAAGGAGCGGGATGGCTGGAAGGATTTGTATCGGGCGTGCAGGGAGGTGGTGGAGTAGAGCAACCGCTTGGCGTGTGTAATTCTCTTGGCAGTGACATCCAAGTCTGCGAAGTCACTTTTCAAACAATCCGTTATTATGTAGTCCGTTATGGAATTCGCCTTTCTCCTCCTTACCGCCCTATTCGCTGGCAGCGTCCCCAAGCCCCCAGCAGCTACCAAAGTAGCCGTTGGCATAAAAGCCGCAACAGCACCACATGAGCTCATTATAGTCAATCAACAGATATGGTATTTAGCTGCCAACGGCAAAATTACCATTTACAATACCCAGGGAGTTAAACAGACCATCCCGTCGGTCCAGACGGTAACCGCCAAACATATCGCAAACGCTGGGAAAGACGTCGTTGCCCAAATCAGCAATAAGCTTCAGCGCTGGAGCAGCAGCGATAAAACGTGGCGGGAAATTGGAAATCTGGAAATTCCCGTGTTTGCCCTGGCAGTCAATAGTAACAATCAAGTGTATGCCATTACCCCCAAAGGCGTATTGGATACTAACAAAAACACCTTTCATCTGCCCGTCTCATCGCCCAATGACCAAATACGACAGTTACAGGAGTTATCAACACCTGCCACTTATTTTATGGATAATCAGGACAATTTATGGCTCGGGTATGGCTATGGTGAGTGGGGAGGTAATATATTCACCTACAGCACCAAGTCACATAAGTTTGTTAATTTAAAATTCAATGATTTTCAAATTAATCTCAGCCCTATTAAGTCTTTTTTCCAGCTTAAAAATGACGTTGGTGTTTCTTCCGGGCTACAGCACATGATGAATTCTGGGGCCATAACCATCTTTCACAATTTTAGTGCTCAGCCTATTTATAATAGCCGAAGGGAAATTGATGCAGGTACGCAAGAAAGCCGTGGAATAAACTTTAACCAATTACCCTATATCGGGCCGGCCATGTACGAAGCTGGCTCTGAAGAAATTTATTTTTACGCCAACAAGGGCGTATTCAAAGGGAAAGCGGGAAGTAACCTTTCCAAATTAGGTAATTGGCAATTAGTATTTACGCCAAACCTGCATTGGCGTAGTGGGCAGCCGGATGCCGTTGGCTCTCCGATGAATGTGCTTAAAATGCTGTCGTTGGGTGATGGCAAGTTAGCATTGTTGACCCAAGACGACGGGGTCGGAATATGGAATGGCACTTCATTCAAACTACTACCTTGACTGCCTCCCGCTTATATTAAGCAGGATATCTTTTAACGTCATTCAGTAGGATATCTGCCCGATACAGCTCCGTGTCGGCGCTGTTCAGCGCGGTTTCGGCCCCCACCGTCGCGCGAACGGCGTTTGGCACCGGGTTATCTGGCCTTCCTAATTCACCTCGCTATGCCCACCGACCTCCGCCTGTTCGGCATTCGCCACCACGGCCCCGGCAGCGCCGCCAGCCTCGTCGCCGCCCTCGAAGCCTTCCGGCCCGACATCGTGCTGCTGGAGTGCCCCGCCGATGCCGAAGCCGCTCTGGCCACGGCTACGCACCCGGAGCTGGTGCCGCCGGTGGCCCTGCTGGTGTACAACCCGAAGCAGCAAGGGCAGGCCTCGTTTCTGCCGTTTGCGGAGTTTTCGCCGGAGTGGCAGGCGGTGCAGTGGTGCGCGAAGAACGGCGCGCACGTGCGGTGCATGGATTTGCCAATGAGCCTGCGGTTCGCCTTTGGCAGTGAAGAATTAGGAAGGAAGAATGAGGTATTGGCTCCGTCCGCTCCTACTGCTTTTATTCCAGAAACTGAGCCAGCGGCAGAAACAGAGGACCCTAATTCCTCATTCTTCCTTCCTGATTCCTCATTAATCGAAGCGCCCAGCGTAGCGTCCGACCCCGTCGCCTACATTGCCCGCCTGGCCGGCTACACCGACTCCGAGCAGTGGTGGGAAACCCACCTCGAACACGCGCCCGGCCACGCCGACACCTTCGCCGTGGTGCTGGACATGATGACGGCCCTGCGCGAGGAGCTGCGCCGCCCCGAAACCGAGGAAACGCTGCTCCGCGAAGCCTTTATGCGCGAAACCCTGCGCGCCACACTGGCCCAGGGCTACCCGCGCGTGGCGGTGGTGTGCGGGGCCTGGCACGCCCCGGTTTTGCAGGCCGAGCTATTCAAAAAAGAAGACAAAGCACGCCTGAAAGGCCTGAAGAAAGTCCCCACCGAAACCACCTGGATTCCGTGGACCTACGAGCGGCTGTCCTTCAGCTCCGGCTACGGCGCGGGCGTACTCTCGCCGGCCTGGTACGAGCTGCTATTTGCCCAATCCTACCGGCCAGGGCCCAGGGCCGAAGTCCTGACGCACTGGATGGTGCTGGCCACCCGCCTGCTGCGCGGGCAGGACGTGGGCGCCTCCTCGGCCCACGCCATTGAGGGCGTGCGGCTGGCCGCCGCCCTGGCCGCCGTGCGCGGTCTGGCGCTGCCGGGCATCGATGAATTGCAGGAAGCTGCCGTGGCCATCCTGGGCGGGGGCTACGCCGAGCCGCTGGCGCTGGTGCACAAGGAGCTGGTGATTGGCGTGAAGCTGGGCGAGGTGCCCGCCGGCCTGCCCGCTACGCCCTTGCAGCAAGATTTGGCCCAGCAACAAAAAACCCTGCGCCTCAAGCCCGAAGCCATTTCGAAACCACTGGATTTGGACCTGCGCCAACCCGCCCAGCTCGACCGCAGCCACCTGCTGCACCGCCTGCGCCTGCTCGACATCAACTGGGGCGAGCCCGAGGAAGTAGCGGGCAAAAGCGGCACCTTCCACGAAATATGGACGCTGGAATGGGAACCCGAAATGGCCCTGGCCGTGATTGAGGCCGGCCGCTGGGGCAATACCGTGCTCGCCGCCGCTGCCGCCCGCGCCACCGCCCGTGCCGCCGAAGCCACCACCCTCGAAGCCGTGAGCAAGCTACTGGAAGAGGCTTTACGCGCCGACCTCGGCCCGGCCATTCCGGCGCTGGTGGCCCGGCTCGAAACCATCGGAGCCGGCACCCGCGACGTAACGCACCTGCTGGCCGCCCTGCCCCCGCTGGCCCAGGTGCTGCGCTACGGCAACGTGCGCCGCACCGACACGCAGCAAGTGGCCCAGGTGGTGCACCAGCTGGTGCCGCGCCTGTGCATCGGCCTGCCCGCCGCCTGCGCCGGCCTGGATTACGATGCCGCCAAGCCGCTTCTGGAGCGCATCGAAGCCACCCACCAGGCCATCCGGCTGCTGCAAAACGAAAGCCACGAAGCCGACTGGTACGCCGCCCTGGCCGCCGTGCAGCGCCACATTGCCACCAACGGCCTGCTGGCCGGAGCTGCCGCCCGCCTGCTCTTCGACGCGCAGCAGGCCGATGCCGCCGCCACGGCCGTCGCCCTCGGCCTGGCCCTGGCTCCCGCCCAGCCCACCGACTACGCCACGGCCTGGATTGAGGGTTTCCTGCGCGGCTCGGGCCTGCTGCTCATCCACCACCGCGAACTGTTCGACCTGCTCGATACCTGGCTGGGCGAGCTCAACGAAGAAACTTTCCGCGAAATCGTGCCGCTGCTCCGCCGGACCTTCACCGACTTCTCGCTGCCCGAGCGGCGGCAGATTCTGGAAATTGCGGGCACGGATGCGGCCGCACCGGCAGCGGCTACGGAAGCCGATTTTGACTGGGAGCGCGGGGCGCGGATGCTGCCGGGGCTGCGGGAGCTGCTGGGCGTTTAGTAGCGCTGCTTTATTTTTCAGCATGAACCTGACCACCTACTACGATGCCATGCGCCAAGCGGCAGTGCGCCAGCTAGCCGGAGGCGAAGCGGAGCTGGATGGGCTGATTGATTCGCCAAACGACCACCGGCGGGGCGTCACGCTCCTGGCCCGCCCGCCGGCTTCCATCGCGGCCCGCATCGAGGAGATGCTGCTGGATTTTCGGCGCGCCGAACCCGACCAGTATTACTATCCGGCTGCTGACATTCACGTCACCATTCTATCGATAATCTCCTGCTACGAGGGCTTCACGCTGGATTTGATTGCCCCGGCCGACTATCAAGACGCCGTGCGCAGCATCCTGCAATCGAGCGCCCCGTTCACCATAAGCTATGCGGGCCTGACCGCCTCGCCGGGCAGCATCATCGTGCAAGGTTTCCCGGAAGGCGATGAGCTGGAAAAACTGCGCGACGCAACCCGCCGCTTCTTCCGCGGCTCCGGGCTTCAGCAGTCCATCGACCAGCGCTACAGCATTCAAACAGCCCATTCCACGGTCATGCGCTTTCGTAGCCCACTGCAAAATCCGGCGCGGCTGCTGGAAAAGCTGGCGAAATACCAGACGCATTTTATCGGCTCATTTGAGATTGATACGGTGGAATTGGTTTACAACGACTGGTACCAGCGCGCCCGTAATACGGTGTTGCTGGAAAAATTTCCACTCGGGGCGCCAGCTCATCCCCACTCCTTCTCCCCCTCTGCCTAACGCTTCATTATGTCCGCCACTCCTTCCCGCTGGAAACTCGTGCTCGGCAGCGCTGCTGATGCGCAAAACGCCGTGCCGATGCCGCCTGACTACGGGCGCATGGACGACGTGCTCACCGCCCTCTACGACGGCGATAAGGCCGAGCGTAAGGCGGGCCTCGGCGGCTCGGCGCCGCGTGTGAGCCGCTGGCTGGGCGACATTCGCGAATATTTTCCCACCGAAGTGGTGGCCATCATGCAGCAGGATGCCATGACGCGCCTGGGCCTGAACCAGCTGCTGCTGGAGCCCGAAATCCTGCGCACGGTGCAGGCCGACGTGCACCTCGTGGGCACGCTGATGTCGCTGAGCCGGGTGATGCCGCAAAAGGCCAAAGCCACCGCCCGCGAGGTCATCGCCAAAGTGGTGCGCGAATTGGAAAAGAAGCTCAGCAACCCACTGCGTCAGGCCGTCCAGGGCGCATTGAGCCGGGCCGTGCGCAACCCGCGCCCCCGCTACCACGAAATCGATTGGGGCGCGACCATCAAAGCCAACCTCAAGCACTACCAGGTAGCCCACAAAACCGTGATTCCCGAGCGGCTGGTGGGCTTTGGGCGGCGCGGGCAGGCGCTGAAGGAAATCGTGCTCTGCGTGGACCAAAGCGGCTCCATGGCCTCTTCGGTGGTTTATGCGGGCGTATTCGGGGCGGTGCTGGCTTCGCTGAAAGCCGTGAAAACGCACATGGTCGTTTTCGATACGGCCGTAGTGAACCTGAGCGAAAACCTGCACGACCCGGTGGATTTACTATTCGGCGTGCAGCTCGGTGGCGGCACCGATATTAACCTGGCCCTCACCTACTGCCAGCAGCTCATCACCCGCCCCACGGATACCATTCTCGTCCTCATCACCGACCTCTACGAAGGCGGCAACGAAAAAGAAATGATAAAACGTGCCGCTTCCCTTAAAGCGGCCGGTGTCAACCTCCTGGTGCTGCTGGCCCTGAGCGACGACGGCGCGCCCAGCTTCGACCGCCGCGTGGCCGAGCAGCTGGCGGCGCTGGACATTCCCAGCTTTGCCTGCACCCCGGCAAAGTTTCCGGAGCTGATGGCGAAGGCCATGCAGGGGCAAAAGCTGGAAGTACTGTAGCGTGGACGCTGCGAGTCCGCTTGCTGACCGAACGATGCACGGGGTTCTTTCGGAGCTTGTCGTCCAGGCTTGCTTCAGGCAAAATCAAACGCCTTGCTCCACTTGGAGCACACCCAGCGGCAGGGCATGAAAGTCGGCGTACTGCCGGGCCGCCGCGGCCAATGCCTTTTGGGGCACCGCTTCCCCACCAAAGAAGCTCACAGCAACATCCACCGCGCCCTTTTTGAGCGTGCGTTTCCAGGTGCCCGCTATTTGCCCATCCACTACCACCATGGGCTTGAACACACCATTGCCGCCGGGCACCACTTTCGACGCGTGTTCGGCCGCCAGTACCGCTTGCCGGTCCTTGTAGCCCAGCAGGTACTCATCGAAGCCCGGCAGCAGCTGCACAGCCCCAGCCGCCGGAGCAGCGACGCTTTCACCAGCAGCCAACCAGTAGGTTTTATCTGCCACTTTTTCCCAAGCCAGGGCCGGCTGTGCGGCTTCGAGCCCCTGCCGGGCATCGGCCAGGGTAAGGCCGGCCCAGTTGGCGAAGTCGTGCACGGTGGCCGGGCCGTGGCTGCGGAAATAGCGCCGGGCCAGCTCGGCCAAACCGTCGTGGCGGTCTAATTTTCGCGCATTCGGCACCCATTCGTTCAGCAGCACAAAAGTTTGCTGCCGCTCCAGCAGCGGCCCGAAACAGATGTGCCCCAGCTGCGCCGTGTGGCCCAGCAAATGGTAGCCGCGCTGCCCCTGCGTGCTGATGCCGGCTTGTTCCAGCGCCTGCATCATGCTGGCCCGCGTGAGCCGCCGACCGCCGCTCAGGGCTTCGTAAAATACGGTTTTGCTGCGTTCGATGGTGGCCGCGTCCAGCTCCAGCTGGCGCAGACGGGCGGTGAGGCCCTGTAGCACCCGGGGGGCCATCAGCTGCACCATCCAGGCGGCGTCTTCGGCTGGCACCAGGTGCAGGGTGCCCCGCATGGGCCAGGTGAGCACCAGTTGCCCATCGGTAATGGCCTGCTCGACGGCGGCCAGCGCGGGCACCTGCGTGCGCAGGCCCACCGCCCAAACGGCCTGCCCGTAATCCTGGGCTTGCAGCGCGCCCATCCACCGCACTACGGCAACCGGGTCAGGGCACTTGCTACCGCTGATGCGTTGGTTGAGCAGGCGCAGGCGGGCAACTTCCGGGGGTGTCATCCTATACATCAATTCCGGCTTAGTGCCCGAAACCGAAACCGCGCTAAAAATACGGGCAGTGCCCCTTTAATGCTCCGCCGCCGCCGCGGCATTGCCACCGCGCAGCAGCTGGCCCAGGGCCGCTTCATCGTCGCGTTCCAGCGCTACTTCGGCCTGGAGGTTTTCGAGGTCGCGCTGCACGCTGGCCACGGCCAGGGTTTTGCCCCCGGCCCGGTAGGCAACCGAGCATTTCTGCTGCCCTAAATCACCGCTCACCGCCGCATCGTCCCACTGCTCGGCGTGGCCCACGTAGCGAACGGAGAGGTTGTAGTGCTTGCTCCAGAAGAAGGGCGCGGCGTCGAATTTTTCGCGCTGCCCCAGCATGTTGCGGGCGGCCGTCTGGCCCTGGCGCTGGGCCACCACCCAGTGCTCCACGCGAATGTTTTGGCCGGAGTGCGGGTCGGGCCAGCGGGCAATGTCGCCGGCTGCGAAGATGCCGGGGGCGCTGGTTTCGAGGTATTCGTTCACCGTCACGCCCCGGTCGATAGCCAGGCCGGCGGCCTCCGCCAGCGCCAGCCGGGGCCGCACGCCGATGCCCGCCACCACCAAATCGGCAGGCAGGCGCGCACCATTCGCCAGCACCACCACCCCTGCTTCGATGCGCTCGGCTTTTTGTTCGAGGTGGAAAACCACGCCTTTTTCCTCGTGCAGCTTCCGCACCATCTCGCCCAGCTCCGGCCCCAGCACCTTCGCCAAAGGGGCTTTATCGGGAGCAACTACGTGCACTTCCAGGCCCAGGCCGCGCAGGGCGGCAGCCACTTCCAGCCCAATAAAGCTGGCCCCCAGCACCACCGCCCGCTGCGCCCCCCGGGCCCCGGCCACAATGGCGCGGTGGTCGGCCAGCGAGCGCAGCGTATGCACCTGCGGCAGGTCGTGGCCCGGAATATCGAGCGGCACCGGCGCGGCTCCCGGGGCCAGCAGCAGCGCCTCGTAGGCGTGCGCCGAACCATCGGCCAGCAGCACGCGCCGGCCGGGCACGTCCAGTGCTGCTACCTCGCCGTGGACTACCTCAATTTTATGCCCGGCGTAAAAGCCAGCGGGCCGTAGCGCCACCGGCTTTTTCTCATCGGCCGGGAAGCTTTTGGAGAGCATTGTGCGGTCATAGGGCGCTTCGGCCTCGCCGTCGAGCATTGTAATACGGCCCTTGTAGCCCTCGCGGCGCAGCATTTCGGCCGCCGCGCTGCCCGCCGCGCCCGCGCCCACAATTAACACAGCAGCCGGGTGCGCCGGAATTTCGGCTGCCGATACGGGAGCCAGCGGGTCGCGCTCCAGCTTACTGGTGATGTAGGCGCGGCCATCGCGCTGTTCCACCGTCCAGCACGGCAGCGGGTCGAGGGCCGGGGCGCGCAGGGCCGCACCGGTGCGCAGGCTGAAACAGGCGTGGTGCCAGGGGCAGCGCACGGTTTCCCCATCGAGCAGGCCCTTGCCGAGCGGCGCCCCCAGGTGGCTGCATTTGGCCGTAATGGCGAAGATTTCGGCTCCGCGCCGGGCCAGCAGCACGGGCTCGCCGTGGGCGTGGCCGGTGGTCATGGCGCCATCGGCCAGGTCGGCGAGGGCCAGGCCATCGGTCACAAAATCGGGGCCGGTGAGGGGCGGAGTGGTGGGAGCAGCCATATCGTTTCGGGAGGTATGAGCAGTTGCGAAGGTGCTTGTCATACGGGCCGCGGGGCTCTTTAGTGATACCGCCGGGCTTGGCGGGCCGGCCGCTGTGCTTCCACCCGTGGCAATGAGGCTTACCAGCTCCGCCGCAAGGCTTGTCACCCCGGCAGTGGTGCTAACCACCCCGGCCGATATGCTCGCCAGCCCGGCAGTATGACATGACGTCACGGCAGCGATGCTTGACGCCTCCGCTGCTATCGTAGCCAGCCCGGCTGGCATGCTAACCAGCGCCGCTGCATCGTTCGCGACGACGGCAGGCATCGTTGTCAGATGTACTACATTATCAAGGAAGCATAGCGCTACCATCCTCAGGCCAACCACTTCCCTAATTGGTAAGTTTTACTTACATTTGAAGTAATGCGTATTATCACCAAGGGCACTCTGCGGGATTTTTGGGAGAAACACCCCACGGCTGCTCTGCCCTTGCAGGTTTGGTATAAGGAAGCAAAAGAAGCTGACTGGAAAGCCCCGAACGACGTAAAAGCCCAGTACGGCAACGCCAGCATCGTGGGCAGCAACCGCATTGTTTTTAACATCAAGGGCAACGATTTTCGGCTGATTGCAGCTATCAACTACGCCACGGGCATTGTGTACATCCGCTTCATCGGCACCCACAAAGAATACGACCGCATCGACGCCACCACGATATGAATACCATCAAGCCCATTCGCACCGAAGCCGACTACCGCCAAGCATTGGCGCGCGTCGAAGCCATTTTTGAAGCCCCCCCCAGCACGCCCGAGTTTGATGAGCTGGACATTCTCGGCACGCTGGTTTGCGCTTACGAAGACCAGCACTACCCCATTCCCGAGCCCGACCCCATCGAATACATCAAGTTGAAGATGGCCGAGCGCGGCCTGCGCCAGCGCGACCTCGCCGCTTGGCTGGGCGGCGAAAGCCGGGTGAGCGAAATCCTGAACCGCAAGCGCAAGCTCACCGCCAAGATGATGAAAGCGCTGCACGACAACCTGGGATTATCGGCCGAAATGCTGCTTGCTGCGGCTTAAGAAACTATGAAGTACAGTGTATTGATAGCAGAAGCATCTACCGGAATCATTTTAAAGGCGGATGCAGAATCACGTCAGTCGGGCAGTGATTTGCCCTACTTGAATTTTGATTCGCTTGATGAGATAAGAAGTTATGCTAATAGAACGACCAGCCTATTCGGACAGCTGGAATTCATCGTTTATGACGAATTCCATGAATACTTAGAAATGGTATATCCCAAGAAATATTAACGCTAGTTTAAAGAAACCTACTCATTGCCCCATTTCGTTGTTACCAATCACAACGAACCCAACCCGCATTCTCTTGTCCGATACCACCCCCACTTTCGCCCCCGTCGACCCCTACGCCATTGAAAAGGAGCTGCGCCACGTCCAGTCCCTGATGAAGCTGGAGCAGCTGGAAGACCTGGAGCAATTCAAGCTTAAAAACGCCAAAGCCAGCATCCAGGAGCGGCAGCAGCGCGGCCTCACCTGGTACCCCGTCAGCATCACGCAGGAAGACATTGGCTTTGGCGGCAAGGTGGTGCTGGAGCTGGAGCGGCCCGCCGGCCAGCAGGGCCTGCACCTGTTTCAGGTGGGCAAAAACGCCTCACTGTTTGGCAACGTGCCCGGCCGCTCGGCCACCGACCGGCCCACGCTCAGCGGCGTCATCACCAGCGTGCGGCGCAACAAGCTGCTGTTCGCCACCACCAAGGAAGACCTGCCCGACTGGGTGACCGAGGGCCACAAAATGGGCATCGACCTCACTTTTGACGAAGTGAGCTACCGCGAGATGGACTACGCCCTGGGCAAGGTGATGGGCGCCTACGGCGACCGCCTGGCCGAGCTGCGCGACATCCTGCTGGGCGCCAAAGAAGCCCGGTTCCGCGAAGAAAAGGCCACCGACCTCTTCTACCCCAGCCCGCTGAATGACTCGCAGCTGGCCGCCGTGCGCCACGTCATGGCCGCCAAGGACGTGGCCATCATCCACGGCCCGCCCGGCACCGGCAAAACCACTACGCTGGTGCAGGCCATTCTGGAAACCATCCGGCGCGAGCGGCGCGTGCTGGTGTGCGCGCCCAGTAACACGGCCGTCGATTTGCTCACCGAAAAGCTGGCCGAGCGCGGCGTGAATGTTATTCGAATGGGCAACCCCTCGCGGGTTTCGGATTTGCTGCTGGAGCATACATTGGATGCCCAGGTGATGGCCCACAAAAGTTACAACGAGATGCGCTCGATGCGTCAGACGGCCGACCAGTACCGCGAAACCGCCAGCAAATACGTGCGCAACTTCGGCTACGAGGAGCAGCAGCACCGCCGGCAGCTGAAGGAAGAAGCGCGCATGCTGTTTCAGCAGGCCGATGACCTGGAGCGCTACATCACCGAAGATTTATTGGAGTCGGTGCAGGTGATAACGTGCACGCTGGTGGGCGCCAGCAACCGCAACATCCGCCACCTCACCTACGAAACGGTGTTTATCGACGAAGCGGCCCAGGCCCTGGAGCCGGGCTGCTGGATTCCGATTGCCAAGGGCAACCGCGTGATTCTGGCCGGCGACCACCACCAGCTACCGCCCACCGTGAAGAGCGACAAAGCCGGCGCGTTGCGCGAAACGCTGTTCGAGAAAGCCATCAAGCGCCAGCCCACCACGGCGCGCATGCTCACGGTGCAGTACCGCATGCACGAGCAAATCATGCAGTTCAGCTCCGACCAGTTCTACGATGGCCGCCTCGAAGCCTATGAAACCGTGGCCCACGCCGGCCTCGACGCCTACGACCTGCGCTTCGCCCCCGACCTGCCCGTGGAATTCCTCGACACGGCCGGCTTCGGCTTCCAGGAAATCACCATCCCCGAAAGCCGCTCCACCGCCAACCCCGAAGAAGCGGATTTGCTGCTCAAGCGCCTCGCCCAGCTGCTCGAACCTTACGACCCCGCCGACCACGAGGAAGACCCGCTCAGCATCGGCGTCATCGCCCCCTACCGCGCCCAAATCAATTATCTCAAGGACGCCATCGAGGAAAACGACGAGCTTAGCGGCTTCATGCTGCACCGCCAGCTCAGCGTGGGCACGGTAGACTCCTTCCAGGGCCAGGAGCGCGACATCATCGCCATCACCCTCACCCGCAGCAACAATCACGGCGAAATCGGCTTCCTGAGCGACATCCGCCGCATGAACGTGGGCATGACGCGGGCCCGCAAAAAGCTGCTGCTCGTCGGCGACTCTTCAACGCTGAGCGCGCACCCGTTTTTCAAGGCGATGATTGAGTACGTGGAGCAGATTGGCGGCTACCGCACGGCTTGGGAATTGCAGGATTAAATTTCCAGAACGGTGTAGAGACGCGACACTTCGCGCCTCTGCATCGTCATTGTAATGCCAGTGTTAATAAAAAAAGAGGCATGGGGACAATCCCATGCCTCTTTTATTTGATGATGCAGGAGCGGGCCCCGCTCCTGCATTGTTCTGCTACCGCCCGCCGGGCGGGCAGTTTTCCTTCAAAAACTTGGTATAAGTAGCCGCCAGGTGCTTGCTCGTGCCTTCGCCTTCCGAGATGCCATGCGTCCGGTTGGGGTAGGCCATCAGCTGGAAGGTTTTGCCGTTTTTCACCAGCTCGTTTATCATCTGCTCGGCGTTGTTGTAGTGCACGTTGTCGTCGCCGGTCCCGTGGATGAGCAGCAGGTTGCCGCGCAGGTTTTTGGCGTGGGCGAGCGGCGAGTTGTCCACGAAATAATGTTTGTCTTCGGGCAGCAGGCCCATGTAGCGCTCCTGGTAAATGTTGTCGTAGTTGAGCTGGTTGTCGACGGCAGCAACGGAAATACCGGTTTTGTAAATCTGCGGGTACTGGAACAGCAGGTTCAGCGTGGAACCGCCGCCGCCACTCCAGCCCCACACCGCCACGCGGCTGGTGTCGACCCAACTGTTTTTAAATACTTCCTTAGCGCCCATGGCCTGGTCGCGGATGTTGAGGCTGCCCAGATTGTGGTAGATGCATTTGCGGAATTCCCGACCGCGCGGGGCCGGCGTGCCCCGGTTCTCGATGGAGGCGTAGATGTAGCCGTCATCGGCCATGCTGCCTTGGTAGAGGCGGTTGAAGCCCGTGCCGAAGTTGTCAGTCACCGTCTGGCTGGCCGGCTCGCCGTACACATAAAACACGATGGGGTACTTTTTGGCGGGGTCGAAGTTGGTAGGCTTCACCAGCCAGCCATCGAGCGTCACGCCGTCGGCAGTTTTCACCTGGAAAAACTCTGGTTTGGGCAGCTTCATCTTCTTGGCCTGCTCCGGCAACTCGCCACCGCTGAGGCGCTGGTGGGCGGGCAGCGCCACCACGTCGGAAACCGGGTAGCTGCTGGCACTGGCGAAGCGGTGCAGCGCCACCTTGCCGTTGGGCGACACCTCGTAGGTGTTGGTACCGCTGAGGGCAGCGGGCGTCACGCGCTCGGCCTTGCCACCTTTCAGCGGCACTTTGTAGAGGTAGCGCTGGGTGGCGTTGGCGGGCGAAGCCAGGAAATAGAGGGCTTTGCCAGCCTCGTCAATGCGTTCGAGGCTGATAACGTCGTAGTTGCCGGGCGTGAGCAGCTTCTCCTTGCCGGTGCGGTCAATCTGGTAGAGATGGCGCCAGCCGTCTTTTTCGCTGGCCCACACAAAGCTTTTGCCGTCCTTCAACCAGTCCCAGCCCACGGGCTCGTCCTTGGCCATAATCCAAGCCTTGTCGGTTTCAGTGTAGATGGGTTTCACCGCGCCGGTGGCAGCGGTGCAGAGCATGAGCTTGCTTTCGTTCTGGCGGCGGTTTAGCTGCTGGATAATCAGTTCGTTGGCGCCGGCCCATTCCATGCGCGGAATATAGTGCTGCACGGCATCGCCGGGCACGTCCATCCACCGGGTAGCGCCGCCGCTCGCGGCCACCACGCCCACCCGGCAGCGGCTGGGGTCTTCGCCCACCACGGGGTACTCCACCGGCACCGTGAACGGATACAGCGCGTCCGTGGTGTTCAGCATCAGGTAATTGCGCGTCTTGTTGGCATCAAGCTGCCAGTAGGCCAGGTGCTGGCCGTCGGGGCTCCAGCGGAAACCGTCGCGGCAGTCCAGCTCCTCCTCGTACACCCAGTCGAACGTGCCGTTGATGAGCTTGTCGGTGCCATCGGTGGTGAGCTGGGTGATGGCGTGGTCGGCCAGGTTTTCCACGTAGAGGTTGTGGCCGCTCACGTAGGCGACCTTGCTCCCATCGGGCGAGAACTTGGCAAACATCAGCGACGACTCGGGCCGGCCTTTGCCCAACTGCGTGAGCTGCTTCGTGCCGGTGTCGAACACCCAATAGTCGCCGCGCGTATCGTAGCGCCACACCTTCTTGGTATTGGTATTGAGCAGGATAAGGCGGCCATCATCGGACAGCGCCACGCGGCGCACCCCGAGGGGGGCCGTTTGGCCGGCTGGCGTCAGCTGGCGCTTGCTGAGCAGCGTGCGTACCTGGCCGGGATGGCGAATATCGAGCTGCACCACCGAATCGGGGCGCACCTGCAGGTAGCCGTAGCCGTCTTTGGTCCATTGGGTGCTGGGGCTCTGGGCCCAGGCAGCGGCTGTGGTTAGCAGCGAAAAGGCCCCGGCCAGAGTGGCACCACGGGCAAAAAGTTGAATCATGCTGGAACAGATGAGAACAATTGCGAAAAGTTGCAGCACCAAATTTACCCCCAGTTTCAAGCAAAAATCCCCGCCGGCGGGTACCAACGGGGATTCCAGTTTAAAATGACGGCTGAACTGATTACGGCAGGTCAATTACCGACATGGTGTGCGGCGCGTCCGACTTCGAATTCACGAAGTGTTTTTCGGGCTTGTCAAAGTCGGAGATGTACAGCCGCTTGCCTTTCAGCAACACTTCGGCCGGCTGGTCGAGCTTGCCACCGCTGCCGTCGGTGTCGCCATTTTGGGCCAGGGTGGTCACCGTATTGCCGTTGCGCAGGTCCACAATTTCAATGGCGTTTTCGCGCGAGTTGCAGAGGTACATCTTATCTGTGGCGCGGTCAATTATCAGGCCGTCGACGCAGGGAATGGCCTTGCCTTTGAGCTGTAGAGTTTCCTGTTTGGCCAAGGTGCCGTCGGGCTTTAGCGACACTTTGTAGAGCTTGCCATCGCCGAAGGAACCCGTGTAAAAGTTGCCTTTGCTGTCGTAGTCCATGCCGTCGGCTCCGTTGTCCACGCCGGTTTCATTTACCGTCGTCGTGAACGTGGCCAGCACGTGCGGGTCCATGGTTTTGGGCTTGAGGTGGACGATGCCCTTATTTAGTTCTGCCAGGGAGAACTTTAGAATGGCGCTGCCTTTGTCGTTATCGGGCAGGTCCCACTGGCTGTCGGTCACGTAAATCGTGTTGCCTTTCCAAACCACGGCATTGGCCAGCGCGAAGTTGTCGACCACCGTGGTAATGGCGCCGGGCTTGCCGTTTTTCATCGCCACCTTCATCAGGCGCGATTTGAAATCCTTGCTGTTTTCGTACTGGTTTTCGGCGTAGTACAGGTTGCCATCGGGGCCGAAAGCCAGGTCCATCGGGGCCGCCTTTTTGGTAGTGGGCTCCACGGGCAGGTTGGTAGCGAAGGGCTTGATGGTCGTGCCATCAATCTCCATCAGCGAGGCCGGCTGGCTGTTGTCGGCCAGGTTGGGCACCGACAGGATGAGGTGGCCATTGGGCGCCAGCGCCAGGCCGTCGGGGGTGTTGTGGGCGTCGTCGAGGGTGAACAGCAGCTGCGGGTTGCCAATGGTGGGCACCGAATCGGTTTTGGCCACGGTGGTGGCCGAGGAGTCGGTTTTTACTACGGCTTCCTTATTCACAGCCTCCTCCTGCGTGGTGGGCGGGTTTGATTGACAGGCGGCCAATAGGCTGGTGCTCAGCAGTGCAGCGCCCAGAATTTGATGCAGATTTTTGCGCATTTTGGATTAGAGTTGGAAAGAAAGCCGGGGTTGGAAATGGCCGCCTTCGGGTACGCACCGCGCCAATGCCAGGTTATCTGGCCCACCATTGACAGGCCGGCTCTGAACGGCCGCACAAAGCGGAAAGCCTAGTGAAGCCCTCGTAGCTCACTAAAAAGGCATTTATCCAGGCTCCTCACTAGGCCCGCCGTGCTTATTGACCCTCAACCACTAGGCGACGCCCCCTGAAAATGCCCGAATTATTTATCCGGGATATTCCCAACCGGCAGCGCCAGGCCACGTTCAGCCTATACCATAAAACCAAGCCTGTTACTTTCCATGAGCAAGAAACCACTAGCTAAGAAAACCCACGAAGACGCCGTGAGCACTGCCAAAACCGACGAGCTGGCCCAGAACCGCGAAGACGGCTACGGTCAGTTCCTGACCACCAACCAGGGCTTGCGCGTCAACGACGACCAGAACTCGCTGAAGGCCGGCGAGCGCGGCCCCTCGCTGCTCGAAGACTTTATTCTGCGCGAAAAAATCACGCATTTCGACCACGAGCGCATTCCCGAGCGCGTGGTGCACGCCCGGGGCGTGGCCGCCCACGGCTATTTCGAAGCCTACGGCAACAACGCCAACCTGACCCGCGCCGACTTCCTGCAAGCCGGCGTGCAAACGCCGGTATTCACGCGCTTTTCCACGGTAGCCGGCTCGCGGGGCTCGTCGGATTTGGCGCGGGACGTGCGCGGCTTTGCCGTAAAATTCTACACCCAGGAAGGCGTTTTTGACCTCGTGGGCAACAATATTCCGGTGTTCTTCATCCAGGACGCCATCAAATTTCCGGACTTTGTGCATGCCGTGAAGCCGGAGCCGCACAACGAGATTCCGCAGGCCGCCTCGGCCCACGACACGTTTTACGACTTCATCTCGACCAACCCCGAGAGCATGCACATGCTGCTCTGGGCCATGAGCGACCGCGCCCTGCCGCGCAGCCTGCGCATGATGGAAGGCTTCGGGGTGCACACCTTCCGCCTCATCAACGAAGCGGGCAAGTCGCGCTTCGTAAAATTCCACTGGAAGCCCAAGCAGGGCGCGCACTCGGTGGCCTGGGAAGAAGCGCAGCAGATTTCGGGCAAAGACCCCGATTTCCACCGCCGCGACCTCTGGAACTGCATCGAAATGGGCGCCTACCCCGAATGGGAGCTGGGCGTGCAGGTAGTGGAGGAAGAAGACGAGCGCAAGTTCGATTTCGACCTTCTGGACTCTACCAAACTCATCCCCGAAGACCTGGTACCGGTGCAGCTGCTGGGCAAAATGGTGCTCAACCGCAACGTCGACAACTTTTTTGCCGAAACCGAGCAGGCCGCTTTCCACATCGGCCACGTGGTGCCGGGCATCGATTTCTCGAACGACCCGCTGCTGCAGGGCCGCCTGTTTTCCTACACCGACACCCAGCTCACGCGCCTGGGCGGACCGAATTTCCACGAGATTCCGATTAACCGTTCCATCGCGCCCATCCACAACGGCCAGCGCGACGGCCACATGCGCCAGACCATCAACAAGGGCCAGACCAGCTACGGCCCCAACCTGCTGAACGACAACTTTCCCCAGCAGGCCAAGCTGAGCGAAGGCGGCTTCAACACGGTGCACGAGCGCGTGGAAGGCCATAAAATCCGCCTCCGCAGCAAGAGCTTTGTGGACCACTACAGCCAGGCCAAGCTGTTCTGGAACAGCCAGTCCGATGCCGAGAAGATGCACATTGTGAAGGCCCTGCGTTTCGAGCTCAGCCACGTGCAGAAGGAGTTTGTGCGCACCCGCACGCTGATACAGCTGGCCCAGATTGACAGGGACCTGGTGCGCCGCGTGGCCGAAGGCCTGGGCGTGACAGTCCCCTCGGCCGATGGCGTGCAGCTCAACCTGCAAGTAGGTGCCGATGCCGATGCTGCCTCGCTGCAGTCGAAACCCGCCGCCAGTAACATTGGCCAGGACTCGGCCCTGAGCATTGCCCCGGATGCCAAAATCAACCAGGGCAAAGCCAGCATCAAAACCCGCCACATTGCTATCCTGGCCACCGACGGGGCTGACGTGGCCGCCATTGGCGACCTGATGAAAACGCTGATGGACCAGGGCGCACAGACCGCCATTGTGGCCACGCACCTGGGCACCATCACGGGTGCGGGCGGCGAGGAGCTGCTGGTGAACGGCACCTTCCTCTCCACCGCTTCGGTGCTGTATGATGCCGTGTACGTGGCCGGCGGCGATGCCAGCGTAGCCGTCCTCAAGCAGAATGCCGACGCCGTGCGCTTCGTGAACGAGGCCTTCCGCCACTGCAAGCCCATCGCGGCTTCGGGCGCGGGCATCGACCTGCTGAAAGCGGCGGCTTATCCCGGCGCCGAAGACATTCTGAAAGCCGACGGCGTGGTTACCAGTTCGGATGCGCAGGTGAGCGGCCTGGCTACGCAGTTCATCGCGGCCATTGCCAAACACCGCTTCTGGAGCCGTGAGCTGAAAGCGATGCCGGCGTAGGTTCTGGACTGAACGGAGGGAAAAGCCCGTCATGCCGCGTTGCGCTCGGCATGGCGGGCTTTAATTTCCTGATATGCCCGCCGTTCCCGCCAGAACTTCTTTTCTTTGTGCATCAGCCGCCCGGGCTGGCACTTTCTCCTCCCCAATCCCCCTTTACTCTCATGGCTGCAATCAGCGATAAAAAAGTCGTCACCATCACCTACGACCTCAGCGTGACCGACGAAAACCAGGAAAAAGTATTGGTCGAATCGGCCGAAGCTGATGCGCCCATGGTCTTCCTGTTCGGCCACAGCGGCCTGCCCGAAGACTTTGAAGCCCAGCTCAATGGCAAGAACCCCGGCGACGAGTTCCAGTTCAGCCTCACCCCGGAGCAGGCCTACGGCGACTACGACGAGCAGGCGCTGGTTGAAATCCCGAAAGATGTTTTCCTCATCGACGGCAAGCTGGATGATGAAATGCTCCAGCCCGGCAACTTCCTGCCCATGGCCGACAACGAAGGCAACCACATGCAAGCCAAGGTGGTAAGCATCGGCGATACGGCCGTAAAGATGGACTTCAACCACCCGCTGGCCGGCATGGTGATGCACTTCCACGGCAAGGTGCAGGACGTGCGCGAAGCCACCGCCGAAGAGCTGGCCCACGGCCACGTGCACGGCGAAGGCGGCCACCACCACTAAGGTTCGCCAGTCATTGCGAGGCAGGACTGTCATTGCGAGCGTAGCGAAGCAATCCGTCCTGTCAAAACCAGACATTTTCTTTAGCGACAAGCCCCGGCACTGCACAGTACCGGGGCTTTTAGTTTACGTTAAGAAGATGTGTAGGAGAAAAAGCTTTATCACAGCTATAAGCTGGTCGCTGAGAACAGGACGGATTGCTTCGCTACGCTCGCAATGACAACGCCACGTACTCCTGCAACTCCGGAAAAAACGCCCGAAAATCCGCTTCATACTCCGCATAATTAGCCACCAGTTCGGTCGCGGCCGTTTCCATGCCGGAGCCGGCCAGGGCCCGGCGGCTGAGCCCGCTGAGGGCGCGGCGCATGCCTTCAATCTCGGCATAGCCCAGCAGCCAGTTGTGCTGCACCATATAAACCAGCATTTGCTGCACGCGGGGCGGCATCTCGGCTTCGCGGGCAGTCAGCAGGGCATACACGCGGCGGGTAAAACCGGGCAGGCTTTCGGGTGAATATTCGGCGAAATTATGGGCCAGGAAGTGGTCAAGGAACATGTCCGATATCACGCCGGCGTATTTGCCGTAGCCGGCGGCGCGCAGGCGCTGGGTGCTGCGGCGCACCACGGGGTGCTGGTCGGTGAAGGTATCGATGGCGCGGTGCAGGCGGATGCCGGCTTGCACATCGGGCGGGTAGTTTTCGAGCTGGCGGCCGGGCACCGAGTCGGCGATGAAATTGCCCAGCAGGATATCGGAATAGGTGGCCGAGGCAGGCGAGCCGGAGAGGAAAAGATGGGCCAGAAAATTCATTGGAGGGAAAGTTAATGTTCGTCATGCAGAGCGCAGCGAAGCATCTTTATCGCAACAGTAATCCCCATCGATTGGGTTACTTCTACGGTAAAGATGCTTCGCTGCGCTCTGCATGACGTTCCGCTAACATCCACTACTCCACTTCCCAATAGAGATTATTCAACCCCGGCCGGCTGGCTGCCGTAAGCCAATACGCCGCCCACCTGTTTTGGACGCAGCCTATTCTTTCACCTCCCCAATTCTCTTCCCATGTCCGATAAGTCGCCCGTAACCCACGACCTGACCCAGCTATTCGAAAAAATCAAGGACGTGCGCATGGCCATGCTCACCACCACCGATGAGCACGGCAGCCTGCACAGCCGCCCCATGGCCACCATCAAGCCTGGCAAAGACGGTGCCCTCTACTTCCTCACCGACTCCGAGTCGGCCAAAGTCTACGAAATCAAAAAGGACAGCCAGGTCAACCTGAGCTATTCTGACCCGAGCAGCAACGTGTACGCCTCCGTATCGGGCCGGGCCAATGCCTACCGCGACGAAGCCAAAATTGCCGAACTGTGGAGCGAGCCCATGCGCGGCTGGTTTCCCAAAGGCAAGGATGACCCGCACATCAACATTCTGAAAGTCGACATCGAAAAAGCCGAATACTGGGATTCACCCAGCAGCCTGCTGGTGCAAGCCTACGCCTACGTGCGCGCCGTGGTGACGGGCGAGCGCAGCAAGGACGACGACGTGAACCAGCACGCCCAGGTGCAGGTGAAGTAGCTTTTGAACCAATGATTCTGAAAGGCCGGAAGCAATTCCGGCCTTTTTTTGTTGCCTGAAACCCGTTGGCCAGCGGCTTACCCGCCCTTTGCTCGAATGCACCTTACCACCCTCACCGTTCTCACCCTGAAACCTGGCCACCGGCGCTGGGCGCTGGCCCAGATGGGCGCTGCGCCCCCGCAACTGCAGCGGGTGCCCGGCTTACGGTTTTTCAAACTGCTGGGCAGCGGCGCGGCCAACGGCTTCGGCGCGTGGCCCAATTTCGACCGTTACGGCTTCATGGCCGTGTGGGAAGACGTGGCCTTTGCCGAGGCATTCTTCAGCCGAAACCCAGTGTGGGCCGCTTACCAGCAGCGCAGCACCGAGCAGTGGACCGTGCGCCTCGCCCCCATCAAAGCCCAGGGCCTGTGGGACGGCAAAAACCCCTTCGATTACAGCGTCAGCGCCATTCCAAGCCCCGCCAAAACGCCCGTGGCCGTGCTCACCCGTGCCAGCATTCGTTGGCGCAAAGTCCCGCGCTTCTGGAAATTTGTGGAGCCCACCAGCGCGGCGCTGGCCCACGCGGCGGGCGTGCGGGCCGCCATCGGGCTGGGCGAGCTGCCCCTGGTGCGGCAGGCCACGTTCAGTGTGTGGGAATCGGCCCAAGCCATGCAGGAATACGCCTACAAAGACGCCAGGCACCGCGAGGTAATCAAGCTCACGCGGCGCGAAAACTGGTACGCCGAGGAGCTTTTCGCCCGTTTCCAGGTGCTGAGCAGCGAGGGCACTATTGATGGCCAGGAGCCACTGGCGGGGCTGCTCACCGGCCCGGCCTAATCGCGCAGATTGTAGCGCTGCAGCCAGGCGCGGCCGTTGGCCGTGAGCTCGGGCTGCGGGTCGGCTTCTACCGGCACGCCGGCCGGATGCGCAGTGAGCCGCTTGCCGGGGCCCGTATACCAGGTAACGTTGCCCGGCGTGGCCCCCCTTGCAGTAATTACCTGGTCACGGCCGTCGCCAGCGTAGAGGTGCACGGCAATGCCATCCGGCAACGCCCCGCGCAGCTCAAACACGTCGTCGCCGCCCAGGCCATAGAGGTCGAGCTGGGGGGTGATTTTCCGGTTGAAGGTGCGGTCGGTCACGAGGCTGTCGGGGCGGCCGGGGCGCCGGGCCAGCAGCTGCACGCGCAGGCTGCCGCCCACTTCGCTCAGGATAAAGCGCTCGGCCTGGTCGGTGCCAATCAGCCAGGCCTCCTTGTTCAGCAGCGCGTAGTACTGCTGGGCCACGGCGGGCAGCTGCTCGCGCCGGGCGCGCAGCATGGGCACGAATTTCGACGCCAGGCTGGCCCGCATTTCCGGCGGGCCGGAGTTGAAGGCCTGCGCCAGCACGGCATCGCTCAGGCTGGCCCGGACGGAATCGGCCACTTCCCGAAAATCATTGGCACTGAGACTGGTGAGCAACGTGCGGTCGAGGGCACGGGCCGTGGTGGTGAGGGCATCTACGTTTTCCAGCCGAATGCTGGCCCGAAACGTCTGGTACTTGGGCGCAAACCACGACACCAGCCGCGTCACCACGCCGTCATCAAACAGAAAAAAAGCCTGGTCGCGGTCGCGCGGCACGGGCCGGAACGCCAGCCGACCGGCCTGCGAAAATGCGGCCCAGCGCCACTGGTCTTCGCGGCGGCTCCAGTCGCCCAGCAGCACGTCGAGCAGGCGGGCGCGCAGGAAGGCCCGGGCGGGCACGTGTGCAGCGGGCCGGCGGCGCAACGCGGCCAGCATATGCGCCGAGTTCACCACGCGGGGCGAGCGGCCGAAGCTGGCCACCAGGCGCTGGTCGCCATCGGGCCGCTCCTCAAACAGGTACAGCGCATTGGCATAACTGGCTTTGAACTTGCCCAGGCCGCAGTCCGGCCCCACAAACACCAGCCGGGGGTTGGCGTGCAGCACGCCGGCCACTTCGGCCAGGTAGGCGGCCGGATACGCCCCAAACGGCTGCGTGGCGCTGGTCTGGTCTTTGAGCAGGCCGCGCAACAGGTTCCGTTTCCAGCCGGGGCGCAGCGCGGCGCTCATGTCTTTGTCCACGGAACGCAGCACGTACTCGCGGCCATCGGGCGCGTGCAGGCGCAGGGTATGGCTCTGGTAGCTGCCGCCCGCCTGCATGGGCACCAGGCCGCCGGGCACGGCGGTGGCCAGCCGCAGCACCGGCACCGTGACCGGCGTGGCCCACACACTGCGGTAGTGCTTGCCAAAAAAGAACTTCCAAACCGCACTACGGGCATACTGCGGCCCGGCTGCCAGCCGCACCGTAGTCGAATCGGCGCTCCAGTGCGGAGCCGCCATCGCGGGGGCCGGCGGCTCGGCGCAGCCCCCCAATAAACAGGCTACCACGCCGGTGCACCAGCCCCGCACCCACGGCTTCCATGCAGCAATCAGACCCGGCATAAGCAGCAATTTTCCAAAACAGCGGAGCGCCCATCGGGGCAAAAAGCAAATATTTCGCGGCAGTAAAAGCTGCCAAACGCACGGTTATGGCCACGCGCTGCCCACCTTTACGGGGAAGCTGCGTTAAAGGCTCATTCGCGCTTGCCGCCTTTTTCGAATGCCTTATTCTTTTGTTCGCTGCCCCGGCTTTTGCCCGCGCCTGCTGGTGCTGCTGGGCCTGGGGCTGGCCGTTGGGGGCTGCGCCCGCCACAACTATTTCCAGCCCGATGCCCGCGTGGGGCCGGGCAGTACCGCCGCCCTACCGGCCACGGCCGATTCGGTGCTGGCCACGGCGGGCCGCCAATACAACCGCCACTCGGGGCTCTACCGTTTTTTTATGGGCCGCCACTACCGCCGCGTGTGGGCGGCCCCCGTCAAAGCAGCCGTGCTGAACCTGGCCACGGCCGCGCCGGGCGGGCTCACGGCCGGCAAGGCCGGCGGTGGCTACCAAAGCATTAGCATGACGCTGGAAGGCCGCCAGCAGCGCGAATACGCCCTGCGCGCCCTCGACAAAGAGCCTTACAAAACGCTGCCGCTGGTGCTGCGCCACACCTTCGTGCTCAACGTAGTGCGCGATGCCACCTCGGCGGCCATTCCCTATGGGGCGCTCACCGTGCCGCCGCTGGCGCAGGCGGCCGGCGTGCCCCACACACGCCCGCGCCTGGTGTACGTGCGGCCCGATGAAACCGGCCTGGGCGAGTCCTCGGCCCGGTTTCAGGGCAAGCTGGCCCTGCTCGAAGAGAAATACAACAACCCGGCCGCGCGCACGCCCGACCTGGCCGCTGCCGTCGATTTTGACGGCGGCGAGGCCATGCTGAAAAAAGTGTACCATCACCCCTCCTATTTCATCGACCAGCCGGCTTTTCTGCGCGCCCGCCTGCTCGATGTATGGCTCGGCGACTGGGACCGGCACGAGGCGCAGTGGACCTGGGCCCAGTTTCCGGAAGCCGGGGGCCGCGTGCGCTATGTCGGCATTCCGAAGGACCGCGACCAGGTGTATTTTCGGTTCGATGACGGGGTGATTCCCTGGCTGGCGGCCCGGCCGTTCATTGCGCCGCAGTTCCAGACGTTCCGCAACAAGTACAACAACATGGCCGGGCTGGTATTCCAGGCGAAGTTTATTGACGAGCGCGGCCTATCGGCCATGACGCGGGCCGATTTCCAGCGCACCGCCCGCGACTTGCAGCGCCGCCTGCCCGATTCCGTCATCGACCGGGCCCTGCGCCGCCTGCCGCCCGCCGTGTTTGCGCTGGAGGGCACCCGCTTGGGCAACGCCCTCAAGGCCCGGCGCGAAAGACTGCCGCAGGCCGCCGAGGCATATTACCTCACCCTGGCCCACGAGCCCACATTGGGCGGCACGGCCGAGGCCGAGCGGTTTGTGGTGCACCGCTACGCCGATTCGACCACGGTGCGCGTTTTTTCCAAAGCCCTTAGCCAGTTTTCGGCCGGCGACTCGCTCCGATTCCGGCGCACGTATTTCACCAAAGAAACCCAGGAACTGAGCCTCGACGGCCTCGGCGGCGACGACGTGTTTGAAGTAACCACCACCACCCACCGGCCCATGCGCGTGCTGCTCTACGGCGGCGAGGGTCACGACCACTTGGCCCTGCAAGGCAGCAACCGGCGGCTGAAGCTCTTCGACGAAGCCTCCGATGTGACGGCCGCCGGCAGCCTCCGCCCGAGCCTGCCCAGGAAGAAACACCGCGCCTACAACCGGCTCAACGATGATTAATTGGTTCTGCGACCCAAACCGGACAGCCTTTTTCGGTCCCTGGCCGTTCAAAGCCCAACCTTACTCCGCTGCTTGCTCTTGATGTCCGTCCGTTTGCGCTTTTATACATTGATGGGAGGCGCACTGGTTGGGCTGCTTGGCACCGGCTGCGTTCGCAAGCAGTTTTTTCAACCCGATGCCCGGCTTGATGCCTCCACGCCCCTGCCCGCCGCCGCCGATAGCGTGCACAGCGCCACTGCCGGCCGGCAATATGCCCGGCACGGCGGCCTGTACAACGCGCTGGTAGGCCGGCACCATCGCCCCACCTGGGCGGCCCCGGTAGCAGCGCCGGTGTTGCACCTGGCCGATGTGCACGGTGGCCTCACGCCCGGCAAAGTGGGCGGCGGCTTCAATAGCACCAGCCTGGGCCTGAACGGGGCCGACGGCCGCGCCTACGTGGTCCGCACCGTGGATAAAGACCCCATCCGGGCCACGCCGAAGCTGGTGCGCGGCACTTTCCTGGTGAATGTGCTGCGCGATAATATTTCTTCGACCAACCCCTATGCCGCGCTGGTGGTGCCGCCGCTGGCCGCCGGTGCCGGGGTGCCGCACGCCTCGCCGCGCCTGTTCTACGTGCGGGCCGACGACCCGGCTTTTCAAACCGATTCGCTGCGGCACTTCCGGGGCCAGCTGGCTTATCTGGAGGAAAAGGCAGCCCCCACCACCCCGCCGCCCGCCGCCGTCGTCAACAGCACCAAGGCCTTTGCCGCGGCTTTTGCCAGTCCCGAGCAGCGCTTCGTTCCGGCCGACCTGCTCCGGGCCCGCCTGCTCGACGGCTGGCTCGGCGACTGGGACCGCCACCCCGGCCAGTGGAGCTGGGCCGTGATGCGCCCCACCGAGTCTACCCCCGCGGCTGCGGCGCTGGTGCCGCTGCCCAAAGACCGCGACATGGTGCTTTACCGCCTCGATGATGGCGCCTTGGGCTGGCTCATCGGCCACGTATTTCTGCGCCACTGGGCCACGTTCGGGCCGAAGTATAAGAACCCAGCGGGGCTGCTGGGCTCGGGGCATTACCTCGACCAGCGCATTCTGAATGGCCTAAGCCGCGCCCAATTCCGGGCCGCGGCCGTGGCCATGCAGCAGCGCCTGCCCGATAGCCTCATTGCCCGCGCCATCCACCGCCTGCCCCCGGCGGCCTTCGCCCTGGAAGGGCCGCGCACCATCGCGGCCCTGCAAGCCCGCCGCGCCGCGCTACCCGCCCTGGCCGACGGCTTTTACCTCGGATTAGCCAAGCGCCCGCGCATCGGTGGCACGGCCCAGGCCGAACGATTCACCATTCGGCGCTACGCCGATTCGACGGTGGTAATAGTCGAATCAATCGCAGCCGGTGCTTCGGCGGCCCCGCTATTGCACCGCGCCTTTTTGCCGGCGGAGACGCGGCTTATCCAACTGGAAGGGTTGGCGGGCGATGACGTTTTTACCGTTGAAGAACGCGGCGCGAGTGCTGCCCGCAAACCCGCTATCCGCATCTACGGCGGCGCGGGAAAGGATGAGTTTCACGCTGCCAGCGGTAGCAAGGGCATTCATTTCATGCAGGAAAGCGCGCCCGCTAAACGGGCTTATGACAAGCTGCCGGAGGAGTAGAATGCTGAATGACGTAGGGTACCACCCCGCACCCTACTTCACGCCTGCTCCAGCATCTTCATCACCAGCCGTTCTACCGGCGACAGCGGGTCATCAGGCTGGGCTTCGGCGTCGTGCTTGCGCAGAAACTCAATCAGCTGGCCCGATTTAAACAGTTCCACCACCTGCGGGTGGATGTAGTATTTCGAGCACACCGTGGGCGTGTTGCCCAGGCCGGTGGCCACTTCCTTCACGGCTTTCTTGATGACTTTTTCGGGAGCTAAATCCGGTTCCTCGTTCAGCACGGCTTCCAGACAGCTCACCATTTTCACTGTGCCGCCCCAGGTGCGAAAGTCCTTAGCCGAGAGCTGCAAGCCGGTGTGGCGGTGCAGGTAGTCGTTCACATCGCCCGATTCCAGGGCGTGGCGCTGCCCATCGGCCGAGTAAAATTGGAACAGGTGCTGGCCCGGAATTTCCTTGCACTTGCGCACCAGTCGGGCCAGCTTGGCATCGTGCAGGGTCACGTCGTGCGGCACGCCTTTTTTGCCCACAAAGCTGAAATTAACCTTGGCGCCTTCGATGGCAACGTGCTTATCCTGCAAGGTGCTGAGGCCGTAGCTGGGTTTTGATTTGCCGTTTTTCTTCGCGTATTCCTTGTTGCCGACGCGGATAAACGACTGGTCCATGAGCGTGAGCACGAGGGCCACTACTTTTTCGCGGTCGAGGGCAGCGCGGCGCAGGTCTTTGCTGAGTTGCTGGCGCAACGGTCCCAGTTTTTCGCCGAAAGTGCGCAGGCGCGAAAACTTGGTAAGGCTGCGCATTTGGTCCCAGGCCGGGTGGTAGCGGTACTGCTTGCGGCCGAGGTTGTCGTGGCCCGTTACCTGCAAATGGGTGTTGGCCGAGGGCGAAATCCAGACCTCCGTCCAGGCCGGCGGAATCACGAAGCTGGCAATGCGGTCCAGCGTTTTCGGGTCGGTTATTTTCTGGCCTTTCGCGTCGTGGTAAACGAAGTGACCGGCACGGGTGGGCTTGCGGGTGATGCCAGGACCTTGGTCGCTGGCGTAGCGCAGGCCGGCCATTTCGGCCTGCCGCGCGGGGTCTTTGTACACAATATGCGCCTCATCCTGGGGCTGAAGCGACTTTTTGCGGGTTTTCGGGTGGGCGACGGTGGCGTTGGGCATGAATAGAACGGATACAGCCGTAAAAGCGGGCGTCGGGGTTCTACGGAAAAAGCTTAATTGGCGGCTGAGCCGTAGCGTGGACTCTGCGAGTCCGCGCTTTCCTGATGTCGTTGAACGGTACGCACCGGCGCGGACTCGCAGAGTCCACGCTACAAAACCCGCGCTACAGCAGCCATTGCCGGCCGCTGGCCGTAGGTTTGCCCCATGAAGCTGCCTGCTGCCCTTTCCAATCTCTCTGAGTGGACCGACCATCTGTACACCCGTTTCTCGGCCCGCCGCGGCTGGCTGCGGCCCCTCCAGATTGACGCTTACCGCAGCTACGGCACGGCCACTAAGTTCTACATCAAAGGCCGCCTGCTGGCCGACCCCGGCCTGACCGCCCCCACCGCCACCGACTCCGGCTGGCGCAACTTCCGCAGCATGGTGCGCCGCTTCAACAGCCGCGAAGTAGCCGGGGCCGACCTCGTGGCCGAGTTGCCCGACGGCAGCCAGCACCTCGTCACCACCGACGACGAAGGCTATTTTACCTTGGTTATTGAGCCGCACGAGCTGCCCGCGCCCGTGGCCTACCTTTGGTACCCGGTGCCGGTGCGCGTGGCCCGGCTGCCCCAGTTCCTGAAGCTGCCGGCCAAGGCCATTGCCACCCAGGCCCAGGTGCTGGTGCCGCCCGCCAGCGCTGAGTTCGGCGTGATTTCCGACCTCGACGACACGGTGTTCGAAACCAGCGCCACCAACATTGTCAAAATGCTGGGCCGCGTGCTGTTCAGCAATGCCCAGTCGAAACAGCCGTTTGAGGGCGTGGCCGAGTTCTACCGCCAGCTCCAGCGGGGCCGCACCGGCCAGCCCGACAACCCGTTTTTCTACGTGAGCAGCAGCCCCTGGAACCTCTACGACCTACTGGCCGAGTTTCTGACGCTGCACGACATCCCCACCGGGCCGCTCCTGCTGCGCGACCTTAGCATTGCCCGTCCCAAAACCACGCCCCCGCCCGGCGTCACCGGCTCGGCCGCCATCCACTTCGCCCACAAGCTGCACGAAATCGACGACCTCCTCACCACCTACCCCGCGCTGCCCTTTGTCTTGCTTGGCGACAGCGGCCAGGAAGACGCCCGCATCTACCGCGAAGTGGTGCGCCGCCACCCCGGCCGGATTAAGGCCATTTACATCCGCGACGTGCAGGTGCCCGAACGCGCCTTATTGGTCGGGCCCATCATCGAGGAGCTCAGCGCCGAGCAGGTGCCCATGCTGCTGGTGAAAGACTATGCTTCGGCGGCGGCGCACGCGGCGGGGCTGGGACTGGTGGGGTAGTTGTTCTACAGTTCTACCTTAGTGCAAAAAAATCAAGCACCAATGGCGGATACTAGCAGTGTCTTTTCTAAAGGCAGCGGCGGCTCCTCTTTCGAGCATCACGTACAAGCGGCTTTTTTGGCCACGCTTATTACGAAGGGCAGTGTCCCTTGTATACCTGAAGCCGAAATCACAGAGTTGGCATTGCAAGCCACTCGTCTGGGATATGCTACCGACGATTTAGTGGTCCAGACGCAAACTCCCAGAGGCGTTACTCATCGCCTATTAATTCAGGCGAAATATAACATCACTATTTCCGCCAACGACAGCACTTTTCAAGAGGTGATGGATGCTTTCTGGCGCGATTATAATAATTCCACATTATTCGACCAATCGCTTGATAAGCTTGTCATTGTAAAAAGCGGCCTTAATGACACAGAGCGCAACCACGTGAAAGTGTTGCTCAATTGGGCCAAGCACAAAGCAACAAGTCAGGATTTTTATCTTGAAGTTAACCGCATTGGCGCCAAGAAAGAACGGCTGAAAGTGTTTGCCGATGTTTTAGCGAAAATCAACGGTGGCAAAGCTCTAAGCGACGATGAAATATGGCGGTTTCTGCGGTGTGTTGAGTTGCTGGATTATGACTTCCTGAACACCGGAAGCGTGGATAAAGCGAACGTAATCAGTTTGCTTGGCTTGGCTAAAAGTGAAACAGCAACCTCCGATGCCTTAGGTATCTGGCGTGAGTTATTGGACATAGCGAGCAGCTACAACCCCGATGGGGGAAGCATTACCAGTGCGAGTGTCAAGCTGCTGCCCGTTTATCAGCAATTCAGCCTGCAAAAATTGGAGCCTGCACATCAGGCCTTACGCAAGCTCTATTCAAACGGGCATGCTATCCTGCTGCCTATGAAGAACACCGTGGCGGGCTACCAGCTTCCACGCGAGGACCTCAAAAACCGCATTACGGAATCCTGTAACGAGGACCAACTTACTATTGTAGCTGGTGCCGCGGGTGTAGGTAAATCGGCTGTCGTACGGGACTGGATAACCGAACAGCGCTCAGGGGATGCCACCTTCGTTTTCCGAGCCGACCAATTCAATGAGCCACACTTAAGCCACGTATTTGCCAAGCAAGGAGTTAGTATAGAGTTATCCGAGTTATTTGCCTACCTAGCCCTATTACCTGAAAAGACCATTGTTGTCGACAGTGCCGAAAAGCTATTAGAAGGTGACCCTGGCAATGCTTTTCGGCAGTTACTAGCTTACTTGGAATCTGCGGCAGGTACCAACGTGAGGATAGTACTAACATGCCGGCGCTATGCCATTGACTTGATTGTTCACAAGTTCGGCATTAGCAAGACAAACATCATAGATGTTCCGCTTCTCACTGATGAAGAGCTAGGTCAATTTGCAGCAGTTGCACCCAGCTTGCGGAGCTTGCTCGCAAATCCTAACCTTAAGTCACTTTTAAAAAGCTTAAAATACCTAGACCTATCGGTCTCGTTAACGGATAGGACTACTGAGGATTTGTCTGGTGTGACGCTGTCGGGCTTTAAAGAAAAGTTATGGCAGCACCTGGTTGAAAATGTTACTGTTCGGGACCAAGGTATGCCTCTAAAGCGAAAGCGCGCATTTCTTGGGGTAGCCATCCAGCGGGCGCAACACATGAGTCTATTCATAGAGCCAATTGGCGTTAGCGAAGACGCCGTTTTCGCACTTGAAAATGACGGTATAATATTCAGCGAGGAAGGAAACGATGGTTACGCACCAACACACGACGTGCTGGAAGACTTGGCCTTGGTAAAATTCATTCACGACCATTGGAAAACGCACCGTAATGCAGAGCAATTCTTTACTGCGGTCGGTAGTGAGCCAGCTATGCGTCGAGCGTTTCGTTTATGGGTTGAAGACCAGTTAGCTGAAGAAGCTCAAGATGTTTTCCAACTCATTACGCAAGCACAGGCCAGCCAAACCATCGCAAATTACTGGCTTGACGAGATGCTCATTGCAGTGTTCCGCTCACCTGATAGCGAAATCTTCTTCAAAGCTTTTCAAGACCTTTTACTCCAGAACGACGCTACTTTCCTATGTCGTTGTATTCACCTTATTCGCACTGCCTGCCGCCAAAGCTCCAGTTGGTCGACTGGCGGCCGTAGTATTAATCCAAATCCAATTGGGTCAGGCTGGCGCTATGCTCTGCAATTCATCAGCGAGTATTTTACTGTCTTACAACAGGCACGAATACTCATTGCCAATTTAATAATTGAGTGGGCGAGTAACATAAACGGAATCTGGAGAGACTTGCCAGCCGAGGCAGAGCCGGTGAAGGATATGCTACTTGTCTGGGTAGCCGAGATGGAGAAGGCGGATAATTCTTGGGATTCCCGGTCGGAGGAGTCAGTAGTGCAGCAGTTGCTGATAGTATTGTTTAAAGTTGTTCAGCTAGCTCCTACCGAAGTCAGTGAGTTGTTACAAAGGGCTAGCTCTCCCAAAACCCGTGACCGCGACTACCGCGTTAGCGGCTTCTATGACCGAGTAGTAGAGGTGTGCTTATCCGGGCTTTATTCTGCCCCGCTTTGCAAGCACTTACCAAATGCTGTTATTCAGGTAGCTAATAATACCTGGAAGCTCAAACCCAAGGGAAAGAAGGAGCTCTATGGGCACAGCCTTAGCTCACGGCTCAGCCGAGAAGAAGAATTTGGCCTTGAAGCTCACTTAAGGCATACCTTTCCGGCGGGTGTATTTAAGTCGCCAATTTTGTCTCTACTGCGCTTCAGCACCGTTAAGGGGCTTCAGTTTGTGGTAGAACTTGCTAATTATTGTGCTGCTTGTTATCAAAAAGCACAACGTGACAGTGACGAATCCCTTGAGAAATTCGCCCTTACTGCCAATGATAGCAGTAAGATTCATCAGTTTGGTAATGATACTTTATGGGCTGCCCACAGAGGCACCATTGTAACGTCAAACATATTGCATACGGTGCTGATGAGCACGGAGCAGTTCCTGTTGGAACGCTGCCAAATGCAAACCGACACAAGCCGCACCCTTGTGCAGCAGTACTTCAGGTTTCTAATTGAGAATTCCAGTTCTGCGCTCCTCACAGGAATGTTAGCAGGCATAGCCCAAGCCTATCCAGATGAGTTGGGTGCTGAATGGTTGCCGCTACTTACAGCAAAACAATGCTTTAAATGGGACCTTCACCGTCGCCTAGGTGAACATTCTGTTCTCAGCCCAGCCGATATGCACCTCCCCTTTGCACAAGAGGTAACTTACAAGTTCAATCACCTACCTCATCGAAATGCCCATTCACGTGGCTTAGTCGATTTTGTTATCTCATATCAGATGACAGGAGGTGAATATCGGGAGCAAATCAGAGGCATCATTGCTACGCATTATGCCGAACTGGATGAGAATGATTATGTGTGGCACAAAATGCTGAATGAGCTCGACATCTCAAAATGGGAGATGGAGCCAGTGCCAGACGAACCAAACAAGTTTTTAGTACAGCCTACTTATGACGAGAAAGTTAAAGCAGGTCTGGAAGCTTATAATATTGAAGCAGCGCCAGAACGCAAAGTTCTTGCACACTCCGAGTGGGTTCGCAAGATTTTTGAAGACAAATCAATCCCATCAGATGAGTATGAACAGTGGGTTACTGCCTATGAGGAATTCAACCAACCCGGATACACCAATCACTATTTGCAACGCCCGGCTGGCTTGGCGATAATTGGCCTGCGTCATTTCGCCGAGCAGCTTACCGATGCACAGCGCGAATGGGCAATAACGGTGCTGGCTATCAACATTGAATACAAGATTATATCAGCACGGAGCTACTACGAAACAACAGATTTCCCGGGTAAGTCTTCCGTTCTTGATACTGGCCTTTACCTTCAATCATTTAGTCTGCTATTCAAGCATTTGACTGAAGAGGCGGATACACAAGAACTTATACTCTTCACGATACGAACTATTGTCTCGCATATCTCTAACCATGAACTAGAGCATGTCTTTAAGCACCTCCGGGAGGGGGTAGCACTAGAGCACCCCACGCAATACAAAACCATCTGGAAGGGAGTTGTAGCATACGCTCGCTTTGCTAAAGAAAAAGAGTACACCTACGATGCATCAGACCCAGAAAGCTTTGCTCAGTTCCAAACGGTTGAGCGCGAGTTTTTAAATACCTTACTCACTAATCCCGATGGTGTTGCTATCGACTTAGCAGGCCTTGATTTTACTAACAACAGTACATGGATATTACCCAAAGCGCTGGCTATTATTCCGTACGATACAGCCGACGATGAGCAAATAAGATTTATGCAAGTGCTATGTAGTCTTATGATGCTGGGTGTTCAGAAGGAGGAGGAGGACGATGATGTCCCGCGCTATCGGCGGTCCATGCGGGGCGACCCAACCATGAATTATGAGAATACTATGTGGGTTTGGCAGTACTTCTCCCATTCATTGATATTGAACAGGTTTAGCGTTAGCTCAAGCATACTTGATATTCTGGTAACTAACGCTGTCGGTTACGCTCCCACTCGGTATAATAGCGGGCAGAGCCCCAGCGAAATTGTTGGGAATGTATTGGAATACACAATCCTAAATCTTGACAAGCTTGTCTATAACTCCTCAGACACTGGGCTTAAGACGTCCGCTACTGATACGTTTTGGCAATTATGGAATTTCCTACTGAAACGTCTCACTGATTTAGGAACAGCACGCTTTTCCAAGTTTGTATTGCTAGATACACATTGGAATTTTGAAGCCACCTCTTGGTTACCCTTGAATTCCGCAGGCGATTTTTATGAGCGTGCTGTCAACCAATTTGGCCGCGTGAATTTGAAGTCGGTTATCAATGCATTAGCTACCATCGGCGACCAAACGTTGTTGCCTAGAGCCTTAGGATGGGTTGTGAGAATCCTTCAAACTGAACCCGATATGCACACTCCCTTACTACAGCCTATGGCTACTCAGCTAATCGAGCGTTTATATCAGCAGCACATTATACGAATTAAGGCCAATCGCCAGCTACATCAAGATTTTATTTGGCTACTAGATAAAATGGTTGACGCGGGCGTTTCTATCGCTTATCTGATTCGTGAAAATGTTATTACTTACAAACTCAAATCCGAATAAAACAAATCGAATAAGTCATTAAACGACAGTTATTAATTTGCTCCACCTTTTGACTCTAATCAGAAAATGCAGAGCAAAACACGCATATAATTTGCTCTACATTTTGCGCGTTGTTCTGAAAAGTAGAGCAAAACGCGCATATGGAACACCTTGTCTTATTAACACGTTTGCGCACCTTTTTTGGCCTGAGCAACGCCGCCATTGGGCGTTGCCTAGGCCTCAATAAGGACATGATGTATCAAGTAGAGCGTGGCATTCGCCCCCTGCCGCTCCCCGCCGCCCTGCCGCACGCGGCCCTCACCCTGGCCTACCACAACACCCTGGCCGAGCCCGAACCGGAAGCCCCTGACGCGGACGTTTTGCACAAGCACCTGCGCGCCTGTCAGCTGCGGGCCGACCAGCTCAATCACGAATTGGACCAGCTGCCGGCGCGGGCCACCTGGGCGCGGCGTCGGTTGGCCGCCCTGCCGGTGCTCATGGCCGCTCTGACGCCAGCGGGCGGCGCGGCCCCGGCCTGGCTGGCCACGTTCGAGGCGAAGGCCCACGCGGAGCTGGCTCGCAGCGGCAGTACGGCCCAGGCCCGGCTGCGCATTCGCATTGCCGGGCTGCGTGCCGAAGCCGCGGCCGTGGCGCAGGAGCTGGCCGCAACGGAAAACGCCTGAAAAGATTGTGCCGGGCTACTGCACAATATCTATTAGCAACCAGCTGTTTAGGGGGCAGCGGAGCGCGGGAGCGAGCCGGCTGTTTTAACTACCCTTTTACTGTTTACCAAAATGGCGTTTTCCACCAACCTCCTCACCACCCAGGCCGAGTGCGACGCGCTGCTCGCCACCAAGCAGCGCGAGCGCACCGGCCTCACCAACCGGCTCAACAACCTCCAGTTTCAGCTCGACAACTGGAACGATTCCACCAGCGCCGGCACGGAGCTCACCGCCACCCAGGCCCTGATTGCCGGCCTCACGCCCGTGGTGGCTGCCCTGCCCGATGGCGACGACAAGCGCCGCAACCAGAACCAACTCAACCGCTACGAAACCCGCGTCAACAACCTCACCAGCAAAATGGAGAACTACGGCCCCACCGCCAAGCTCGAAAAAGAGCTGGACCGCGACACCCTCACCAGCGACATCGCCACCCTCGACACGTTTGTGACGGCCGTCACCACTCGCCGCGCCGCGTTGTAGTCTTCTTTTTTGCATGCTAAAAGCCCGCTTCGGTCTGAAGCGGGCTTTTTATTTGTTGTTGAAGCCGGCGCTTAAGGGCTGTTTAAAAGCCCGGTAACGCCCCCTAATGCATCCGCTTTATCAGTGGGGAATCCACTCACAAGCTGCTCAGCGCCTACCGCTACAGAACCTTTACCTGCCTGGTTTCAGGTTCCAGTAGCTCTGTCCCCCCGCCGACATTTTGGTTAGCGACGGGCGTTGCTCCGGCCGTTTCCCGCCTACAATCAGCCCGCCCAGGTCTGTGAGCACCAGCGGCACCTCGGCGATGTACGAATGCCCCAGGCCAAAATTCAGCCCTAATGCCTCCGGGTCGGCCTCCGAGGCCACAATGGTTTCCATTCCGCGCATGGTGTAAGGCACCTGCCCTTCCACCAGCCCCAGCCGGGCATACCGGCCGTGGGCCAGCCGCGAAGCCTTCAGGGCCTTGTCTCCGTTCGAGGCATACAGCGTGGTATGGATGCGGCTGCGCTCCAACACCGGGGCAATGTTCCGGTTGAACACCGCGGCGTCAATGTCGGGCGCGGCAAGTATCAGCTCCTGCACTTTGGTCGCCAGCTCCGGGCGCTCCACCAGCACGTCGCGCATCGCCCGCGCCACCAGCCGGTTGCCCATGCTGTGCGCGATGATGTAGACCTGCTGCGCGTTCGTGCGCGTCAGAAAATCTAGCAGAAACGTCTTAAAGTCGTCCTGCGCCCATTCGGCGTTCTGCTCATCCACCACGTAAGACTCCACCGCGGCTTGGGAAGGCCAGCTGAAAAATAGCGGCACCCCCGGAAATTTTAGGTCAAAGTGCATCTGGGCGGTGCGCCGCGCTGCTTCAGCAAAAGAGACGTTGTAGCCGTGTACGAACACAAACGCCGCCGACTGGGCACTGCCAGCCACCTGCTCGCGCAGCCGCGCAAAAAACGCCGCGTTGGCCAGCAACTGGTTGCTGCGCAGCACCACGTCCACCTTGGGGTCCTCCCGCCCGAAGAAGCCCGGGCGCTCCATCCCCCCCTTCTTGTGAATGCTCGGGATGGTCACCTCGGCCGTTCCGTAGCTCACACCCCGGCCCCGGCCGTTGCCAAAGTCCGTTATCGCCCCCACCGGCTTGTTGGCCTGGCGGTCGGTGGCAAAATACACCTGCACCTTCGTACAGGTATCGGACTTTGCTACCGGTCCTGCCCCCCTTACGCTTCCCACCAGCATCTGTAATTCCTTGCCCCCCGAAAGCAGGTAAAACGTGGGCGGCTCGAAGTACCGCTTCTTGTAGCCAAAGTCGCTTTTACCGATGCTATACGTCCGCGTGGCGAAGCCCAGGGAGCTGATGGCCAGTTGGCACTCGCCCAGTGGCAGCAGCAGGCTGAATTTCCCGCTCGAGTCGGTTGCCACGCCCACGTTTTTCCCTTTTATTACTACAACGGCTCCCGCTATCGGGTGCCCGTTTACCGAATCCATCACCACGCCCCGCAACTGCGCCAGCGAATCGAGCGGCTGGGCCGTCAGCGGCGTTTGCTGCTGGCGGGTTTGCTGAGCGCTGGCCCCCAGGCTCATGCCCAGCAAGCCCGCCAGCAACCGCCACCTCCCCCCACTCACCCATTTCAACTGTCTATTTGCCGGGCAAAGGCTTTGGCAACACTGTTTACTAACCATTATTCTCTACAAAAAAAGCCTTGGGCAATAAGCACCACTGCCTCAAAGGAAAGAATAATCACATAAAATTCAGACTTTATTCAATTAAATAGTTTCAGCTTGGTTTATGCTCAGTCCCAGCGCTAGTTGGTGTGGTCAGCCACCACCAGCCAGCGGCCGTCAATTTGGCGCAGCACCAGCAGAAAATACCCCTGCAAGTCGCCGAGTGCGGCCGGCCGCGCCAAGTGCCAATGCCCCACCACCTGCGCCGCCGTGGGCGCCACCAGTGTCACCCGCAGCCCTGAGAAATCCAGCTGGCCCATGGCAGTCGCATCGGGGTAGTTTTTCTGGTAGTTGGCCAGCGTGGGTTGCCAGCCATACGTTGGCCCTTTCCGCCCGATAAACACCAGTGAATCGGACTTCCAGTACCCATCCATAAAGCCGGGGATGTCGCCCCGATTCCAGGCCGCCGTCTGGGTCGTGAGCACCTGCACAATGGCCCGGCGCGCCGCAGCCGCATTGACAGCTGTGGAAACAGGTGAGCGCGCCGTAGTGCAGCCGGCGAGGCTCAGCCCAACGGTCATGCAGAGCGTAGCGAAGCATCTTGCCCGCTTCGTCCACATGATTGATTTACTATCTCGGGCAAGATGCTTCGCTGCGCTCTGCATGACGTTCGGGGTTAATTTGACTTCTCATTTCAGCATCTCCGCCACATACCGCGTCCCGCCCAAGTTGCGCATCAGCCGCAGCACCCGCAGCTGCTTGGCCCGCGCCACCGGCCCGGGGTTCGAGGCCCGGAAGCGGAGCGGATTGGGCAGCACGCCGGCCAGCAGCGCCGCCTCGGCCGGGCTCACCTGGCTGGCGGGCTTGCCGAAGTAGCGCTGGCTGGCAGCCTCCACCCCGAAGGTGCAATCCCCCATTTCAGCCACGCTCAGATACATTTCCATGATGCGGCGCTTGCTCCAGAGCGTCTCAATCAGCACCGTAAAATACGCCTCGGCGGCTTTGCGCACGTAGCTGCGGCCCTGCCACAGAAACACGTTTTTGGCCACCTGCTGCGAAATCGTGCTGCCGCCCACAATGTGCTTGCCGTCGCCGTTCCAGTTGCGTTTGGCGGCCTTGGTTAGCGCATCTAGGTCGAAGCCGTGGTGAATGAGGAAGCGCTGGTCTTCGGCCGCCACCAGGGCCAGGGGCACGCTGGGCGCTACTTCGTCGAGGCTGCGGAACCGGTAGCGAATGTGCCGGGGCTCTTCCTGAATGCCGTAATAGCCCAGCCCCACCGGCGCGTGGGCGCGGCGGTCCAGCATCAGCCAGGTCGCGGGCGGAGCCACCCACCGGTAAATCAGCACCCAGGCAATGGAAGTCAGAAACAGCGCGGCCCCCACTTGCAGCAGCAGGCGGCCGGTTCTTTTGAGCAGTACGGAAACGTCGGGAATCAGCTTGGCAGAAGGCATGGAGTGCAAAAATAGCGCGGCTGGCGGGGTTTCGGCTTTCGCGCCTACCTTGCCATCCGCTTCACTTATCGCGCGTTCCAGTCGGTCGCCCTAAACCCAACCACCCGCTCCTGTTGTTGAGTCCGGTAGTTATGTCTCTTTTCCGTTTCGCTGCCCATGGCCCGCCTGATTCCGCTGTTTCCGTTAAATCTGGTCGTTTTTCCGGGCGAAAAACTGAACCTGCACATCTTTGAGCCCCGCTACCGCCAGCTGGTACGCGAGTGCATTGAGCAGAACACCACCTTCGGCATCCCGCCGTATCTCGACAATTCGCTCAGTGAATTGGGCACCGAAATGCGCCTCGTGAGCGTGGAGCAAACCTACGCCAGCGGCGAGCTCGACATCCGCACCAAGGCCGTGGGCGTGTTCCGTATCAATAAATTCTACCGCCAGGCCCCCGGCAAGCTCTACGCCGGCGGCCTCGTCGAAGACGTGGTGCAGGACAACGTGCCCGACCCGGTACTGCGCGAAATCATCACCAAGCAGGTTCGCCAGCTCTACGAAGCCCTCGGCCTGCGCAAGCTCCTGCTGGAGCTGGCCCCCGACTACTGCATTTTCGACGTAGCCCACCACATCGGCTTCAGCACCGAGCAGGAATACCAGCTCCTGGCCACCACCAGCGAGCAGGAACGCCAGGAAATGGTCCGCGAACACCTCGACACCATCCTGCCCGTCGTGCTCGAAACCGAGCGCCTCAAGGACCGGGTGCGGCTAAATGGCCATTTCAAAAACCTCACGCCGCCTAACTTCTGACCACGGATTCGCTCGGATTTTTCGGATTACCCGGATTTTTATAGACGGCTAAAACTTCAATTCCATAGCAAGATGTAATAAAAAAGGCCACCTGCGAGGTGGCCTTTTTTGCAGTTTAAATTCGTCCACAAAATCCGGGCAATCCGAAAAATCCGAGCGAATCCGTGGTCCTTATGGCTTCAGCCCGGCCGGCACGCCTTGCGGATACTCGGCCGCGATTTCCTTTTGCAGTTCGCCAATGCGGTTGCCGGGGTCGGGGTGGGTGCTCATAAATTCGGGAGTCGAGCTACGCCCCTGCTGGCTTTGCAGCATTTCCATCACTTTTATCATCGAGCGCGGGTCGTAGCCAGCTTTGGGCGTGAAATCCACGGCCAGCTTATCGGCCTCCAGCTCGTCGTTGCGGCTAAAGCGCAGCGACACCACCTTGGCAATGGCCGCCGCAATGGCCGCCTTCGCTACCGAGCTGCCGGGGCTGTTGGGGTCGTACGAAGCTATGCTGGCCGCGCCGGCCAGGCCCTGGGTCAGGTTTGATTTGGCTACCTGCTCGGCCGAGTGCCGGGCAACTACGTGGCCAACTTCGTGCGCCAGCACGCCCGCCAGCTGCCCTTCCGACGTCAGGTTTTTCAGCAAACCTTGCGTAATGAATACCTGCCCGCCGGGCAGCGCGAATGCATTGATAGTCTGGTCATCGGCCAGCAAGTGAAACTGAAAGCGGTAGGGCGTCTGGCCAGCTTTCGTGCTGCTGATGATTTTCTGACCCACCGCCTGCACGGCGGCCGTGGCGCGGGCGTCGGGGCTTTCGCCGCCGTATTGGGCTTCCATTTCGGGAGCGGCCTGCACCCCAAGAGCAATTTCCTGGTCGGCACTCATGTTGACGTGCTGGGTTTCGCCCGTCACTTCATTGGTGGAAGTATGAAAAAAGTAACCGAACAGGGACACCGCCGCCACGATGATGGCAATGATGAAGCGGAGATTTAAGCGCATGACAGGGAACGAAAAAGGGTGAAAAAGAAGCGGGCGCAGCCATAGCTCACTGCTACGGGCTGCGCCCGATGCGCTTTAAACGCACCCTTTTCGTTCTGGTTATTTCCAGCGTCTGCTTTTACTGCATTCGCCCGGCACCGCCGCGCTGGCTGGCAAACGCCGAGGCCGCCGTGTCCACGTTCAGCCACTGCGAGCGGTACCCCGCGCCCGCCGGCCCGTGCAGGTATATCACGCTCCCCCCCCGAATGGTTTTCACAATGGCTTCCGTTTCAGCGACTGGCAACGCGGGGCAGCCCTGGCTGCGCCCCAGGCGGCCGTGGGCTTTCACGAAATCCTCGCACACGTACTCGGCGCCGTGCACCACCACTGCCCGGCTTTCAGCGTTGGAATTGAAGCCCGGGTCCATGCCCGCAATTTTCAGCGACAGCCCGTGCTTGCCTACGTAAGTTGTTGGAGCCGTGCGATAAAACCCCAGGCTACTCATCTCCGAGCCGTCCTTATTCGAAAATGCCAGCGGCCGGTCTTCCCCGCTGGCTTTGCCGTGGGCCACCAGCGTATGAAACAGGACTTTGCATTTTTCTACGTTGATAACCCACAGTCGCTTTTGCTGGCTGGGTTGGCTAAAGTCAATTAGGGTGAGCACCGGCGGGGCGGCCGCGTAGTGCCCCGTCGAGCGCAGATTGTAATAGCCCACCAAGCCCTCCTGAAACACCGGCAGCGACAGTCCGGAGGCTCCCAGGTGCATTTTAGCGTACATTGCCACGGCTTGCTGCATAAAGGCAACCTGGTAATAAGCCCGCCGGGCAGGCACCGGCAGGGCCCCTACGGCCGCCTTTTGGCTTTGGGCCGCCACCGGCTTGGCAGCAGCCAACAGGCTCAATACCGCAATAGTGGAAAAAAACTTTCTGGTCATCAAATAATTAAAACTATATGAGATTTGAATAATTTTAATGCAAGCCCCTATACGCTGGTGAGCCAAAAATAGTGCTTAGTTTCGCTAAGTTGCGACCCTCCACAAACGTTTATTTCGCTTTTTTCTGATGTCAGCCGCTTTTTTTTCCTCCTTTTTCAAGCAGCTGGCCAGCGCGGCCCTGGGCAGCGCCCTCTTGTTTGGCTGCGGGCACGCCCTGCCCCAGGTGCCCGGTTTTGATGCCGCCGCCTGGCGCGCCGACCCCTACGCCTGCAAAAACCAGCGGCGCGCGGCCGTGCCGGCCCTCACCCGCGCCAAAGAGCAGCTCTACGAAGCCCGGGCCGACGATGTGAACGCCCTACTCGGCCCGCCCGATGAAGAGGAATTGCGGGCCGGCACCGAAAAAGTCTACTATTACTACCTCGAGCCCGGCTCGCAGTGCAACGCGGGCCACGCCCGTTCGGGAGCGCCCTGCATCAGCCTGCGCTTCGGCCCGCTGGGCACCGTCACGGAAGTGCTGACCGACCCGCTCACATCAAAATAAAAAAGGCCCGCCAAATGAATGGCGGGCCTTTTCGTTTCGATGAAATGATTATTAGCCGAGTCCGTTGCCGGTATTGGCCGGTGTGTTGTTGGGCTGGCCGTTTTGCTGCTGAAGCTGGCTGAGCTGCGAAGGCGTCAGGATGCGGCTGCATTCCTGTTCAAACTGCGCTTCCAACTCGGCGGCTTTGGCGGCCCGGGTGGCCTCGTCGGTTTTGTATTGCTGGTCGATGCTGTGCAAGCCGGCCAGCTTGGTACGATTCAGTGGCAACAGCTTCAGAAACTGGCCTTCGTTGAGATGCAGCCGATTGGTCATCTCTCGGGTTTCAGCTATAGCGGCTTGTTCGGCGGCGGACTTCCGGACTACGGTGATTTTTGCACTTGGGTGTTCGGAGAGCCGGTCCGACATCTGTGCACGGGCTGAAAAGCAGGCCAATGCAAAAACGATTATGAGAGAATACTTGGACATAAAAAACATCTTTTTGTCAGCTATCGGGAGCTGGTTTTTCTCAAACAGCTGCAAGTTATTATTTAGTTTCTGTTTTGTCTAATTTTTCTTATAAAACAACAAAAATACAATACTTCCTGGCTCAAAGAAAAGGGCCCTCGGAAGGGCCTTTTTACGTTTAAAAGCTCCTTGAAACCCGGTTATTCGATGCCAACTATTGGCTGATGTTCAGGCACTTTAAAGTATTGCATAGCAATAAGCGACGTTACCACGCCGGTCATGGTACCCAGCAGAATGATGCCTAGGCCGCCAATGAGCACGCCGAGGTCGGCTCCGAACAAGTCCCGGGCCTGAATTTGCCGCACGGCAGCTTGGCTAACGCCACCCAACAGCCAGAAGAAAGCGCCCAGCAGCAACGAGGCCACCAGGGCCGCAATGATGCCGGTGCTAAACCCTTGAAAATAGGACATGTGCCGTCCTTTGGCCAGCCGGAGGCGGCGAATGGCCAGCACCACGCCCGCCGCCAGAATGAAGATATCAAGCGTGCCGGCCTCGATTTTACCCAGGAACCCGGCCGCTGCCGCAATGCCGGTGTAGGCTATCAGCACGGCGGCCGTGAACGCGCCCATGCGGAAGCCATTGCTTTCGGAAGTCAACTGATTGTCTGCCATGCCCGTAAGTAGTAAAAAAATAAAAAGGATAGGCCGGCCCGCCGGCAGCTACTGCGATGCTTTTATACTTGCCCCAGTGTTGGAGGGTTGTATCCAAAGGTCTGGGTGCGGGAGGCGACGCTGTGGGTGGCCCCGGGCACTAATTGCCCTGCTAGATAGTTATTTTCGGGAGGCTTGTCAACAACTTTTTTCGCAACGATTCCAGCGGGGGTCCTGTTGCGTAATTTTGCCGGGCTGCTGCGCGCCAAATGCGCGGATTTTGTGAGCTACTATTTTCTGACTGAATGATTTCGACCACCAATGTGAGCCTGCGCTACGGGAAGCGCGTGCTGTTTGAAGACGTTACCGTTAAGTTTCTGCCGGGCAACGTGTACGGCCTGATTGGGGCCAACGGGGCCGGCAAATCCACTTTCCTAAAAATTCTCTCGGGAGAAATCGAGCCCAACACCGGCTCGGTTGAAATGCCCGCCGGCCAGCGCCTAGCCGTGCTCAAGCAAAACCAGTTTGCCTACGACGACCAGCCCGTGCTGCAAACCGTGATTCAGGGCCACCAGCGCCTGGCCGAGGTGATGACGGAGAAAGACGCCCTCTACGCCAAGTACGACGCCGGCACGGCCACCGATGCCGACGGCGAGCGCCTGGGCGTGCTCGAAAGCGACTTTGCCGATATGGAAGGCTGGGACGCCGAGTACAAAGCCGCCGAGCTGCTCTCCGGCCTCGGCATTACCGAAGACAAGCACTACTCGCTCATGGCCGACCTCGGCGCCAGCGAGAAGGTGCGCGTGCTGCTGGCACAGGCCCTGTTTGGCAACCCCGACGTGCTGCTGCTCGACGAACCGACCAATAACCTGGACGCGGAGAGCGTGTTGTGGCTGGAGAACTTCCTCGACAACTTTGAGAACACGGTGATTGTGGTGAGCCACGACCGCCACTTCCTTGATGCCGTGTGTAACTACATGGCCGATTTGGACTTCTCGAAAATCACGATGTACCCCGGCAACTACTCGTTCTGGTACGAGAGCAGCCAGCTGGCCCTGCGCCAGCGCCAGGACGTGAACAAGAAAACCGAGGACAAGCGCAAGGAGCTCGAAGAGTTTGTGCGTCGCTTCTCGGCCAACGCCTCGAAATCGAAGCAGGCCACCAGCCGCCAGAAGCTGCTGCAAAAGTTGACGCTGGAGGAAATCAAGCCCTCGTCGCGCCGCTACCCCTACATCGCCTTCAAGCCCGAGCGCGAAGCTGGCAACCAGCTGCTGACGGTGGAAGGCGTAGCCAAATCAGTGGATGGTCAGCCGGTGCTCAAGAACGTGACCTTCACGCTCGATAAGGGCGATAAGGTGGCCATCGTGGGCCGCGACGACCGGGCGGCTTCCCTCCTGTTCGATATTATTTTTGGCGAGGCTAAGGCCGACAAAGGCGAGTACAAGTGGGGCACCACCATCACGCCCAGCTATTTCCCGAAGGAAAACAGCTCCTTCTTCCAGGCCGATAACATGAACCTGGTGGACTGGCTGCGCCAGTACTCGGTGGAGAAGGACGAGAGCTTCGTGCGCGGCTGGCTGGGCCGGATGCTGTTTTCGGGCGAGGAATCGCAGAAGAAGCCCAACGTGCTGAGCGGCGGCGAGAAGGTGCGCTGCATGCTCTCAAAGATGATGCTGGAAAGCGGCAACGTGCTGGTGCTGGACGACCCGACGAACCACCTGGACCTGGAAAGCATTCAGGCCCTGAACAACGGGCTGAAGGAATTCACCGGCTCGCTCATCTTTGCTTCGCACGACTTGCAGTTCATCGAAACCGTGGCCAACCGCATCATCGAGCTCACGCCCGATGGCATCATCGACCGGCGCATGAACTACGAGGAATACCTGGCCGATGAAACGCTGAAGGCCCAGCGCCAGAAAATGTACCAAATGGCTTAAGCAATCGACGAAAGCGGCCGGAAAATGAATAATTTTCCGGCCGCTTTCGTTACCCGGTCACGGACAGTTACCCCACTTATTTTCCTTCTACACTCTTCGCATGAAACGTCATTTGCTTCCGGTACTGCTGTTGGTTGCGGCGGCTGGGCTGCCCACTTTCCGGGCGCAGGCCCAAGACAAGCCCGTGCTGAACACGGCCCCGCCCGCGCCGCAGCCGGCTCAGCCCCGGCCGGTGGAACCCACGCCGGTGCCCGCCACTACCCCGGAGCCTGCGCCCACTCCCGAGCCGACCTATAATGCCCCGGTGCAATCGACGCCCGACGCGCCATCGGGCCTGAGCTTCCCGAACCGGAAAAACACCAAGGCCGGCGGAGCGGAAGACAAGCCGCCGACGAAGAAATTTCTGTACACCAACCTGGGCCTGGGCTTTACGTCGGTGGATGGCATCAGCAATTTCAACGTCAGCCTGGCGCCCGCGCTTGGCTACCGGCTTACGGATAAGCTTGCCGTGGGCCCGGGCATCTCATACGCCTACAACAACTACTCGCTTTCGCCCGACAACTTTTATCGCACCTACGGCGTCCCTTACCCGACTCCGAGTGGCACCCTGACGGCCTCTGGTGCCAATAGCCTTTCGAGCAGCAGCCTGGGATTTAAAGTTTTTGCTCAGTACATCGTGTACAAAGAATTCTTTATCCACGGCGAATACGAGGTAACCAACGCACAATTGGCGGGCTATGACGGCAATGGTTATCTGGCAAAAATTAACCGTACGGTGACCACTCCGCTGGCTGGCATTGGTTACCGTTCCTACTTGGGCCAGAACGCCGCCGCCGATATCGTGGCGCTGTATAATTTCGACAATTCTGTTTTCTCGTTATATCCAGGGTTGGTTATTCGTTTTAGCTTTTTATTCAATATCGGCAAATAGCGGAGTTGAATGAACACAAAAAAGCCGCGCTGGATGTACCAGCGCGGCTTTTTTGTGTTTTTAAATTAACCCTTGCGGAGTGCGCTAGACAGCGCTTCGGCCACTGATGACGCGCAGCAGGATGGCGATGATGGCAATTACCAGCAGGACGTGAATAATGCCGCCGGTGAAGTAGCCGCCGAAGAAGCTAACGGCCCAAATGATGACCAGAATGACGGCGATGATATACAGGAGGTTGCCCATGACTTGGAGGTGTTAAGAAGAATGAAGGGGAGGTGAAAAAATGTTAGAGAAGTGTCTCTGTGGCTTTGTACGGGCCCCTTTATTAAAAAGATATCCCAAATGAAAAAATATTTCATTCCCCGCAAACAAAAACGCCGCTTACCAATGCTACCGTAGCTTTGTGCCGGCTGCCTGATAGGCCGCTGTTCTCATCCCACCCACTCTTTTCCCGCTACTTATGAACGTCGCCGTTATTGGCTCCGGCACCATGGGCAATGGCATTGCCCACGTATTTGCGCAGCACGGTTTTTTGGTTTCGCTGATTGACATTAATCAGTCCTCGCTGGACCGTGCCCTGGGCACCATCACCAAAAACCTGGACCGCCAGGTGGCCAAAGCTACCCTGAGCGAAGACGATAAAACGGCCACCCTGGGCCGCCTGAAAACCTTTACCTCCATTGCCGACGGCGTGGCCGGTGTGGGCCTGGTGGTGGAAGCGGCCACCGAAAGCGTAGACCTCAAGCTGCAAATCTTTCGCGACCTGGACCAGTACGCACCGGCCGATGCCATTCTGGCCTCGAACACGTCGTCGATTTCCATCACCAAAATCGCGGCCGTGACCAAGCGGCCCCAGCAGGTGATTGGCATGCACTTTATGAATCCTGTGCCGGTGATGAAGCTGGTGGAGGTGATTCGGGGCTACGCCACGTCCGATGCGGTGACGCAGCAGGTGATGGACCTGTCGCGCCAACTGGGCAAAACGCCGACGGAGGTGAACGACTACCCCGGCTTCGTGGCCAACCGCATTCTGATGCCGATGATAAACGAGGCCATCATCACGCTGTTTGAGGGCGTGGCCGGCGTGGAGGAGATTGACACGGTAATGAAGCTGGGCATGGCTCACCCGATGGGCCCACTCCAATTGGCCGATTTTATTGGTCTGGATGTGTGCTTGGCCATTCTGCGGGTGCTGCACGAGGGCCTGGGCAACCCCAAATACGCTCCCTGCGCGCTGCTGGTGAACATGGTGATGGCCGGCCGCCTGGGCGTGAAGTCGGGCGAGGGCTTCTACCAGCACACCGCCGGCTCGAAGGAGCTGGTGGTGGCTGAACGGTTCCGGAAGTAGGGTGGCCTTTCCCAGCTATGCCACTACACAGCCCCGTTTTGGCACGTAGGAAGGCATTTGGAACTCCACAAATGCCTTCCTACGCGCTGAAACCCATTTGTGGAGCGCCACAAACGTCCGCTGGTGCGTCGGAAGCCATGTGTGGAATTCCACAAATGCCTTTTTGCGTGCTAAAACCCATTTGTGGAGTTCCGCACATATCTTTTGTCGTGGAAAACCCCGTTTGTGGAGTACAGGGACATTTGGGAGGCGAGGCGCTGTAAGGAATAAACCTGCACCGCGTCTACCGCGTTGTTATCAAACACAACGAATCTATTTCCTACCCATGCAAAAAGCAACATTTGGCGCCGGCTGCTTCTGGTGCGTCGAGGCCGTATTTCAGAACCTGAAGGGCGTGGAGAAGGTCGTTTCCGGCTACGCCGGGGGCCGCATTGCCAACCCGACTTATAAAGAAGTGTGCAGCGGCCTCACGGGCCACAACGAGGTTATCGACATCACTTTCGACCCGGCCGTTATCAGCTACAAGGAGCTGCTCGAAATCTTCTGGAAAACCCATGACCCGACTACTCTCAACCGCCAGGGCAACGACGTGGGCACTCAGTACCGCTCGGGCATCTACTACCACAACGAGGAGCAGAAGCAGCTGGCCGAGGAGTATAAAAAGAAGCTCAACGACAACCACGCCTTCCCCAACCCCGTGGTGACGGAGATTTTGCCCGCCCCCACCTTCTACCCCGCCGAGGACTACCACCAGAACTACTTCAACCTGCATGGCCATGAGCCCTACTGCCAGTTTGTGGCCCGCCCCAAAGTGGACAAGGTGAAGGCGCTATTTGGCGAGAAATTGAAGGCCGGAGTGTAACTGTCATTCCGAGCATAGCGAGGAATATGAGGAATAAAAAAGGCCGCTTCTTACGAAGCGGCCTTTTTTGTAGGGGCGGGGTCGTACCCGGTAGGGCCCCGCACCTACATTACACGCTCACCCCAAAGTCGCGCAGCGCATCATTCAGACTCGTTTTCAAGTCGGTGCTGGGCTTGCGCTGGCCGATGATGAGGGCACACGGCACCTGGTATTCACCGGCCGGGAACTGCTTCGGAATGGAGCCGGGAATGACCACCGAGCGCGGCGGCACATAACCGCGGTATTCCTTGGGCTCGGGGCCCGTCACGTCGATGATTTTGGTGCTGCCGGTGATGGTGACGCCCGCGCCAATCACTGCTTCCTTGCCGATGCGGCAGCCTTCCACGAGGATGCTGCGCGAGCCGATGAAGGCACCATCCTCGATGATGACGGGGGCCGCCTGCACGGGCTCCAGCACGCCGCCAAGGCCCACGCCTCCGCTCAGGTGCACGCCTTTGCCCACCTGGGCGCAGCTGCCCACGGTGGCCCAGGTGTCCACCATCGTGCCCTCGCCCACGTAGGCGCCGATGTTGGTGTAGCTAGGCATGAGGATGACGCCGGGGGCCAGGAATGCGCCGTAACGAGCCACGGCGGGCGGCACCACGCGCACCTGCTGGCCGGCGTAGTCGGTTTTGAGCAGCATTTTGTCGTGGTACTCGAAGGGGCCTACTTCCTGAGTGGTCATCTGGCGGATGGGGAAGTAGAGAATCACGGCCTTTTTTACCCATTCGTTGATGGTCCACTCGCCGCCGTCTTCGGTGGGCGGAGTGGCCACGCGCAGGCGGCCTTTGTCGAGCTCTTCGATGACGTGCTCGATGGCGGCTTTGGTTTCGGGGGTCTGGAGCAGGGCGCGGTCGGCCCAGGCGGCTTCAATTTGGTTTTGCAGGTCAGCCATTTGAGGAGGCGAAGAGGATGAATAGGAAAGCCGCCTGCAGTGGAAGCGGCTTAGAAGCAGCAAAACTACCATCTTTGGGTCGTGCTTGGCTCCGGTTCTTCTCGATTTGTGGTTTTGCTGGCCTCGGTACTGAAACCGGTGGACGATACCCGCATGCGGGGCAAGTTTGCCGAAACCCTCGCGTGCCGCCCGCAGGTGCAGGTGCACATAGCGGGCCGGAGCGTGGCGCGGCAGGCAGTTGCTGCGGCCGTGCCCGGCATTTTCCAACACGCTATTTTCAATGGCTCCCGGATAAGCTGGGCGCGGCTGGGCGCGCAATGGCGCTACTGGCGCTTGCTGCGCGAGTTGCGGCCGCAGCTGGTTATTGTGCACGCGCCGGAGCTGCTGCCGCTCACGCTGCTGTGGCAGGCGCTGGGCCGGGGCCGAAAACTCATTTACGACATCCGTGAAAACTACGCGCTCAATGTTTCGACGCAGCGCGTGTACCAGGGGCTTGTGCGGCGCGGGCTGGCGGCCGGGCTGCGCTGGGTGGAGGCGCGGGCGGCGCGGCGGGCGGCGGCGGTTATTCTGGCCGAAGTCAGCTACGCCGCCGAGCTGCCGTTTCTGAAGGAGTTGCCGTCAAGCCGCATAGTGGTGCTCGAAAACAAGTGCCAGCCCCAGCCGAGCGAAATACTACGCCAGCAACCGATAAAACTGCCCCCCCCTACGGAGCCGCTGCGCCTGCTTTATTCCGGCACTATCTCGGAATTGAATGGCGTATGGGAGGCCATTGCCCTGGCCGGGCAACTGCGCGCCGCGTGGCCCGGCGGGGCGCGGCTCACCATCATCGGCTTCTGCCAGCAGCCCGAGCTGCTGCGGCAACTGCAGGAACAGACCACTCAGAATCCCGATTGGCTCTCGCTCATCGGCGGTGCCGAGCCGGTGCCACACGCCCGCATTGTGGCCGAAATCGGCCAAAGCCACCTGGGCCTGCTGGCCTACCGGCCGCATCCCAGTACGGAACGCTGCCGGCCCACCAAGCTGTTTGAGTACCTGGCGCACGGCCTGCCGGTGCTGGCCTCGCCTAATCCGCTGTGGCAGGAACTGCTGGACGCTCACGGCGCAGGCCTGCCCGTCGACTTTGGACAACCGGTTGATGCACCCGCTTTGGCCGCCCGGCTGCAAAGCCACCGGTTCTATCCCAACGGCGTCCCGACCGATGTGCTGTGGGCCGGCGAAGGCAAAAAATTGTGGCATTTGCTGGATACTGTGATTTAACCTGCCACCTTTGCGCCCCAATTTGCCAGTAGCCCGTAGCTACAACACTGATTTTAATCCTGCCCTCGCGGCGGCTCTCACTCCCCTAGCCCACTTTTTTCCTCCCACCATCCATGGCAACTTTACGTCACTCATTCATCGCCGGGGTCGGCCACTACGTTCCGAGCCGCGTGGTTAAAAACGCCGAGCTGGAGCCGATGATGAACACCTCCGATGCCTGGATTCAGGAGCGCACCGGCATCCAGGAGCGCCGCTGGTTCGAGGAAGGCACCGACACCACCGCCAACATGGGGGCCAATGCCGCCCGCAAAGCCCTTGAAATGGCCGGCGTGGAAGCCAACGACGTGCAAATGATTGTCTTCGCCACGCTCTCGCCCGACTACTTCTTTCCCGGGTCGGGCGTGCTCATGCAGCGCGAACTGGGCATGACCAATAACTGCCCCGCCCTCGACGTGCGCAACCAGTGCTCGGGCTTCATCTACGCCCTCTCGGTGGCCGACCAGTTCATCCGCACCGGCATGTACGACACGGTGCTCGTGGTGGGCTCCGAAATCCACTCCTCCGGCCTCGATAAAACGCCCGAAGGCCGCGGCGTGGCCGTCATCTTCGGCGATGGCGCGGGTGCCATGGTGCTCCGCCCCAGCACTTCCGATGAGCACGCCATTCTCAGCACGCACCTGCACGCGCAGGGCGAGCACGCCGAGGAGCTCATCGTGAAAGAACCCAGCTCAAACCGCAACAACCGCGTGGAGTACATCGTGAATAACCAGGCTGAGCTTTATCCCTACATGAACGGCCAGAACGTGTTCAAGCACGCCGTGGTGCGCTTCCCGCAGGTCATCAAAGAGGCGCTCGACCAGAACGGGCTGCAGGCCTCGGACATCGACATGCTCATCCCGCACCAGGCCAACCTGCGCATCACCCAATATGTGCAGCAGAAAATGGGCCTCGGCGATGACAAAGTGTTCAGCAACATCCAGCGCTACGGCAACACCACCGCCGCCTCCGTCCCACTAGCCTTCAGCGAGGCCGTGCAGGAAGGCAAAATCAAGCGCGGCGACCTTGTGTGCCTGGCTGCCTTCGGCTCGGGCTTCACCTGGGCCTCGGCGCTGTTGAAATTTTAAGTAGCTAATTTTTAGGCTGAGCAGATTGGGCCGGTGCGAAGCGTGCATTTTTACATGCAGCTTTGCACTGGCCTTCCTGTTCCGCCCCCGCTAGCATGAGCGAATTTCCCTCCAGCATTCCCCCCGCCAAACTGCCCAGCCACACCGAGGAGAATTACCTCAAAGCCATTTTCAAGCTCGCCGAGGCGGAGCCGGATACCGCCGGCGTAAGCACCAACCGCATCGCGGCCGCGCTGGATACCCGCGCGGCGTCCGTGACGGACATGCTGCGCCGCCTGGCCGAAAAGGGCCTGCTGAACTACGAGAAATACCGCGGCGTGCAGCTCACTGCCGAAGGCCAGCGGCTGGCGCTGCTCACCATCCGCAAGCACCGGCTGTGGGAGGTTTTCCTGGTGCAGCAGCTCGGCTTCAACTGGGACGAGGTGCACGAAGTAGCCGAAGAGCTGGAACACGTACAGTCGCCGTTGCTCATGCGCCGGCTCGATGCCTTCCTGGGCCACCCCGCCCTCGACCCGCACGGCGACCCCATTCCCGCCGAGGATGGCGCCATCCGCCGTCCCGCCCACCGCCTGCTGGCCGACCTATGCACCGGCGAATTCGGCACGCTGGCAGCCGTCAAAAATACCTCGGCGCCCTTCCTGCAATACCTCGACAAAGTGGGCCTGCAGCTCGGAGCCATGATTGAAGTGCTGGATAAGGTAGCATTTGATAATTCCTTCGAGCTCAGAATAAACCGTGAGCGCACCGCTCTCATCTCAGCCGAAGTAAGCCGCAACTTGTTTGTAACCGAGTAAGCCAGTTTTGGGACAACCGTCCACCAAATCGGGGCATCCGATTAATCCGAAAAATCCGTGGTTCAGACAATTTTCTCCGATACCATTGTCGCCTTATCGACGCCGCCGGGCGCGGGCGCGCTGGCCGTTATCCGGCTTTCCGGTCCCGCTGCTGTGGCCATCACCGCGTCCGTATTCTCCAAAAAGAGCTTCGCCGAAGCGGCCGGCAATACCCTGCACTACGGCACCCTGCGCGACCCCAACGGCGGCGAAATCCTCGATGAAGTAGTGGTCGGCCTCTTCCGCGCCCCGAAGTCGTTCACCCGCGAAGAAGTGGTTGAAATCAGCTGTCACGGCTCCGACTACGTGGTGCGCCAGGTGCTGGCCCTGCTCCTGCGCCACGGCGCGCGCCTGGCCGAGGCCGGCGAGTTCACCAAGCGCGCCTTCCTGAGCGGTGCAATGGACCTGGCCCAGGCCGAAGCAGTGGCTGACCTCATCGCCGCCGACTCCGCTTTAAGCCACCGCGTGGCCCTGAACCAGTTGCGCGGCGGCTTCTCCCAAGAGTTGCGCGAGTTGCGGGCCCGCCTCATCAAGTTTGCTGCCCTGCTGGAACTGGAACTGGATTTCGGCGAAGAAGACGTGGAGTTTGCCGACCGCACCGGCCTGGCCGCGCTGCTGGCCGAAGTGCGCGGCGTGGTGCTGGGCCTGCTCCGCTCCTTCGAGCTGGGCAACGTCATCAAAAACGGCATTACCACCGTCATTGCCGGTCGCCCCAATGCCGGTAAGTCCACGCTGCTCAACGCATTGCTGCGCGAGGAGCGCGCCATTGTATCGGCCATTCCCGGCACTACCCGCGACTTCATCGAAGACGAAGTGAGCATCGACGGCCTGCGCTTCCGCTTCGTGGACACGGCCGGGCTGCGCGACGATACCGCCGATGAGGTGGAAGCCATTGGCGTGGCCCGAACCCGGGAGCGCGTGCGCAAGGCTTCGTTGTTGCTCTATCTGTTTGATTTGGCTGAATTGACGCCAGCGGAAGTACGCGCCGAAATCCAGGCGCTGACCACTGGGCTGAATTTGCCAGTGCTGGCCGTGGGCAATAAGACCGACTTAACTTCTGCTAAAGATTTGGAAGCTTTTGAAACTGATTTTAGCCTGAGCCAGCCCGGTCACAATGCCGACATACCGTTGGTACTGCTGGCCGCCGGGCAAAACCAAGGCATCGAAACCCTGCAAGCTACCTTGGTAAAGCAGGTGCGCGGCTCAGCGCTCGAAAACAACGCCTCTGCTACCATCGTAACCAACGTGCGCCACGCCCGCGCCCTCGAAACCGCCGCCGCTCACCTAGCCGCCGTGCAAACCGGCCTCGATACCGGCCGCGGCACCGAGCTACTGGCCGCCGACCTGCGCCATGCTTTGGCGGCGCTAGGCGAAATCACCGGCGAAATTTCCTCCGAAGATTTGCTCACGAGCATTTTCACCCAGTTCTGCATCGGCAAATAACCCTTCCTTAAAACTGCATTCTCAACTTCCGGGGTAAATCGACGCAAACGTTGCCAAATGGCTTCTGCGCACTTTTTAGGGCATATTTACGAAACCTCCCGGCCCGTTCAATTGTAGTGAATGCGTGCGCGGAGCCGGGAAAATTTCCCGGCTTAACCCGTATGGCTTAGTTTCGCACTCTATTTCCCTCACACCCCTCCCGCCCATGGCAGAAACAGCTGAACTCATCCTCGACGGCAAGTCCATCACCTTGCCCGTAATCGAAGGCACCGAACACGAAAAGGCGTTTGACATCGGTAAGCTGCGCGACCAGACCGGCTACGTCACCCTCGACTCGGGTTATAAAAACACCGGCGCCACCAAAAGCGCCATCACGTTCCTCGACGGTGAGGAAGGCATCCTGCGCTACCGCGGCTATCCCATTGAGCAGCTGGCCGAAAAGTCGAGCTTCCTGGAAGTAGCCTACCTGTTGATTTACGGCGCGTTGCCTACTCAGGCTGAGCTCGACAACTTCAGCGGCCAAATCACCAAGCACACGCTGGTGCATGAGGACATGCGGAAGATTTTCGACGGCTTCCCGTCGGCTACGCACCCCATGGCCATCCTGTCGTCGCTCATCTGCGCCCTCACCGGCTTCTATCCGCAGAGCGTGTCGCCCGACCTCAGCCCCGAGGAGATGGAACTGAACATCATTCGCCTGCTGGCGAAGATGCCGACCATCGCGGCCTGGACCTATAAGAACAACATGGGCCATCCGTTGAACTACCCGCGCAACGACATGGACTATTGCGCGAACTTCCTCTACATGATGTTCAGCTTCCCCACCGAGAAGTATGAAATGAATCCGGTAGTGGTTAGCGCCCTCAACAAGCTCCTCATCCTGCACGCCGACCACGAGCAGAACTGCTCCACCAGCACGGTACGCCTCGTAGGTTCGGCCAACGCCAGCCTCTACGGCTCGGTATCTGCCGGCATCAACGCCCTGTGGGGCCCGCTGCACGGCGGTGCCAACCAGGAAGTTATCGAAATGCTGGAGGCTATCGAAGCTGACGGCGGCGATACCAGCAAGTTCATCAACAAGGCCAAGGACAAGAACGACCCGTTCCGCCTCATGGGCTTCGGCCACCGCGTGTACAAGAACTTTGACCCGCGCGCCAAAATCATCAAAGTAGCTGCCGACGAGGTGCTGCAAGCCCTCGGCATGCAGGACAGCCCGTTGCTGAAAATCGCACAGGAGCTGGAGCAGGCCGCCCTCACCGACCAGTACTTCATCGAGCGCAAGCTGTACCCGAACGTGGACTTCTACTCGGGCATCATCTACAAAGCACTGGGCATCCCCACCGAGATGTTCACGGTAATGTTCGCCCTGGGCCGCCTTCCCGGCTGGATTGCCCAGTGGAAAGAGATGCGCGAGAACAAAGAGCCCATCGGCCGTCCCCGCCAGATTTACACCGGCGAGCTGGAGCGCGATTACACGGAAATCAACGCCCGCTAGTTTCAGTCTCAATCGGCGTAAAAACAAAAAGCCCGCTCTATGGAGCGGGCTTTTTCGTGTCCGGCCGGGGAGATTGCCCTCCCCTATTTCAGGCGGTGCGCGGTAAAGTTGGTGCGGAGGTTCTGATACGCAATCAGCTGCTGGGGTTGCAGGATGCTGGCCAGCTCGGTTTCGTAGCGCTGCTGCGCCTGGGCGAGCTGGGTATCACGCTCTTCGGCGCTGGCACCGTTGAGGATGATTTCCAGGTCGCGCCGCTCGGTGAGCATATTCAGGTGCAGCTGCTTCACGGCGAGGTACTGCGCCTCGTTGAAATGCACGTGTTGCGCCAGCGCCCGGGTGAGCGTGGTGGCCCGCGCCATCATGGCGTGCGAGTAAGCGCCGTCGCCGGGGCCGGCCACGGCCACCGGGGCAACAGTAACACCCGCAGCAAAGCAAGTAGCCAGGAACAAATTTTTCATGGGATGTGGGGTTATGGTGATGAGATAAGTCAAGTGCCCTGCTGGAGTGCAATTGGGCTCATCAAACATAGACAAATAATTAATTTGAACGAAAAATATTTTTTCTGGCACTTTTTTAATTTCAAGGTTTTTACGTAGTTGAATAACTATCTGATTATTAACATTTTGATTTCTTTAAAAAAATCAGATGCTGAGGCAAAAAAAAAGTCCGCCAGTGGGCGAACCATATATTTTTCCTGCCGAATCCAATTATATTTTGGCTCACCTAAAGCCTTGCTTTAAGTAAAAAGCCCTTTCAGAGCCGTTTCCTCAATTGCTGGTTTAGGTACCTGAAATGCTGCCTAATAATCCCGAAGCCATTGATTTCGCTGTATTAGGGCGGCTGTTGACGAGCCCGTCAATGTGTTTATGGCCACTTTCATGTGCTAAACACTACCTGAACGAAGTAGTCTCACTTCGGAAGCGGTATCAGTAAGCAGCTCGATGTGGAGACGCATCCTGGCGTCTGGTCGTAAGGGTACGTCAGGTCGGTTCCCGTTTAACTGAGGGCCAGCGGAGCTAACGACGAGACGCACGGATGCGTCTCTATCTTATTTTGAGCTAACCCAAACAGCTGCCTAAAGAATGTGCAGCTCTATACGGCGGTTGAGCTGACGGTGCCCTTCGGTATCATTAGCTGCCAAAGGGTGGCCTTCGCCGTAGCCTTTGGAGCGTAGCCGGGTGGTGGAAATGCCGTGGCCCGACAGGTATTCAACCACCGATTGGGCGCGGCGTTGCGAGAGCTGCAAATTGGCATCGGGCGCCCCTACGTTGTCGGTGTAGCCGGACACTTCAATCTGTACGTCGCGGTACTGCCGCAGGAACTCAATCAGGCGGTTAAGCTCAGTGCGTGACTGTGGTTTGAGGTCGTACTTATTAGTGTCGAAAAACAGGTTATTCAGCACCACGCTGCGGCCTGAGCGCACGGGCTCTAGGTAAATATCCAGCGTTGTAGGGTTGAAGTTGTGCTGGCTGGAATAGTCGAAACTGAGGCTTTTGAGCAGGTATTTGTCAGCGGCCGCGTACATGGCGTAGTGGTGGCCTTCGTTGAGCACCACCGTGTAGTCGCCGTACTCAGGGTCGGAAGTGACAAACTGAGTGAGCACATCAGTATCAAGGTCATAAAGCTTTACCTCGGCCTTGAGCGGCTTTTTGGTATTGGCATCGAATACGCGGCCTTGGGTGTAGGTGCTGGTTTCGCGCGCCTTCACGGGCGGCGGCACGGCGAACCCGAACAATTCAACCGGCCGCTCTCTGGATAAACGGTAGCCTCCGGGCGGTTCCTCTGATGCCCGACTACGCGAGCAGAAACCCTTCTGGTTGTCCGAAGAGATAAATAGAGAAGCTTCGTTTTCGAAGGTATTGAGGGGGTAGCCTAAGTTGCGAGGCTCGCTCCAGTTACCGGCTCCTTGCCTTTCGCACCGGAACACATCAAGCCCGCCCATGCCCACCAAGCCATCGGTGACGTAGTAAAGCGTGGTGCCGCTGGCGTGGATGAACGGAGCCATGTCCTTGCCAGCCGTGTTCACGGGCTTGCCCACGTTTTGGGCGGGGCTCCAGTTGCCGTCCGGCTGCAAAGTGGTTACGTAGATGTCTTCCTGGCCCTGACCACCGCGCCGGGTCGAGGTGAAGTACAGGGTGCGGCCGTCGGCCGAGAGCGAGGGCTGCGAATCCCACTCCGTGGAGTTGACGTTGAGGCCCAGGTTTACGGGCGGGCTCCAGTTGTTGCCGGTGCGGCGCGAGATGTACAAGTCGCAGTTGCCAATGGCCTTGGGCCGGTCGCAGGACGCAAAAACCAGCGTTTTGCCGTCACCCGAAATCGAGCCCGCACCTTCGTTGTAGCTGGAATTGATGGCCGGCGAAATCGGCACCGGTTCGCCCATGGAGCCGTCTTTGTTCTGGCGGCTTATGTATAAGTCTTCGCCGCTGCTGGCCGCTGGCCGGCCCGTGAAGAGCAGAAACCGATTGTCAGCGGTGAGGGTGGGAAAGTATTGGAACTTGAAGCTGTTCAGCGGTGCGGGCAGCGGCACCGGCGCTTCGCCCACGGGGTGCTTGATGGCATCGAGGGCAAACTCACAGGTAAGGAGCTGCCGCTGCGATTTGGCCAGGTTTTTCTGGGTTTTTGGGGCCACCTTCATCAGCTGCCGGTAGGCATCGAGGGCGGTCTGGTATTCGCCGTAGCTCAGAGCGAGGTCGCCCAGCAGCTGGTATTCGGAGGCGTGAACGGCTTCGACGGGGACCTTCGCCAAGCCGTCGCGGTAGGCAGCTAGCGCGCCGCGGTTGTCGCCCATGGCTTTGAGCAGCGAGCCCTTCAGCAGAAAGGCTTCGCCGAAGGAGGGAAACTTCTGGTTGAGCTGGTTGAGCGTCTCAACGGCCTTGATAAAATCCCGTTCCTTGGTTTGCTGCTGCGCTTTCTCGAGCAGGCTGCGGGCCTTGGTGTTGGTGGGCGTCTGCACTTTGGGCGGTAGCTGGGCCCAAGCCGTTTCGGCAGAGACCAGCCCCAGCAGACACATTGTTCCGAGGCGCAGGGCCCCCAACACTGAAATGCGACGCATACGGTAAGCTAGGGAATGTCAAGGTATTTGTGGGTTTGAAGCGACACCTGCCAGCGCGGGTGCTGCTTCACGTAGTCGACCAGCTCGGGTATCATGCGCGCGGCACGGCTCCACTCGGGCTGCAAGTATAAGCGCGTAGTGGCCGGAACCAATGCCGCGTGCTCTTCGGCCCAGTCAAAATCGTGCCTATTAAATACCACCACCTTCAGTTCGTGGGCCGCGGCCAGCACTTCGGGCAGCGGGGCCTTGAATTTCTTGGGCGAGAGGCACACCCAATCCCAGGTGCCGGAGAGCGGGTGCGCACCCGAGGTTTCGAGCCAGGTGCGGCAACCGGCCGCCTGCAATGCCGCTGTGAGCGGGCCCAGATTGTGCATCAGCGGCTCGCCGCCGGTGATAACCACGTCGCGGCCGGGATAAGCCAGCACGGCTTCTACCAATTGGGCTACGGACTGGCGGGGGTGCGCGTCGGCATCCCACGACTCTTTCACGTCGCACCACACGCAGCCCACGTCGCAGCCGCCCAACCGAATGAAATAGGCCGCCCGGCCGGTGTTATACCCTTCGCCCTGAATGGTATAGAACTGCTCCATTACGGGCAAAAAGGTACCGGCGGGGGCAGCCGTCACATCACTGGAAGATGCAATTATTTCGGGGGTAAGTAACGTCACTGGTATCATCACAAAAAAGCCTCAGGAAGCGAAGCAACCTGAACACCAACCAGAGGACACACCGTTCCCAAGGCCGGACTTTAAAAGTACGGTCTGAGCCCAGGATAACCAAATATTCCTAAAAATCAGCCCGCTGAATGCGGGTAGATTTCGCCCTTCGCCGCCCGTAGGGTGTTCAGCAATAGCATGGCGATGGTCATGGGGCCCACGCCCCCAGGTACTGGGGTGATAGCCGAAGCCAAGGGTGCCACCTCGGCAAAATTCACGTCGCCTTTCAGGGTGTAGCCACTCTTCTTGCTGGCGTCGGGCACGCGGGTTGTGCCCACGTCAATGACCACCGCGCCGGGGCGCACCATGTCGGCAGTCACGAACTCGGGGCGGCCGATGGCAGCCACCACAATGTCGGCCGTGCGGCAGATTTCGGCCAGGTTTTCGGTGCGCGAATGGCATAAAGTAACCGTGCAATTGGCCGTATCCAAGTTCTTGGCCAACAGTATGCTAACTGGCGTACCAACAATGTTAGAACGACCAATTACTACCGCGTGTTTGCCGCTGGTTTTGATGCCCTGACGGCTCAGCAACTCCACGATTCCCGACGGGGTGGCGGGCAGCAGAGCCGGCAAACCGGCCACCATCCGGCCAATGTTCATGGGGTGAAAGCCGTCCACATCCTTTTCAGGCCGGATGGCCTCAATGACCTTCTCGGGGTCGATGTGCTTGGGCAAGGGCAGTTGCACGATGAAGCCGTCAATCTCCGGGTCGCGGTTCAGCTCGTCGACTTTGGCCAGCAAGTCGGCTTCGGTGATGTCGTCCTCGTAGCGCAGCAGCGTGGAGGCGAAACCAACCCGCTCGCAGGCCAGCACCTTGTTGCGCACGTACGTTTCGGAGCCACCGTCGTGGCCTACGAGGATGGCGGCGAGGTGCGGCACCTTCTGGCCGGCGGCTTTGCGGGCCGCTACTTCGATGGCGATTTCGGCTTTGATGTCCTCGGCGGTCTGCTTGCCGTCGATGAGATTGGAGGTGGTGGTTGGGTTCATAGGGCGGTTAGAATGGCGCATAAAAAAAGACGGCCCGAAAGCCGTCTTTTTCAAATTAATCAATTTTAAGCACTGCCAGAAAGGCTTCTTGCGGGATTTCGACGGAGCCCACGGAACGCATCCGTTTCTTGCCTTCCTTCTGCTTTTCGAGCAGTTTGCGCTTGCGGCTGATATCGCCGCCGTAGCACTTGGCAATTACGTTTTTGCGCAGGGCCTTAACGGTTTCGCGGGCAATGATTTTCTGGCCGATAGAGGCCTGAATGGCGATGTCGAACATCTGGCGGGGCAGCAACTCACGCAGTTTCTCGCAGAGGCGCTTGCCCCACTCGTAGCTCTTGGAGCGGTGCACGATGGCCGAGAGGGCATCGACTTTTTCACCGTTCAGCATCACGTCGAGCTTCACCATGTCGGACTCGCGGAAGCCAATGAGCTCATAATCAAGCGAAGCATAGCCGCGGCTGATGGACTTGAGCTTGTCGAAGAAGTCGAATACGATTTCGGACAACGGCAGCTCGAAGCTCATTTCCACCCGCTCGGAAGTCAGGTAGCTCTGGCCTTTGATGATGCCGCGCTTGTCCATGCACAGCGTGATGATGGCGCCCACGTACTCCGAAGCCGTGATAATCTGGGCTTTGATGTAGGGCTCTTCGATGTGCTTAATCAGGTTCGGCTCGGGCATTTCGCTCGGCGCGTTGATGGTCAGCAGCTGGTCTTTAGTGCCGGTGGCGTGGAACTGCACGCTCGGCACCGTGGTGATGACCGTCATGTTGAACTCGCGCTCGAGGCGCTCCTGCACGATTTCCATGTGCAGCATGCCCAGGAAGCCGCAGCGGAAACCGAAGCCCAGGGCCACCGACGTTTCGGGCTCCCACACCAGCGAGGCATCGTTGAGCTGGAGCTTTTCCATGCTGGAACGCAGCTCTTCGTACTCGGTGGTGTCGACGGGGTAAATGCCGGCGAATACCATCGGCTTCACGTCGGCGAAGCCCTGAATGGCTTCCGGCGTGGGGCGGTTAACGTGGGTAATGGTGTCGCCCACTTTCACTTCGCGGGCCTCTTTGATGCCCGAGATGAGGTAGCCCACGTTGCCGGCTTCCATTATTTGGCGCGGCTCCTGGTTCAGGCCCAGAATGCCAATTTCGTCGGCGCCGTATTCCTTGCCGGTGGCCATGAAGCGGAGCTTGTCGCCCTTCTTCATCACCCCATTCTTGATGCGGAACAGGACTTCGATGCCGCGGTAGGAATTGAATACCGAGTCGAAAATCAGCGCTTGCAGCGGCGCTTCGGGGTCGCCGGAAGGCGCGGGCACCCGCTCGCAGATGGCGTTGAGGATTTCCTCGATGCCGATGCCGGCCTTGCCCGATGCGTGGATGATGTCCTCCGGTTTACAACCAATCAGGTCCACGATTTCATCGGTCACTTCCTCCGGCATGGCGTGCGGAAGGTCGATTTTGTTGAGCACGGGGATGATTTCCAGGTCGGCCCCGATGGCTAGGTACAGGTTGGAAATGGTCTGGGCTTCGATGCCCTGGGACGCATCCACAATCAACAGCGCGCCTTCGCAGGCGGCGATGCTGCGGCTTACTTCGTAGCTAAAGTCGACGTGGCCGGGCGTGTCAATCAGGTTCAGCGTGTAGGTTTCCCCTTTGTAGGGGTACTGCATCTGGATGGCGTGGCTCTTGATGGTGATGCCGCGCTCGCGCTCCAGGTCCATGTTGTCGAGCAGCTGGGCCTGCATGTCGCGCTTGGCCACGGTGCTGGTAAACTCCAGCAGGCGGTCGGCCAGGGTGCTTTTGCCGTGGTCGATGTGGGCAATGATGCAAAAGTTGCGGATGTTCTTCACAGATATTTCTTCTTCTGAGCTGCTGGCGGGGCGGTTGAAATTTGAGGGGAGATGAACCAGCTGGTGCCCGGCATTTCGCTACCCTGGTGCCCGTTTTACCAACTTGAGCCTGCAAATTACGACCAGAATATCTAGTCTGCGCGATTTGGCGGGGCTAAGGGTGAATTTCGGGGCGGTGTTTGGTTTGAAACAGGAATTTTGTGCGACCCTACTCATGCAGTAAGCTGAGAAATCTCATCAGTTGCCATGACCTTTATCACAGGACTGCGAAAATGAGGCCGCCACTTTTGCCGGTGGTTACCCTCACCCTAAGTCCGGAATATGCGTCCGTTAAAGTCCATGCTGCTGGCGGCTTCGCTGACGGCCATTCTTTTCGGCCTGACCAGTACCGACCGGCCAGCCGCGTCCGGCATTCCGGCGAACCCAAATAACTACCCCACCGACTCGCTGGCCAGCCGCATTAAGGTTTTATTGGCTGGCCGGACACCGCCGCTACTAATGGCCGATGGGCCAACGGTGCAAGCATTTTATACGAAGCGAAGCTACTCCGCCGCCTGGTGCGAAGGAGCCGGTGCCGGAGCCAAAGGCCGGGCGGCACTGGCGTTGCTGACCCAGGCCGGTGACTACGGCCTGACGCCGGCGCTGTACCATGTGCCCCAACTAAAGGCGCTGGCCGACTCGCTGGCCCGGCCGGCCGGAGCGGGCAGCCAAGTGGCCCGCATGGCCCGTTTCGACGTGCTGCTGACCGACGGCCTGGTGCAGTTTGCGCGCCATTTGCGGCGGGGCCAGTTGCACGCATTCGTGCCTTCGCCCCTGGAAAAAGCCGGGGGCCCGTTTGACCCGGCGGCCTGGGTGGCCCGGGCGCAGGCCGCGCCGGGCTTTGCCAAGGCCTTGCTGCGCTGCCAGCCGCCGCAGCGTGAGTACCAAGAGCTGCAGCAGGCGCTGGCGCGCTGGCGGCGGCAGCCCGCCGGGCGCAACGCCCTGAGTCGTAACCGCCGCGCCCGTCAAATGGCCCTCACGCTGGAGCGGTGGCGCTGGACGGCCATCCCCGAAAGCGAATACGTGCTGGTAAACCTGCCGGCGTATCGGCTGGAGGTGGTGCGCCGCGGCCGGGTGCGGCTCAGCCAGCGAATTATCATTGGGCGGCCGGGCCAGCCCACGCCCACCTTGAATAGCCGGATTACGTCCTTCACGATTGCGCCCGAATGGAACGTGCCCCGTGGCGTAGCGGTGCGCCATATTCTGCCTTACCTGAAGGCCAACGCCCGGTATTCGCCGGAGCAGGATTTCCTGGCCAACAATAACTACCGCTTGTTCGATGCCCAGGGCCAGCCCGTGAACCCGGCCACCGTGAACTGGCAGACCGTGACGGCCCAGAACTTTCCGTACACCATTCGCCAGAGCCCGGGCTGCGGCAACCTACTGGGTAACATCATCTTCCGGTTTCCCAATCCTTACGGCCTGTACCTGAGCGATGCCCCCGAGCCGAAACGGTTTACGCACACTTACCGGGCGCTGGAAGAAGGCAGCGTGCACCTGGAGCGCCCTGTGCACCTGGCAGCCTACCTGCTGGGCCCCGACAGCACCAATGCCGCCCTGCCCACCGAGGCCCAGTGCGAAGCCAACCCGCAGCCGCGCACTATCTTCCTGAAGCGCCCGTTGCCGCTGCACGTGCGCTACGCCACCTGCGCGGTGGTGGCAGGCCGGCTGCGCTTCTACCCCGATGTGTATGGGCAGGATGCCACCCTGCGCCGGCAGCTGCTCAATACGCAGGCCGCGGCCCAACGCAGCGCCCAGCCCAGCCCGAGCCAACGCCAGAGTCCGGTGGCCAATGGAGCTGGTGATACCGCCTTCGCCGGGAAACGGAAATAAAAGGCAGCGGGCGGTGGCTGCTGCGGGTTTTTTCGGCCAATTATTTTACTGTCGCTTTCCAGCCCTAATGAAGGGTTGAATTGCGCGTTAGCGACTGGGAAAGTTGAGCTCCCTTGGCTGGTTTTCAGGCAAGCGGGCGCAAAGTTTTTTTATAATTATATTAATAATATTATATATTGCATTTATAATTATAGAATCCTGGTCGTGAAGTCACTTATCCAACCCTACACCCCGGAATGCCGCAGCTGGGCCGATATCTTACTGGCCAGCAACCAGCATATAGCGCTAATTGACGCGACGAAAACCACTCAGCACTACCAGCGGGGGCAGGTTTTGTTTCGGGAAGGCGACCATGCAGCGGGGCTGTACAGCATCACCTCGGGCCACGTGAAGGTGACCAAAGTGGGCGGCGACGGCAAGGAGCAAATCATCCGCCTGGCCCGGGCCGGCGACATCCTGGGCTACCGGGGGATGCTGGCCGGCAACGGCCACATTGCCAATGCCCTGGCCCTCGACGAAACAGAGGTAAGCCTTATTCCCAAATCGGTGTTTTTCCAGCTCATCGAGTACAACCCAGCCTTTGCTACTTCGCTGATGAAGCTGATGGCCCATGAACTGGCCGAAACCGAGGAACGGATGCTACACCTGGCCTACAAGCCCGTGCGCGAGCGGCTGGCCGAGGCCCTGCTGCTGCTGCTGCGCATCTACCAGCAGCCGGCCGATGGCCCGCCCAGCTTCACGATTTCACGCGATGATTTGGCCGCGCTGGTGGGCACCGTGCGCGAAACCGTGAGCCGGTTTATTGCCGAATTGAAGGCGGAAGGTGTGCTCAGCACCAAGGCCAGCAGCATCACCATCTTGGATATCAAGCGACTAATTGAGATTTCGACGCTGTACGACTGAGCTTGAGCCGATGGGCTAATGACCAGCCAGGGCCGGAGGCCGCTGCCGGGCCAGCTGCCAGTGTCCCAGCATGGTGGCCACGTTGAGGACATGGCCCTGGGCCTCGGCTGCATCGGGGCCATGAAAATATTGCCGGAAAGTGGTTTCCAGCACCTTGCACCAGCGCTCGAAATAAGTGCTGCACGGCAGCTGGCCGGCGGTGTCGGCCAGGAGGCGGCCGTAGTAGCGCATGCCGGTCAGGGCCTGCTCCCACCACGCGTACTCGCGTCGGGTGAGGTGCCCCGCGCCCCCAAAAACCGGCCCCAGCAGCTCGTCTTCGGCAATGCGGGCTGCAAAGAGCTCGACGAAGCGGTGCCGTTGCGAAGGAGTAGCCAAATCAGAAGGGAGGTGCGTTGCCATGATTGGATAATCGAGTGGTAAGCTTGCAATTTTGCCTGTTTGAGCGTCGATTACTATGCCAACAATCATCCAATTGCTTGATATAAATCATTCCCGCCTCCTTGGGTGGAGGCGTTTGGGGATGCCCACCCCCTATTGCCAACTGCGTCCAGTCGTCAGCCGCCATGAAAGCACGTTTTTCATGGCGGCTGACGACTGGACGCAGTTGGCAATAGGTCAGGCCTTACTTTTTAGCGTCCTGGCCTTGGTCAGCGTTTTTACCCTGGCCGTTGTGCACGGGGATGCGCTGCTGGGTGGTTTTGGGTGCGCCTTTGGGCACGTGCACGTGCAGCACGCCGTTGTGGAAGCTGGCGTCAATCTTACTGGCTTCGGCGGCATCGGGCAGCTGGAAGGTGCGCATGAAGGAGCCGTAGGAGCTTTCGATGACGTGGTAGCGGCGGTCGTTGCGCTCGTTCTCAAACTTGCGCTCGCCCGAAATGGTGAGGCGGCCCTGGTCGAGGCTCACGTTGATGTCTTCTTCCTTCATGCCGGGCAAGGCGGCGTCGATGTCGTAGCTCGTATCGGTTTCGTAGGTATCGACTTTGGGGAAGAAGCGGCTCATCTGGCCCTGGCCCCGCATGGGCATGTTATCGTCAAAGAACCGGTCGAGCAGCGTGCTGAAGCGGGCAGGCATTACGTCAAAAAACGAATCCTGATATTTTTGAATGTTGCTCATGGCGACTTAAGGGTTTGGGGTGAATAAAATGGGAATTGCTGCGTGGAACAGCGGGCCCGCGGGTGGCCCGCCGAAGTTGGGAAAGCGTGTCCGACTTATGCCCTGCATCGAACTCTAATCGAGCAGGTTAGAATTCAAAAACCCGTAACAAAAAAGCGTCTCAGCCGGCAGTTGCGGCGGGCCAGGAGGCCGGCCACCAGCACCGCCAACCGATACCCAAAATTGCCAGTTGGCGCAGGCGCAATCCATGACATAAATCAGTCGATACCATGACTTTGCGCATGGATTCCGACACTGTTCGGCTGGCACATTGCAGGGATTTTTCGCCGCTGCAACGGCGCATTTCCTTACTCCTCCCCACCGCCATGGCCACCAGTACCACCGTTGCCGAAACCGGCGCCATTACCCAGTTTGCGGGGCGGTTTTTTCAGGAGGGTTTCCGGCCGCGCTACGAGGTGCAGGAGCTGCTGCACCAGTGCTTTGTGGTGGGCTACCAGTCGCTGCCGCTGGTGGGCATCACGGGGTTCATTATGGGCATGGTGCTCACGCTGCAAAGCCGGCCCACCATGGCCCAGTTCGGGGCCGAGTCGTGGATTCCGACCATGGTGGGCCTGACCATCATCCGCGAGATGGGGCCGATTATTACGGCGCTGATTTTCGCGGGCAAAATCGGGTCCAGCATCGGGGCCGAGCTGGGCTCGATGCGCGTGACCGAGCAGATTGACGCCATGGAAGTTTCGGGCACCAACCCGTTTAAGTACCTGGTGGCCACGCGGGTGGTGGCCACCACGCTCATGCTGCCGGTGCTCACCGTTCTGGCCGATGCCATTGCGCTGTTTGCCTCATTCCTCGGCATCAACCTGAAGGGCGTGACCTCGCTCGTGCTGTTCACGAACAACATTGTGTCGTCGCTGACATTTGGCGACGTGGTACCGGCGGTTATCAAAACCTTCTTTTTTGGCTTTGCCGTGGGCATTATTGGCTGCTACAAAGGCTATTATGCCGACAAAGGCACCGAGGGCGTGGGCCAGGCCGCCAACTCGGCGGTGGTGGCCTCGTCGCTGGTCATCTTCATTCTCGATTTGCTGGCCGTGCAGACCACCGGCCTGCTGGGCCTCAACTAAACCGCTGCCAATGCTGCCCGCCCCTGCTCCCGTGGCCGCGCCCGCGCCGGCCCCCGCCGCTGCCGAAGTCGTGCTCACGGTGGCCAACGTCAGCAAGGCGTTCGGCACCAACCAGGTGCTGCGCAACTTTTCGCTGGAGGTGCACCGGGGCGAAAACGTGGTGGTACTGGGCAAGTCGGGCGCGGGCAAGTCGGTGCTGATTAAGTGCATTATCGGGCTGCTGCCCGTGGATGCGGGCCAAATCACGGTACTGGGCCGGGACGTGGCCGCGCTGGACCACGCCGCCCTCGACCAACTGCGGGCCAAGGTGGGCTTCCTGTTTCAGAGCAACGCGCTGTATGACTCGATGACGGTGCGCGAAAACCTGCTGTTCCCGCTGCGGCGGCACTGGCTGACGCACGGCCCCGGCGAGGAGGACAAGCTGGTGCGCCAGGCCCTCGACGACGTGGGCCTGGGCCACACCATCGACATGATGCCGGCCGAGCTGTCGGGCGGCATGCGCAAGCGCATTGCGCTAGCCCGCACCCTCATCCTGCAGCCCGACATCATTCTCTACGACGAGCCCACCACCGGCCTCGACCCCGTGACGGCCCGCGAAATCGACCAGCTCATCCGGGAAGTGCAGCAGAAATACGGCACGTCCTCGCTCATCATCTCGCACGACATGAACTGCGTGCGCCTCACCGCCAACCGCGTGGCCCTGCTGGTAGAAGGACGCTGCTACGCCCTGGGCACCTACGCCGAACTGAAAGCCAGTACCGACCCGGCCATCCACGAGTTTTTCTCCGAATGAATGGCTCGCGAGTCTGCGAATAGTCATCCTTTAACCTCTCCCCGCCATGCCCCAGCGCCCCGCCAGTACTTATTTCCGCCTGGGCTTGTTTGTGCTGGTCGGGCTGGGCTGCCTGGTAGCCGTGCTGTTTATGCTGGGGCGCAAGCAGAATTTGTTTGGCTCGTCGCTGGAAGTGCGGGCCGATTTTCGGAACGTGTCGGGCCTGCTCCCGGGCAACAACGTGCGCCTGGGCGGCATCAGCGTGGGCACGGTGAAGGACATCCGCATTCTGAACGACAGCACCGTGCGCGTGGCCCTGAGCCTGAACCGCGACGTTCAGCCCTACGTGAAGAAAAACGCCGTGGCTTCCATCGGCACCGACGGGTTGGTGGGCAACACCATCATTAACCTGAAAGCCGCGCCCACGCCGGCCCCGGCCATCGAAAACGGCGACGTGCTGCGCACCACCACCCCGCTGGCCCTGGATGCCATGCTGGGCACGCTCAACATATCGAACAAAAACCTGGTAGGCATCACCAAAGACCTGCGCGAAATCACGCACAAGCTCAACAGCAGCGACGCGCTCTGGAGCCTGCTGAGCGACCAGCAGCTGGCAGTTGAGCTGCACCGCAGCCTGCGCAATGCAGCGGCAGCCACGGCCCTGCTGCAAGGCTCGGCCGCCGATATGCAGCAGCTCACGCGCGGCCTGCGCCAGGGCAAAGGGCCAGCGGGCTACCTGCTCACCGACACCATTTTTGCCGGCCGCATGCGCCACGCCACGCGCCAGCTGGCCAGCACTTCCGATACCCTGGCCCATACCCTGGCCGGCCTCAAACGCCAGATTCAAACCCCCAATGGGCCGCTTAACACCCTGCTGGCCGACACAGCCATGACCCGCAACCTGCGCCAGAGCCTGCGCAATGTGGAGCTGGGCACGGCCAGCTTCACTCAGAACATGGATGCGCTAAAGCACAATTTCCTGCTGCGCGGGTATTTCCGCAAACAGGCCAAGAAGGATAAAGCCCGCACGGCCGCGCCGTAATGGCGGCATTTGATATAGCCCGTCATGCTTCGCTGGGCTCTGCATGACGGGCTATTTATAGGGTCCAAACTCTATTCGCACCGCACATCCGGCATGTCAATTCCGTGCTCGCGGATGTATGCGGCGTGCTCGGTGAGCTTGAGCTGGCAGAATTGGGCCAGGGCCGGGCCGTTGGGTTGGGGCGTGATGCGGTCGAGAGCGGCCATCACCAGCTGGTAGCGGCTCGTGTTATTGATGACGAGCATATCGAAGGGCGTGGTGGTGCGGTCTTCTTCCACGTAGCCGCGCACATGGAAGCGGGTCGGGTCGGGCCGGTGGTGCAGCAGCTCATGGATAAGCGTGGGATAGCCGTGAAAGGCGAAAATCACCGGGGCATCGGCCGAGAACAGGCCCAGGAACGCGGCTTCCGGCAGGCCGTGCGGGTGGGCATTGGGGGCCATGAGGGCCAGCAAATCCACCACGTTCACCACGCGCAGGCGGAGCGTGGGCAGGTGCTGCCTGAGGAGGGCGGCGGCGGCGATGGTTTCGGTGGTGGGCACGTCGCCGGCGCAGGCCAGCACCACGTCGGGGTGCGGGTGGGTGTCGGTGCTGTTCTCATTGCCGGCCCAGTGCCAGGTCGAAATGCCCCGCTTGCAATGGTCGCGGGCCGTCTCGATGCCCAGCCATTGGGGCTGCGGAGCCTGGGAGCTCACCACCAGGTTGATGGCGTCGCGGTTGCGGAGGCAGTGGTCCATTACGGCGAGCAGGGAGTTGGCATCGGGCGGCAGGTACACCCGCGCCACCGAGCCTTTCTTGGCCGCCACCGCGTTGATAAAGCTGGGGGCCTGATGGGTGTAGCCATTGTGGTCGGGCCGCCAGATGTGCGAGGTAAGCAGGTAGGTGAGCGAAGCCAGCGGCTGGCGCCACGGCACCTCCCTACTCACTTTCAGCCACTTGGCATATTGGTTTAGCATGGAATCGACCAAGGGAATAGCGGCCTCGGAGCAGCAGAATACCCCGTGCCGCCCCGTGAGCAGGTAGCCTTCGAGCCAGCCCTGGCAGGTGTGCTCGCTCAGGATTTCCATCACGCGGCCCTCGGCGGCCAGCGAGTCGTCGGTTTCGTGCAGGGGCCCCAGCCAGGCGCGCTGGGTGGCCTCGAACAAGGGCGTCATGCGGTTGGCGGCGGTTTCGTCGGGGCAGACCACGCGGAAGTTGCGGGCGTCCTCGTTGCGGCGGAGCACGTCGCGCAGGAAGGTGGCCAGCTTGTGGGTGGCCGTTGCCGCTACGCTGCCCGGCGCGGGCACCATCACGCCATAATCGCAGAGATTGGGCAGCTTGAGGGGCACCAAGAGCTGGCCGCCGTTGGCGTGTGGGTTCAGGCCAATGCGGTGCTCGCCGGTCGGGCAGGCGCTTAGCAGCTCTACGCACAGCGCACCGGTGAGGGGGCGGCACAGGTCCTGCGGGCGATAGCTGCGGAGCCAGGTTTCGAGAACGGGAAGCTGGCCGGCGGGGTCGGCCACGGGCAGCTGGTGGGCTTGGGAAGTATTTTCGACGGGCCGGCCGGCCACCGCGAGCGGGCACGTCCAGCCCTTGGGCGTTTGCAGGATGAGCATGGGCCAGGCCGGCACCCCATCGAGCAACCCCAGCCGGGCGTGCTCCTGAATGCGCCGGATTTCGGCGTGCGCCCAGTCCAGGGCCTGCCACATAGCGGCGTGCACCTGGTGGGGCTCGCTGCCGCTCACAAAGCGCACCTGGTAGCCATAGCCGGTGAAAAGGTGGCGCAATTCCTCGTCGCTCATCCGGCCAAAAATGGTGGGCCCCGACAGCTTGTAGCCGTTCACGTGCAGAATGGGCAGCACCGCGCCCGAGGTGGCCGGGTTCAGGTACTTATTGGAATGCCAGGCGGCGGCCAGCGGCCCGGTTTCGGCTTCTCCGTCGCCCACCACGCAGGCCACGAGCAGGTCGGGGTTGTCGAGGGCCGCGCCGTAGGCGTGGGCCAGGCAGTAGCCCAGCTCGCCGCCCTCCTGAATCTGGCCGGGCGTGCCGGGACCCAGGCGGCCCGGCAGGCCGTAGGGCCACGAAAACTGCCGAATGAGCTGCTCCAGACCGGTGCGGCTGAGGGGGTACTGCGGGTCTACCTCGCCCAGCGAGCCGTCCAGAAACAGGTTGGCCAGGATGGCGGGCGCTCCGTGACCCGGCCCCGTCACCAGCAGCACGCTGGCCTCCGTGTCCTGCACCAAGCGGTTGAGATGGGCGTACACCAGGTTCAGGCCTGGCTGCGTGCCCCAGTGCCCCAGCAGGCGCGGCTTGATGTCGGCGGCCTGCAAGGGCCTTTCCAGCAGAAAGTTGTCGCGCAAATATAATTGAGCAGCCCCGAGGTAGTTGGCAGCCAGCCAGTAGCGGTGCAGCTGGGCCAGACGCGTGGCCTGGGGTACGGCAGTAGTCGTGAGTGCAGGAGTCATAGGGGCTTGCAAGGAGATTAGCGAGCGGGGCCAGGCAGCCGGCTCACTCGGTGGTGGGCAGCACCAGCACCGGCACCGGGCTGCGGTGCAGCAGCTGGGCCGTCACGCTGCGATGGAACAGCCCCCCGAGCAACGTGTGCGGCCGGGCCATCACCACAATCAGCTGGGCGTTGACCTCGGCGGCGGCGTGCAGGATGCCGTCGGCGGGGGCTTCTTCCCGCACTTCATACAGACTGTTGTTGTCGATAGGCCCAAACAGGCCCGTGCGGCGCACCGCATCGAGGCCGATGGCGGCTTGGGAAGGGCCATTGCCGGCGGCTACGTGTACCACCGTGGTGGCGGGTTGCAGGGCCTCAAACAAGTCGGCCAGGGCCAGCGAGGGCGTGGTGAGCCAGAAGGGCTGGTCATCGGCGGCCACCACCACGCGGTGGGGCAGCTCGGGGTAGTGGCATTCTTCGGGCACCAATAGCAACGGGTAGTGCGCGCCCTGCAGCACGGGCAGCGCCATGTTGCTGAGCACGCGCTCAATCAGGTTGTCGGGGTGTTCGCGGCCGGCGGCCAGCAGCAGCGGGTGGTGGCGCTGCACGGCATCGGCCAGGGCCAGGCCCAGGGTATCGACGGTCACCTCCGGCTCGGCGGGCACGGGCAGCTGCCCGGCGCGCTGGGCCAGGTCGGCCATCACGGCGTGGCGGCTGGGCGTGACGGCGGGCGTCATCAGGGCCGATTCAGGAAACAGCAGCGGGTCCTGAAACACGTGCATGAGCACAAGGTGGCCTTCCGGCAGCTGCGTGGCCAGTTGGCTGGTGTAGCGGAGCGCCGCATCGGTGGCGCTGTTCAGGTCGGAGAGAACGACAAAAGTTGGTTGCATAGCGGGGAGCCGGAAGGAAATAATGAGCGCCATCCCGCTGGTTCCGGCGCTGAGCCAGGTGGGGAGCGTAACCGAATACGGCGGGGGCAGGCTTGCCCCCGCGGGGGAGTTAGATTTGCCACGAACGGTGTTGTTTTAAAGAGCCTTACCTGGCTTCGACGACTTTTGAAAGCTGCCTTCAATTTCGGCAGCTCCTGCGCTCGGCGCTCTAAGCATTATCAACCCGGCGCATGAATAATATCATTGCCGATAGCAATTCTGGCAGCATCGCCGCCCAAAGCCGCGGCCCTATCCCCTACCCAACTACAACTAGTTAAAGGCCAGTTTTTTTTCGACAGGTCGCCTGCTGGTCATCAATCGGCCCAGCAGTTGGCCAAATACCAGCGTGGCCACGGCCGGCCCCGCAATGAGCAGCACGGCCACCGGCGTGAGCGGCTGCAGCCCCAACAAGCGGTGCAGCAGCGGCTGCACGTAGGCCAATATCATCAGCCCGGAGCACAGGGCCAGCGCCAGCCACACGTAGCGGTTGCGCAACACGTCGTTGTTCCGCAGCGACGTGCGCCCGCCCGCCATGTTGAAAACGTGCACCAGCTGGGCGGCGGCCAGCCCGAAAAACAGCACGGCGTTGGCGGCGGCCGGGGCCAGGCCCAGCTGGTGCCGGGCCAGGTAGTCGGCCCCGAGCAGCGCCACGGTCATGAGCGCGGCATATGCCACCGCCAAATGCCAGTCGCCGGGGCGCATGATGGGGCCCTGCGGGTCCTGCGGGGGGTGCTGCATCACGTGGGGGCTGCCCTTGCCCACGCCCAGCGCCAGGGCCGGAAACACGTCGGTGAGCAGGTTCAGAAACAGGATTTGCAAGGGCAGCAGGCCCGCGCCGTGGCCCAGCAGGCCGGTAGCCGTCACCACCAGGATTTCGCTCAGGTTGCACGACACCAGATAGAGCACGAAGCGCCGAATGTTGGTGAAGATGATGCGGCCCTGCTCCACCGCCACCACAATGGAGGCCAGCGAGTCGTCGCGTAGTACCAAAGCAGCGGCCTCGCTGGCCACCTGCGTGCCGCGCTGACCCATGGCCACCCCGATGTCGGCTTTTTTGAGGGCGGGCGCGTCATTCACGCCATCGCCGGTCATGGCCACCACGTGGCCGCGTTCCTGATATAAGCTAATGAGGTCCAGCTTCTGGGCCGGGCTCACGCGGGCAAACACGCGGGCCTGCCACAGGCGCCGGCGGCCCTCGCCGTTGGGGTGCGTGAGGAGGCTCTCCAGTTCATCGCCCGTCACCACGGTCGTGTCCGATTCGGCGGTCAGGTGCACCTGGTGGGCCACGGTGCGGGCCGTGGCGGGGTGGTCACCGGTCACCATCAGCACCCGGATGCCGGCGCGCTGGCAGGCCTCCAGGGCGGGCACCACTTCGGGGCGGGGCGGGTCGAGGAAGGCCACCAGGCCCAGCCAGGTCAGCTCGTCGGCCCAGTCGGGCTGGCGCGCATCGGGCAGCTCGCGGTAGGCCAGGGCCAGCACGCGCAGGCCGGTTTCGGCCAACTCGTTGGCTCGTTTCAGCCATTCGGCCCGCTCGGCCGTGCCCAAGGGTTGGGCACTGCTCGCCAGCTGCTGCGCGGTGCAATGCCGAAGCACTTCCTCGGCGGCACCCTTCACGGCTACCCAGGCCCGGCCCCGGGGCAGCTGGTGCAGGGTGGCCATCAGGCGGGTATCGGAGTTGAAGGGCTGCTCGGCCAGGCGCTGACCGGCCCGGGCCGCCGGCACATCAAACGGCCCGCCGTGGGCCAGGGCCAGCAGCGCCACTTCGAGCGGGTCGCCCAGGGCGGCATCGGCCGCAGCCGGCGAGTACGTAGCGTTGTTGCACAGCACGGCCACGCGCAGCAGCAATTGGTAGGCCTCGCCGGTAAGCGCGGCCGGCTGGCCAGCCGCATCAGCCGGCGGAAACCGGAGCTGGTACTCGGGCAGCCACACGGTTTGCACGGCCATCTGGTTCTGGGTGAGGGTGCCGGTTTTGTCGGTAAAAATGACGTCGGTGCCCCCCAGGGTTTCTACGGCGGCCAGGCGCTTCACCAGCACGTTGTGGCGGGCCAGGCGCATCATGCCGTAGGCCAGGGCCAGCGTGGCCACGATGGACATGCCCTCCGGAATGGCTGCGACGGCCAGCACAATGGCTATTTTCAACAGGCCAAACATCGGCTGGCTCTTCAGCAGCCCAATGGCTACGTAGGCCGCCGCCAGCCCCACCGTGACGTACACCAGCTGCCGGGCCAGCCGGTCGAGCTTAGCTTCGAGCGGCGTGGCCGAGCGGGTAGCGTGCTGCACCAGCTCGGTGATTTCGCCCAGCTGCGTGTTGCGGCCCACGCCCGTGACGTACGCCCGCCCCGTGCCGTTGACCACCGCCGTGCCCTTAAACAATTGGCCAGCCGAGTCCGTGGGTTTGTCCGTGGGTTTGATGCCACGCCCGTCGCCAATGGCCGGGTCAGCCGCCTTCCCGGCGGGCATCGACTCGCCGGTCAGCGCCGACTCGTTCACCTGGAGTTGCTGGGCTTCAAACAGAGAGGCATCGGCCGCCACCACTTCGCCGGCTTCCACCAGCAGCACATCGCCGATGGTGACGTGGTGGGTGGGCACGGCGCACACCTGGCCGTCGCGCAGCACGCGGGCCGTGGTCTGCCCCAGGCGGCGCAGCGCGGCCATCGAGGCCTGGGCATTCCATTCCAGCCAGAAGCCGATGCCGGCATTAAGGGCAATGACGGCCAGAATGGCCAAACCCTCGGCGTGGTCCTGGAAGGCAAACGAAAACGCCGCCGCCCCGCCCAGCACCAGCACAATCAGGCTGCGAAACTGGCGCAGCAGCACCTGCCACCAGCTGTCGGGCACCACGGGCTCCACGGCGTTGGGGCCGTATTGCTGGAGCCGGGCCCGGGCCTCCGCTTCGGTGAGGCCAACCACACGGGCAGCACTGGCCGGCGACAGTTCGATGAGCTCGGGCATAACGACGGCGATGAGGAAGAAATCAGCTGATACCAGCTACAGCACGACACCACTCATAATAATTACAGTTACACGCCATTACCCATCTTCCTTAACTCGTTAGGCCAGCATATTATCGGCCGCGTGATGGGCCTGCCGGCGCTGGGCTGCCGTAGGTTCGGCGACGGGCACGGCCAGCACGGGTACGGGGCTGCGGCGCAGCACTTCGGCCGTCACGCTGTGATGAAACAGCTCGCCGAGGTAGCTGCGCTGGCGCGTGAGCAGCACCACCAAATCAGCCCCCACGTCCTTGATGGCGGCCAGAATGCCATCGGCGGGGCGGTCGTACTGGTAGCCGCGCGGCTCCACGTCGGGCAGGCCCGTGGTCAGGCCGCTCAGCTCCACGGCGTGCTTGGCCCGGGCGCAGTTCTCGTCGTCTTCGATACCCGACACGTGCACGATAGTGACGTGCGGTGCCAGCTGGTGCAGCAGCTGCTTCACGCCCTCGAGGGCCGCAGGCAGGGCAAACGGCTCGCTGTCGGCGGCGATGAGCACGCGCCGGGGCGGCGTGGTGGCGGCCGTGCGCTGGGGCACCAGCAGCAGGGGCAGCTGCACGGCGCGCAGCAACTCCAGCAGCATCACGCTCACCTGGTCGGGGGTGGCGACTTCAGCGGCGGGCCGGCCCACCACGAACAGTGCCGGGTTGTGCCGCCGGGTGAGGGCCTGGGCCGCGGTCGGCAGCAGGTCGGTCATAAGCTCCACCGTAGCCGGGGTGTGGAGCTGCGCGGCCAGGTGGGCCAGCATGGCCCGGATGCCGGGCTCATCGGCCAGTTCCTGCCGCCGCCAGCTTTCCCCCGTGAAAATGTAGGGGTCGAAAAAGGAAATGCGGTTGGCGTGCAGCAGCAGCAGGCGGCCGCCCACGCCACCGGCCAGTTCATCGGCGTAGAGCACGGCCCGTTGCGCCTCCGGGTAAAAGCTGGTCAGGACAATGAAAGAGAGTTGCTGAGCCGTTTTCATTGTGAGATGAACTAGTGAAGCTGGATGGAAAGCTGATTTTTTGCGTGTCTGTCATCCGGAGCAATCTACCTTCATCGCAGCATGCTTCAGATGGCAGTTTTTTTCGAATGCCGAAACAGCTTCCTCATCACCAGCTATTCCCCATCAAAACGAGCCCGCGTAAGCGCCCAGCGCGCCCGGGTTGCGGGCCATGCCGGCCCCCTCGGTCAGCGAATCATCGAGGCGGTAGTCAAATTCGGTCAGGAGGCGGGGTTCCCAGTAACGCTCCGGCGCTGGATGATACGGAAAGGCGGTGCGGCCGGAAGTGGGTGAGTCAGCAATGAGTGGAGACTGAGCAATGGGTGAGAAAGCAGCTTTGGGGGTTGGCTGGGTCATAATCTTAAATTAAATTATTAGGGTTTTAAAAATTGTTTTGTACCTATATCATCATGTGCGTTATCAATAATTTATAGTCAATCCGAATTATCCGCCGTCCTCAGTGCAGCGGCCGTAAATGGTTGTTGACATCGCGGGCACCGCATTCGCGGGCATCGGCGGCGGCGCGCTGGCGCTCCAGCCACGTATCCACGGTGCCGGTGAGCGTGGCACGGCCGTTGGCCACGTGTACTTCAATTTCCTGGTCGTGCAGCAGCGCCGACCAGTAGAAATGCAGCCGGATGCGCTGCTCCAGGGCCAGGTCGGCGGCGGGGCCTTCGAGTTTGGCCGTGTCGTCGTCATCGCCGGGCTGCGCTTGCGGCGGGGCCACCCGCACGTGGTTTTCCAGTTCCACCACCCCATTGATGCCGCTGGCTACCTCCGCCGCGCGCTGCTGGTCAAAATGCGAATTGACGGTGCCGCCAATCTGCACCCGGCCGTGCTCCGCGCTCACCAGCAGGTTGCACCCGGCCAGGTAAGCATCGGCAGCCAAGGCATCTTTCACCTGATGCTGAACCACGTCATCGGCCACGGGCGTAGCGGGGTGCACCTCAAGCAGGTTGTGCATCTCTTTTACCCCCAGCACGTTGCGGGCATCCTGGCCGGCGGCGCGGCGAGCGCGCAGGTTGCTCACCGCGCCGGTCAGGGTCACGGTGCCATGTTCGACCTGCACGGTGGGCGTATCGGGATGGCAGCGTGGGTCGTAGCGCAGGGCGTCGCGCACGGCCTGGGCCACGTCTTCGTCCGCTTTCGGGGCATAGCGCTGGTGGCGCAATACTTTGTCCAGGGCCCACGGGGCCACTTGCAGCTGCGTGGCATCGATGCTGGTAGCCCCGGCCCGGTGGGCGGTGGCCAGCACGTGGTCGAGCTCGGCAGCCGTGCCCACGGTGCCGGTCAGGCGCACCGCGCCGTGGTCGGCATCCACGCTCACGAGCGGGCTTTTCACGCGCAGGTCCCAGGCCAGGCACTCCCGAATGTGGGCGGCAATGTCTTCATCTGTGGCTGCCGCCGGGCTGCCGTGCACCACCATGCGGTTGTGAATGTGGCGCACGCCGGGCACGCCGCGCAGGGCCCGCAGCACCAGCAGCTCCTCGGCCCAGGTTTGCACGCTGCCTTCCAGAATAATCTCGCCATCGTTGGCGTAGCTGCGCACGTGGTAGCGGCGCACGGCCGGGTCGTTTTGCAGGGCCCGCGTCACCCGGCGCTGAAGCTCGGCATTGGGCACATCAGGGGTCCGGATAACCAGCTCGTTTACCACGCCGCGCACGCCGCGCACGGCCTTGGCCACTTCGGCGGCCCGCTCCCGCGCCAGCAGGTTGTCGGTGAAGCCGCTCAGGACCACAATGCCTTCGTGCGTGGCCACGTCCACCAGGTGCGAAGTGACGCCTTTCTTGAGCATAAACAGCAGCTCGATGGCCGCGGTGATGTCGGCATCGGCCAAATGCTCATCCGTATGGAGGGTGGCGGGTTGGCTTTTCATGGCGAAGTGACGGAAACGATGATGAGAGGCGGGACGCGAGCTCCCGCTCCGCAGCTCCAGGCGAAGGCAAACTGCGCCGGGCCAAACGGCTTAGTAAGCCCGGGCCTGGGGTGGGGCCGTGGCACCGTGGCGCAGGCTAATTGCCAGCAGACCAAGCACCAGCAGCAGAGAGAACAACAGCGAGGGCGTAACCATAACAGCGCTATTTAAAGACCAATGAAACAGCATTAACCGGAGGGTTTCCGTGTACTGCAAGATGCAGCCAATAACGGCCTTCAACACCTGACAATAATCATATATTACTATGATTTTAATTACCCTAATTGGTTGTTCGCACCAACCGTCAGGCCACTTCGGCCACGCAATTGCAGCCCGGCTGCTTAGTTTTGCTGATTCCCCAATTTTGCCCGCTTCAGTAATGCTGCCTATGCAACCAGAAACTGCTACTCTTTCTTTTCTTAAAACCGGCCGCCGCAAGTTCTACATCGTGGCTGCCAACGGCACGGCCCTGTATGTACTGGCTTATTATTTGGTATGGGGCCTGCACCAGATGGCCAAGGTGGCAGTGTCGCACCACTTCCAGCTGCGCGGGATTTGGGACCCCAGCGGCATTCGCTACACCCTGGCCGACAACGAGTGGTGGCGCACGGCCATCATCGCGGTGTATGGCAGCGGGCCGGCGGTGTGCCTGGTGCTGGGGCTGGTGGCGTTTCGCTGGTTCTGGCGGGGCGAGCGCGCTCGCCGGGGGCACTTTAAGCTGTTGCTGCTGTGGGTGGCTTTCCACGCCTGCAACGCCGTATTCGGGGCGCTGCTGGCCGATACGTTCACCCGCTCCGGGTTCTGGTACGTGCCCGACTGGCTCCTTGGCCTCGGCAATGTAATGAACGTGATACTGGCCTTGCTGGCCGGCCTGACGCAGCTGGGCCTGGGCTATTTCGGGGCCATCGCCTTTCTGCAGGCCCACGACTCGCACACGGTGATGCGCTACGACAACCGCCAGCTCATGGTGGTGAGCACGCTCATTGTGCCCTGGGTGGCTGGCGGCATATTCATTGCCCTCACCAAAATGCCTTACCTCACCGTGCAGGAAACCCTGCACCTGGCCATGATGGGCCTGCTGGTGACCCCACTGGCCCTGGGCTGCCTCAACGAAGTATTCTCCGATACCGTGAAACGCCCCCAGGCGACGCGTGTGGCCTGGGGCTTGGTGGGCCTGGCCATTGTGGCGGCTCTGGTCTGGCGACTGGCCCTAAGCCCGCCGCTAACCTTTGGCTAAGCCTGTTGGGCAGCGAGTACCTCCCAGGATATGCGAAACCAAAACGCCCCGGCCACCCCGCCGGGGCTTTTTCGTACCTTCGCCCACGGTTTCCACCCTTACGGTCGCGGACTAAAAGTCCGCGCTACTCCTTAAATATGCACCCTGCTCCCACCGCGCCCTACAAACCGAAGAACCACGTTCGCATTGTCACCGCCGCCGCCTTGTTCGACGGTCACGATGCAGCTATTAATATCATGCGCCGCATTATTCAGAGCAGCGGCGCGGAGGTGATTCACCTCGGGCACAACCGCTCGGTGCAGGAAATCGTGGACTGTGCTATTCAGGAAGATGCCCAGGCCATTGCCATCACCAGCTACCAGGGCGGGCACAACGAGTACTTTAAGTACATGCACGACCTGCTGAAAGAGCGCGGCGCAGGCCACATCAAAATCTTCGGCGGCGGCGGCGGCGTGATTCTGCCTAGCGAGATTGAGGAGCTGATGGGCTACGGCATCACCCGCATCTACTCGCCCGACGATGGCCGCGCCATGGGCTTGCAGGGCATGATTAATAACCTGCTGGAGCAGGCTGACTTCCCGACGGGCCAGAACCTGAACGGCGAGGCGGGCCACGTCAAGGAGAAAGATGCCCGCAGCATTGGCCGCCTGATTTCGGCCGCTGAGAACTTCCCTGAAGAATTTGAACGGGTGAAAGGTGACCTGTTGGTGGCGTTTCAAACCAGCGAGAACGAACAGAATCAGCGTTTGAGCAACCGCCGCCCCGCTCCTATTCTGGGCATCACGGGCACGGGCGGCGCGGGCAAGTCGTCGCTGGTGGATGAGCTGGTGCGGCGCTTCCTGTTCGACTTCCCGGAGAAGACCATTGCCATTATCTCCGTCGACCCCAGCAAGCGCAAGACGGGCGGCGCGCTGCTCGGTGACCGGATTCGGATGAACTCCATCAACTCGCCGCGGGTGTACATGCGCAGCCTGGCCACCCGGCAGAGCAACCTGGCCCTGAGCCGCTACGTGCAGGACGCCGTGGACGTGGTGCGTGCCGCCAACTACGACCTGATTATTCTGGAGACTTCGGGCATCGGCCAGTCGGACACTGAAATCATTGAGCACTCTGACGCCAGCCTATACGTGATGACGCCCGAGTACGGGGCGGCCACGCAGCTGGAGAAAATCGACATGCTCGATTTCGCCGACGTCATTGCCCTGAATAAGTTCGACAAGCGCGGGGCGCAGGATGCGCTGCGCGACGTGCGCAAGCAGTACCAGCGCAACCACGGCCTCTGGGACACGCCCACCGACCAGATGCCGGTTTTCGGCACCATTGCCTCGCAGTTCAACGACCCGGGCATGAACCGGCTGTACCGGGCGGTGCTGAAGATGCTGGAAACCAAAACCGGCGCCACCTTCGCCTCGCACCTCGAAACCAGCGCCGAGGATTCGGAGAAGATTTACATCATCCCGCCGCACCGCACCCGCTACCTCTCCGAGATTGCCGAAACCAACCGCGCCTACGACCAGCGCGTGCGCGAGCAGGCCCAGATTGCGGAAGTGGCCGGCGCCTTTGCCAAGCTCGAAGAGCACTACCGCGACGAGAAAAAGAGCTCCGACAGCATGGTGGAGGAGTTTGCCAAAAACAAGCAAACCCAGCTCCGCCGCCTCGACGCCGACAGCCAGGCCATCCTGGAAAACTGGGAAAGCACCCTGCAAAACTACCGCAACCCGGAGTACGTGTACTCGGTGCGCGGCAAGGAAATTCGGGTGAAGACGCACACCAAGTCGCTTTCGGGCAACGACATTCCGAAGGTGGCCACGCCGCGCTACTCCGGCTGGGGCGACCGCCTGCGCTGGGCCATGCAGGAGAACTTCCCCGGCGAATTTCCTTACACGGCCGGCGTGTTCCCGTTCAAGCGCGAGGGCGAAGACCCCACCCGCATGTTTGCCGGCGAGGGCGGGCCGGAGCGCACCAACCGCCGCTTCCACTACGTGAGCATGGGCCTGCCCGCCAAGCGGTTGAGCACGGCGTTTGACTCGGTGACGCTGTACGGCGAGGACCCCGACCACCGGCCCGACATCTATGGCAAAATCGGCAACGCGGGCGTGAGCATCTGCTGCCTTGATGATGCGAAGAAGCTGTATTCGGGCTTCAACCTGGCCAACCCCAGCACCTCGGTGTCGATGACCATCAACGGCCCGGCGGCGCAGCTGGCGGCGTTTTTCATGAACGCGGCCATCGACCAGCAGTGCGAGCTCTACATCAAGGAGCAGGGCCTGGAAGCGGAGGTCGACGCCAAAATCGACCACATTTACGCGGAGAAAAACCTCTCCCGCCCCCGCTACCAGGGCGAGCTGCCGGCCGGCAATGACGGCCTCGGCCTAATGCTGCTCGGCGTGACCGGCGACCAGGTGCTGCCCGCCGACGTGTACGCCGACATCAAGGCGCGCACCCTGACGCAGGTGCGCGGCACCGTGCAGGCCGACATCCTGAAGGAAGACCAGGCCCAGAACACCTGCATTTTCAGCACCGAGTTTGCGCTGCGCCTGATGGGCGACGTGCAGGAATACTTCATCCAGCAGAAGGTGCGGAATTTCTATTCCGTGTCCATTTCCGGCTACCACATTGCCGAGGCCGGCGCCAACCCCATCACCCAGCTGGCCCTCACGCTCTCCAACGGCTTCACGTTTGTGGAGTACTACGTGAGCCGCGGCATGAGCGTGAACGACTTCGCGCCGAACCTGAGCTTCTTCTTCTCCAACGGCATCGACCCCGAGTACGCCGTGATTGGGCGGGTGGCGCGCCGCATCTGGGCCAAGGCCATGAAGCTGAAGTACGGCGCCGACGCCCGCAGCCAGATGCTGAAGTACCACATCCAGACCTCGGGCCGCAGCCTGCACGCCCAGGAAATCGACTTCAACGACATCCGCACCACGCTGCAGGCGCTGTACGCCATCTACGACAACTGCAACAGCTTGCACACCAACGCCTACGACGAGGCCATCACCACGCCCACCGAGGAATCGGTGCGCCGGGCCATGGCCATTCAGCTCATCATCAACCGGGAGCTGGGCCTGGCCAAGAACGAAAACCCGCTGCAAGGCTCCTTCATCATCGAGGAGCTCACCGACCTGGTGGAAGAGGCCGTGCTGGCCGAATTTGACCGCATCACGGAGCGCGGCGGCGTGCTCGGGGCCATGGAAACCATGTACCAGCGCGGCAAAATCCAGGAGGAAAGCATGCACTACGAGATGCTGAAGCACACCGGCGAGTACCCCATCATCGGCGTGAACACCTTCCTCTCGTCGAAGGGCTCGCCCACGGTGGTGCCGGCCGAGGTCATCCGCGCCACGGAGGAGGAAAAGCAGTACCAAATCGAGATGCTCAACATCCTGCACACCCGCAACGCCGACCAGACCGAGGCCCGCCTCAAGCGCCTGCAGCAAGTGGCCGTGGCCAACGGCAACCTCTTCGCCGAACTCATGGAAACGGTGAAGTTCTGCTCGCTCGGCCAGATTACGAACGCGCTGTTTGAGGTCGGCGGCCAGTACCGGCGGAATATGTAATTCTTTAGCTTTGTGCTGATAAAAACGGGCGCTACCTTGCTGAGGTAGCGCCCATTTTTGTTAAATCATTTTTTAGCAACAAATAGACTTCATTCGTAATGAATGCCCAATTGAATAACCGCTTGAAAGTAATTTCTATTGTTGTTGCTGTTACCTCAATTGCAGCAGCAATTAGTACTATGCTAAACATAGCCACTTTAATAATACCAACGTGGTTTTTGGTACTACTTTACTTTCCTATTCTATTATTAATATCCTTTTTATTAGCCAAGGTTTTCAAGTGGGCAACCAAGGGCAAACTTGACACTGTAACTTATACAGCTTCGTTCATATCAATACTATCTCTGTGGTTTTTCATCAGTCAGTACAAGCCTTCATATACGATAACCGTCCCTACAGGCTTTAATGGAACTGTGCATCTGTTTCTATCAAAAGCAGATGTGAATGAGCTTAATGTCAATAATTTTGGAATAGGATATATAAAGAGTGAGCTTTATTATAAAGGGTTCAAACCACATGTACTGCAAAATGGCATGGACATTACTAACAAAATAACTGACTTCGCAACTGGGTCCATGAGTTCTGCAGATATTCATGGAAAAAGCTTAGGACCTTATAGCTTTTTGAGTTTTAAAACTCCTGGAGCCGTTGAAGACACTCTTAATTTGGGGCCGGAAGAATTAATTAAGGTGCACGCTTTGGATACTTTGAAAGCATTATAAGAATTATTTCAAACCAGGCGTTACCCGTACTGCACCGTTACTCACACAACCTCAGATTCATTAGTAGTTTTAATCGACGCAGGGGGGGCGGGCACGCCTAGAGTTTCTGCAACAGCTTCCCCAGCCCCTTCAGCCACGCAAGAGGCGGCGGGGGCGCTAGGGGCGTGCATATGGCAATTGTATCAGTATCGGGTATAATCGTATCAAGGGGCGCGGTTCAAGCACCTGTAGCAAGTGGCCGTGGCCAACGGCAACCTCTTCGCCGAACTGATGGGAACAGTGAAATTCTGCTCTCTCGGCCAGATTACGAACGCGCTGTTTGAGGTCGGTGGCCAGTACCGGCGGGATATGTAGGGGGTTGTTGAAAGGGTGCTTCTACTTACATTCGTTTTGTAATTGCATTCCTTTTTACTAAATCAAAAGTTAATGTTTTCATCTTTCCGCGGTATTCAACTTGTTGCACTAATTGTTCTTTCAAGTTGCAAGGCCTTCGACCCCAAGCTCCTAAATCCTACCTCCGTTACCATAACCCCAAAGCTCCCTGCAATGGAGAATAGGGTCCAAAGCGAAGTCACCGTGGTAGTTGCTCCTGGAGGAAGTGCAGTCGCAGGAGGTTCTAGAGATTTAGCGACTCTATTTGAACGAGAAGTCAGAGAGGTAATGACGGACCCATACGGAGAGAAACGCGGATTTTTAGAACTTAAGGTTACAACTACAAAAACGAAAATGGGCCTTGGCTGGGCTATGGCATCAGGTTTTCTGATTTGTGTACCAAATCTATTCGGCATGCCTATATCCACACCTCAAATTGCGGTGACTACACAACTTGATGTTTTGGATAATCAACATCGCCTCTTATCAACATATCGAGCGGATGGCGAAGCTAAAGGCAGAACCGGTCTCTACAGTTCGACCAGCTATGCTGACCCTGGCCGAGTTTTATACGTGCAGGCTGTGCGGCAGTGTTTGGAACAGATTAAAACTAAGATGCAGCCTGATATTGCAAGGTTACAGACCCAACTGAAGTAGTTTTAAACGTTCCAAACATTCCCCATTACGCACGACACCCTGCCTTCCCAACCTCGGGAAGGCAGGGTGTCGTGCGTAATGGGGTTCCGCCTACTCCGGCCAATTAAGAGCGGCGTGACACGGCCCGTTTCGATAGCAGCTTCTCCCGCCTCTTCAGCCACTCAAGAGGCTGCGGGGAAGCGGGGGCAGTACTTTCCACTTTTCCGAAGCCCGTGGCAGCCCCACGGGCTTCGTTCGTTTCGGGCGGCATCCGGAGTGCCCCCGTGAGCCCGGTGCTCCTTATCGCACAGGCATCGGCTTGAATCACGCGGACCTCGCCGGCGACCATGACTCGCCTCGAATTCTCTATATTTGATTCTACCTGAATAGCGGCTTCACTCCCCCCTTCTCCCCAACCTGCTATGAGCACAACAATTACACAAGCGCCGGTGGCAGAGATGTCGCCCCGGCGCAAAGCGAAGACTGGGGGGGTATTTTATCTGCTCACCATCCTGACGGGCATCGTGGCCCAAGGGTTTATCAGCGGCCGGCTGGTGGTTGCGGACGATGCGGCGGTGACCGTCCATAATATTCTGGCCCACGAGACGCTGTACCGCGCTGGTTTCGCGGTTTACCTGGTTGAGATGGCCTGCCAGATTACGATGACGGTTATCTTTTACGACTTGCTGAAGCCCGTGAACCGCAGCCTGTCGCTGCTGGCGGCGGTATTCAGCCTAGTGGGCTGCACCATTAAGACGCTGGCCCGGCTCTTTTATTTCGCCCCGCTCCTGCTGCTGAGTAGTCAGCACGCCCTGCAGGGCTTCGGCCCGCAGCAGTTGCCGGCGCTGTCGCTGCTCCTGCTGAAGCTAAACGACTATGGGGCCGCTATCGCGCTGATTTTCTTCGGCATTCACGCCTTGCTCAAGGGCTACCTCATCATAAAGTCCTGGTTTCTCCCTTCCTGGCTGGGCACGGTGTCGGTGCTGGGCGGGGCTGGGTGGCTGCTGTTTCTGTGGCCTCCGCTGGGGTATCAGCTGTTTCCAATCATTGCCATCCTGGGGCTGATAGGGTCCCTGGCCAACATCGGGTGGCTGCTGGTCGTTGGGGTGGATGAACAACGCTGGAAGGAACAGGCCCGGGCGGCGCAAGCGTCTATCTGGCGCTGAGCGGGCGGCCATGTTTACCCCCAAAGCCCTGCCTTCCCAACTTCGGGAGGGCAGGGCTTTGGTATAATAAAGGGGTACCGCGCACGCAGGCCTGCCCGCGCCGGGTTGAACGCCTACTTTTGAAGGAAAATCATTCGTTCCCGGCCTCAGCCCACGCTTTTCCTTCCCTATTCTATGCTCGGCTACCGCAACCTCGACGACATTTTAACCATCGAGCAAACGCCGCTGGCCGCCCAGCCCGTGCCCGCCAATACCCTGGCCCTGCTGGAGCGCGGCCGCGACCGCAACTCCGAGGCGCTGGCGCTGCGCTTCGTCTTCAGCGGGGAGCGGCCCACCGAGTCGGTCGATTTCACCTACGCGCAGCTGGTGCAACGCTGCTACCAAACGGCCAACATGCTGCACGAACTGGGCGTGGGCCCCACCGATGTGGTGTCGTACCTGCTGCCCAACCTGCCCGAAACGCACTTCACGCTCTGGGGCGGGCAGGCCGCCGGCATCGTCAACCCGCTGAACCCACTGCTGGAACCGGCCCAGATTGCCGAAATCCTGAACGCGGCCGGCACCAAGGTGCTGGTCACGCTGCGGGCTTTTCCGAAAACCGACATCTGGCAGAAGGTAGCGGCCGTGGCCCCGCTGGTGCCCACGCTGCGCACGGTGGTAACGGTGGATTTGCTCGATTACCTGCCCCGGATGCAACGCCTGCTGGTAGGTGCCCTGCGGCTAACTCAGCCCAAACCCAGCCTGCCGGGCATTCAGGTGGTGGATTTCGCCCAGGCCAGCCGACGCCAGCGCGGCAACCGGCTGGTGTCGGGCCGGCAGCTCGCGCCCACGGATGTGGCCTGCTACTTCCACACCGGCGGCACCACGGGCACGCCCAAAATCGCGCCCCTCACCCATTATAACATTACGAGCACCACGTTTGCTGCTTCGCAATTGCTGGGCGGCGAGGCCGCGCCCGAGCGGCTGGTGTTCTTCTGCGGGCTGCCGCTGTTCCACGTCAACGGCGTGGTGGTGACGGGCAGCGTGCCGTGGCTGCTGGGCCACACGGTGGTGCTGGGCAGCCCGGCCGGCTACCGCGGGCCGGGCATTCTCGATAATTTCTGGCAGCTGGTGGCGCACTACCGCATTTCGCTGTTCAGCGGCGTGCCCACCATTTTCAGCCGCCTGCTCACGCTGCCGGTCGAAGGGCACGACTTGAGCTCGCTGCGCTACGCCATCTGCGGGGCGGCCCCGCTGCCGGTGGAGCTGCTGCGGGCCTTCGAGCAGCGCACCAAGCTGCGGCTGGTAGAAGGCTACGGCTTCACCGAAGGCAGCTGCATTAGTGTGGTGGGGCCGCTGGCGGGCGCACCCATGCCGGGCAGCATCGGGTTGCGCTTGCCGTATCAGGACGTGCGGATTGTGATTCTCAACGAGCTGACCGGCGAGTTCCAGCGCTTCGCTGAAGCCGAGGAAAGCGGCGTGCTGGTGGTGCGGGGCAGCAATATCTTCCACGGCTACCTGCAGCCCGAGCACAACAAAGGCATTTGGGTGGACACCGGCGACGGCCAAGGCCCCTACTACAACACCGGCGACCTGGGCCGGATGGACGCGCAGGGCGGCTTCTACATCACGGGCCGCAAGAAGGAGCTCATCATCCGCGGCGGCCACAACATCGACCCCAAGGTCATCGAAGATGCCCTGATGGCCCACCCGGCCGTGGCCCTGGCGGCGGCCATCGGCAGCCCCGATGCCCACGCCGGCGAGCTGCCCGTGGCCTACGTAACCCTCACGCCCGGCCAGGAGGCTACCGAGGGCGAGCTACGCGCCTTCGCCGAGGCCAACATTCCCGAGCGTGCCGCCTGGCCCAAGCAAGTCTACACAGCGGCGGAATTGCCGCTCACGGCCATCGGCAAAATCTTCAAGCCGGCGCTGGCCAAGCAGGAAATCAGCCGGGTGTATCACCGCCACCTGGCCGTGGTGCCGGAGCTGACCGTGGGTTCTATTACCGTGCGCGACGACAAGCAGCGCGGGCTGGTGGCGGAAATTGCGGTGAGCGGCGCGGCTTCGGATGAAGCTATTGCGCAGGCCCTGCTGGGGATGGCGGTGCCGTATGACGTGCAGCGGATTGGGTAGAACGTCATGGGCAAAAAGCCGTCATGCAGAGCGCAGCGAAGCATCTTTACCGCAGTAGTAAACCAATCGATTGGATTGCGTTGAACGGTAAAGATGCTTCGCTGCCGCTCTGCATGACGGGCTGATTCATGACGGGCTGATTTTTATCGTCCCTTCACGCCAGCAGCCGGGCCTGGTGCGCGATGTTGATGAGCGCCGGCGCATTCTGCAGCGTAGCCAGCACCACTTCCTTGGCTGCCTGCTTGAGCTCGTCTTTGCTGATGTCGCGGGTTTCTTCCTGCACCAGCTCGGCCAGCGCCTGAAAGGCGTGAACCAAGGCCTCGCGGCGGGGGCGCTCGGCGTGCAGCTCGGCATATACTTCGGTGAAGTGCTGCTTGATTTTCTTGCGCCGGATGCGAAAAACGGACTCTTTGCTGACGGAGGGCTGGATGGAATCGAGCAGGGCCACCAGCGGCAGCAGCTTGGTAGCGGTGGTGGCTACTGCACCGGTAAGGCTGGGGCGACGAATCTTCTCGGCGGCTTCCGGCATATTACCCGGGACCAACGAAGTAGTGTCTGGCTCAGCAAAATCATCGAAATAAGTAGACATAGAAACCTTTCAAGTAATCGGCATCGGTTGGCGCGAAGACGAAAATAACAGGTAATCAGCCACAATCTATTCAGGCAATTTCGACCGAATACAGCGCTACCGTGCCCGCTTTGCCCCGCAGCGGAAACGCGCCCAGCGCCTGAAAACGAAATTCGGGCGGGTGCGGCAGGGCCTCGTAGAGCGAGGCCGAGAGCAGCAGGCGGCTGTGCAGGGCGTTGCACTGGGCCTCGATGCGGGCGGTGGTGTTGAGCACATCGCCGTGGAATACCAGCTCGGTTTTCACGGCCCCAACCTGGGTGGCCATCACCGGGCCGCCGTGCAGGCCGGCTTTGAAAGCGGGAACGGCCCCATAGGTGTGCAGGTAGTAGTCGCGGCGGCGGTCGATGGCGTCCTGCATGGCAAAGAAGCAGCGCACGCAGCGGGCATTCTGCAGGCCCGGCTGCCATTCCCAGGTCACGACGATTTCATCGCCCACATATTGATAAATTTCGCCCCGGTGGGCCACGATGGGCGCGCCCATGTCGAAGAAGAAGTCGCGGATGAGGTGGCTGTAGCGCTCATTGCCCAACTCCTCGGCCAGCGAGGTAGAGCCTTTCACATCGACAAACAGGAAGATGCGCTGCTCGGCCACCGGGTGGTGGTAGCGGCCCAGAAACAGGCGCAGCAGCGCGGGCCGGCCTATTTTATTGCTGAGCTGATAGAACAGGGACGTGAACAAGCTCAGAATGCCGTAGCCCGTAAGCAGCCGCACGAAAGCCGTGCCCTCGGGCCGAATGGCCAGGCTGTGCCAGCTTTGGAAGCCTTCGGTATCGAGCGCGGCCAGCAAGCTGCTATTGGCGGCGTTGCCGAAGATGCGGCGGATGAGGAAGAGCATCAGCCAGAAGCCAGCCAGGTAAAGCAGCATGCCCAGGCCCAGGCGCGCCACCAGCCGCACCCGCGCGAAGAGCTGCGGGTACACGTACACTTCCAACCCGGCCACCAGCAGGCCCACCGGGCCGCCCACTTCCAGCGCCAGCCGCACATCGAGGGCAGAAAGTGTGCCGCGCACCAGCAGCACCAGCAGCAGCGTACCCAGCACAAAAAACAGCGTGAGCGCCAGCACCGAATGCCAGTAGAACCGTTGCAGGGGCCGTCGCCAGGGGGAAGAACTGGAATTCATAGAGCGCGAATTACGCAGGATGAGCAGTAGAATTGGTACGGGCAGCAACGTGCAGCCGGAAAACCTCACCCCCGGCCCCACTCCCGCGGCGAGAAGCCGGGGGTGAGGAGAACACCGTGGGGAGACTTTTTCAAACATCCCGGCCCGCCAGCCGTCTTCTCATTATCTAACCCCCTTAATCCTGCTCATGCCCACCATCACCATTGCCCCAAACTCCGCCCAACCGCTCACCGTCAACCGCCTCGGCTACGGCACCATGCGCCTCACCGGCCCCGACATCTGGGGCGAGCCCGCCGACCGGCCTCAGGCGCTGGCCATCCTGAAAAAAGCCATTGACTCAGGCGTGAATTTCCTCGACACGGCCGACTACTACGGCGAGGACATCACCAACCGCCTCATCGCCGAGGCCCTGCACCCCTACCCGGCCGACCTGATTATCTGCACCAAAGTGGGCGCCACCCGCAAGCCCGATAAAAGCTGGGTGGCTTTTAACACGCCCGAAAACCTGCGCACCGCCATCGACAACAACCTGCGCACCCTGAAACGGGAGCAGATTCAGCTGGTGCACCTGCGGCTGATGGGCCACGGCGCGGTGCCGCTCGATGAACAGCTCGGGGCCATGTTCGAGATGCAGAAGGAAGGTAAAATCCTGCACGTGGGCCTGAGCAACGTGAACCGCGCGGAGCTGGAAGCCGGCCTGAAACTGGGCGAAATTGCCACCGTCGAAAACATGTACGGCTATGCCCAGCGCACTTCCCTGAGCGCCCCCTACGGCGAAACCCGGGGCGGCGAGGAAGTGCTGCCTGTGTGCGAGCAGCACGGCATCCCGCTCATTCCCTTTTTCTCGCTGGTGCACGGCTTGCCCAACGCCGGCAACAAGCTGGCTGAAATTGCCCGCAAGCACAACGCCACGGAAGCCCAGCTCAACATTGCCTGGCTGCTGCACAAGTCGCCCTGGATTCTGCCCATTCCCGGCACGTCGTCGCTGGCGCATTTCGAGGAAAACCTCAAGGCGGCCGATATCAAGCTGAGTGCGGAGGACATGGCCTATCTGGGCTAATTTGCAGCCTATGAGGGTTACTAATTTTCTCCTGCTGGTGCCGGCGTTATTAGCGGCGGGCCGTTTTTCGGCAGCGGCCCAGGGCGCCAACTCGTGGAATAACAAGGCCTGCGCCGTGGTGCTGACCTATGATGATGCCATCGACGTGGACCTCGACAACGTGGTACCGGCGCTGGACTCGGCCAAATTTCGAGGTACGTTTTACCTCATCGGCTCCTCGCCGGTGGTCATGCGGCGGCTTGGGGAGTGGCGCCAGGCCGCCCAGCGCGGGCACGAGTTGGGCAACCACGCCCTGTTTCACCCCTGCGATGGCAGCCTGCCGGGCCGCGGCTTCGTGAAGCCCGACCACGACCTGCACACCTACACCGTGGCCCGCGCCGTGGATGAAATCCGGGCCAACAACACCCTGCTGGCGGCCATCGATGGCAAAGCCATCCGCACTTTCGCTTACCCCTGCGGCGACCGGCTGATTGGGGGCGTCGCGTTCTACGACCAGCTCCGCACCGATTTCGGCGCGGCGCGGGGCGTAGCCCCCGGCCTGCAAACCGCCGCGCAGGTGAACCTCGACAACGTGAACTGCTACTCCATCAACGGGCAGTCGGGCCAGTACATGATTGATTTGGTGAAGCAGGCCCGGCAGTCGCACACGCTGCTGGTGTTTCTATTTCACGGCGTGGGCGGCGGGCACCCGCTAAACGTGGGCCTGGCCGCGCACCGCCAGTTGCTGCGCTACCTCAAGGCGAATGAAAATGACATCTGGATAGCGCCAATGGTGGAAGTAGCCCAGAAAATAAAGACCGAGCAGCAAGCCCCCTCCGGCAGTAAGTAACATTGTCATCATCTCTATTAAAAGGCTGCCAGAATGTATTCCGGCAGCCTTTTTGTATTGCCGGTGTCCATCACTCGTCCGACAAAATTCCTGGTCTATTTATTTTTGACGACATGAAACGCCGCTTTTGGTATGGCCTTGGGGCGCTGCTGCTGGCCGCCCCGGCGCCCGCCCAATCCCTGACCGGTATATGGCAGGGAGTCGAATCTGAAACCTCGAAGCCCAATGCCTACTGGCCGGCCGTGCTGCGCCTCCAGAAAAGCAAGGGCACCGACGTGTTCGGCGTGCTGTACCAGGAAGTGGGCGGCAACCCCGGCATTTCGGTCACCTTCCAGATGCAGGGCGGCCGCTCCGGCACCGGCCTGCGCCTCGAACACATGAGCAAGCTGAACGAAACCGGCCGCACCCCCAACAGCTACTGGTGCGACGGCTCCATCACCTTCACCTACGACCCCGCCCTGGAAAAACTCACCGGCCACGCTACTTACCGCCCCGTGGGCGACTGCAGCGTGGGCACGTTCACCTTCTACCGCGTCAAGCTGAAATCGCCGGCCACCGTGCCGGCCGGCACCGAAAGCACCATCCGCGTGTCGGGCCGCAACGTGCTCTGGTACGCCGATGCCGAATTGCAGCAGCCCCTGGCCGCCGGCAACACCTACCGCACCAAGCTCAGCAAAACCACCACCTTCTACCTCAAGCAGGCTTATTACCCCACCGACCAAAGCCCGGTGGTGCCCATCACCATTCAGGTGAGCGGGGCCAAACCGGCCCCGGCCCCCACGCCCCCGCCACCACCCGCGCCCCCGACCGACTCCATAGCTAAAGCCCCGGCCACGGCCGCACCAGCGCCCATTTTGCCCGCCGCGCCGGCCCCGGTGGTGCTCCCCACGGTGCTCTTCCAGTTGGGCACCCCCGAGCTGATGCCCACCGCTGCTCCCGCCCTCGACCAGCTGGCCACCGAGCTCAAAGCCCGCCCGACCATGCGCCTGCGCATTGCCGGCTACACTGATAAAATCGGCGAACCCGACAAAAATCAGCTCCTCTCTGAGCAGCGCGCCGATGCTGTGAAGAATTATCTGGTAAAAGCCGGCATCGCGCCCGAGCGCCTCAGCACCATCGGCTACGGCGACTCACGCCCGCTCCATCCCTCGCCCGATGCCCGCAACCGGCGCGTGGAAGTGGAGGAAATAAAATAACTTCCTCCGTAGCGTGGACTCTGCGAGTCCGCGCCTGATAACATAATCCGCCACCCAGGCGCGGACTCGCAGAGTCAACGCCACTTCCTCAACCATGTCCCATCGCCACTTTCTCATTCATAAGCCCTACGGCTACCTCAGCCAGTTTGTGGGCGAAGCCAAGAAGAAAAAGCTGGGCGAATTCCACGATTTTCCGGAAGGCATCATGGCCATCGGCCGGCTCGATGAGGACAGCGAAGGCCTGCTCCTGCTCACCACCGACGGCCAGATGAGCGAGTACGTGCGCAGCAAAAAGGTCGAAAAGGAATACTACGCCCAGGTCGATGGCCGGATGACCGACGCGGCCCTGGCCCAAATGCAAACCGGGGTTGAAATCGGCATCCACGGCGAGAAATTCCTGACCAGTCCCTGCGTCGCCCGCCGCCTCGACCCCGCCCCGGCCTTCGCCCCGCGCACCCGCAAAATCCGCGACGACCGACACGGCCCCACCTCCTGGGTCAGCATCACCCTTACCGAAGGCAAATTCCGCCAGATTCGCAAGATGACGGCCGCCGTGGGCTTCCCCACGCTGCGGCTGTTTCGGGTGCGGGTGGGCGATATCTGGCTTGGTGACCTGGCTCCGGGCGCGGTAGTGGAAGTGCCGGAATTCGGTTTGTAAAATTCCCCAGCGTGGATTAGTCCATTATTAAATCATTATTTTATGCTGCATGCATAACATTTACCTCCGCTTGTCGTATCTTTGCCCCAGCATTTGACACTAGCCTTATGCCTTGTTGATATGAAAAAAACCACTGCTTTCTCGTTTTCCTCGCTGCTGCTCCTGGGCGGCGTGACCTACCTGGCTGCCAAACTGGCCGACCTGGACCTGACGTTCTTCTTCCACGGCGACGACGACCAGCACTACTACTGCTAAGCCTTATTATATCGTTACGCAGCATTCTAACCGCGTTATTACTGAAAAAGCCCGGCCCATTTGCCGGGCTTTTTTGTTAGCACATCGGCCAATGCGGCGGGGCCGGGCGGTTCGGCGCGGCTTTTGGAACCTTGCTTCGGCAACGGCGTAACCCGTTCAACACTTTTTTCACCGGCTGCCGGTGGTGGCCCTTGCGGCTGCGGCCGCGGCAGCTTCACCATTCCCCCTCCTGGTTTTATGAACCTCGATTCCCACCAAGCTCAGGTGAGCTACATCATTGGCCGCGACCTGGCCCGCAATTTCGCCCAGCAGGGCCTCGAACTGGACGTTGATACCCTGGCCGGCGCCCTGAAAGAAGGCCTGCAGGGCCTCCCCAGCCGCCTCACCCAGGAGCAGATGCAGGCCGCCATGCAGCAATTGCAGGAGCAAATGGGCGGTGCCGACGAAGACGATAACCAAGACCCCGAATCCATGAAGAACAACAAAGCCGAAGGCGAAGCCTTCCTCGCCGAAAACGCCAAGAAGCCCGGCGTCACCACCCTGCCCAGCGGCCTCCAGTACGAGGTAATCACGCAGGGCACGGGCCCCAAGCCCACCCTGAAATCGTCGGTAACCACGCACTACCACGGCACCCTGATTAACGGCACTGTGTTCGACAGCAGCTACCAGCGCGGCCAGCCCGCCACCTTCCCCGTGAATGGCGTGATTGCCGGCTGGACCGAAGCCCTGCAGCTGATGAACGAAGGCTCGAAGTACCGCCTCTACATCCCCTCCGACCTGGCCTACGGCAAGCGTGGCGCCGGCCGCGACATCCCCGGCGACACCGCGTTGATTTTCGACGTAGAGCTGCTGAAAGTGAACAACTGAGCGAGCGTAGCGGCGGGGCCTGTTCCCGCCGCTACCCGCACGGCGGCCCCTACCTGGAGCCGCCCCACCAGCACCATTCCGGCTGTTTCCAAGACCATGAATCCCTTCGAAGCTCAGCCTCCCGCTGACCAGCCCAACGTGGCCCCGGAACAACCTTCCGGGGCCTCTTTGCTGACTACGCCCGGAGCGGAAGCGACTCCCGCACCAACTGCCCCCCACTACCAGCCCGCCCCGCCCCGCGAGCCGCTGTCGGAGCTGCCACCCCTGCCCGAGGAACGGTCCGCCGACGGTCGCGTAATTCTCACGGATAGCAGCGTGACGGTGCGGGGCCGGCAATTCTCGCTGCGCGAGTTGGAGCGAGCCGACATTACTCCCGTGAAGTGGCTACTGTGGTATTTGCTGGGCGGCCTAGGCCTGGCTTTTGTAATGATTGCCTTCCTGCAGAACCAGCTGCGCACCGGCCCGGCCATGCTGGGCATGGTGGCCACGGCCTTGCTGCTGGCCTACGGGCACCGCGGCACCAACCGCCTGCGCCTGCACCGCCTGGGCCGCGAGGTCGTCAACTTCGCCCTGCCCGGCGACACCGCGCCCTGGCAGCGCCTCACCGCCGAGCTGAACCGCCGAATTTTCCGCGTGCACGACTACGATGCCCGCCAGGCCGCCGCCCTCCTTGCCGCTGCCGACGAAGCCACGCGCCAGGCCGCGCAAGCCGCTGCCGAGGCCCAGGCCGCCGCTGATAATGAGGCGGCTGCAAATAATAATCCCTTAGATATCAGCTAATACGACTTTTCCGGCAGGAAACCGTAAGGACATTCCAGCAGCCGGGCTGCTACCTTCGCGCCCCGTAATTCACCCGTAGCACCCAAAACCTGCCGATTATCGCTTTCAACTTACCGTATGGACTCTAAACATTCGCATACCGCTATATCCGGAGCGGGACTGCTCATTGCCCTCGGCATTATTTATGGCGACATCGGCACCTCGCCGCTCTACGTGATGTCGTCCATCCTTAAGGGGGCCACGGTGCCGGACATGATTGATGCCCACTTGGTCCTCGGTGGCATCTCCTGCGTGATTTGGACCCTCACCCTGCAAACCACCGTCAAGTACGTGCTGCTCACGCTGAACGCGGACAACAATGGCGAAGGCGGCATTTTCTCGCTTTATGCCTTGGTGCGGCGGCGCGGGGCCTGGCTTTCGGCGGTGGCCATCATCGGCGGGGCCTCGCTCCTAGCCGATGGTGTGATTACGCCGCCCATCTCGGTATCATCAGCCATTGAAGGACTGAAAGCCGTGTACCCGGCCCTGACGCAGGACATTATTGTGTTCATCGTCATCGGCATTATCGCGGGCCTTTTCCTACTACAAAGTTTTGGTACTCAGATTGTGGGCAAAGCCTTTGGGCCGATAATGTTCCTCTGGTTTACGATGCTGGGCGTGCTGGGCACGAGCTGGGTAATTCAGAATTCCGTTATCCTGAAGGCCTTCAACCCCTACTACGCCTATGATTTGCTGGTGCACTACCCCAGCGGGTTCTGGCTGCTGGGTTCGGTGTTCCTGTGTACCACCGGGGCCGAGGCCCTGTATTCGGACCTGGGCCACTGCGGCAAGGGCAACATCCGCATCAGCTGGACGTTTGTAAAAACTACGCTGCTGCTCAATTACTTGGGCCAGGGCGCGTGGCTGCTGGGCCACCTAGGCGAGAAGCTCGACGGCCGCAATCCCTTCTATGAGCTAATGCCGTCGTGGTTCCTGCTTATCGGTATTGGCATTGCCACCATCGCGGCCATCATTGCCTCGCAGGCCCTCATCACGGGCTCGTTCACGCTGGTGGCCGAGGCTATCCGCCTGAATATGTGGCCCAAAGTGAAGCTTAACTACCCTACCGACGTGAAGGGCCAACTCTTCGTGCCCAGCATGAACCGGCTGCTGCTGCTGGGCTGCATCGGGGTGGTGTGGTACTTCAAAAAGTCGGAAAATATGGAAGCCGCCTACGGCCTGGCCATCACCCTGACCATGTTGATGACTACCATTCTGCTCACCATGTGGTTGAAGATGAAGAGGGTGGCCCTGCCGTTGGTCATCGTCTTCGCCTCGCTCTACGGGGTTATCGAGGGTGCGTTTCTGATTGCCAACATGCGTAAGTTTCCGCACGGTGGCTGGGTGTCGCTGGCCATTGGCGGCACGCTTATGTCCGTAATGTACGTGTGGCTCAAGGCTTTCTACATCAAGCGCCGCCTCACGGAATTTGTGCGGCTGGAGCCTTACGTGGACGCCCTCAAGCAGCTCAGCGACGACGATTCCATCCCGAAATACTCGACCCACCTCGTGTTCCTCACGTCGGCTGAGCGCAGCACCGAAATCGAACAGAAAATCATCTACTCCATCTTCCAGAAGCGGCCCAAACGCGCGGATATCTACTGGTTTATCCACGTCGATACCACCGACGAGCCATACACGATGGAGTATAAGGTGACCGAAGTAGCTAAGGACGACGTGTTTCGCATCAATTTCCGGCTGGGCTTCCGGGTGCAGCAGCGCATCAACCTGTACTTCCGCAAGGTGATTGAGGACCTGGTGCGCAACAAGGAAGTGGACATCACCTCGCGCTACGAGTCGCTGAGCAAGCAGCACGTCACTGGCGATTTCCGCTTCGTGGTGCTGGAGAAATTCCTGAGCATTGAGAACGACTTCCCGACCGTTGAGAAGCTGGTGATGCAGGCCTACTTCTACATCCGCCAGTTCATTGCTTCTGAGGACCAATATTTTGGACTGGATACGTCTTCGGTGAAAGTGGAAAAAGTACCGCTCGTGATTGCGCCGGTGCGCGAAGTGGCGCTGAAGCGGATTAAGTAATTAATCCTTGGATTCATTAAAAAAGCCCTGTGCATGCACAGGGCTTTTTTAATGTTCGGTAATTTCCAGCAAGCTAACAATCAACAACTAACGCCGGCTGTCACTTACTTTCCCAGCCACTTGGCCAGCACTTTCTGCTGGGCGGCAGTGGGGTTGGCCACGGGCTGCACCGTGAACTTGCGGTCCGGGTTGGGCAGGGCCTTCAACGTGATGTCGCGCGTGAGGCCGTCGCGGCGCACCTGCAGCTTCACTTCGGTGCCCACGGGGCTGCTGATGAGTGTTTTCACCGTTTCGTCGCTGGGCGCGGCTCCGTTGATGAGCAGCACTTCGTCGGTGGCGCTGAGGCCGGTGTTCCAGGCCGCGCCGTCGCGCACCACGCTGGTCACGAGTAGCTTACCGGTGCGGTTCGAGAAGTTGGCTCCGAGCGTGCCATCGGTGCTCAGCGGCGCGCTGGTCAGCAAGAGGCCGGCGTAGCCAAGGGCAGTGCCGAAATCGATGGGCTTGGTGTTATAAACGCTGTTCTGGAAGAAGTCATCGAAGCGGCGGCCGGCCACGGTGGCCACGGCATCCTGGTATTCCTGGTCGGTGAAACCGCGCTTGGCTTTCACGTAATACGTGTCGTAGAGCAGGCGCATTACGTCGTCGAGGTGCTTCGCGCCGTTGGTGGCCTGGGCAATGTTCAGGTCAAGCCAGGTACCAATCAGGTCACCTTTGGAGTAGTAGCTGATTTGGGTGTTATTGGCGTTTTCATTGGGCCGGTAATACTTAATCCAGGCATCGAAGCTGGATTCGGCGGCCGACTGAATGCGGTTGCCGGGCGTGTTTTCCACTTCCGTAATGGCATTGCCCAGCTTGCCCAGGTACTCGTCGCGGGTCAGCACCCCGGCCCGCTCCAGAATCTGCTTGGAGTAGTATTCGGTCATGCCCTCGCTCACCCACAGCATGTGGGTGTAGTTTTCCTGGTCGTAGTTGAACGGCCCCAGCGCCACCGGGCGGATGCGCTTCACGTTCCAGAGATGGAAATACTCGTGCGCCACCAGGCCCAGGAAGGATTTCATACCGGCATCGGTGCCGTAGGTGGTGCGGCTCACTTCCAAAGTGGTCGAATACAGGTGCTCCAGGCCGCCGCCGCCGCGCTCCAGGTTATGCACGATGAACACATAGTGGTCGAGCGGATTCTGGCCCACCACGCGGTGCGCTTCCTCGCACACACGCTTCATGTCGGCCACCAGCTTGGTATCGTCGGCGGTGTAGGTGCCGTACATGGCCACTTGATGCGGGGTACCGTTGGCGGTGAATTCCAGCACTTTCTGGTTGCCGATTTCAATCGGTGAATCAGCCAGCTCGTCGTAGCTCGCGGCCTTGTAGGTGAACTTGGCCGGGCCAGGGCGCAGGGCCGTGCTTACTTTCTCCCAGCCGGCGGCGGGCTGCACGGTCAGCGTGCTGCCCAGCATCTTGTTATCGGCCGGGTACATGAACACGCTGCTGCCGTTAAGGTAGCCGTGGTCGGCATCGATAAACGAGGTGCGCACGCTCAGTTCGAACGCATACACCCGGTAGCTCACCCGGAAGCTGGCCTGCTTGGGGTGGCGCACCCGCCAGGTATTCTTGTTGATTTTCTCCACCGCCAGGGCCTGCCCGCCGCTGGTTTGGGCCTCGAAGCCCTCCACGTTCTTGGCGTATTCGCGCACCAGGTACGAGCCGGGTGCCCACACGGGCATTTTCACATCGGTATAATCGGCGGAAAAGCCGCCCAGCTCCATCTTCACCTCGAAGTAGTGAGACTGCGGCTGGGGCATGGCCAAAGTGTAGCGCAACGTGGGCACCACGGCGGCCGGCCGGGCACTCACGCCTTCAGTTGCCAGCAGTAGCCCCGCAAATGCAGCGGCGCGAAGTAGTCCGTTTGAATTTATAAGCATTCGAAAAATGTCTAAATGGGAAGCAAGGGCACAAAGTAAGCCCCACGGGTTGCCTCCAACCTAGCGGGCAGCCCAGCCGTTAGGAGCTAGCGTGGCGCTTTTCCGGCGGCCCCGCCCTTTTGCCGGACTTTTGTATGCGATATATCTGGATGATTTTTGTGGGACTACTGGTGGCGATGGTGGCCATCCTGCCGCGCCTGGGCAAGCACCAGCCCGCCCAACCCGCGACGGATACCTCGCTGACCGACTCCGCGCTGCACGCCCGGCCGGCGTCCCTGCGCACGGCCCCCAGCGGCTCCCTCGCGGCCCGCGCCGATAGCATTGTAGCCTTCGGGCTGGCCCAGCGCGGCACGCCCTACGTGTACGCCGGCACCTCACCGCTCACCGGGTTCGACTGCTCGGGGTTCATCATGTATACCTTCGCCCATTTTGGGGTGCCGGTGCCGCATTCCACGGCCCTGCTCATTGATGTGGGCCGGCCCGTAGCTCGCGCCGAAGCGCAGCCCGGCGATATCGTCGTGTTCACCGGCACGGCCACCACCAGCACCACCCCGGGCCACGCCGGCATCGTGATATCGGGTCGGGGCGAGGTGCCGCTGCGTTTCGTGCACGCCTCCTCGTCGCGCCGCGAGCCGTTTGTGAAGGTGAGCCAGGTAGAGAATTCTGATTACGAGCGGCGCTTTATGCAGGTGCGGCGGGTACTGGGGCCGGGCACTGGCATCGTAGCCACTGCGCGGCCGAAGCCATTATCGGTCCCGGCCAGCACGCCGCCCGTAGCCGCGCTGCCCGCCCGCCGGGTGGCCGTGGAAGAAGTGGCCGCGCCTGTACCCGAAATCCCAAAGCGGCTGGCTACGAAGAAATACTCAATAGCAGCGACCACCGCAAAAAAGAAAGCATCGGTTAAGAAAGTGCCAGTCAAAACGGCAATCAGAAAAGCGCCAGCCAAAGCTTCTGTTGCGGCTAAGAAGAAGCCAACGCCCACCATCAAGCGTAAGCTACCGGCCAAGCCTGCTCATCCAACTACCAGGAAGCGACCGGCTACCAAGGCCAAAAAGTAAGCAAGCCAAAACCGCTTAGACGCAGCGATGCCCGGCCTGCCTTTGCCGTCCCACAAAAGGGCGGCTGGGCAAACCGGGCATCTAATCCTTCAAATCTTACCAAGCGGCGAAACTGGGGTGCAGTTCCGGCGTCTTCAGATAAGACCTGGCCGAATGTGGGCAGCCTTAGGAGCTACCCCACGAAGCTGTTGTTAGGCGCGTACTGCGGTGAAGCGTACGACATTCGACAGGCTTGGCAGGATTTGTTTGGGACTACTAGACATTTTGTACCTCCTTTCTTTACGTTCGACATTGCCTCAATTTCGCAGCCCAGCACCTTAGGGCCGCTCAAATGGGGTCGTAGCACTCACTACTGAGCGGTAAAGTTAATAGCGGGGGCTAAGGTTCAAAATCTACCCGCCTTTTTTGGGGCGATACGGCCCAAAAAATGGCTTTAGGACTGATTCACAGCCCTATTATTTTTCTGGCAAACTGCGGAATTTCTCCTAATCAATCAGGCGCATAAACTTGGCCGTAAACTTGCCACGTCGCTGATAGACTATCAACTGGCTTGGTCTGTGATTTTTTTGCTTACCTTTTCCTCTCAAACCCATCTCATCCAACCTTCAGAAATGAAAAAAACCTTGCTCTTACTGGTTGCTCTCGTGCTGGGCCTCGCTGGCATGGCTTCCGCCCAAACCATGTCGCCGCTGGGCATCTGGACCAACTCGGAGAAGAAAGCCACCTTTGAAATCTACAAGTGCGGCGACAAGCTGTGCGGCAAAATCGTAAGCCTGACCATCCCCAACGACCCCGCCACGGGCAAGCCCAAAACCGATTCGCAAAACCCCGACCCCAAGCTGCGCAGCCGCCCCCGCCTGGGCCTGGTGTTCATGCAGGGCTTCAAATACGATAGCGACAACAAGTGGGACGACGGCAAAATCTACGACCCCGAAACCGGCAAAACGTACTCCTGCTACATGAAAATGGAAAGCCAGAACACGATGGAAGTGAAAGGCTACATCGGCTTCTCGCTCATCGGCAAATCGCAGACTTGGACGCGGGTGAAATAATCCCGGCGTCCGGCCTCCTGCCTGGCCAGTGCTACGGCCGGCTTTCTTCCCAGAAAGCCGGCCGTTTTTTTGTGGCACGGTATCGGCAATGCGGCGATGAATTGGGCTTATTTGGCCATATTTGAAGGTTAATCCCGCCCGCCGCTCCCAAACTATTTGCCCGAGACGGTGTTTCGACTTCACTGACCTCCCCTATTTTGTTCGATTTCATTCAGCAGTTGTTCCGCCCCAAAGCGGCCGCCCCGGCGGCCTGGCACGCCGTGGCCCTCACGCCGGCGCAAGCCCGGCGCCACGCCCGCTGGGTAGAGCAGCGCGTGTTCCTGAACTGGCTGGAACCCTACTACAAGGCCTACCACCTGCGCAAAGGCGGGGCCGGCGGCAGCCGGGGCCTGCAGGTGCAAATCATGCACGAGCCGGGCCGCCAGGGGGCCATGTTTTTCTTCGACCCGACCATTGGGCCGGGAAATTTCCGGCATTTCTACGAGTACCTGGGCGAGCGCCTGCTGGGCCTGGGCTATCACCGCGCTTGCGCCGACCAATGCACCCAGCGCAAGCAGCACCTGCGCGAAACGGTGCTCAAGCAGCTTTTCAAACCTAATCCTACCGACTGCCCCAAAACCGGCAACTGCAACCAGCGCTTCGGCCTGGTTACCATTGATTTGGTAGCGGTGAACGGGCAGCCGATGTTCATTCGGCTGGCCAGCAATGCGGTACTGCAACCCGGTTTCACCGCCGCTAGCTCGTTCGATGAATTGCTCCAGCAGCTGCTCGATGCCCCGCCGCCCACCCCGGCCACCCAGGCATTGATAGCCGACTACCACAGCCAGTTCTAACGGCTCAGCACTGTTGTACCAAACACAAAAAGGCCGCTCCCGAAATGGGGCGGCCTTTTTGTGTTTGGTATGCGAATTATGCGAAAGGGCTAAGCTATTCTCGCACGAATTGGGCCCGGCCCAGCATATCGCCAGCGGAGCCGAGCAGGCGTAGGTAGTACAGGCCCGGCGCCAGGGCGTGGGTGTCGAGTTGGGGTTGTGCCGTGCGCAGGGCCTGGCGCAGCACCACGCGGCCGGTGGCATCAATTACTTCGGCCCGGGCGGTGGTGGCGGGCACGGCAGCGAGTTGCAGCTGGTCGTGGCAAGGCACAGGAAATAGGGTGAGCGGGGCCAGGCCGGCGGTGGCGCGGGTAGCCAGGGCGAGGCTGTTGTCGCGCACGGGGGCGGGGGCGGGCAGGTCCAGAATCCACTGGTCGGGGTCGACGGCGATGCTGGACACGGTGCCACTCACGGCAAACTGGAACGTTTGGGTGGCTTGCGCCTGGCGCAGGCGCACGGTTTGCGTGGTGCCGTTGGTGAAGGTGAGGCGGTAATCGACTTCGGTATCGAAGAAAGGCGTGACGGCAGGCACCGAAGCCGTTTCGGTCACGCGCAGCACGCAGGTACTGCCCACCTGATTCCACCGCCCATTGAAAGTAGGGTAGCCATTGCCCCGGAACCACTGCTGGAAGAAGTAGGTAAGCGAGCGGCCAGCCTCAGCCTCGAAGATGCGCTGCAAATCGGCCGTGTGCGCCGTGGAGGCGCGGTAAGTGGTCTGGTACGTGCGCAGGGCGCGGAAAAACTTCACATCATCGTTCAGCAAGTAGCGCAGCATGTGGATGACGGCCGCGCCCTTCTTGTAGGTCAGGGCCGTGCTGAAAATACGGTTGACGTTGGTAGTATCGGCTACGTACACGCTGCCGGAATTCTGCTGCGCCGTGGCGTGGGCGTTGTCCATCCAGGTGCGGGCACTGGCGGGTGTGGTAAAGGTCTGATACGAGATGTATTCGCCGTAGGAAGCGAAACCTTCATTCAGCCAGATGTCTTCCCAGGAAGCACAGGTCACGTTGTCGCCAAACCACTGGTGGAACAGCTCGTGCGCGGTGAGGTTGAAGAAAAACCCGTCCTGCGTGGTCATGGTCTGGTGCTCCATGCCGCCGCCGAGGCCCAGCGGAGCCATGCTGTGGCCATATTTCTCATCGGCAAACGGGTAGAGGCCGACCAGATTGGAGTAGTTTTCGATGAAGCCGGGCGTGCGGTCAATCTCGCTCTGGTAGTAGGTTAGCGCCGCCTGGTTGTATAGGTAGTTGACGATGGGCACCGTGGGGCCACCCGTGGGGTGGGCGTAGTTAACGTACTCCACATAGGGCGCCACCGACACCGAAATCAGGTAATAATCAATTGGATGGCGCGACTTCCACTCGTAGCGCACCTTGTTGTTGGGCAGGGTTACGGTGCGCGCCAGCACGCCGTTGGAGCCCACTTTGTTGGGCAGCGTAGTGGTCACCCACACGTCGCTGGAATCGGCCTTATCGGTGAGCACCTGCTTGCACGGGAACCACTCATGAGCCGAAAACGGCTCCGACAGGCTGTAGGTGATGTTGTAGGGAATGTACGTGCTGCCAATCTGGCCCTGGGTGCGGTTGCTCAGGCCATTGCCGATGGCGGCCGAGTTGCCGCTCGGGGCCGTGCCGTGGTAGTAGATGCGGGCATCGGCCAGGGCATTGGCGGGGACCACCTGGGCCAGCTTCGCGTTCACGTCCTGTCCCACCCGCCGGATGCCGGGCGAGCGTTTCCCGTTCACCACCACCGAGTCGATGAGCAGCGTGGCCGTGCCGGCGGGCGAGCCCGCCGGAGCCTGATACAGCTCAAACGCCAGCGAATCAAGCGCCTGATTGCCCACGCGCACCCGCATCAGGACCGAGCCGGCCACGTTCAGCGAAGTATTTTCCAGGTTCAGGTCGAGCTTGTAATACTTAACGTCGTAGCGGTTCATCTTGGCGCGGTGCGCCACCGAGGAGGTCGCCGTGCGCTGGGCGTTGGCGATGCGGCCCGCCGCGCACACCAAGCCGGCATCCGGACCAGCCTCAATCTGACGAGGTGCAGAGACCGTAGATTGCGCCAGCAGCGGCAGGGGTGCACTAAGCAAGGCACTGGCAAATAGCGCGTAAATGTGACGATGCATAAGGGAAAGGTGGAGAATTGATGAAATTGAATCCGACTTGTGCCGGTGGGAAATCAAGTATTCGAAGGTACGTTAGCTGAGGTATAAATGGCTTGGCCAACAAGGGGTAGTGTCCTGCTTACTATTGACCCGGGCGGGCGTATATTTCGGCTTTATCAGGATTTAATTTGCTTTTTTCCTTTTGGCATGCTCTACCGCCCCCACCTGCCTCACCCATTTTTAGCTGGCTTGCTGGTATTTATACTCGGCTGGCTGGGACTGGCAGGGCCGGCGCGGGCTACGCACATCGTGGGGGGCGAAATGGAGCTGGTGCACAATACCGGAGAATCCTACACCCTGCTGCTCAACTTATATTTTGATGCCTACAACGGCAGTCCCAGTGCCCTCGATGCCGACCTGACGGCCAGCATTTTCGACAAGGCCACCAACAACCGGATGATGAACGTGCTGCTGCCCCTCACCAGCAACACCTTCGTTAGCTACACCAACCCCGCCTGCGCCAAGCCCACGCTCAGCACCCGCAAGCTGGTATACAGCAAGATGATTACGCTGCCGGCTGGTACTTACAACGGTCCACAGGGTTATTACGCGGCCGTGGAGCGCTGCTGCCGGAATAACTCCATCAGCAACATTGTGGACCCTGGCGCGGCAGCCCAAACCTTCTACCTTGAGTTTCCGTCGGTGGTGCGGCGCGGCCAACCCTTCTACGATTCTACGCCGCGCATCTTCCCGCCCCTGGCCGACTATGCCTGCCGCAACGAGTTGTTCTACTACGACTTCGGGGGCCAGGATGCCGACCAGGACTCCTTGGTGTATGAGTTGGTGACCCCGCTCAACGGGCATTCCAGTGCCGGTCAGCCGAAGCCGGCTTCGGCCTCGCCGGGCCCTTACTCCACCATTACCTGGCAGCCGCCGGCCCCGGCCCTGCCCGGCCAGCCGGCGCTGCCGCCCCTAGGCACTCTGAATCAGATTCCGGGCACGCCTACGCTGCAAATTAACCGCTTTACGGGGCGGCTCACGGTGCGGCCCAGCAACCTGGGCCTATTCGTGTTCGGCGTGAGCTGCTCGGAATATCGCAAAGGCGAAAAAATTGGCGAGTCGCGCCGCGACTTCCAGCTCATGGTCCTCAACTGCCCCACCAACACCAAGCCCAGCATGGTACTGCTGCCGGCCACCGCCAGCAACGCGCCTTACCGACCGGGCCGCGATACCCTGCACCTGGTACCCGGCGGCAACCACTGCGTGCGCCTGCGCTTCACCGACCCCGACCCGAACTCACGCCTCGCGCTGTCGCTCAGCCCGGTCAATTTTTCGGGCCTGCTGCCGGCTTTCACCACAGCCACCAGCGGCGCGGTGCGCAGCCCGGGTCAGCCCGACACGCTGACGGCCACCCTCTGCTTTCCCGACTGCATCAACACCCACGGCAAGGTTTTTCTGCTGGATGTGGTGGTGGGCGACGATGGTTGCAGCCTGCCCAAGCGCGATACCGTGCGCGTGGCCTTCACGTCGGTGCCGCCGCCCAATTCGCCACCGACACTCACCACCACGGCCGGGCCAGCACTGCCCTTGCACGTGCGGGTGGGCGACCTGGTAACCTTCAATCTGACCGGCGCCGACCCCGACAACGACCCCATTCAACTGGAAATGACCGGGCGGGGATTTTCTCCTGGCAGTCTGGGGGCTTCTCTCACCCAGGCCACGGCCGGCAACCAGCAGCTGGGCCGCTTTAGCTGGCGCGTGGACTGCCGGGCCGTGGGGACTGATTCGCTGCTGGTATTCCAGTTTGCGGCAGCCACTTCGCCCTGTGAAGCGCGACAGGCGACTACGGTTTCGGTGCCAATTATCGTCCGCTATGCCAATACCCCACCGGTGCTCACGGCCAGCCCGGCTTTCCCGCTGCCCACGGGCACAGGGCTGCCGCCTGTGGTGCGCCTGCCGCTGGGGGCTACGTTCGCCACTACGCTGGCCGGGGTCGATGCCGACCGCGACGGCCTGACCCTAACGGCCACCAGCGAGAACTTCTCGCTGGCTGAAGCCGGCATGCACTTCACGGCCCAGAATGGCGTGGGCGTGGCCGCCGGTACGTTCCGCTGGGATGTGAGCTGCGATGCCGTGGTGCTGCACCGCCCGCTGGAGGTGACCTTCCAGCTGGTGGATGCCACCTGCCGGCCCGCCCCCCAGAAGCAAACCGTCCGCTTCGAAATTATCCGGCCCGATTCGCCGGAGCTGAAGCTCTACAACATCATCACCCCCAACGGCGACCGGGTGAACGACGAATTCCGCCTGCCGGAACTTCCGCTCAACTTCTGCGACGAGCAGTTCGCCAACGTCCGGATTTTCTCGCGTTGGGGGCAGCAGCTATTCGAGTCGCACGACCGGGAATTTCACTGGCCCGGCGAAGGCAGCGGCGGTATCTACTACTATCTGGTAACCTACACCGATGGCCGCTCTTTCAAAGGCTGGCTGGAGGTGAAGCCTTGAACGAACCTTCCCCCTATTTTCAATGCAAAGGGCCGCTCCAGCTGAAGCGGCCCTTTGCATTGAAAATCAATAATCAATGGCAGGACTTTTCAATTTTAATACATAAAAAGAAAGACAGCAAACAGGGCAACCCACAGCACATCGATGAAATGCCAGTACGTGCTCATGAGCTGCAATTGCCGCCGGTAATACGGGTTGCGAATGAACACGAGCGAGCGCACGGCGTCACGGCCGGCGTGGGTCACGCGCAGCAGCAGCGCCAGCAAAAACAGCATGCCGCCCAGCAAATGGGCCACGTGCAGGGCCGAAATCAGGTAGATGAACTGGCCGCTGCTGGTGCTGGTGCGGCCCTGAAAGAGCACGCCCTGCGTCATCAGCTCGCGCCAGCCCAGCACTTGCAGGCCAGCGAATATGCAGCCTAGCAGCAGCGTGGCCCCCAGGCAACGGGTTAGGCTGCCCAGGTCGTCCTGCGCGTAAAGGCGACGGGCCTGGCCCATGGTGTAGCTGCTCACCAGCAGCACAATCGTGCTGAGCGAAAAGTAGCGGGGCAGCGCGTGCAGCCCGGTGGGCACCCCGCTGCGCAGGCGGGTGGTCACGTAGGCCGCCACGAGCATCACGAACATAATGGTGATGGCGACCATGGCCAGATAGCCTGCCACCAGCAACGGCGGCAGGCGTTCGATACGGCCAAACGACGACGAGTTGTGCCGCGCTCCAACCTGCTTATTATGTTCGAATTCGGAGTTCATGAGGTAGTGCCAAGGAGGCCTACTACCAAAACTAACCAGGTGATAATTAGTTGCACAGTCACCCGGATTTGCCCGAAAGTTGCGCTATTTAAAGAACGACCCAATCTTGCCCAGCACGGCATTGAGCGTGATTTTGGGGGTGCGCTGCACGCCGAAGGTCACGTAGGTCTTGCCGCCTACGCGCAGGTCGAGCACCCAGCCCAGCTGCCGGGCCAGGTCATTGATTTGCTGGAGCGGGTCGGGGCCGCTGGCCTTGGGGGTTTTGGGAGCGCCCGGCGGCTTGGGCGGGCTGGCCGTGAGCTCGTCGAGCACCTGCTGGCTGGGGATGTTCAGGATGAGGTAGGTACCGGCGGCGGCCAGCTGCAACGCATGGCCATTCCAGTTGATGACCAGCTGGGCTTCGATTTCGAGCGCGCTAGGCACCGGGGGTAGAGGTGCTGCTGGTGGGCAATTGGGGCGCGGCCGGCTGCTCGCCCCGCGTGCGGATGCGCAGGGAGCCGTTTAGCTTCCAGGTAGCGGCGGGGGCGTTGGGGTTTTGCGGGTTGGGCACTTGCACCTCCATTTGGTCGAAGGCGCAGCTTAGCTCGACGCCGCCCGAGAGTTTACTGAGCAGCGAGGCGGCCATATCGGCCCAGTTGGAAGAGGAGGAATCAGGCATAAAACAGCAGAAAGAGGATGAAAAACCAATGGCCACAACAGGCCCGCCGGCCGCAAAGTACGACCTTTGCCCCTGCTAACGCAATGCGCAAGCCAGAGTTGCTGCTTCATCCGCCACGCCGGAATCCTGCGTAAAGCCCCTCCGACTGCTATCATTATTTTTCGTCCAATGAGTTTTCCCAATATCCGCTCCCCTTACGCGGCGGTCTTTTTACTATTGATTTCGGCTCCGGCCCAGGCCCAGCTTTCCAAAGAAGCCGCTCGCTTTCCCCGCATCGCCGACATTTCCGACCTGACTTTTGAGCCCAGCGGCCCATTTGCCGACGATGCCGCTTCCGCGGGCCTGGGCGAAGGCCAGAACCTTCAATACGAGCTGCTTGATGCTGAGGGCAAGGCCATCGTAGCCCCGGCCGGGGCAGGGGCCCCAATGAGTAATTCTGCGAAGGCGAAACTGGAGGCCACGCTGATGCAGTGCCGGAGGAGCATGGCCCCAACGCTGGTGTCGGTACCAGCCGGCACTTTCAGCTGCTACCCGGTTGCAAGCCCATATGACCTGACCAACGCGCCACTGCCCGGCCTGAACATGAAGAGCGGCGGCAAGCAGGTCGATTATTACGCCCCCGCCGTCGGCCTCATCAAAACCGATTACTACGATAGCAACGGCCAATTGCTGCAAAGCCGGGTGCTGAGCAAGCTGCGGTAGCGCACGGCCCACGGCGCAGGCTGCTACCTTTGGGGCCTCCAAACCCGCCTCCTCACTCCTGCTGCCCATGAAGCTTATCGAATGCCCGCGCGACGCCATGCAGGGCCTGCCCGACTTCATTCCCACCGCCACCAAAACCGCCTACCTCAACACGCTGCTGCAAGTGGGGTTTGATACGCTGGACTTTGGCTCTTTTGTGTCGCCCAAAGCCATTCCGCAACTGCGCGACACCGCCGAAGTGCTGGCCGGCCTCGACCTGAGCACCACCCGCACCAAGCTCCTGGCCATCGTGGCCAACCTGCGCGGGGCCGACACTGCCCTGCAACATCCCGAAATCAGCTACCTGGGCTTTCCGCTTTCCGTTTCCGAAACCTTCCAGCGGCGCAACACCAACCAAAGCCCGGCCGAAGCGCTGGCCGAGGTAGCCGCCATGCACGAGCGCTGCGAGCAGCACGGCAAAACGCTGGTCACCTACCTCTCCATGGGCTTCGGCAACCCCTACGGCGATGCCTGGAATCCGGAAATCGTGACCGATTTCACCGCTAAGCTGGCGGCGCTGGGCATCCGCATCGTAGCACTGTCCGATACCATCGGGGCCAGCACAGCGACCACCATTGAGCCGCTATTTTCCGCCTTGATTCCGGCCTTCCCGGGCATTGAGTTTGGGGCGCACCTGCACACCACGCCTACCTCTTGGCAAGAGAAGGTGGCTGCGGCCTACGCGGCCGGCTGCCGCCGTTTCGATGGGGCCATTGGCGGCATTGGGGGCTGCCCCATGGCGGCCGATGAGCTGACGGGCAACATGGCTACGGAGAATTTATTGGCTTTTCTGGCCGAAAAGGGAGTAGATTCGGGACTGGACCCGGCGGCGTTCGGGCAGGCCCAGGCGGCGGCGGGCCGGGTCTTTGGGTTTCATTAAAACTTCGTGCTGATGCCGACCACCGTCGATATTTTCATTCCCTGCTTCGTCGACCAGCTCTACCCGGCCACGGCCATGCACATGGTGCGCGTGCTGGAGCGGGTGGGCGTAAAAGTCAATTACAACCCCAACCAAACTTGCTGCGGCCAGCCGGCCTACAACGCTGGCTACGTGGACCAGAGCCGTGCCGTGGCCGACAAATTCCTCACCGATTTTGCCGCCCCCGCCGCCGATGCCCAGCGCTACATCGTGAGTCCGTCGGCCTCGTGCGTGGGCATGGTGCGCAACAGCTATTCCGATTTGTACGCCGGCCGGCCCGAACAGGCCGCCTGCCAAGCCGTGCAGGGCCGCGTGTATGAGCTGACCGAATTTCTGGTCGATGTGCTGGGCATTACGGCCGTGCCGGGGGCGCGGCTGGCCGGCAAGTACACCTACCACGACTCCTGCTCGGGCCTGCGCGAGTGCGGCCTGCGGGCGCAGCCGCGCCAGCTGCTGGACGCCGTGGCCGGCCTGGAGCGCCTCGAAATGGCCGAAACCACCACCTGCTGCGGCTTCGGCGGCACGTTTGCGGTCAAGTTTGAGGCTATTTCCGTAGCCATGGCCCAGCAAAAAGTAGAGCACGCCCTCGACACCGGGGCCGACTTCATCGTGAGCACCGACGTGAGCTGCCTCATGCACCTCGAATCCTATATTAAAAAGGAGAAGCTGCCGTTGAAGTGCCTGCACGTGGCCGATGTGCTGGCCAGCGGCTGGTAATCGGTGCCCGTCCTTATTCCTGTTTTCTCTTCTTTATTCTTTTCGTGCAGCATTATTTATCCGGCCGGCTCTCGCAGTATTTGCTGCTGCTGGCCTGTCTGGCGGGCATTGCAGGCCTGCTGGCCTCCCGGGCGCTGATTGCCATTGCGCCCATCGTGGGGGTGGTAGCGGCCCTGGCCAATCCGCAGCTACGGCAGGCCATTCCGGGCTATTTCCGCAATGGGGCGGCCATGCGGGCGGCGGCCGTAGTCGTCTTTCTATTGATAAGCGGCCTTTATACCACCGAACTGCTGGTGTGGCGACACGAACTATTCCGCGACCTCACCTGGCTGGCCGTGCCACTGGCCTTCACGCTGGCCGTGCCCCTCACGCGGAGGCAGCGCCTGGCGGTGGGCAGCACGTTTGTGCTGGGGGTAGCGGCTGTAGGACTGGCCACGCTGGTGCAATATTGGCAAAACCCCACCTCGGCCAATGAGGACATCTTTTTTGGGCGGAATATGCCGGTATTCACCCACATTTTTCACATTACCTTCGGGGTGATGCTGGCCTTGGCCGCTTTTTGGGGCCTGATACTGCGGCGGCAAGCGCTAGCCCACCTGCTGCTACGGGCGACCCTGCTAGCGGCAGCGGCCTTGGCAGTTCTTACCTTGCACATTCTAGCCTACCGCACTGGCCTGCTCGTGTTTTATACGGGCCTGCTGGCGGTGGTAGTACGCTTGCTACTACGCCGCAACCTGGCGCTGGGCCTGGGCCTGCTGGTGCTGCTGGTAGTGGGGCCGTGGGCCGCCTACCGGGGGCTCGAATCGGTTCACCTGCGCGTGGACTCCACGTTTTGGGACGTGGGCCAGTTCACGGATGGGAACGATATCAACGAAACGTCCCTGTCGCGGCGGCTGGTGGCCATCGAGACGGCCCATCAGGTCATTCGAAAGCACTGGCTGTTGGGCGTGGCCCCGGCCGATGCCCGCGCAGCCATGATGAACCAGTACGACTGGCAGGGTTTCGGCCTGCGGCCCGAAAACCGCATCGAAGTTCACAACCAGTTCCTGCAGGCCATGGTGGGCGGCGGCGTGCTGGGCCTGGCTCTGCTGCTAGCCGTGATGTTCTGGCCGTTCACCCGGCCCTGGGCGCGGCGGCAGCCAGCCATCGGGCTGTTTATATTGATGCAGGCCACCAGCATGCTGGTTGATGCCCCCCTGGACCTGCAGCTGGGCCTGAACCTGTTTGTGTTCGGCTATGGCTTTCTGATAGTGGCCGGCGAGCGCCGCGCCACCGAGGCGCTCGCCGCCATTGATGCCGGCGAGCGCCGAAAAACCGTCGGGGCCGGTGCCCTATAGTGCCTTGCGGATGCGGTCTTTCAGGCCCTCGGTGGCTTCCAGCAGGGGCAGGCGCACGGCGGCACCGCACACGCCCAGGGCTTCGAGCACAGCTTTTACGCCCACGGGGTTGCTTTCCTCGTACATAAGTGGGTTGAGGGGCAGCAGGTGGAACAGGCCCTCGCGGGCGGCGGCGAAATTGCCGGCCAGGGCGGCACGAGTAAGGTCGGCGAAACGCTTGGGGAAGGCGTTGGCCAGCACCGAAATGATGCCTTCGCCGCCACAGGCAATGAGGGCGGGCGTGAGCATGTCGTCGCCGGAGAGCAGCAGGAAGTTCTTGGGCTTGCGGGCCGCGATGGCCAGGCACTGCTCCATCAAGCCGCTGGCCTCCTTGATGCCGATGATGTTGGGGTGCTGGGCCAGGCGCAGGGTGGTTTCGGCGGTGATGTTGGAGGCCGTGCGGCCGGGCACGTTGTAGAGGATGATGGGCAGCGGGCTGGCGTCGGCCAGGCGGGTGTAGTGGGCAATGATGCCGGCCTGGCTGGGCTTGTTGTAGGCCGGGCTGGCCGAGAGGATGGCGGCCACACCGCTGAGGTCGGTGGTGCGCAGGGCTTCTTCGGCAGCGGCCGTATCGTTGCTGCCAATGCCGTAGACCAGCGGCACGCGGCCCGCTACGTGCTCTTTGGCCACGCGCAGCAGTTCGGTTTTCTCGGCGGCCGTGGTGGTGGGCGACTCGCCGGTGGTGCCATTCACCACCAGGTATTCAACCCCACCCTCGATGCAGAAATCGAGCAGGCGGCGCCAGCCGGCGTAGTCCACGGCATGTTCGGGGGTGAAGGGGGTGACCAGGGCCACGCCCGTGCCATGAAACGCGGGAAGACGGGAACCAGATTTGTTCATGCCGGGAGTTTGGGAGTTAGTTTTGTGGGCTGCAAAAGTAGCAGACCGGCCCGCTATTCAGCAGCGCTGTTTTACATGCGTCATGCAGAGCATCGCGAAGCATAGCGGGCTTACCACTTGAAATCATCCCCTTATTCCCTAGTTGCGAAGCCCGGCTTCGTGCGTGTTTCCATGAAATTTTCTTCTGCTTCCCTCCTGCTGGCGGCCCTCGCCGTGGCTGCCTGCGATTCTAAAACCGCCACCACCGGCGAAGCTGCCAAGAGCAACGCCACGGTTTCGGCCGCCCCCGCCGACTCGGCCGCCGACCCCGCTGCCGCTGAAACTTCGGGCACCAAAGCCACGGCCACCGACGAGGCCAACGCCACGCCCGCCCCGGCTCCCAGCTCCATCCCGGCCAGCAAGGCCGGCGATGCAGCCGCCATCCTGGCCCGGCCGCAGGTGCCCATCCTCTGCTACCACCAGATTCGGGACTGGACGGCCCGCGACTCGAAAGGCGCCAAGGACTACATCGTGCCCATCGCAGCGTTCAAAGCCCAAATTAAGATGCTGGCCGACTCGGGCTACCACACCATTTCGCCCGACCAGCTCTACGCCTACATGACCACCGGCGCCAAGCTGCCGAGCAAGCCCATCATGCTGACCTTTGATGACACCGACCTTGACCAGTTCACCATTGCCCGGCCCACGCTGGAGCAGTACGGCTACAAGGCCATGTACTTCGTGATGACCGTGAGCCTGGGCCGCCCCCACTACATGACCAAGGCCATGGTGAAGCAGCTTTCCGACGAGGGCAATGTTATCGGCTCGCACACCTGGGACCACCACAACGTGAAGAAATACCAGGGCAAGGACTGGGAAACCCAAATCGACAAGCCCACCAAAACGCTGGAGGAAATCACGGGCAAGAAAATCAACTACTTCGCCTACCCCTTCGGCCTCTGGAACACCCAGGCCTTCCCCGAGCTCAAGAAGCGCGGCTTCGTGGCCGCCTTCTCGCTGGCCGAAAAGCGCGACCAGCAGGACCCGCTCTTCACCATCCGCCGTATCATCGCCAGCGGCTACTGGAGCCCAAAGACGCTGCGCAACAACATCGTGCAGTCGTTCTAACCGACGCTCCGTTTCATAAAAAAGCCCCCGCCAGTTGCTGGCGGGGGCTTTTTTATGCGTGAATAATCAAGGCGCTTTTACGCCGCCGGTGCCGCTGGCGGCGGGCGGCATGCCGGGTGGTACCTGGTGCACCACTACCACGAAGGGGAACTCGCCCTTCATCTGGCTGTAGATGGTGGCTTCAAAGTCGGGGCCTTGGTAACGCACGGCTTCGCAGTTGGGGCAGGTCACGGGCTGGGCGGTGAGCTTGCGGCTTTTGAGCTCCCGGTTTAGCTCGCGCACGCAGCTGGCCTGGGTCGTTTTCAGCACCACATCCTGCCCGGGGCGCTGGGCGCGCATTTGCAGGCGGGCCGAGGGCGCGGTGCTACCAGACGGCACAAACGTCCAGGCTGCTTCGCGCACCGTGGCGGAGGGACCGACGTACGTCCACTCAAAAGTGAGGTGGTCGGTTACCACTTTCGGGGACGTGAGGGCCGTGGGCTCGGCTCCGATGGCCTGCAGGTCGGCCAACCCGACACACTGCGCCCGCAGGGCCGGGGCGCACAAGGCCTGGGCCAAAAGGAATGCAAAAAGAAGAAGTGCGCGCATGGATGGGAAAATGGAGGTCAAAGGTCGGTAATTCAGCCGATAGACAAAAACTTAGCCGAACTATTTGCATCGAACCAAGCTGAATATTGGGGTGTCGACCTCCCTGCCGCCTTTTCCTAATTTTCCCAGCCGCTTGTTCTAGAAAAGGGAGCCCTGCTGGCCCGGCCCTGTCGTGGTGGCGGGCGGCGCCAACGCTTGGGTATCGGCAGCATCTTCGGGTGTTCCCGCATCAGCAGGCAGCATGCCCATCAGGTCGGTTTCGGAGATGATGGGGACTTTGAAGCCCAGGGCTTTTTCGCGCTTGGCAGGTCCCATGTTGTCGCCGGCCACCAGGTAGCTCAGCTTCTTGCTGATGGAACCCGTGATTTTGCCGCCGTTGGAGGTGATGAGGTGCTGCAGCTCCTCGCGGCTGTGCTGCTCGAACACGCCCGAGATGACGAAGGTGAGCCCGGCCAGTCGGTCGGATGCCGGCACGGGCGCTTCGCCGGTTACGGCCAGTTGCACGCCAGCCTGACGCAGGCGCTCCACCAGCTCCCGGTTTTCGGGCTGCTGAAACCAATGCGCAGCGGCTACGGCAATCACACCGCCCACTTCGGGCACGGCGGCCATTTCCTCAGCCGTAGCGGCCATCAGCGCGTCGATGCTTCGGTAGTGAGCGGCGAGCTTCTGAGCCACCGTCTCGCCCACGTAACGGATGCCCAGGCCAAACAGCACGCGCGGAAATGGCACCTGCTTGCTGGCCTCGATGCCGGCAATGAGGTTATCGATGCTCTTCTCGCCGAGGCGCTCCAGCGTCACCAGCTCGGGCCGGCGGGCGGGCAGGTCGTAGATATCAGCCGGCGTACGCACGATGCCTAGCTCGAAGAAGCGGCCCACGGTTTCGGCCCCGAGGCCATCGATATTCAAGGCTTTGCGGCTCACATAATGCTCCAGCCGGGCCTTGAGCTGGGGCGGGCAGCCGCGCTCATTGGGGCAGCGGAAGTGCGCCTCGCCCTCGGGCCGCACCAATGGCGTACCGCAGGCCGGGCAAGCCGTGGGGTACTGGATGGGCACGGCATCGGCGGGGCGGGCGGCCAGGTCTACGCCGGTGATTTTGGGGATGATTTCGCCGCCCTTCTCTACGTACACCATGTCGCCGAGGCGCAGGTCGAGCAATTCAATCTGATTGGCGTTGTGCAGGGTAGCGCGCTTCACCACGGTGCCGGCCAGCGGTACGGGCGTGAGCACGGCCACGGGCGTCACAGCCCCGGTGCGGCCCACGTTGTAGAGCACGTCGTTGAGGCGGGTGCGGGCGGCCTCGGCGGGGTACTTGTAGGCAATGGCCCACCGGGGGCTTTTGGCGGTATAGCCCAGCTGGTCCTGCTGCCGCAGGTTGTCGACCTTGATGACGATGCCATCGGTAGCCATGGGCAAATCGAAACGCTTTTTTGCCCAGTAGTGCACAAAATCAAGCACTTCGTTGATGTTGGAAGCCCGTCGCCAGGTATCCGACACGGGCAGGCCATAAGCCGTCAGTGCCTCCAGAGCGGCGCTGTGGCTGGCGAAGTGCCGGCCCGGCGTGAGCAGCGAGTAAGCGTAGAAGCGCAGCTTGCGAGCCGCCACCTGGGCCGAGTTCTGGAGCTTGAGGGTGCCACTGGCCGCGTTGCGGGGGTTGGCCAGCAAGGCCTCACCGTTTTGCTCGCGCTCCGCGTTCAACTCTTCGAACACCGGCAACGGCATGAATACCTCGCCGCGCACCTCGAAATCCTGGGGCTGGTCGGGGTCGGGGCGCAGGGCCAGCGGCAGGGTTTTGATGGTGCGCACGTTGGCGGTCACTACGTCGCCGCGGGTGCCGTCGCCGCGCGTCACGCCCTGGGCAAGCTGGCCGTGCTCGTAGTGCAGGCTCATGGCTACGCCGTCAATTTTCAGCTCGCAGACATAGGCGTAGGGTGCGCCTTCCAAGCCTCTTTGCACCCGCTCATCGAACTCGCGCAGGTCGTCCTCGGAGTAGGTATTGCCCAGGCTGAGCATGGGGAAGCGGTGCACCGCCGTGGGAAACTGCTTGGTGATGGTGCCGCCCACGCGCCGGGTGGGCGAGTTGGGCAGGGCCAGGTCGGGGTGCTCGGCTTCAAGCCGCTGCAATTCGGCTAATAATTGGTCGAATTCCTGGTCCGGAATTTCCGAAATATCGAGCTGGTAATACTGGTGGTTGAGGTGGTGCAGCTGCTCGGTGAGGGCCTGAATGCGGTGCTGAATGGCGGGAGTATCGGGCATGATGGGAGTGCCGGACGCGGCAAATCGAAGTCAATTATAACAAGGGGCGCAAGCTACGGCGGAGCGGCAAAACAAGCACCAGTACAAAAAAAAGCCACCTCGAGGGTGGCTTTTTCAGCTGTTTCAGGCTCAGCGGATAAAGGCTAGTTCACCACCCGAACACCGTCAGCCAGAAAGGTGAGCTGTTGCTCGTCCTGCGTGATGGCGGCTACTTCCTGGTCGGTTTTGCCAGCGTCTTTGGCGTAGTGCTGCAACTCGCTTTTGGGCACGGTGCTGCGGTAAGCCCAGCCGCTCACCACTACTTCGTGGCCGCTGAGGTCTTTGGGCACAAAAAAGGCATAATCGCGGAAGCGGACGCGCATCTGCTGGCCGTCGGCGGTGGGCAGGGTCATCCAGCAGCCTTTGGCCTGGCACACAGCGCTGGCCTTGCCCACCAGCTTCACCTGAGCCGAATCGCGGCTGCCCAGCGCGGTGGCCAGGGCACTCATCGGCAGCGCGCCGGCTGGCGTGATGACTGCGCCGTAGGTCTGGCCGGGAGTGGCCGGGGCAATGCTGGTCTGGCCGGGCTTTTCGCCTTCCTCCTCTTCACCCTCCGCATCGGTGCCCGCGCCTTTGGGCACATCGGAATCGTGGCCATTTACTTCCTGCTGGCCCTGGGGCACCGGCAGCACGGGGTTGATGGGGGCCGAAGGAAAGAATTTCAGCAACAGCAGAATGGCGACCAATACGCCGGCGAAAGAGAGAATGAATTTCATGATTCAGGTAATGGGAAATTGAAGCAAATGGGAGGCTAGCCGCCAGTCGAAGAACAGCGTTAGAAAATGGTTATTACTGGCTAATAACCACGGCCTTGCGCAGCTTGCGGACGTAGGCCAGGCGGCGCTCGGACCCGCCCGCGCCGGTGTAATCGAAGCCCACGGTGGCCGGGTCTTCGCGCAGGGCCGACCAGGTTTTGGCATCTACTTCAGCGGGCTGTTCGGCGCCGGCCGGGATGGCCGGCTGTAGGAAATGGGCATCGGCAAAGAAGCCATTCATGCCCTGTAAAATGGCAATTTCCTGGTCGCGCACACTGGCCGATTGCGGGTCGGCAATATCGGTGTGGCTGAGCAGAGCACGGGCGGGCAGCACCTCGTGGCGCAGGGTATCGCCGGTGCTGCTGGTCACAATAAGGTGGGCCTGGGCCGTGAGTACGCGGGGACCGCGCAGCTGCAGAATAAAATTATCCTTGGTGGCCGGGTCCGAAAACGAATGGGTGGCGCTCACGGTGTTGAGCACCGTTTTACCGCTCACGCGCACACGGCTGCCGGCTGGCGGCGGAGTGTAGGTAGTGCGCGGGTCGGTAGAAGAGTTGCTTACCTCGCGCTCGGTGCTCACGCAGGAGGTTAGTTGGAGCGTGAGCCCAGCGGCCAGCAGTGCCAGCGCAGAAAGTTGAAAGGGTTTGATTTTCATAAAATGGAGCGCAGCCTAAACAAGGCCCGAGCACGAAGGTAAGAGGGAAAATGAAGCCGATGCTATATAGATAACCTACTCAAGCGGCCAGTGTGGGGGATTTTACGGCAAAAGCGCGGCATTAGGTTTAAGGCCAGCTTTATTACCCCCTCAGAACAAGCCTACTTCGACCCCCAGCGTCCAACGGGGCAATTCGGGCCACGCGTTGTCGGGCGCAAACACCGACGACAGCCGGTAGCGCACCGTGAGGGCGTAGCGGTCGACGCCCACGCGCCCGCCTACCCCGCCCCACCAGCGCCGCAGGTAAGGCAGGCCGCGCTCGGTGGTTTCGACGGAGCTGATGCCGGGGGCAGGGTCGTCTTCGGTGCTGTGGGAGGTGGCGGCCACCCAGCCGCCACCGGCCAGCAGGTCGACGTATCGGCCCACGGCGTTGCCCCGGCGGCCGTAGTTCAGGCGCAGGCTGAGTTCGGAATACAACTGGTGCAGGCCCAGGCTTTCGCTGCGGTGCAGGTTGGACGTCGGCACTGTTTTCTGGCCGTTTTGCGCCAGGCCATAGCGTTGGTAAGCATAGCCCAGGTCCGCATTGAGGGCCAGCGCCTGATTAAACCGAACCTTGAGCCGCCCACCGCCGCGCAACTCGGCCGAACGCAGCCCGTAGCGCACGCCTGCGCCGGCTTCGGCCGGGCCAGCCAGCAGGCCATAGCCCAGGTAGACGTGCCCAAAATAGCGGCGGTTGGGCCCGAAAGTTGTTTTTATGGTGTCATCGGCCACGTTGGCCTGCACCAGTACCTGCTGGGCGCGGGCAGCGGGCAGCGTCCCGGCCAGCAGGCCCAACGCCAGCAATCCGCGGCACCTCGCTCCTGCCGGTTTCAATCGCCTGTTCGGTTTCGCGGGCTGCATCATTCTGAATACGTGGCCGTGTAGCCTTTGAAATGAACGCGCAGCACATTGCCGCCACTCAGGAAACGGCGCGGCACCTGCACCACCAGCCGCTGCGTGACGGCCCGGGTTTCGTAGCGCCGCAACACGCCGCGCCGGTCGGCCAGGTTCCAGTAGAAGTAGGCGGGGTAGTTGGGTTCGGGCAGCGGCGCGGGGCTGGGGGCCACGGGCTGCTCGCGGCCCACGCGCGGTACGTTGTCGGCAGGGCTTTTGGCTTCCGGGGCGGGCACGGTGGCGGGCAGCACGGGTTCGCTCTGGTCGGCCATGAGGGGCAGCGCTTCGGCGGGCCGCAACGCGGCTTCGGGACGAATGATGACGGCAATCAGGCTATCGTGGGGCACAAAATCGAAGGTGGGCACGGCCGCAACCGCCGGTGTTTCTGGCGCAAAGTGCGCGAAGCGGGGCCGCCCATAACCGTGGGCATAATCGAAATACGGGTACAGCTCGGCCGATTTTTCCAGCCCCCGAAACACCTGCATGGCCGTGAGCTGCCGGTGCTGCTGCCACAGGCAGGCCGCGAAGCCCGCCACCAGCGGTGAGGCAAACGAGGTGCCTTCCAGCCGCTCGTAGCCGCCGCCCGGCGTAGTGGTGAGCACAATGCCGAACGCCGCCAGGTTGGGCTTGGGCCGGCGGTCGGCGGTGGGGCCGTAGGAGCTGAAATCGACGTGCAGGCCGGTTTCGGGGTCGAGGCCACCGATGGCCAGTACCGAATCGGCATCGGCGGGCGTGCCGATGCGGACCCAGTCGTCGTCGCCATCATTGCCCGCGGCGCTCACCACCAGCACGCCTTTGCGGGCCGCCATGTTAGCAGCACGGGCAATGAGGCTGCGGTGGCCGTCCATCTGCTCGGGGAAATAGCGCTGCTCGGTGTAGGCCAACGAGGAATTGATGATGTCGGCCCCGAGGCGGTCGGCCCATTCCACGGCGGCCAGCCAGGCTTCCTCCTCGGCGTAGCTCTCGCGGTGCAGCTGCTCGGTGCGGGCCAGCAGGTACTCCGCATCCGGCGCAAGCCCCAGAGCGAGCCCTGAGGAACCACTGAAGCCGCTGGGCAAGCGGCCGGCCAGGCAGCCCATCACCTCGGTGCCGTGGCTCCCACCAACGAAAACCTCGTCGCGGTTTTTAAGAAAGTCATGGGTCGCCACGATGCGCTTGCCGGCCACCAGCTCCCGAAACGCCGGGTGTTCCGGCAGCCCCCGAAAACCCACGTCAAATACGGCAATCCGCATGCCCTGCCCGGACAGGCCGGCGGCCCGCAGCGCGGCCCCATCGAGGTGGGCCGTTTGGCGGCGGGCCAGCAGGTAGTCATTGGCCGTGATGGGCTTGGGCGAACTGGCGGGGTGGTGTGCTGGAGAGCTGGCGGGTTGGTGAGCGGCTATTTCGGCGTTGCGCAGCGGCCACTCCGCCACTTTGTCCACGCCGGGCAGCGCCCGCAGCGCGGCGGCTTGCGCCGGCGTAGCCCGGCAGGCCACGGCATTGAACCAGCGGCTGACCACCGTTATGGTATCGACCCGCGCCGCGATGGCGGCCACGTAATCGGGCCGCACGGGCAGGTCGGTAACATCGAAAGCGGGCAGGTGCTGGCGGGCCCGGCGGGCCTGGGCGGCAGGCGCGAAATACCGCGCCGGGTCGAAGGGTACGCCCCTTTTGTCGCACAGCGTCACCCAGTAGCGAGTAGCGGGCGGGACGCTCCGCGCCTGGCTGCGACTGGCCGTGGGAGCCATCCACAACATGCTTCCCACAAAAAAGCTAATCCAGAACTTTTGCAAACTGCTTTTTCGGGTAGGTGATGGAAAACAGGCCGTTATTGACAGTCAGCTAATGCCTATGCCACCAGGAATTTACAGCCCGTACTTGCTCAATAGATAAATTAAGGAAGCCATGCTGGCGCCGCCCAGTTCCAATTCGCGGCGATTCACTTTATCAAAGGTGTCGGCGGCCGTGTGGTGGATGTCGAAGTAGCGCTGCGAATCGCACTTGTAGCCGATGAGGGCCTTGGGGTGCACGGCGGCTTGCAGAGGCTCGATGTCGGTGCCGGAGTGGCCGGCCGTTACTTCGGAGGCGTGGTAAGGCACAAATAATGGAGCCAGCCGGGCCAGCTTGGCCACCGTGGCAGGGTCGCCCTCCACGGTAAAGCCGCGCGGCGTGAATCCGCCCCCATCCGACTCGATGGCGGCGAGATGCGTTTCCTTGTTCTGGGCAGCCAGGCGGGCGTATTCGTTGCCGCCGCGGGTGCCATTTTCTTCGTTCATGAAGAGCACGGCGCGCAATGTGCGCTCGGGCTTGAAGCCGGCGGCACGCAGCAGGCGCAGGGCTTCAATGCTTTGCACGCAGCCAGTGCCGTCGTCGTGCGCACCCTGGGCGAGGTCCCACGAGTCGAGGTGGCCGCCCACGGTGATGATTTCCTGCGGGAATTTGCTGCCCTTGATTTCGCCCACCACGTTGTAGCTTTTTTCTTCGGGCAAGGTAATGCACTCCATTTCCAGCTCGAATTGCAGGTCGGGGTTGGCCTTGAGGAGCTGGCTGAGCTTGTCGGCGGCGTTGGTGCTTAGGGCCGCGCCGGGCACTTTGGTCACGCCCTCGGCGTAGCGCATGGTGCCGGTATGCGGGTTGTCGTCACGGGCTGAGGTCATGGAGCGCACCAGGGCGCCCACGGCGCCGCGCTTGGCGGCTTCGATGGCCCCGTTGGCGCGCTGGTCTACCGCCCCGCCGTAGGCTGCGCCGGGCTCGATGAGGGCATCGTTGAAAGGCCGGTTGTAGAACACGAACTTGCCTTTCACCGCCGCTTCGGGCAGGTTTTTCACTTCTTCCAGGCTGTGTACTTCCACCACGCCGGCCTTCAGCTTGCCGCCGGTGCTCACGGAACCGCCCAGGGCACACACGGCCACTTTAACGCCCTTGTCCTTATTTCCAATGATTTCGCCGCGCTCCTTGCTGCCGCGCACCCAGTGCGGCACCATCACCTCCTGCAAATACACGCGGTCGAAACCGGCTTTTTCCATGGTGGCTTTGCCCCACTCCACGGCCATCTGGGCCTGCGGCGAGCCCGACAACCGCGGGCCAATGTTACCGGTGAGGTAGCGTAAATTGTCGTAGCTCTCGCCGCGCAGCAGGGCTTCGTCGAAGATTTTGCGCAGGGCCAGCGAGTCGGTTTGGTCGGTTTTGGCCGCGGCAGCGGGTGCGGGGGTCGCCTTGGTCTTTTTGCGCGACTGCGCCTCGCTGTGCGCGTTGAATACCAATAGGGCGCCGGCCAAAACCAGCATTTTTTTAGCGTGACGATGCATAGAGCTACGGCCTGAATTCCCGGCCGGGGTGGCTGGGCGTGGGCGAAAGTACGGCAGCGGGCCATTGCGAGGTACGGCATTGGCCCTTCATCGAGCAGGAAAAACCCGCGGCAGCCTGGCCGGTTGCCCCGCAGCCGCATGACGGACAAAGCCGTAGCCCCATGCGGGATTACGGCTCTGGCCATTTTACAGATTTGGTTGGCCGCAATGGCTATTTAACGGGCGCTGCCTGCGTCATGGGTGTGCCTTTGCCGAGTTTGATGCCCGGCCGGCGCTCGGGGCCGTAGCCGCGCATGTCTACGGTGGGCATCTGGCCTTCCGTCACATGCACCGTGAAGAGGTATTCGTAGTCATTCTCGCCGATTTCCTCCACCGGCGGGGTCGCTCCAAAATCGTCAATCAGCGACAGCACCGTGTTGGAATGGCCCACGATGACCACCGATTTGCCGGCGTATTCTTTCAGAATGCGGTCGGCCAGGTCGCGGCCTCGTTTCGGGTCGTAGGTCTGGGGCTCTAGTTTCAGGGCCTCGGCCAGGGGGGCAAGGGTGGCGCGGGTGCGCTTGGTATCGGTGGTGAACAGGGCCGCGGGATGATGGCGCACCAGTGTTTGGCGCAGGGCCAGGGCGCGGGTCTGGCCCAGGGGCGAGAGCGTGGGGTCGGCGCGGTCGGAGGTCGAATCTTTTTCGGCGTGCCGCACAATGTAGATGGTGGTCACCACGGGCTTGATTTTGGTTTTGGATTTGGCAGCGGCCGGGGCCTGAGCCGCGGCACTATTAGCCAGCGCGACCAGGGCGGCCAGCAGCAGCGGCCAGAATGGGAAGTGGTATTTCATCAGGAAAGCAGGAAGAAAACGTGGTAAGATGTTGTTGGGACAAGATACGCCACAAAGTTTGAGGGGTTCGGAATGGCATGCTTTGGATTGACCAATGGCCTTCATGTACCGTTCAGATGCGCATGTCGTATGTTGTACCCGAAAGCATCACCCGTCATCCTCTTTTTTGCCCATGCACGTTCTGCTCATCGAAGACGAAAAAAGCCTGCACCAGGAAATGCGGCAGTTTCTGCTGCAAGCCCAGTACCTGGTCGACTCGGCCTATACCTACGCCGAGGCGTCGGAAAAACTGTACGTGAGCAGCTACGACTTCGTGCTGCTCGACCTGGGCCTGCCCGGCGGCGACGGCCTCGACCTGCTCCGCGAAGCCCGTCTGAATGAAAACCAGGAGGCTTCGTTCATCATCCTCACCGCCCGCGGCGCGCTCGATGACCGCATCCGCGGCCTCGACCTTGGCGCCGACGACTACCTGCCCAAACCCTTCTCGCTGCTGGAGCTCACCAGCCGCATGCAGGCCATCACCCGCCGCAAGTTCAACCTCAAACGGCCAGAAATCACTTTCGGCCAGGGCTTTAGCATGGACCCTAACGCCCGCATTGTGCGGCACGGCGGCCAGGAAGTGCCCCTCACCAAAAAAGAATTCGACCTGCTGCACTACCTGCTGCTGCACCGGGGCCGCGTGCTCACACGTCTGCAGCTGGGCGAGCACCTGTGGGGCAACGTGCTGGAAGACGATTCCGACTCGAACTACATCGACGTGCACATCAAAAACGTGCGCAAGAAGCTGGCCCAGTTCGCCTCGGCCGACTTTCTGGAGACGGTGCGCGGCATCGGCTACCGGGCGGCGGAGTAACTTCGTTGAGCGACTGAGTAAGGGAGTGACTGAGTGACGTTCTGAACAATCACTTGGTCACTCCTTCGCGCAATTATTAACCACTCAGTCGCTCCCTCACTCAGCCACTCGCATCCGCATGCGTCTCGAAGCCAAGCTTGCCCTGTTCAATGCCCTGTCCAAGCTGCTGCTGGTGTTGCTGGGGGCCATGGTGATTCCGCCCATTGTGCAGCGCGTGGCCGTGGCCCACACCGACCTGCACCTGCGCGCCAAAAAGCAGCAGGTGCTGGCCCTCATCGCCCGCGACGGCCTGCAGGCTTTCGAGCGCGGCGAGCGGGCCGAAACCTACGCCGACTACAACATCTTCAAGCAGGAATACATCACCCTGACGCCGCTGCCCGCCGGCACGGCGCTGCCGCCCGAGCACATTTTTGAAGAGCCCCGGCAGGTCGACCAGCAGGTGGAGGACTTCCGGATTCTGAGCTTTGCCCGGCCGGCCCAGGCTGCCGGCCAGCCCGCGTTTCGGGTTGAGATTGGCTCATCTTTGGAAACGGTGGAATTGCTCACGGGCACCCTGCGCAACCTGGCGCTGTGGGTGCTGGTGGCGGCCTCGCTGCTCACCGTGCTATCCGATGCGGCCTTCGCGCACTACCTGCTGGCCCCGCTGCGCGAGCTGATTGTGCGCAAGCTGCGGGGCATCAAGCAGCCGTCGGATTTTCAGTTTGAACCCATTGATACCGATACTACTGACTTTCGCCGGCTCGACGACCGGTTGAACTCCCTGATGCGGCAGGTGCAGTCGGCATTTGCCAAGGAACGCGAGTTTATGAGCAACGTCAGCCACGAGCTGCTCACGCCGGCCAGCATCCTGCAATCGCGCTTCGAGAATATGCTGCAGGACCCCACCCTGCCTGAGCAGCACGCCCAGCAAATCGTGGAATCGCAGCGCACGCTCTACCGCCTGCGCAACACCGTGCGCACCCTGCTGCTCATTGCCAACATCGAAAACGAGCAGTACCTGCGCAACGAATCGGTGCGCCTGAGCACCGTTGTGGCCGAGGTGGCCGAAGAGCTGGACGACCGCCGCCAGCAGCGCGACATCACCCTGGAAATGGACATCACCGGCGACGACACCCGTCCCCACGCCAACGCCAGCCTGCTGCACACGCTGCTGCGCAACCTGCTCTCCAACGCCATCAAGTACAACCACGAGGGCGGCTCCATTCGGGTGCTGGGGCGCCCGCTGCCCTCCGGGGGCTACACGCTGCGGGTGGAAGATTCCGGCCCCGGCATTGCGCCGGAAAACCTGCCGTACCTGTTCGACCGGTTTCGGCGCTTCAACTCCAATGCGCCCGGCTCGCCGGAGGGCTACGGGCTGGGGTTGCCCATCGCCCAGACCATTGCGGGCTTCCACGGGGCCACGCTGCGAGCCGAGTCGGAAGTGGGCCGGGGCACGGCGTTTATCCTCGATTTTCAGCCCGCCGCCAACTTATTGGCGGGGTTCATGCCGGCTTCATAGGGGTGAGAGTAGCTTCGGGCAGTCATTCAACTTTCCGTGCATACTTTGCTGAAAATCCTGCTTAGTAGCCTGCTGCTGGTGCTGCTGGTGGCCTTGGGTACCGAGGTAGTGGCGCTGCACCGCATTGCCCTGCCCGGCCAAACCACCCCTCCGGTCGTAGTGCGTAAATCGACCACGGCGCCCATGCCGCCCAAAACGGTGCGGCCGGTCGCAATCCGTCGGCCCCCACCAACCAAACTGCGCAAAGCTGCGCTGCTCCCTCACAACAAAGCCCCGGCTAAGTAGCCGGGGCTTTTCGTTTCAACCGGTCCTGGCTATTCCTGATTAGCCACGCCGTAGTCTTCCGAGGGCACGGGCTGGGGCGGCATGGCCACCACCTGCGTTTCGGGCAGCGGCAACTGCCACTGCTCGCTGAGGTGGTCCAGGCCGTGGTCCGCGGTGAGGTCGAACTTGCAGGGCACGATGGAAACGTAGTTGTTGGCCAGGGCCCATTCGTCGGTATCGGTGCCGGGGTCGAGGTTCACGAACTGGCCCACCAGCCAGTAATATGGCCGCTGGTAAGGGTCGAGGCGGCGGTCAAACTCCTCCTGCCACTTGGCGCGGGCCTGGCGGGCCAGGCGCAGGCCGGCAATGGGCGTATCAGAGTTTTTGGGAATGTTCACGTTGAGGGCCGTACCGGCGGGGATGCCGTGGTCGAGGGCGTGGCGGCACACCTGCGTCACCCACTCGTCCACGTGCGAAAAGTCGGCGTTCGGGCCGTACTCGCAGAGGGAAAAACCCACGGCGGGCAGGCCTTCAATCGCCGCTTCAATGGCGGCCGACATGGTACCCGAGTACAGCACGTTAACCGAGGCGTTGGAGCCGTGGTTGATGCCGGACACCACGAGGTCGGGCGTGCGGTCTTTGAGCACGTAATGCTTGGCGATTTTCACACAGTCGGCCGGAGTGCCGGAGCATTCGTAGGCATCCACGTCGGGGCCGAAAACGGGGTTTCGGGTGAGGCGCAGGGCGTGGCCGATGGTGATGGCGTGGCCCATGCCGGACTGCGGCGAATCAGGGGCAACGACGACGACTTCGGCCCCCAGGGCGACCATGGCCTGCACGAGGTGGCGGATGCCGGGGGCGGTGATGCCGTCGTCGTTGGAGACGAGGATGAGGGGACGCGGGAGGGCGGTGGACATAGGCAACGGGTGTTTGGGGAATGGCAAAGGTAGGCGGGCAAGCAAACTCCCCCTTCGCTTCGCTGACCTGCGGTTGGCAAGGAGAGAGTTTCGTTCTCACGTTCCCTTTCCAACCGTTCCTTTGCACCTATGTTCACTCTGCTCCTGGCTTCACTCATGACCCTCGCTCCCACCCTGCCCGCGCCGGCCCCGGCCTGGCGCACGCCGTTCGAAAACGACCCCGCCGGCAATACCACGGCCACCTACGCGGAGTGCGTGGCCTACTACCAGAAGCTGGCCGCTGCTTACCCCGCGCACCTGCACCTGGCCGAAGCCGGGCCGACGGATGCGGGCCAGCCACTGCACGAAGTGGTGCTCAGCGCCGACGGCGACGCCGACCCGGCCAGCACCCGCCGCAAAAACCGCCGCATCCTGTTCATCCAGAACGGCATTCACCCCGGCGAGCCGGAGGGCATCGACGCAAGCATGATGCTGACGCGGGACCTGATGCAGCAGAAGTCGCTGGCGAAGCTGCTGGAACAGGTCACGGTCGTGATAGTGCCGGTGTACAACATCGACGGCATGCTGAACCGCAACTCGACCACTCGCGTGAACCAGAACGGGCCGGCCCAGTACGGCTTCCGGGGCAATGCGCGGCACCTGGATTTGAACCGCGACTACATCAAGCAGGAATCGCGCAACGCGCAGTCGTTCGCGGCGCTGTTTCAGAAGTGGCAGCCCGATGTGTTCGTGGAAACCCACACGTCGAACGGGGCCGATTATCAGTACACCATGACGCTCATTGCCACCCAGCACAGCAAGCTGGCGCCGGCCCTGGGCACCTACCTGCAAGGCCAGCTGCTGCCGGCTTTGTATAAGCGCATGGAGCAGAAAAAGTGGCCCATGACGCCCTATGTGGACTTTGAGGGCGAAACGCCGGAAAGCGGCCTGCGTGCCTTCCTCGAAACGCCGCGCTACTCCACCGGCTACGCGGCCCTGTTCAACACCATCGGCTTCATGCCCGAAACGCACATGCTCAAGGCCTACGCGCCCCGCGTGCATTCAACCTACGATTTCCTGCTGACTATGCTCGAAACCGTGGGCCAGCAGTCGGCCGCCCTGGCCCAGGCGCGCGCCATCGCGACGGCCGTCATGGTTGGACAAACCCGTTTTCCACTCGCCTGGGCCCTGGACGACAGCCAGCCCGAAACCGTGCAATTCCGGGGCTACGAGGCGGGCCACAAGCCCAGCGAAGTGAGCGGCCAGCCCCGCCTGTTCTACGACCGCGCCCGGCCCTTCACCCGGCCGGTGCAGTACTTCAACACCTTCAAGCCCACCGCTACCGCTACGCGGCCCACGGCTTACATCATTCCCAAGGCCTGGACCGAGGTGGCCGACCGCCTGCGCCGCAACGGGGCCACGCTGGAACCGCTACCCCGCGAAGTGACCGCGCCGGTGGAAATCTATTATTTTGAGGATTTCAAAACCACGCCCAAACCCTTTGAGGGGCACTACGTGCACAGCCAGGTACGGCTGCAACCCCGGCCGGAAACCGTCACCTTCCACCCCGGCGACCTGGTGGTGTACCTGAACGAAGCCGCGCCCATCCGCTATCTCGTGGAGACGCTGGAGCCGCAGGCCACCGATTCCTTCTTCGCCTGGGGCTTTTTCGATAGCGTGCTTCAGCAAAAGGAGCACTACTCTGACTACGTGTTTGAAGACCTGGCCGCCGACCTGCTGCGCCGCGACCCCAGCCTGCGCGAACGGCTGGAGAAGCTCAAGAAGGACAACGCCGCCTTCGCCGCCAACGGCCCCGCCCAACTGGAGTGGGTATATCTGAACTCGGCCTACCACGAGCCCGGCCACAACCGCTACCCGGTGGCGCGCTGGCTGGGCCCGGGCCGCTTGGGCGAATAGCGCCCGGGTACCCGCACTACCGGTACCGAACCTGTCGACGCGTATTGTTCCGGCCGAAGCCCGGCGTATCCAATGGGTACGCCGGGCTTCTGTTTTGTGAGGTCGGGCACTGATTTCGCAGCAGGGGAATTGGGTAAAATCCTTACATTTAAGCACGTAATCCAATCCCTTTTCCAACCCCTTTCCACATGAAAAGAAGTTACCCTGATTTTCTGGCCGGCGCGGTGTGCGCCACGCTGCTGCCCAGCCTAGCCCTGGCGCAGGCTCCCATCCTAACGGGGATGATTCCCGCCGCTAATTCAACTGAGATATCGCCGCAACTGGTGAGTCTGAATTTTTCGCAGCCCGTGACAGGAGCGGCGGGCATCCGGGTGTTTGGCAGCCGGAGCCGGGGACTGCTGCCGGGCACCGTCAGCGGCGATGGCACCGCGCAGCTCCGCTTTCAGCCCACGGGGCCCTACTTCGGCTTGGACGAGCTGGTGAGTGTGAGCGTGCCGGCCACGGTGCGCGGTGCGGGCACGGGCGGGGCGGCCACGAGCGGCAGCGTACTACAGTTCCGCACCCGGACGGGCGGCCTCTACACGGGCCTGTTCATTGGCAACACCAGCGAGCCCGAAACCAGCACGACCCTAACGGAGCCGACCCTGGCCGATACGGACAACGACGGCCGATTCGACCTGCTGCTGGCCGATACACAGAACGACCAGGTGCGCCTGTACAAGAGCTTTACCACGAGCGTCCTGGGGCCGGCCACCCTGCTCAGCACCGGCCAGCGGCCCGCCAGCATTGCCGTGGGCGATATGAACGGCGACGGCAACCTCGACCTGCTCACCAGCGCCAACGGCACCGTGAACCCGGGCGTGACCCTGGCCTTGGGCACCGGCCAGGGCACCTTTGGCGCGGCGGTGCCGGTGGCCCTGGGTGCCGCACCCGGCCAGCTGCGGGTGGGCGACGTGAATGCCGACGGCAACCTCGATTTTGTGGTGACGGCAGTGGCGGCTCTGCCCGCGAATGGGCTGCCTGCGGCGGTGCTGGCCGTGCGCCTGGGCAACGGGCAGGGCGGCTTCGTGGCCGCGCCCGATGTGCTGGTGGACCTCGATGCCAGCAACCTGCACCTCGCCGATTTCAACAACGACGGGCGGCTCGACTGCCTGGTGGGCAGTTCCGGCTCGGGCCTGCTCAAAACTTACCTCGGCAACGGCCAGGGCGGCTTTGCGCTGGCCGCCAGCGCGCCCGTGCCCCGCACTGGCCGCACCGACGTGGGCGACCTCACCGGCGACGGCCTACTGGACGTGGCCATGGCCGACAATGCCGGTAACGCGGTGCGCATATACCCTGGCACCGGCACGGGCGGCTTCGGCCCCGCCACGGTGCTGGCCGTGACCGGGCCGCTGGCCGTGCACCTGACCAACGTGAACAGCGACGGCAGCCTCGACGTGCTGGCGACCTACAACAACCCCAGCATCGGAGCCGCGGGCACGGCGCTTTGGACCAACTCTTTCAGCGGCGGCACCTTTGGCAGTGCCCGGCTGCTGGCCAACTGCGCTGGCTCCCAACTGGTGGCGGGGCCGATGGGGGGCTGGCCCGGCCTGGCAATCGTGGACAACGGCGTGAACGGGGCCAGCCCCAACATAAAGCTGCGCCTCAACCAGCCGGTACTGGCCACACGCCCGGCCGCCGCTACGCTGCCCGCCACCTGCTACCCTAACCCCGCCCACGGGCGGGTGCAAGTGCTGCTGCCAAGCGGTACCCCATCCGGCCTCACCTCCGAGGTATTCAACCTGCTGGGCCAGCGCGTGTACCGGCAGCAGGAGGCCGCGCAGCAGCCCGGGGCCACGGCTACCCTCCTGGTAGGCAACCTGCCGGCGGGCCTCTACACCCTGCGCCTCACGGCCGGCGCGCTTACCAATTGCCAGCCGCTTGTGCTCGAATAGTGTATTATTCAGTCGCCTGAAAATGCCGGAACACCCCGCGCACCAATGGGTACGCGGGGCGTTTTCGTGTTTTAGGATGCTGGGGCCGGTTGGGCTTGTCAATGCCCAGGCCCCCAGCGGCGGGGCTGGCGCAGCGAGTGGTCGGCTTAATTGAAGTAGTGCCAGCCCCAGCGCAATAGCGCCACGCTGCCCCAGCCCACCAGCCCCACAATAACCGCTAATAAAACCAGTAGCACTAGTATCAGGCCCCGGCCGCTGCCGCTGTGGCGGCCTTCGGCGTAGTGGCGGCGCAGCAGGGCCACGTTGCGCTCGTTGCTTTTGTAGGCGAAATCGAACACGTTGCCGAGGATGGGAATGCCGCCCACCACGGTATCGATGAGAATATTGAGGGCCATGCGCACCACCACGGCCCCGCTGGCCCCGTGCCGGAACATGGTCATCAGCAACGCCACCGAAACCACCGTGGTGGACAGGTCGCCGACCACGGGCACCAGCCCCAGCAGCGGGTCGAGGCCGAAGCGAAAGCGGGTGCCGGGCAGCTGAAACTGGCTGTCCATGAGCCGGGCCACGCGCTCGACCCAGCGCAGGCGCTCATCGGCATCAAAGGAGGAAGGGAGCGGCGGTTGCGGGCGAAGGAGCATGAGATGAGCTTTGGGAGCAGTACGTACACCGCCGGCCGAACGATGGCTCCCACGGCACAAAACCGCGGCGGCGGGGCTACCGGGCCGGTAAGCGGCTAGGCCAGTCGGCCCAGCACCCAGGCCACGGCCGCGCCCTCGTCGGTGAACGTGCGCAGGGCGAAAGCATCGCCGGCGGCGTAGGCCGCTTCCATGATGGCGCGCAGCTCATCGTCGGCGCGCAGGTTTTCGGCCCTGACGGGGGCTACCAGGAAGGCCAGACGCAGGTGAGCGGGCCGCACCAGGGCGGCGGCCCGGGGCAGCCAGTCGGTGGTGACCCAACGGGCGGCCTCGGCATTGGTGGGGCGGCGGCGCACATCAAGCAGCCAGTGCGGTGTGCCCAGGGCCTCCGGGGCCTGCAGCACGGCCTCGTACTCGGCGCGCTCCGTGCTGGAGGTATGAAAGGTGAGCCAGCGCGCCGTGAACAGGTCCAAATCGGGACGGTAGGCGAGCTGAAGGGAGAGCGGAGAATTCATAGCGCAGAAAACGGCGAAGGGGCAAAACTACGATGCCGCCCAATTTCAGCGGCTCTGATTGCAAGCCATGCCGCTAAAACCGGCGTTTGAGCAGCCCGATTCGCCGCAAAGCCGGGCGCCGGGACACGAAAAAGCCCCGCGCACCAATCGGTACGCGGGGCTTTTTTAGCGATACGCGGACTACAACTGCAGGTCAGCGAAGCTAAAGTCCGTGCTACTAGCCTACCGGCGGCGGCGCGGCTTCTCATCTTCGTCCTCGTCGTCATCTTCGCCGAAGCTCGGCATGGTGAACATCGACGAGAGCAAATCCTTAAACTGCGCGCCGGCCGTGAGGCGGTTGCGCGAAATCAGGCTGTGCTCGCTCAGGCCGTGGAGCAGGAATTCCATGAGGAAATAGGTGTGCTCGGGGGTCTCGTTGGGGTGCAGCTCGGTCACGATGTCGCGCAGGCCGGGCACTTGGTCTAGGGTCTTGCGGTAGTCGGCCGTGCTGGCGTCGTGCAGCAGGTCCAGCGTGTGGCCGTTGCCGAACCACTCCTGCACCGTTTTGTAGGGCGAGGGGCGGTTTTTGAGCTTTTTGGCCTTGTCGGGGTCGGGGAAATAGTTCAGGAACAGCGTGCGAATGGCCTTGCCCATCAGCTTCTCGGCCACGATACCGGCCCCCTCCTGCTCGCCTTCGTACACCAACTCCACTTTGCCCGTCACGGCGGGCACCGCCGAAATGAAGTCGCCCAGGCGCACATAGGTGTTGTTTTCGCCGTTCACCAGCGCCCGGCGCTCGGCTCCGGCAATCACCTGCTCGTAAGCCGAGATGGTGAGGCGGGCCGACACGCCCGACTTGGCATCCACGAACTCGGAGCCGCGCGCCTCCACGGCCACCTGCTCCACGAGGTCGTGGATGACTTCGTTGCTGGTCACCATGCCCTTTTGCTCGTCTTTGATGCGGGCTTCCTGCTTGGTGATGCGCTTGCCGATTTCGATGGACTTGGGGTAGTGCGTGATAATCTGCGCGTCAATCCGGTCCTTAAGCGGCGTGACGATGCTGCCGCGGTTGGTGTAATCCTCCGGGTTGGCCGTGAACACAAACTGAATATCGAGCGGCAGCCGCACCTTGAAACCGCGAATCTGAATGTCGCCCTCCTGCAAAATATTGAACAGCGACACCTGAATGCGCGCCTGCAAATCGGGCAACTCGTTAATCACGAAAATGCCCCGGTGCGCCCGCGGAATCAGCCCGAAGTGAATCACCCGCTCATCAGAATACGGCAGTTTCAGCGTGGCCGCTTTGATGGGGTCGGCGTCGCCGATGAGGTCGGCCACCGACACATCGGGCGTGGCCAGCTTCTCAGTGTAACGCTCGTCGCGGTACACCCAGGCCACCGGCGTGTCGTCGCCCTTCTCGGCAATGAGGCTTTTGGCAAACACCGACAGCGGCTGCAGCGGGTCGTCGTTCAGTTCGGAGCCGGCCACCACGGGCATGTACTCGTCAAGCAAGTTGATGAGCAGGCGCGCAATGCGGGTTTTGGCCTGCCCACGCAAGCCCAGCAGGTTAATGTGGTGCCCGGCCAGAATAGCGCGCTGCAACTCCGGAATGACTGTTTCCTCGTAACCGAAGATACCGGGAAACACGTCTTCTTTATTCTTTAGCTTCTGAATCAGGTTCTCCCGCAATTCGGCTTTCACGGTGCGGGATTTATAACCACTGGCGCGGAGCTGGCCCAGGGTACGGATAGTTTCGTGCTTCATAAAGGGTGTTGGCGGGAAACTGGCTTCCCAAGGTCTTTAACCGCGAAAGGGGGGCTGAGGTTCAGGCCAGCTGGTGCGAAAGGCATTGGGCTGGTTGGCTCTGGCGTAGCGTTGGCAGTCTGGGGATGAGGCAGTAGCTTTACCCGCATTCTCACCTTTCTTTCCTGTATTACATGCATCGCATTATTCTAGGGCTGAGCGTAGCCGCCATGCTTGGTCTGGGCCAAGCCCACGCGCAATCGGGCTACCAGTCCATTTTCAACTACCAGGGCGGCAAATACCCATTCACGGCCACCGAACCACTGTACGTGGTGTTGCCCGAACCCATGCCCGAGCCGCAGCTCAGCAAATCCTTCAAGAACCGAAAACCCGCGCTTCTGACTGCCTATCTGGCCGAAATAGCGGCCCAGCGCACCGCCTTGGAGTTGGCCACTAAGCAGTGGCATCTGTCGCCGGTGTCGGCTATCTCCAACGCGCAGGCTCAGCAGTTTGCTCTCGATAAGCAAACCAGACGCTTGGTACTCACATTTGGGATGGTTGCCCAGGGCTCGGTCAACGGCAATGGCCAGTACAGCGGTCTAACGTATGGAATTCCGGCCCTGCTGATTAACGAGATGGGCGGCAAAAATCCCATCGGTGCCGCATTCCCAAACATAACACAGCTGTTCGGGCAGCTCTACTGGCCCTACGACATGCACTATTGGCAGGAATCGTATCCCAGCAGCGAGATGGTACCGGCTGTGCAGCAGTTGCAGGCCTACGCGCAGCAGCGAGCCACCGGCCAATCGCCGCGCGAAATTGAACGGGCCGCAGAGGCTGGCCTGGGCCACAGCGCCGAACTGCTGCCCAGCCGCACCCTGCTGCTTAGCCGCAATCAGCTATCGAAGAGCCTGACCGAAGCCACTCTGGCTAAGGTGTACCCGCATCCGGTACAGGTGGTCGACCAAGCCGGCTTCGATGCCGCGGTAGCCGCCGCCGATGCCCGCTACGTTTACGTTCGCTACGTCACGCTCCGAAAGGAACAATACTACCAACTCGTCGATGCCAGCAACGGCAAGGTGTTGGGCTGGTCGAAGTTTCACGCCTCGCACTCCGAGGACATCGGTCACCTGGAAGACGACGACGTGAAACAGCTGGTGAAAACCGCTACCGGCCGCTAGCGACCTAAGCCCCGCCCCTACAAGGTTTTACGCCGGTTCTTCTTGTAGTCCTCGAACACCAGGTGCCCCAGCCCTTTCAGGCCCGAATAGTAGGCCTTGCCCTGGTTCACCTCCGTGAATTCCTCCACAAACTTCTGCAGATACGGGTCGGAGGTAATCATGAAGGTGGTGATGGGAATTTTGACGCGGCGGGCAGCGGCGGCCAGGTTTAGGGTCTTGTTCACCACCTTGCGGTCGAGGCCGAACGAGTTTTTATAGTAGCCACCGGACTCTTTCAGGCAGGTAGGCTTGCCATCGGTAATCATGAAAATCTGCTTGTTGGGCGTTTTGCGCTTGCGCAGCAGGTCCATGGCCAGCTCTAGGCCGGCCACGGTGTTGGTGTGGTAGGGCCCGACCTGCAAGTAGGGCAAATCCTTTATCTCAATCTGCCAGGCGTCGTTGCCGAACACGATTACGTCGAGGAAATCCTTGGGATACTTCTGCTTCACGAGCTCGGCCAGGGCCATGGCTACCTTCTTGGCCGGGGTGATGCGGTCCTCTCCGTAGAGAATCATCGAGTGCGAGATGTCAATCATCAGCACGGTGCTGGTCTGCGACTTATGCTCGTTTTCGCGCACTTCCAAGTCGCCCTCGGTCAGCATGAACTCGCCGCTGTCCATGCCGTGGTTGAGCTGGGCGTTGCGGATGGATTCGGTCATCTGAATCTGCTCCAGCGAATCGCCGAAGCGGAACTCGCGCAGGTCAGTGCTTTGCTCGTCGCCTTGGCCGGTGTGGGGCGTGCGGTGGTTGCCGGTGCTGCTCTTTTTCAGCTTGCCGAAAACCTCCTCCAACGCACTCTTACGGATGCCCTGCTCGGTTTTGGGCGTAATTTTAAACGCGCCCTTTTCCTGCTCGTTTTCATCGATGTAACCTTTCTTTTTCAGGTCATCGATGAAATTACCCATGCCGTAGTTGTCGTCGGTGAGGCCGTATTGCTTGTCAAGCTCATTGAGCCATTGCAGCGCCTCGCCCACGTCGCCGGAGGTGATGGTAACGAGCTGCATGAACAGCTTAAACAACGACTCAAAGCCCTTCTCGGGCTGGTCTTCGGGCACAAAATCGCGGAAGCGGAAGCCAACGGCCATATAATTCTTCTTTCAGGATAGGCTTAGAAAACAAGCACGGTGCGGGCAATGTTCAATTGGGAGTAGCGCGAAGCTCCAGCTGCGCGTTTCGGTCGCCCAATTTGCGCAGGCACTCCCTTCTTTAACCATACGCGAAGCTGGAGCTTCGCGCTACCTCCCACCCAATGAAAGCCATCTGGAACAACACCGTTGTGGCCGAGAGCGACTATACCGTCGTTATCGAGAACAACCACTATTTCCCCGCTGATTCCATCAAAAAGGAGTTTTTTGAGGACAGCATTGCCCAAACCAGCTGCCCCTGGAAAGGCCGCGCCAGCTATTACTCGCTGAACGTGAACGGCGAGAAAAACAAAGATGCCGCTTGGTATTACCCTGAGCCTAAGGACGCTGCCAAGGAAATAAAAGGCCGTGTGGCGTTCTGGAAAGGCGTAAAAGTGGAGAAGTAAAAGGGCTACTATGAATTTATTGAAAGACCGTTATGCTTTGACTTCGCTCAGCATGACGGTCTTTTAGATTTACGGTTAGCCCGCCCCAAACTGCGCAAGAATCGGGTTTCCACCCTTCCTATCAAGTGCGATTTTTGTAGTCAATCAGCGAATCAATCTCATGACTGACTACCAGCGCATCGCCGCCGCCCTCACCTACGCCCAGGCCCATTTTCAGGCTCAGCCCGACCTCGACGAGCTGGCCCGGCAGGCCCACTGGAGCCCGTTTCATTTCCAGCGCAAGTTTCAGGAGTGGGCCGGCGTGTCGCCCAAGAAATTCCTGCAATACCTCAGCCTCGACCACGCCAAGCGGATGCTACGCCGGCAAGCCTCGGTGGCTGAGGCGGCGCACGAAACCGGCCTCTCCGGCACTGGCCGCCTGCACGATTTATTCGTGACGCTGGAAGCCATGACGCCCGGCGAATACCGCCACGGCGGGGCCGCGCTGGCCATCAGCTACAGTTTCGGCGAGAGTCCGTTTGGGGCTTACTTGGTGGCTTCTACCGCCAAGGGCATCTGTAAGCTGGTGTTCGTTGACGACCAGGAAACGGCCGTAGCCGAGCTGCGGCGGGAGTGGCCCAACGCAGCTTTAACCGAGGAGAGAACAGCCTTGCACGGTGAAGTAGCGCAGTTTTTCACCCGCGACTTCCCGCCCACCGGCCGGCTGCACCTGCACCTGAAAGGCACACCGTTTCAACTGAAAATCTGGGAATCATTGCTGCGAGTGCCGGAGGGCGAGTTGCGCACTTACTCGCAGCTAGCCGAGGCCGCCGAACGCGGCGCGGCCGTGCGGGCGGCGGGCACGGCCATCGGGGCCAATCCGGTGGCCTACCTCATCCCCTGCCACCGCGTCATTCGCGGCACCGGCGAGCTGGGGCAGTACCGCTGGGGCAGCACCCGCAAGGCCGCGCTGCTGGGCTGGGAATCGGCCCACCAAGCCCTTGCCAGTGGCGTGCCTGCAGGTTTGCATTGATGGCTACTGCACGGTCAGGCGCTGGCTGAAAGTGCCGATGGTGGTGCTGGCCCGGAGCACGTACACCCCGGGCAGCAAAGCCAGTGCCGGCAACGCCCGCCCGCCTTGCCCGGGCACGCCCGGCAGAACAACGTCGAGCAGATGGCGGCCCATGCTCGAAAAAACCGCTACCCGCACTTCGCCCTTCCAGGCGGCGGGGGGCAGGTCTACCCATAGGGCCGCCGGGGTGGTGGCCGGGTTGGGGTATACCTCAATGCCGGGAAGGCTACTGTGGCGGGCGGGCGCATTCAGGCTCACGGCTACGGCCGCCGGAGCACCGGGCAACCCCAGCCCGGTCGTGAGCAAATCCAGGTCGCCATCGCCGTCCACATCGGCTACGGCCGTGCTCACCGGGTTCAGGCCGGCGGGAACGGGGGCAGTGGCGGAGAAATTGCCCTGGCCGTCGTTCAGGCCCACCGTGAGCGTGCCGTCGGTGCCGTTGGTTACCAGCAGGTCGAGGGTGCCGTCGCCATTTACGTCCCCGGTCGTCACCCATTTGGGCCCATTGCCTACGGGCACGTCGGTAGTGCCCCCGAAACTGCCGCGGCCGTTGTTGAGGCGCACGCTCACGCTTTGCCCGTCGTAGTTGGCCGTTAGGATGTCAAGGTCGTTGTCGCCGTCCACATCGGCCACGGCCAGGCGCCAGGGGCTGCGCCCCACGGCCAGGGTATTCGAAAAACCAGCGCCTCCAAAAGTACCCTTGCCGTTGTTGGGGGCGATGATGACGCGGTTATTGGCCACATCGGTTCCGAGCAAATCCAGGTCGCCATCGGCATCGATGTCGGCCAGCACAACGCTCTGCATGCCATTGAGCACGGAGGATTGCGGCACCCACTGAAAGATGCCCGCGCCGTTGTTGACGTACACGCTCACCGCGCTGCCAATGTTGGTGGACACCACAAAATCCAGGTCGCCGTCGCCGTCCACATCGCCCACCGCCACCCCCAGCGCCGAAGTCGACACGGCCGGGTCTGAGCCCGGCGAAAAGTTGCCGCTGCCATCATTCAGCCGGATGCTCACCATGCTGCTGATGCCCCGGCCCACGCTGATAAAATCCAGGTCGCCGTCGCCGTCCACATCGGCCGGCACCACCTGGTAAGGGCGCTGGCCCACGGCCACTTCGGCTTTGGCGATGAATAGGCCCCGGCCATCGTTCAGGCGCACGCTCACGGTGTTGTCGCCCGCGTTGGCCACCAGCAGGTCCACGTCGCCGTCGCCGTCCACATCGGCGGGGGCCACCCCAAAGGGCTGCCGGCCCACCGGCACCTCGGGGGCCGGCCCGAAGCTGCCCGCCGCGCTATCGGCGGCCACCGTGAACTGGTACACGTACGGCTGGGTCATGCTGCCCCCGGTGCTGTTGCTCTGCACCGTGCGGGACACCGTCACCGCCACCACTTCGCCAGGCTGAAAGCCTCGCGCCTGGTACAAAAACCCGGACTTTGCCTGGGGCTCCATCGTCACGCCATAGTTGTTGGGGCTGAAGGAAGAAGTGTTGTAGCTAACCGTGCGCCGGCCGCCGTACTGAGCCGAAAAGACGCGCGCACCACCTATAGAGGAAAAATTCACGGGCTGCGAGAAAACCATTTCAACCGTGGAGCGGCGGGCTACGGCGCGGGCATTGGCGGTTGGCTCGGTGCGCACCAGGGCCAGCGGCACCAGCGGCACCAGCCGGGCCGGATTGAAGCGGACGCTAATGGCCGCCCCGCCCGAGTTGGCCGCGAGCAGGTCGAGGTCACCATCGCCGTCGAGGTCGCCCAGGGCCATGCCCTGGGGGGTGCTGCCGACCGCCACAGTGCCACCCACAATGAAATTGGCCCCACCACTATTGAGCAAAAGCGTTACCGTATTAGCGGTGGTGCTGCTGGCCAGCACGTCGAGGTCGCCGTCGCCATCCACGTCGCCCAGGGCCACGTTGCTGGGGCGCAAGCCCACCGGCCGGTACTCAAAAAAAGTGAAGTGCCCGGTGCCATCGTTGAGGTAAGCACAGGCCGATGCATCCAGCAAATTAGCCGTCACCAGGTCCAGGTCGCCGTCCGCGTCGAGGTCGCCGGCCGCCAGGCAATCGGTGTAGAAGTTGAGCACCGCATCGGCGCTGCCGCTGAACTGACCGAGCCCGTTGTTGCGCATAATGCGCAGGACCGAGCGCGAGGTTTCGTTCACGGCGGCCAGCACGTCGAGGTCGCCGTCATTATCCACGTCGCCCAAGGTCATCCAGGCCAGCACTTGCCCCACTACCAGCTCGGTAGTGCCCGAAAACACTCCTTGCCCGTTGTTGAAGCGCACGCTCACCGAGCCCATCGAGGTGTTGCCCGTGGCCAGGTCGAGGTCGCCATCACCGTCGAAGTCGCCCATTGCCAGACTCTTGGCCTGCAAACCCACCGACACCTGCACAACGCTGGCAAAGCTGCCGCCGCCGTTGTTGCGCAGCACCCCCACCGAGCCGTAGTAGTTGGCCGTGAGAATGTCCAGGTCGCCGTCGGCATCAATATCGGCGGTTACCACCGTAATGGGCGGTCCGCCGGTGCTCAGCTCGGTGCCGCCGGTGTACGTGCCCAGGCCATTGTTGAGGCGCAGGCTCACGGTGGCGGCCCCGTAGTTGGCCGTTAGCAGGTCGAGGTCGCCGTCGCCGTCCACATCGGCCACCGCCACGCCCCAGGGCTGGCTGCCACTCGGCACCTCCGTGCCCCCCGTAAAGGCCCCCGTGCCGCCCATTGTCGCCGCCGTGAACTGGTACACGAAAGGGCTGGCCCCGGTGCCGCCAGCGTTTTGCACGCTGCCGGGCACGCTCACCTGCACCGTTTCGCCCGGTTTGAAATCGGGCAATTGCCCGTTCGGGGCCGTGGGGGCCAGCGTAACGGTGCCGGCGCTGGCACCAATGGTGGCCGTGCGCCGTCCCCCGCCCTGCGATGAAAACACCCTGATAGCCCCCGCCGTGGCCGGATTAATATTTTGGGAGAAAGGCACCGACACCGCGCTGTTGCGGGCAGCGGCGGGCGCGTGGCGGGCCGGGCTGAGGTTTGCACTCACGACCACAGGTCCCTGCGCCCGGGCTCCGAAGCCCGTTAGCAAAACGCAGGTGCCAACGATGAAAGAGGTAGCTAATGAGGAAAGGTGCGTCATATCAGGAATTTGCGAACCCGACAAATGTAGTAGGCAAGCTCCACCAGCGACCACAAAAAAAGCATCCCTGCCGGCCACGTGGCCGGCAGGGGTGCTTCCCGAGGAAAGGCGGTGACTGCTACGCTACGAAATCCACTTGAACTTGTATTCCAGCTTGGGCACGGGCATGCGGTCGGCCACGCGGCGCAGGCGGTTGGGCAGGGCCATCACGTAGTCGCGGGCCTTCTCGGCTTCGCCGGTCAGGTCCTTGAGGTGCTCGATGTCCCAATCGGCGATGAGCGAGTCCAGGATGTCGGTGTAGTCGTTGCTCGTGTACACGCCCAGGCGCTGGGCGGCATCGGTGAAGTGGCCGAAGGTTTTGCCCATTTCCACGCCCATTTCGCGCATATAGTGAGCCGGCATCACAATCTTCTTGCGCATCATGTCGGCAAAGGCCAGCATCATTTCCGATGGGTCGTACTTGAAAATCTCGGTCACGAAGGCCTTGTACACGCGGGCGTGGCGGTTTTCATCGCCCGCAATCATGCCGCAGATTTTGGAAAGCTGGTCGTCGCCGGCGGTGCGAGCCAGCTGGCCCACGCGGCGGTGCGAAATGTTGGTGGCCTGCTCCTGGTAGCTGGTGTAGACGAAGGCGCGGTACGGGTCGTTGGCCGTGCCGAGGTCGAAGGCGTCGTTGATGAGGTATTGCGTCGAAACTTCAAACTCGCGCATGTTCACGCGGCCCGAGAGGTAGAGGTAGCGGTTGAGCAGGTCGCCGTGGCGGTTTTCTTCGGCCGTCCAGCCCCGAATCCACTCGGCCCAGCCGTTGTTGCGGTCGCGGTTGATGTTGTCGAGCTCGTGGAACCAAGCTTCGTAGTTGGGCAGGGCTTCCTCGGTGATGGTGTCGCCGATGAGCACGGCCAGCAGGTCGTAGCTCAGGCTGCCGGCTTTTTCGCGCAGCTCTTTTACTTCGTCAAAAAACGTGTCGCGGCGCGAATCGGGCAGGAAGTCGGCGGGTTGCCAGCTGTCTTCCACGCTTTTGAGGAAGGTGTTCATGTTCGACTTCACGAAGCTTTCCATCTGCTGCAGAACTTCGCCGCGGGTTATCGATATGGAGGTTTGCATAGAAATAAGGCGAAAAAAGCGTGAGGGGTTAATGAAGAAACGCTTTTCGCGCAACAAAGGTCTGCCCCAACCGTAGGGGCTCGGGTATAAGATTATGGCATTAGGCGGGCCGACGGGGCAGAAATAAGCCCCGAGGGTCACAAAATCAGCATTCCGGCTAGGGTTGAACGTGGTACAGCCATACCGTCGAAACGGAGCCATCAGCTGGCGTCACCTTTTCGAGCGAGAGCAACAGGCGCGGCCCATCAAAGCGAAAGCGGCGGTTGAGCCAGTCCGCCGTTTCGGGCGTGAGCACCCACAGGGCCTGGGGCGGCTGGCCGGCGGCCAGCGGCTGGGCCAGGCGGCGGAGGCATTCGGTTTGGTCGGTGGTGCCGGCGAGGGCGTAACGCAGGCGGGCCTGTGAGGCATCGTGCGAGGGCCAGCCGCTGAGCATCAGCACCGGGCCGGGGCCGAGGGAATAGGTGCGGAAGGGCGAGAGGCTTTTCAGGAAGTCGTTGGTGCCGGCCAGGATGCGGACGCGACCGGCCGACTGGTTCTGAATGTAGCGCAGGGCATTTTCATTCCGGCGCTGCTCCTGGCTCAGCACTTGGTGGCGGTGCCAGGTTTTGGCAGCATACAGGATAATAATTAGCAGCATGACAACCGTGGCCAGGCGGCGGGACCTCACCCCTACCGGCCCCTCGCCAAAAGAGAGGGAAGCCTGACGGTTATAGCCAGCTGTTACTGATGTCGCGATAGATGCATGAGCTTCATTAGCTGCTTCAATAGATTCATCGAGTCTCGCTTGCCCAACAGCTTTCAGCCAGAATATCAGGCTGGTTAGCAGCCAGAAATCTAGCAGCGGCAGCGCCAGCCGGGGAGGCAGCTTGAATAAGCCGGCCAGCACACTCAGTGCGCCAACAAACCCGAGCTGTACCAGCCAGAACCAACCGTGGCGGCCCCGGCGGCGGGCTACGGCCACGGCCGTGGCTGCCAGCGCCAGCAGCAGCGGGAAGTAGTCGTGCACCAGCAGAATGAATCGTTGGCGCAGCTTGGCGGGCACCTCATGGGTCAAAAAAGCTTCCGCATCGAAGCGGTAGGCGCGCTGGGTCAGGGCTTCGTTTACCACCGTGGAGTCGCCCAGCAACCACAGGCCGATGGCGGCGGTACCGAGGCTATCGGCCGGGGTGCGCGGCTGAGGCTGAAGCTGGTCGAAATCCAGAATGCGGCTGAATGCGGCGTCGCGGCGTTGGGCACGGGTTTCGGCCGGGGTTTGGAGCCAGAGAAGTGCGCTGGTGGCCAATAGCAGGCCCAGCCCGGCGCTGCCCAGAACAGGAGCCGCTCGCCGCCAGCTCCCCGCCAGCCAAACGGCCGCCGGCATCACGGCAGCAGCTCCTAGCACGGCCAAACTAGGGCGAATCAGCCACGCCGCGCCCAACGCCATCAATCCCAGCAACAGCGCCCCGCGCCGGCCGGGCCGCTGGGCCGCAAACAGCACGCCCGCGCCCGCCAGCAGCAGTGCCACCCGCCCGTGGCTGAACCACAGCCAGTGCTCAAGCCACGCCAGCCCGAAAAACAAAGTCAGCACCAACGCCCGCGGCCCCGGCCGCAGGTGTGGCCGCATCATCTTATCCAGCACCGCGAAGGTGAGCAACGTGGATGCCGCTAGCAGTGCGCCCAGCAGCAGTCCCAGCCACGGCACGCCGGGCGCGGCGGTGTAGGCGGCGGCCAGCAGGTGCCCGTAGCCGTGCAAAAACAGTGGCACCGAAACCACCGGTTTCAGCGCCAGAATACCGCCGAAAAGCCAGGCCAGCGTGGCATCGTCGTTGGTTTCGTAGTAGCTGCCGAGGCCGAGCACCGTGGCCGCGCTCAAGGCCAGGGGCAGCAGCACGGTACGCACACGGGAAGCCGAAAACCAGTTCATGGGCGCAAGAACGGGACTGCGGGCGGCTTTTAGCCCAGCGGCAGACGGGCCAGCTGGCCCAGCAGGTGGTCGAGGGTGGTAGCGTGGCCGGTCTGACGTATCAGCGCGTAGAGGGCGCGGCCCTGGGTGGCGTGGCGGTGGCGCAGAGCCTGGCGCAGCTCCCAACGCAGGCGCGTGGCCAGGGCGGCACGCTCGGCATAAGTGCTGGCCAGGTCGAGGGCCTTGTCGCAGACGCGGATGGTGGAAGCCAGGTAAGGGTCGTGGCGCTGGTAGGCTTTGGCGCTCATGCTACGCGGGTGCTTGCGCTTGCGGGTCGTCACTTCGTCGAGGTAGAGAAACTGCCAGTCGCGGCTGGCCCGCACCCAGAAATCGAAGTCCTCGTAGGCCAGGGTTTCGTCGTAGCCGCCCAGGCTTTCCAGGCAGGCGCGGCGCATCATCATGGTGGGTGTGCTGATGAAGTAGCGTCGCAGCACGTCGGCAAATACCCAGCCATTGGCGGGCGCGGGTTTCAACTGGCCGGGTCCGTCGGGCCGGTGGTGCAGGCCCAGCGAATGGCCGGCTTCGTCAATCAATTCGCAGTTGGAGTACACCACGCCCACCTCCGGCGCGGCGGCCTGGAACTGGGCTACCTGCTGCGCCACCCGCGCCGGCAGCAGCACGTCATCGGTGGCGAAATCAATCACAAATTCGCCTTTGCTTTGAAAGAAAGCGGTATTGAAGGCGCGACAGTTGCCCACGTTTTCGGGCAGCAGCAGCAGGTGCCAGGTGGGGTTTTGGGCGGCGTATTCGCGCAGAATGTCCGGGCTGTTGTCGGTGCTGGCATCGTCCACCAGCCATACTTCCAGGTGCGGGTAGGTTTGGGCCACAATGGAATCCAACGCTTCGCGCAGGAATGGCGCGTGGTTGTGGCACAGCGCCACGATGGTGACAATTGGCGCTTCGCTTGGTGAAAAATAGAAAATGGGCAACGATGAATCAGGCATGGGCTGGCAAACGGAATAACAAGATTAATTCTTTATCCCTCCTTACTCGATTTCACGTGCCAACCCCAGCATACTATCAGTAACAGCCCATACCGCACCGCGTGCGCCCACACTGCGCCGGCCAGGCCCAGGCGCGGCAGTAGCACCGTGAGCAGCGCCGCAAACACCGCCGCCGAGCCTGCCTGCACCGCCACGTACGGCCCCGTGCGCGCCCGGGCCGTGAGTTGGAAGATAAACAGCCAGCTCAGCAGCTTGGCCCAATCTCCCAGCAGCTGCGGGGCCAGAAACTCCCGCGCCCCCAGCAGCCGGGGCGCAAACAGCAGCGGCAGCAGCCAGTCGCGGCACACGAAAATCAAGCCCAGGCCCACGGCCAGCACCGGGGCCAGCAGCGCCAGCACGCCGCGCAGGTAGCGCCGCGCGGCCAGCGGCTGGCCCGCCAGCGCCGCCAGCCGCGGGTAAAACACGCTGCTCATCACCGCCCCAAATACCATGGTGTAGTTATCCGAGAGCTTGGCCACGGCCTGCCACAAATCGGTGCGGGCCGGGCCGAAGCTGGCTAGTAAGTAGTCGCGTAGCACATAATCCACGGCCTTGCCAAAAAGCAGCGTGCTCACCGCCATCAGCAAAAACTGGCTGAGCCGCCGCAGCGCCAGCCGGCTGATGGGCGCAGCCGGCCGCAAGCCCTTCAGCAACCCGGCCCCGGCTGCCAGTGCCAGCGCCGGCAACAGCGTAAGCCCCTGGGCCATCAGGTACGCCAACAGCACCACCCGCAGCGGCCAGCCGCCCAGCAGCGTGGCTGCCGTAGCCGCAGTGCCCAACAGCGCCAAAGTCACCGTGAGCCCAAGGTATGCCCGCAGCCGGCCGGCCGCCAGCAACGCGCTGCCCAGCATGGCCTGCCCGGTAATCAGCCCGATGCCCAGCATGAACATTACCAGACTGCCCCACCCCCAGCCCAGCAGGCCGCGCGCAGCCAGCCCCCCGGCCGCGGCCAGCAGCGCCGCCGCGTTGAGTACTATGGCCGCGCCCAGCCAGGCGCGGTAGCGCGGGCTGCCCGGCCGCAACGGCGCGAGGTACTTCACCAGGCCCACCTGCACGCCATCGTAGGGCAGGGTGGTGAGCATGGCCATCAAGTTCTGGAACTGGGCCAGCAGGGTAAGGCCGCCGGCCGGCGCATACGTGGCAAACAGCTTATTGACGATGAGCGAGCCCGCCGCCCGCGCCACTACCGCCACGCCCGTGCCCAACGAGCCCCGCACAAAGTGCCGGATGGGAGATTTGGCAGGGGAAACAGTGGTGGGCATAGAAGCGCAAAGAACGGAAACTCCCCTACAGCTCCCGCTCCCAGCTCAGCCGCAGGCCCGCCACGCCGCCCAGATGCCGCTTAAAGCGCAGCAGCGAGGCATTCGGCCCACTGTCAAGCGTAGAAGTACCGAGGTCGAGCACGGCCATATTGCTGGCTTGGGCGAAAGCGTGCAGGCCCTCGTTTAGCATTACCACCGGGCTAAACGAATTGCAGCGCAGCGGGCTGGCCGGATAGAAATTATACAGCACCTGATTATCAACCTGAATGGCCACCGTGAGGGCCGCCCATTCGCCATCGGCCTGGCGCACCGAGAACAGGAAATGCTCCCTTGGGAAACGCCGGAACAATTCCTGCACCCGCGCCAACGGCAGCGACAGCGCCTGCCCCCGCTCCTGCCGGCAGGCCTGAATAAACTCGTAGGCTGCCGGCAGCAGAAACGGCGGCTCCTGCTCGAAGTGCAGTCCGGCGCGCCGGCACTTGTGCAGCCGGCGGCGCTCCGAGGGGTGCAGGTGGGTTTCGTAGTCGCGGGCGGGGTCGAGGTGGTAGTTCTGCTCGGCCAGGGCCACGCGGTAGTGGCGTTGGCGCAGGGCTTCGGCCAGCAGCGCGGCCCCGCTTGGGTTGTAGGCGAAGGGGTAACCGCGCAGGGCCAGCCGGCGCACACCGCGCTGGCGCAGCTCGGCTTCGGCGGCGTCAAGGAAATAATGTATGGCGGACAGTGGCAAGCCCGGGGCCAGCTGCACCCCGCCAAAAGGGGCCTGGGCGGGGCTGCGCGCCTCGTCGGCCGCTGCCCCCAGGGCTACGTGCAGCTGCGCCACGGTGCAGCCGGCAGCGGGGTCTTCGAGGTAAAAGCTGAGCACCGGGCCGGCGGCTTCCTGCAAAGCCTGGTGCGCAGGCCGCAGGTACAGGAACGATTCGAAGGCCAGCGGCAGGTGCGGTTCGGCCGGGCCGAGGGAGCCGCTTTCGGCCACGGCCAGCGCCAGCGCCGCCGCGTGGCTCCATGCGCCCGCCGTTTTTGCAACCAGAGAATCCGTACTTTTCAACGCTTAATGGTGTGGCTTTCCCGGCAAAGTACGGCACAGATTGAGTGCCCGCCGCTAGGGCCGGCGGCGGCGTGGCCCGCCCAAGCGGCCCGATGAAGGCATCTTCATCTCATCGCCACCCGTAAGGGCCAAGATTGCGCCTTGCTTTCGCCACTTCCCCGCTGCATGAATCCCCTCAGCACTTCCCCCCAGGCCGCGCCCAACCGCTCGCCGGCGCTCACCGAGCCCGCCGGAGCGGCCCCCTACACCATCACCGACCGGGAGGCCACGCGCTTGGCCCGTGAGCAGCAGGTGGGCCAGCGGCCCGGCACGCTCAACATCCGCCCCGGTGCCCTCAAGCCGCGCCTGTTTCTTATGTCGTACGACGACGACGTCTTTACCGAAGAGGAATACACCGACCGCTACGACGACCTGATTGAAGCACTGCGCCAGCACCCCGAGCTCAAGCACTGGATTGACGTGCGTGGCTACGGCGACCTGCCCCTGATTGAGCGCATGATGCAGGAGTTCGGCCTGCACCCGCTGCAAATGGAAGACGTGCTCAACGACTACCAGCGGGCCAAAATCGACGTTTTCGATGAGAACCGCCTCTTCATGGTGTCGCGCATGACGGACTTTACCCGCGACCTGGAAATCGACGACGACCAGCTCTCCATCTTCACCGGCCCGAACTACGTGCTGACGTTTCAGGACGACTACGACGACTGCCTTGATTCGCTGCGCACCCGCATCCGGGCCAATTTCAGCACCCTGCGCCGCCACCCGGTGCTCTACCTGGCCTACGCCCTCACCGACGTGGTGCTCGACCACTATTACCCCACCATGGCCGCCATCGGCGACTACATTGAGGATTTGGAAGAGGCCATTTTTGCCGATAAGCGCCCGCGCCGCCTGCTCAATCGCATCCTGCGCATCAAGAAGGACGTGGTGCGCTTTCGTCGGCTGGTGTACCCGGAGCGCGATAAAATCGCGGAAATTCTGCGCCTGCCCGAGGAAATCATGCCCGAAACCCTCAAAATCTTCTACCGTGATGCCTACGACCACGCCATTCAGGCCCTGGACCTGGCCGAGAGCTACCGCGACAACATCTCCTCCCTCACCGACCTCTACCTTTCCGACCAGGGCAACCGCATGAACGAGGTGATGAAGGTGCTCACCATCATCAGCACCATCTTCATCCCCCTCAGCTTCGTGGTGGGACTTTATGGCATGAACTTTCAGCGCCACGACGACCAGGGCCATTTCCTGGCCCACAACATGCCTGAACTCTACAGCCCCTACGGCTACCCCGTGGTGCTCATTGTGATGTGCCTGGTGGTGGTCACGCAGCTCTTTTACTTTTACCGCAAGGGCTGGCTCTCCAATCGGTAGCAAGCAGGAATCGGGCTGCCGGGTTTTCAGCCAACAGCCCGATTCGGCTTGTTTATCACCATGCTTTTCTATTCCTGCACCGGGTTTCCGGGCTTGTTGGTTTTGGGGACCTGATGCGTGCCTTCGTGCGGCAAATGCTGCTCCTGACCTTCTCCGATGTGAATATCGCTTCCGCCGGCATAGGGTGGGTCGGTTAGCAACGGCTTTGGTGCGGGCGGCGAGGTTTGCTCGGCGTCTTTTTCGGGTGTTTCTGACATAAGATGGTTGGTTAGAGTCGGCTAGAAGTAGCCTGGCGAAAGGGTATTGGTATTGCCGGTGGCTAGCCTAAGCCGGTGCCGCGCCGCCTTTTCGATGCCGTAAGGTAATGAGAACACCGGAACTCTACCCTTAGTGGCCTCGCCACTCAACGCCTTGTGCGCAAGGCACTGGTACACCCCGGCCACCTGCCGGTAGGCCTAGCGATGCGCTACGCCCCCCGGTGCCAGGCACCGGCGACCACCCAACCTTCAAGAAAAAGCAATATTTTATAAGGCATTGAGCATACCATATACTGAATAGGTTTCCAACATCCCGGCGCGGACTGCCGTAAGCCGGGCGCGACCAGCCAGCGACCGGCCAGCTTTCCCTTGTTTATCATCCCTTCATTAATCAATTGCTTTCCATGAAACACCGTTTATCTATTTCTTGCCGCACACCGTGGCACCGGGCCGGCCGCAGCGCCGCCGCCGGCCTGTTGCTGGCCCTGGCCCCGGCCTTCGCGGCCTATGCCGTGCCCAAAACCTGGACCGGCCAGGTGAGCACCGATTACAGCACGGCCGGCAACTGGTCGCCCGCCGGCACGCCCACCCCCACCGACGACGTAACCATTCCCGGCAACGGCACCTTCGTGGCTGCCGCCAACGCCACGGTGGCGCAGCAGCCCACCGTCACGGCCGCCAGCGGGGCGCAGAGTGCGGCCTCCCTCACGCTGGGCAATAACGCCGTGCTCACGCTGGCCAATGGCAGTACGCTCAACGACTACGGCAACTTCACCAACAACGGCGGTGCGATGGCCACCACCGGCGGCACCGGCGTCCTGGTGCTGGCTGGTGCCGCCGAACAGCAGCTCAACGGCACCGTGGCCACCACCTTCCCCAACCTGCGCGTCGGCGCGGCCGGTGCCCGGGCTTTCGCGGCCCTCAACATCCAGCGCAGCCTGACGGTGAGCGGGGTGCTGTCCTTCGCGGCGAACGTGCCCGTCACGCTGCTCTCGACCCCCGCGGGCACGGCCTACATCGTCAACAATGCCGGGGGCGACGTCAAAGGCATTGTCACGGTGCAGCGCTACATCACGCCCAGCAACCCGGGCGCGGGCTACCGCCACTACAGCTCGCCGGTCTCGAAGGCCAGCTTCGACCCCACCAGCAACACGGTGGCGGATTTGGGCACGGCCACCTACACGCCGGTGGTGAATGCGGCCTACAATTCGGCCTCCCTCCCGCGCCAAGTGCGGCCCTATCCCACGGTTTTCTTCTACAACCAGCAGCGCCTGGCCACCACCAACGCCTCCTACGCCGTGGGCGATTTCGACAACGGCTTTCTCTCGCCCGCCGCCCTTACCGATACCCTCTCGCCCGGCCGTGGCTACGTGGTGAACCTGCCGGGCACGGAACTGGTCGAATTTCGGGGCAAGCCCCGCAGCGGCAATTACTCCAGCGGGTTTCTGCAGCGGGGCGCGCAAACCACCGCCGGCTACCACCTGCTGGGCAACCCCTACCCCGGGGCCATCAGCTACACCACCGTGTACGGGGCTTCGTTCGGCATTCAGGACGGGCTGTACGTGTACCGCAGCAACGGCCCCTACACGGGCAGCTACTCTACCTACCTCTCCAACGGCCAAAGCGTGAACGGCGGCACCGACAACATCCCGCTGGCCCAGGGCTTCTTCGTGCGGGCGCAGGTTGGCGGCGGCCAGGTCAGCTTCACCAACGCGGCCCGCACCAACGCACCCGAAACGGCCCCGTTCCAGCGCCCCGCCGGCACCGCCCCCGCGCTGGCCCTCACGCTGAGCGGCCCCGGCGTGGCCAATCAGACCCGCATCTACTTCGACGCCAACGCCACGGCCGGCTTCGACAACGGCCTCGACGCCGCCTACCTGGCTCCTACCCACGGCCTCGACCTGGCCAGCGACCTCGCCCCCGAGCCCTTCGCCATCAACGGCCTGCCCTTGCCCACCGGCACCACCACCGTGCCCCTGCGCCTGCACGCTGCCACCACCGGCACCTACACCCTCACCGTGGATGAGCTGGCCAACCTGCCCGCCGGCTACCACGCCTACCTGCGCGACGGCCGCACCAGTACCTACACCGACCTAGCCACCACCCCCACCTTCAGCCTCACCCTGGCCCCGGCCGATGCCGCCACCGGCCGCTTCGCCGTGGTGTTCGGCACCAGCGCCGTGCTGGCCGCCGCCCCCGCCGCCCAGGCTGCCCTGGTGGCCCTCTACCCCAACCCGGCCCCCGGCCGCACCACGCTGCTGCTGCCCCAGGGCCTGCGCGGCGCGGCCGCAAGTCAGGTCGCAGTGCTCAACGCCCTGGGCCAGGTGGTGCGGCACCTCGCCGCGGCCCTCGGCACCCCCGAAGCCGTGGAGCTGCCCCTGACCGGCCTGGCCCCCGGCATCTACACCGTGCGCGTGCAGGCCGGCGCGGTTGTGGTCAGCAAGCGCCTCATCATTGAGTAACCAACCCTGGCATGCCGCCGGCCCCGCCCGGCGGCATGCCCCTTCCCTCTCAAAACCCTTCCCTATGTCCCGCTTTTTCTCCTCGAAATTTCTGCTGGCCGCCGGCTTCGTCCTGCTGCTGCCCGCCACCGCCGCCCTGGCCCAAACGCCTGCTACGGGCGGCCCCACTCCGGAAGACCCGCCCGCTCCTATAAATACTCCCCTCGATGGCGGCGCATCGCTGCTACTGGCGGGCGGCGTTGCCTATGCCCTCAAGCGGCTTCGTCGGCGCAAGGCGTAGCCCTTGCCACGCGCAGTGCCCGCCCCCAGGCGCTCCGCTGCCATTTAAGGCAAACGCCCCCGTGCCGGTCTGGCACGGGGGCGTTTGCATTCAGCCCGAAATAGGGCTTTTCCGAGCTCCTGCCCTCGCCGAAGCCAGGGCGTGAGCAGGCTCTTTGTTCGTTCTGCCTTCGTTCATCCTTCGTTCGGACCGCATCAGCGCCAGCCAGAACCGAAGTTGCACTATTTACAGGGTGCGGGTTTTGCTCATACTGTGGCCGGGGTTGTCGGTGGCCGAGACGGTGATTTTGTCGCCGGCCAGCGAGGCGTTGCGGGCCGTGGCCGTGTACAGCCACTGGTTGGGGTCGGCCTGCTGCTGGGCGTCGCCTTCTTCCACCAGGCTGCCGTCGCTGTTTTCAATCTTGACGTGCACGCTCTGCACCGCGTGGTCGTCGGTGGCGGTGATGGCAATGAGGTCGCCCACCTTGCCCGTATACTGGCTCAGGTCCACCTCGCCGATGCTGGGGGCCTGCATGAAGTCGCGCAGCAGCACGTTATACACGCTGATGTCCTGCGCCCTGGCCTCGTCGGCCTACTCGGCCTGCACGGCCGGGTCCTGGCTCTGGCCCTTGGCGTAGATAACCGCCTGCTGGAACCGCGTGCGCTGGGCTGTTTGGGCGGCCGTAGGTGGCCCGGTGGGCGCCTGCGGGGCCACGCTCACCACCGTGCCCCGGCTGGTCTGCCGGAATACGAGCTGGCCGCCGAGCATGCCGCTCAGCCCCTCGGTTACAATGTTATTTTTGACGTTTGCCATTTTCTTGAAATGGGGGTTAGGGTAGATAATCGCCCGGCCGTCAAGTCGGACCGTGGGCAAGGTAACGCAATATTCCGATACCACAAACGATTGGAAAATCGTGCTCGGTAATGCGAAATGGAGTTCGCAACTCCCGCACCATTAGCGACATTCAACCGGCGCGGTGGCCCTACCGAGTAAGCCCTGCCCCTATCACACTTCGCACCTGCGCCACCCGCTCTTCCACCGTACCCTCCACCAATGTGTAGGGGATGTTGAAGTAGTCCAGTTGCATCAGTATCATGCCGTGCTGGAAGCTGCGCAACGCTTCGGGGCCACGCCAGCCGTCCTGCTCGAAGGGCACGGTGGGCGCGCACACGAAGGTGTGGGCGTAGCGCTGCCCGCACACCGCTGCCAGGGCCTGCAGGGCCGGGTCGCAGCGGTGGAAATAGTAGTAGGAATACAGCGCCGTGGTGGCCGCATTAGTATCGCAAAACAGCACGCCGCGGGCCTGGACGGCAGCTTCGTCCTCCAGCTCAACGTGGCGGCGGGCAATGTAGAGCAGGTCTTCGTAGTCGAGGTTGCCGTTTTTCTGCTCGTGCAGGGTGCGGCCGTATTCGGGCACCCACACCGTGCCGCAGGCCTCGGCCAGCGCCGCACACAAGGTCGATTTGCCGCTGCTCTCGGCTCCCAGAAACACCACGCGCGGCACCTCGGCCGGCGGCATCACACCCAGCTGTGCCGCCACCAGCGGATGCAGGAAGCGGGCATAAACTGCTGGATTATTGCGTACCAGCGTACCCGATACGGGCACCTGCGCCCGGGCGGCATCTACACTCACATGCTCCACGCCCAAGTGCTTGGCGAAGCCCGGCCCGTAGTCCTCGCTGCTGAATACTACATCGACCTGCAGCCCCTGCCGGGCCAGCCACTGGCGCACGAATTCCCGCTGCGTGTAGTCGTCGTCGGCATCGGGCGGAATGCCGTCGGCCTCTGCCGTGAGGGCGAAGATGCGTAGCGGCGTGCTGCCGATGCGCAGCCCGTCGGTCATATTATCGCCCCGGTATAGCTCGCGTAGCCACTGGGCGCGCACGGGCGCGGGCATGGTTTCCGAATCCGGATTAGCGTACACCAGCACCAGCAGTTCCGTAACCTGCTTGGCAGCCGTTTCGAGTAGGAGCTGATGGCCCCGGTGCGGCGGCCAGAACTTGCCGACCACGAGGCCGGTATGGAGTGGTGGGGGCATGGGTTGAGAATCCTGGGATGTTGGAGTTAAAAAGGTCGTCATGCCGAGCGCAGCGAAGCATCTTTACCGCGCAACGCAATTAATTACTACTGCGGTAAAGATGCTTCGCTGCGCTCGGCATGACGTTCATATAATTAACCCACCAACCCGCCCCTACTGCGTTAGCTTCAGCTCCGTGCGGCGCAGCTCGCGGCCCACTATTCGCACCAATTGGTAAGCATCCGTTGTGGCATCGTAGCTCAGGCCCACGCCGGTGCCGGTGCTGGGCAGCGGCGCATCGCCCAGCAGCTTACCCTTGCTGTTGTAGAGCGATACCTGCCCCGGGCCGGGCTCCGTGATGCCCACAATGCGCCGGCCATTGCCGAAATCGAATAGCTGCACCGGCTTCTCGCCCGAGGTCACGAAGCGCTGGGTGAGCAGCGGGGCCGCCTGCGTGGGCAGGTACACATCGAGCTGATTCCCATCTTCCCTGGTGATGACGAAGCTGCGGCCCCGCGCATCCGGCACCAGATGAAAGCGGGCGGTGCGGCTCCAGGTAGCCACCCGGCGGCGCGTCAGGATGTCGCCGCTCAGCGTGAAGGTCAGCAGCTCGCCGTGCTGGTTTACGGCCATGAGGTGGGTACGGCCCAGGGTGCTGCCGGGCTGTACCAGCAGGTTGCCGGCCAGCCGTGCCCCCAGGCTCAGCGGGAAGCCGGGGAACAGGTTGCCCTGGCCGTCGAAGGCGTACACGTAGCCGTTCTGGAGCGGGGCCACCACCACGTCGCGCCCGCTCACGCTAAGCAGCGCGGGCTCGCCGGCCAGCGGAAAATCGAGGCGCTTGGGCTGCCAGCCCGGGAACAGGTGACCTTTGGCATCGAGGAGAATCAGGTCGTTGCCGGCGGTGCGGGCCAGCAGGCGGGCCGGCGCATCGGGGCCGGCGGGGGTGGCCAGCAGCGCGGCCACGCGCACGGTATCGGGCAGGTTGAGGGGGAACGGCAGCACGGCGCTGCCGTCGTTGGCCAGCAGGTGCAGGCGGTGGCCGGCCCCCAGCAGCAGGCCGCCCGGCACCCCGCCGCCGCTGGGCAGCAGCATCTGGCCCACGGCCGGCCCGGCCAATGTATCGGACCACAGCACCGTGTTATCGGCACTCACGAAATGCAGCGTCTGGGCCGAATCCTGCACCACCACGGCCGGAATGCGGGTACCCAGCGCGGGCAGAACCGTGGGCATTCCCACCAATTGATGCTTAAAATTCAGTACCCGGCCGTTGGCTGCCGCGCCGCCGGCCTGCGCCGTGGCCGGGCCCAGGTCAGGATGGCGTAGGAGCAGTTGGGTGTAGTATTGGGCATCGGGCGCCGCTTCGTTCTCGGGCGGCACCAGTTGGAAAGCGAACTGCGGGAAGCGCTTGAACAGCGCCTCGTTGCGCAACAGGCCGGCCCGGCGGTCTTCGGTGAGCACACCCAGCAGGGCGTTCCAGCTGTTGCGCGTGTCCACGAAGATGCTGAGGCGGGCGCGGGGCAGCGTTTCCTGGAGGAAGGAAACCTGGCTCGGGGTCTGGGCCCAGGTGCGGCCAGCTACCACGTCGGCGAGGTAGCCGTTGAGGGTCAGCTCATCCGAAAGCACCAGGTAGTTGCCTACCAGCACGCCCGCGCTGGCCGTCACCTCCACCACGCCGGGCCGCGCGGGAGCCAGCAGCGGCCCCAGCACCGCCGCCTCCGAAAAGCCAACGGGGTGAATTTCGTATGGCCCTACCTTGGTGAAGGCTGGCGAGTTGCCCTCGATGCGGCGCAAGCGGGCCAGCCACTGAGCCGTACGCGCCGGCACCGGGCAGCGCACAAACGCCAGCCGCCCCGGGCGGCTGCCCGCCGCCACCGCCGCCAGGTAGCCAATGGCCATTTCGCCCCCAAACGTAGCCCGCAAGCTGTCCAGCGCGGCATTGCGTCCCAGCGAGTCGACCAGGGGCGTACCGGGCCGGGGCCAGGTGCGCGCCGGCTGCGCGGCCAGGTGCAGCAGCATGGCCGTGCGCGTGCTCATCAACTCACTGAGGCCCAATGGCTGCGCGGGCTGGCCGCTCAAGCGCTGCTGGAGCGTACCCCGGGCCGTTTCGGGGTTCGAAAACCCCTGGACCTGAACCCGGCTGCCGTCCAGCTTCACCCCCAGCAAGCCCTGCGAAACCAGCCCCGTGAGCTGGTCGACCTGCCCGTGGGCATCGCGCCGAAACAGCACGTCGAGAAACTGCGGCAGGCGGCGGTAATTAATCAGCAGCGAGCCATCGACACCGCGCAGCTTCAGCAAATCGGTGGAGCCGAAACCAGCCAGCACGGTGGGCGCATCGGGGTGAGCCAGGCGGCGCACGGCGGCTTCCACCAGCCCGGCGTTGGTGCTGATGAGGAGGTGGTTACGGTAATTGAAAACGGTGATGCCTAACTCGGTGCGCTGCTCGGTGAGCACCGTCAGCTCCTGGCCTTCGTAGTCGCGGGTGGCGAGGCGGTAGCGGGCGTCGCGGCCCAGGGTTTCGAGCAGGCTGCGCACCTGCCGGTATTCGCTCACGCGGCTCAGCGGAATCTGGTAAAGCACATCGAACTCGCCCGGCCCAGTCACGTGCACGGAGGTGATGACCAGCTTGCGGCCCAGCAGGTTGAGCATAGCGTTGCGGCGGCGGGCGTTGCCGCCGGCCAGGCTGTCGGCCAGGGCCAGGTGGCCCGCCGCCTGCTGGAAGTAGCGCACGGCCGTGAGGTTGTCCCACAGCTCCGTTTCCTGCAGGTGGCGCACCAGCGCGGGATGGTCGTGGGTGCTGAGAACCAGCACCGCGTCGTCGGGTACCAGGGCGTAGGGGTCGACGGGCACGGCCGCCAGCGTGCGCCGGTAGTAGACGTACGTGGCCAGCGTGAGCAGCAACAGCAGCGCGGTAAATAACGCCAGAAGCTTTCGGGACATGCAGGGGAAGCGGATGACGGGCGACGAAAGTACGGCGGGAAGCGGCTTAGCGGATAAGCTGCCCGGTAGCGGCTGGTTTTTGAAACGCCGCGCGCCGCGTATCTTTCTGCTGATTACCACTCCCCTGCTTCGTCATGAAAAATTGGCCCGCCGCATTCGCAGGCAAAGCCGCCCGGTTTCTGGGAGGGCTGGCGCTGCTGGCGTTGCCGGCCTGCTTTCAGCTGCGCGAACCCGAGCCTGCGGCCTCGGCCAGCGAGTGGATTCAGCCCACCCAGATTGACATTCTGCTGGCCAACTTCACCACCGCCGTGCAAAACGTGAACGTGGGCAACTACGAGCGCACCTTCAGCGGCCCCAACTACCGCTTCGTGCCCGACCCTACCAGCGCCGGCTCCTCGCCCGCCCTGTTTGCCAACTGGAGCGTGCCCGAAGAAACCACCTACTTCAGCAGCCTGCGCCGCCGCACCGCCACCGGCACCACCAACACCCTCACCCTGAGCGGCCGGCGCGACCAGCTCTACACCACGGATTCAGCCGAAGTGTCGGCCCTCTACCAGCTCAAAATAACGCAGCAGGACACGGCCTTCCACGCCGGTATATTGCAGGGCAACATGCGCCTGCTCCTGCGCCGCCGCAACAACGAGTGGCGCATCGTGGCCTGGCGCGACCAGCGCACCACCCCCGGCCTGTGCTGGACGGATTTGAAGAAATACTTCAGCTCGCATTAACCTTTTCGCGGCGCAAAGCTCAACCTTTCCGCCATATTCGTATATTTCGCCTCATGAAATTACCGTCCCGTCCCACTGTCCTGCTTTCGGGCATTGTGCTGATGCTGACGGTGCCCGCGTGCAATCCCTTCGCCCCGGCCCTGGACGAGGTGCCCACCGACCAGAACGAGCTGCTGGGCAACCCCGTGTACGTGCGCGGCTTCTTCGACCGATTCCGCTCGGCTTACCAATTGCGCGATTCGACGCTCTACGGCCAGCTGCTCTCGCCCAGGTTCAAGTTCACCTACCGCGATTTTGCCGCCAACCTGGACCGCTCCTGGACCCGCGACGTGGACGCCAACACCACCTACCGCCTGTTCCGGGCCGCCCGCTCCATCAATTTGCAGTGGACGCAGTACCTACCCAGCTCCGACACGCTGGCTTCCGACACGCTGGCCAGCGTGGAACGCTCCTTCCTGCTCACCATCGAGCAGCGCGACGACGAGCGATTCTCTGGCACGGGCACGGCCCGGCTGGTGCTGGTGCGCAAGAACCGCAACGACCCGTGGCGCATGCGCAGCTGGTACGACCGCAGCGAATTTTAGCGCTTCTTTGGCTTTTAATTGCGAGGCCCGCCGTCCACGGCGGGCCTTTTCGTTTTCTTTGACAAAAATCTTAGCTCTTTTATGACCGAACCTCAACCCGACCAGCCGCATTTCAAGCGGGCCATTAATCTTTTCGACGCCATTATGCTGGTCACCGGCAGCATGATAGGCTCGGGCATCTTCATCGTTTCGGCCGACATTGCGCGGCAGGTAGGCAGCGCCGGCTGGCTGCTGGTGGTGTGGCTGCTCACCGGTTTCATCACCATGGCCGGGGCCATCAGCTACGGCGAGCTGGCCAGCATGTTCCCCAAAGTAGGCGGCCAGTACGTGTACCTGCGCGAAGCCTTTGGCCGCCTCACGGCCTTCCTCTATGGCTGGACGCTGTTTCTGGTAATTCAAACCGGCGTAATCGCGGCCGTGGCCGTGGCCTTCGCCAAATTCACGGGCGTGCTCCTGCCCTGGTTCAGCGTGAAGAACGTGCTGTTTCAGGCTGGCAGCTTTGAATTCAGCAGCGTGCAATTGCTGGCCATTGCGCTCATCGTCGGCATCACGGCCCTCAATGCGCAGGGCGTGCGCACCGGCAAGCTCATCCAGAACGTGCTGGGCAGCACCAAGCTGGTGGCACTGGCGCTGCTCATCATCTTCGGCGTGGCGCTGGGGATGAACCACGAGGCCATCGCCGCCAACTTCGCCGACCTCTGGACGGCCACCCGCTACCCGGCCCCCGGCGTGAGCGCCGCGCCGCTGCCCATCAGCGGCTATTCGCTGGTCATTGCCATCGGCATGGCCATGACGGGCTCGCTCTTCTCCTCCGATTCGTGGAACAACATCGGCTTCGCGGGCGAGGAAATCCAGAACCCCGAGCGGACGCTGGTGCGCAGCATGGCCATCGGCACGGCTATCGTCACGGCCCTCTACATCCTCATCAACATCGTGTACCTGCTGGTGCTGCCTCTGCACGGCGCACCCGAGGCCGCCACCCTGGCCGGCCGCGGCATCCAGTACGCCACCGACGACCGCGTGGCCACGGCCGTAGCCGAATCGGTGCTCGGCAAGGCCGGCGCCTACGTCATGGCCGTGCTCATCATGCTCAGCACCTTCGGAGCCAATAACGGCATCATCCTCAGCGGCTCGCGCGCGTATTTTGCCATGGCGAAAGATGGTCTGTTCTTCCCCGGCCTGGCCCGGCTGAACGGGGCCGGCGTGCCCGGCCGTGCTCTGTGGGCGCAGTGCCTGTGGGCCAGCCTGCTCTGCGTCAGCGGCTCCTACGGCCAACTGCTCAACTACGTGATGTTCGCCGTGATTCTGTTCTATGTCGTCACCATCATCGGCATTTTCGTGCTGCGCCGCACCCGGCCCGAGGCTCCGCGCCCCTACCGCGCCTGGGGCTACCCGCTGGTGCCGGGCCTCTACGTGGTGCTGGCATCGGCCTTTTGCATCATCCTGCTCATCGCGCCTGACACGGCCGAATTCTCGCGCCGGGGCCTCGGCCTGGTGGCGCTGGGCCTGCCGGTGTACTTTCTGTTCGGTCGCCGCTTCGGAGGAAAGGCCGAGGCGTAGTATTGGTCGTTCCGATGCAGGAGGAATGACAAAACACTATTTCATTGGCACAAAAAAAGGCCTCCCGTACTGGGAGGCCTTTTTTATTGACGCTGGCCGTATGCGGCTTGTGAAAACCTAGCGGCGCTTACGGCTGGCTTTGGCGCGGGGCGTGAGGGTCACGTTCACAGGCTTGCTGCCGGAGTTGCGCACTTCCTCGTCGTCGTAGCCGCCGTAGCCGTAGATGAGGGTGTTGTCGCCGCTGGGTACTTCCAGGGTGTAGTTGCCATTGGCGTCCGTGCTGGTGCCTTTGCTGCTGCCTTTCAGCAGCACGGTGGCGCCTACCAGGGGCCGGCCATTCTCGTCCTCAATCTTGCCCGACATGGTGACGGTGGAGGGAGCAGCAGGCTCGGGAGCAGCTACGGGCGCGGGCGCCGGAGCAGCTTCTGCGGGGGCGGGCGCGGCGGCGGGCGCGGCAGAGGCAGCAGCCGGGGCAGCGGCAGTCGGGGCAGCAGCCGTAGTTTTCGCTACCGTTTTGGTAGTGGTTTTGGTGGTTGCGGTTTCTCCAACCGGAGCCGGGGCGGCTTTGAGGCCGGCGGCAATGCTGTCGGCCGACGTAGGAGCGGTGGCCGTCACGGCTGCATCATCAAGCATAAAGGTGGGCGTCACCGAAGCCAGGCCGGTACCACCGCCTTTGGGCAGGGCCACGTAGACCAGCACCAGTGCCAGAATCACGCCCACCAGAATGTAGGTCAGCTTGTTGTTGCCACCCGATACAACGTCCTCATCCTGAGCGTCCAGGTTGGGATTGTAAGGCTCGTTTTCAACCTTGGGTAGATTTTCTGAATTCATATGTTAAAAAGTAAACAGTGGGTTAATGCTTGTGCAGAATTTATTTATTGGCCAAAGCCACTTTGCCAAATACGCTGCGCAAGTTAAGCCTTTGCGGCGTTATCTGCCGCGGCTAACATCTTTTTTGATTCGACAAATCGAAACCGTTGCTCCAGTGCCCACTACCTACCGCTCAGCTGGCTCCTAGCGCATTGACGCCTAAGGCCATAGCAGGCCGGGCCGGAGCCGCCGGACCGTAGTCGCAGCAGGCTCCGGCCCGGCCGGTTAATTATTGTCTGAAAACACTTTTGGCTGCTTATTCGCTGCCGGACGTTTCGCCATCGTTGGCGGGCTTGGCGGGGCCGCTGCCCCCTTTTTCACCAAATTCCTGGTCGCGGGTGCGCAGGTTGTGGTCGAGCTCAATGCTGCCTTCGGCCTCAAAGCCCGGGCCCTGGGCCTGCTCGCCGGCATTGGAGTGGTCGTTGCCGCCCTGGGGGCTGGTTTCCGAACCGCCGATGTGCAGGTTTTCGAGCTGGTCTTTCTGATTGCTGCGCTGGGTGTAGCCGTTGGCGCCCACGTAGCGCATGGCCGTGGGGTCGCCGCTGGCCTTGTTGTTGCTCTGGTCCTGCTGGTACTCCTTTTCCTTTTCCAGCTTTTCGTTTTTCGTAAACTTTTTGTTTTCGGTGATGTCGGCGTGCTCGCCTTCGTTCGGGTCGGTACCGTCGCCGGAGATGTTATCGGGAATCATAAGCTGAAGTCGAGAGGTGAAGCGTAAACAAACGCATTGCGTATGCTTACGAAGGCCGTTACTTTCCGTTACGGTTACGACCTGGCAACCTGTCCGGCTGGAAACGGGCCATTGCCTGGGCTGCCTTTGCGCTACATTTGAGGCCTGATTTTCCTACTGCCCATGCACCTCGTCATCCTTGGCAACGGCATTACCGGCGTGACGTGCGCCCTGACCGTGCGCCGGCTGCGGCCCGAGGCCCGCATCACGCTGGTATCGGCCGAAAGCACCCACCACTACTCCCGCACCGCGCTGATGTACGTGTACATGGGACATTTGCGGGCGCAGGACATCAAGCCGTATGAAGATTGGTTCTGGCAGGAAAACCGCCTAGCCCTGGTGCACGCCACCGCTACAGCCCTCAACACCGCCGAAAACCTGCTAATTCTCGATAACGGCACCACCCTTACCTACGACCAATTGCTACTGGCCACCGGCTCCGAAAGCAAGCTATTTGGCTGGCCCGGCCAGCACCTAGCCGGCGTGCAGGGCCTGTACGGCCTGCCCGATTTGGAAGCCATGACCCGCGACACCCACGGCATCAGCCGGGGCGTGGTGGTGGGCGGCGGCCTCATCGGCGTGGAGTTGGCCGAGATGCTGCACACCCGCGGCATCGAGCCCGTGGTATTGGTGCGCGAGGGCCGCTACTGGGCCTCGGTGCTGCCGCCCGAAGAGGCCCATTTGGTGGACCTTCAGTTTCAGGAGAACCGCATTTCGGTGCGCTACGGCAACGAGTTGCGCGAGATTCTGGGGGACGCGCGGGGCCGTGTGCGCGCCGTGGTGACCACGGCTGGCGAGGAAATTTCCTGCCAGTGGGTGGGCCTGGCCACCGGCGTCACGCCCAACCTCACGCTGGCCAAAACGTCAAACGTGGAAACCGACCAGGGCATTCTCGTTGATGAGTTCCTGCGCACCAGCGTGCCCAACGTCTTCGCGGCCGGCGACTGCGCCCAGCACCGCCGACCCGGCGCGGGCGCGGTGCCCATCGAGCAACTCTGGTATACCGGCCGGATGCAGGGCGAAACGGTGGCCCACACCATCTGCGGGCAGCCCACGCCCTACCGGCGCGGCATCTGGTTCAATTCGGCCAAGTTCTTCAACCTCGAATACCAAACTTATGGCCAGGCCCCGGCCGGCCCCACGCCCGGCCTCACCAGCTTCTATTGGGAACACCCGAACAGCCGGACGGCGGTGCGGGTGTATTTCCGGAGCGAGGCCCCGCACGCCGTGGTGGGGTTCAACGCGCTGGGCCTGCGCCTGCGCCACGCCGTCTGCGAGCAGTGGATTGCGCAGCGCACGCCCGTGGCCACGGTCATGAGCCATTTCGGGGCGGCTAATTTCGACCCCGAGTTTTTTCCGCAGCACGAAAAGGCCATCGTGGCCGACTTCAATCGGCAGTTCCCCGCGCAGCCCGTGGCGCTGAAGCAGCGCAAGGGACTTTTCGCGCGTCTGTAGCCTTCGTCACTTAACTTTTTTTCTGTGGATTTCTCCAAGCTATACCGTCCTTCGGCCCTCAACAGCTTCCAGTTTATTGCGCTCACGGGCCTGCTGATGAGCGCCGGTGCGCACCTGATTCTGCACTTCTTCGTGGGCCGCCTGCCGGCGGGCTTCAATTGGCTCTACGTGTGCTGGTCAGGCTTTTACATTGTGGGCACGCTCATAAATCTCTTCGGCAAGCCCGATGAGCCGCACCACCATCACCACCATTAGTCTTGTTAAACATTCGGCTTTTTAAGCCCGTCGTCATGCTGAGCGCAGTCGCAGCATCTCTACTGCAATACTATATAGTTGGGTGGTATAGATGTGCGACTGCGCTCAGCATGACGTTCTTATATCGTAAATTCTACCTTTCATAATGTCGCCAACGCTCACTCCGCCCCTGCCCGCGTCGTCGCCTGCCGAAAAGCTCACGCTGGCCGTGGTGGCCGGCGGCCTGCTGGCACTCCTGCTTGCCCTGGCCGATGCGGACCCCAACCGCCGCAACACCTGGTTCTGGCTGGCCGTGGGCCTGGTGAGCGCCGGCACGCTGGCCTGGAGCTGGCTGAAATTCGGCCGGCAACCGGCCGGCGTTCGGCAGGACAACCTCTGGCTGCGGGCCAGCACCGGGCGCGGAGCTGTGGCCTGGGTCACGAGCCTGGTGCTCACGGGTTTCTACGTAGTGCTGTATTGGTTCAGCAACGGCGATAGCAAGGGCAATTTCGGCCTGCTCAACAACCTGATTCATCCACTCGACGGCCTTAGCCAGGCACTGCGCGCCCGCCCGGCCGACCAATGGCTTCTCTACGGCACCTTCTACACGCTGGCCGTGCTGCTGATGGGCGGCCGGGCGTTGTGGAAGTACCGGCACTCGCGCTACCAGGTTATCCGCACCGTTTCGGTGATGTTTTTCCAGCTGGGCTTCTCGTTTTTGATTCCGGGGGTGCTCCAGTTTTTCCAGCAGCCGGAGTTTTATTTCAGTTACTTCTGGCCGCTGAAATACGACTACCTGTTTCCCGGCACAGTTACCTCGCTGCTCCAAAAGGGCGGCCTAGGCGTATTCATGGTATTTTGGGGCGCGGTGATGTCGCTGATAGCGACGCCGGTGCTCACGTATTTCTACGGCAAGCGCTGGTACTGCTCGTGGGTGTGCGGCTGCGGTGGCCTGGCCGAAACCGCCGGCGACCCCTACCGCCACCTCTCCGACAAAAGCCGCGCCGCCTGGCGCTGGGAAGTGCGCCTGATTTATCCCATTCTGGCCATTATCGTCGTCATCACGGCGCTGCTGTGGGCGCACTTTGCCACCGGCGGCACGCTGCTGGGCGAGGCTGGCAATGTAGCCGCCAAGTGGTACGGCTTCGCTATCGGCTCGGTGTTTTCGGGGGTGATTGGAGTGGGCTTCTACCCCATCCTGGGCAACCGCGTATGGTGCCGCTTCGGCTGCCCCATGGCGGCCTACCTGGGCCTGCTGCAAAAGCACTTCTCCCGTTTCCGCATCAGTACCAACGGGGCGCAGTGCATCTCGTGCGGCAACTGCTCCAACGTGTGCGAAATGGGCATCGACGTGCAGCAATACGCTCAGCGCGGCGCGCCCATCATCCGGGCCTCGTGCGTGGGCTGCGGCATGTGCAGCACCGCCTGCCCACGCGGCGTGCTCAACCTGGAGAACGGCCCGCGCGAAGGCCGGTATCAGGCCTCGACGCTGATTCATGCGGATTCGCTGCGGCTGTTGAGTTAGCTGATTCGGAAGCTAACAGCGTTTTACAGGCTTGAGGGTGTGGTGTTTACGAAACTCATCGCCCCATACGATTTCCTGAACTTTACAAGGTGAACGAGTTTCGTAAAATCACAGTCTTTGGCCGAGGGTAGGCTTACTATTAACGCCTAGCCTACAACAACTATGTTGACAATTTTACTGTCTGAAAATACGGCGATTAGCTTAGGCTTGTCGTTCCTGCTGGTACCATTCGTGTTGGTCCTCCTTGTTCCCATCTTTTTCCTGTCTCGGCCAAAAGCATCCGGTACAGCCAAGCTAGTGGGTTTGGGTCTAGCCTTAGTACCGATTTGGCTCGGCAGCGGACTAAACGACGATTTTGCATATATGGAGTATGCTTGGCTGGTACCGTTTTTTTCTTATCTGCCCCTAGGAGCCGCTCTTGTTAATATGGCCCGTAGTGTTCCAAAAGCATTTCCGAAAGCATAAGGCAGGAAGGCAAAAGCCAGAGCGAATCCCGTTCAGCGAAAGGGTAGTTCACGTAAAACGGAAAGATTATTCACGCACTGATAAAGGCGTTTCACAGCACTTAATCTCACCCCAGAAACCCGAGCAGCGCCTTATAAAACTGCACCGGCGCTTCCAAGTGCGGGATGTGGCCCACGTTCGGAATCTCCACCAGCTTGGCACCCTTAATCTGGGCGGCGGTGCGGCGGCCCAGCGCGGGGTATTGGCCCATTTGGGCCAGGGTTTTGGGGTCCTTTATCAGGCCTTTGCCGACCACCGTGCGGTCGGCCTGGCCGATGATGAGCAGCGTGGGCACGGTGATGCGGCTGAATTCATAGCTCACCGGCTGCTGGTAAATCATGTCGAAGGTGAGGGCGTTGGCGCGGGCTACTTTGGGGAAATCGGGGCTGCGGGATTGAGCGGCCAGGGGCAGCAGCCATTGGTCGTGGGCCGCCGGGTAGCCGTTGGGGTAATAAGTCGCGTGGTACTTGCGGATGCTGGCTTCGGTGCTTTTCAGTTCGGTGGCTTCGGCCTGGTCCACGGTCTGGAAGGGCACGCCCACGCGGTAGTCCTCCAGGCCGATGGGGTTTTCGAGCACCAGCTTTTCGGTGGTTTCGGGGTAAAGCAGGGCAAAGCGAGTGGCCAGCATCCCACCCATGCTGTGCCCCACGATGACGGCCCGCTTAATGCCCAGCGTATCGAGCAACTGCTTCGTATTGCGGGCCAGCTGATGAAACGAGTAATGAATATCGGCCTTGTCCGATTTGCCAAAACCCAGCTGGTCGGGCACTATCACCCGGAACCCTGCGCCGGCCAGCGTCTTAATCGTCTCGCGCCAGTAGGCGCCGAAGAAGTTTTTGCCGTGCAGCAGCACCACTGTGCGGCCATTGGCCCGGGCGGTGGGCGGCACGTCCATGTAGGCCATGCGCAGGGCCTGCCCTTCCAGTTTCAGCGGCAGGTAATGCACTGGAAACGGGTATTTGTAGCCATCAAGCGTGGCGTTGAGCGGCGCGGGTTGGGCCGGGGCGGCGGTAGCGGCCAGCAGCAGGGGCAGCAGCAGAAGTAACAGGAAACGGGGCATCAGGGAAGCAATTGGTGAGTTTGCTTCTACGCAGAACTTAAGGCCTTTGCTCAAGCTGCTGCTTTAGCATTGCGTTACGGGCCTGCAAAAACCTCGTCAGATAACGTTTTAGAAAAAGCCAGTCAAACCACTGACCAACAAATCCTAACGGGCTACTGAATTCAAAAACATCCCGCACGCGGGTACCGCCGGGCACGGCCTCGAAATAATGGTCGTGCCGCAAGGTTCGGAATGCTCCTCGCACCAGCTCATCCTGAAAATGATGCGGCGGCGTGGCGGCCGAAATCCGCACCGTCAGGCGCTGGCGAAAGCCCAGATGCCGCGCCTCCCAGGTCACTACGTCGCCGAGTTTCAGCTGGCCGCTGGTGGGGCCGGCTGCCACCCGCTCCGCTGTTTGGTGGGTAGATGCGAGATGCGCCTCCACATTCAGGGCCAGCGCATAGCAAGCCTCGGCAGAAGCTTGCACCATCATTTCCAGTTCAATGCGCGCCATTTGGTTGCTTACGCGGGCAACCCTTCCAACACTTTCCTGGCGTTGCTCACGTGGTCTGTCGCGCCGCTCAACGAATTGAAGATGTACTGAATAACGCCGTTTTTATCAATTACGAACGTGACGCGGCCGGGCAGCAGGCCCAGCAGAGCGCGGGGCACTTCGTAGAGCTTACGCACTTTGCCATCGGTATCGGCCAGCAGCTCGAAGGGCAGGCGGTGCTTCTGGGTGAACTTCTGGTGCGAGGCTTCGCTGTCGGAGCTAATGCCGATGACTTCGGCCCCAAGGTCTTTGAAATCCTCGTACTGGTCCCGAAACGAGCAGGCTTCGGCGGTGCAGCCGGGAGTATCATCCTTGGGGTAGAAGTACAGCACCAGGTGCCGGCCGCGCTGGTCGGCTAGGCGGAACGTTTCGCCGGAAGTGGTGGTGAGGGTGAAATCGGGAGCGGGCTGGCCTACCTGGAGCATACGACGGGGATTGAAATAGAGCCGCAAGGTAGCGGCACGGTGCGGCTTTACGGCGGCGGCGGCATCTTTGTGGCTCGTTACTCATTTTGCTTCATGCCCCAGCCCCGCGTCAGCGTCATCATTCCCGCCCACAACGAGGCCGGGGCCATTGCCCTGGTGCTGGCTGAAATTCCGGCCGGACTGGCCCAGGAAGTCATCGTGGTCGACAATAACTCGACCGACAACACCGCCGAAATCGCCCGGGCCAGCGGGGCCACTGTGCTGCGCGAGCCGCGCCCCGGCTACGGCTACGCCTGCTTGGCGGGCATGGCCCATGCCTTCGGCCGGCCGCAATCCGAACAGCCCGACCTCGTCGTATTTCTCGACGGCGACCATTCCGATTTCCCCGAACAAATGCCCGAACTACTGGCCCCGCTTCTGCGCGGGGACGCCGACCTGGTCATCGGCTCCCGCGCCTTGGGCGTGCGCGAAAAAGGCTCCCTCCTGCCCCAGCAGCGGTTTGGCAACTGGCTGGCCGCCCGCCTGTTGAATATTCGCTACGGCGGCACCGTCACCGATTTAGGGCCGTTCCGGGCCGTCACGGCCCCGGCCCTGCTGCGCATCGGCATGGAAGACAAAACCTACGGCTGGACCGTGGAAATGCAGGTGAAAGCCGCCCGCCTGGGCCTGCGCACCGTGGAAGTGCCCGTGCGCTACCGCAAGCGCATCGGCACAAGCAAGGTGTCGGGCACGGTGCGCGGCACCCTCGGGGCGGGCTACAAGATTCTGTGGACGATTTTTAAGTACTGGTAATATTTCCCAGCCGGTTAGTTTGTTCGGCGGGCCGGCCCGCGTCAGCCCGGCCTGGTCGGTGAGTTTTTTTGCTGTGTTGCGAGTTTCTATTCTTTGTTTCTGATGGCGGTGCTGCCCATTTTGCTGGTAGTGCTGTACGGCCTGTGCCTGCTGTTCATCCTGGGGTTCAGCGCGGGGCAGTGGCAGCTCACGCGGCTGGCGCTGCGGGCCTACGCCAAAGACTTGCCTGCCCCTCCGCCGGCGCCCACCAAATGGCCCCGCGTGCTGGTGCAGCTGCCGCTTTTTAACGAGCAAAACGTGGTGGAGCGCATCATCGACGCCGCCGCCGCCCTCGACTACCCCGCCGACCGCCTGCACATCCAGGTCCTCGACGACTCGACCGATGCCACCGTGGCGCTGGCGGAGGCCCGCGTGGCGTACTACGCCGCCCAAGGCTTGCGCATCAGCCACGTCTGCCGGCCCAACCGGGAGGGCTACAAAGCTGGCGCGCTGCGCTACGGTCTGGAAGAAAACGCCGATGAATTCGTAGCTATTTTCGATGCCGATTTCGTGCCCGACCCGGACTTTCTGCGGCGTACCATTCCCTACTTTTTGCAGGACAAAAAAGTGGGCGTGGTGCAAACCCGCTGGGGCCACTTGAATGAAGATGAGTCGCTGCTCACGCGCCTGCAGGCCTTTGGGCTGAACGCACACTTCCTCATCGAGCAGGTGGGCCGCACATCGGCGGGCTTTTTCATCAATTTCAACGGCACGGGCGGCGTATGGCGGCGCGCCTGCATCGACGATGCCGGCGGCTGGCACACCGATACCCTCACCGAAGACCTCGACCTGAGCTACCGCGCCCAGCTGCGCGGCTGGCGCTTCGTGTACCGCCCCGAAATAGTGGCCCCCGCCGAGCTGCCCGCCGTGATGGACGCCCTCAAATCGCAGCAATTCCGCTGGACCAAGGGCGCGGCCGAAACCGCCCAAAAGCACCTCGGCAACATGTGGCGCTCCGGGCAACCGCTGCCCGTGAAGCTCCAGGCCACCTTCCATTTGCTGAATAGCAGCGTGTATGTCGTTATCATGCTCATGGCCTTGCTAAGCGTGCCGCTGGTGTTTGTGCGGGCGCATTACCACGAATACAAGGCCGTTTTTCAGCTGGCGTCGGTGTTTTTGATTGGATTCACGCCGCTCATTTACTACTACTACACCGCCTGGCGGCTGGCCCACCCGGATAAGCCGCTGTGGCGCTACCCGGGCTTTTTTCTGTTGTTTCTGTCGGTTTCGATGGGCCTGGCTTTGCATAATACCCGGGCCGTGATTCTGGGCTGGCTGGGGCGGCGCACACCGTTTGTGCGCACCCCCAAGGCCGGCACCGGCACCCCTGCCCGAAAGCGGCGCTACCGCACCGGCGGCGTGGGCGGCCTGGTTATGCTGGAAGGTTTGCTCGCGGTTTACTTCGCATTTGGCCTCGTGTCCGGCATTTACTTCGATGACTTCGGGCTGCTGCCGTTTCACTCGCTGCTCACTATCGGCTTCGCGGCCATTTGCTACTTCTCCATCCGCGACGACAAATAATAGCCCTGAATCCCTTGCCTCTCAAGCTGCCTTCCGTTTCTCAGGTTGTGACGCTGCTGCTGTCCGGCGCGGCGTATGCGGGCCTGGCTTTCGCCACGCCGAGAGCAAGTTTTGGCCAATTGACCGGCTTGTTTGCGGTGGCACTGGGCGCGTATGCCTGGCTGCTGCACAGCCGGCTGCCGTTGCGCTGGGGCCTGGGTGCAGCGCTAATATTCCGGTTGCTGTGGCTGCCGGCCACCCCGGCTTTTTCCGACGATGTTTTCCGTTTCCGCTGGGACGGGCTGCTGGTTTCGCACGGCGTCAATCCGTTCCGGTTTCGGCCCGATGAACTCATTGCCGACGGCGCCCGCACCGCCCTGCCCGATGCCGCTGTGCGCAACACCGTGCTGCCCGAGTTTCAGCAATTGTACCGGCAGCTCAATTCGCCGCATTATTACTCGGTGTATCCGCCGGTGTGCCAGGCGGTATTCGGCGGCGCGGCCCGCCTGTTTCCTACTTCTGAGCGCGGCTTCATCACTTGCCTACGGCTGGTAATTCTGGCCGCCGAAGCCGGCACCGCTTGGGTCCTACTGGCTTTGCTGGCCGAAATGGGCTGGCCCCGGGTGCGGGCGTTGCGTTACCTGTTGCACCCGCTGGTCATCGTGGAGCTCACCGGCAACCTGCATTTTGAAGCCTTGGCGCTGAGCTTCCTGCTCCTATCCATTTGGCTGCTGAGCCGGCAGCAATGGGCCAAATCAGCCGGGGCGCTGGCGCTGGGCGTAGCGGCCAAGATGCTTCCGCTGCTGGTGCTGCCGCTGCTGGTGCGACGGCTGGGCTGGCGGCGGTTTCTGGCCTACGCGGGTGTGGTAGCGGGCACGTTGCTGGTGCTGTTCAGCCCGTTTCTGTCGGTAGCGCTGGTGGTCAACATCAGCCGCAGCCTGAACCTGTATTTCCGCAGTTTTGAGTTCAATGCCAGCATCTATTACCTGCTGCGGCCAATTGGCATCTGGCTTACTACCTACAACGAAATTGCCCGCATCGGGCCTGCGCTGGCGCTCACCAGTGGCCTGCTCGGGCTGGGGCTGGCCTGGCGCGAGCGGCACCTCACCACGGCCTCGCTGGCCCAGACGCTGCTGCTGATGCTCACCGCGTATTATGCCCTGGCCACCACCGTGCATCCGTGGTATCTCACGCTGCTCATCGGGCTGGGGGCGCTGTCGCGCTTCCGCTTTCCGCTGGTGTGGGGCGGGCTGGCGGTGCTTTCCTACGCTACTTACCAGACCAGCGCCTATGCCGAAAACCTATGGCTGGTGGCGCTGGAATACGTGGTTGTCTTCGGCCTTTTGGCTTGGGAATTGAGGCGGCAATCAAGCAACAACACAGAAGTAACCGGCTAATAGAGCACGGTCATGCTGAGCGCTGCCGAAGCATGACCGGTTCTACATTGCCTTACTTAGGCCAATACGCGTAGCGGCGCGTCGATTTCAGGCGCAGGGTGCGGCCATCCCAGGTGGTTTGGCGGAGCAGGATGTTGGGGTAGTTTTTGGCGAACCAATACACGTTTTCCTTACCGGGCGCCAGCGTCACGGCCACGCGCCAAGCGGGCTCGGGGGCATCGGCGGGCGGGGCTTCGGCAGCGGTGAGGTGGGCCTGGTAGTAGACTGGCGGCGTGGCTTTGTTGGTTTGCTGCAAATCCAGCACTACCAGGTTGAAGCTGGGCCGCTGGTCGAATTTCAGGGTGCGAAGCGTGTAGGGCAGCGCGTCTTCCAGGAAGATGTCGCGGCGCAGGTCGCGGCTATTATCGCCCTGGCCGTCCCAGTAGGAATGAAACCACATTTCGAAGTTCACCCCATCGTCGATGATGGACTTGAACGTATTGCCGCACCATTCCTGGGACGACGACGACATTTTGAACAACGACACCGGCTGGTCGCGCCGAAAAAACAGCGAAGTCATGTAGTGGTACGGGTACTGGTCGGTCGGAATGCTACAGAACTGGTTGATTTTCATCACCGGAAACAGGTCATCCCGCTGGTAGTCGTCCGTTTTCACGTTGAACTGCTGGTTGAACTCCTCCTTCACCGTAATCTGAGTGTATTCAAACGTGCGCTTCTTCTTGTAAATCACCCGCTCGGCATCGTAAGTCGCCACTTCGGCCAGCCCATCTTCCCACAGCTTGCGCATGGCCCATTCCTGGTCAAAGTAAGGCATCACGGCCTGTAAGGCCTGGGCCGAAACCGGCGAACGGCCCTTCACTGGCTTGTCGTCGGCGGGATTGCAGCTGCTAATGAGCAGGCCCATCAGCAGCAAGGGCAGCAAGCGGCGAGGCAGCAAGCAATTCATAACAGTGAGCGGTATTTGGAAGCGCGAATATAGGAGCCCCTTGCTCCTGATAAGCCTAAAAGCAACGCGCAACGCGCGCAAAGTAAGCCAAGCCAAACCGGTCTAACTTACACTTTCGGTGCGCCACGCGGCTAAGTCGGCGGCGTTGTCCACGTCGCGCAACGTGGGCAGGAAGGCTACCCGCAGCCCCAACCGTCCGGCATCAGCCAGGGTATCAGCCAGAACCGATTCGGTGCTCCAGTTTTTATTCCGGAACAGTTCGGGCTGGGGCTGGCGCAGGCCCAGCAGGTAATAGCCGCCATCGGTGGCCGGACCAAGCACCAAGTCGTTGGTTTCGAGCAGCACGAAAGCCTGATTAAGGTGGGTATCGCGCAAGCCCGGGCAGTCGGTGCCGATGATGGCCACACGGCCCGCTCCCGCTTCGAAGGCCGCCGCAAAGGCCGCCGCCATGCGCGCGCCGAGGTCGCCTTCGGGCTGGCATTTAGTATGGTGAGCGGCCCATTCGCGGGTTTCGGCGGCAGTGGGCTCCGTGCCGGCGGTATCGGCCAGCCAAACGGTGGCCGGCACGCGGGCTGCCACCACGGCGGCGTTGGTAATGGCCAATAATTCGTGGTAAATGGCCAGGGCGGCCGGCTCGCCTACCCCGGCTGCCAGGCGGCTTTTTACCCGGCCCAAGGCCGGCACGCGGGCAAATATCAGCAAGTGGGAGTCGCTATCCGATTGGGCAGCTCGGGCTGCAAGTTCTTCACTCATAAACTTTTCGACCCCGCCTCAGCCAAGGGCTCCAGAGCGGGGAATATGGGTGCACGTTGGTGGTAGGGCCGGCGGAATCAACGACGGGATGCCCCTCATTTACCCACTCAAACAAACCACCGTACAGGTTGCGCACGTTGCGAAAGCCCAACGCGTGCAGACGCTCGCCCAGCCGCTCGCTGCGCACGCCCACCGAGCAGTACACCACCACGGGCTGGCTGCGGTCAAGGCCCGCAAACTGCGCGGTGGCGATAGAATCGAAAGCCACAAACCGGGCCCCGTGCAGGTGGCTTACGCGATATTCGGCAGGCGTACGCACGTCGAGCAGCAACGGCGGGGTGCGCGCAGTCAGCTCCTGCGCCAGGGCGGCGGCGGGCACCGTGGGCACGGTGTTGCGGTACAGGGTGCGCAGCAATTGCTTGTAAGCCATGCCAGGAGCGGCCGTTTCATTACCCGTTCCGCTTCCGCACGCACCAAGCGCCAGTAAGCCGATACTCAAGCTAATGCGAACGAGACGGGAACAATTCATTAGGAATTAATGCGAACAAGCAGCTCCCTGCTAGGCCGTGGCGCCGCCGCAGCTCGAGCCTGCGCCGGCAGTACAGCCGTAGCAGTGCTGGTTTACCACGATGCTGCGGTTTTGCAGGGCATCGGGGTTGAAATCGCGGATGTGGCGGGTGGTGGCAGCGGCTACTGGCAGGTCCAGCATTTGGTTGAAGTCACAGTCGTAGAGCAAACCGTCCCAGCCCACCGAGATGGTGCTGCGGCACATTACATTGGCGGCGGCCATGGGGTTGTAGGCCTGCACCAGCTTGTCCATGTAGCCGTCGTAGTTGCCGCTTTCTAATAAATAATCGAGGAAGCGACTGACGGGCAAATTGGTAATGGCCAGTAGATTATTAAAACTCACGCCGTGGTCGCGGGTCAGGCGCTGCTTGAACTCGCGCTCCAGGCTGGCCTGGTTGCCGGGCAGGAACGCACCCGATGGATTGTACACCAAATCCAGGTTCAGGCCCGAACCTTCCACGCCGTAGCCCACCGCATTCAGCATGTGCAGGGCGCGCATCGAGCGCTCAAATACGCCTTCGCCGCGCTGGGCATCGGTGCGGCCGGCCGCAAAGTGGGGCAGCGACGACACCACCTGCACGCCGTGCCGGGCAAAGAACTCGGGTAGGTCGTTATACTTCTTGTTCGCTACGATGATGGTGAGGTTGCAGCGCACAATAATCTGCCGGCCCAGCGCCGCAATGCCTTCCACAAACCAGCGGAAATCGGGGTTCATCTCGGGCGCCCCCCCCGTAAGGTCCACCACCGGAATATCGGTCTTAGCCAAGGCGTCCAGGCACTGCTGCATGGTTTCGCGGGTCATGATTTCGGTACGGTCGGGGCCGGCATCCACGTGGCAATGCTTGCACACTTGGTTGCACATCTTGCCCACGTTCACCTGCAGCACCTTCATTTCGGTGGGGCGCAACGGCAGCAGGCCGGTTTCGCGCAGCTTGGCCCCGAAGGCGGGAAAGCGCCCCCCTACCGTCTGCGCCGGGTTCAGGACATCGAGCTGATAAGTCGAATCAGCCAGCACGTGGTGCTGGGCGTGGAGAGATTTCATGAAGTTGATTTACAGATGAACAACGCTTCCTACATCGACAATTCTTTGGCCTTGTTCATCATCATGGTGGCGTGTACCAGCACGGCCCCGCCTTTGATGGCCGCGCCCACGTGCACGGCTTCCATCATCTGGGCCTCGTCGGCTCCTTTCTGCAGCGAGTCAGCAGTGTAGGCGTCGATGCAGTACGGGCACTGTACTACGTGGGCCACGGCCAGGGCAATCAACGATTTCTCGCGCTCACTCAACGCGCCCTCTTTGAATACCTCGCCGTAATAATCGAAAAACTTGCGGCCTATTTCGGGCTGCCATTCCGAGATTTTCCCAAATTTGGCCAGGTCGGCAGGGTTGTAATACGAAGCGTCGCTCATGGTTGAAAAAATGAATTGAGACAGATAAATCAAGGAAAGTTAAGCTAGCGCCGACGTACGTGAATCCGGACCCGCTCCCCGTCTTCGCTGGTGGTGGGCATCACGTCGATGCGGTCGGCTTCGTCGTAATACACGGCCAGGCCGCGCACAATGCCCACCGCCAGCCCACCCATGCGGCGCGGCGACACGTAGTCAATAATCAGCTCATCAGGGCCGAGACGGCTGATATCTAGCACGGGCGGCGCGTTTTCGGCGTGTTCCTGCCGCACCTGTTTGTGCATGGTTAATTCGGTGTGTTCCAGCATGTCCAGCGTTTTCCACTCGGGCTTGAGCAGGCGCTGGTACATGTACATGAGGTCGGGCACGAGGTACTCGCCAAACTTTTCGTGCAGCTCGCCGGCCGACAGACCGGTCATCTCGGCCGCGTGGCCCACGAGGGCGTAAACATGTTCGTCGGGGTACACGGTTTTGTGGTCGAATTCCACTTTGTCGAGGCCCGACAGCTCCACCAGCTTCACCCAGGTGCTGTGGTCGTACTGCGTTTGCACGTAGCGTTTTAGCAGAGTCAGAATGGTGCCGTGCATGGATTTAATGAAGATTTTTCGTTTAATAAACAATACCGCCTGCCAGCCCAAACGGCTAACAGGCGGCAATGTTTATTTTCGGTCAAACCAAATGCAACTGATTTTCACGGGCTAAATGTTGCCCACCACTGTCATCGTGCTCAGCGTGGGGCCGGCGCTGCCGCCAGCGGGTTCCACGGTCATGGCAAAGGTTTGGGCGCTGGCAATGTCCTTCATGTGCTGGAGGCCCTCGCCGGTGGCCGTGGCCACGGTGAGCACGCCGGCATCAATCGGCTTGCCTTTGTCGAGGGCCCAGAGCTGATATTGCTTGTCGGCGGGCAGGGGCGGCAGGCTGCGCACATCTACATACACTTTGTGGGTGGCGGGGTTGAACAGCACGCGCGCGTGGGCCGTGGGCGCGGTTTTCGTGCCGGCCAGGGCCACGGCGCGGAATTCGTCGTTGCGCAGTACCTGGTTTTCCTGTTGCAGCGCGCCCAATTTTTTCTCCACTACCTGCGAGGTGGTGGCGAAGCGGGCCTGCTCGTTTTGCAAAGCCACCAGCTCCGAGCTGGCGCTTTTCCAGTTCGAATACAGCAGCATATTTCCGCCCAGGCTCAGCAGCAGGGCTACCGAGGCAGCAATGGCCCAGCCCGAGCGGCTGGCGGGCACTTCCACGGGCGCGGAGGATATGGGCCGTACCACGGCTTCGGGAGCAGCAGAAGGCTGCGGGGCGCTGGCCACGGGGCGGCTGGTGGTCTGGGCCACGGTGTCCACGTCGGCGCGGAGGCTGGAATTGGCGGCGGGGCCCGCGATTTGGGCCAGTACGTTATTCAGTACCCGCTCGCGCATGGCAGCGGGGGGCGTGATGGCGTGGGCTTCGGCGTAGAAACCCAACGCTGCCTGAACCTGCTCCAGCTCGGCCCGGATTTCGGGGTGGCTGGCGGCTTGGGCTTCCACGGCCGCCTGCTCAGCGGCCGAAAGCTCGCCCAGCGCGTACTGCTCCAGAATACCCGATTCTATATAGTCTTGGATGTTTTCCACGGTTGATTCAACGAATGAGTTTGCTTAGGACTTTGATAGCGGTGCGGGCGCGGGTTTTCACCGTCCCCAAAGGGATGTTGAGCTCCTCGGCTACCTCACTTTGGGTGAAGCCCTCGAAGTAGAGCATGTCGATAATCTGGCGCTGCTCGGGAATAAGTTTCTGGGTAATTTCTTGCAGGCCAATGTGCTCGGGGCGAAAGCTTGTGGGCGCGGCTTGGCGCTGCGCCGTCAGACTGTCGTCCAGCCCCGTTGTTTTGCTACCTACGCGGTGCTGTCGTGAGCGGATTTTGTCGATGCTCAGATTCCGGCAAATGTTCAGCACCCAGGTGAATAGCCGGCCCTTGCTGGGGTCGTAGCTGGCGAAGGCATTCCATATTTTCACCAGGGCTTCCTGCAGCACGTCCTCGGCCTCGTCCTCGGCCTTCACAATGCGAAAGATAACGCCGTAGAGCGCGGCCGAATACCGGTCATAAAACAGCGTCATGGCCGATTCGTCGCGGGCCTGTAGGCGCCGGACCAGTTCCTCCTCGGCGGCGGGTGGTAAGGAAATTAACGGATTATCGGACACGGTAGTGACTGAAAGTGAGAGATAAAGCAGAAAGACGAGGCCATGAGAAACGCACGAAAGTACGGTGTGCCACGCAATTGCCCGTATACGGCATTTTGCGGGCTACAACCGAAGTCGGCAACTGCCGCCTGCGGCCTAGCTACTGCCACAACCCACGGCGGGGCTATGATGTTGACCAGCTACTTACCTACAGTACCAGGCAGTTGATTTTTGCCATTGGCGGCAACCCGGCACTTTCCTTAAACTTTTCTTTCTCTCGATTTACTTTTTTCGCAATGCCCATCGAGTCCTACAACCCCTACACCGGCCGCGTGCTGCGCCGCTTCTCCCCTTTCAGCTGGGCCAAGACTGAGCGGATTCTGGGCCAGGCGCACCGGGCTGCGGCCACCTGGCCCGCTACCACGTTTGCCCACCGCGCCGGGGTGCTGCGCCGGGCCGCCGCCCTGCTGCGCGAGCGCCAGGACGAGCTGGCCCGCCTCATGGCCCTGGAAATGGGCAAGCCCATCACCGACGGCCGCGCCGAGGCCGTGAAATGCGCCACCTGCTGCGACTATTACGCCGACCACGCCGAAGAATTTCTTAGCGACGAACTCATCAAAACCGATGCCGGCCGCAGTTTCATCAGCTACCAGCCGCTGGGCGTGGTGCTGGCCGTGATGCCGTGGAATTTTCCCTTCTGGCAGGTGGTGCGGTTTGCCGCGCCGGCCCTCATGGCCGGCAATGTGGGCCTGCTCAAACACGCCTCCAACGTGCCGCAGTGCGCCCTGGCGCTGGAAAAGATTTTCCACGACGCGGGCCTGCCGCCGGCCTGCTTCCGCACGCTGCTCATCGGGTCCGATTTGGTGGAAAAGCTCATTGCCGATGACCGCCTGCGGGCCGTGACGCTCACGGGAAGCGAGGGCGCGGGCGCGGCCGTTGCTGCCGCCGCCGGGCAGCACATCAAGAAAACCGTGCTGGAGTTGGGCGGGTCCGACCCGTTCATTGTGCTGGCCGATGCCGACCTGGCCCTGGCCGCCAAAACCGCCGCCCAAAGCCGCATGATAAACAGCGGCCAGAGCTGCATTGCCGCCAAGCGCTTCATCGTAGAAAAGTCGGTGCTAAAGGAATTCATTGGCCACCTCAAAACCCACCTGCTGGCCCTGCGCCCCGGCGACCCGCTCGACCCGGCCACCCAATACGGCCCCCTGGCCCGCCCCGACCTGGCCGACGAGCTCAGCCAACAAGTGAATGACTCGGTAGCCCAGGGCGCGAAAGTGGAGCTATTCGGCGGCCAGGCCAAGCCCGGCACTGCCCTCTTCCGCCCCATGATTCTGTCGAATATCAAGCCCGGCCAGCGCGCTTACGCCGAGGAGTTATTCGGTCCCGTAGCGCTGGTGCTCGAAGCTAAAAACGCCGCCGATGCCGTGCGCCTCGCCAACGATTCGCGCTTCGGCCTGGGTGCGGCTGTGTGGACCTCGGACCCGAAGAAGGGTGAGGAAATGGCCCGCCAGATTGAGAGCGGGGCCGTTTTCGTGAATGGGTTGGTGAAATCGATGTCCGAAATGCCCTTCGGCGGGGTGAAAAAGTCAGGCTATGGGCGCGAGCTTTCTTATCTGGGCATCCGCGAGTTTGTCAATCAGAAGTCGGTTTGGATTGGCAAGGAAGTAGCGCCGACGGCGAAGACGGAGTAACTCTATGTAATTGAAGGTATAAGAAGAACGGTCATGCAGAGCGCAGCGAAGCATCTTTACCGCAGTAGTAATCCAAGTCGTTTTGATTGCGTTGTGCGGTAAAGATGCTTCGCTGCGCTCTGCATGACCGTTCTATATTGCTCTTCCCCGCACCCTACAAATACCCCAACGCCTTATACGTCAGCCAGCCCGTCACTTCGTGCACCAACAGGCTGAAATTGACCATTGCCTCCGCGCTGGGCACCAGCCAGGCATCGGGTGCGAGGCGACGGTCGGCGCTGCGGTAGCCGGCGGGAAAGCTGATGGGGTGCAGCCCGACTTTGGCGAAGCAGCCCATAGCCCGCCGCTGGTGAAATGCCGACGTGACGAGGATGAGCGTGTCCTGCCCGGGCGTGAGGAGCTGCTTGGTAAACAACGCGTTTTCGCGGGTGTTGCGGCTTTTTTCTTCGCGGATGATGGCCGAGTTGGGCACTCCTGCCAGGCGCAGCAGCGTGGTGAGGTCGTCGGCTTCGGTGTGGGCTACGGCCTGCACCGCACCCGAACCCCCCGATACAATAATGCGGCGCACCCGACCGGCCCGGTATAGCCAAAGCACACTTGTGACGCGGTCGGCCCCGGGCCCCAGGTACACCCGGTCGTGCGGCGACTTATTGACGTTGGTGATGCCGGTGAGCAGCACGGCGGCATCGGCGTGGCGGGGCAATGCAGCGAGGGCTACGGGTGGCTGCTCCCAGGCCAGCAACAGCTCATTTACCAGGAATGGATTGGTGGATAAGAGCGTGAGCACCAAAGCGGCCACCAGCCAGCGATGTTGGCGCGGTGGCCGGGCCACGAGCGCCGCAATCAGAAAAACCACCAGCCACACGGTCGGCAGCAGCACAAAGTCGAGAACCTTCGAGAGCAGAAAAAACACGCCCAAAGGTAGCGCTGCCTCCGCGTGGAAGGGCGCGCAAGTGGGAAATCTGTGCGCACTTCGGCTTTCGGATTCAGCTTACTTCCGCAGCATCAGCTCCCGGATGTATTTCACCGGGGCGCTGCCGTAGCTGAGGAAATTTTCGTGGAAGGCTTTCAGGTCGAACGCCTTACCTTCCTTCCGCTTCAACTCCTCGCGCAGGGCATAAATTTCGGTATAGCCCGTGAAGTAGCTGCTGAGCTGCACCTGGCTCAGGGTGGCGCGCAGCCATTTGCCCCGGGCCTCAGCTTCTTCCTGAAATCCTTCGCGGCGCAGCATGGCCACCACATCGGCCTCGCTCATGTTTTCGGCCTGAATGGCGTGGTCGATAACCGCATTCAGCGTCGAGCGCATGTTCCATTTATCCCACATCAGCCACATTTCGTCGGAGTTGTTGCCGTAGCCACTTTCCAGCATCATGCGCTCTGCATACACGGCCCAGCCCTCCACCATGGCCCCGTTGCCAAAAATGCTTTTCACCATCGAGGGCGAGCGGTTGGCGTACACGAGCTGGGTGTAGTGGCCGGGAATGGCCTCGTGAATGTTGAGAATCTGGAGGGTATAGTCGTTGTATTCGCGCAGGTAGCTTTCGGCCTGGGCGGGCGTCCACTCGGCGGGCAGCGGCTCCACGTTGTAGTAGGTGTTCGCGCCCTTGTCGTAGGGGCCGGGGGCCGATACGCTGGCTCCGGCCCCACTGCCGCGCATGTAGAGCGGCGTTTCGCGCACTACCAGCGGCTTGCTGGGGTCCTGGGTCAGGAGCTTGTGCTCGTTGACGTAGGCCACCAGTGTCGGAATCTGGCGCTTGACAGCGTCCACAAAACCATCACGCGGGGCGTGTTTTAGCGTGAGCTGGTTGATGACGGCCGTGATGAGGGCCAGGGTATCGGCCGGCGCTTTCTGGCCCGGGAAATATTTGGGATAGAGGCGCGCAGCGCGGTGACCCATGTCGTGCAACAGCTCGGCTTTGTGCTTGAGGGCCTGCTGATAAATTTCGGCGGCCGTGAAGCGCGACTGAATATCATAGGTAAACTTCTGGTCGAACAACTCCTTGCCGATGCGGAACGAGCGGAACTGCCCCTTGGTCAGCACGTCGTTTTTCAGGAAGTCCATGTAGCCTTGCACGGCGGTGCGGGCGGCGGCCACGCGGTCGGTCAGGGTCTTTTTCTCCGCCTCGGTTAGGCCCGATTTCCGTACTGAATCGGCTAGGGCGGAGCCGAAAACTTCCAGACCACCCGCGTTTTGCTTAATGCCCAGCTCAGTGTGTTCTCTGGTCGGGTTGCTGATGTTGGACCGGGCAGCGGCGTAAAATTCAGCCGCGTGGCTGATTTTGTCGGAGATGTTGCGCAGGCGGCGGTCCAGCCGGAAGTGGCGCCCGTTGAGCAGGTCGCCCACCGAGGCGCCGAGGTTGTAGCTGGCCGGATTCCACTGCCAGCTTTTGAGCGTATCGGCATACCAACGCTCGGCCCGTAGCTCGTTGCGCAGCAGGCGCAGGTCAATCTGGTTGTTGGGCGAGAGGCTATCGAGGGTGAATTTGCTAAGCACGGCCAGGTTATTCCGGGCGAAAGCGTCGTCACTTTGGCGCTGGGCGGCGCTGGGAATCAGCAGCAGCGAGTCGTATTTGTGGTAGCCCATGCCGGAGGCGTAGTCCGGGTTTTGCTTCCACAGGGCTTCAATGAACTGGTTTTTGAAGGCATCGAAACGAGCGTCGGGGCCGCTGACAGTGGCGGTTTTATTGCCTTGGGAGCAGCTGGCGAGGGCCAGGGCCAGCAAGGGCAGATAGCGGAATTTCATGGATTGGAATGATTGACTCGGCTCAAAGGAACGCCCCAAACCCGCCACGTTGCAAAGCGCCGCCGTAGGTTTGTGCCGCCATTCGGGCATTCCGTACAAGCCTCACTTTCCCACCCAAAAAATCTTCATGTCAACCTCCCGCATCGAACACGATTTCCTCGGCGAACGCATCCTGCCCGACACCGCCTACTACGGCATTCAGACGCTGCGCGCGCTCGAAAACTTTGACATCACCGGCATCCCCATCAAGAACGAGCCGCTGTTCGTGCAGGCCCTGGCCTACGTGAAAAAAGGGGCTGCTCTGGCCAATAAAGAGCTTGGCGTGCTGCCCGCCAACATCGCCGATGCCATTGCGGCCGCCTGCGACCGCGTGGCCGCCGGCGAGTTCGACAACCAGTTTCTGTCCGACATGATTCAGGGCGGCGCCGGTACGTCGGTGAACATGAACGCCAACGAAGTCATTGCCAACGTGGCGCTCGAAATAATGGGCCACCAGAAAGGTGACTATCAGTACTGCCACCCCAACAACCACGTCAACTGCTCGCAAAGCACCAACGACGCCTACCCTACCGCCTTCCGCATCGCCCTCAACAACAAGCTGGTGGGCTACCGCGAAACCCTCGTGGAGTTGGCCGATGCCTTCGCCCAGAAAGCCGAGGAATTCCGTGACATCCTCAAAATGGGCCGCACCCAGCTCCAGGATGCCGTGCCGATGAGCATGGGCGACGAGTTCCGCGCCTTCGCTACCAACCTGCGCGAGGAGCTGCTGCGCATCGACGACTCGCGCCGGCTGATTGACGAAATCAACATGGGTGCCACGGCCATCGGCTCGCGCATCAACGCCCCCACCGGCTACCCCGAGCTCGTTACTGAGCACCTGCGCACCATCACCGGCCTCAATCTGAGCCTGGCCGGCGACTTATTCGAAGCCACCTACGACACGGGCGCTTACGTGCAGCTTTCCGGTGTGCTGAAGCGCACGGCCGTGAAGCTCTCCAAAATTTGCAACGATTTGCGCCTGCTCTCCTCCGGCCCGCGCACCGGCATCAACGAAATCAACCTGCCGCCCTTGCAGCCGGGCTCCAGCATCATGCCCGGCAAGGTGAACCCCGTGGTGCCCGAAGTGGTGAACCAGACGGCCTTCTACGTCATCGGGGCCGACCTCACGGTGACCATGGCGGCCGAAGCCGGCCAGCTGCAATTAAACGTGATGGAGCCGGTTATCAGCTTCGCGCTGTTCACGTCGATTTCCTACATGACCAACGCCTGCCGCACCCTGCGCGAGAAGTGCGTCATCGGCATTACGGCCAACAAGGCCCACGCCGAAAGCCTCGTGCGCAACAGCATCGGCATCGTTACGCAGCTCAACCCGGTTATCGGTTACGAGGCTTCGGCCGAGATTGCCAAGGAAGCGCTGAAAACCGGCAAGTCGGTCCACGACATCGCCGTGACCGAGCGCGGATTGCTGACCCAAGAGAAATGGGACGAGATTTTCACGTTTGAGAACCTGATTCGGCCGGTGTTTATGAAGTAAAGTCCAATACAAGGACTGATAAAAAAGGAACGTCATGCTGAGTGCAGCATGACGTTCCTTTTTTATCTCTTTTAGAGGGTTACTCCAAGTGAATTACCGCTCCACTACCAACCGCTGCATAGCAACTGCAGTGCCCGATTGCACCCGCACGAAATAAGTACCTGCGGCCCAGCCGTTGGTTTCCAGCGCGTAGCTGTTGCCGTTGAAGCTGCGGGTTTGCAGCAGGCGGCCGGTGAGGTCGAATACCTGCAGCTGGCTTTGGGTGGCCGGGGCGGCCGCCAGGGCCAGGCGCACCGTGCTGGCCGTGGGGTTCGGGTAGAGGGCCACGGCGAAAGTGGGCTGGGCGCTGGCCGTGCTGGTAGCCGTGGTGGAGCGCAGGCGCAGCACCCAGGTCTGGTTGGCAGCCAGGGCCGGCAGGGTCGTGGCGAAGCTGCTGAAGCCGCCCTGCGCGTTCACCGTGACGGTACCCGCAGCCTGACCGGTGTACAATTCGGTGACCTGGTAGGTGCCGGGGGCCAGCGTCGACATATTGAGCGAAAGCGTGGAGCTGCTAATGGCGGTGCTACCCAGGTTGGCGGCAATCAGCGTGGCTTCCTGGCCGAAAACGCGGGCATAGGCCAGCACCGAAGCGGCCGATGAGGTGGCGGGCAAATAGTAGCCCTTGCGCAGGGTTTCGTTGGCGGTGCGCAGGCCGATGAGCTTCTTGTAGTGGCTGAGCAGGGAGTTTTGGTCGGCCTGCTCGGTGGCTACGTTGTAGGTGCCGAAGTTGGAGTTGATGGTGCGCCAGGGCGTGCCGCTGGTGAAACCCGCCTGCGTGCCGGAAGTCCACTGCATAGGCTTGCGCTTATCTTCGTCGGGGCCGGTACCGGCCATGCCCACTTCCTCGCCGTAGTAAATGAAGGGCACGCCGGGCATGGTGAGGTAGAGCGCGGCCGCCTGCTTCATGCGGGCCACGTTGCTGCCCAGGCCGTCGAATACGCGGTTCTGGTCGTGGTTGGTGAGGAAGGTGGCGTACTGCAGGCGCGGGTAGAGGCTCGTCACGAGGTCGAGCTGGGTGCGCAGCGCAGTGGGGCTGCCCGCCGTCACGGCGCTGATAATGCTGCTGGCCAGGTCAAACTCGAAGCAGAGGTCGAGGCGGCGGTTACGCACGTAGGGCACGGCGGTGCTGGTGTTAATCCACACCTCACCCACCGACAATGCAGCCGGGTTCACGGCCTTCAGCGAGTCGTGAAATTCTTCCAGAATGCCGAGGGTTTCGGGGGTGTCGGCACTCGTGGTGCCGGTTTCTACCAGGTAGCGCACGGCATCGAGGCGGAAACCGTCCACGCCCCTGCGCAGCCAGAACCGGTCTACGTCCCACATGGCGGCTTTGAGCTGGGGGTTGCGCCAGTTCAAATCGGGCATGCCGTCCCAGAACGCGCCGTAGAAATACTGGCCGTTGCGCGGATGCCAGCCGCTGCCCCCAAAAGGCCCGTAGCCCAAATCGGTGGGCGACCACAAATACCAGTTGCGGTACGGGCTGGTGGTGCTGGCCGCCGACTGCGTGAACCACGGATGCTGGCTGGAGGAATGGTTCAGCACCAAGTCCAGAATCACCCTGATGCCGCGCTGGTGGGCGGCGGCCAGGAAGGCATCAAACTGGGCCATCGTGCCATAATCCGGCTCCACGGCCTTGTAGTCGGTTATGTCGTAGCCGTGGTAGCTGGGCGAGTCCATGATGGGCATCAGCCAGAGGCCGGTCACGCCCAGGTCGGTGGTGGTGGCGGGGTTGCCGTCGTTGAGGTAGTCCAGCTTCTGGGTTAGGCCGGCGAAGTCGCCCTTGCCGTCGCCGTTGCTGTCGTAAAAGCTGCGCACGAATACCTCGTAGAACACCGCATCATTCCACCAGTAAGTTGAGTAGCTGGTGAGCGTGGCTCCATTACAGGCCGTGCAGGTGCCGAAGCAATAGCTCGGCGTGGTGTTCACGGCGGCCGTGGCGTTCACCACGCGGGTGAGGGTGCCGCTGGCATCGGCAGTGCCGCAGGCGGCGGGCACGGTTTCGGCCCCGGCCAGGGTGTTGCCGTTCACAAAGCGGTACTGGAACATGCCGGGAGCCGGCAGCGCAATGGTCACTTCGTAGATGCCGTCGTTGTTGTCGTCGGTTAGGGGCAACGCGGTGGCGTCATTATTCGCGCCGTAGCCGGCCAGGGCCTGGAAATTGCCCACCACGTGCACGCCGGTTCGGGCCACGGTTTGGCCGGTCATGTCCACGGCGAAGCGCAGCTGCGGGGCGCAGTCGGCGAAGGCCACAATGGGCAGGCGCACAGCCGAGCCGCCCACCACCACCTGCCGGTTCACGTTGCCGCTGGCGTCGGTGATGCCGCAGGTGGCGGGCACGATTTCAGAAACGCCCCATGCGTTGCCGTTCACGAATTTGTAGAGGTAGGTCCCGGCCGGTACGTTCACGGTGGCTTCCCACACGTGGTCGCCGTCGGGGTCGGTCAGCGCCGTGGTGGCGGGGTTCCAGTCGGCCGGAAAGCCGGCGGCGGCCTGGAAATTGCCGGCGACGTGCACGCCCCCGGCGGGCACGGCCGTGGTGCCCATATCGACCCGAAAGGTGAGCTGATTTGCCTGTGCGCTGCCCAAACCGGCCAGCAGCGAAATAAGTAGTAAACGGAATTTCATGGATTTATAGTAGCTCTAGAGGGAATAACAAAGGTACGTTCGCGGCTGCTTGGGCGTCATGCCAATTTGAACGTCTTGCTGAGCGCACCTGAAGCATCTTGTGTGAAAGAGGAATCAAAATCATTGATTGAATTACTATTGCACGCGAGATGCCCCGGCTGCGCTCGGCACGACAGTTTTTTCACTCATTCCCTCAACCAATCAACCACCCACCCATGCGTTCCCTCCTGCTCCTCGCCTGCCTGCTGCTTACCGCCACTGCGGCTCGCGCCGCCCGGGTCGACACCCTGGCCATTCCGAGTGCGGCCATGCACAAAACCTACCGCGCCGCCGTGGTGCTCCCGGCTTCCTACGCCAAGAACAAGAAGGCCAACTACCCGGTGCTGTACCTACTGCACGGAGCCTGGGGCCACTTTTCCGACTGGTTGAACAAGACGCCTGACAAACAACTGTTGCATCGCCTGGCCGACCAGTACAACCTGATAATCGTGAACCCCGAGGGCGAAACCTTCAGCTTCTACCTCGACAGCCCGGTGAAGGCCGACAGCCAGTTCGAAACCTACCTTACCAAAGAAGTCATTCCGGCCATCGACCAGGCCTACCGCACCGTGCGCGACCGCAAGGGCCGTGTCATTGCGGGCCTGAGCATGGGCGGGCACGGTGCGCTCTACCTCTCGGCCCGCCACCCCGAGCTATATTGCGCCGCTGGCAGCATGAGCGGTGCCCTCGATTTAACCAGCCTCAACCGCAAGCTCTCCCCTGCCGATGCGGCCCAGCGGGCCCAGCTCTGGGCTCCAATTCTGGGGTCCGAAACGGATAACGCCGAGCGGTTCGCAGCCAACTCCGTCATTAACCTGCTGCCCCAGATGCAGCGCAACGGCCTGCCCCTCATCATAGATTGCGGCGTGGACGATGGCCTCATCGACATAAACCGCGAGCTGCACCGCCGGCTCGTGTACAACCATACCCCGCACGACTACACCGAGCGCCCCGGCGCGCACACCTGGGAGTATTGGCAAACGGCCCTGCCCTACCAGGTGCTGTTTCTGAACAAGGTGCTGAAGGAAAATGGCACGACGGTGCCCCTGTAAGCGACCTATTCAACAGGATTTAAGGTACTATCAGCCCCGTCGGCACTGCCGACGGGGCTGTTCTCATTTAGCCTGTCCTGCCGGAGTTATGCCAACAATCGTTCGCCGGACCGGTTCTACCCGGCATCCTATTCAAAACGCTTTGGCTTATGAAATACAACCTGCTTGGCCGCACCGGCCTCAAAGTTTCCGAACTCTGCCTTGGCACCATGACCTTTGGCGGCAAGGGCTGGGCGGCGGCCATCGGCAATCTCGGCCAGCAAGCCGTGGACGACATTGTGAAACGGGCCGTGGAGGCTGGTATCAACTTCATCGACACGGCCAACGTGTACTCTGAGGGCCTGTCGGAAGAGCTCACCGGCCAGTCCATCCGCAATCTGGGCCTGCGGCGCGACGACCTGGTGCTGGCTACCAAGGTACGCGGCAAGATGGGCGACGGCCCCAACGATGCCGGCCTCACCCGCAAGCACATCCTGCAACAGGCCGAAGCCAGCCTCAAGCGCCTGAACACGGATTACATCGACCTCTACCAAATCCACAGCTACGACCCGCTCACGCCCCTCGATGAAACGCTGCGCGCCCTCGACGACCTGGTGAAAAGCGGCAAAGTCCGCTACATCGGAGCCAGCAACCTGGCCGCCTGGCAGTTGATGAAGGCGCTGGATATTTCGCACTACGAGCGCTTGGCCCGGTTCCAGTCGCTGCAGGCTTATTACACCGTTGCGGGCCGCGAGCTGGAGCGCGAGCTTGTGCCGCTGCTTCAGGACCAGCGCGTGGGCCTCATGGTGTGGAGCCCGCTGGCCGGCGGCTTCCTCTCGGGCAAGTTTACCCGCGAAAACCAGGGCTCGGCCGACGACCGCCGCACCGGATTCGACTTCCCACCCGTCAACAAAGAACTGGCCTTCAACATCATTGACAAGCTGCGCCCCCTGGCCGAAGCGAAAGGCGCAACCGTGGCCTCGCTGGCCCTCGCGTGGCTACTGCATCAGCAAGTGGTGAGCAGCGTCATTATCGGGGCCAAGAAAATGGAGCAGCTTGACGATAACCTGAAAGCCGTGGATGTCAAATTCACGCCCGAGGAGCTTCAGCAGCTGGACGATGTGAGCAAGCTCAGCCCCGAATATCCCGGCTGGATGCTGGACTTCACCAGGGGCGACCGACAGGCCTAGCTAGCATTTGTCGCTTCGTGAGTCAACAAAAAAGCCCGCTGATGAATGCATCAGCGGGCTTTTTTATAAATCGCAACCCTTGCGCTTAGCGCCGACGGCCGAAGATGCGCAGCAGGAACAAGAACAGATTTACGAAATCCAGGTAGAGCGTGAGCGCGCCCAGGATGGACGCCTTGTGGCTCATTTCCTCGCCTTCCGTCACGCCGAGCAGCGCCAGCTGCTTCAGCTTCTGGGTGTCGTAGGCCGTGAGGGCCGTAAAAATCAGTACCCCGACGAAGGACGTGACGATTTCCAGGATTGAGTTATTGAGGAAAATATTGACCACCATGGCAATGACCAGGCCGATAACAGCCATACTCAGCAGCTTGCCCCAGCCCGACAAATCGGCTTTGGTGAAGTAACCGAAGAGGCTCATCACGCCAAACGTGCCCGCCGTGACAAAGAACGTGGAGGCGATGGACGCGGAGGTATAGGCCAGAAACACGCAGCTCAAGGTCACGCCATTCAGGACGGCGTAGCCCACGAAGGCGGCCTGCACCTTGCCCAGGCTCCAATCGAAAATGCGGGCCGAGAGAAAGCCGACAATGACCAACTCCAGAATAATCAGCCCCAAAAACACGAAACGGGTGCCAAAAACGAAGTTTATTAGCTCCGGCGAGGTGGAGGCGAACAGGGCAATGCCGCCCGTCAGGCCCAGGCCGGCGGCCATCCAGCCGTACACCTGCGCAAAGAAGCGGGCTTGGATTTCGGCGGCTTCCTCGGCCGAGATTTGTATCTGCCGGGGTTGCGGCGTGAATTGATTGTCTTCCATAACATGAAGGCGGTGAAAGGGTGGAAAGAAAGATGAATAAGTGAGGCGAAGCTACGCAATGGTTTTTCACTTAGCCAGCCGGGGCCGGGCAAGCGCATATCTTCGCCCTATGCACGCTTCCGCCTATCTCACCCTCGCTGCTTTTGGCCTCTTGGCCTGCTCCCAGCAGCCCGCCGAAACGGCCACTGCCACTCGACCGCCCGCGGCCCGCACCACCCAGCAGCCCGCCCCAGCCCCCTTCCCCGAAACCTTCGAAGCCGGCAGCAAGGGGGCCTACGAAGAGGCCGACGAGCCGTTGGCCACCGGGACCTGGCACTTTCAGGATGCCCTCATCGGCAGCAGCCCGCAGGACCACGCCCACGGCGAGCGGGCCGCCCGCCTGCGCAATTTGGGCCGCATTTCCATGCGCTTCGATGCCAAAGCCGGCGTGCGGCGCATCACCATCTCGGCCGCGGCTTATGGCACCGACGGGCCGAGCACCTGGGAGCTATGGCTGAGCCGCGACGGCGGCCGCACCTATGCGCGCACCGGCGCCCCAGTCACCACGAGCGGCCCGGCACTGGTGCCCCACGTATTTGCCGGCTTGGCCAACGAGCCCATTCGCCTGGAAATCCGTAAAACCAGCGGCCAAAAAAACCGGCTCGACATCGATGACATTGTGCTCGAAACCGCCGCCGGCCCTGCCGTGGCGGCCGGCGCTGGAGCCACGGGCGGCTATTTCGAGAATCGCGACAAGCCGCAGGCCCCTGCTGCCCAGCAACCCACCGCCGCGCAGTACCCGGCCGGTACCGGCACGGGCACCGCCCAGGACCCCAACGACGCCAATATGGCGCTGGGCAACCCCAGCGGCGCCACTTCCGACCCCAACAACGCGAGCAATTACCTGCTCGTCCATCCCGAATTCACCATTGGCTACAATGCCGCGCGCGGCATCCCGAACTGGGTGAGCTGGCACATCGACAAAGCCGACCTCGGCCAGGCGCCGCGCCAAAACAACTTCCGGCCCGATGCCGCCCTGCCCCGGCAGTTCTACCAGGTGACGCCCGCCAGCTACGCCCGCTCCGGCTTCGACAAAGGCCACAACTGCCCCAGCGGCGACCGCACCGCCGACCTCGACGCCAACGCCAATACCTTCCTGATGACCAACATGGTGCCCCAGGCCCCGCACAACAACCAGCAAACCTGGGCCCACCTCGAAGAATACGGCCGCTCGCAAGTGCAGCGCGGCCAGGAAATCTACGTCATCATGGGCAGCTACGGGCGCGGCGGCACCGGCGCCAACGGCTTCGCCCAAACCCTCGACCAGGGCCGCGTCACTGTCCCCGCCCGCATCTGGAAAGTGATGGTGATTTTGCCCGACGGCACCAACGACCTTCAGCGCATCGCCACCGACCCGGCCGTGCGCGTGCTGGCCGTCGACACGCCCAACGACAACAACACCGTGAGCCCCGACTGGCGGCAATACCTGACTTCAGTGGATAAAATCGAAGCCGCCACCGGTCTGGATTTGCTCAGCGCCCTGCCCCGCGATGCTCAGGCCCGCCTGCAAAAAATCGTGGATAGCGGCCGGGCGGAGTAACTTTTTTAACTCCGTTTTCCGACCAGAAAGCGCGTCACCTCCCGCACGTATTTGTCGCCGTATCCGGCTTCGGTCAGCTTGTAAAACCCCTCCAGATGCCCGCCCTCGAAGCAAAGTACCTGCCGCCGCTGTCGGTACCGGGCCTGGCGCACCACCGCTACCGAGTCGGCCAGGGGCATGCTTTTATCGGCGGTGCCGCCAATCAGTAACCACGGGCAGTTCACGCGGCGCGCCACCAGGGCGTAGTTGGCTGCTTCGGCGGGCAAGGTCACCACTTTCTGGCTGCGCTGGAAAATGCCGGCCACCAACTGCTGTGGGCTGGCTACGTAGCCTTCGGCAACGAGAAAGTCGCACTTGCTGGTGGCCGCCGCTTCCGAGCCCATGATAGTGCCCATCGAGAAGCCAATAATGCCGGTGCGGCTGCGCGGGTAGCGGTGCTGGGCGTCGGCCAGCACGGTGCGCAGGTCGGTGCTGAACTCGGGGTAATACAGTCGCTGCCGGTCGATGGCAAAGTCGCTACTGTGCCCGAAGCCGCGGTAGTCAAATAGGTACACGCGGTAGCCGCCCTGGCTCAGCGCCCGCGCTTGGTTAAGGAAATAAGACATGTTGTTCGCGTCGCCATAGGCCATTACCATGGTGGTGCGCTGGTCGGACACGTTGGAGGCGGGCTCCACTATCCAGCCGGCCAGTTGGGCGTGGTCGGGCGTGATGAGGGCCGTAGTTTGGTAGCGCAGGCCCAGCGAATCGGGTGTGCCTATCCACTCGCGGGTGGGATTGAGGGCCCAGGCCCACGTACTCATCAAAAAGAAACAGTTTATCAGTAGAACGCGGCACATAGGCGGGAAACGAGAATGGGGATGAAAGACTGTCGCTACTGACAGCCTTTCATTCCCACCGTTGCAATCAACCTAAAAGTCTCCGACCCAATTCGTTATTTTCAGGTTTCCGTCAGCACCGTTTTGAAGCCGGCCAGCGTGCCGTCCATCATCCGTCCCAAAGCGTAGGCATGAATCTGCGGCCCTGCGCCCACGCGGTACACCTGCACGCCGTCCATGTCCTGCTTCATAAACATTTGCAGGGCCTTGTAGCGGTTGGACAGCGCCACATCGCCCAGCACGCCGTCATCGGCTGTGTGGTTGCGCAGGAACTGAGTCAGCTCTACGGTTTCCACTTTGGCATTGGCGGGCTCGCCCAGCAGCTTCAGCAGCGCAGCGTTGCTGAGGTCGCCGCCCGGCGCAGCGTAGGCCACGGCTTCCAGCGGCGCATCCGATTCGCTCATAAAGTGCAGGCCAGCCACCTGCTTCTGCAGCTCGGCGGGCACGGCGGCATTCGAAGTAGCCCCGGCCTGGTTAGCCTCGGCTAGCCCGCTGCCACCTTCCACTTTAGCCGCAATGGCGGCAGCCAGCTCCTTCATGCGCTCCTCGGGAACCTTGATTTTCGGGTTGGCGAAGTTCATGTCCGATACTTTGTTCATCGGAATGAGGTGAATGTGCGCGTGCGGCACTTCTAGCCCAATTACAGCCACGCCGATGCGCTTGCACGGCACAGCAGCCTGCACGGCCTTGGCCACACGCTGCGCAAACACGTGCAGGGCCGCCAGCTCATCGGCCGGCATGTCGAAAATGTAGTCGACTTCCTTTTTCGGAATCACCAGCGCGTGGCCTTCCACCAGCGGCGTGATGTCGAGAAACGCGAGGTGGCGGCCGTCCTCGGCCACTTTATAAGCCGGCAGCTCGCCGGAAACGATGCGGGAGAAAATCGAAGGCATAGGGATTGGGGCTACAAGCTTTGGGCTGCAAGCTGCAAGCTTTTTTGCAAATATTCCCGCAAGCAAGAACTTCCGGAATAAAAAAGCCGCAAGCACCAAAAGATGCTTGCGGCTTATAGCCTGAGGTTGGCAGCTTAAAAAAGTTACCGCGAAATTTCCAGAATCTGAAACTGCAGCTTGCCAGCGGGCACCACGATTTCGGCCGTGTCGCCGGCCGATTTGCCCAGCAGGCCTTTGCCAATCGGCGACTTCACCGAGATTTTGCCAGCGGCCAGGTTGGCTTCTTCCTCGGCCACCAGGGTGTAGTCAAGCACCATGTTGTTCTTCAGGTTTTTCAGCTTCACCTTGCTCATGATGAGCACCTTGCTGAAATCCATGTTGGTTTCGTCGATGAGGCGGGCGTTGCCCAGCACTTCTTCGAGCTTCGAGATTTTCAGTTCTAACAGGCCCTGGGCGTCCTTGGCGGCGTCGTATTCGGCGTTTTCGCTCAGGTCGCCTTTGTCGCGGGCTTCGCGCAGGTCTTCAGCGGCCTTGGCCCGGCCCCGGATTTTGAGGTCCTGGAGCTCGTCCTTCAGTTTTTGCAGGCCTTCGGGGGTGTAATAATTGATGGTGCTGGCCATGGGAGTAGATGCTTGACGGTTTGGCTAAAAAGCAAGGAGAACGGCTGGCACTGCCAACCGTTCTCCCTTCTTAGGTTCCTTACAAAGATACGCAAAACGAATTAGCTCCCCGCATTTGCCCCCAACGCCCCGGCCCGAAAAGCCCGAATTTTCTCCACCAGCACTTCGTTAATCCGTGCGTAGCTCTCAAAGCTCCAACCGCCTACGTGCGGCGTGAGCACAACATTCGGAGCCGTTTTCAGGAAATCGAACGTGGCCTGCTGCGCCGGGCTGAGGCTATTGAGTTTCTCATTATCGAGCACGTCAAGCGCCGCACCACGCACCGTGTCGGCCTGCAGGGCACGCACTAGCGCAGCCTGGTCCACCACTTCGCCGCGGGCCGTGTTCATCACCCAAATCGGTTTGGCGAAATCGGCCAGGAATGCTTCATTCACGAAATGGTGGTTGGCCGCTGAATAGGGAATGTGCAGGCTGAGCACGTCGACCCGCGCCTGCAGGTCGGCCAGCGGCACCAGCGTGGCGTGGCCGTCGGTGGTCACGGCCGGGTCAATATCGTGCGCCAGCACCGTACACCCAAACGCCCCCAGCCGCCGCGCAAACGCCCGGCCCATGTGCCCGTAGCCGAGCAAGCCAATGGTTTTGCCGCCGATTTCGGTGCCGCGGCTGGCCTCGCGCCGCCACTGGCCCTGGCGCACCTCGTGGTCGGCGCGGGCAATGTTGCGCAGCAGTGCCAGCAGCAGCCCCACGGCAAATTCGCCCACGGCGTCGCGGTTGCCTTCGGGTGCGTTCAGCAGCGTCACGCCGGCCGCCGCCATCGCGGCTTCGTCGATGTTGTCGGTGCCGGCCCCGGCGCGGGCCACGTAGCGGAGGTGTGGGCCGTGGGCCAGCAGGTCGGCGGTCACGCGCAGCTTGCTGCGAACTACCAAGCCTTCGTAGGGCTTAGCAGCCAGCGCGGCGTGTACTTCGGCAGCCGTGAGGGTAGGCTGATAATCAATCTCAACGCCGATGCCTTGCAGCAACGGTTGCAGCGACGGGTGCATTTCGTCGACGACGAGGCAGATGGACATGGAATTACTCACAGGAGTGATTCAACTTTAACTGAATCACCGGTTAATCGAAAAATCTCCTGCTTCCAAGCAGCTTGAGTCAAGAAAACAACTTGGCCGTGGCGTGCAGCTTCGACAGTTGAAGCTGCTACTGGAAGTATGTAGCAGCTATCACCGCATGCTGCTACATATCCTTTGTTTATTCCGGCATATGTTGCAAATCTTAAATAAACCATCCCAAGTTTTGGGTCATCAAAATAGAGACCTGGTTCGCCATCCACCGACAGTCCAGTGTAATAGTGCTCTGTTAAATGCTCAGTCTTGGGCTGACTATCTAAGGAACAGCTCGACAACAACAATGTATTGTACAACAAAAATTTACTGGCCTTGACCATTTATTCAATCTTGTTTGACTATTCGGCTACATCGCTAATATCTAAATCCGGCAGCGCAGCGCCCGCCGCCTGATGCTGCGAAACCCGCTGCGTCAACCCCACAAAATCGGCCACGCTCAACGTTTCGGCGCGGCGTTCAAAAATGGGGTCGGTAGTAGCTTCCGCCGGCATCCCGAACGGTTTCAGCGCATTGCGCAGCGTCTTGCGGCGCGTTTGGAATGCCTGCTTCACCACCCGGAAAAAGAGCTTTTCATCGCAGTCCAGTTGCTGCACGTCGTTGCGCGTGAGGCGCACCACGGCCGACTCCACCTTGGGCGGCGGCACAAACACGTGCGGCGGCACCGTAAACAGATACTCAATCTTATAGAACGCTTGTAGCAGCACGCTCAGAATGCCGTAGGTTTTCGAGCCGGGCGGCTCGGCCAGGCGCTGGGCCACTTCCTTCTGAATCATGCCCACCACCTCGCGCACCTGCTGGCGGTTGTTGAGCACGGCGAAAAAAATCTGGCTGCTGATGTTGTAGGGAAAGTTGCCGATGATGGCCAACGGCTGGTCCGGGAACATCGTGGCCAGGCTCTGCTTCAGGAAATCGGTGGCGTAAATGCGGTCGGCCAGCGCCGGGTAATGCACTTTCAGGTAGGCCACTGACTCGGTATCAATTTCCACCACGCTGGTCTGGTAGGCCGGGTTTTGGAGCAGGTACTGGGTGAGCACGCCCATACCCGGCCCGATTTCGAGCACTTCCTTCACGCCATCGGGCAGCTGCAAAGCGCCCACAATGTTGCGGGCAATGTTGGGGTCGGCCAGAAAGTGCTGGCCCAGGTGCTTTTTGGGGCGAACGGTATTCACGGAATTGGGGCGTAAGGAGATAACAGAACGTCAGGCTGAGCTTGTCGAAGCACTGCTACCACTTCGGCATATCAGCATGAATTATTTGCGCAGTAGCGACGCTTCGACCGGCTTCACCTAACGTTCTTGTCAATCCGTCAGAAAAACCTCGCTACCGTAACAGTACCTTGCGGCCTCAAATCTACGGCCTTCATTCCCGCTTATGTCCTTAGCCCTCGCTCACGCGGCCGCCGCGCCGGCCCAGTCCACGCAGATTTTCATCCTGCCCGCTGGCACCACCACCCTGCCCGATGCCGCCGCCGGCGACTTATCGGCCGTGGCCCGCCAGTATGTAGACGCCGCCCTCGCCAACGACCAAAAGCTCGTTCACCTCAATCATTTCAGCCACCAACACTACTTCGTGGTGCTCGCCGACAAGCCCAACACCGCCCAGGTAGCCGAGCAGCTGCGCCGCGCCGGCCACACCCTCCACGGCTTACTAAAAGCCGAAAAAACCGCCGAGGTTTTCATCGAAAACCACAGCGCTACGCCCAACGCCGCCCTACTGCTGGCCGAAGGAGTAGCCCTGACCGCCTACCAGTTCGAAGGCTACAAAACCGACGAGAAGTCGCGCAAAGCCCCGGCGCTGAAAGCAGTTTACTTGGTCGGCAACGCCGCCGCTGCTGCCCAAATCCACGAATTGGAAGGCCTGCTCCAGGGTGTTATGCTGGCCCGCGACCTCGTCAACGCCCCGCTCAATAAGCTGAACGCCGTGCAGTTTGCCGAGCGCATGGCCCAGGCCGGCGACGAAGCCGGTTACACCACCGACATCCTCGACCTGGCCAAAATCGAAGCCCTGCGCATGGGCGGCCTACTCGCCGTCAACCTCGGCTCGCCCGAGCCGCCCACCTTCAGCATCCTCGAATACAAGCCCGCCAACGCCAAAAACGAGAAGCCCTACGTTCTCGTGGGCAAAGGCGTGGTGTTCGATACCGGCGGCCTCAGCCTCAAGCCCACGCCCAACAGCATGGACATGATGAAGTGCGACATGGCCGGCGGCGCGGCCGTGGCCGGCACGCTATTCGCCCTGGCTAAAAACCAGGTGCCACTACACGTTATCGGTCTGGTGCCCGCCACCGACAACCGCCCCGGCGGCCTTGCCTACGCCCCCGGCGACGTTATCACCATGCACTCCGGCCTCACGGTCGAAGTAAAAAACACCGACGCCGAAGGCCGCCTGCTCCTCGCCGATGCCCTCAGCTTCGCCAAGCGCTACGAGCCCGAGCTGGTTATTGACCTGGCCACGCTCACCGGCGCGGCCGTACGCGCCCTTGCCACCGAAGCCTCGGCATCAATGGGCACCGCCGCACCTGCTACCATGCAGGAACTCAGCGAAGCCGGCTACACCGTCCACGAGCGCCTCGTGGAATTTCCGCTCTGGGATGAGTACGCCGACCACATCAAGTCCGACATCGCCGACCTCAGCAACCTGGGCAAAGGCGAAGCCGGCCACATTTCCGCCGCCAAATTCCTGGAACGCTTCGCCGAAGGCTACCCCTGGATTCACCTCGACATCGCCGGCCCGGCCTACCTCACTGCTGCCGAGAGCTACCGCGGCAAGGGCGGCACCGGCGTGGGTGTGCGCCTGCTTTACGAGTTCCTAACCAAGCAGATTGCTTAGCATTAGCAATTAATAACGTTATGCTGAGCATGACGCCCCAGGATTAAAAACATGCCCCACAACCTCCCCCGCCTCGGCTTTTCCGTAGGCGACCTCGCCGGCATCGGCCCCGAAGTCATTTATAAAACCCTGCTCGATGAGCGCCTGCTGAGAATCTGCACGCCGGTCATCTACGGCACGGCGACGGCGCTGTTCGATGATTTCCCCACCCCGGCTGACACCGAGCACCTCCAGTTTCGCCAGCTGCGCGACGCCGCCGACATCGCCCCCGGCCGTCTCAACGCCGTGACCTGCTGGGACGAGGATTTCACCCTCGCACCTGGCCAGCCCTCCCCCGCCACCGGCGCGGCTGCCCGCGAGAGCCTGCTTTGGGCCGCCCGCGACCTCAAAGCCGGCAAGCTCGACGGCATCGTGACGGCCCCCATCAGCAAAGACAATACCCAGGCCGACGATTTCCGCTACCCCGGCCACACCGAGTTTCTCACCAGCTACTTCGAAGCCCCCGAGAGCCTGATGTTTCTGGTAGACGAGGATGCGGGTTTGCGCATTGCTACCGTCACCGGCCACGTGCCGCTCAAGGACGTGCCTGCCCGCCTCACCCCAGAGCTGCTGCGCACCAAAATCACGCTGCTGCTTAAGTCGCTGAAGCAGGATTTCGGCATCCTCAAGCCCCGCATTGCCGTGCTCGGCCTCAACCCCCACGCCGGCGAAAATGGCTTACTGGGCCAGGAAGAAGGCGATATCGTGACGCCCGTTATCCAGCAATTCGCGCACGATGGCCACCTCGTCGTCGGCCCCTTCCCGGCCGATGGCTACTTCGGCACCCAGCAGTTCCGGCAGTTCGATGCCACGCTCGCCCTCTACCACGACCAGGGCCTGATTCCCTTCAAGCTCATGGCCTTTGAGCGCGGCGTGAACTTCACCGCCGGCCTGCCTGTAGTCCGTACCTCGCCTGACCACGGCACTGCCTACGGGCTCGCCGGCCAGTACAAGGCCGACGAATCTTCGTTCCGGGCGGCCGTGTACCTGGCCTGCGACATCTGGAAACAGCGTTGGGAAGATGCTCAGCCGCGCTCGGCGCGGTAGCCGTACAAGGGCTTTCCCGGCACCTTGCCGCCGAGAAACTTAGCTGTTTTTTTGGCAAAAAGCCGGATTTTCACTACTTTTGCCCCCTGCTATCCAAGCGACCGTGAAAAAAGAAAGCAAATACGACCTCAATCTTGCCAAGCTGGCGCTGAAAACGCACCACTTTGAGTTCGAATTGGGTCCCGAATTCTTCGCCTTATTCGACCAGCCTTTGGTGGAGCAAGGCCACCTGCACGCCGACGTGGAGCTCATCAAAACCGAGCGGCTGATGACCCTGAACTTCCACATCACCGGCACCGTGCAGCTCACCTGCGACCGGAGCCTCGATGAGTTCGACCAGCCGCTGGATATTCACGAACAACTGCTGGTGCGCTTCGGCGACGAGGCCAAGGAGCTGGACGACAACGTGCTGCAAATCACTCCCGAAACCCAGACCCTGCCCCTCGCCCAGCACCTCTACGACTACATTGGTCTGGCCCTGCCCATGAAGAAGCTGCATCCGCGCTTCCAGGGCGAGGCCGACGACAACCCCGACGCGCCGACCAAGCTCATCTTCAGCACCCGTCCTGCCGATGATGCGCCCGACGACGACGAGCCGGCCGACCCGCGTTGGGCCGCGCTGCGCAACCTGAATTAATCCGTCAGTGCCCCGAGTCGCTCCCCACTCGACAACCGCAACTTTAACTCCCCTAATTTCAACTTAACCATGGCACATCCTAAGCGCCGCACTTCTTCCGCCGTTCGCGACAAGCGTCGTACCCACTACAAGCTAACCCCTAAGGCCGTGACCTTGTGCCCTAACACGGGCGAGCTGCACCTGCGCCACAAGGCCTACGTAGTCGACGGCGACCTGTACCACAACGGCCAGCTGGCCATCAAAAACTACGCTAAAACCAACGCTGCCCCGGCAGCCGACGTTGCCGAAGACGACGAATAGCGCGTTTGGTTGTTACTTCGCGGCACCACATGGTCCGGCTTCGCTCCTTTTTTAAGCCAGCGGGGCCGGATTTTTGGTACTTTTGATTTTCCGCTGACCTCCCTCCAAACACCTCTTTCATGAAAATAGCCCTCGACGCAATGGGCGGCGATTTCGCCCCCCAAGCCGCCGTGGCAGGTGCCCTGCTGGCCGCCGAACAGCTCGCCGGCCGGGCCACCATTGTCCTCATCGGCCAGGAAGACGCCGTGCGTCCCCTGCTCCAGGCTGCCGGCCCCGCCGGTGCCGCGCTCGAGTTCGTTCCCGCGTCGCAGGTTATCGACATGGGCGAACACCCCGCCAAAGCCTTCCAGCAGAAGCAGGACTCGAGCATTGCCGTGGGCTACAAAATGCTTCTTGCGGGCGAAGTCGATGCATTTTGCTCGGCTGGCAACACGGGCGCCATGCTCGTGGGCGCCATGCTTACGGTGAAGGCCGTGCCCGGCGTGATTCGTCCGGCCATTGCCAACTTCGTCCCCAAAATGACGGGCGAATTCGGCATCCTGCTGGATGTGGGCGCCAACGCCGAATGCAAGCCCGAAATGCTGGAGCAGTTCGGCGAGCTCGGCTTCCTGTACGCCCGCTACGTGCTGGGCATCGAGCAGCCCAAAGTGGGCCTCGTGAACCTGGGCGAAGAAGAGGGCAAGGGCACGCCCATCACCCAGGCCGCGCACCAGTTGCTGAAAGTGAACCCGCACATCAATTTCGTGGGCAATGTGGAAGGCCGCGACATGTTCAACGAGAAGGCCGACGTCATCGTGTGCGACGGCTTCACGGGCAACATCCTGCTGAAAATGGCCGAATCCATCTACGAAATGATGGAGCAAAAGCACATCCACGACCCGTTCTTCGACAAGTTCAACTACGAGGCCGTGGGCGGCTCCCCTATCCTGGGCATCAACGACAACGCCATCATCGGGCACGGGCGCAGCACGCCTTTGGCCATCGGCAACATGCTGGTGCAGGGCTTCAATATGGCCGACTCCGGGATTGTTGACCAAATTAAGGCTACATTTAAGTCCTAGCCCCGGTTCCCGGCGGTGAAAAACCTCCGGCTTCGGCCGGATTTTTTTTAGACGCTTGGGTGCTCATTGCCGGAGCGTTGGGTAGCCAAACCCGGCCGCGCCACCGTCCGAATTCCCATTTTACGCTTGCCCCGCCTACTTTTGCCCGTATGAAGATTACTGCCGCCATCACTGGTGTGGGCTCTTATGTGCCCGACTATGTGCTTACCAATGCCGAGCTTGAAAAGCTGGTGGATACCAACGATGAATGGATTATGTCGCGCACCGGCATTCGAGAGCGACGCATTCTGAAGGGCGAGAACCAGGGTACTTCGGTAATGGGCATCAAGGCGGTGCAGCAGTTGCTGGCGAAAACCGGTACCAATCCAGAGGACGTGGAGCTGCTGATTTGCGCCACTACCACGCCTGACATGCTGTTTCCGGCCACGGCCAACATCATTTCCAACGGGGTAGGGATTACCAAGGCCTTCAGCTTCGACATGAATGCGGCCTGTTCGACCTTCCTGTTTGCGCTGGCCACGGGCGCGCAATATATTCAGGCCGGCACGCACAAAAAAGTAATTGTGGTGGGCGCCGATAAGATGTCGGCCATCGTGGACTACACCGACCGCGCTAACTGCATTCTGTTTGGCGATGGCGCGGCGGCCGTGCTGCTCGAACCCAGCACTGACGGCTTTGGTATTCTCGACCAAGTGCTACGCACCGACGGCTCGGGCGAAGCCTACCTGCACCAGAAAGCCGGCGGCAGCCGCCGCCCCCCAACGCACGCCACCGTGGATGCCAAGGAGCATTACATCTACCAGGAAGGCGCCACGGTTTTCAAATTTGCCGTGAAAAGCATGGCCGACGTGGCCGCCCAGGTAATGGAGCGCAACCAGCTCAGCAAAGACGACGTGGCCTTTCTGGTGCCCCACCAGGCCAACAAGCGCATTATCGACGCCACCGCCAACCGCATGGGCGTGGGCCCGGAGAAGGTGATGCTCAACATCGACCGCTACGGCAACACCACCAACGCCACCATTCCGCTGTGCCTGGCCGACTACGAAAGCCAGCTGCGCCGCGGCGACAACCTTGTGCTGGCGGCCTTCGGCGGCGGCTTCACCTGGGGCTCCATCTACCTCAAATGGGCGTATGACGGCGACCGCGTTGCGGTTAGCTAATGGCCATTAGCTGTTAGCTTTGTCACTCCTTTGGATTTTCGGTTGTTAAATGGCTAACAGCTTATTAATAACCGCTCAAAAAAACACCCACAAAACAGGCCAATAGCTTCCGGCTATCGGCTAAAAGCTTAGAAATCATGGCATCAACCGCCGACTTCCGCAACGGGCTCGTTCTCAATTACAACAACGAGCTACACGTCATCACCGAGTTTCAGCACGTGAAGCCCGGCAAAGGCCCCGCCTTCGTGCGCACCAAGATGCGCAACATCAAAACCGGCCGCACCATCGACAACACCTTCAACGCGGGTGTGAAAGTGGAAACCGCCCGCGTAGAGCAGCGCCCGCACCAGTTCCTGTACAAGGACGACTACGGCTACACGTTCATGAACAAGGACGATTTTGAGCAGGTGGTGCTGCCCGAGGAAATGGTACCCTTTGCCGACCTGATGAAGGAAGGCCAGGACGTGACCATCCTCATGCACGCCGAAACCGAAATGCCCCTCACCGCCGAGCTGCCCACCACCGTGGACCTGGTGGTGACCTACACCGAGCCCGGCCTGCGCGGCGACACCGCCACCAACACCCTGAAGCCCGCCACCGTGGAAACCGGGGCCCGCATCCAGGTGCCGCTGTTCATTGATGTAGACACCAAAATCCGTATCAAAACCAGCGACTACAGCTACGTCGAGCGCGTAAAGTAAGGCTTAAGCCATTCGTTAATAGCTGATAGCGTGCAACCAGCCGCTTATTGAACATGTCAAACCCGCCCAAAAAGGACGCTGCAATGAAAGCCAAAGAACTCCAGGAACTGCTCGATTTTATCGCCAAATCGGGCTTGAACAAGGTCAACATTGAAACCGAGGAATTTAAAATCTCGGTGCAGCGCGACCCCAATACCAAGCACGTAACGACGATGGCAGCCCCGGTGGCCCATGCGCCCGCTCCCGTAGCCGCAGCCCCTGCACCAGTAGCCGCTCCCACCGCCCCGGCAGCTGCCGCCGCAACCGAAGCCCCTGCTGGCAACTACAAGCCGCTGAAGGCCCCCATGATTGGCACCTTCTACCGCAGCAGCGGCCCCGATGCGCCGGCTTTCGTGCAGGTGGGTGATATGGTGGAGAAAGGGCAGGTTATCTGCATCATCGAGGCGATGAAGCTGTTCAACGAGATTGAAGCCGAAGAAAGCGGCCGCATCGTGAAGGCCCTGGTAGACAATGCCACGCCGGTGGAATACGACCAGCCGCTGTTTTTGATTGAGTAGTTAATTGACATTTTCGTAGGGGCGGGGTCGTACCCGGAGGGCTTGCCCCGCCCGCCGTTCGCGCCGTACCAACGGTTGTGCAACGGCGGGCGGGGGCAAGCCCTCCGGGTACGACCCCGCCCCTACTGAACTTTTACCTCATCCCACCCCCAATGTTCAAGAAAATACTCATCGCCAACCGGGGCGAAATTGCCCTGCGCATTATCCGTACCTGCAAGGAAATGGGCATCAAAACGGTGGCCGTGTACTCAACTGCCGACCGGGAAAGCCTGCACGTGAAGTTTGCCGATGAGGCCGTATGCATCGGACCGCCCGCATCTAGGGACAGCTATCTGAGCATGCCCAACCTGATTGCGGCCTGCGAAATCACCAACGCCGACGCCATTCACCCCGGCTACGGCTTTCTCTCGGAAAACGCGGAATTCTCGCGCATTTGCGCTGAGAATGGCATCAAGTTCATCGGCGCTTCGCCCGAGATGATTAACCAGATGGGCGACAAGGCCACGGCCAAGGCAACCATGATTAAGGCCGGCGTGCCGGTGGTGCCGGGCTCGAACGGTTTGCTCGAATCGGTGGAGCAGGGCAAGAAGATTGCCAACAAAATCAAATATCCGGTCATCATCAAGGCCACGGCTGGTGGCGGCGGGCGCGGCATGCGCATCATTCATTCCGACGACGAGTTCCAGAAAGCCTGGGACGACGCGCGCACGGAATCGAAGGCGGCTTTCGGCAACGACGGCATGTACCTGGAGAAGTACGTGGTGGAGCCGCGCCACATTGAGGTGCAGATTGTGGGCGACCAGTTCGGGCACGTCTGCCACTTGTCGGAGCGCGACTGCAGCATCCAGCGCCGCCACCAGAAGCTGGTGGAAGAGGCACCGTCGCCGTTTATGACCGACGCGCTGCGTGAGAAAATGGGCAAAGCGGCTATTGCGGGCGCGGCAGCCATTGGTTACGAGGGCGTGGGCACGATTGAGTTTCTGGTGGATGCCAACCGGGATTTCTACTTCATGGAGATGAACACCCGCATCCAGGTGGAGCACCCGGTGACGGAGGAAATCATCAACTACGACCTCATCAAGGAGCAAATCAAGGTGGCGGCGGGCATCCCGATTTCGGGCAAAAACTACTTCCCGAAGATGCACGCCATGGAGTGCCGCATCAACGCCGAGGACCCGCGCAACGGCTTCCGGCCCGCGCCCGGCCGCATCACCACGCTGCACATCCCCGGCGGCCACGGCGTGCGCGTCGATACGCACGTGTATGCCGGCTACCAGATTCCGCCGAACTACGATTCGATGATTGCCAAGCTCATCACCGTGGCCCAAACCCGGGAGGAGTGCATCGTAAAAATGAAGCGCGCCCTGAGCGAGTTTGTGGTGGAAGGCGTGAAAACGACCATCCCCTTCCACCTCGCGCTGATGGATAACGAGCAGTTCCGCGAAGGGAATTTCACGACGGCTTTCCTGGAGCAGTCATTCGATTTCTCGACGATTTAGGTACTCAATTTGCAGTCTGAGTGGGCCGGCACTTCGATTGCAAATGCCGTTTCTTTGTTATTTAAAGCCCCAGCGGGGCGACACTCGCTCCAATGAGTGCCACTCCGCTGGGGCTTCGCTTTTTATATTTGGATACCATGCAATTCCTTTTCAAATCGTTTATTGCAATATCGGTAACGGCTAGTTGTATTGGCCTCACTTCCTGTGCCGATGCCTGCAATGGCAGCATCGAAACCACGGTGCTGTTTGCCAAGCCGGGGCCAAAGGGTGTGGGCCGCAACATCTACGTCGATGTGGTGAACAAACCCGACCTGGGCATCAAAAAAACGCTGCTTTACGAGGGCAAGGAATTCGGCACGTTCAATCACGTCGTCATCATCAACGACCCTACCAGCCGCTTTGCGTCGAACCGCACCATCTGCTTCTCGAAGTTCGAGAAAAACGCGGCCGAAACGGGCGGGGATTTGACGGAGGAAGGCCTGCCGGAAATTACGGTGGCGCAGTAGCAGGCGGGCAAAATTTGCAACCCCAACTCCGGGCCGGGACTCTTGCTTAGAGTTCCGGCCTTTTTTGTTGGCTTATGCGTTTTTGGCTACTCTTGGTTTACTTTTTACCGCTCTATTGCGCTGGTCAGGCGGGGCAACCTCTGGCCCAACCGGCGGCTGCCGTATCAATTCGGGATTCGTCTTATGCTGTGCATAATTTATTTCGACAACACCGGCATGAGTCGATGAAAGCAGCGTCGTTGGGTTTGGCGGGGCTGTCGGGGGCGGTGTTCGAAGTGGTAAATCATCAGCCCAAAACTGCGCTGGGTATCACGCTAGTTATGGCCTTCTTCACCACGCTTGACATTCGGCAACTGAACCGCTACAGCGAAAGCCGGGAAGGGTTGGTAGTGCGCCAATACGAGCTGGGCTGGCCACTGCCAGCGGATGTGCGGCGGCAATTAAAGCCTAAATATTTCAGAGCCATCCTGTAATGATTGGGCCAAAATTATTAAAACGCCCCCGCCGCACATTGCGCCGGGGGCGTTCGGCTTTCTGGCTACCTTTGCGGCACCAAACTCCCACCCCACCCTCACTTACCCCAAAATACCCCTCCTTACCTATGGCACGAGTGGAAATGACGATGCCCAAGATGGGCGAAAGCATCATGGAAGGCACCGTCCTGAAATGGCTCAAGCAAGTTGGCGACACAATTGAGCAGGATGAATCAGTGCTGGAAGTAGCCACCGATAAAGTTGATACCGAAGTACCGGCCATCTACGCCGGCGTGCTGACGGAAATTCTGGTGCAGGAAGGCCAGGTTGTGGCTGTAGGCGCGCCCATCGCCATCATGGAAACCGATGCGGCCGCCGCTGGCGCTGCGGCTCCGGCCAGCGCCCCGGCCGCCCCGCAGGCCGCCCCTGCGCCTTCCAGCAACGGCAGCGCCGTGCCTTACCTGCCCGAGCCGCAGGCGCCGCAGCTCGTTCACGCGGTAGCCGGGGCCGAGCATCAGCCCGGCCGCTTCCTTTCGCCGCTGGTACTCAGCATTGCCCGCGAAGAAGGCGTGAGCATGACAGACCTGGAGTACCTGCCCGGCACCGGCAAAGAAGGCCGCGTCACCAAGAAGGATATTCTCGATTACGTGGCCGCTGGCAAGCCTTCGCTGACGGCGGTGGCCGCGGCTACGGCTTCGGTGCAGGCTCCGGAAGCTACGCCGCAGCCGCAAGCTGCCCCGGCAGCTCCCGCGCCGGCGGCTCCTGCTGCGCCCGCTCCTGCTCCCTCGGCCAGCGTCAAGCCCGTGCCCAGCGTGAGCGGCGGCCAGGAGCTGATTGAGATGGACCGCATGCGCAAGATGATTGCGCAGCGCATGGTGGACTCGAAACGCATTTCGCCCCACGTCACCAGCTTCGTGGAAGCCGACGTGACCAACATCGTGAACTGGCGCAACAAGCACAAGGATGCCTATAAGAAGCGCGAGGGCGAAAACCTCACCTTTACGCCCATCTTCATTCAGGCGGTGGCCCGCGCCATCCAGGATTTTCCGCTGATTAACGTGTCGATTGATGGCGACTATATCATCAAGAAGCGCGACATCAACATCGGCGTGGCCGTGGCACTGCCCAGCGGCAACCTAATTGTGCCGGTCATCCACAACGCCGACCAGCTCAACCTCAACGGCCTGACCAAAAAGGTGAACGACCTGGCCAACCGCGCCCGCATCAACAAGCTGAAGCCCGAAGACCTCGAAGGCGGCACCTACACGCTGAGCAACGTGGGCTCGTTTGGCAACGTGATGGGTACGCCCATCATCATGCAGCCGCAAGTGGCCATCATGGCCGTGGGCGCGATTAAGAAAAAGCCGGCTGTGATTGAAACGCCGCAGGGCGACCTCATCGGCATTCGCCAGTTCATGTTCCTGAGCCACAGCTACGACCACCGCGTGGTAGACGGCTCGCTTGGCGGCATGTTCGTGCGCAAAGTGGCTGACTACCTGGAGCAGTTCGACCCGAACACGGCGATTTAATTTCGCTTTTAGCTGACAATGAGTAGAACGTCATGCTGAGCGCAGTCGACGCATTTCTTCCGCAATACTGAATCCAATTTAAAGGATTACTACTGCGGAAGAAATGCGTCGACTGCGCTCAGCATGACGTTCTTCTTTTCTCTATTTAACGCATGAAAAACATTATTTTCCTTGGGGCGCTGGTGCTGGCGCTGGGCCTTATCGGCTACTTATACCAGCAGCTCGATGCGACCGAAAAGGCCCTAAAACTATCGGAGCAGCGCTTTGCGGATTGTCAGAAAGTGACTTTTCAGCTTCAGAACCAGCTGGCGCCGTTGCAGAAAAAGCAGCCGGGCGGCATCCCGCAGTAGCGGACGGGCGCTGCCGTGGAATGTCGCCAGGTGCGGTAACCCAGTTCCGGCACGCGCATCCGGTCAGGCGTGGCCAAAAGCATTCCGTCATTACATACCGGGACGGTAATGGTTGCCGCAGACAAATGGCGCATGGGCTATTCGGCCACAAGCAACCTTCGTAAATTCACCGGGCACGACAGCACGCTGCTTGCTGAGTGGCAGGCGAAGTAAGCAAAAAGCTGCTTCCGATTGGGAAAGCAGCTTTTCAACGTTGCGAGGGGCAGAGGCGCCGGGCTATTCTTTCAGCAGCGGGATGGTTTGGCTTGCGGCCGCCGAAGTCTGGATGCGGAGCAGGTAATAGCCGGCGGGCAGCGTACTCACGTCAACTTGCAAAGCGCCGACGGGGCAGGAAAGCAGCTGTCGTCCTTGCACGTCTTGCACGCTGACGGTGGCCTGGGCCGGCAGGCCAGTCAGGTGCACTACGCCGCTGGCGGGGTTGGGATAAGCCCGCCCAACGTGCAAAGCGGTTCCCGGTGTTACGGCCAGGGCCGGGCCCAGTATCCGATGGTAGACCAAGGCGGTGTTGCTGGTGGCGGTGCCATCACCCTGCGCCAACTCGTCGTTAGCTCCCGTGGTGTAGACCGCGCTACCACCCACCGCTACCCCAAAATCAAACCCTGACGTGGCTACCTGCGTCCAGTTGCTGTGGTTAGTGGCTTCGCGGGTGGGCACCAGCACATCGGTTGTTCTGCTGAGGTTGAGGCCCATATAGCCACGGCCCCACACCCAGAGCGTGCCATCGGAGCGGAGCGCGGAGCAGCTTTCGTAGCTGGTGCTCAGCTGGGTCCAACGCGAACCGGCGGCCGCGGCCGCAGGCGCATTCACAGCGGTAGGCGTGTATTGCAGGTTGGAAGTGAAGGTGCCGTTGCCAAACTCGCCATGCAGGTTGCGGCCCCAGGCCCAGAGCGTACCGTCGGAGCGAAGGCCCAAGGAGTGAAACCCGAAGCCAGCAACCTGAGTCCAAGTGGTGCCAGCTGCGGCGCCCGGAGGCGTAAGCACCGGCACAGGCACACGTTGGCTGCTGTTTGTGCCATCACCAAGCCGGGCACCGTCGTTGTTTCCCCAGGCCCAGAGCGAGCCATCCGAGCGCAGCCCAAACGTGAAGTAAGAGCACGGCACTACGCTGGTCCAGGTGGTGCCGGCAGCGGCACCAGTAGGCTCGGGCACCCGCATGGGCACCAAGCGAGCCGTGCGGGTGCCGTCGCCTACTTCTCCTTCAGAATTTTCGCCCCAAATCCACCAGCTTCCGTCGGAGCGCTGCGCCACGGCAGAGAAATTGCAGGCCAAAACCCGGGTCCAGCGCGAGCCAGCAGTGGCCGTGGCTGGGGTTTGCACCGCCACCGGCACCGGCTGGTCGGCAGTGGTGCCGCTGCCGTTGCCCAGCACCCCGCCATAGGCATTGCCCCAGCCCCAAAGTGTGCCGTCGGAGCGCAGGCCCAGGGAGAATGTGGCGCCGGCCGCCACCTGAGTCCAGGTAGAACCGGGGGCGGTCCCGGCGGGGGGCGTCACCTGCACTGGCAGGCCGCGGTCGGTGGTGGTGCCGTCGCCCAGCTTGCCGTTGCTGTTGTTGCCCCAGCTCCAAAGGGTGCCATTGGCCTGCAAGGCCAACGCGTGTCGCTCGCCGGCCGCAACCTGGGTGAAAGCCGCGCTTTGGGCATTGGCGGCCCCCACTCCCATCGCGCCGCCCAATGCAATACCGCAGCATAACCGCTTAAACAGACTGAATAGCTGTTTTTTCATAGCAAAAAAGATTATTAGAATGATTTTATGGATTGCTCCGCAAAGTAATCCGGGTGGTGGAGCGCGGCAAGCCCAATCAGGCAACCCCCTTAAAAAGTAGATGAACTGCAATAGGAGTCGACCGCCGCTGCGCTGAAACAAAAAAGCCGCCTCCTTCCGGAAGCGGCTCCTGCGCCTGATGCGTAACGCCTTTTAGCAAGTACGCGTCAGTCAATCCTTATAAAGCAGCCAGGCTTTGCGCCAGCGCGGCGATTTTCGCCTCCGCGTCGGCCAACTTCTGGCGCTCCTTTTCCAGCACTTCGGGCTTGGCATTCTGCGCGAATTTCTCGTTGCCGAGCTTCTTCTGCACCGATTCGCGGAAACCCTGGGCGTATTCCAGTTCTTTTTCGAGGCGGGCGCGCTCAGCAGCCATATCAATGTGGCCTTCGAGGGGGATGAAAAACTCGCTGCCGCCCAGCACAAAGCTCACCGACGCAGCGGGTCCGGCATCAGCAAAGCTCACTTCCGAAATGCTGCCCAGCTTGCGGATAATGCCTTCGTAGTCAGTTACGAGTTGCGGCTCGTCGGTTTTGGCCACGAGCGTCAGCGGCTTGTTGGGGCCGAGGTTTTTCTGGTTGCGCACGGTGCGGATGCCCGCCACGATGGCCAGCGCCTTGTCCATGTTGGCCAGGGTTTCGGCGCTGTTGGCGGGGGCGGTGGCGCGGGGCCAGGACGCCACGGTCACGTAGTCGCGGGGGCCGCGCTCGGCCAGCTCGTGCCACAGCTCTTCGGTGATGAAGGGCATGAACGGGTGCAGGAGCTTGAGCAGCGTTTCGAGGTAGGCGGTGGTGTGGCGCAGGCTTTCGGCGTCGATGGGGTGCTGGTAGGCCGGCTTTACCATCTCCAGGTACTGGGCGCAGAAATCGTCCCACACCAGCTTGTAGATGGTCATCAGCGCATCCGACATGCGGAATTTCTCGAAATGGTCGTCCATCTCCACGATGGCAGCCTGCAGCCGGGCGTTGAACCAGGTCACGGCCTTCTCATTCACGAAAGGCAGCGCGGCATCGGCCTCCCAGCCTTTTACGAGGCGGAAGGCGTTCCAGAGCTTGTTGGAGAAGTTGCGGCCCTGCTCCACCAGCTTGATATCGAACAACAGGTCGTTGCCGGCCGGGGCCGAGAACAGCATGCCGGTCCGCACGCCGTCGGCCCCGTACTGGGCAATGAGGTCGAGCGGGTCGGGCGAGTTGCCGAGCTGCTTGCTCATTTTGCGGCCCTGCGCGTCGCGCACAATGCCGGTGAGGTACACGTTTTTGAAGGGCACTTCCTGGCGGTATTCCAAACCGGCCATAATCATGCGGGCCACCCAGAAGAACAGAATGTCCGGCCCAGTTACCAGGTCGTTGGTCGGGTAGAAATAGTTGATGTCGGCGTTGTCGGGGTCTTTGAAGCCGTCGAACACGGAAATCGGCCACAGCCACGATGAGAACCAAGTGTCAAGCACGTCCTCGTCCTGACGCAGGTCGGACAGCTGCAAATCGGCTTTGCCGGATTGGGCAATGGCTTGCTGCAAGGCATCCTCGGCCGTGAGGGCTACCACGAACGTGCCATCGGGCAGGTAGTAAGCCGGAATCTGCTGGCCCCACCAGAGTTGGCGCGAGATGCACCAGTCGCGCACGTTTTCCATCCAGGCCCGGTACATGTTCTTGAACTTGGGCGGGTGCAGCTTCACGGTGTCGTTTTCGACCACATCGAGGGCCGGCTTGGCCATCTGCTCCATCTTCATGAACCATTGCAGGCTGAGCTTGGGCTCAATCACGGCCTTGGTGCGCTCCGAGGTCTGCACGATGCTGGCGTACTCGTCAATCTTCTCTAGCAACCCGGCTTCCTGCAAATCCTTGGCAATCTGCTTGCGCACGGCAAACCGGTCCTGCCCCACGTAGAGCACCGCCTTCTCGTTCAGCGTGCCGTTGTCGGCCAGAATGTCAATAACGGGCAGGTTATGCTTCACGCCCAGCTCGTAGTCGTTCAGGTCGTGGGCGGGTGTCACTTTTAGCGCGCCCGTGCCGAAATCCATCGATACGTACTCGTCAAAAATAACCGGGATTTCGCGGCCCAGCAGCGGGACGCGCACTTTCTGACCAGCCAAGTGAGCGTAGCGCGGGTCGTTGGGGTTCACGGCCACGGCCACGTCGGCCATGATGGTTTCGGGGCGCGACGTGGCGACGGTCAAAAACTGGCCTTCCTGCCCCACCACGGTGTATTTCAGGTAGTACATTTTGGCCTGCACGTCCTTGGCAATCACCTCCTCGTCGGAGATGGCGGTGCGGCCTTCGGGGTCCCAGTTCACCATGCGCACGCCGCGGTAAATCAGGCCTTTATTATACAGGTCCACGAATACGCGGAGCACGGCATTGGTCAGGTCAGGTTCCATGGTGAAGCGCGTGCGGTCCCAGTCGCAGGAAGCGCCGAGCTGCTTGAGCTGCTCCAGAATGATGCCACCGTATTTGTCCTTCCACTCGAAGGCATGGCGGAGGAATTGCTCGCGGGTGAGGTCCGTTTTGCTGATGCCCTGCTCCTTGAGTTGGGCCACCACTTTAGCCTCGGTGGCGATGCTGGCATGGTCGGTGCCGGGCACCCAGCAGGCTTCCTTGCCCTGCATGCGGGCGCGGCGCACCAGCACGTCCTGAATCGTATTGTTGAGCATGTGCCCCATGTGGAGCACGCCCGTCACGTTCGGCGGCGGGATGACGACGGTGTAGGGCTTCTTTTTAGGGTTGGGTTTGGCTTTAAAAAAGCCCTGCTCCTGCCAGCGTTGGTACCATTTGGCTTCAACGTCGGTGGGCGAATAGGTGGTGGCGAGCGACATGGGGAATTGTGCAAGTAGCAGAAGCGACAAAAATAGGCATTAGAACTGCGGCATAATGCAGCGTTCGGCCCAACTGCGGCCCACCATCCAGGGGCCCCGCCACATTTCATAGAAAATTCACGAATGATAGCCCATTAGCGCTGCTTCTGCCAGCTACGTTCTAACCTTGCCAAAGGCCATTCATCTACGGTAGAGCAATACTGAATTTCAATAACATCTTAAATAATTAATATTAAAATAGTTTTAAAAGACCACTAATTAAGCCCAATAAATGCCCGTCTTTTTGAAAGATGCCGACTGAATTCGGCACTTAAAGTTTAATCCACTCTTTGTACCTTCCGAAAGATTCCCGCTGCTTCATCTTAACGATTAATGGCTTTACTCTTTTCTTTTCGCAAAGCTGCGCCGCCGGTCACGGCATTGCCCGAGGTGCCGGCCCCGATTGGCACGTTGCGCATTGGCCTCGGACAGCTTTTGGTAGAAGGAGGCGAACCTGCCCGCAATCTCGCCCGGGCCGTAGAGCAGATTGCGGAGGCCGCCGCCCAAAATTGCGAATTGGTTCTGCTGCCAGAAACGTTGGATTTTGCCTGGACGCACCCCAGCGCCCTCTACGAGGCTCAGCCCATTCCGGGCTTATATAGCAATATGCTGTGCGAGGCGGCGGCCCGCCACCAGGTTTACGTGTGCGCCGGCCTCACCGAGCGGGCGACCGATGGACGCAACTTTAACGCCGCCATTCTCATCGACCCCCAGGGCGACATCATTGTTAAATACCACAAGATCAATCTATTGGATGTGGAGCAGCCTTACTACGCTGTGGGGCAGACGCTGAATGTGGTGGACACGCCACTGGGCAAAATCGGGGTGAATATCTGCGCCGATAATTACCTTGACGGCCTGCCCATTGGCCACACCCTGGCACGCATGGGGGCCGAATTCATCATCGCGCCGGCCTCGTGGACCGTAGACTACTCCATCACCGAGGAGCACGACCCCTACCAGGAAAAATGGGTAAAGCCCTTTTCCATCCTTGCCAAGCTTTATAACGTAGTGGTGGTCAGCGTAACATCCGTCGGCTACATAGTGGGCGGACCGTATGAGGGCAAAAAAAGCGTGGGCTGCTCTCTTGCCGTTGATGCCCACGGCGTGCGCGCGCAGGGGGCGTTCAATGAGTTTGCCGGGCAGTTGGTAGTGGCCGACCTGGCCCGGCCACATCGCCCCGAGCGCGGCACCGACATTGGCGTCATGCTCCAGCGCAAAGGCTACCGCTTCGACCAACTGCCTTAACAAATTCTCTACTTTTCCATCCCTGCGCTTCCACTTTACTTCCTACCCCTTTGTTGCCCACCGCCCTACCTCTGCTGCCCACCCAGGTTTTTTTATGCAGCCCCTTCATTTTCACCGCCCTTGCTAACTCAACTACTTCCTCACAATCACCTGACCACAACCGATTCAGCGACTGATTATCAGCGCTGCGTCCGGTGTGTAATGGATACCACCGCGCCGGGCATTACCTTCGATTCGGAGGGCACCTGCTCCTTTTGTGAAGTCCATGACCGCATGGAGAAGGCCTTCCCCCTCGGCGAAGCCGGCCGCGAAACCGTGCGTCGGCTGGCCGAGGAGATGCGCCAAGCCGGCCGCAACCGCCGCTACGATTGCGTGGTGGGCGTGAGCGGCGGCCGCGACAGCACCTACACGCTCTGGTACTGCGTCACCCAGCTCAAGCTGCGCCCGCTGGCGGTGCACTTCAACGACGGCTTCGGCAATCCCGTGGCCGGTGAGAACATGGTGCGCACCTGCCAGCGCCTGGGCGTGGAGCTACGCACCATCACGTCGGACTGGCGCGAGTCGAAAGACCTGAAAATTGCCTTTTTGAAAGCATCTGTGCCCGATATGGAAGAAGGCACCGACCTAGGCATTGCCACGGCCCTGTACGGCGTGGCGGCCAAGGAGGGCATCCGGCACGTGATTATCGGCCAGTCGTTTCGTACCGAAGGCATTGCCCCGCTCAGCTGGAATTTTCTGGATGGCCGCTACCTGCGGGCCGTGCACAAGCAGTTTGGCACGGTGCCGCTGCGGCGCTGGCAGCCCGCCGACCCGGGTTTCAATCTGGGCATCAAAGAGATGTTTTACTACGCCTTTGTGCGGCGCATCAAAACCGTGACGTTGCTCTATCACCTCGATTACGTGCGGACAGAGGTTGATGAGCTGCTGGTACGCGAACTGGGTTGGAAGAGCCCCGGCGCGCATTATTCCGACGACCTGTATCAGAGTTTGATTTACTACCTCAACCGCGTCAAGTTCAACATCGACCGGCGGCTGTTCAACTATTCGGCGCTGGTGCGCTCGGGCCAGATGAGCCGCGAATATGCCCTCGAACGCATTTCCCACATCAACTCTATTGAGGACGAAACCGTTATTCAGCTCTGCATCAAGCGCCTGGGGCTGACGCGGGCTGAGTTCGATGCCATTGTGGCCGCTCCGCCCAAAACCTTCCACGACTACCCCAACAACTACGCGCTGCTCCAGCTGCTGCGCGGCCCCATCAAGCTCATGAGTCGCTTGAATCTGATTCCCGAATCGGCTTACGATAAATACTTTAACTGCGGTACCTAAGCCGTGAGTTCAAAAAGAGAGGCCGCTTCCTGCATCGGAAGCGGCCTCTCTTTTTGAGCAAAAATGCTGACAGTTGCGTTAGGCGGCAATGTGCAGCCAGTCTTTCTTTTCGAGGAGGCGCTCGCGGGTTTCGCGGTAGTCGGGGTCGTCTACGCAGCAATCGACGGGGCACACGGCGGCGCACTGCGGCTCCTCGTGGAAGCCCACGCACTCGGTGCATTTATCCGATACGATGTAGTAGTACTCGTCCGAAACCGGCGTTTGGGGGGCCGTGCCGGATACCACGGTGCCATCGGCGGCGGCTACTTCCTTTAGGGAGGTGCCATCGGCCCAGCGCCACTGCGCACCGCCTTCGTAAATAGCGTTGTTGGGGCATTCCGGCTCGCAGGCACCACAGTTGATGCACTCGTCGGTTATCATGATGGCCATGGGGCGTCGGGGTTCGGAGGGTGAAGTGAGGAAACCAAAGCAGAACGAGGGAGCTTTACGTAAAACGTCCGCCCCGCGCCGTTCTTTGGGCCTGCAAAATTAACCAACAACGGTTGGGTTTGCACAGTTTAAGCCAATTTTGCCGGGTAATCTTCCGTGCGGCTCCTTTTGGTTGCCCGCGCCCTCCCCTTTTCTCATGAATCATTCCGAACGCTTAGCTGCTTTTGTGGCCCTCGGCCAGCGCCTCACCACCCTCACCACTGATGAACTGACCGCCCTGGCAGCCCGCGCCCGCAACCAAAACGCCTGGTTCGACCTGCCCAACGTGACAGCCGCCGTGGCCGGCATCGCGCACCTGCTGGCCGAAGAGCCGCTGCGCCACTGGGCCGCCCGCTACCCCGCCGAGCCTACCACCGTGCGCCAGGTGGGCGTGGTGATGGCCGGCAACATTCCCATGGTCGGTTTCCACGACCTGCTGTGCGTGCTGCTCAGCGGCCACGTGCTGCTGACCAAGCCCAGCGCCGACGACACCGTGCTGATGCTCTGGCTAATGGAACAGCTGACAAGCATCGAGCCGCGCTTTGCCGACTTTATCAAGGTGCTGCCGCGCCTGAACGCGGCCGATGCCTTCATCGCCACCGGCTCGGATAACACGGCCCGCTATTTCGAATTTTACTTTGGCCAGCGGCCCCACCTCATCCGCCGCAACCGCACCAGCGTGGCCGTGCTCACGGGCCAGGAAACCGCCGCGGAGCTGGCCCTGCTGGGGCCTGACATTTTCCAATACTACGGCCTGGGGTGCCGCAACATAAGCAAGCTATTCGTGCCCGAAGGCTACGACTTTGTGCCCCTGCTTAACGCCCTGCAAGGCTTCGAGGGGGTGCTTAACCACCACAAATACAACAACAACTACGACTACAACAAGAGCATTCTGCTGGTGAATGCCGTGCCGCACTACGACACCGGCTTCCTGCTGCTCACGCGCGGCGCGGCGCTGGTGTCGCCCATTTCGGTGGTGCATTATACCGAGTACGCCAGCGAGGTTGACCTGGTGGACCAGCTCACCGACGTGGCGGCCCAGACGCAGTGCGTGGTATCAGCCAGCGGGCGGTTTGCCGGCAGTGTGCCATTTGGCAAAGCCCAGGCCCCGGGCGTGGATGAGTACGCCGACCGCGTGGACACGATGGAGTTTCTGGCGCAGCTGCCCTAGAAAATTTCATCTAAAAATCAGACGTCGACGGGTAAATTATCGTTTGGATAGACCAACGGAAGCGCTTTGTTTCCGGCTCCTCCACCCACCCGATTTTTAATTACCGCCATGTCTTTTACCTATTCCGCTGATACTGTAGAAATTGTTGAGAAGGAAGAAATAGCCAACATGCAATTCGGCCAGTCCGATGTGCTCACCAACGAAGCCGACCGCCAACGCCGCCGCGCCGATGCCGACCGCGCCGTGACCCTGGGCAATGCTTACCATGGCAAACTCGACATCTATTTCCAGACGGCCGACGGCGCTACCAAACGCGTGGCTACCACCATCTGGGCTGCCGATGCGGAGCATCTCACGCTTAAATCGGGCGCATCGCTGCCGCTACGCGCCGTGCTCGGGTTCGATTTTTATTAGCCTTCGTACTTTACCAAAGCAAAAACGGTCATGCTGTGCACAGCATGACCGTTTTTGCTTTGGCAAGGCTAGTTCGCGCCCCTATTTAGCGACCAAATGCTGGAGCGTGCGCTCAATCATGGCATCGACTACGGCCCCGGCATTCTCGGCAAATTCGCCGGTGGCGCGGTTGGCCACGATGGCGTTCAGCGACAATACTTCGTGGCCCAGCAGGCGGCCCAGGGAGTAATAGCCGGCCGTCTCCATCTCAAAATTGCTGAGGCGGAACTCGCCTTCGCCGCTCTGGTGGCGGAAATTCTGGAGGCGGGAAATGTAGTCCACTTGGCGTAGCGGCAGGCGCAGGCTGCGGCCCTGCGGCCCGTAGAAACCGGGACAGGTGAGGGTGTTGCCCATGGTCATACCAGCGCCCAACTGCTCGCGCAGCAGGTCGGAGCCGCGCACCACGTAGGGCGTAAAGGACAGCCCCAGCGAGCGTTGCAGCTCGGTAGCCACTTCGGTTTCGAGGCCGGTTTCCATCAGCGGGTAGAACTGCATGAGGCTGTCGAGGCCCACGGCGTGCTCAGTGGCCAGCATCGCGCCGATGGGCACGTCGGCCTGCAGGCTGCCGCTGGTACCCAGTCGGATGATGCGCAGGCTCATGCGCTCCTCCTCGGGGCGCACTTCACGAGCCATAAAATCAATGTTGACCAGCGCGTCGAGCTCGTTCATCACGATGTCGATGTTATCGGTGCCCATGCCGGTGCTGAGCACGGTGAGGCGCTTGCCGCGGTAATAGCCCACGTGCGTCACGAATTCGCGGTGGGTGGTTTCAAACTCAACGGAATCGAAATGCCGGCTGACCTGGGCCACCCGCGCCGGGTCGCCCACGGTGAGGATGGTGTCGGAAATGTGGTCGGGCAGCAGGTTGAGGTGGTAAATGCTGCCGTCGGGGTTGAGGATGAGTTCGGAGTTGGGAATTGACATCGTAGTCGGTATTGAGTAGTCAGAAATCAGACAGCGAAATAATCGGCAATAAAGGACAACTGACCGTAAATACCGCCTACTGGCTACTTAATCCGACTACTAAGATTTAGGCTTTGTAGGACGCCAGGCCCTGGGCCGGGTTGTAGTGGTTGCTGAGCTTGGGGTAGGTGCCGGTGCCGTCGTAGGCGCGCTTGTCGGGGTGGGCGGCGCAGGCCTCGGAGCAAGCTCCTTGTAGGGCTTCGCCGCAGCTTTCGCAGAGGGGCAGGTGGGCGTTGCAGTGCGGGTTGGCGCAGTTGATGAGGCGGGCGCTGGGCTGCTGGCAGTGGTGGCAGCGCGATATCACAGTAGGATTCACGCGGTTCACGTCCACGGCCACGCGGTTGTCGAACACGTAGCACTGGCCGTCAAAATCTTCGCCCCCGGCCTCGATGCCGTACTTGATGATGCCGCCGTGCAGCTGGTATACGTTTTCGAACCCCTGCTCCAGGAGGTAAGCGCTGGCTTTTTCGCACTTCACGCCACCGGTGCAGTAGGTCAGGATTTTCTTGTCCTTGAATTCCTTGAGGCGCTCCACACGGTCGGGGAAGTCGCGGAAGTTCTCAATATCCAGCGTCACGGCGTTTTTGAAGCGGCCGAGGTTGTACTCGTAGTCCGAGCGCACGTCGACCACCACCACATCGTCGCGGTCTTTCAATGCTTTGAACTCGGCGGGCGAGAGGTGCTGGCCGGTTTTCTCGTGGGGCCGCACGTGGTGCAGGCTGCTGTGCACGATTTCGGACTTCACCCGCACGTGCAGCTTCTGGAAGGTGTGGGCCTCCACCTCGTCCACTTTGAACTCCAGCGCGGCGAAGCGCGGGTCGGCTTTCACGGCGGCCATGTAGGCGGCGCAGCTTTCGCGCGTGCCCGATACCGTGCCGTTCAGCCCCTCGGCCGCCACGATAATACGGCCGCGCAAATCCAGCGCCAGACACAGGCGGTGGTGCTCGTCGCGGAACTGCTCAGGGTTTTCGAGCGGTGTATAGCAGTAATAAAGAAGAACCTGATACATTCTAAAAGTTTTGAGTTCTGAGTTTTGAATGTTGAGTGCTGTCCACAATTTATTTGGTTCGGAACACTGCATCAACTCAAAATTCAACATTCAACATTCAACCCTTTCTAAACTTTTACCGCCGGGTTGCCGAATACCGTCTGGCCGTTCGGCACGTCGGCCACTACCACCGAGCCGGCCCCGATGCGGGCTTTGTCACCGATTTTCACGCCGGCAACCACCACTGCGCCGGCCCCGATGAAGGCTTGCTCCCCTACTTGGGTATCGGCTCCGAGCAGAGCACCACTGCCCAATTGGGCGTAATTGCCCACGGTGGCACGGGCTTCGACTACGGCGTTGGCGCCCACCAAACAACCATCGCCGAGGGTGGCGGTGGCGGCTACCACGGCATTGGGACCGATGTAGTTGCCGTGGCCCAGGGTTGCGTGGTTCGAAACGCTGGCCCGCTCGTGGATGGCGTTTACGGGCACGACTTCGTACTCGGTGCGCAGCATCTGGGTGAGGCTGCGGCGGCTGGCGGTGTCTTCGGTGGCCACGAATACTTCGCACTTCTTGCCGAGGAGTTTCAGCAGTTCGCCGTCGTCGGTGTTGCCCATCACGGGCACATCGAGTAGCTCGGTGCCTTGCAGCTTCTTGTCGTCGTCGAGCAGGCAGTACACCACCACGTCGTTGGAAAGAAATGCGTCGAGGGCGGCGGTGCCCACGGTTTGGGCACCAAGAATGATAACGGGGTTTTCCATGGAGGGAATTCGAATGAGAGAGGCCCGGGCAGTCGGCCGCAAATCGCGCCGCGGCCCGGCCAGGCGGTGCAAAGGTACGGCACGCGCCGCAGGAGCCGTTTTGGAATGGCGTGAGGGCGGGATAGAGGTTATTTATCCCGAAAGCCGAGCCGTCTCAACGCCGCCGCCGCGTAGTCGTTTTGCAGCAGCAGCAGCACCAGATATGGCATCAGGTCGCTCCGGTAGCGGTGCAGCGAGCCCAGGTTGGGCGTGGTCAGCCCCATCAAAGCAGCTAGTACCAAACAGAAAATCACCAGCCCGAGCCCCAGTATGAATTGCAGGTGGCCCGCCCGGCCTCGCACCGCGCCCACCACGGCTACTATTAGCAGAACCAGCAAGAGCAGGTTTTCAGCCCCCGCGGCAGCCAACCTTAACTCGCGAGCCTCGCCCAGGAAAGGGCGTGTAAGGGTATTGGCCACCGCCAATGGGGCGTAGCTCAGTACACTTTCCAGCGTGGGGCGCAAATCGGGGTACTCGAAATGCGGCCGGCCTGCCAGGTTGGGCAGGTCGGAAGTGTACACGCGCACCACCTGGTTGGTGAATTTATTCACGCTGAATGCTACGCTCACCTGCTGGGCCAGCCACAAGCCGGAGCCCATCACCGCCAGCAGCGCCAGGGCCTGCGCCCAGCGGGACCGCGCTAGTCCGCGTAATTGCAGCCCGCGCACCAGCGCGATGCCCACTAGTATGGCCAATAAAGGCGCGGCAAAAAAGTAGCGCATTTTGAAGTGGACATAGGCCAATACCAACACCGTCAGCCACCAACCGGCCCGATGCCACCAAACGTGGGACCACTGGTTCCTGGGCTCTGCGTATAGCCGTTCCAGCACCAGGGCCGTCAGCCAGGCTCCGCTGCCGACCAGCAAGGATTCTTTGCTCAGCCCCGTGGCCCAGAACCACACCGACGGCCAAAGCAGAAACCCTACCGCCCCCGCTCCGGCCGGTGTGGCCGGAAAAACGCGGGCTAGCACGCAGACGAGTTGCCAGCATCCTACAAAGGCGAAAAGACTCAGGTACAAGCCATTCAACCAACCGATTCCGCCCGAGGCCAGATTCAGAAAAGCCAATACTTTGATAAAAAACCAAGTATTGGAGAGCCCCTGAAAAACGGCTGTATAATACTTAAAATGAATGAGCGTGACGGCTTGGGTAAGCGTCTGCCAAGCCTGGGTCGGGTGCTTCCATAGCTGCTCCGTAATGGGCTGGCTCAGGTCACTCATGAACTTGGCATCGAGCTGCAAATGCCAGTTTCGGAACAGGCCCACGGCTACGCGCACGCTCAGGCTAGTCACCAAAGTGGCCCGCCACCAGCCCGCCGGTGCTTCGCGCCACTGCCGCCGCAGCCACGGCACCAGCCCGGCCAGCAGGGCCGAATTAAGAAAAATGGCCAGTGCTATTTTCACCGGGCTACGCGGGGTTGTTGCACCAGCCGGCTGCCGATGGCGCAGTGCAGGCAGCGGCGCGGGGCGCAATAATTCTTGTACAGCGCTAGCAGCCCCTGCGAGTCGGCCGCCGTGCGGTGCGTGAAACTCAGGGCCTCGTACACGTCGGTGTACTGGTTGTGCTCGGCAGGCAGTTCGCTCAGTAGGGCCACGCTGCTTTCCACTAGTGCGGGCTGGCCCACGTGCCGGGCGTAGGCCACGCGCAACGGCACCACCACGTTGGTGATGAGCAGGTCGATGCTGCTTTTGCCGAGGCTTGGCACCTTGCCCGGCCGCCCGGGACGGAAGTGCGCCCGCCAATACGCCGGCGCGGGGGCCTGGAAAAACTCCGTCAGTACGGCCACGCTTTGGGCCGTGAGCAAGGCATCGAACAACGCCGGCCGGGCGTGTAGCAGGCCCGTCAGCTGGCCCAGCCGCACCGGCGGAAAATTGGCCGGCCGTAGGCGCAGGTAGTTCCACTCGTGCACGGCCAGCGCGGTATCCGCCAGGTTGTATTTGTGCCGCAGAAACTCGTATTCCTGCCTCAAATCCCGGATGTATTCATCGGCGACAGTTTCCTCATTTTCAGCCAGAAATCCGGCATGTCCAAACAGCAAAGCTTCGAGTTGGCGCTGGTCGTGGCGGTGGCGACGCAGCACGGTCAGCGGCAGGGCTTTGGCCAGGCGCGCCAGCGGCTCGCTGTTTTTCTGGAAGCCGAAAGCGGCCATGAGCGCGTGGTAGGCGGTGGCTTCCCAGTCCTGGCCGAGGTGCTGATGCAGGGCCATCACGTCGTCGGCCTTGCGCTCCACGCGCTCCAGCAGCGCCCGCTCGGCCATCATCGTGCGGGTGATTTCGGGCACCAAGTCCAGGAGCGGCGCGCAGGGCAAGGGCGCGGCGGTCGGTGCTTCTACCAAGGCTTGGTAGCGGGCCAGCAGTTCGGGGGCAAGGCGGGTTTGCAGGGCCAGCGCGGGAATCAGGCTGCCGTTGGTGCGGGCCACGTCGGCATCGTGCTGCCCCACGACGTGTAGAATCACCTGGTCGTACTTGGGGTCGGTTTGGTGCTGGTGGCGGGTCCAGTCAGAGGCGCGAAGGTGGATTTCCACGGCCCCGTTCCACTCTACTTCGCCCACGCGCAGGCGGGCGTTCAGGAAATCGGGACCAGCGTCGGCGTTGCGGTGGCCGGGCTTTAGTACCTGGATTTCCTCGCCCTCGGCCGTGCGCAGGTCGGTTTTATCAAAATACTGGTGCTGCCAGACGTAATGGTAGAAATCTTCGCGCATGGGGCAAATGTAAAACGGCCCGCCTCTTTCGAAGCGGGCCGTTTCTCAAATCACGTTATTTATGAAACCTAGCGCAGGTCCACCACCTTCACGCCTTTATACTTGGCCTTGTCGAAGGCAAACGTACTGGCATCGGTAGGCGGGTTGGGCTTGAAGTTCTTGATGAGGAAAGTATACTGGTTGCCGTTTTTCTTAAACATCTGCCAGCTTTTCACCGAGGCATCCTTCTTACGCACCTTCAGCCGCACCTTAAACACGTCATTCTGGCGGTTTTCGGGGGCCAGCTCGATTACATCGAGCGGCTCGCCACTCTCGGTTACCTGCTGCACGTAGGTGTATTTGTAGCCCTTTTTATACATGGTATAAATCTGGGAGGGCGACATTTCCTGCGAATCCGGGTCCGAATCCGAGATGTTCACCTCGTTTTCGTTCTTCAGGTATGTCCAAGTGGTTTTGCCATCGTTGATGACTTCCTGACCGCTGATTTTGAGACGAAACTTCTGGCCGCTCACCACAATGTCGCCGTTGATGTTCTGCTTCACCTTGGCGCTGGGGTTTTCCAGCGTTTGGGTAAAAGTAGCCTGGAAGGCTTTCAGCGCTTGGTACTTGGCGCTCATCTGGTCGAGGATTTTACCAGCTTTAGGGTCCTGCTGGGCGGCGGCGGGCAAGGCCAGCGAAACTGCGAGCAGCAGGAAGGAAATTGATTTTTTCATTAGAAAAAGTGAGTTCAAAAGGCGCTTGTTCAGGGCTTGGAAAGCCTGATACGGATTTTGTTTAACAAACGTCCGGCCAAAGTGCCAATGAGGTGTCGATGAAGATAAAAATAGTTGGGCTTACTTCATCGAGTTCAGCAGCTGCTCCAACTGATACTCATCCGGAATGAGCACATCGCGGGCCTTGCTGCCCTCGAATGGTCCTACAATACCGGCGTGCTGCAATTGGTCAATCAGACGGCCAGCACGGTTGTAGCCCAGTTTGAGCTTGCGTTGCAAAAGCGAGGTGCTGCCTTGCTGGTGCAGCACGATGCAACGGGCGGCATCCTCAAACATCGAATCGCGCTCCGAAGGGTCCATTTCCTCGTTGCCACTGCCAGCGTCGCCGTCGGCCCCGGCCACTTCGGGCAGCAGGTAGGCATCGTTATAGCCCTGCTGCTCGCCGATGAAGTCGCAGACGCGGTCCACTTCCGGCGTGTCGATGAAAGCGCACTGTACGCGAATCAAATCCGAGCCGGCCGAGAACAACATGTCGCCCTGACCGATGAGCTGGTCGGCCCCGCCGGTGTCGAGGATGGTACGCGAATCGATTTTGCTGGTCACCTTGAAGGAAATACGGCACGGGAAGTTGGCCTTGATGATACCGGTAATCACGTTCACCGAAGGGCGCTGGGTGGCCACGATGAGGTGAATGCCGATGGCGCGGGCCAGCTGGGCGAGGCGGGCAATGGGCGTTTCCACTTCCTTGCCGGCCGTCATCATCAGGTCGGCCAGTTCGTCGATTACCAGCACGATAAAGGGCAGGAAACGGTGGCCTTTCTTGGGGTTGAGGCGGCGCTCGATGAACTTGGCGTTGTATTCTTTGAGGTTGCGGCAGCCGGCTTCCTTGAGGAGGTCGTAGCGCCGGTCCATCTCCATGCAGAGCGAATTGAGCGTGTTCACCACCTTTTTGGTGTCGGTGATGATGGCCTCGTCGGTATCGGGCAGCTTGGCCAGGTAGTGGCGCTCAATCTTGTTGAAGATGCTTAATTCCACCTTTTTAGGGTCGACCAGCACAAACTTCAACTGCGCGGGGTGGCGCTTGTAGAGCAGCGAGGCCAGAATCACGTTCAGTCCTACCGACTTGCCCTGGCCCGTGGCACCGGCCATGAGCAAGTGGGGCATTTTGGCCAAATCGGCCACGAATACCTCGTTGGTAATGGTGCGGCCGAAGGCAATAGGCAGGTCCATTTCGCTACGCGCGAACTTCTCCGAGCCCAGCACCGAGCGGATGCTGACCATTTCCTTCTTGGTATTCGGCACTTCGATGCCGATAGTGCCCTTGCCCGGAATGGGGGCAATGATGCGGATGCCGAGCGCGGCCAGGCTCAGCGCAATGTCATCTTCCAGGGCCTTGATTTTGGAGATGCGAACCCCGGCTTCGGGCACGATTTCATAGAGCGTAACCGTGGGACCAATGGTGGCCTTGATGCTGGCGATGCTGATGCCGTAATGGCCCAGCGTCTCCACGATGCGGTCTTTGTTGGCTTCGAGCTCTTCCTTGGTTACCTGGGCTTTGGCGATGCCGTAGTCGTTGAGCAGCTCCAGCGTAGGGAACTGGAAGCGCGAAAGCTCCAGCGTGGGGTCGTAGTTGCCGGGAGGCATCTGGTCGGCGTCCTCGTCCTCATCGGCTACGGCGGCGATGTCGGCCCCGGCGTTGGGGTCGAGGTCGTCGCGGCCGGGCACGGTGATTTCTAGCGGACGGGCGGCGGGCATGGGCAGCACCGGGCGCGACGCTGGTAGCGGCGCGTCATCATCGGCCAAATCGGCCATTGACAACGGCGTGGGAATGGTGGCAACCGGCATGGCTGGAGCTGCAACGGGCTCATCGGCGGTGGGCATTTCAATGGAGAAAGCCGGGCCGCTCGCCGCCAGCGGGACCACGGCAGCAGCCAATGCGCCACCAGCTACCGACGTACCGAGCGAAGATGCTGCGGCAGCCGTTCCCAGCGCGCCGGCGCCTACGGCACCGGCCACGCTCAGCGGCAACCCAGCACCGGGCCGGGGAGCGGGCTCGTATTCTTTTACAGATGCCGGGGCTTCGTCCGTCTCATCATCCTTATCAAGTTCCAGCGACGGGCCGGCAGACTGCATTCCTCCGGCCGCAACCGTGGCGGCGGAGGTAGCCGTGGCTTCCGGCGCGGCCGGGCGGGTTTTGAGCGTCATGGCCGGGGCGGCGGGCGCGGCGGGCGCTACCGGCTGGGCAGCGGCGGCCTGCTCGGCGGCGATTTCGGCTTCCAACTCGGCGTCTTCGTCGGCATCGTCCTCGGTGCTGAGGCTGCGGAACCGGCCCAGGTTGAGGCTGGTGACGTTGAAGAAGAACACCACGAACGATATCAGGGCGAAGGCCAGCAGCAGCACCGTGCCCCAGCCAATGAGGCTATCGAGCCAGGAAGCAGCTTCGAAACCAACGCCGCCGCACAGAAAATCCAAGCGGTGGGCCAGTACAGGGTCGGCCCCCGGCGCGGCCAACGACACCACCACATAGCCCAGCAGCACGCTCAGCCAAGCTATGCTGAACAGGCCCAGCGCCAGCACGTAGCTCACCGAAACCGGCGCGGCCCGGAACACAATCTTGTACCCCAGAAAAAACACGATGGGAATGAGCGCAAACGCCGCCACCCCAAACAGCTTATAAATGAACAGCTCGGCGGCCCAGGCTCCGAGCAGGCCCAGCCAGTTGTGTGATTCCGCACCGGCCTCCTTCACCGGGATGGTGCTCATGGCGCCCACCACGCTCTGGTCGGCGTGGCCGGTGAAGAGGAAGGAGGTGAAGGCAATGGTGAGGTAGAGGCTGCCCAGCAGCAGCCCGAAGCCCACGAAAAGATGAAAGCGGCGGTCGCGCAGCAGGCTCAGCAGGTTGCCCACGCCGGGCAGGGGGCCGCGCGGGGCGCGGGGCGGCTTGGCGGGCTTGGCTGTTGGGGCTTGCTGGGCGGCGCGGGCGGCTTTGGGCACGTTGGCGGCGGGGCGGGGCTCCGGGCGGGCGGCGGGGACAGGCTCAAGAGCCGGCGCGTTGGAGCGCGGCTCGTTGCGCCGGTTGGCCTTGGGCTCGTTCGGGCGGTTAGCCGAGGGGCCGGCGGGAGGATTTTTATAACGATTATCGGCCATTCGTCGGGTGCAGAAAGGTCAAATTTACACAATGCAGGCGGGATGTGGCAGACGATTATCGAACGTCATGCAGAGCGCAGCGAAGCATCTTTACCGCAGGCAGTAATTCAGTCGATTGAATTGCGTTGTGCGGTAAAGATGCTTCGCTGCGCTCTGCATGACGTGCTTATTTGATTTTCTCCACCGCCTCCCCCACCCTAGCTGCGCGGGTGAAACTCGGTAATCACCTGCCGCAGAAAGTCTCTGTCCAGGTGCGTGTAAATTTCGGTGGTGGTAATGCTGGCGTGGCCCAGCATCTCCTGCACGGCGCGCAGGTCGGCCCCACCTTCTATCAGGTGCGTGGCAAAGGAATGCCGCAGCGTGTGCGGGCTGATGGTTTTGCGCAGGCCTGCCTGCTCGGCCAGTTTCTTGAGTGTGGTGAATACCGTGATGCGCGACAGCGGCCGGCCGTTCTTGCTCAGGAAGGCGAAATCTTCGCTGCCGGGCTTGATATCCAGGTGGCCGCGCACGCCGCTGAGGTAGAAGTTGAGGTGCTTGAGGGCTTCGCGGCCCACGGGCACGAGGCGCTCCTTGTTGCCCTTGCCCACCACTTTCATGAAGCCTTCGTCGGTGTAAATGTTGCTCAGGCGCAAGTCGCAGAGCTCGCTCACGCGCAGGCCGGACGAGTACAGCACTTCGAGCAGGGCGCGGGAGCGCAGGCCTTCGTCGGTGCTCAGGTCGATGACGGCTAGCAGCTGCTCTACTTCGGGGTAGCTGAGGGTATCGGGCAGGTGGCGGCCGGTTTTGGGGGCTTCGAGGGTGTCGGTGGGGTCCAGTTTCAGCAGGTCCTCCATGATGAGGAAGCTGAAAAACGCCTTCAGGCCCGACAGGGTGCGGGCCTGCGAGGTGGCACTCAGGCCCAGGCCTTGCAGCGTGTTGAGGAATTCGCGCAGTACTTCGGTGCTCACCTGCGTGGGGCCGATGTGCAGCTTTTGGATAATGAGAAACTGCTGGAGCTTGGTGATGTCGCGCACATAAGCCTCCACGGAGTTGGGCGAGAGGGATTTTTCGAGGCGCAGGTAGCCGTCGAACTGTTTCAGGGCAATGGGCCAGGTCATGGGTAATGGGGCTTTGGGCAACCAAAGAACGTCATGCAGCGCGCAGCGAAGCATCTTGCCTGCTACCACTGATACTTTTTCTGCCGATTGAATTACGACCCCGACCAAGATGCTCCGCTGCGCGCTGCATGACGTTCTTTGGCCTTCAAAACCTCCAACATGGACATCTTAATTCTCAACGGCCCCAACCTCAACCTGCTCGGCCGCCGCGAGCCCGGCATCTACGGCAACCGCTCCTTCGAGGACTTTTTTCCCGAGCTCGAAGCAGCCTTTCCGCAAGTCAAGCTCACGCAATTTCAATCCAACCACGAAGGTGCGATTCTCGACAAGCTGCACGAAGTCGGCTTCATTCACCACGGCATCGTGCTCAATGCCGGCGGGCTCACCCACACCAGCGTGGCCCTGGCCGATGCCGTGGCCGCCATCAGCACGCCCGTGGTGGAGGTGCACCTGAGCAACCTGCACGCCCGCGAGGACTTCCGCCAGAAAAGCCTCTTTGGACGGCACTGCGCCGGCAGCATCAGCGGCTTCGGACTAGAGAGCTACCGCCTCGCCGTGCAATGGTTTGTGAACCAGACGCCCAAACGGGTGGGCTTTCGGGTCTGAAGCCCTTCCCGACCCCCAAGAAGCCGGTTCGCACCGCTAAGGAGCCTCTTCCCATCGGTGTGGAGGGGCTCCTTGGCGGTGCGAACCGGCTTCTTGGGGGTGCGAAGAGGCTCCTTAGGGGTGCGAACCGGCTTCTTGGGGGTGCAAAGAACCTGCTGGGCGGTGCGGAGGGGCTACTTGCCGACGAGAACAGGCTCCTTGCTGCTGCGCAACGGCTTCTAAGGTAACAGAAGGGGCTGCTTCACGTTGAGCAGCGCGTTCGCCGGCCCCAAAATCGTTCTTTCGGCGGTTGGCGCAGCCGCTACCTTTGCGGTGGCGGCGTCTCTCTCCTCTAGCCTTTCTCCTCCATGTATACTTTCAATCCCGGGCCTTCGGCCGTATATCCCGCCGTTCGGCAGTACCTCACCGATGCTTTTGACGAGGACTGGCTCTCGGCCGGGCACCGCTCCGACAAAGTCATTAGCCTGGTGCGCCAGACCGTGGCCGACCTCAAAGCTAAGCTCAACGTACCGCAGGATTACACCGTTCTGTTCACCGGCTCGGCCACCGAGTGCTGGGAAATCCTGGCCCAAAGCCTGACGCCCCGCCGCTCGTTTCACCTCTACAACGGCGACTTCGGCGAGAAGTGGTACAAGTACGCCAAGGCCCTGCGGCCGGCCAGCACGGGCCTGAGCTTCGGGCTCGATGAGCTGCCCGACGTGGCCAGCCTGCCCTTCGCCCCCGACGATACCGACCTCGTCTGCATCACCCAAAACGAAACCAGCACCGCCACCCAGCTGCGCGAGGGCTTCATTCTGAACCTCTACAACCGCCTCGGCGGGGCCCTGCTGGCGGTGGATGCCACCAGCTCGCTGGCCGGCCTGAACCTGAAATACATCAAGGCCGACATCTGGTACGGCTCGGTGCAGAAGTGCTTCGGGCTGCCCGCCGGCCTGGGCGTGATGATTCTCTCGCCCCGCGCCGTGGCCCAGGCCAAGCTCGTGAACGACCGCGCCCACTACAACGCGCTGCCCGCCATGCTGAGCCAGATGCTGAACCACCAAACCAACTACACGCCCAACGTGCTGGGCATTTACCTCATGAGCCGCGTGCTGGCCGACCGCGAGCCCATCAAAACCGTGCACCAGCACCTCGCCGACCGCGCCGAGAAGCTCTACGCCTTTTTCGAGCAGGCCACGCCGCTCACGCCCCTCGTCCACAACTACGAAACCCGTTCCACCACCGTCATCGGCCTGCGCGGCGAGCCCGCCCTCATCGAAGAAATCAAAGCCAAAGCCAAGGAAGCCGGCCTGCAGCTGGGCAGCGGCTACGGCCCGCTGAAAAACACCACCATCCGCATTGCCAACTTCCCCGCCGTGCCCGATGCCGCTATGGAGGCCCTGGTGCAGTTTTTCGCCAAGGAATACCCGGGGTAATAGGTTGTAGGGTGCGCCCCCGCCCCCACCTCAAAGTCCTCAATCATGCTCAATCTCCAGCAAATTTTCTCCGTCACGCTCACGCTCTTCGCGGTGATTGACATCGTGGGCTCCATCCCGATTATCATCCAGATTCGGCAGCGCGAAGGTCAGATTAAGGCCGAGCTGGCCACCTTCGTGGCGGGCTGCCTCATGGTGGCTTTCCTGTTTCTGGGCCAGAGCATTTTGCGGTTGTTTGGGGTCGATAACGAGAGTTTTGCCCTGGCGGGCGCGGTCATCATCTTCCTCATTGGACTGGAAATGATACTCGGCATCCAGCTGTTTCATTCCGACCTCACGGCCAGCACCGGCTCCATTGTGCCGCTGGCTTTTCCGCTCATCACCGGGGCCGGCACCATGACCACGCTGCTCTCGCTGCGCGCCGCCTACACGCTGCCCAACATCCTGGTCGGCATCCTGCTCAACCTCGTGTTCGTCTACGCCGTGCTCAAAACCAGCCCCTGGATTGAGCGCCAGCTCGGCAAAGCCGGGGAGGACGTGCTGCGCCGCGTGTTCGGCGTGATTCTGCTGGCCATCGCCATCAAGTTATTCAAGGCTAATTTCTAATTAATTGCCGGATTGCCGAATGGGTGCATTGTTGAATTGATTCACACGATGCAACAATTCAACAATGCACCCATTCGGCAATCCGCCCATCTATTCAATGATTCACCTGTTCACCGACGGCTCGGCCCGCGGCAACCCCGGCCCGGGCGGCTACGGCGCCATTCTGCGCTACGGCCCCCACGAGAAGGAGCTCACCCAGGGCTTCCGCCGCACCACCAACAACCGCATGGAGCTGCTGGCCGTCATCGTCGGCCTCGAAGCCGTGACCCGCCCCGACCTGCCCATCCGCGTCGTGTCCGACTCCAAGTACGTGGTCGATGCCGTGGAGAAAAAGTGGGTGTTCGGTTGGGAAAAGAAGCCCGATTTCGGCAAAAAGGCCAACGAGGACCTGTGGCGGCGCTTTCTGCGCATCTACAAGCAACGCAAAGTCACTTTTCACTGGATAAAAGGCCACGCCGGCCACGCCGAAAACGAGCGCTGCGACGTGCTGGCCGTTCAAAGCGCCTTGGGCAAAGGCCTGCTGGTAGATGAGGGCTACGAGGCCATCGAAGCCACCAAGTCCTTATTGTAGCTGCTTCGTGCCCAACGACTACTTCCAGTTTCAGCAGTTCCGCATCGGGCAGGCTAATTGCGCCATGAAGGTGAGCACCGATGCCTGCCTACTGGGCGCGGCGGCCGACCTTACCGGCGCTACCCGCCTGCTCGATATCGGCACCGGCACCGGCTTGCTGGCCCTCATGGCCGCCCAGCGCCACGCCACCGTCGAAATCGAAGCAGTGGAAATTGACGCGGCTGCAGCGGCCCAAGCGGCGGCCAACGTGGCGGCCAGCCCGTGGAGCAAGCGCATTGGTGTGCGGGCCATGGGCTTGGCCGAATACGCGGCCACGCGGCCGGCACCTGTGGCTAACGCCGACCTGCGGTTCAGCCACATTATTTGTAACCCACCGTTTTTTCGCCAGTCGCTGCGCTCGCCCGATGCGGCCCGCACCACGGCCCGCCACGAGGCCGCCGATACGCTTTCTTTTGAAGCACTAGCGGCTTTTGCCGCGGAGTTTCTGTTGCCGGTGGGCCTGCTTACGGTGCTGCTGCCCCCGCCGGAAATGTCGGCGTTTGAGCAGGTAGCGGCGGCGGCCGGGCTGCACGCGGCCACGCGGCTGGTGGTGCGGCACCGGCCCGGCAGCCGGCCGCTGCGGCACATCACAGGCTTTCGGCGGGAGGCGGTAGAAGTGCAGGAAACGGAGCTGATTATCCGCACGGCGGAAAATGACGCGGAATATTCAGCGGAGTTTCGGGCGCTGCTGGCGGGGTTTTATCTGGCGCTGTAGCGCGGACTTTTAGTCCGCGAATCCAACAAAATAACTCGCGGACTAAAAGTCCGCGCTACTGCCCGCGCTACACCAGCCCGGCCAGCAGGCCCAGCTTTTCGCGGTGCAGGCTGTCGAGCAAGTCATGCTCCAGCGTGCCGAACTCACTGGCAGCGTAGTGCCGCTGTACCCGCCCGCCCACCAGCACCGAGATTTCATCACAGGTTTCGGTGAGCGCGCCCAGGATGTGCGAAGTGAGCAGAATGCCCGTGCCGCGGTCACGCAGGCGCTTCAGTATTTCTTTTAGCAACAGATTGGCTTCGAGGTCGAGGCCGTTGAAGGGCTCGTCGAGAATAAGGTAGGTGAACTGCTGCACCAGCAGCGCGAGCAGGGCCAGCTTTTTGCGCATGCCGGCCGAGTATTCATCGGCGTATTGGTCGAGGGGCAGCTCCAGCAGTTGGTTCCAGCCAGCGAAGTCAACCACTGGCCGGCCCCGCGCCTGCAGGCAGAATTCCAGGTACTCGCGCCCGGTGAGGCGCGGGTAAAAATACGGCTCGTAGGGCAGCAGGCCGCAATGCTCGCGCACCGGCGAGCCAGCCGTGTCACGGATGGTGCCGGCAAAGTCGTTTTCCAGGCCGTAGAGACAATTAATGAGCGTGGTTTTGCCCGCGCCATTGGCCCCCACCAGCCCGTGAATAGTGCCGGGAAGCAGGCTCAGGCTGACCTCGTGCAACACGATATGCGAGCCATAGGCTTTGCGCAGATTGAGAATTTCCAGCATACCGTTCAATCAAATTCAGTCCTCAACTTAAGCCAGCGGACAACACTTCACTCCTAACCCTTAACTCAACTTCCCAGCACCGCCCGCAAACGCCGCTGGCTTTGCCAAATCAATCCCCCTACTGCCACCAACAGCAGCACCGGGTACACCGGATGGGCAAATAAGGTGAGCGCCACCCCTATCACCAGTGCCTGCGTGGTGCGAATGTGCGTGGCATTGGGGTAAAACGCATACTTGGTGAGAATCAGCAGCGCCACCAGCCCCAGCCAGAATGCGGCCACCGCCACCGCCCCGCCCACGCCCGCCGGCCCCACCGCCAGCAGCCAGAGAAATGGCGCGGCCGTGAGGGCCGCGTAGCCCACGCCCAGCCCCAGCCGCCGCCGCAGAAATTGCCCTGGCGTGCGCGCTGCCGTCACCAGCATAATCACCGGCTCGGGGGTGCCGTAGCAGGCCAGCAGCACCAGCAGCCACGCCACCAATGCCACGCCCGGCCCCAGCGGCGAGGCGCGCTGCCACATTGCCCCGGCCACCAGCACCGGCCACGCCCAGAGCCCACCAGCCCGCAGCCCGCCCACCCATTCAAACGCCTCACTCCGAAACGGGCTGCGGGCGCGGTGTTGCGTGCTGCGGTCATCACGGGCGGGGGGCAGCAGGGCCGCCGTGGCGGACAAGCCCAGCGCCAGCAGGGCGGCACTCCAGTCGTGGAAAAAAGACAGCACCAGTGCTACGGGCAATGCCACCAGCCCATACTCCACGGCCAACCAGTGCCGAAAGTGCGGCGCGTTGATAAATAGAAATCGCAAATCGGCCCGCTGCCGGTGGGCTGAAGCCAAGGTTAAAGCAGTCAACAATGGTACTGCCCACTGCCCCGTTGGGTGCGGGGCCGCCAGCACCAATCCCTGGCCCAGAGCCGCCACCAACACCGGGGCCAGCAGCGCCAGCCGCAGCCAGCCGATTTCGCGCAGCAACCGGCCCAGCAACTTCGCCCGCATTACCAAATAAACCCGGAGTGACATCGCCATCATGCCCATTTCCAACGCCCGCCATCAGCTGCGTATTGCCCGGCACCATGCACTACACTTCTTCTTCGCTAAATCGGATGCCGTAATCGGCGGCCAGCTCATCCAGAATGGGTTCGTACAAATCCGCCTGCACTGGAATCAGCACGCCGCGCTGGGGCACTTCGCCGCGCAGCAGGCGGCGCACAGCCATGCCCAGGGGCAGGCCTACGGTTTTGGCCATGCCGGTGTGGGTGGCGTCGTCGCCCTCCACGGCCAGCGACGACGTGAGGCGGTGCGGGGTGCCAGCCAGTTCAAACTCGAAGAGGTGCTGCATCACAATCAGGTCGTGGTCATGGGGCTGCAGCTGCCACTTTTCGGCCAGCAGGCGCTCCAGCAGTTGGGCGGGCGTAGCGTGTGCGTGGCCCACGGGCCGGTCCAAAAACAGGCCCAGCCAGTTCAGGCGTCCCATTTCTTCGCCGGCTGGGTTCAAGCCCAGATAAGTAGCCACGCGCTGAGCCAGGTCGAGGTGCGGGATGTGGCATACCGGCAGGTAGGCGGCCACCAATTCCGCCCAGGTCATGGTTTCGGGGTTATCCAGGTTCACCGAATCATCGGTTAGGCCCAGGCGCACCAACGCGTGCCAGGCGGCGCAATAGCCCGGCCGCCGCAGGGTGCCGCGCAGAATGGTTGGAATGTCCTCCAGCCCATACGGCGCGCGGTAGCTCAGCGAGTCGCGGTTAGCGTAGCCTTCAAACTCGCCGTACTCAGGCACCGTCAGCGTTTCGGTACGGGCAAATAATTGCTGGTACGGAATGAACCGCGGCAAGCCGTTTTCCAGAAACTTGGCCGTGCTCTGGCCCGCCAGCACCACGTTGCGCGGGTTCCAGGTAAACTTGTATTTCCACGGATTGTCGCCCTCCGCTGCCGAGGCCAGCAGGCCGCCGCAGTAGCTTTTGAAAGAAGTAATAACTCCGCCCCGCGCCCGGATGTGCGCAATGGCCCTCATGGCCGACATGTGGTCGAGGCCCGGGTCCAGCCCGCATTCCATGAGCAGCGTCACGCCGGCGGCCACTGCCTCCTCGTGCAGCGCCCGAATCTCGGGGCTCACGTAGCTGGCCGTGGCCAAATGGCGGCCGTGGCGCACGCAGGCCCGCGCCACTACCGGGTGCAGGGCGGCGGGCAGCATCGAAATCACGGCATCGGCCTGGCTCACCAGCTCCTCCAGCTGGGCCTCGTTATCCGTCGAGAACGGCACGGCGCGGGCGTACTCAGAATGGGCGGCCAGTACCGGCGCCAGGTGCGCCGGGTTAACGTCGGCCACGGTCAGAAACCAGTTTTCGGTGGGCGCTTGGCGCAGCAGGTATTGAATAAGGGACGAGGCCGAGCGGCCAGCCCCGAGGAGCAAAAGGCGGGAAGTCATGCGGCAAAAGTAGAACGCTGGGCTTAATGAAGAAGCCCGCCCGGGGATGCTGCCCCAGCACTAATTTTCATTGCTGCATGCTTAATTATAAATTCTTAATTCCTGAGGGGCTAGTAAAGCAAAGGGGCTAAAGTGGGTAGCATCGCAGCGAAGCTAAAAGAAATTTGTAGAGGTCTTGGCGCCGGTGGTTAAAGCGCATTTCGGACTCAAACAAGAAGAGCTCAAAGTCGGCGGCGCGGATGCCGTTGAACTGCGCGAGTCGTCGCTTGGCAAAGCTCCAGAACGATTCGATGCCGTTGATGTGCTGACTTCCCCGCGCAAACTCATTCTGCCCGTGTTGCACGCGAAAATGCTTGTCGTAGCCCACGTCCACCAACCCGTCGTAGCCGCGCCAGCCGTCGGTTTGCACGATGGCGTCGGGCGCGATGTGGCCCCGGATAATGGCCTGCAAGGTAGTTTTGGCGCAATTCGGCACGATTTCCACGTACACCTGGCCGCCGCGTTTGAACAGGCCAAAGACGATGGTCTTGCCGCCTGCTCCACGGCCCCGTTTGCCGCGCACCCGGCGCGGGCCGAAGTACGATTCATCGACTTCCACCGTGCCGCGCAACTCGACCGGCACGTGGCGCAAGCCCACCAGGTAGCGGCGCAGGCGCTGGTAGAGGGCCGTGGTGCTCACCCGACTCAAGCCGCTGAGACGAGCCGCATCACTGGCCGTCAAATCCAAGGCAAACAGGCGCAACACCTGCCGGAATTTGGCTTCCGAAATTTTGGCGCACTTGTAGTAACGATTAACCAACTGCATCACAAACGGTTATTGGCAAAAATAACCCGTTTGCTTTACTAGCCCCTTCCTGATTGCCCGCAGCGTATTACCTTCGCCGCCCCCTAATCCCATCCGCATGGCCCGCAATTCCCGCCAGCAGCTTATTGACTTCGAAGAGCTGGACGCCGCTACCGACCTCACTCCCGCCGAGCAAACTACCTGGCAGGCCGCCCGCGATGCCACTGCGCACGCCTACGCCCCCTATTCCGGCTTTCACGTCGGCGCGGCGCTGCTCCTGGCCGATGGCACCATTTTCAAGGGCACCAACCAGGAAAACGCCGCCTACCCCAGCGGCCTCTGTGCCGAGCGCACAGCCCTGTTTGGGCTTGCCGCTGCGCAGCCTGGCCACGCGCCCATTGTGGGCATGGCCGTGGCCGCTCGCCCCCGCCACGGCGAATTTGGCCCCGCTCTCCCCTGCGGCGCCTGCCGCCAGGTAATGCTCGAATACGAATCGCGCCAGGGCCAGCCCATTCCGCTGCTGCTGCCCGGCCGCGATGGCACCATCCTGCGCTTCAGCGCCCTCAGCGCCCTCATGCCCTTCTGCTTCTCTGCCGACGACTTGCCGCTCCTCGGGTAGCCGGAGCGGCCCCCACGGTTTTATGGAGCGCCACCTCACTGTCGCCCGCACGGCCCGTTACCAGCAATTGGGCGAGTTATCAGCCCACACCAGGCGTGTTTGGTTTGTGTGCCATGGTTACGGGCAGTTGGCGGCGTATTTCGTCCGGCACTTCGCCTTTCTCACCGAAACCGACCCAACCACCGTTGTCATTGCGCCCGAAGGCCTCTCGCGTTTTTACCTCAGCGGCAACGGCGGCCGCGTAGGCGCCAGTTGGATGACCCGCGACGACCGCCTGCACGAAATCGACGACCACGTCAATTTCCTCAATCAGCTGGCCGCAACGGTACTCGGCCAATGCCCACCGGAGGTGCACGTTACCGTACTGGGTTTCTCACAGGGTACCGCCACGGTGGGCCGCTGGCTGGCACGGGCGGCTTTTCGTCCCGCCCACCTTATTCTTTGGGCCGGCGGCTTCCCCGATGACCTTGCCCCCGGTGCCGCGCAACAGCTCCTCCAAGGTTTGCCGCTGTCCGTCGTTATGGGCTCCGCTGATGAGTACATTTCCACAGCCCAGGCCGAGCAGCAGTTCCAGCATTTACAGCAGCTCGGAGCCGATGCACGACTACTCACCTTCGCCGGAAAGCACGAATTGAACCGCGCTATTCTGGAACACCTGGCCGTTTCAAAGCAATAGAAAAGCCCCGCCGGCTGCATAGTATCGCAGCCGGCGGGGCTTTTCTATTTGAAGCAAATTATTTTCGGTTAATCGTAGTAGCCGCGCCCTGCGCGCCCGCCAGCACCAGCACCTCGGCAATGGTCACGTGCGGTGGCCGGGTCACCATGAATACAATCACCTCGGCGATATCCTCCGGCTTCAGCGGTTCGAAACCCTCGTATACCTTCGCCGCCCGTGCCTCATCGCCTTTGAAGCGCACCTGCGAAAATTCGGTTTCCACCGCCCCGGGGTTCACCTCCGCCACCCGCACGCCGGTGGGCAGCAGGTCGAGGCGCATGGTTTTGGTGAGCATCTGCACTGCCGCTTTGCTGGCGCAATACACGTTGCCGTTGGCATAAGCCTCCTGCCCGGCAATGGAGCCGATATTCAGGATAAAACCCGTTTGCCGGGCCGTCATGCCCGGCAGCAGCGCGTGGGTCACGTTCAGCAGGCCGCGCACGTTAGCATCCAGCATCTGGTCCCAGTCGGCCGGGTCGCCGGCCTGAATGGGATTCAGCCCATGCGCGCCCCCGGCGTTGTTCACCAGCACATCGGGCGCACGCAGGGCTTCGGGCAAAGTCGCCACGGCCGCGTCCACCGCCGCCCGGTCGCGCACATCGAACGTGAGGACATGCACCGGCACCGGTGCCAGCTCCGCCGCTAGTTCGTCCAGCCGCTCGCGCCGCCGCCCGGTCACCACCAACTGGTAGCCAGCCTTGGCCAGCGCCACCGCCGTAGCCCGGCCAATGCCCGACGATGCGCCGGTTACAAAAGCAATTTTCATGAGGTCGAAATAAAAAGCCGGTACTAAATAGCCAGCAGCCGGAACATCTTTGTCCAACTGCTGGCTACCCAATACCGACTATTGAAAAATTAGTTTTGAATGTTAATGTACAGCGTCACCGAGTTGGTGCTGATGCTTTGCAGACTGTTGCTGAACACGTCGTTGTGCCCCACCAGCAGGTTTTTCAGTCCGTGCGAAAACCGTATTTCCGGCGCCAGCTTAAACAACGGGTAAAACAAGTCCAACCCCACCCCATATTCCAGCGTCAGGTCGCTATTGAGCGCTCGAAGCTGGTTTCGCAACGGGTCGCTGCGGCGGTTGCTGGCCGTGACACTGGGGTTGATGCCGGCAATTATGTACATCCGTGAATTGCGCCGCCGGTCCGACTGATACTTAATCAGCAGCGGAAACTGCACCACCGTTGATGTCACCTCCTGCGTCACCACCGAATCCGGCACCGGGTAGTTACGGGGCGTAAATTCCACTTTCCGCGTCAGGAAATTAACCCCCGGTGCAAAGCGGAAAATAAATGGCGAGCGGCGCCCGCCAATCCGCGCATCGCCAATAAAACCCACGCCCAGACTCGGGCTGTAGATAGAATTGGCCGTCACATACTGGTTGGCGATATAGGCGCTCGATTGCTCAATCACAAACCGCGAAGCCGAGCCGCTGATGTACATGCCCGGGTGAAACCACCGGTCATCGTAGCCCGGCAGGTTGTTCACCGTGATGGATTTGAGCGTGCCGTTTTTGCCCCGATTGGCCCGCGACTGGGCTTTGCGCTGCGCCATGGCTGCCGTGGGCAGCACCAGCACCAGCACACCCAGCAGCAGAAAGCGCTTTACTTCTGCGCGGTGTAGATGGAGCTTATTCCGAAGGTCAGTGGTTGCCATGCAGGTTCTCTAAAGCCGACTTTGGTTAAAATAGCCAGGAAATCGGGGCCGTCGGGGAAAGCCTGCACCGAGGCTGGCAAATAAGTGTATGCCGACTGGTCTTTAGAAATCAGCTTGCCAAAGACCGGCAGTACCCGACGAAAATAAAAATTATACGCTTGCTTTAATGGAAAGGCACTGGGCTTGCTGAATTCCAGAATAACGAGTTTGCCACCCGGCCGCAGCACGCGGTGCATCTCGGCTAGGCCAACTTCAAGATGCGCAAAGTTGCGCACCCCAAACGAGGCTGTCACCGCATCAAACTCGCCGTCATTAAACGGCAGATTTTCCGAATCACCAAGCTCCAGCTGAATGCGGTGGCCCAAGCCCTTGGCGGCCAGCTTGCGCCGCCCCACCTCCAGCATTCCTTCCGAGATGTCGACGCCCGTCACCTGGGCATCGGGTGCGGCGGCCCGCAGGGTTTCAATGGCAAAATCGGCGGTGCCGGTCGCAATGTCCAGAATGCGGGCCGGGCGCAGGGTTTTCAGCTCGTCCACCGCCTTGCGCCGCCAGTAAATGTCGGTGCCGACGCTGAGAAAATGATTGAGAAAATCGTACTTGCCCGCGATGGAGTTAAACATCTGGGCAACCTGCGATTTCTTATCGGCGGAATTGTCTTTGTAGGGTACGACGGCCATGTGCGGGCGCAAAGAACGTTAATGAAGCGGGAAAATTGTTCTCCCCCAACGCCCAATTGGGCTGGTTTGTTAGCGGGCCTTGTCATAAAAGAAAAGCAACCCGCCGAAACTCGTGATAATAAAAGCGGGCCGGGCAAACTGCCCGGCCCGCTTCCCAACTTAGTAGCCTGAACAATAATTAGTTCTTGGCTTTCACTTTGGTTTTTTCGCCGCTGGCGTCTTTGGCTTTCGCGTCAAGCTCACCGTCTTTGGTGATGGTCTTCGACTTGTCGCCAGCGGAGCCTTTGGTTTTAACCTTCACTTTGTCCGAATCCTCGTCCACCTTGGTTTTCACCTTGGTGCCGTCGGCCATTTTTACTTTGCTCTTGCCGGGGTTCAGCGGAGCCGACGTGGTGGTCGTAGTAGTGGTCGACGAACCGCTCGTACCACTGCGAGTCGTGCTGGTCGGAGCGTTCATGGTCGGCATGGTTTCGCCTTCCTTCAGCACCACCTTGAACTCGTCGCGGCGGTTAAGCTGCATGTTTTCAGGCGAATCATTCGGCGCAGCCGGACGACGCTCGCCGTAGCTCACGGTCGTCATACGAGCCTCAGCAATGCCCTGCTTTTTCAGGTAGTTGAAGGCCGCGTTGGCGCGGTTCTGGCCAAGTACCATGTTGTACTCGTCGGTGTTGCGCGAGTCGCAATGGCCTTCTACCGAGATGTTGATGCCGGGGTTAGCCGTCAGCACCTGGCTGATTTCGTTCAGGGTCGTAATCGACTCCGGACGCAGCTTGTACTTGTCGGTGTCGAAGTAAATGTTCTTGGTAGCGAACATGTTCACCGCCGACGTATCAACATAGTTGATGTAGAAATTCTTCGTGATGGTCGTCGAGTCGTTCGTCGATACCGGCACGGCAAATTCCTGCGTCTCAATCGGCTTGCCATCCTTGCTAACGGCCACCTGATAGGTACGGCCCGAAAGTACGGCTACCTGGTAAGCGCCATCGGGCTTGGTTATGTCACGGAAGCTCAGGGCCGTTTTATCAGCCTGCGAACCGCTGAATACCAGCTCCACACCCGGGATTACCGTGGTGCTGTCTTTCGACGAGAACACCTTACCAACGATGTTGGCGTTTTTGATGTAGTTGATGGTATAAATGTCCTTCTCACCGTAGCCACCAATGCGGTACGAGCTCAGGTAAGCGTACGAACCATCGGGGCTCAGACGGTAATAGGAGTCATCGTCCGGCGTGTTCACAGGGTAGCCCATGTTCTGAGCTGGGCCCCACTTGCGGCCAGCCTCGTCGTACTCCGACTTGAAGATGTCGTAGCCGCCCATGGTGTTATGGCCGCGCGACGAGAAGTACAGCGTCTTGCCATCCTTGCTCAGGTAGGGGCTGTCATCGTCGTACTTGGTGTTGATGTTGGCACCCAGCGAACGGGCCGTGCCCCACTCCGAACTAGTCGAGGTGCGGGTGGAGGTGTACAGGTCCAGCGTACCGTCTTCCGAGTATTTACCGGTCGAGAAGTAGATGGTCAGACCGTCCGGGGTGATGAAGGCATCCGATTCGAACGCTTTCGAGTTGATGTTGCCATCCAGGGGCTTGGGAGCCGTCCAGTCGCCGCCGCTCTTGTCGGTTACGAAGATGTCACCGTTGTTGTCGTTGCGGTACATCAACATCTTCGTGTCATTGTCGAACAACTGAATCGAGGCGTCGTGGCCTTTGCCGTTGAGCACGCCGCTCAGCGAGCGAGGCTTCTGCCAGTTCTCATCGTCCACGCGGGTGGCTTCGAAGATGTCTTCGTAGTACTCGCCGTCGGCGGCAACGCTCTTGTTTTTCTTGTCGCTCACGCTACCGCTGGCACCGGTTACGCTCTCACCACGCGAGGTGAAGATGAGGATTTTATCATCCGACGAAATCACGGGGCTGTGCTCCGAGAATTGCGTGTTGATGGTGGGGCCCAGGTTCTTCACGAAGATGTCCTTGGGCGAGTTGAACTGGATTTTCGCGTTTTTGCTGTGCTGAATCCATTGCGCCAGCTCCTCTTTGCGCTGGTCGTTCTTCTTCAACGTTGCGTTGTAGGCCTGAAAGTGGGCCACGGCCTCGTCGAAGTTGTAGTTGAGGTGGTCAACCCGGCCAAGCCAGTATTCTACGTCCTTCGAAACCTTCGGCTTCAGTTTCTGCGCTTTGTAGATGTAGTCGCTGGCCTTCTCCTTGTCGAACGACATGTAGGAAATGCCGGCGTTGAACAGCGCTTTGGCGTTGTTCGGGTCTTTGGCCAATACCTTCTCGTAGTAAGGCAGGGCCGCGCGGTAGTTTTCCTGCTCGAAGAACTTGTTGCCGGTTTTCAGGTCCTTACGCGTGCTTTGCGCCTGAGCCGGGGAGGCAATTGTGGCGGTGAGGGCAACGGCGCACGACGCTTGCAGTAACCTTCTGGATAAGTTGTCCATTGGAGGAGAGATTTGAAAAAAAGAAATTTCTGAAGGGGTTGTAAGTGGAAATGCAACGCCGAAGGCAGCAGCAGGCAACTATATTTTGGGCTTTATACTGAAAAACCACGATAGGGTTAGGCTTTAATGCGCATTTGCGCAGAAGGTAACCGACTTTCGGGCGTAAAACCCCACACGGAGCCACGTCATGGCAATGCCAATGACGGGCAAAGATAGGTCGTTTGCTTACGAAAAGCGGTTTTTGGCAAAATTTCGGCCATTCGGCAGTGGTCGAGTGCGGGGGCAGCGGCCCGCTGGTTTGGCTGGCATGCCGCGCAAATATAGAAGCACCAATGAAATAGCCATTCATTGCTGCATTTTTATTTATTCATCATCGGGTTGCATTCCAGCGTAATTTTGCGGCTCGTTAATTTCCCGTTTATTACCCGCCTTATCCATGATTATTCACGACGCGCGCTTTCTGACGAGTAATTCGCGGGCCGATTTGTGCCCCGCCCCTACGCTGCCCGAATACGCATTTATCGGCCGTTCCAACGTGGGCAAGTCGTCGCTTATTAATATGCTGACGGAGCGCAAGGCGCTAGCCAAAACATCGTCCTCGCCGGGCAAGACGCAATTAATTAATCATTTCATCATTAATGACAATTGGTTTCTGGTCGACTTGCCGGGCTATGGTTACGCCAAGGTGAGCAAATCCGCGCGCGCCGAATGGGCCAAGATGATTAATTATTACCTGCGCAACCGGGCCAACCTGATGTGCGTGTGCGTGCTGATTGACTCGCGCCACGCGCCGCAGGCAGTCGATTTGGAATTCATGGAGAAATTGGGCGAGGAAGGCATTCCGTTCGTGATGGTGTTTACGAAGGCCGACAAGCAATCCACAGCCCAGACCAAGGCGCTGGTGACGGAGTATCTGCGCAAGATGAGCGAAATCTGGGACGAGTTGCCGCGCTATTTCCTGACGTCGGCCGAAACCGGGCTGGGGCGCGACGAGGTGCTGGACTTTATTTCGGAGGTGAACCAAAGCTGGACGGCCGATGCCGCCGCCAATGCGTAGATTGGCCCTTAAATTGCCAACTGCCCACTGGCCCGCATGGCTGCTTTTAACCCCTGTTTCCCCGCCCCCTTTATTAACATCATGACCAAAAACATTTCCATTCCGCAGTTGGCCCTGGGCCTGCTGCTGGTGGCTGCCGCGCCGGCCGCCGCCCAAACCACTCCTAACACCGCGCCGCCCAAATCCCAAACGGAGCAAGGCACCGGCATCGGCTCGGTGGGCAAGTCCATTCCGGTAGCCGAATACTACGAAGGCGGCCAGACGGCCATGTACGAGTTTATTGCCAAGGAGCTGAAGTACCCGCCACTGGCCAAGCGCAACCGCATTCAGGGCCAGTGCATCATCAGCTTCCAGCTCAATGCCGATGGCACGATGCAGGACCTGCGCATTGTGAAGCAGCTGGGCGGCGGCACCGGCGAAGAAGCCCTGCGCGTGGTGCGCCTGCTGAAATTTAAAAAGCCGGAGCTGCCCATACGGGCCAGCCTGCCCATCGTGTTCAAGCTCGGCGTGACGGGTTCGAACGCGCTGGATGCGCAATAATCTGTAGTTTTGCCCTGAAGAAGGACGAATGAGGAATGAAGCTGGTGAAATGGCCCCACGGCGTTTCTTGCTTCATTCCTCATTCTTTGTTCTTCATTCTTCATTTTCAATATTCCCAAAAATGCCCTACGAATTGCAAGAGTTGGCCGCTATCAGCGGCATGCCCGGCCTGTACCGCCTGGTGCGCGCCGCCCGCCACGGCGTGCTGGTCGAAAGCCTCGACGAAAAAGCAACCCGCACGCTGGCCCCGGCCCGCAACAAAGTGTCGCTGCTGTCGGAGATTTCCATCTATACCCAGGACCCCGAAGAGACGGTGCCGCTGACGGAAGTATTCGAGCGCATTTACCAGAAACACGGCGCGGCGTCGCCCGTGACGGCCAAATCGAGCGAAGGCGAGCTGACCGATTTCCTGGCCGGCGTGATTCCTGATTATGACCGTGACCGCGTGTACCTGTCCGACATCAAGAAGCTAGCCAGCTGGTACGGCATCGTGAGCAAGCACCGCCCCTACCAGGAAGCTGCCGCTGCTGAAACCGCCACTGAGGAAACTCCGGCCGCTCCTGCTGCGGAAGAGGCTCCGAAGGCCAAAGCCAAATCGACCAAAGCCGCTAAAGCTGCGGCCACCGAGCCCAGCGCCGACGAGCCCCTGAGCACCGGCGGCGTGATTGGCGCGGCGGATGCTGCTCCGGCCGCCGAAGGCAACCCGGAAGCTGCCGCTCCGGCCAAGAAAAGCCGCAAGAAGGCCGAGTAGTTTCGACCTGTTTGTTAACAAAAAAGCCGCTCCTGAAATCAGGAGCGGCTTTTTTGTTGTGGCAATAAATCAGCAGGACAGGCTACTGTTATTGCACTTACTGCTATTGCGCGGTGTCGGCTTTGGTTTTGGGCTCTTTGGAGGGCTGCACTTTGGCGGTTTGCTGCTCCTGGGCAATGAAGGCTTCGGCTTGCTCCACCAGCTCTTTGCTGCCGATGAAAATGGGGCAGCGCTCGTGCGGGGCCTGGGGCTCGATTTCCATGGTGCGGCGGTGGCCGTTGCTGCTTTTGCCGCCGGCTTGCTCCACAATGAAGGCCAGGGGGTTGCACTCGTACATGAGACGGAGCTTGCCGTTGGGGCTTTTGGCGGTGGCGGGGTAGATGTAGATGCCGCCCTTGAGCAGGTTGCGGTGGAAATCGGCCACGAGCGAGCCGATGTAGCGGGCCGAGAAATTCTGGTCCTTACAATGCTGCACGAAGGCAGCCACGCCGGGCGAGAAGGAATCGGAGCTACCCTCGTTGATGGAGTAGATGGTGCCGGTTTTGGGCGTGAGGATGTCGGGGTGCGAGAGGAAGAATTCGCCCAGTGAGTGCTCGTAGGTGAAGCCGTTGACGCCGTTGCCGGTGGTGTAGACCAGCATGGTGCTGGAGCCGTAGATGACGTAGCCGGCGGCCACTTGATGGGTGCCGGGCTGCTGGCAGTCGGCGGCGGTGCCCTCGCGGCCGGTGGGCGACACGCGGCGGTAGATGCTGAAAATGGTGCCGATGCTCACGTTTACGTCGATGTTGCTCGACCCGTCGAGCGGGTCGATGGCCACCACGTACTTGCCCTGGTTGTTGCCAGTCTGAATCATCTCGTCGTCTTCTTCGGAGATGATGGTGCACACCTCGCCGCCGTTGCGCAGGGCGCGGATGAAGCGGATGTTGGCGATGACGTCGAGCTTCTGCTGGTCCTCGCCTTGCACGTTCTGGCTGCCGTAGGCGCCGGCGATGTCGATGAGGCCGGAGCGGTTGATTTCGCGGTTAACTATCTTGGCCGCCAAGGCAATATCGCGCAGCAGCTGGGATAATTCCCCCGTGGCGTAGGGGAAATCTTCCTGCTTGCGCATGATGAAGCGGTCGAGAGTAGTGCCGACGGGCAGGGCCAGTTTATTGTGGTCCATATAGCGGATTGGGAATCAAATTGAAGTAGCGGGAATGCCCAACAAAGCTACTCTAGCGGGGGCAAAGTGCAATCGGTTGCGTTTAACTTACGGGTGGTGGCACACTGCTTAAAAAACGTAGTGTACTGCTTAAAAACCCGCATTTGCGGCCGGCGGCGCTACTTTTGGGGCCTATGGAGAAAGTACAGGGCCTTCAGGTTTATAAATTCGGCGGCGCGTCGGTGAAAGATGCGGCGGCTATTCTCAACCTCTGCCGCATCGTGCGAGATTTTGGCCCGCAGGGGCCGCTGGTGATTGTGGTGTCGGCGATGGGCAAGACGACCAATGCGCTGGAGGAGATTTATGAACTGGCGTATCGCGGCGGGGATTATTCGGCGCAGTTGGCAGCAGTGGAAGGCTACCATGAGCATGCTTGTGTAGGGTTAGCCGACTTAATTCCAGAGATAAGCCTTCCGCAGCTACAGCTTCAATTGCAGCATCTTACTGTCTCTCTTTCCGAAGAACTACAGTTTATGCAACTGGTGCACATGCCTGAAACTTACGACCGGGGCTACGACCAAATAGTATCTTACGGGGAACGGTTTTCAACCCTTCTGACTAGCACTGCCCTTACGCAATTTTTATCTGTAACGGCGCGCCATGTCCCGGCGCAATTGCTGCTTCGAACAGATGAAGCTTGGCGCGAAGGCAAAGTGAACTGGTCTGCAACGGAAGCACAAACGAGAGAATTTGTGAGCAAGGCATTAACTGGTGCTAAAGTCATCGTTACTGAAGGCTTCGTCGGCGGCACGGCCGACGGGCGCACCACCACCCTGGGCCGCGAGGGTTCCGATTACACGGCCGCCATCCTGGCCTACTGCCTGCGGGCTGAGTCGGTGACCATCTGGAAAGACGTGGCGGGGCTGCTCAACGCCGACCCCAAAATCTTCCCCGACACGGTGCGCTACCCCGAAATCAGCTACCGCGAAACCATTGAGATGGCGTATTACGGCGCGTCGGTCATCCACCCCAAAACGCTGAAACCGCTGGCCGACCGCAACATTCCGCTGCGCGTGAAGTCGTTTCTGGACCCTGAAGCAGAAGGGACGCTTATTCACGACTGTCAGCACCCGGCGCTGGCCCCAGCCTTCATTCGGAAGACGGACCAGGTGCTGCTGTCCTTCGCCAGCAAGGATTTTTCGTTTATCTCGGAAGAGAACATGGCAGTGATTTTTGCGGCGCTGGCGCAGGCCAAGCTCAAGATTAATGTGATGCAGAACTCGGCCATCAGCTTTTCAGTGTGCGTCGACTATTCGGAGCGGCGGGTACACCAGCTGCTCGATTTGCTGCGCGAGCAGTTCACGCTGCACTACAACACGGGCCTCACGCTGTTTACCATCAAGAACTACGATGCGGCCAGCATTGCGCGCCTCACGGCCGGCAAGCGCCTGCTGCTGGAGCAGCGCACGCGGCACACGTTTCAGTTCGTGTGCCAGGGCTGAAGCGGGCGGCAGAGCCAACCCAGGCAACAATAAAAGCGTTTGTCATCCTGAGCGCAGCGAAGGACCTTATCACGGCAGAAGTGCTTGCGGTTATTTCAACCGGCACTATCGTGATAAGGTCCTTCGCTGCGCTCAGGATGACACATTTTTCGAATAACCAATCCCTATTCCCTCTCCGCATGGCAGTTCTCGTGGGCAAGCGCGCCCCTTCCTTTAAGGCCACGGCCGTGATTGACGGCAAGACCGAAGAAGAGTTTTCGCTCGACCGCTATCTGGGCAAGAAGCACGTCCTATTTTACTTCTACCCCGCCGATTTCAGCCGGGTGTGCCCCACCGAAATCCTGGCGTTTCAGGACCGGCTGGCGGAGTTTGAGCAGCGCAGCGTGGCCGTGGTGGGCTGCTCCACCGATTCGCACTATGCCCACCTGGCCTGGCAGGAGCTGCCCCGCGCGCAGGGCGGCATCGCCGGCGTGACCTACCCGCTGGTGGCCGACGCCACCAAAACCATTTCGGCCAACTACGACGTGCTAGGCGGCCACTACGACTACACCGAGCAGGCCGAAATGACCTTCGTGGGCTCACCAATGGCCTACCGAGGCCTGTTTTTGATTGACAAGGACGGCATCGTGCGGCACCAATTAGTGAACGACCGGCCGCTGGGCCGCAGCCTCAACGAGGCCCTGCGCATGATTGACGCGCTGCAATACTACGAGAACAACGGCGAGGCCTGCCCCGTGGATTGGGAGGCCGATAAGGGGGTTTAATCGTGAGCCGAAACATCGACTGGGCGCGCAGTGCGTAATTTTGGGGCTTGCTTTTCCTCTACGATATCGCCCTGGGCCTGTATGGCCTGCTGCTGCGGCTGTTAGCGCCGTTTGTGCCCAAGGCCGCCGCTTGGGTGGCGGGCCGGCGCGGGCTGTTGGCCCACATCCGCCAGACCATTGGAGCCGATGCGGCTCCGCGCGTATGGTTCCACTGCGCCTCGCTGGGCGAATTTGAGCAGGGCCGCCCGCTGATTGATGCCTACCGGCAGGCACACCCCGGCACCAAGGTGGTGCTCACGTTTTTCTCGCCCTCAGGCTACGAAATCCGCAAAAACTGGCCGGGAGCCGATTATATCTTCTACTTGCCGCTGGATACCCGCGCCAACGCGCGGGCTTTTCTGGATGCCGTGCAGCCCCGGCTGGTGGTATTTGTGAAGTACGAGTTCTGGTATCATTTTCTGGATGAAGCGTTTAAGCGACGCATCCCGGCCATTGTGGTGTCGGCTATCTTCCGGCCCGAACAGGTATTTTTCAAGCCCTGGGGTGGCTTTTTTCGAAAAATCCTGACGCGCTTCGCGCACATTTTCACGCAGAATAGCGCCTCGGCTCAGTTACTGCGTAGTATAGGAATTGACAAGGTGAGCGTGGCCGGCGACACCCGCTTCGATACCGTGGTGGCTACTGCGCTGGCCCCGGCCCGCTCGTTGCCCCTGGTCGATGCCTTCGTGGCCGACGGCGCGCCCGTGCTGGTAGTGGGCAGCAGCTGGGCCGAAGACCTGCCCGTGCTGCGCCCGCTGCTGGAGCGCTACGGCGCCGAGCTGCGCGTGCTCATCGCCCCGCACGAAGTGACGGAAACCAACCTGCGCCTGGTCGAAACCACGCTGCCGGGACCGGTGCAACGCTATTCGCTGGCTGATGCAGCTACCGTGGCTCAGGCCCGTGTGCTGCTGTTTGATAACGTGGGACTGCTGAGCCAGCTCTACCGCTTCGGGGAGTATGCCTACGTGGGCGGCGCGTTCGGAAAGGGCCTGCACAACACATTGGAAGCCGCTGCTTTCGGCCTGCCGTTGTTTTTCGGACCTACTTATGGTAAATTTCAGGAAGCAGTGGAATTGGTGGAGCTGAAAGCTGCCTTCCCGGTGCGGAATGGAGCCGAACTGCTCGCCGCCTTCGCCTTCCTGTGGAACGACGACGCGGCCCGCCTGCGCCTCCAGGACACGATTCTCGACTACGTGCACGACCAGGCCGGAGCCACGCGCACCATCATGGCCGCCCTGCGCAGCCTCACCCCTGCCACCCGATGAAAACCGCTGACTCTTACCTTCCCGAGGGCCCCACCGGCCTGCTGCACGGCATCGTGGTGAAATCCACGGGCTCCTGGTACATTGTGCGCGGCCTCGAAACCGGGCAGCTGTACCGCTGCCGCCTGCGCGGCAAATTCAAAATAAAAGGACTGAAAGCCAGCAACCCGCTGGCCGTGGGCGACGTGGTTGATTTCAGCATCGAAGCCCAGACTGAGGGAGCGGGCGTTATCTCGCACATCGCTAAGCGCCGTAACTACATCGTGCGCAAATCGGTGCACAAAACCGGCCACGTCCACATCGTGGCAGCGAATATTGACCAGGCGCTGCTGGTGGTCACGCTGGTGTCGCCGGCCACTTCGTTTGGGTTTATCGACCGGTTTCTGGTCACGGCCGAGGCCTACCACATTCCCGTCACGCTGCTGTTCAATAAAACCGATTTGTACGACGAGGACGGCTTCGAATACCAAGCCCAAATCGCGGGCATGTACGCCAGCCTGGGCTACCCCAGCCGCACCTGCGCCGCCACTACCGGCGAGGGCGTGGCCGAAATCGACCAGTTGCTGGATGGGAAAGTGAGCCTGCTCGCCGGCCACTCCGGCGTGGGCAAAAGCACGCTTATCAATGCCTTGGTGCCCGACCTCGACCTGAAAACCGCCGAAATCAGCGAATTTTCCGACAAAGGCGTGCACACCACCACCTTCGCCGAAATGCTGGAAGTGCGACCCGGCACCTTTATCATCGACACGCCCGGCATCAAAGAATTGGGCTTGGTAGATTTGCCACCGGCCGAACTGGCCGGCTACTTCCCCGAATTCCGCGCCCTGCTGGGGCAGTGCCGTTACCACAACTGCCAGCACACCCACGAGCCCGGTTGCGCCGTGCGCGAAGCCGTGGACCAGGGCCGCATCGCCCTCCCCCGCTACGACAGCTACCTCAGCATGCTGGCCGGGGAGGACAACCGGCATTAAGCATTAATTAGAATTGCGTAAACAAGGAAAGGCGGCCACTCCCAGAGGAATGGCCGCCTTTCTCTTGTCAGCAAGTCTAATTACTTTGCCGTGGGCAGCACCACGCCGTCAATTACGTGGGTTACGCCGTTGCTCGAAATCACGTCGGCTATTTGCACGGTGGCGGGAGCATCCTTGCCGTTGCCAACCATAATCTGACCGTTTTTGACCGAGATGTGCAGCTTTTCGCCGTTCACGGTGGTCAGTTCCTGGCCGTCTTTCAGGTCGGCGGCCACTAGGCGGCCGGGGATGACGTGATAGGTGAGCACGCCTTTCAGCTTCTCTTTGCTGGCGGGGTCCATCAGGCCGGCTACGGCACCTTTGGGCAGCTTATCGAAGGCCGCGTTGGTGGGTGCAAACACGGTGAAAGGCCCCGCACCGCTCAGAGTTTCAGTCAGGCCGGCCTGCTTCACGGCGGCCACGAGGGTGCTCACGCTCTTGGCACCGGAAGCATTGGCGACAATGTTTTTATCGGCCGTCATGGCCACACCGTCCACCATCACGCCCTCGGGCTTGGCCATGCGGGCCGAGTCGCCGGCGACGGCAGCGATAGAATCGGCCGGGTTTACGGTGTTAACGGTTTCGGTTTCGGTGGTAGCGGGCTTGTCGTTGCCGCAGCCAGCCAGCATGAGGGAGGTAGCAAGGGCAACTAACAGGGGAGCAAAAGATTTTTTCATGAAACGGATGAATGTGAAAGAAGAAAAAGAGGTAAGCAAAAAACAATTAACGGCGTAAAGGTCCTTACGGCTGTGAGCTTACGAAGTAACAGCTTACCCCGGATGTTTCGTAAGCCCGTCAAATTATTACCTTCGCCGGCCGAACGCAGTAGCTACTGCCGGGAAATTTGTTTAATCCGCTAAAAATCCGCGATTCATGAAAACTGCCGAAATCCACACCAAAAAAGGTGTCATGAAAGTTGAGTTTTACGAGCAGGACGCTCCGAACACTGTTAAAAACTTCACCGACCTCGCCAAAAAAGGCTATTACGATGGCCTGAAATTCCACCGCGTCATCCCGAATTTTGTGATTCAGGGCGGCTGCCCCAACACCCGCGAAGGCGCGAAGGGCCAGCCCGGCACCGGCGGCCCCGGCTACAAAATCGACTGCGAAACCAGCGGCGGCCACCAGTACCACGAACGCGGCGCGCTGAGCATGGCCCACGCCGGTAAAAACACGGGCGGTTCGCAGTTTTTTATCGTGCACGACCGCCAGAACACTGCCCACCTCGACCGCGTGCACACCGTATTCGGCAAAGTGGTAGATGGTGTGGACGTTATCGACAAGATTCAGCCCAACGACGAAATTGAGAAAATTGTGGTGACGGAAGAGGCGTAAGCTTAATATCCGCCGTCCTGAACGCAGCGAAGGACCTCAGCCCGCCCGAACAGACTGTTCGGGCGGGCTGAGGTCCTTCGCTGCGTTCAGGATGACGGGCTTTATTTCTTCTCTTCCGGCGTCGGGTTCTCAATTTCCTGCACCAGCTGCCCGTACCAGCCCTCGCCGTACTTGCGAATCAGCGGCTCTTTCAGAAACTGGTACACTTTCACGCCCAGCTTGCCGCCGAAGTCACAGGCCGGGTTGCAGATGTTCCACCGGTCGTAATTCAGCGCGTCGAAGCCTTCGTACTTCGTGATGCGAATCGGGTACAGGTGGCAGCTGATGGGCTTTTTAAACGTGGTGGCGCCCGCCAGGTAGGCCTGTTCGATGCCGCATTTCAGGATGCCGCGCTCATCCCAGAGCGCGTAGGCGCACTCCTTGTCGTCAATCGTTGTTGTGCTGAAGTCGCCCTCCCAGTCCTTAATGTAGAGGCCCTGGGCTTCGATAGCAGCTTGGCCGGCTTCGGTGAGAAAGGGCTTGATGTTGGCGTATTCCTGCTCCAGAATCTTCAGCTCGGGCTCTTCGAGTGGCGCGCCGAGGTCGCCCTCCACGCAGCAGGCTCCTTTGCAGGCATCGAGGTTGCAGACGAAAAAATTGTCGGCGATGTCATCGGAAATGACCGTTTCCTGGATAATAATCATTGTAGGTAGGGTGCGGGGTCCAACCCGGCAGGGCTTGCCCCCGCCCGTCGTTGAACGACATGTAAGAGTGGCGTATGCGACGGGTGGGGCAAGCCCTGCCGGGTTGGACCCCGCACCCTACGATTAACCGGTACAAAGATAAGCCTTGATAAGGGGCGACAGGCTTTGCACCGGGGCTCCGTACCTTTGTAAACCCGCCCAAAAGGCGGCTTATTTCGCACATGGCACTAGATTATCTTTCCCTCCTGAATCCGTCGCAAGGCGCCGCGGTGATGCAAACCGAAGGTCCCTGCATGATTATCGCCGGCGCCGGCTCGGGCAAAACCCGGGTGCTCACCTACCGCATCGCCAACCTGCTCGAAAAAGGCGTCGACCCGTTCAATATACTCGCCCTCACCTTCACCAACAAGGCTGCCAAAGAAATGCGCGCCCGCGTGGAAAAGGTGGTCGGCCCCGCCGCCCGCAACCTGTGGATGGGCACGTTTCACTCGGTTTTCGCCAAAATTCTGCGCTCCGAAGCCGATAAAATCGGCTTCCCCCGCAGCTTCACCATCTACGACACGCAGGACTCAAAAACCCTGATTGGCCAGATTGTGAAGGAACTGGAGCTCGATGACAAGATGTATAAGCCCAGCCTGGTACTGGGCCGCATCTCAGCCGCGAAGAACAAGCTGATTTCGCACAACCAGTACCTGAACGATGCCGCCATCAAAGCCGATGATGAGGCAGCGCTACGGCCCAAAATCGGTGTCATTTACCAGCAGTACTTCCAGCGCTGCCTCAAGGCCGGCGCAATGGATTTTGATGACCTGCTGTTTAACACCAACGTCCTGTTCCGCGACCACGCCGATGTTCTGAACAAATACCAGAACATGTTCAAGTACGTGATGGTGGACGAGTATCAGGACACCAACTATTCGCAGTACCTAATTACGCGCAAACTCGCGGCCAAAGAGCGGAATATCTGCGTGGTGGGCGACGATGCGCAAAGTATTTACGCCTTCCGTGGTGCCGATATCTCCAATATTCTGAATTTCGAAAAGGATTATCCGGAATTACAGGTATTTAAACTGGAACAGAATTACCGCTCCACAAAAAATATCGTATGGGCGGCTAATTCCGTAATTAAAAACAACCAGGCGCAATTGCGCAAGGACGTATTTTCGGAGAACGAGGAAGGCACGCTGATTGAAGTAATAAAAGCCGCTTCGGATAACGAGGAAGGCAAACTGGTGGCCAATTCCATCTTCGAGGACAAGATGAACGGGCATCTGTCGTACGACAATTTTGCCATCCTCTACCGCACCAACGCGCAAAGCCGCGCGATGGAAGAATCGTTGCGGAAATTAAATATCAAATATAAAATCGTTGGCGGCCTGTCGTTTTATCAGCGCAAGGAAATCAAGGATTTGGTGGCCTATCTGCGCCTCACGGTCAACCAAAACGACGAGCAGGCCATTCGCCGGGTAATTAATTATCCGAAGCGCGGAATTGGCGATACCACCATCAGCAAACTCATTACGACGGCCGACGAAGCCAACCACACGCTCTGGGAAGTGGTGGCCAACGCCGACCAGTTCATGCCGGCGCGGGTATCGAATCCGGTGGTGGGCTTCGCCGAAAAAATCAAGAGCTACATTGTGATTGCCGAGAAGGAGGACGCTTTTGAAGCGGCCAAATTCATCGCCAAAAACTCCGGGATGCTGGAAGAGCTTTATGCCGATAAAAGCATCGAAGGCCTTTCGCGCTACGAAAACATTCAGGAGCTACTGAACGGCATCAAGGAATACGTGGACGACCCCGAGCGCGAAGACAAGAGCCTCGGCGCATTCCTCCAGGATATTGCCCTCGTGACGGATTCGGACCTGAAAGACGCGGCTCAGGAAGGTGAAGCCGTAACGCTGATGACCATTCACTCGGCGAAAGGCTTGGAATTCCGCAACGTGTACATCGTGGGCATGGAGGAAAACCTCTTCCCGAGCCAGATGATGATTACCTCGCGGGCCGATTTGGAGGAGGAGCGCCGCCTGTTCTACGTGGCCATCACGCGGGCCGAGAAGAAGCTGACGCTGAGCTACGCCACCTCGCGCTACCAGTGGGGCAACCTGCGCAGCTGCGAGAAAAGCCGCTTTCTGGACGAGATTGACCCGCAGTACGTCAACTTTAAGTTTGCGGCCGGGCCGGGCCCGGGCGAAGGCTCCCCGTTTCAGCACGTATTTGAGCGGCGCTCAAACCTTATTCCAACGCCGCCGCGCAAGGTGCAGGCCACCAAATACGTAGCCCCGGCCGACTTTGCCCCGTCCGATACTTCCAAGCTGCAAACCGGCCAGCGCGTGGAGCACGCCAAGTTCGGTTTCGGCACGGTGAGCGCGCTCGAAACTCAGCAGGGCACCACCAAAGCCACCATTCAGTTTGAGGAAGTGGGGGAAAAAGTGCTGCTGCTGAGCTTCGCGAAGCTACGGGTGCATTAACAAACGCTGCATATAACTACCCCTGGCCCGTCGTGCTTTTCTGCACCACGCGACGGCCCCAACGCCGTATCTTTGGCCTGAGCCCTGCCCCCGGCGGCCTCCCTCCTGCTTTTTATGACCGATATTAATTCCCTGCCCTTCCACCTGCAGTTGCTGGTGCGCGAATACGGGCACAGCACTTACCAGCTCATCCAGGGCCTCAAAGACATTGAGGATGTGGCCGAGCGCACCAAGCGCGCCACTGCCATTGTGCAGCTCATGCTGCGCCTGCAGCCGGCCCTGCGCGACCTGCCCGAAATCCAGACCCGCCTCTGGAACCACCTGCACGCCATGGCCGGCGAAGATGTGGCCCTGGAAGCACCCGTGGCCCTGCGCAGCCTCACGGTGCGCACCGAGAAACCCGGCCGCGTGCCCTACCCGCGCACGGCGCCCAAGCTGCGCGCTTACGGCGCGGCCATCGAAGCCCTGATTGCGAAGGCCCTCACCCTGGAAGATGCCGCCGAGCGTGAGCAGGCCACCATCCAGATTGGGCGGACGATGAAGTTCCTCTACCGCCAGCACAACAAGGAAAACGCCAAGGACGTGACCATTCTGCGGCATTTAAGCGAGCTGTCGGGCGGCCAGCTCAAGCTCGATGCGGCCGTGGTGGACAGCGAAGGCCTGTTTGAAATGCCGGCGGCTCCGGCGGGCACCAAACCGTTCATCGTGCCCCAACCCCAACAGCGCGACGGCCAGAACCGCGACCGGCGCGAAGGCCGCGACCGCGACAACCGGGGCAATGGCTTCGGCAATAAAAACGGCAAGAAGCGCAAGAAAGGTCGTAGCCAGGAACCGCAGCAGCCTCCCCAATAATTTTGTTTTTTACTGTCATCCAAACACATGGCTGCATTTGAAGTACGCGGCGGCAAACCACTGCGCGGCGAAATCACGCCCCAGGGCGCCAAAAACGAAGCCCTCCAGATTCTCTGCGCGGTATTGCTCACGGCGGAACCCGTCACCATCAGCAATATTCCCGACATCCGCGACGTCAACAAGCTCATCGAGCTGTTGCGCGACATGGGGGTGAAAGTGGGCAAACTAGCCAGCGACACGTACATTTTTCAGGCCGAGGACGTCAACCTCGACTACATGGATACGCCCGAGTTTGTGGCCCAGGCCGGTGCGCTGCGCGGCTCAGTGATGATTCTCGGCCCCATGCTGGGGCGTTACGGCCGCTGCCAGCTGCCCAAGCCGGGCGGCGACAAAATCGGCCGCCGGCCGATGGATACGCACTTCCTGGGCCTCGAAAAGCTGGGCGGTAAGCTCACGCTGGAAGGCACCGATTTTTACCGCATCAAGGTCGACGGCAAGCTGACGGGCACCCACATGCTGCTCGACGAAGCCTCGGTAACCGGCACCGCCAACATCCTGATGGCCGCCGTGCTCGCTGAAGGCACCACCACTATTTACAACGCCGCCTGCGAGCCTTACTTGCAGCAGCTGTGCCGCATGCTGGTGCGCATGGGCGCTAATATCCAGGGCATTGGCTCTAACCTGCTCACCATTGTGGGTGTTGAGAAGTTGGGTGGTACCGACCACCGCATGCTGCCGGACATGATTGAAATTGGCTCCTTCATTGGCCTCGCGGCCATGACGGGCTCCGAAATCACCATCAAAGACTGCCAGATTCCTGAGCTCGGCCTCATCCCCGACACCTTCCGCAAGCTGGGCATTCAGCTGGAATTCCGGGGCGATGATATCTTCATTCCGGCCCAGGAGCACTACGAAATTGCCACTTACCTTGATGGTTCCATCCTGACGGTGAGCGACCACACCTGGCCGGGCTTCACCCCCGATTTGCTCAGCATTGTGCTGGTGGTGGCCTGCCAGGCCAAGGGCACGGTCCTCATTCATCAGAAAATGTTTGAGTCGCGCCTGTTCTTCGTCGACAAGCTCATCGACATGGGCGCACAGGTCATTCTCTGCGACCCGCACCGCGCCACCGTCATCGGCCTCGACCAGCGCACGCGCCTGCGCGGCATCACCATGACCTCGCCCGACATCCGCGCCGGCGTCGCCCTGCTCATCGCGGCGCTGTCGGCCGAAGGCAAAAGCACCATCGAAAACGTGGAGCAGATTGACCGCGGCTACCAGAACATCGACCTGCGCCTTCAGGCGCTGGGGGCTGATATTCGGCGATTGTAGAACTATTGCGCATAGTATAAACGGCCCTCTGAATCATCAGAACGCAGTTTTTTTAACAGCCCGCCCCTCACCGGTCGGGCTGTTTTTTTGCCCGACCGGGTTACCCAAATGCGGAAATTGGATAAAGCTCCAGCTGCGCCGCTGAGTCCTTTTCCATTCAGCTTTCCCATTCCATTTCCGATGAAATCCCTGATAATTCCCGTCCTGCTCGGACTGGGCCTGGCCGGGTGCAGCCAATCCAAATCCGACGAAATCACTGCTCCCGCCACCCAAACGGCCACCGCAAACACGCAGGCGCTTGCCTCGCCCACTGCCTCGCAGCCCACGACAGCAGCGATACCTGACGAGCAAGCGGTAACGCCCGAGACAGTTGCAACACCCAAGGTCCAGCCGGGTCACTCCGTTGCCTATCAGGCCGAATTGAACATGGCTGTGGACGACTTTGATAAAGCCACCGACCGCATCAATGCGCTGCTGGAGCAGCATAGTGCATACCTCGGCACAGCCCATGAAACCCGCGCCGATGGCCAACGCCGCCAGGAAATGACGGTTAAAGTGCCGCCGGTTCATTTTGTGGCGCTGGTTTCTGCGCTGGGTAAATTGGGCCACATCGAAAACAAAGACATTTCCTCTGCCGATATCACGGCCGACGTTTTAGCTACGGCCGCCCACCTCAACGAACAACAGGCTTCCGAAGCCCAGCTGCGTCAGCGGCTGGCCAGCGCCACCTCTGCCGACGAGCGCGCCCGCCTGGAAGGCGAAATCCGGCGGCAAAGTGCAGATGCCGGCACTACTGAGGCACAGTTGCAACAGTTCGGTGCCCGCGCCGACTGGGCTACCCTGACGCTACGCTATTTCCAGGTATTGCCCACCCCCATACCCCAGACTCCCATGCACGATTTCTCGCCGCAGTTTCTCACGGCCTTCTACCGGGGTTGGTCGGTGGTCCTGGAGCTTATTGTGGCCCTCACCAACATCTGGCCTTTACTGCTGCTGCTGGCTGCGGGTGGATGGAGCCTGAACAGGTGGCACCAGCGGCAGGCAGCAGTTCACACAAAATAGGCATGCAATAAAAAAGGCTTCCCGCACATACGGGAAGCCTTTTTTGGGTATTGGTCGCGAGACCTAATCCATCACCAAATCCACCACGGCATTCACCACCGACAGCGCCAGGCTGAACAACAGCGTGTTGAAAAAGCCGTGCACGTCGAAGCTGCTCATCAGAAAGTCCGCCAGCTTCACGATGATGACGTTGATAACCAGCAGAAACAGGCCCAGCGTGAGCACCGTGATAGGAAAGCCCAGAATTTGCAGAATGGGTTTCACAATGGCATTCAGAATGCCCAGCACGATGACCAGGATGGCCGCGCTGCCCACCCCGCCCAGCACCACGCCCGGCAGCACCAGGCTGAGGCCATACACAAGCACGGCGGTGAGAATGAATTTGAGAATGAATCCTAACATGGCAAAAGGGTTAAGGTGAAAGAAGCCTACTCGGCATGCATGCCTTTGGCCGACAGCCGCCCTTGCGATACGGCCATCCAGTTGCAAAGTTGGTAGAGCAGGCGCGCGCCCACGATGGCGTTCCACTCCGTGTCGCCGGGTGCTACTTCGTTCAGGTCGCAGCCGATGATTTGGATGCCTTCGCGCACAATGGCGCGCAGCAGATAAGTGGCTTCCTCAAACTCCAGGCCCCCGGGTACGGGCGTGCCGGTGCCGGGGCACAGCTTGGGGTCGAGGCCGTCGATATCGAAGCTGATGTAAACCTTTTTGGGCAGCTGCGCGATGATTTTGCCACACACTTTCTTCCACGACTTCTTGGCAAACTTCTCGTCGCTCAAAAACCGCTGGCTGAACAGCGCCACCCGGCCATTGGACTGGTCAATAACGTCGGCCTCCTGCTGGCAAAAGTCCCGGATGCCCACCTGCACCAGCTTTTTCACCTGCGGCAATTCCAAGGCGTTGTGCATGATGCTGGCGTGCGAATACTTGAAGCCTTCGTAGGCCGGGCGCAGGTCGCAGTGCGCGTCGAACTGGAGGATGGCGAATTCTTCGTGGCGCTCGGCCAGCGCGTGCAGGTAGCCCAGCGGCGTGCTATGGTCGCCGCCCAGTACCACCACGCCTTTACCGGCGTCGAGTAAGGCACCGGTTTTATCTTTCAGCCACTGGAGCATCTTGTCGCCTTCGGCCGTGGCCTGGGCAGGCACGGTTTCGTGCTTTTTACGGTCGGCTTCGGGTTGGCCTTCCTCCAGCCAGCCGATGTAATCGGCGGCCAGGGGGCGCAGCTTGCGACTGGCTTCGGCAATGGTTTCGTCCTCTTCCTCCATAGCCAGTCCGAGTTTCCACGCGTTGGGCACGTCAGAATCGTACAGGTCTACTTGCAGCGAGGCCTCGCGGATGGCAGCCGGGCCATCGGCCGTGCCGGCGCGGTAGCTCACGGTCACTTCCCATGGCACGGGCACTACCACCACCTGCGCCTCCTCGGGCGTGAAGGGCAGGCCAAAGAGGCCGCTGTCCGCATCACCGGGCGCATTGGGGTCGAAAGAAGCTATTTTCTGGGCTAATGCGTCTGCTTTAGGCATTATATTATGTTATGCGTAGGTAAAGAGTAAAATTGAAGGCAAAAAGAACGTCATGCCACACCGGCCGCTGCAGCTCTCAGCACGGCCAGCCCAGTTCAGCGAACGGGCTCGCAGGAGAGTTGCAACGGCCGGCGCGGCATGACGGGCCGGAATGCGGTTAAGCATTCCTAAAACAGCTATTAGGCCGACATCTGGCTGCCCAGGAAGTCGTAGCTGCGAATAATTTCCAAAATCTTTCCGAACGTCACCCGGTCAAAAAACAGCATCAACGGCAGCTCCACCGTATTGTCGCGGTCCGAGAACTGCGTGATAACCGAGAAAATGAGCGGTTGCAGCTGCTGCGTCGGCAACAGACTTTGCAGGTTCTCCGCAATATCACCTTTGGGCGCCACAGGCGGCGCACCGTAGATGTTGGCCTTCAGGATGTTGGCTAACTGCGTGACTAAAGCGCCGGTAATGATATTGCTGATTTCAAGCAGCAGGGACTCCTGCAACTCGTTCAGCTCCAGCGTTTCGGGGGTTTGCATGCGCAGGCACACCCGCGAAAGGCGCTGGACGTGCTGCCCTGAGAAGAACATGAGCGTCGTACCATTGAAATCACCCCGGATATCGGACTGAATGGGCACGTGACGGGTCTGATAATCGCGCACGCGGTGCAAAATATCGTCGCTCATCAGCAGGTCGATATTGGGCACCTCGAGTAGCACCCGTTCCTGGGCGATAACGGCGAACGAATCGGCAGCGCGAGCTAGGCCGATGTTAAGAATCTCGCGGATTATATCACGCTCTAACTCAGTCATCGATAAATCCATAACGTCAAAGATAGGGGAAAGTGCAGCGGCGAGGACTGGGGTGAAAGAAGGAAAATTAAGGACGTTTGGTCAGAAACAGGCGCGTCAGGGCCGGTACATCGAGCACCAGGCACACTTGCCCGCTACCAAGCAGGGTAACTCCACCAAACAGGTCGATGGTATCAAGGGGCTTACTAAGGGGCTTGATGACAATATTTTGCTGCCGGATAAACCGGTCAACCAACAAGCCCAGTCGGCGGTTATTATAATTCACGACCAGAACCTGCTGGGCACCGGTTATGTCAGCTTTATCAGCGAATGGCAGCAATTCGTCGCCTTCGTCGTGCAACAGTGTTCGCAACGGTATCAGCGGCACGGCCTGGCCCTGCACGTGGGTTACCAGCACGCCGCCCACCACCGAAATTAGCCCGGGTTGCAGCGCCAACACCGTATCGGTGTGCATCAATGGAATGGCGTAAGGACGGTCATCAACTTCAATCAGCAGCGCGCCCTTCACGGCAATGGACGTGGGCAGCACCAGCGTAAACGTAGTGCCCACGCCCAACTGCGATTCTACCCGCAATTGCCCTCCCAACGAGTCAAGCGCCAGTTTCACCACATCGAGGCCCACGCCGCGACCCGATATATCCGTAACCTTGCTGGCCATCGAAAAGCCGGGCTCAAACAGGAATGCCCACACGGCCTGCTCATCGAGGGTGGCAGCTACGCTGGCCGTTGTCAGGCCGCGCTCCACGGCTTTGCGGCGCACGGCTTCAGTATCGATGCCCCGACCGTCATCGCGCACCTGAATAAGCACGTCGTCGCGCTCAGTCAGAGCCGAAAGGGTGAGGTGGCCAACGGCTGATTTGCCAGCCGCCGCCCGCTGGGCAGTGGTTTCGAGGCCGTGGCTAACGGCGTTGCGCACTAGATGCAGCAGCGCATCCGTAATGATTTGCAGGATGTTGCGGTCAATCTGTACATCCTGCCCGCTGAGCGTGAGCTCAACTTCTTTGTTTTCGGTGGTGGCCACGTCGCGCACCACGCGAGGAAACTTGTTTAGCAGTACGCCTACGCCCACGAGGCGGGCATCCATCACGCTGTACTGCAAATCGTCGGAAATGCGGAACAGATGCTGGGCAGTAGCTAAAAGCGCGGGATTGCCTATTTCCTGCGCCAGGGTCATAATCCGGTCACGGTCGATAACCAACTCCCCGACCAGATTCAGCAGATTATCAAGCTTTTTAACCTGTATATACACCAGGTCCGAAAGCTCCATCTTTTTGCCCGACTCTTCTTCCGATTCAACCTCTTCGGCATCGTCCAGAATCGGTTCTTCGCCCCGCACCAGACGGTCAAGGTTGTCGAGCAACGCTTTTGCATCCGGCAGCGGCTGGCTGGCTCCTACGGCCCGAATCATATTGCCCAATGCATCAACACCGGCAAAAACCACCTTGATAAGCGAACCGCTGAAGGTGCGCTCTTGGTCCCGAATCAGCCCAAACAGGGTTTCGAGATGGTGCGCCACGTCACCCAAATCGGCAAAACCCATGGCGCGGGCATTGGCCTTGAGGTTGTGCATGAGCCGGAATAGCTCATTCAGGGCCGGGCCGGCATCGGGGTTGCGCTCAAGCTCGCTCAAATGGCGGCTCATGGAGTCGTAATACTCCAGCGCTTCGGCCATGAAAAGCTCCCGGTATTCCTGGTCGCGCGTTTTCATTAGGCCTTGTAAATTGAATAAATAATCCAACTTTCCGGCGCACACAGGCACGTCCCATCGTTTCCGAAGGGAAGGGGCAGGGAGACGGAATGCTGTAGCCGCACCTTACGCAGCCTGTTCAGAAGCGTCGTTTTGCAGCGCCGCACCCACAATTTCCAGTACTTTCTCTTCCGAGAAGGGCTTCACGATGTAAGCCAGAGCACCATTTTCAATGGCTTCGGACACAATAACCTCCTGGCCAACAGCGCTGCACATTACCACTTTGGCAGAAGGCTGAATTTGGCGGAGGCTTTTCAGTACGTCCAGGCCGGTGTTATCTGGCAGGATTACGTCGAGGGTAATAAGGTCGGGGGAAGTCGAAGCGGCCATTTCCACCGCCTGTGCGCCGTTTGCTGCCTCGCCCACTACTTCGTAGCCGGCATCGGTGAGCATGTTTTTGAGCATCGTACGCATATAAAAGGAGTCGTCGACGATGAGGATGCGCTTATTCATGGAATTGGGGAACGTGAGATTTAAGGGGTAGCCAAGCGTAGTTGCGGGCCACTCTTGTACGGGGCCGGGGCTACGAAGATGCCGTTTTGCCCGGCAGGCGCATCACTTCGCTTGGGGTCAGGAGCTTGCGCATATCCAGCACGATGATGATGCCGCCTTCCGGCAACTTGGCGATGCCTTCAAGATATTTGTCGCGGGTGCTGGAATCCTGCACGAATTCCGGGGCCGGCTCAATCTGGCTCAGCGGCATGGTGAACGGACGCGGAACTTCACGTACCATCAGGCCCAGCACGTAGTCGGCGGCTTCGACGGCAATGGTGTAGCTGCGCTCCGGAATTGGTCGGCCCGCGGGCCGCAGTCGAAACCGTTCCTCCAGGTCCAGAATCGCAATAATGTCGCCGCGCAGGTTGGCAATGCCTTTGATGAAAGGCGGAGTTTTGGGCATGCGGGCCACATCGGGGGTGACGGTCACTTCCTTCACCTGTTCGATGCGAATGCCATAATCCTCATCGCCCAGGCGGAACACGATAAGCTGCACCAGTTCGGCAGGCTTGGCGCGTTCGGCCTTGGCAATGGGAGCGGTTATTTCAGTCTCAGCCATGCAGAATTAGTCGGAATAGGGCTAAACGAATGGGTTGAGAACTATTTGGTTTTGGCTTTCGATTTAGCCGCAGCTTTGCTGACCTTACCGTTTTTTGCGACTTGGTCATTCTTCGCAGCTTTGCCATTCACAGCAGTCTCTGAGCGAGCCTCCTGAGGCTGGGCAGCGGCGGCTTGCGCCCGGGCCGGACGCTCCCGGTGGGCCGGGGCCGCAGCCGCTACAGGAGCGGCCACATCAGCACGATTCCGACGGGCGGCGCCAGACTGACGGCTGGTTTCAGGAGTAACTGACGCAGCCTCAACACGGCTCTGGGAGCGGCGGGTGGCCATGCCATTCTGCGGCTGCGGCGCAGCGGTATACAATTCGCGGGCGCGGTATGTATCGCGGGCACCCCGACGCACGGGCTCCGGTGCGGGCTCCGGCTCGTAGGAACTGAGCTGGAAGGTTTCGAGGCCGGCCTGCAGGTCGTCGGCAATGTCGGTGAGGCGCTGCGAGCTGGTGGTCAGTTCCTGCATGGCCGTCGATAGCTGCTTGGCCGTGCCGGCTACCTGCTGCGTACCGGTTGCCGTCTGTTCAGCAATGGCTACCACTTCTTCCACGTACTTCACCACGTCGCCAATCGAGGTTTTCTGTACCTCGGTAGCCGTGAGAATGTCGCGCGAGGTGCGGAGCGTTTCGCCGCTACTGGTAGCAATGTTTTTAAAGGCCGAGCTGGCTTCGAACGTAGCGTTCTTGCCTTTTAATACTCGGTTTTCCATGGTCGAAATAGCCGTGGCCGCCGTGGTCGTATCCTTCTTCACGTCGTCAACCAGCGTCGCAATTTCGTTGGCCGAACGGCGGGAGCTTTCAGCCAGCTTCCGGATTTCCTCGGCTACTACGGCGAAACCACGGCCAGCTTCGCCGGCGCGGGCTGCTTCGATGGCGGCGTTCAGAGCAAGCAGGTTGGTTTGCGAGGCGATGTCGGTAATTACGCCCAGCGACTTGCTGATTTCCCCCGAACGGGTGCTCAATACTTCGATGGTGCGCGAGGTTTGCGAAGCGGCGCTGGATATTTCTTCCATGTTTTTTACCACTTCGGCCACCGTTTTCAGACCGAGCTGCGAGGTCTGCTCACCCAGGATTGCCGATTTGTTCACGACGTCGGCCTTGTTGGCCGTTTCCTTGGTGGCCTGCATGATTTCTTCAATCAGCTTGAAGGCCTGGTCGGTTTTCAATGCCTGGTTCTGAGCACCTTCGGCCATCTGCTGCATGGCCAGGGCCACATCGACGGTTACGCGGCTCATTTCCTGGCCTTTGCCGGCCATCTCTTCCGAAGAAGTACCCACAATCTGCGACGAGTCGTTGATTTCGCCGAGCAGCTCGTTCAGGTTTTCGACGGCAAGGTTCAGGGCGTCGGCCATGGCCAGAATGTCGCCCGTGGTCGGTACGTCTACGCGCTGGGTCAGGTCGCCTTCCGAGATGGCGCGCACCACGCGGGCCACTTCCAGCACCGGCGAGGCGATGGATTCGAGCAGGGCGTTGAGCGTATCCACCAATTCTTTCCAGCTGCCCGATACACCGCCTACCGTGGCGCGCTCCGTAAGCTTGCCTTCCACACCGGCTACTTTCGCCACGCGGCTAACTTCGACGGCGAGGCGGTTAAGGTCGTCCACCATGCTGTTGATGGTGTCGGCCAGGTCGGCCACTTCGCCTTTGGCCTGCAGCGTTAGCTTCTGCGTCAAGTCACCTTTCGATACCGCGGTTACTACTTTAACAATGCCCCGCACCTGCGTGGTGAGGTTGGAGGCCATGTAGTTTACGTTGTCGGTCAGTTCCTTCCAAACGCCGGCCACGTTTGGTACGCTGGCCTGGCCGCCGAGCTTGCCTTCGGTGCCCACTTCCTGCGCCACACGAGTTACCTCGCCGGCGAAGATATTGAGCGAGTCCACCATCTGGTTCAGGTTGTCCTTCAGGTCCAACAGCTCGCCGTTGACGTTTACCGACACCTTCTGGCTCAAGTCGCCGCGCGATACGGCGGTTGCCACGTTGGCAATGTCCCGCACCTGAGAAGTCAGGTTGCTGGCCATCGTATTCACGTTGTCCGTCAAATCCTTCCAGGTACCGCGCACGTTGGGCACTTTGGCCTGGCCGCCGAGCTTGCCTTCGGTACCTACTTCGCGGGCCACGCGGGTTACTTCGTCGCCGAAGATATTAAGCGAGTCCACCATTTCGTTGAGGTTTTCCTTCAACTGGAGTAGCTCACCGCGCACGTTAACCGTGATTTTCTGCGACAAGTCGCCTTTGGCTACGGCTGTTGCTACGTTGGCAATGTCCCGCATCTGGGAGGTAAGGTTCGAGGCCATCGTGTTTACGTTGTCCGTCAAATCCTTCCAGGTACCCGAAACCTTCGGCACATTGGCTTGACCGCCCAGGATACCCTCCGTGCCCACTTCGCGGGCCACGCGGGTTACTTCGCCGGCGAAGATGTTGAGCGAGTCCACCATCTGGTTCAGGTTGTCCTTCAGGTCCAACAGCTCGCCTTTCACATCTACTGTAATCTTCTGCGAAAGGTCACCTTTCGATACGGCGGTAGCTACGTTGGCAATGTCCCGCACCTGAGAAGTCAGGTTGCTGGCCATCGTGTTTACGTTGTCGGTCAGCTCTTTCCAGGTGCCACCTACGCGGGGCACCACGGCTTGGCCGCCGAGTTTGCCTTCGGTACCTACTTCGCGGGCCACGCGGGTTACTTCGTCACCAAAGATGTTGAGCGAGTCCACCATCTGGTTGAGGATGTTCTTCAGCTCCAGAATTTCGCCCTTCACGTTCACCGTCATCTTTTGGCTCAAGTCGCCGCGGGCTACGGCCGTTGCTACGTTGGCAATGTCCCGTACCTGCGAGGTAAGAGCCGCAGCCATGTCGTTTACGTTGTCGGTGAGGGCTTTCCACACACCGGCCACGTTGGGCACGCTGGCCTGGCCGCCGAGTTTACCTTCGGTGCCCACTTCCTGGGCCACGCGGGTTACCTCGCCGGCAAACAGGTTCAGGGACGCCACCATCTGGTTCAAGTTCTGCTTCAGCTGCAGGAATTCGCCTTTTACATCGACCGTTACCGTCTGCGTCAGGTCACCTTTAGCTACGGCCGTGGCTACGTTGGCAATGTCTCGTACCTGGCTCGTCAAGTTCGAGGCCATGTAGTTTACGTTGTCTGTCAGGTCTTTCCACACACCGGCTACGCTGGGTACCGAGGCCTGGCCGCCGAGGCGACCTTCGGTGCCCACTTCCTGGGCCACGCGGGTTACCTCGCCGGCAAACAGGTTCAGCGAGTCCACCATCTGGTTCAGGTTCTGCTTCAGCTGGAGCAGCTCGCCTTTTACATCGACGGTTACTTTCTGGCTCAGGTCGCCTTTGGCTACGGCCGTTGCTACGTTGGCAATGTCCCGCACCTGAGAAGTCAGGTTGCTGGCCATGTTGTTTACGTTGTCCGTCAGGTCTTTCCACACACCAGCCACGTTTGGCACGCTGGCTTGGCCGCCGAGTTTACCCTCGGTGCCTACTTCCTGGGCCACGCGGGTTACCTCGCCGGCAAACAGGTTCAGCGAGTCCACCATCTGGTTCAGGTTCTGCTTCAGCTGCAGGAACTCCCCTTTTACGTCAACGGTAATTTTCTGCGACAAGTCGCCTTTGGCTACGGCCGTGGCCACGTTGGCAATGTCCCGCACCTGCACGGTGAGGTTCGAAGCCATGTTGTTTACGTTGTCCGTCAGGTCTTTCCAGATGCCGCCCACGTTTGGCACGCTGGCCTGGCCGCCGAGTTTACCCTCGGTACCTACTTCCTGCGCCACACGGGTTACCTCGCCGGCGAAAATGTTCAGGTTGTCAATCGTTTTGTTGATGGTTTCGGCCATCAACTTAAAGTCACCCGACACCGGAATCTGGAAGCTTTCGTCCAGATTGCCGCGGCTGATGTTCTTCAGTACCTTGCCCACTTCCAACACCGGCACAGCGATGCTGTCCACCAGGCCGTTGATGTTGTTTACCATGTCGCGCCAGAAGCCGGCGGCGCTATCGGCCGAAGCCCGCGCCTTAAGGTTACCTTCTACGCCGGCTACTTTCGAGATGCGCGACACCTCGCCCCCTACCCCGGCAATCATGTCCACCATCGAGTTGTAGGCTTCCGCGATTTCGGCGAAGATGTCGTCGTTCTGCTTGGTAAGCCTTACCGACACGTCGCCCTTCTTAAAGGCATCGAGGGCGTAAAGCACCCGGTTGAGCTGGTCGTTGACGTAGCCCGGGTCCTGGGTGTCGACGGAGCCGCGTGAGCCGCCCTTCTTGCGGGTCAGGTCGTTATTGGTGCGCACTACGTCGAGCGACGAAACCGCGCCGGCGTCCGGCGTTGCGTCATTGGTGACATCTGTAGTAAGTGCAGCGGCACGACTCGACTTGGGACGCGGGTTCTGGGGGGAAGCCATATATAGTTACGGGTATCGAATCGGGGAGGGGAAAGCTAATTGGAGCGCGAAGTACGGGGGTTAGCTGCGAATAAGCAAAGGTAATCCCGTCCGGTATGGCGCTGAACCCGCCGGGCTGCAGACTTGTTCCCGGAGCACGGCTCCGGCCGGATTATTGCTAACGGATGCGACTGCTAAGAATTAAGCGGCATCTTTGCGGCCAATTTTAACTTTTCGTCGCAGCTGGTCGTTTCACCCCCACAGCCCCCTTTCCTACTGCCGCACCCCTTACCCGCCCACATGGTCAAGAATTTAGTTATCGTCGAGTCGCCGGCCAAGGCGAAAACCATTGAAGGCTACCTCGGCCAGGATTTCGTGGTGCGTTCCAGCTACGGCCACGTTCGCGACTTGCCGAAGGACAATAATGCCATCGATATTGCCAATGGTTTTAAGCCTACTTACGTGGTTTCGGCCGACAAGCGCGAGCTTATTGCGCAGCTAAAAAAACTTTCGAAGGAAGCCGAAACTGTCTGGTTGGCGAGTGACGATGACCGCGAGGGCGAAGCCATTTCGTGGCACTTGGCCGAAACGCTGAACCTGCCCGAGACCAAAACCAAGCGCATCGTATTTCGCGAAATCACCAAAAACGCCATCCTGGCCGCCATTGCCGACCCGCGCATGGTGAACCAGGATTTGGTGAATGCCCAGCAGGCCCGCCGCGTGCTCGACCGCCTCGTGGGCTTCGAGCTGAGCCCGGTGCTCTGGAAAAAGGTAAAGCCCGGCCTGAGCGCCGGCCGCGTGCAGTCGGTAGCCGTGCGGCTGGTAGTGGAGCGCGAGCGGGAAATCAATCAGTTTCTGAGCGCCAGTGCCTACCGCGTGGTGGCCCGCTTCGATGCCGGCCGCGGCGCGGTGCTGGAAGCTGAACTGCCAACTCGTTATAAGACGCGCGCGGAGGCCGAGGCTTTCCTGGAACGCTGCGTGGGTGCTTCGTATCAAATCGAAAGCCTCGATAAGAAGCCCGGCAAGCGTAGTCCCGCCGCGCCGTTTACCACTTCCACGCTGCAGCAGGAGGCTTCGCGCAAGCTTGGCTTCTCAGTGGCCCAAACGATGAGCGTGGCCCAGAAGCTGTACGAAGCTGGTAAAATCAGCTATATGCGGACGGACTCGGTGAACCTGAGCCAGGAGGCGCTGGCGGGCGCGCAGGCGGCCATCACGGCCTCCTACGGCGCGGAATACCACCACACCCGCACGTTCAAAACCAAATCGGCCTCGGCCCAGGAGGCGCACGAAGCCATTCGCCCCACGGATTTCAGCGCGGTGAAAGCCGGCTCGGATGCGTCGGAGCAGCGCCTGTACGACCTTATTCGCAAGCGGGCCATGGCTTCGCAAATGGCGGAGGCAGTGATTGAGCGCACTACGGCGGTGATTGGCATTAGCACGCAGCCGGGCGTGACGCTCTCGGCTACTGGCGAGGTGATTACGTTCGAGGGCTTCCTGAAAGTGTATGCAGAGAGCAAGGACGACGAGGACGAGGACGACGCCAAAGACGGTGAGTCGAGCTTCTCGCGCGGCCTGCCACCGCTCAGCGTCGGCCAGAACCTGCCCCTGCAGCGCCTGAGCGCCACGGAGCGGTTTTCGTCGCCCCCGGCGCGCTACACCGAGGCTTCGCTGGTGAAGAAGCTGGAGGAAATGGGCATTGGCCGGCCTTCGACTTACGCGCCCACCATCAGCACGGTGCAGAAGCGCGGCTATGTGGAAAAAGACACCCGCGAGGGCAAGGAGCGCAAGTTCCACGTGCTGACGCTGGATGAGAATACCGTCAAGACGGAAGTTAAAACCGAGAATTACGGCGCCGAAAAAGCCAAGCTGTTTCCGACGGATACGGCCATGATTGTGAATGACTTTCTGGTGGCGCACTTCCCAGTGATTGTGGACTATCAGTTCACGGCCAAGGTGGAGGACGAGTTTGACCAGATTGCCAACGGCCACGAAAACTGGACGCAGATGCTGACCGGCTTTTATGGCAAGTTCCACGCGACCATTGAGGCCGGACAGGACATCGACCGCAGCACCGTGGGCGCCACCCGCGAGCTGGGCGTGCACCCCGAAACGGGCGAGCGCATCTCGGCCCGCCTGGGCAAATACGGCCCCTACGTGGCCCTGGGCGACACCGAGGGCGAAACCAAGCCCGCCTACGCCAACCTGCGCAAGGGCCAGTTCATCGAAAGCATCACGCTGGAAGACGCGCTGGAGCTGTTCAAGCTGCCGCGCGTGGTAGGTGAGTTCGAGGACAAGGCCATGACGGCCGCGCTGGGTCGTTTCGGGCCCTACATCCGGCACGATGGCAAGTTTTTCTCTCTCACCAAGGAGCAGGACCCCCACACCATCACGGCCGAAGAAGCCGTGGCTTTGATTGAAAACAAGCGCAAAACCGACGCTGAGCGCCTCATCAAGAGCTTCCCCGAAAACCCCGATATCCAAGTACTGAACGGCCGTTTCGGCCCTTACATCGTGGCGGGCAAGAAGAATGTGAAGATTCCCAAAGGCGAAGAGCCCACAGAGTTGACGCTGGAGCGCTGCATCGAGCTGGCCGACGCCACGCCCGACAAACCCAAAGGCGGCCGTTTCGGCAAGAAAGCCGCCCCGGCGAAGGAGGAAAAGGATACGGACGTCCCAGCGAAAAAGGCCGCCAAAGCGCCAGCAGCTAAAAAGCCGGCAGCCAAGAAACCCGCCGCCAAGAAGCCCGCCGCTAAAAAAGCTCCGGCCAAAACAGCTACCGCAAAAGCAAAATAATTGCGGTTCCCCGCCGTTTGAGTTCCACAAAAAGCCCGCACGATGCGGGCTTTTTGCTTAAGCGGGCATGATGATTATCAATCTGTTTTTTTCGGCAGCGGCGCTTAGCCTGCTGGCGGGCATCCCGGCTGGACCGGTAGCCGGGCCGGCCTATCCGTGGTTCAGCCACGCAAATGATGCAGCGCAGACTTTGGCAGCGCGCTTTCCTGCTCCGAAGGGCTGCCAGCGCGTAGCGGTGACGGCGGGCAGCTGGAGCGAATGGCTACGCGGGCTACCGTTGAAGCCGGCCGGTACCAAAGCGCGACTATTCAACGGCCAGCTCAAAGACCGGCAGGACGTGGTCGCGGCCGTGGTCGACATCGATGTGCCGCCCCAGGATTTGCAGCAGTGCGCCGATGCCGTGATTCGGCTGCGGGCCGAGTATGTTTTCAGCCACGACCCGAACAAGGTGCATTTTCACCTCACCACGGGCTACGATTTCTGGTTTTCGGATTTTGTGGCCGGCCGCACGTTCCGAGTGGCGAATGAGGAAGTGCTGCCCGCCACCCGGCCCGCCGAGGCTCCTACCCACGCGGCGCTGGCCCGCTACCTGGTACCCACGTTCGGCTATGCGGGCACGAAGTCGTTGAGCCGCGAGTTGCGGCCGGTGCCACTGCCGCAGGTGCAGCCCGGCGATGTGCTCATTCACGGCGGCGCGCCGGGGCACGCCGTGCTGGTGGTGGATGCGGCCGAAAACCCGGCAACACATCAGAAATACGTGCTGCTGGCCCAGAGCTACATGCCGGCGCAGAACATTCATGTGCTCCGCAATATTGACGTCCCCACGCTCGGGGCGTGGTTTGCGGTGCCCGGGCCAGCCGAGGCCGAATTTGATACGCCGGAGTGGACGTTTGCCCGCGAGGAATTGAAGCGGTTTGAGTAGCCGCTAGGCCTGAACAGCTGGCACAATGGCCTCGATGCTGACCGCGCTGAGCTCATCGAAACTTCGGATGATGCGGTCGGCCTGGTGCAGGTTCTGGCCTTCGGAATGTGGGCTTACGTAGGCGATGCAGTAGATACCCGCTGCTTTGGCCGCCGCTACGCCGTTGGCCGCGTCTTCGATAACGATGCAGGCGGTGACGGGCGTTTCGGCCAGCTCGGCAGCGCGCAGGAAAATGGCCGGGTTGGGCTTGGACTCGGTAAAATCCTCGCCGCTGACGCGGTAGGTGAAATACTCGTCCAGGCCGAAACGGTCGAATACCCGCGAAATGGTGGCTTTGGAGGCCGAGGAAGCGACTACTAGCTGGATATCGTGGCGGCGCAGGTCTTCGATGAGCGGGCGCACGCCGGGCAGCAGGTCCAGCTGAGTATCCTCATCGAAGGACTTGTTGAACAGTTCGCGCTTGCGCATCACCATAGCTTCCACATCCTGTGTGAGGCCATATTTCTGCTTGAGCAGCTGAAACACGTTGCGCGTGGACTTGCCCAGAAAAGTGGCGTACTCGGCGGCCGAAACGGGAATGCCCAGCTCGGCAAACTGCGTGAAAAAAGCGTGGCGGTGAATGGGCTCGGTGTCGATGATGACGCCGTCCATATCAAAGATTACCGTACGAATCATGAAAGCGGAAGCAGGGAAATACTGTCGGGCAAAGGTACCGGCTGGCTGCCCAGCCCCTGCTCCCGGCAGAAATATTAGAAGTTGGAAAACTTTTTTACCACAAATGATGTATATACATCAAATGTACATACATTTGTACTACAAACGCACCTAACCAACGCCTCAATCATGGCTAACACCGTTCTGCACCTCGCCAATACCCGTGGCCACGCCAATCATGGCTGGCTCAATTCCTTTCACACCTTCAGCTTCGCCGGCTATAATAATCCCGAGCGCGTGCATTTTGGCGCGCTGCGCGTGCTGAACGACGACACCGTATCGGGTGGCATGGGCTTCAGCAAGCACCCGCACGACAACATGGAGATTATCTCCATCCCCCTCTCCGGCGATTTGGAGCACCAGGATTCAATGGGCAACAAAACCGTCATCCGCCAGAACGATGTGCAGGTGATGAGCGCCGGCACCGGCGTGGCCCACTCCGAGAAAAACCACAACCAGCATCAGGAAGTGAAATTCCTGCAAATCTGGGTATTCCCTAAGCAGCGCGGCATCAAGCCCAATTACGGCCAGGAAACTTTCGCCCCGGAGGCCCGCCACAACCAGCTCCTGCAAGTAGTGTCGCCCGCCGGCGATGGTACCAACCCACACATCAATCAGGACGCTTGGTTCCACATTGGCAACCTCGATAAAGGCTTCACGACGGATTACGCCATAAAAAAAGCCGGCAACGGCGTCTACGCCTTCGTGCTGGAAGGCGACGTGACCATCAACGGTCAGGCCCTGCACCGCCGCGACGGCTTCGGCATCTGGGACACCGATAAGCTCGAAATCAGCGCCGACAGCAACGCCGAGCTGCTGCTGATGGAAGTGCCGATGGAGTTTTAATTCGCTCGTCATGCAGAGCGCAGCGAAGCATGACCGTTCCACATTGACCTAACAGTTCAAATAAGCTTATGAACCACGCCCCCACCACCTACCCCGTCCACGACCTCATCCGCAGCCGCTGGAGCCCCCGCGCCTACTCGGCCCAGCCGGTGGAGCAGGAGAAACTTAACCAGGTATTCGAAGCGGCTTCCTGGGCCTTCAGCGCCATGAACGCGCAGCCCTGGCAGTACATCTACGCCCACAAAGCCGACACCGCGGCTTTCCAGAAAATCTTCGATACGCTGATGCCCGGCAACCAGCCCTGGGCCAAAAACGCCCCGGTGCTCATCATTGCCCTGGCCAAAACCACGCACGACAACGGCCAGCCCAACGGCGCGGCCCTGCACGACCTGGGCGCGGCTAACGCCACCCTGTTCCTCGAAGCCACCGCGCTGGGCCTGCACGGCCACGTGATGGGCGGCTTCGACCGCGAGAAGCTCCGCCGCGACTTCAACCTGCCCGACAACCTGACGCCCGCCGTGGTCATGGCCCTCGGCTACCTCGGCGAGGCCGAGCAGTTGGAAGAGCCGTTTTTGAGCCGCGAGAAGGCTGCCCGAAACCGCAAGCCCCTCCCGGAGTTTGTATTCCGGAACGAACTCCCCGCTGCCGTATGAAAACCCGCCTCACCCGCGCCGCTGAGCGTGGCCTCAAAGACATCGGCTGGCTGAAAAGCCACCTCTCGCTCAGCTTCGGCCCCTACCCCGACCCCGAACGCAGCGGCTTTGGCCTGCTCCGCACGTTCAACGACGACGTGGTGCAGCCCGGCGGCGGCTTCGGCATCCACGGCCACGCCAACATGGAAATCATCTCGGTGATGCTGGCCGGCAGCATGAACCACAAGGACACCCTCGGCTACACCGAAGTGGTGCACCAGGACTGGGTGCAAATCATGAGCGCCGGCAGCGGCCTGCGCCACGAGGAGCACAACGTGGGCGACACCGATGTGAACTTCCTGCAAATCTGGATTGAGCCCAAGCTCCAGAACATCGGCCCGCGCTACCAGCGCCGCCAGTTTCCGGAGGACAAGCGGGTGAACCAGCTCACCACCATCGTGAGCAATGAGGAAGGCCAGGCCCACTGCTGGATAAACCAGAACGCCAAGCTCTCCCTCGGCTATTACACCGAGGCCCAGACGGTGGACTACAGCTTTAAGCCGCTGAATAAGCTGCTGTTTCTGTTCGTCATCAGCGGCAGCGTGACGGTGGCCGGCCAGCAAGTAGGCACCCGCGACAGCCTCGGCATTTGGGAAACGGACAGTGTGAGCATCGAAACCGCCGCCGATACCCGGTTTCTGCTGATTGAGTGCCCAATTAACCATTAATAGTAGCACCGTAGGGCGGACTTATAGTCCGCGCCTACCGCATCGTTTCGGGACGCGGACTAAAAGTCCGCGCTACGCAAAGCAATAAAAAAGCTGCCCCATACCAGGGCAGCTTTTTTATTGCTTTGCGAACACGTTTTAACGCGCTACCCCTCGATAAAAGCCAGCAAATCGGCGTTGATGGTGGCGGCCTCCGTGGCAGGCATGCCGTGCGGAAAGCCGGGGTACGAAATCAGCTTGCCCTGTTGCAGCAGCTTGATGGACTTGGCACTGCTGATGGCAAACGGTACGATTTGGTCATCCTCGCCGTGCAGCAACAGTACGGGCAGGGCCACGCTTTTCAGGTCGTCGGTGAAATCGGTTTCCGAGAAGGCCTTGATGCCGAGGTAATGGGCGTTGGCCCCGCCGTTCATGCCCTGCCGCCACCAGTTGTCGCGGATGCCCTGCTTCACCTGGGCCCCTTCGCGGTTGTAGCCATAGAACGGGAGGGTGAAATCCTGGAAGTACTGCGCCCGGTTGGTGGCCGTGCTCTCCCGGATTTCATCAAATACCGACATGGGCACGCCGTCGGGGTTGTTGGCGGACTGCGCCATCAGGGGCGGCACGGCGCTGATGAGTACCACCTTGGCCACGCGGCCCTGGGCGGCGCGGGCCGCGTAGCGAATGGCCACGCCCCCGCCCGTAGAATGGCCGATGTGGACGGCATCCTTCAGGTCGAGATGGTCGGCCAGTTCGATGATATCGGCCACGTAGGTGTCCATGTCGTGGCCGTTCGCGGCCTGCCCCGAGCGGCCGTGCCCGCGGCGGTCGGCCGCAATAACCCGGTAGCCCTTGTTGAGGAAAAACATCAGCTGGCCGTCCCAGTCGTCGCTCGACAGCGGCCACCCGTGGTGAAACACCAGCGGCTGGCCGCTGCCCCAGTCCTTGTAATAGATTTCAGTCCCGTCTTTTACCGTGATAGTTGCCATAGTGCGTTGCAGGAAATAAAGTGAGGAAAGGTGTCAGGGTCCCGGCGTCGGTATGCCGTCGGTGGCCCTGCCTTATAAAAATAACGGCCAGACGGCAGAATATAATGTTTCCTAAATATTATCTATTTCCGCAATAGCCACCGCCGATGGGAGCCGGCTCCCCGCCCCTGCCGGCCGGCGCAGCCCACGCCCGCAACACCAAAAACGCGCCGCCCCTCCGGTTACGGGAGCGGCGGCGCGTTTTTGTTAGCGAGGGTTCAGCCGTAGCATATTCTGAATGGTCAGCTATGAAATAGTAAATCCATGAAGTCCTTTTATCATGAGCCAACAGCCTTATCCTAAGCACACTATTTAGCTCAACACAGCATGCCTCAAGTCTACTTTACCTAAAAGCCATGTTGCGGGCACATATAGCAGCCGTTAGGTTTACAACCAATTCTACTCCACTGGCTTCCTGCTCTCCAATCATGAAAAACGCCGTCTGGTTATTGTCGACTACTCTACTGCTGGCAGGCTGCAAATCCGGTTCTCCCGAGCCAGCATTTGAGCTCACTCCCATTACTCAAACGGGCACCAACACCTTGAGCTTTCGGCTTGAGGGCAAAGTATGGAAACCTTACGGAACACGTTGTTTTGGCTTCGCTGGAGGTGCGTGCATCACCGAACCATTGAATGTGTATTATAATACAAAGGGCAATGAACTGATACTATCGGCATACCTGACAACCGGCAACAGGTCAGAAGATTTTTCCATCGTCTGTGATAGCCTGGTTGAGGCTGGGGTAGTGAAGATATTACCACCCTCCACTCGCAGCTTTAACACGCGTAACGGCCATATTGGCTACGTTAACAGATTGCCCGGCGATTCCCATTATGGCACCTTCGACGCCAGTCGCACCCAAATACAAATTACCCGTTTCGATACCGTCGCGCACATCATTTCCGGCACCTTCGACGGCTATTTGCAGAACCACACTAATTTCAATCAATCAGTAACGGTTTCAGAAGGCCGGTTCGATGTAAAGTATTGAGAGAAATTATCATAAACCTCAACAATTCTCCCTAACTAGCGCCACGCTCACCCAAACCCCCGCCCCACCTCTCCAAACCTCCGCCCCGTCCTTCCAAACCCTCGCCCCACCTTTCCAACCCTACGCCACGACTCTCCAAACCCCGGCCACGACCTTCCAAACGCCCGCTACGGGTTTCCAAATCCAAGTCTCGCATAGAAAAATCCTAGTCCCGCCTCTCCAAACCCCGGCCCCTGCTGCGTCTCCCATTTTTTTCATTGTTTCCTACTCCAAACACATGCTCACCGCCAAGCAGGACAACCGCCTCAGCGCCGCCGAAAACCTTTCTGCCACCCTCAAAACCGACCCCACCCCCTACGCCAAAGACCGGGCCCTGCAAATCGTAGCCCAGCGCCTCGACGAAATCATTGCCGACATGCAGCCCCTGCGCACCGCCACCCAGCGCACGGCCCGGGCCGGAGCCCCCGCCGGCGGCAAGTCCGACAAAGAAACGGCCCGCGAAACCCTCATCATTGTCACTGCTGAAATCGCCGGCGACGTATTCGCCTACGCCTCCGACCCCCAGAAGAAGCAGCCCACCCTGCAAGCCCTGGCCGACTATAGCGAAGGCGACCTACAAAATCTGCGCGGTTCCCGCCTCTCCGACGTCGCCACCGCCCTGCTCGCCGAGCTGCCCAACCACAAAGCCGTGCTCGAAGACGAATACGGCATCGACAAAGACCGTATCAAGGAGTTGCAGGAAGCCATCAGTGCCTTCAACGACCTGAAAACCGCCCCCCGGCAGGCCCAGGTCGACGGCAAGGCTGCCCGCGTCAGCCTCCGCGCCGAGTTTGCCGAGCTCGGCACCCTGCTCAAAGACCGGTTCCAGCGCCTCATGCGCAAGTACAAGCGCCGCGACGCCGAGTTCTACAACCGCATCATGGCGGCCCGCGCCGTGGTCGACCGCCCCGGCTCGGCCGACGGCGCCGCTGTGGCCCCGCCCAAAGCCTAAGCTGGCTGCCTCACCCGCCTGTTTTGAAGCCCGCTGCCCCGCAGCGGGCTTTTTTCATGAACAACCGCCCCCGTCCCCACGTACGCGCAGCTCATCCTTTCACCCCCAGCTCTCATGGCCGAAACCACCCTCAAAGCCGTCGCCGCCAAAATGGCGAAGCTCGACATCACCCTGCTCACCACCCACACCAGCCGCGGCCACCTCAGCACCCGCCCCATGAGCAACAACGGCGACGTGGAATACGACGGCAACTCCTACTACTTCACCTACGAAGGCTCCCGCACCGTGAGCGACATCACCGAGAACCCGCACGTCAGCCTCGGCTTCTCCGGCCCCGACTACCTGTATGTGTCCGTGGTGGGCACCGCCACCCTCATCCGCCAGCGCGCCACCCTCGCAAAGCACTGGCTGCCCGAGCTCAAGCGCTGGTTCAAAGACGGCATTGATACGCCCGGCATTGTGCTCATCCGCGTGCAGGCCAAGCGCATCAAGTTCTGGCACGGCGAAGAAGATGGGGAAGTAACGCTGTAGCGTGGACGCTGCGAGTCCGCGCCTGTATAGAATGGCCCACGGAAACGCGGGCTCACAGCGTCCACGCTACAGCGCACACTACGCTAAATCAGCCTCAAAGGCCCGCTGCCCCGCAGCGGGCCTTTCCATTTGCCCACTTCTCATGAGCTTTTCAACAAACCAAGATTGAGCTTTTCAACAAAGCTGCCGCTGTCCACCGGCCGGACCTTTGTCATGAACTTTAACCCCAGAAATCATGAATAACGTTTGGTTTATCACCGGCAGCGCGCGCGGCTTGGGCCGCAGCCTCACCAAAGCCGTTTTGGCCCAGGGCGGCCGCGTGGCCGCCACCGCCCGCCAGCCCGAACAGCTGGCCGACCTTGTGGCCCAATACGGTGCCCAGGTGCTACCCCTGGCCCTCGACGTCACCAACCACGCCCAAATCACCGAAGCCGTGGCCGCCGCCGTGGCCCACTTCGGCCGCCTCGATGTGGTGGTGAACAACGCCGGCTTCGGCATCACCGGCGCCGCCGAAGCCTACACCGAAGAGCAGGTACGCAGCCAGCTCGAAACCAATTTGTACGCCCCCATTGCCGTCACGCGGGCCGTGCTGCCCTACTTACGGCAGCAGCGCAGCGGCCACATCCTCCAAATCAGCTCCATTGGCGGGCGCGTGGGCAATGCCGGCGTCACCATCTACCAGGCCGCCAAGTTTGGCCTGGGCGGCTTCACCGAAGCCCTGGCCAAGGAAGTGGCCCCGCTGGGCATCCGCGTCACGTCGGTCGAGCCCGGCGGCTTCCGCACCGACTGGGCCGGCGCCTCCATGACCTACGCCCCCACCATCGAAGGCTACGACCTGGTGAAGCAGCGCGCCGAATTCTTTGCCAGCGGCAATTTTGTGCCCATGGGCGACCCCGACAAAGCCGCCCATGCCATGATAAACCTCGTGCAGCACCCCCACCCGCCCGTGCACCTGGTACTGGGCAGCGAAGCCGCCGCCTTCCTCCGCCAGGCCGATGCCGACCGCAAAGCCGAGTTCGAGCAGTGGCTGCCCGTCACGCTTTCCACCGACCACGACGAAGCCGAGAACTTCCTCCACACCGAAATGGGGAAGATGTACGGCGTGCAGAAAGAAAATGAGCGCGCGGCGGAGTAACTAGCGGCACCCAATGGGTTTAGCCCGGTAGCAGACCGTCATGCAGCGCGCCGCGAAGCAAGACGGTTTGCTACCGGGCTTCACTTCCGCCCAATACCCGCCTTCTGTCGCTCACCAATCCACCTGCCCATGCCCGCCCTCTCAGAAGCCCGGCCCCAAATCCTGTACTCCTGCTACCACAACGCCAGCCGGGATGGCGAGCAGTTTGTGCCCGAGCACATCCTGAGCTACCAGCTGGCCGGCTCGCTCATCACCTACGACGGTGCCACGGAGCACATCTTCCGCGAGGGCGACCTGCGCCTCAGCAAGCGCAACCACCTCGTCAAGTTCAGCAAGCAGCTGCCCGAAAGCGGCGAGTTCAAATCCCTTTCCATCACGCTCGACCAGCACACGCTGCGCAACTTCAGCCTGGAGCACGGCTACCACGCCGCCCCGCATTCCGCCAGCCCGGAGGCGGTGGCCGCCCTGGCCATGACCCCGCTTTTCAAAAGCTACTTCGACTCGCTGCAACCCTACGAGCAGCTCGCCGAGCCCGGCAACGAAGCCTTGCTTTCGCTGAAAGCGCGCGAAGCCATTATGCTCCTGCTCAAGTCAAACCCGGCGCTGAAAGATGTCTTGTTTGATTTTACGGAGCCCGGCAAAATCGACCTGGAAGCCTTCATGAGCCGCAACTTTCATTTCAACGTGCAGCTCCGGCGCTTTGCCTACCTCACGGGCCGCAGCCTGGCCACCTTCAAGCGCGATTTTGAGAAAATATTCCATCGTTCGCCCAGCCGCTGGCTGCAGCAGCGCCGCTTGCAGGAAGCCCATTTCCTGATAAAGGAAAAAGGCAAAGCGCCCTCGGAAGCCTACCTCGAAGTGGGATTCGAAGATTTGTCGCACTTCTCGTTCGCCTTTAAGAAAATGTATGGCGCAGCGCCGTCGAAACTTTAATCAGCGACAAAACAGCAAAGTCAACCAAGCGCAAAACGAGAAAATTAATCAGGGTCAAAACAAGAATGTCATGCCGCGCGTAGCCGGGGCATCTCGCTTGCTACCAATAAGCCTTTTCTAGCAATTGGTTTAGTATTGCACGCTAGATGCTTCGGCTACGCGCGGCATGACGTTCGTGCGGCATGGCATTCATCCAAGCCCTCAAGACCCCAGAAATGAAACACCTCGTCGTCCTCACCGGCGCCGGCGTCTCGGCCGAGTCCGGCATCCGCACCTTCCGCGACACCAATGGCCTGTGGGAAGAGCACCGCGTCGAAGACGTGGCCTCGCCCGAGGGCTTTGCCCGCAACCCGGCCTTGGTGCTCGATTTTTACAACCAGCGCCGCGCTCAGGCCCGCACCGTGCAGCCCAATGCCGCCCACCTGGCCCTGGCTGGCTTCGAGGAAGAGCCCAACTGGCGCGTCAGCATCATCACCCAAAACGTGGACGACCTGCACGAGCGCGCCGGCTCTTCCGACGTGCTGCACCTGCACGGCATGCTGAACCAGATGCGCTCCGTGGCCGACGAAACCACTGTCTACGACTGCCCCGGCGACATCAAGCTGGGCGACCTCGCCCCCGACGGCCACCAGCTCCGCCCCCACATTGTGTGGTTTGGCGAGATGGTGCCCGCCATCGAAGAAGCCGCCGAAACCGTAAGCACCGCCGATGCCCTGCTCATCGTGGGCACCTCCCTGCAAGTGTACCCGGCCGCCGGCCTGCTGCACTACGCCCCCGCCACCTGCCCCGTCTTCGTCATCGACCCGCACCAGCCCGAAGCCGGCCGGCGCGGCGTGCGCTACGTGGCCGAGGCCGCCAGCACCGGCGTCCCGAAGATTTTGAAAGAATTGGCCGGGTAATCGTTGGTCATTGCCCAGCCCTGACCATTTGCACAAAATTTCCTCCACCAAATACCTTCTCTTTTCTACCTTAGCGCCATGTACAGACTCGTCACCAAATACCAGCTTTTCGGCCTGCGCAACGAGCACGACGCCGCTCATCAACACAACCACATGATGCTTAGGCCTGTTGCGGGAGTGCCCGAAGCCTTCGAAACGGAGCAGGCCGCCTTCGACTGGGCCCTGAGCAACCACGAAGACCTGCGCCACCACCCCGAATTTGTGGTGCTGCCCGTGCACCACATGGTCATGACCTGGCAGCCCGAGGATGCCCCCCTCTAAGGGCGGCTTCTGGGGCGAATTCTGGCCCAAAGCCCTCATCATCGTTGCCATCATCGCCGCCCTTTGGCTGCTCGAACACTACGGCTTCATCCGCCGCTGGTAAACTCCTTTTGCACTGGTCCGCCTGCCCCTGGTAGGCGGACCAGTCGCGTTTTTCCCTCCTGCTTTTCATGGCTTCCGCATTCGGCCACGCCGCCCTGGGGGCCACCCTGGGCAAGCTCCTGCTCCCCGACCGCCGGCACTGGCCCTACTGGGTGGCCGCCGCCCTCTGCGCTGCTTTGCCCGATGTGGATTCGGTGGGCTTTCGCCTGGGCGTGCCGTATGACAGCCTCTGGGGCCACCGAGGGCTGACGCACTCGCTGCTGGCCGCCGCGATAGTTGCCGCTGTGGGCACGCTGCTGGGCCGACTGGCGCGCCCCGGCCAGCGGCCCGCTGCCGGGCGGCTGGCGCTGCTGCTATTTCTGGCCACCGCCTCGCACGGCCTGCTCGATGCAATGACGACGGGCGGCCTGGGCGTGGCTTTTTTCAGCCCCTGGCACCCGGAGCGCTACTTTTTCCCCTTCCGGCCCATCAAAGTATCTCCCCTGAGCATTCGGGGGTTCTTTGGGGCCAAGGGGCTACGGGTGCTGGCCAGTGAAGCCCTCTGGGTGGGCCTGCCGTGCCTGCTGCTGCTGGGCTGGCAGTCGTTGCGAACCCCAACTGCCAATGTTCGCTCAGCGCGGCGGTGATATTCCAGCGCACTGTTGCAGTAGTCGGATTAACGCTCACTCCTGCCCCAGCCACTGTCGGGCATAGCGGGTAAATTCTGCTTCATCAAATGCGGCCGCTGCCAGCCCCACGTAGCCATCGGGCCGCACGAGGTACACGGTGCCCGGCTTTTCGGCAGCGGCGGGAGTGATTTCTGTAGCTGCCACTGAATGCGCCGCCGCCCAGGCCCGTACCGCTGGCACCGGCCCCACGTGCAACAGGTGCCAGCCCACGGGCCGCAACGCCTCGTAGCGCCCAGCTGCCCAGGGCAGCCGCTGGCCGCCCGCCACGCCGCCAGCTCGCCCCCTGCTCAAAGGAGAATGCGGGTACTTAATGCCTATCTGGGAGATGGTGCGAAACATCAGCCGCCGGACGGCGGGCACGCGCATGGCCAGCGGCAGCAGCAGCGGGGCCACCCAGCTACGCACAAAGCTGGCCCAGGCCGTGGCCCGCGTAGCTCCGGTGAACGCGCGGTCGGTGGTAGCCACCAGCTGCCGGGCAAAGGGGATGCGCTCGGCTTCGTAGGCATCGAGCAGGGCATCGGGGCCCGTGCGTTGCAGCACGGCGGCCAGCTTCCAGCCCAGGTTCACGGCATCGCCGAGGCCGGTATTCATGCCCTGCCCGCCGGCCGGGCTGTGGATGTGGCCCGCATCGCCCACCAGAAACGCCCTGCCCTGCCGGAAATGGTCGGCCACCCGGTGGTGCACCCGGTAGGTCGCAAACCAGCTCACCGACTGCACCCGGATGTGCTCAGCTGCCTCCAGGCCCGGCTGCACGGCGGCAAAAGTGGCCGCCTCCGGGGCCAGCCCGCCGGGCAGCAGGCCGATGACGCGCATCCGCCCCTCCGGCATCGGGAAAAAGGCGTTGAAGGTGCGCGGGGCCAGCGACACTTCCAGCAGTCGCCCCAGTCGGGCATCCTCGTCCAGGCCCTCGGTCACGGTATCGGCCACGAAGAACACCTGCTCATACGTCCCGCCCGGAAAGCCGATGCCCAGCGCGTGCCGCACGGCCGAATGGGCTCCATCGCACCCCGCCACATAGGCCACGGACATCATTTCGGGCGGCTGCCCGGGGAGTTGCAGCGTGGCGGTGGCCCCGGCCGCGTCCTGCGCAAGGCCCGTGAGGGCGGTGTTCCATTCCACGGCCACGCCGTGGGTGGCCAGCGCCTCGCGCAGCCGCCGCTCGGTCTGGTCCTGCGAGATTGTCAGGGCGAAGGGAAACGGGCTCAACCCCTCGCCGATGCGACCTATCGGCAACGAAGCGGCAACGCGCCCTTTCCGCCGTAGGGCCACGCCACGCAGGATTTCGCCCTGCGCTACGAACGTACCGGCCAGCCCGTGGCGGTCGAGCAGCTCCAGGGTGCGGGCGTGCATGACCAGGGCCCTGCTCAGGGGCGACGGGCCAGGCAATGGGTCGATAATGCGCGGGCGCACGCCGTGGCGGCACAGTTCCAGCGCCAGCATCAGCCCCGACGGGCCCGCTCCGGCAATCAGCACGTTAGCAGCAGTTGGGTTCATCGGCAAGTCGGCAAGTTGGCAGGTAAATATAGCCGAACAAGCCTTTCAGGCTGTCAGAAACAACCGCACCCGGCTCCTCTGCCGTAGAAGAGGATTATATCTACTTTGCTTATGCCTTTTCGCTACGTTCGTGCCCTGCTTGCCGGGCTATTTCTTACTGCTTCGGCTCCCGGTTTTGCCCAGGCTCCGGCCCACACTGTTTTCCTGTTGGGCAACACCGCCCAGGCCGAGCTGCCCGCCACCCGCCTCAAGCTTCTGCGCACCACGCTGGAGCAGCAAACCGGTCCTTTCACCGTGGTACATCTCGGTGATATTGTGGGCAACACCGGCCTGGCGGCCAAAAGCGACACCGCCCTGGCGCAAGCTGAGCGCAACCGCGCCGACCAACTCATTGCCTTGGTAAAGGGCCTGCCGCAGGGCAAAATCTACTTCCTGCCCGGCGATAAGGACTGGGCCAATTCCGGCCCTGCCGGCCTGAAAGCCGTGCGCCGCCTCGAAAAATACATCGAGAAGCAGCTGCCCGGCCAGAATGCCTTCATCCCCACCAACGGCTGCCCCGGCCCCGAAGTGGTGGACGTGGCCCCGCTGGTGCGCCTCGTGGCCATAAACACGCCGTGGTTCACACACCCCTTCGACCGCCCCGAAGCGCCCGACACCGACTGCAAGACCCTCACCAAAGAGGAATTCCGCGAGCAGCTGCAGGACCTGATTGACGAAACCAAAAACAAAAACGTGCTGCTGCTGGGCCACCACCCGGTAGTAAGCAACGGCGTGTACGGCGGCCACGAGCCTCTTTCGCGCCACCTCAGCCCGCCGGTGTTCGGCACTATCTACGCGGCCTACCGCCAGAATGTGGGCACCCCGCGCGACCTAGCCAACCCGCGCTACCAGGAGCTGAAAAAGGAGCTGCTGAATACGCTGCAAAGCAACCCCGGCGTGATTTACGCCGCCGCGCACGATTTCAGCCTGCAAATCACGCCCTTCCAGGGCAACTACCACATCGTGAGTGGCAGCTTTGTCGAAAATCAGCACGTCGGGGCCAAAGGCCAGTCGCTCTACAGCAAAAGCGAAGAAGGCTACACGACCCTCGAATACTTCGCCGATGGCACGGTGAAAACGCACGTTTTCACCTTTGATGATAAAGTCCAGGCGGCCAAAGACGCTTATACTGCTACCCTTTTTCGTTCGGCCTGCGCCGAGGGGGGCGACCAGAAAGCCCCCGCCAACCCATTCATCACCAATTGCCCCGGCGCGACCAAGACCGTAGCCGAAGCCAAACCCGATGCGCCCTTCCAGGCCACCACCACCGTAGTACCCGGCCCGGAGTACAAGCCCACCGGCAGCCGCAATTTCTTCATCGGCAAAATATACCGCTCGTCGTGGCTACAGCCCGTGACGGTGAAAACGCTGGATTTGACCACCGAAAAAGGTGGCCTGCGCCCTACTGGCAAGGGCGGCGGACGCCAGACGACTTCGCTCAAGCTCATTGCGGCCGACAGCTCGGAGTACGTTTTCCGCTCCGTGGATAAGGACGTGACCAAGATTCTGCCGCCCGAACTGCGCAACTCCATCGCCTCCGATGTGCTGCGCGACGTGACGGCCACGGCTAACCCGTATAGCAACCTGCCCATCAGCTACATGCTGGACCAGACGGACATATTGCACGCCCGCCCGCGCCTGTTCCGCCTGCCCGACAACCAGCAACTTGGCCCCTACCGCGCCGACTATGCCAACCTGCTCGGCACCCTCGAAGACTCGCCCAAAGACCCCAAGCCCAACCTGCCCGGCTTCGGCGGCTCCGATGAGGTGACGCGCAGTTTCGGCCTGTTTCGCAAGCTCTACAAGGACCACGACAACAAGGTGGACGCGCCCGCCCTGGCCCGCGCCCGCGCCTTCGACATGCTGGTGGCCGACTTTGGCAAGCACGAAGACAACTGGAAATGGGCCGGCTACAAGCAGCCGGGCGGCGGCACGCTCTACCGCCCCATCCCGCGCGACCGCGACCAGAGCTTCACCCTCTGGAACGGCCTCCTCACCTACCTCGCCAACCGCGAATGGGCCGTGCCCAGCATTGAAGGCTTCGAAACTGAGTTTCAGGATATGAAAAGCCTGAACTGGCCCGCCCGCCACCTCGACCGCTTCCTGCTCCAGGACCTCACCCGCGAGCAGTGGCAGGAAACCGCCAAGTACCTGCAAGCCAAAATCACCCCAGCCGTTATCGACGGCGCTACGGCCCAGCTGCCGGCCGAAATCCAGTCCTTATCGGCCCAGGACATCAACCGCAAACTGAAGGCCCGTATTCAGGAACTGCCCAAAGCCATTGACGAATATTACCTGCTGCTGGCCCGCCGCGTCGATGTGGTTGGCTCAAACAAAGGCGAAGTTTTCCAGGTGAACCGGCTGCCCGGCGGCCAGGTGCGTGTGCAGATGTTTGACCGCGCCGGCGATACCGAAAACCCCAAGGGCGCGGCCCTGTTCGACAGGACCTTCAACCCCAATGAAACCGAAGAGGTCTGCCTTTACGGCCTCGGCGGCAAGGACGTGTTCACCGTCACCGGCGACGGTGGCAAGCACAGCGTTCTGGTGCGGGTGATTGGCGGCGACGGCAAGGACAAAATCACCGACAACTCCACGGCCAGCGGCCTGCGCGCCCGCACCAAAATCTACGACCTGCCCGATACCGAAATGCAGTTGGGCCCCGAGTCGGACAACCGCACCAGCACCCGCCCGGGCGTGAACGAGTACGACCGCGAGCAGTTCGAATTCAACTCCTACCGCCCCAGCATTGGCCTGTTCTACAACGCTAACGACGGCTTCGGGGCCAGCGCGGGCATCACGTTCCTGCGCCAGGGTTTCCGCAAGCCGGGCTATAAAAACATGTATTCGTTCGATGTGCAGGGCAGTGTGAACGGCTTGTTTCAGCTCACGGCCAGCACGCGGCACCGCTACGCCATTGGCAAAGTTGATGTAGGCGCTTCGGCCAGCTACGGCAGCTACTTCCCCTTCTACCGCTTCTTCGGGCTGGGCAACAACACCGGCTTCGACCAGACGCTGTACGACAACAAGTTCTACAACGCCCGTTATCAGGGCTACACCGTGAATGCCTTTCTGGAACGTACTTTCTTGCAGCGCAGTGTCATCCGCGTTGGCCCCACGTACGAGAACTATACCAGCAGCTTCGGCGACAATACCTACCTCGGCACCATCAACACCCGCCCGGCCGACGTACGGCCCAACACCAGCCAGCAGAGCTTGGTGGGCCTGAACGGCGTGTTCGACCTCGACCTGCGCAATCGTCCCAGCTTCGCCCAGCGCGGCGTTCGCATCCGCGTGCAGCACGACAGCTACCGCCAGCTCACCAGCACCAAAAGCAACTTCGGCCTTACGCAAGGCTTCGCCGAATACTACGGCACTGCCAAAGTTGGCATCCCCGTCACCCTCGTGCTGAAAGGCGGCGGGGCCAAAAACTACGGCCCCGACAACGACATTCCCTTCTACAAATTTGCCAGCCTGGGCCAGAACGAAGGCCTGCGCGGCTACTACCGCAACCGCTTTAGCGGCGACGCCAGCCTATACTACAACACCGAGCTACGCCTTGCCCTCGGCCAGGTCAAAAACGGCTTTCTGCCCTTCTATTACGGCGTATTTGGCTTCTACGACCAGGGCCGGGTGTACTACCAGGATGCCTCGCCTGGCGGCTGGCACTCGGGCTACGGCGCGGGCTTCTACATTGCCCCGGTGGTCGAAACGCTAGCCTTCGCCGTGTCTTACCAGAAGTCGGTGGAAAGCTCGCTCATTCAGTTTGGGCTGGGCTTCCGGTTGGATAAGTAATTAGGATTACACAGTAGGGTGCGGGGCTTGCCCACGCCCTACTGTGTAAATCAGCGCATCCGCCCAAACGTCGACCCATACCGGCCATTGGGCGAGTACCCAAGCGTTCGATGTAACCTTCGGATAATTTCGGGGTCTATGCCAAAACAGCCGGCCGAAACCAGTCCGGTTTTATTTGGTTTCACCGCTATGCTACCTTGGCTACGGGCCTTTTTTCTACAACGCCAGCAGCCTTTGGCAATCGGGCTGGCCCTCGCCCTAAGCAGTGCGCTAACTGCGCAAGCTCAGGATGCTCCGCCCCTGCCAGCCTCCGCCGATATTGTGGACGTGGCCCGGCTGGCTTTTCCCCGCCTGCCCGCGCACGATTCGCTCTCGATGCAGCACGGCCAGAAAGCGCTGCTGGTGGTGCCCGTGCTCGGCTACACCCAGCAAACCGGTGGCATCGCACAGCTGGCCTTTAGCCTGGCCTTCGCCCGCCCGGCGGCCAACGTTTCAACCGTGCTGGCCGGGGCCGCTTACACTGCCAACGACCAGCTCATCATCACGGCCACGTCCTCCATCTGGCTGCCCGACAACCGCTGGTATTTCGTGGGCGACTGGCGGCTGATGCGCTACCCCCAAAGCACTTACGGCCTCGGCATGTACACCAGCACCACCGACCGCGTGGTGAGCATGAACTACAACTACCTGCGCGTCTACGAAAGCGCCCTGCGGCGCGTGGCCCCGGCCTGGTACGCAGGCCTGGGCTACCAGCTCGACTACCACTGGGACATTGTGAGCCGCAACAGCTTCCGCGAGGTGAGTCGGATTTCGCGCTACCGTTTCGGAGTTGAGGGCGCGTCGGTATCGTCAGGGCCGGTTTTGGCGCTGTTGCATGACAGCCGGGCCAATGCCATCAATCCGCAGGGCGGCGAGTATCTCAGTACCCAGCTGCGCACCAACCTAAAAAAATTTGGCAGCACCACCGCCTCCGAAATGCTGCTCATCGACGCCCGCACCTACCTGCACCCATCGCCGCGCTCGACCAATATTCTGGCCTTCTGGTCTTATAACGCCATCACCATCGCCGGCAACCCGCCCTTCCTCGACCTGCCCAGCACCGGCTGGGACACGTACAGCAACACCGGCCGGGGCTTCATCCAGGGCCGGTTTCGGGGCGATGACCTGCTCTACGGCGAGGTCGAATACCGCTACGGCATCACCCGCAACCACCTGCTGGGTGGCGTGGTATTCGCCAACGCCCAAAGCGTGACCGAACAGGAAAGCCGGCGCTTCGAGAAAGTGGTGCCCGCCGTCGGGGCTGGCCTGCGCGTGCGCCTCAACAAGGTCGCCAACACCAACCTGGCCATCGACTACGGCTTCGGGGCCGACGGCTCCAATGGCCTTTCGCTGAACCTGGGCGAGGTTTTTTGAGTAAGCAGGGAATTTAATAAGGCTGCCCGCCGTGCAGCCAGAATCGATGCCCAAAGCCCCGTCCGGCGGCTTACCTTTGGGCTTTACTTATTCCCCGCTCCTGCATGAATTTCCCCCTTCGCAAGCTCGCCGCCATTGATATTGGGTCCAACGCCGTTCGTTGTCAGATATCGGCCGTGCTGTATTACGAAGGCCGCTACCGCCTCAAGCGCGTCGAATACGTGCGCTTCCCCATGCGCCTGGGCGAGGACGTGTTTGCCAGCGGCGAGATTTCGCCCGCCAAGGAGGAGAAATTCGTCAAGTTCCTGCATTCCCTGCGCCTGCTGATGGAAGTGCACGACGTGGCCCACTACCTCGTGTGCGCCACCTCGGCCATGCGCTCGGCGGCCAATGGCGCAGCCATCGCCGCCCGCGTGCACCGGGAACTGGGCATGGAAATCAAAGTAATCGACGGCCAGGACGAAGCTTTCTACATCAACCGCGTCATTGAGCATGTGCTGGAAGACAAGCGCCATTACCTGCACATCGACGTGGGGGGCGGCAGCACCGAGTTCAACATCTACCACGACCGCCGCAAAGTAGCCGCGCAGTCGTTTGAAATCGGTTCCATCCGCCGCATGCAGCAGGAAGAAAGCGGCGAAATCGGCACGGAAGCACAAGCCGAGCTCTGGACCCGCATGGAGGCCTGGGTGCGCACCAACGCCCGCAAATACCACGTCACCCGCGCCATCGGCACGGGCGGCAACATCAACAAAATATTCAGCCTCACGTCGTCCGACCCCGACAAGCACATTACCCGCCGCGCCATCGAAACCACCCTCAAGCGCCTCGCCGGCTTGAGCATGACCGAGCGCGTGAACGTAGCCATGCTCAACCCTGACCGCGCCGACGTCATCATCCCCGCCGGTCACATCTACCTGGCCGCCATGCAGTGGGCCAACGTCACCACCATGGTCGTGCCCGACATCGGCCTGAAAGACGGCATGCTCCAAGCCCTGTTCGAGGATTTTTTCGACGAGCTAAGCCCCGAAGGCGGCCACCCCGCCATTCTGCCCGTCCCCGACGTGCAGAACCAGCCCGCCGAAATGGAGTAAGCCTGTCATTGCGAGGAGGCACGACATTCCGCGAATTAAGCGGCGTCAGTCCGTCCTGTCAACACCAGGCACGCTCTTTACCAAAAAGCCCCGACACTTCACAGTATCGGGGCTTTCTATTTACAAAATGGCTTTGTCACATCTCAGGTTTGGTCACATTGACAGGACGGATTCGCTGTCCTTCGGGTGTCGCGCTTCGCTCGCAACGACAGGCGTTATTACACCTACGCTGCTCCCACGGCCGCCTCATCAATATGGCCTACGGGCGTGGCATCGTCTTCGCACACCTCGTCTGCCTCTACGCCTTCGCCGAAGGAATCGTCTTGTGCGTTGGCTTCCACGGCCTCCTGCACGGCCGCTGCTTCCGAGGCTTCCAGCGCGGCTGCCGCATCGGCACGGCGCTGTTCCTGCACGCCCAGCAGGGCCAGCAGGCCTTCGGGCGTGGCAGTGGCTAGTTGGGCTTCGTCGCGCTTGAAAAAGTCCTTGTGCACATTCACCACCGGCTCGCCAGGGGCCGGGTGCTGCCGAATGTAGGCCCCGTCCTCCCGCATCACATAGCTATTCTGATTATCCATCATATTCATCATCAGAATGTTGATAGCTTCCCGCTTGAGCTGTGGGTTCACAATCAGGAATAGTGCCTCAATGCGGCGGTCGAACGAACGCACCATAACGTCGGCCGAGCCGGCATACACCTTGGCATCGCCGCCGTTGTGGAAGTAAAACAGCCGCGTGTGCTCCAAATATTCGCCCACAATGCTGCGCACCTCAATATTCTCGCTCAGGCCCGGCCGCCCCGGCCGCAGGCAGCAAATACCCCGCACAATGAAGCGAATCGGCACTCCCACCTTCGCCGCCCGGTAAAATTCGTCGATGATTTCCTTGTCTTCCAACGAGTTCATCTTCATCACAATGCCGCTGGGCAGGCCTTTTTTGGCGTGCTTCACTTCCTCCCGAATCAGGTGGATGAGTTGCTGCCGCATGTCCTTCGGGGCCGTGATGAGGTACTCATAATCATCAGGCTGCGAGTGCCCGGTAATTACGTTAAAGAATTCCGACACATCGTGGCCGTACACGTCATTGGTTGTCAGCAAGCTAACATCCGTATAGAGGCGTGAGGTCTGCTCGTTGTAGTTGCCCGAGCCGATGTGCACGTAGCGCGTCACCTTCTCCCCTTCCTTGCGGATAATCATGAGCAGCTTGGTGTGCGTCTTGTACTTGCTCACCCCGTAAATCACGAAGCAGCCTGCCTTTTCCAGCCGTGCCCCCTCCCGAATATTCTTCTCCTCATCAAAGCGTGCTTTCACCTCAAACAGCACCGACACGTGCTTGCCGTTCTCGGCCGCCTTCAGCAGCGCGGCCGATACGCGGGAATCGTCGGCCAGCCGGTAGATGGTTTGCTTGATGCCCAGCACGTGCGGGTCCACAGCAGCCTGCTCCAGCAGCCGCACCATGGGCTCGATGCTGTTGTAGGGATGGTGCAGCAGCACGTCGTGGTGCTTGAGGTATTCAAACAGGTTTTCGTCGGCTCCTTCGGGCAGGCTGAGCGGCTGTACCGAAGCGGGCATTTTGGCGGCGCGGCCCCGGAAATTCGGGTGACGCACAATCTGCCACAATCCTTTCAAATCAATCAGCGAATTGATAACAAATACGTTGCCGTTGTCAATATTCCACCGCTCGCGCAGCACGTTCATCAGCACCGGCGAGGCATTGGGCTCCACTTCCACGCGCACCACACGGCCGCGCTTGCGGGTTTTCAGGCCCACCTGAATTTCCTTGATGAAGTCGTTATCAATATCATCCGATTCTTCCAGCGTGAAATCCCCGTTGCGGGTGATGCGGAACAAATCGGCTGATACAATCTCCACGTTGCGGAACAGGCGCGGCAGAAACTCGCGCACCACTTCCTCAATCGGCACGAAAATGACTTTATCCTTGCGCGTGAGCTCAAAAAACCGGGTCAGGTTCTGCGGAATCTGCACGAAGGTGAGGCGCTCCTGGCCTTTTTCGGCCTCGCCATCCAGCCCCACCGCAATGCCGTTGCCAATGCGCGTGACCACCCCAAAGATGAGCATCTGGTTCATCATCAGCGGGAAGCCGTGGTACGAGTCGTACACCATCGGCGTGAGCAGCGGAAACACGGTGTTCTTGAAGTAGCCGTCCGCCTTCTTCACTTCGAGCTCCGTCAGGTCGCTCATTTTAAGAATGTTGAATCCGTTTTTCTCAAAGTTCGGCTTCAACTCATTCAGATACGTCAGGCTCTGGTCATTCACGAAGCGGTGCGCGAAATCGAGCAGCTTGCGCCGGAACGGCAGTTCGCGCAGTCCGGAGTAGTCAATCCGCTCCTTGCCGTAATCCAGATAGTTATACAGCGACCCCACCCGAATCATGAAAAATTCGTCCAGGTTCGAACTGGTGATGGCCAGAAACTTAAGCTTATCAAACAGGCCCCGGCTGGCGTCCTGCACCTGGTCGAGCACCCGGTAGTTGAACCGCAGCCAGCTCAAATCGCGGCTGATGTACTTGCTTTTGCGGATTAGGTCGGCGGACTTGAAGAGCTTCATAATGGATAAGGATGACAGGACAAAATACGTGAAAGATGCCCCGGTAATAACAATCTACGCGGAAATAATAGCGGTGGCCTCAATTTCGACCAACAATCGCGGGTCAATCAGCGCCTTAACTTCCAGCATGGACGCCGCCGGCCGGATTGCCGCAAAAACTTCGCCGTGCGCCCGCCCCACTTCCTCCCACTGCGAAATATCGGTCACGAACATGCGCGTGCGCACCACATCCTGAAACGATGCACCGGCCGCATTAAGTGCCGCGCCTATTTTTTCCAGCACGCGCCTGGTCTGGGTGTAGGCATCGGTACCCGTCACAGTGTCGCCGTCCTGCGCGGTGGTGCCGGCCACTTCCACCACGTTGCCCACGCGCACGGCGCGGGAATAGCCCACCACGCCTTCCCAGGGCGCGCCGGAAGAAATTAATTGTCGCATCAGTTCCAAGAGTTTTTCAAGCCTCACCCGAAGCCCGACAATACAAAGCAAGCCCAAAAAAGAAGGGCAACCGCAACCGGCTGCCCTTCCTTACTCAGTTAAATCTGTTCAATCCGCAGAATTTGCGGTCCGGATTACACATCCAGCTTCGCGTATTTGGCATTGCGCTCGATAAAGTCCCGTCGCGGCGCCACTTCGTCGCCCATCAGCATGGAGAACAGGTGGTCAGCTTCAGCGGCCGACTCTACCGTGACCTGCTTCAGGGTGCGGGTGGTGGGCTGCATGGTGGTCGTCCAGAGCTGCTCAGCGTTCATTTCGCCCAAGCCTTTGTAGCGCTGCACGTTCACGGTTTCGGGCTTGCCGCGGCCGAGGTCCTCCTGGGCCTGGGCGCGCTCTTCTTCGGTCCAGCAGTAGCGCTCCTCTTTGCCCCGTTTCACGAGGTAGAGTGGCGGCAGGGCAATGTAAATGAAGCCCCGGTCCACCAGCTCGCGCATGTAGCGGAAGAAGAAGGTCAGAATCAACGTCCGAATGTGCGAGCCGTCGATATCGGCGTCGGTCATGATGATGACCTTGTGGTAGCGCAGCTTGTCAAAGTTCAGCGGGCCGGTTTCGGCACCTTCCTCATCGGTGGTGAAAGCCAGCGACTTGCGCTCGTTGAAGCTAACGCCCAACGCGGTAATCATGTTCTTGATTTCCTCGTTTTCCAGAATGCGGTGCTCCTGGGCTTTCTCCACGTTCAGGATTTTGCCACGCAGCGGCAGAATGGCCTGGAACGCCCGGTTGCGGCCCTGCTTGGCCGTGCCACCGGCCGAGTCGCCTTCTACCAGATACAATTCGCAGGTTTCGGGGTCCGATTCCGAGCAGTCGGCCAGCTTGCCCGGCAGGCTGTTCGAGGAGAGCACGCCCTTACGCTGCACCATGTCCTTGGCCTTGCGGGCGGCGATGCGGGCCTTGGCGGCCAGAATCACCTTCTCCATGATTTTGTTGGCCTGGTTGGGGTTTTCGTCCAGGTACTGCGTCAGGATTTCGCCTACCACCGAGTTCACCGCGCCGCTCACTTCGGAATTGCCGAGCTTGGTTTTGGTCTGCCCTTCAAACTGCGGTTCAGCCACTTTCACCGAGATAACGGCCGTGAGGCCCTCGCGGAAGTCATCGCCGGTGATTTCCACCTTGGCTTTCTCGAACAGCTTGTTCTTGTCGCCGTAGTTTTTCAACACCCGCGTCACCGCCGAGCGGAAGCCGCCCACGTGCGTGCCGCCTTCAATGGTGTTGATATTGTTAACGTAGGAATAGACGTTCTCCTGGTACGAGGTATTGTACTGCAGGGCCACTTCTACCGGCGTGCCACCCTTCTCGCTCTCCACGTAAATGGGCTCCGAGAGCAGCGAAGGCCGCTGTTCGCCGTCGAGGTACTGCACAAAGTCGCGCAGGCCGCCGGTCGAGAAGAATTCCTCACCGCGGAACTCGCCACCTTCCAGTTTCTCGCGGCGGTCGGTGAGCGTGATGCGAATGCCTTTGTTGAGGTAAGACAGGTCGCGCAGGCGCGAAGCCACCGTATCGTAGCGGTACTCGGTTTCAGAGAAAATGGTGGCATCCGGCAAAAACTGCACCTCGGTACCGTGCTCGTCGGTATCGCCCACTTCCTTCACCGGGTACTGTGGGAAGCCAATTTTATACTCCTGCTCGTACTTGTGGCCGTTGCGGCGCACGGTCACTTTCAGGTCGGTGCTGAGCGCGTTCACGCAGCTCACGCCCACGCCATGCAGGCCGCCGGACACTTTGTAGGAGCCTTTGTCGAACTTGCCGCCGGCGTGCAGCACGGTCAGCACCACTTCCAAGGCCGACTTGCCTTCCTTGGCGTGCCAATCCACGGGAATGCCGCGGCCGTTGTCGCGCACGGTCACCGAGTTGTCCTCGTTGATAGTCACGTTAATCAGGTCGCAATGCCCAGCGAGGGCTTCGTCAATTGAGTTATCGACCACTTCCCACACCAAGTGGTGCAGGCCTTTGAGGCCGGTGTCGCCGATGTACATGCTGGGCCGCTTGCGCACGGCCTCCAATCCTTCGAGTACTTGAATGCTGTCGGCCGAATAGTCCGACTGGGGAATCTTTGCTGTTGTTTCGCTCATGAGGGCGGGATTAAATCAGGTCATAAAACCGCCCCACGGGCGGCTAGGTACTGAACACTCAAAAGTACATATTTAATCCCATTTTGAGTATTTTTCGCGGTATTTATCCTCGGATTTTTTCATTTCCCCACACATCGAAAATGGGTATGCGGCGGGTACCGTCAAGGCCCATAAAACAACAAAAAAAAGGGCCTTTCTCTGCGGAGAAAGGCCCTTTTCCAAAAGCAGACGAGCTACTTATTCAATCACCAGCTTCTGGGTGGCCAGGCCGGCGTCCGTGCGGATTTGCAGGGTGTACACGCCGGTTTTCTCGCCGCTCAGGTCGAGGCTGATTTTACGCGAGCCGATGGCGGCGGCGTTCAGGGTCTGCGACTTCACCTGACGGCCCAGAGCGTCCGAAACGATGAGTTGCGCACCCGTTTTCAACTCCGAACCCAGGTCCACGCTGAACAGGCCGGAAGCACTGGGGTTGGGATACACGTTCAGGGCGCTTTGCAGAGCCGCATTGCGGGTAGCCGTCACCGTACGCGAATATTTGTAAACGCCACCTAGACCGTTAACATCGGTGTAAAGGCCGCCGTATCCGACTACACTGTTAGGCGTAGGGCCAGCAATCAGGTCCATGCAGAAGAAATAGCCCGGGTTGTTCAGGGTAGTGCCGGAAACCGTGATGTTGGTCCAGTTGATGCCATCGGCGCTGGAGGAGAAACCGAAATCTTCGGGGACTTGGCCGGTGGTGGGCACGGGATAGCGCGGGCCAGTGCTATAGTAGGTGTTGCCAACGGCATCAATAGCGTTGCGAAAGAAGCTACCGGTAGCCGTATTTACGGGCGTAAAGGGCGACCAAGTCTGGCCGCCATCGCTGGTGCGGGCATAGTTAATACCGGTAACCGTGGCGCTAGAGCCCGAGCCCGTGATTACATAGCCGTAAGCAATGCCATCGAGGTTATTGCTCTTGAAAGTCAATTGCGATACGGCTCCGATAATGTTCGGAATGACTGCCGAAGCCGTCCAAGTCAGGCCAAAGTCGGTCGTTTTGAATACCCGCACCTGGTCGGTGCTATTGGCCGAAGCCAGGCCCGTCCACAGCGTACCTGGCGTGGAAGTAGAGGCATAGAAGGCACCAGCATTGCCGTATTCGGCGAGAAGGGGCGTCGGAACACCCGCCGTCAGGCGGTTCCAGGTTTCGCCACCGTCGACGGTGCGCAATATCTCAAAAGCGCCCGGGTTAGTGGCCGTCTTGCCGGTAGGGTCGCCTAGTGCTACGCCGGTTGTGGCATTGAACATATGCACCCAGTTGCAGAACGAACCATCACCAACGAACTTACCAACTGTTTTGTTGACCCAGGTAGTGCCGCCGTTAATTGTCTTGCGGATTTCGCCGCCGTAAGCCGGCGAACCATTGGTGGGCTGCACAAAGGTGCTACCCGGGTAAGCAGCCGCCACGGCGATGAGGTCATTGACCCCGGAAATATTGCCCAGAGTTGCGGAGTGAGCCGTTGGAACTGCCCCGTCAGTAGTTAGGGTCACGGAGTTGAAATCAAATTCATCGCCCGCCGCGTTGTTTGTGCGAATAAAGGTGTTGGGAATAGCAGCCGGAGCCCCAGTGGCCACTTTATCTGACGTCACGCCCCAAGCCACCGTTGGCGACAGGGTGTGAATGTCATTTATGTTGTACTGGGTCAGGATATTGCTATTGGGATAGTTAACCAGGGTCCAGGGACCTTGAGCACGAACTTGGGTGGCCAAGCCCAGCAAGCCCAGGAAAAGTAACTGTTTCTTCATGACAACTAAGATGTTAAAAGGGGTGAAGAGAGAAAATGAAAATCAAATGGGGTGGATAATGCAATGAACAGTGACCTTCGGCATTTAGGTGGCAAGGTTACTATTCGGGGTCCAAGATAAGGACAGTTGCCGATTTTACCTCAAAATAGCGGATGAGCTTCGGGGAAATTAGCCTTGGTAAGGTTCTGCCAAACGTATTTCCGAGGCCTTGCCGCCATTGCCGACTCTCGTTTTGAAACGAACGACTCCAAAATGCAAAAGGCCCTCCCCGTGGTAGGGAGGGCCTTGTACAGTGGCCCCGTTTGGATTCGAACCAAAGACCGACTACTTAGAAGGTAGTTGCTCTATCCAGCTGAGCTACGGGGTCGAAACGGGGCAAAAAAATGTCGGGGTGGCAGGATTCGAACCTACGACCTCCTGGTCCCAAACCAGGCGCGATACCGGGCTACGCTACACCCCGAAAAAAAATAATGTTGAGTTTAGAAAACGACTTATTGGGTGGAGCCCCAACGAGCTGCTTTCGCAACCCAACATTATAGTGGAGAAGGGGGGATTCGAACCCCCGGTAACCTTTAGAGCTACGGCAGTTTAGCAAACTACTGGTTTCAGCCACTCACCCACTTCTCCGGCTGTTGTTCGCTTCCGTCCGAAGCGGGTGCAAATATACGGGCAGAACTGAAAGAGCCATGCTTCTGCGAAAAAAAATCTCTCAGCCACTGAAAAGCCGGGCACGCTTTGCAGGTCTATTTACCAACTGACTCAGGCCTTTGGAGTGCTTATTTGCGCCGGCTGCTCCGTGCAAAAAAACGAGCAGCCCGGTCGGGCGTAGTAATATTGGTGCTCATTCTGACCAAACGTGCTGACCTGGGCTTATCCTGATTTTATAGCGGCGTTGCTGGCGCTGGTCTTGGTGCTGGGCGTATTGGTGTGGCACTGGCGGCGGGCCGGCCGGCTGGCGCACCTGCTGGGCAGTCGGCCGCGCCACCGTGGCTGGAAGGCCGTGCTGCGCATTGTGGCCGGGGGCCTGCTGCTGGCGGCCGTGCTGGGGCCGTCGCTGGGCGTGAGCCAGCGCCCTGTGCGCACGGCCGGTAAAGACGTATGGTTGCTGGTGGACGTATCGCGCTCGATGGATGCCACCGATGTGGCCCCTACCCGCCTGCTGCGCGCTCAGGCCGAGTTGCAAGATTTAGTAGCTCAGTTTCCGGCCGACCGGTTGGGCTTGGTGGTGTTTGGGGCGGAGGCGGTGGTGCAGTGCCCGCTCACGTATGACCAGGCGGCCGTGCAAACCTTTATTGCTACGCTGCGCACGAGCCTGCTGCCCGCCGGCCCCACTACACTGCAAGCCCCGCTGGAACTGCTATTGAGTCGCCTGACGGTGGCGCCCAGCACCGGGAGCCCTGCCCCACCCCGCGCCACGGCCCTGGTAGTGGTGAGCGACGGCGAGGACTTTGGCGAAAACCTGGAGCCCACGCTGCGCGCCTTGGGCCGCACCGGTGCCCGGATTTATACGGTGGGCGTGGGCACGGCGGCGGGGGCGAAAATCCCGAAAGCCAACGGCAGCTTCGTGGTAGATGGCAGGGGCCGGGCCGTACAAACCCGCCTGCGTGAAGGGCCCCTGCTGCAGCTAGCGGCCCAGACCGGTGGGCAGTACGTAGAGCTGACCAACCAACAGAACGGGTTTGGGCCGCTGCTGCGCGCATTGCGGGCCATGCAGGGCACCGCCGAGCAGGTGCGCACCGTGGCCGTGGCCGACAACCGCTACCGCTACCCGCTGGCGGCGGCGCTGCTGCTGCTCGCGCTGGATGTAGTGCTCACCATCACCGTGATTCGGCCATGAAGCAACTCGCGCTGATTCTATTGGTGCTGGGAGGTCCGGCGTGGCACCTACTGACAAGCGTGCGCGACCGCAACGTGGCCGTGGCCGACGCAACGGCAGCATATACCCAGGGCAATGCTGTACACGCGGCCCAGGCGTTTGCGGCGGCGCTGGCGGCCCAACACCAGAAAAGTCCAGACCCGCGCCTGGTGCTCAACCTAGCCCATGCCCAGGCGCGGGCCAACCGGCCGGAAGCCGCGCAGGCTACTTATGCACGCTTATTGACCGGCACGCCAGCGCGGCTGGGCAGCATTGCCCGGCAGCAGCTGGCCGTGCTCGCCGCGCAACGGGGCGAGCTGGCGCAGGCGTTGGGCCTGTTGCGGCAGGCGCTGCTGCTCGACCCCACCAACGCCGGGGCGCGGTTCGACTATGAAGCTGTGAGCGACTACCTGGCTCGCCGGCCCAATACCCCACAGATTTCGGCCCCGCCCAAAACGCCGGCTCCCGCTAAACCAAAGGACTCGAACGAGAAAAATTCAGCGGAGAAAAACAAGCCCGGGGAAAAAGCGGGCACTGACCGCAAGGGCGAAGTCGATGACAACCAGCCAGCCCCGCCCTCTCCCGCCGCCCCCCAGGCCAGCCGACCCGATGTAGCAGGCCAGCCGGATAACCAGCGGCCCGCCGAAAACCCTGGTAATGCCGCCAATGGCGGCCGTGCTCCCGGCACTGGCCCGGCGCAGCCCGTGGCCAGCGGCACCGCGCCCGGCACCCAGCAGGGCCTAGACCGTACCAGCGCCACGGCCGGCTCAGCGGCGGGCGGGCGTAGCAACCGGCCGGGCACTGATGCCGCTACGGCCGCCGACCTCAGCCTGCAAACCCAGCGCGAACGCCTGCAAGCCATGAACCTGAGCCCGGCTCAGGCCCGGCAGCTGCTTGAAACACTGCGAGCGCAGGAGCAGCAGTATTTGCAGCAGCTCACGCGGCCGGCTGCTCAGCAGCCGGACCCCAGCAAGCCGACGTGGTAGGCCTTTCACTGTAATTCCGGAAGTCATTCGTCCTCGCAACTCGCTTCGGCTAACAACTGTTAGGCAAGTTGCCGGTTGGGGCGTTTGAAATCCGTACTTTTGCGGCCTGATTCACCATCCCACCCCAACCCTTTTCATTTTCCTGACTATGCAGATTAAAGAAGTTGTCATCATCTCGGCCGTTCGCACGCCGATTGGCTCGTTTGGCGGAGCCCTCGCTTCGCTGTCGGCTACTGAGCTGGGCGCAATTGCCTTGAAAGGCGCGCTCGACAAGGCCGGCGTGGCTGGCTCGGAAGTAAATCAGGTGATTATGGGCAACGTGATTTCGGCCAACTTGGGCCAGGCTCCGGCCCGCCAGGCCGCCAAGAAAGCCGGCCTGCCCGACTCAGTAGAGTGCACGACCGTGAACAAGGTGTGCGCTTCGGGCTCGAAAGCCATTATGATGGCCGCCCAGAGCATCATGCTGGGGCAGTCGGATGTGGTGCTGGCCGGTGGCATGGAGAGCATGAGCAACGTGCCCTACTACCTCGACAAAGCCCGTTTCGGCGCGAAATACGGCCACGGCCAGATGATTGACGGCCTCGTGCGCGACGGCCTCTGGGACCCGTACCACGACTACGCCATGGGCAACGCGGCCGAAAACACGGCCAAGGAGATGGGCATCACCCGCGAGCAGCAGGATGCCTTCGCCATCGAAAGCTATACCCGCAGTGCCGCCGCCGCCAAGGCCGGCAAGAAGAAGGACGAAATTGTGCCCGTGAGCATTGAGAGCCGTGGCAAAACCACGGTGATTGAGGACGACGAGGAGTACCTGAAAGCAGATTTCGCCAAATTCCCCAGCCTGAAACCGGCCTTCATCAAAGAAGGCGGCACCGTGACGGCCGCCAACGCCTCAACCCTGAACGACGGCGCCGCCGCCGTGCTGCTGATGAGCCGCGAGAAAGCCGAAGCCCTGGGCCTCACGCCCATCGGCCGCATCCTGGGCTTTGCCGATGCCGAGCAGGCACCGGAGTGGTTCACGACTTCGCCCTCGCTGGCAATCCCGAAGGCGCTGAAAAACGCCGGCAAGACGGCCGCTGATGTGGATTTCTACGAAATCAACGAGGCTTTCTCGGTGGTGAGCTTAGCGAATAACAAGCTGCTGAACCTGGACGGCGGCAAGGTGAACAAATACGGCGGAGCCGTGAGCCTGGGCCACCCCCTGGGCGCTTCGGGCGCGCGCATCGTGACCACGCTGATGAACGTGCTCAAGAACGAGGGGGGCAAAATCGGTGTGACGGGCATCTGCAACGGCGGCGGCGGGGCCAGCGCCATTGTGGTAGAGGCACTGTAGCCTTTTGCTTCTATTGAATGTAGAAAGCCCTGCCGGTTGAAACCGGCGGGGCTTTTTTTGGCCCGAATTTTAGCAAGAAGCCCTGTCTGCACGGAAATAGCAATTCCTGCGTTCTTTCGCCTATGAAATACCTGTTGCCTTTTTTGCTGTTGCTGCTGGCCCTTCCCTCGCACGGGCAGCGGCTGAAACGATTTATCACCTATTACGACTCGCTGAAAACCACCAAACGCGAGGTTTACACGGCCCTGGTGGCGGCCGATACCGTGCCGCAGGGCAGCTACAAGCGGTTTTACCGCAACGGCAAGCTGGAGCAGCAAACCAGCTTCCGGCAGGGTAAGCGCGACTCAGCCTACGTGGAATTTCACCCCAGCGGCACGCGGCGGCTGGAGGCTACTTATCAGGACGGCATCCGGCAGGGGCCTTTCAAGACTTACTACGACGATGGCAAGGTGGCGCAGGCCGGCTCTTTCGTGGACGACGAGCCCAACGGCGACCTGACTTACTACCACCCCGACGGCTCCATTCGGCTGAAAACCACGCTGGTGAAAGGCCAGCCCAACGGCCCGTTGAAAGCCGTGTACCCTGATGGCAAGACCCAGGCCGAAATAAACTACGAGAACGGCCAGCCCAACGGCGCGGTGAAGTTCTACTACCCCAACGGCGCGGTGCAGAGCGAGGGCAGCTTCACGCGCGGGCTGCTGTCGGGGCCCTACAAAACGTATTACCCGAACGGGCAGATTGAGGTGGAAGTGCTGGCCGACAAGAACGGCCGGGGCCGCTACCGCAGCTACTACCAGAGCGGCAAGCTCCAGACGGAGAGCACCTACGCGCCCGCCCCACTGGTGCAGCGCCCCGTAAAAAACCAGCTCGGCGACGACCTGACCAAGCGCGTGGCCCCGCCCACCGGCACCAGCAACCTCGATGGCCCCGCCACCAGCTACTACGAGAGCGGCCAAATCAAGAGCAAGCTCACCTACCGCAACGGCATCCCCACGGGCAAGGGCATTGAGTACTTTGTGACCGGCAACCCGCACGAGGAAACCGACTACAGCAACTCCGGCAAAGACCGTAAGATTGTGCGCTACCAGGACGTGGCCGGCAAGGTGGTGCAGGCCGAAGAGCAGTACAAAAACAACCGCCCTGCCGGTACCTGGCGCGAGTTTTACCCCGACGGCAAGGCTGTGCGCAAGCAGGAAACATACGGCCCCAGCGGCCGACTGGTGGGCGACCGGCTTACCTACTTTGAGAACGGCCAGGTGCAGACCCGGCAGCCGTATCTGAATGGTTTTCTGGGCGGCGTGGGGCAGGAATACTTCGCCTCGGGCAAGCTGCGCAAGGAAACGACCTACGTGCGCAGCCAGATTCAGGGGTCGTTTAAAGAATACCGCGAGGATGGCACCGTGGCCGTGAGCGGCCAGTACCGCAACAGCCGCCAAAGCGGCGTGTGGACTTATTATAAGGAGGACGGCACCACCGTGGACCGCACCGTGACCTACCGCAACGGCCAGCAGGTCACTGACCCCATCAAACAACCCAAAGCCAAGCCCCGGCCCCCGCTGAAGCGGAAATAGCGGCCTGGCCCGAAAGGCCGTCATGCAGAGCGCAGCGAAGCATCTTTACCTCAATAGTAAATCGATTTACTGCTGCGGTAAAGATGCTTCGCTGCGCTCTGCATGACGGCCTTTTTACAACTGCGATGAAAGCCCCGACTATTAGGTCGAGGCTTTTTTTATTCCTTTTTGGTCGGTTTCAAACAACTCAGGCAACCGCCGGAAGCAACCCAGCATCTAACATTCCGAACCCCATTCCTCTGCCGCGGCTTCGAGGCCCGTACGCCAAAATTATTTTTCCGGCGCTTACAAACTGAATTTCAACTGGTAACAATTTCAAAAGCTTTGCTTAACAGAAATTTTTACAACCAGTACCTTGCGTTACAAAGTACCTGCTTTACATTTGTTCCATACAACGCCCAGTAGCTGTCGTCAGCGTGTACCAAAGACGGCCCGCTACCCGGCGCGGCTTCTCACTCACCGGGGATTCGGGCCCCGGACCTCTCACCTCCCCAGCGGAACCGCGGCCGCTGCCGAACCTGAGCCGCCCCTCGCCCGACCTCATCTTTTTCGCTGCACCATGAAAACTTTTTTCACTCCGCTCACTGGTTTCTGCTTTGGCCGCCTGTTGCTCGCTTCGGCTACGATGATGTTTCTGCCCATCGGGGCAGCCATGGCCCAATCTGCCGGTCCCGGCCGCGTGAGTGGCAGCCTGGTGGAAGCCGGCACCGGTCAGGCCGTGCCTTTCTCCGATGTGCTGTTGCTGCGCTCGGCTGATTCCACCTTCGTGGCCGTGGCGCAGACTACGGAGCAGGGCACTTTTAAGGCGGCTGCGCTGCCGCTGGGCACCTACTTGCTGCGGGTGCAGGACCTGAACTACGGCGTGTTGCGCCGCCGCTTCACGCTCACGGCCGCCGCGCCTTCGCTGGAATTATCGGGCCTTCAACTAAGCGCGGCCAAGGCTACCAAGCTGAGCGAAGTGGTGGTGACGGGCCAGAAAGCGGCCGTGGTGGAGGAACTGGGCAAGCGCGTGATTAACGTGGAAAAAGACCTGGGCAGCGTGGGCGGCACGGCGGCCAACGTGCTCCAGAACGTGCCCTCGGTGAGCGTGGACGTGAACGGCACGGTTTCGATGCGCGGCACTTCCAACATCACCATCCTCATCGACGGCAAGCCGGCGGGCGTGAGCAACGGCGGCGGGGGCGGCGGCCAGCGCCTCGACCAGATTCCGGCCTCGCGCATTGCCCAGATTGAGGTGATTACCAACCCCTCGGCCAAGTACGACGCGGCCGGCGGCGGCGGGGTTATCAACCTCATCACCAAGAAAGAAACCAAGGCCGGCACCAACGGCACGGCCGCCTTCAACCTGGGCACCGCCGACAAATACAGCGGCAACCTGAACCTGAGCCGCAAGGTGGGCAAAGCCACCTGGAGGGCCGGCTACAACGGCCGCGACGTGACCTACCTCAACCATGGCCACAGCGAGCAAACGGCCCTGCTCGGCCCCGCCGAAGCCATCCGGACCACCCAGGTGGGCGTGGGCAACGAAATTCACCGCAACCACTCGCTGGAGGCGGGCGTGGAATTGGAATTGCCCAAAAACCAAACCCTGAGCCTGAACGTGAGCCCTAAAATGGAACGCAACATCGAAGGCGAAAGCCAAGACCTGACCCAGCAAACCAACAGCGGGCCGGTGCAGAAGAACATTGGCCGCCAGGACCTCGACGTGAAAGTGAAACTTCTGGAAGCCGACGGCAACTACCGCCGCACCTGGGAGGCCCACAAAGGCCGCGAGCTGACGGCCAACTTCGGCACCGTGATTATTGATGCCAACGTGCCGGTGGTGCAGCGGCAGTACGCCGAAGCCGGCTCGGGGAGCGTGCCGCAGCCCGGCACCCGGCAGCTGCTCGACCTGCTGGCCAACATTGAGTACGGGCAGGTAGACTACGTGCACCCGCTGGCCGATGGCAAGGGCCGCCTCGAAATGGGGGCCAAAGTAGAGCGCCAGGCTAACAAGGGCAGCAACAGCTTCGGCTACGCCACCAGCGAAGCCCGCCCCGACGACTTCCATGACGACCCCACCCGCTCGCTTACTTACACCTCGCAGCAGATTGTGCCGGCGGCTTACGTGACCGCGCAGCACAGTTTCGGCAAGCAGTGGAACGCCCAGGCCGGCCTGCGCTCCGAATACACGCACCTGGATGGCAGCATCCAGGGCGGCGAGGGCATTGCCCAGCGCGGCGCCCTGAGCCAGAACTACCTGAGCTTCTTTCCTTCGGCCCTCATCAGCCGGGACTTTGGCAAGGAAGCCGGCCAGAACCGCCTGCAGCTGAGCTACGCCCGCCGCCTCAACCGCCCCAACTTTATGCAGCAACTGCCGCTGGCCATCTACCAGGACCCGCGCAGCTACCGCCTCGGCAACCCGCGCCTGCAGGCCGAATTCAGCAACAACATCGAGCTGGGCCACCAGCTCACCGTGGGGCAGGCCACCATCACCAGCACCGTATTTGCCCGCATCACCACCAATTCCATCCAGCGCCTGCGCTTCGTGGATACCCTGGCCACCCGTCTGGCCGGCCCCGGCGCGGGCCTCGTGACGGCCGAAACCTACGACAACCTGGGCACCACCACCAACCTTGGGGCCGAGTTCAGCCTCAACCAGCCCCTGGCCAAGTGGTGGCGCCTGAATGCCAGCACCAGCCTCTACCGCGCCCAGATTGCCGGCAACGGCGTCGGCAACAACCGCACGGCCTTCATCGCCACGGCCCGCCTCACCAACAACTTCACCATCCGCCCCACCCTCGACCTACAGCTGAGCGGCAACGTGCGCTCGGCCCAGCTCACGGCCCAGGGCCGGCAGCTGGCCTCGGGGCAGGTTGATATCGCCCTGCGCCAGCGCCTGTTCTCCGACCGCGCCGCCCTCACCCTGCGCATCGCCGACCTGCTCAACACCCAGCAGTACCGCAACGAAATCGCCACCGACGTGCTGAGCAGCACCCGCTACTCCAAGGACGAAAGCCGCGTGGGCTGGCTGGGCTTCACCTGGTACATCGGCGCCAGCAAGGCCAAGCCGGGCCGCATCGAGGCCGCGCCCCAGGGCGGTGGCGGCTTCGGCGGCTGAGTCTAACATCTTTTACCACCCATTGCCACCCCCGCTTTTCTCACCTTCTTCTTTCTGCGAAAAACCCCGTCGTCGGTTCATCCGGCGGCGGGGTTTTGTTGGTTTTGGGATGACTCAAACCGGCCCCCGGCTGGCCCGAAATGCCGCAAATAGCTCCGGTAAATGCTTCGGTCGCGCCGGGAAGAGCTTCGAACCCGCCGGGAAATGCTTCGGTGAGGCCTGGGAATGCTTCGGCCGGGCGGGGAAGGACTTCGGGGAGGGCGGGGACTGTCTCGGGGGTGCCGGGAAGTGTTTCGGGGCGGCCAGGAAATGGTTTGGATGGACCGGGGGCAATCTGGGAGGGCTGAACACGGCGGCGTACCCGCTGGCAGTTTGTCTTTCCGTCTGCCCCTACCTTTGCCCTGTTATGCAAAAACCGAGTATTCCCAAGGGCACCCGCGACTTTGGCCCCGCGCAGGTGGCGCGCCGCCAGCACATTTTCAACGTTATCCGCCGCACGTTTGAGTCGTTTGGCTTTGCGCCGCTCGAAACGCCGACGCTGGAAAACCTGTCCGTCCTCACCGGCAAGTACGGCGACGAGGGCGACCAGCTCCTGTTCAAGGTGCTGAACTCCGGCGATTTTGCCAAGGACGTGACGGCCGAGGACCTGGCCACCGGCTCGAAAGCCCTGCTGCCCAAAGTGGCCGAAAAGGGCCTGCGCTACGACCTTACCGTGCCCTTCGCCCGCTACGTAGCCATGAACCGCGGCACCCTCACCTTCCCCTTCAAGCGCTACCAGATGCAGCCCGTGTGGCGCGCCGACCGCCCCCAGCGCGGCCGCTACCGCGAGTTTTACCAGTGCGACGCCGACGTGGTGGGCACCGACTCGCTGCTCTGCGAAGCCGAAATCGTGCTCATGATTGCCCAGGTAATGGGGGGCCTCGGCCTGCACGATTTCACCATCAAAATCAACCACCGCGGCGTGCTCCGCAACATTTACCAGGCGCTGGGCGGCGAGGGCCGCGAAACCGATTTGTTCGTGGCGATTGACAAGCTCGATAAAATCGGGCGCGACGGCGTGACCAGGGAGTTGCTGGAGCGCGGCTTTTCGGAACCCACCATCGACACGCTGTTTGCCCTGCTGACGGTGGACGGCAGCTACGAGGAGAAGCTCCAGCGCCTGCTGGCCGGCTTCGTGACGGCCGGCGTGGAGCCGGACGGCACGCGCCCCACGGCCGCCGACGATTCGGCCGCGACGGATGAAATAACCGCCAGCTACCGCGGCCTCACCGAGCTGGCCGAAGTGCGCGACTTGCTGGTAGCCTCCGGCTTCCGGCAGTTCGACCGGCTGGAATTCGACCCCACCCTGGCGCGGGGCCTCTCCTACTACACGGGCTGCATTTTCGAAGTCAAAATCAACAACGTACAAATGGGCAGCGTGAGCGGCGGCGGGCGCTACGACAACCTCACCGGCTCCTTTGGACTGCCGGGCGTGTCGGGCGTGGGCTTCTCGTTTGGCGTGGACCGGCTGTATGATTGCCTGGAATCACTGGATTTGTTTACCAGCACGGCCGAAACGCCCACCCGCTGCCTCATCACGCATTTCGACGTGGCCAGCGGCCGGGCCGCCCTGCCGCTGCTGGCGCAGTTGCGCGCCGCCGGCATCCCCAGCGAGCTGTACCCCGACGTGAGCAAGCTGCAAAAGCAGTTCAAATACGCCGATGCCAAGGGCATTCCGTTGGTCATCGTGCTTGGGCCGGAGGAAATCGCGGCCGGCGTGGCCAAAGTCAAAATCATGCAAACCGGCGTAGAGCGTGTGCTGCCGCTGGGAGAAGTGGTGGCGGCCCTCACGGTGGAGTAGACGGGATGGGTGGTTGAACGACCAGCTCCCCTCCTTAACCAAGGAGGGGAGTTTTTTTTCGTTCTTTGTCCTTCCCAACCTCACCACCCACCCCTATTTAATGCCCACCCACACCATTTCGCCCGCGCAGCCCCTCACCCTGGCCACGCTGGCCGCTCTGCTGACTGACAGCATCCCGGTAGAGCTTGGCAACGATGCGAAGGCCCAGATTGCCGCCTGCCACACCTACCTGCACGAGCGCCTAGCGCACGACGACCAGCCGATTTACGGCATCAACACCGGCTTCGGCTCCTTGTATAATGTGGGCATTGCCCCCCAGGAGCGTACCCAGCTCCAGGTAAACCTGATGATGTCGCACGCCTGCGGCACCGGAGCCGAAGTGCCGCAACACCTCGTGCGGCTCATGCTTTTGCTCAAGGCCCAGAGCCTGAGCTACGGCCACAGCGGCGTGCAAGTGGCCACCGCCGAGCGCCTCGTGGCCATGTACAACCGCGAAATGCTGCCCGTGGTGTACGAGCAGGGCAGCCTCGGGGCCTCCGGCGATTTGGCCCCACTGGCCCACCTCTGCCTGCCCCTGCTGGGCCTGGGCGAAGTGAACTACCAGGGTTACCGCCTCAGCGCCGAAGACGCCATGAGCCTCTTCAGCTGGGAGCCGCTGACGTTGCAGGCCAAGGAAGGCCTGGCCCTGCTCAATGGCACCCAGTTCATGCTGGCCTACGCCGTGGACGGCGTGCTGCGTGCCCAGCGCCTAGCCGCCGCGGCCGACGTCATCGGGGCGCTTTCCACCGAAGCCTTCGGCGGCTGCACCGCTCCTTTTAATGAAAACCTGCACCGCGTTCGGCCCCATGCCGGGCAGGTGCTGGTGGCGAAGCGCCTGCGCGAGCTGCTGGCCGGCTCCGAGCTGCAAACCCAGCCCCGCCTGGCCGTGCAGGACCCCTACTCCTTCCGCTGCCAGCCGCAGGTGCACGGCGCCTCGCGCGACGCGCTGGCCTACGTGGCCCAGGTAGTGGAAACCGAGTGCAACTCCGTCACCGACAACCCCAACATCTTCCCCGACGAAGACCTGATATTGAGCGGCGGCAACTTCCACGGCCAGCCCCTGGCCCTGGCCCTCGACCACCTAGCCATTGCCATGGCCGAGCTGGGCAGTATTTCGGAGCGCCGCACCTACCAGCTCATTTCCGGTCAGCGCGGCCTGCCCACCTACCTCGTGGCCGAGCCCGGCCTGAACTCCGGCCTGATGATTCCGCAGTACACCGCCGCCGGAATTGTGAGCCAGAACAAGCAGCTTTGCACGCCCGCTTCGGTGGACAGCATCGTGAGCAGCAACGGCCAGGAAGACCACGTGAGCATGGGCGCCAACGCCGCTACCAAGGCCCGCCGCGTCATCGAAAACGTGGAGCAGGTGCTGGGCATCGAGTTGCTCACGGCTGTGCAGGCGCTGGCCTTCCGCCGCCCCGGCCGCACCTCCGAGGCGCTGGAGCGCGTGGTGGAAGCCTTCGGGCAGGAAGTGAAATTCGTGGTGCGCGACCGAGTGCTGTACCCGGACCTGCACAAAGCCGCCGCCTTCGTCCGTAAGTTTGACTGGCAGTAGCAGCCGCTCACGAAGCGTGGGCCGGGTCGTTGGTTAAGTCCTTGCTGACAAACCGTGTTTGGCTGACAGCCATTTTCGGGCGCGATAGTGCTTTATCCTGCGTTACGAGTGCTGCCCGATGAAGGCGAATGAAGTCGATAACCCATGAAGCTGCTGAACCGCTATTTCTTATTGTTCCTGCTGTGGCTGCCCGGCCAGCTGGCCTGGAGCCAAACGAGCTGCGAAACCACCCCCAATGACCCGACGGCCTTTAGTGCCCTCGACGGGAGCGGTGTGGCAGTAGATGCGTTTTGCGTGGGCCAGCCGGTGCGTTTCATTCATCGCGACCCCAATGCCGACCCTTTGGTTCTCAGCTACGGGGTGCTGCCGGGAGTGGGAACAACCTATATCAATTCCACTCCCCGTTGCTTCCCCCCCAATTACGCCCCCTACACTTACACGCCTCAGGTAACCGATGTGGGGATGGTTACTGTCTCCGAGCTAAACAATGTCAAAGGCGGTGAACGTTACTACACCCGCGTTTTCCGCGTCTACGACACCCCGCCGCCCGCCTTCACGGTGGCGCCCTGCCCCACCAGCCAGGCGCTTGTCACGGTAACCGACGCGACTTACGACACCTATACCTACACTTTCCAGACACCCGCTGGAACTACTGCATCGGCCCAGATTAGCCGTGGGCCGGGCCTCATTTCCGTGCCGGCCGGGGCCACTGCCATCACCCTCACCGGCCACTACAACACCAACGGCTTGTGTGAGAGCCGGCCAGCCGTACAGTCCCTCACGCTGGCTGCCCCGGTGCAGCCCGCCCTCACCAGTCTCACGCTCAGCGGGCCGGTGCCCAACGGCACGGCCACGCTGGCCTTGGGCAACCTGCCGGCCGGCTACCTCTACTCCTTGCAGGTTGATACCGGCACTGGCTTCCAGAATGTGCCCGGCGTGACCGTGGCACCGGGCAGCACCGGCCTCAGCGTGCCCAGCGCAGCGGCCGGCCGCTACCGCATTGCCCGCGCCGACTACTGCGGCGGCAGCCTGGACATATCGGCCGCCATCGGCACGCTGAGCCTGACCGGCGCATCGGCCCGCAACCGCAACCAGCTGCTGCTGGACGACAAAGGCAGCCCCGGCACCACCTACACCGTCACCCGCAACGGCACGGCCGTCACCTCTCTGGTGCCCATCAGAGGCGGGCTGGAAGATGCCGACGTGCTCTGCGGCAGCACCTACACTTATGTAGTAACGGCCACGCAGCCGGGCGGCGGGGTTGCGGTTTCCAATTCGGTTGCCATCACCACGGTATCGAACCTGTTACCACCGCAGCCTCGCCTGGTGGCCAGCTTCAATCTCAATAACGTGGTGGTGCTGACGCCAACGCCGGCCACGCCGACCCTGCCCGTTGGCAGCTTGCTACGCTACAGCCGCACGGCCGGCAGCAGCGCACCGGCCGATTTTGGCACCACTACCTCACTGCGCGCGCGCCGCGACTCCACCGACCTGGCTACCCTCAAAACCGACCCACCCTGCTACTCGGTGCGCCTCGTGGATGCCTGCAGCAACGTCTCGCCCGCCAGCCCCGCCACCTGCCCGGCCATCCTCTCGGCCAGCGCCGCCGATGCCGACGGCAGCACCGCCGCCCTCACCTGGACCGCCTTCACCGGCCCCGACCCCACCATTCCGGCCGTCTACACCCTCCAGCGCCTCGCCGCCGACGGTTCTGTGCTGAGCACCGTGGCCGTAACGGGCAATACTTACACCGACCTTACCCCGCCCACCGACCGCCAGGTGCTGCGCTACCGCCTGCAAATCAGCGGCGCAGGTTTGCCGGCCGGCACGTTCAGCTATTCCAACCTGGCCAGTGTCACGCGGCAGCTCACGCTCACCATTCCCACCGCCTTTACCCCCAATGGCGACGGCCTGAACGACGTGCTCGAAGTAAAAGGCAAGTACTTGAACAACTACACTTTTGTAGTGGTAGACCGCAACGGCCAGGAGGTTTTCCGGGGCACCCAGCGTAGCGAAACCTGGGACGGCACCATCAAAGGCCACGCCCCGGTGCTGGGGGCGTATGTGTGGCGCTTCCAGCAGAATAACGAGGACGGCAAGCCTTTCTCGGCCACGGGCGCGGTCACGATTTTGAAATAAAACCGCAGTCAACTGCCAACTTTACGGGGAATTTTAGCCGATACTGACGGCACAAGGCATCCTTTTCGCCCCGCCTGCTGTTCACTGCTAACCGATAATTGATTAACTGACTAAGAAAATGGCATTCGACATCACCGGCATGATGGGCAAAGTGAAAGAGTTGCAGGACAAGATGCAGCAGGCCCAGCAGGAAATCCAGCACATCACGGCCACGGGCGAAGCCGGCGGCGGCCTCGTGCGCGCCACGGCCAACGGCCACCGCAAAATCCTCAAGCTCGAAATCGACGAAACCCTCCTCACCCCGCAGGACCGCGACATGCTGGCCGACCTCGTGGTAGCCGCCGTGAACAAAGCCCTCGACGAAGCCGCCGAGCTAGCCCGCCAGGAGCTCCAGCGCAAAACCAGCGGCCTGATGCCCAACGTGCCCGGCCTCGATTTGAGCGGTTTTGGGGCCTAACGCTACAGCCCCGGCCGGCGTGTGCGCCGACGTGGCCATTGTCATCCTGAACTGGAACGGCGCCAAATTCCTGCGCCGCTTCCTACCCGGCGTGGTCGCGCATGCCGACGGCGCGCGCGTCATCGTGGCCGACAACGCTTCTACTGACGACTCGGTGGAGCTGCTGGCCCGCGACTTCCCAACCGTGGAGCTGCTGCTGCTCGACCGCAACTGGGGTTTTTGCGAGGGCTACAACCAAGCGTTGGCGCAAGTTGATAGTCCGTTTTTCGTGCTGCTAAATTCCGACGTGGAAGTCACGCTCGGTTGGCTGCGCCCCCTGCGCGGCTTACTTGAAGCCAACCCGCGCATCGCCGCCGTGCAGCCAAAAATCCTGTCCCAAATCGACCCCACGCTATTCGAGTACGCCGGAGCCGGCGGCGGCTACCTCGACCGCTTGGCCTACCCCTTCTGCCGTGGCCGGCTTTTCGACACCCTCGAAAAAGACCTGGGCCAGTATGACGACCCGCGCCCGGTAGCCTGGGCCACTGGCGCTTGCCTCATGGTGCGGCGCTCGGCCTGGCAAGCCCTCGGCGGCCTGGAACCAGCGTTTTTTGCCCACATGGAAGAAATCGACTTCTGCTGGCGTCTCCAGAATGCCGGCCACGAAGTCTGGTACCACGGTGGCAGCGCCGTGCAGCACGTCGGCGGCGGCACGTTGCATAAATCCAACCCCCGCAAAACCTACCTGAATTTCCGCAATGGCTTGGCCCTGCTATACAAAAACGCCGCCCCCGGCGAGCTGTACGGGTCCATGTTCCAGCGCCTCGTGCTGGATGGGGTTGCGGGCCTACGTTTTTTGCTGGGTGGAGAAGCAAGTAATTTTTGGGCAGTGCTGCGGGCGCATTTCAGCTTCTACAGCAGCTTTGGGTACTGGCGGAAGAAGCGTCGGGCGGCCCGGCCCCACCTGCGAGTACGGGACCGCGCCGGGGTTTATAACGGCAGCTTGGTGTGGGCCTACTTTGGTAAAGGCAAGCGCAAATTCAACGAGTTAGGGCTGAAATAAAGTCGTCTGTCATTGCGAGTGGAGCGCAGCGGAACGCGGCAATCCGTCCTCCCGATGCGGCCAGCCCTGAGATGTGACAAACCCTTTTAAAAGTAGAAAGCCCCGACTCTAATCCAGAGCCGGGGCTTTTCACTCAAAGTTTGTCGCTGAGAACATGACAGTTTGCCACGGCCTGCGGCCTCGCAATGACAAACGTTATTTACAAATCCCAAACGGTGCTTCGCTGCTGGCGCATGGCGCGCCGCACGTTCATCCAAAACGCCCCGGCGAAATACAGCACGATGGGCGAGCCAAACGTAAAAAACGAAGCGTACACGAACGACAGCCGGACGCTGCGGGTACTGAAGCCCCACTTCTGCGCCAGGGCCGAGCACAGACCGAAGGACTGCGTTTCGAGGTAGTCGGTGAAACGTTTCATGGGCGGTAGCAGCTGGCGAAAATCGGTTTCTCTGGGCTAAGATAAGGCATTTGCCAGGCAAGGGCAACCGACCCGGTGTAATTTTGCCCGCCTGAAGCCGACTAATTTCGGGGCTTCTACGTTAGAAAGGGCGGTTTTTGTTTTCCCACGTCAGGTGTTTTAATGCGTAATTTTTTGCGGCCAGTGGCCCACGGGCTGCTGGCAGCCACCGTATTCTTCTCGGCCTGCACCCTGCCCCGGGTGCTCAAGCAGGCCGAAGCCGGGCGCACAGTAGTGGCCCGCCCCGCCGTGCTTACGGCCTCGGGCGATGCCGTGCCCTTCGCCGTAGAAGCCAGCGTGCCCGCTAAACACCTGCACAAAGGCGTGGCTTACGAGCTGCTGCTGCGCTACCGCTACGAACACGGCCTGCGCGAAGACACTCTTGGCCGCATCACTTTCACGTCGGGCAACTTCGTGTACGACGACGAGCATAAAGGCCAGCTCCTCGCTACTCAAAAATTCACCCTGCCCAACACGCCCGGCCGCAACCCCGGCGAGCTGCTGGCCCACGCCCAGGTGCGCGAGTTGAAAAAGAACGGCAAAATCCTCCGCGCCCCCGCCGATGTGCGCGTGGCCCGCGGCATTGCCGACCCCGCCCGCCTCGTGGTGCGCGAAGACACCGCCCTGACCCTGCTGCCCGAGCGCGCCAACAATAACATGAGCGGCACCCGCGTGCTGCCCTTCTTTTTCGACGAGGACAAGTGGTTTATCCGGGGTTACCTGGGCACCAACGTGGCGGCGCTCGAAGACCTTATTGACGCCAACCAGCACACCAAACAGGTGCTCATCATCGCGGGCCACTCGCCCGATTCCACCGATGCCCACAACCGCTTGCTGGCCAGCAAGCGCGTGCGGATGCTGCTCTACTACTACAAGCAGCGGGTGAAAAACTTCTCGTATCTCAACAAGAACGAAGATATTCATTATGATACGCTGGCCTATGTACGTAAGTGGGACACCTTCCTGCAAAAAGTCACGACCTCGGCCTTGAAAGCCGACCAGATTGACTCCGTCGTCACCATCATCAATGACACCAAGGGCACCTTTGAGCAGAAGGAAAAGGCCCTGCACCGGCTTTCTTCTTTCGATTACATCGAGCAGTACATCTACCCGGTGCTGCGCTTCGGCACGGTAGCCGTGACTTATACCGCCCCCAAGCGCTACGATTCGGAAGTCTATTTGCTCTCGAAAAAGATTGTGGAGAAGCAAATTGAAACCGATGCCCTCACGCCCGAGGAGCTGCGGTATTCGGCCACGCTCACGCCGCTGCTGGCCGAAAAGCAGCGCATCTACGAGGTTGCGGCCGCCAATACCAACAGCTGGGAAGCCTTCCACAACCTGGGCGTAGTGCTGCTGATGCGCGCCGAAAAAGAGCCCACCGATAAAATCCAGAAGGCCTATTACCGCCGCGCCGCCGTCAACTTCACGCTGGCCGCCCACCGCAACCCCACGGCCGAGTTCTTCTACCACGCCGCCACCGCCTACCACCGCGCCGGCGACCGCCTCGAAGCCCTCCAGAACTACGACTACGCCATCAAGCTGGGCGGCCCGCGCCCGCTGCTGCGCAAAATCTTCTCCGACCGCGCTGCCCTGGAAATCGAAGTTGGCCAACCCGACGAGGCGCTACGCAGCCTGCAATACGCCGGCCCCAGCTACCAGAACGCCCTCAACCGCGCCCTCATTGAAGTGGGCCGCGAGCACTACGAGCTGGCCCAGGAGCAATACCAGCTGGCCCAAACCCTGCGCCCCACGGCCGCCGCGCCCATCTACGGCCTAGCCGTGGTAGCCGCCCGCCAGAAAAACGAGGCTGCCGTGGGCACCTTCCTCAAGCAGGCCGTGGCCCTCGACCGCAGCTACGCCCAGCGCGCCGTGGAAGACCTCGAATTTCAGGATTACGCGCAGGGCAAGGTATTTCGCGACGCGCTTAAGTAAGCTGCAATTAGCTTTGGCCCAACGCCCGTGCCTGTTGTAGCTTTGCCGAACGGCTGAAAACCGGCTTTACCCTAAAGAAAACCATGCGTCAAATTCAATTCCGTGAGGCCTTGCGCGAGGCCCTGTCCGAGGAAATGCGCCGCGACCCGCGGGTGTTCCTGATGGGCGAAGAAGTGGCCGAGTACAACGGCGCCTACAAAGTAAGCCAGGGCATGCTCGACGAGTTCGGCCCCGAGCGCGTGATTGACACCCCGATTGCCGAGCTGGGTTTTGCCGGCATCGGCGTGGGCGCGGCGGCCAATGGCCTGATTCCCGTCATCGAGTTCATGACCTTCAACTTCTCGTTGGTGGCTATCGACCAGGTGATTAACTCGGCTGCCAAGCTCTACTCGATGTCGGGCGGCCAGTACTCCTGCCCCATCGTATTCCGCGGCCCCACGGGCAACGCCGGCATGCTCAGCAGCCAGCACTCGCAGAACTTCGAGAACTGGTACGCCAACACGCCCGGCCTGAAAGTAGTGGTTCCCTCGAACCCCTACGACGCCAAGGGCCTGCTGAAATCGGCCATCCGCGACCCCGACCCGGTTATTTTTATGGAGTCGGAGCTGATGTACGGCGACAAAGGCGAAGTGCCCGAAGAAGAGTACCTGCTCGAAATCGGCAAAGCCAACATCGTGCGCCAGGGCAAGCACGTGACGTTGGTAAGCTTCGGCAAAATGATGAAAGTGGCTTACGCTGCCGCCGATGACTTGCTCAAGGAAGGCATCGAAGCCGAAGTAATCGACCTGCGCTCGGTGCGCCCGATTGACTACGACACGCTCATCGCCTCGGTGAAGAAAACCAACCGCATGGTGGTTATCGAAGAAGCCTGGCCGCTGGCCAGCATCTCGGGCGAGCTGGCCTACATCGTACAGCGCCGCGCCTTCGATTTCCTCGACGCGCCCGTCATCCGTATCACCTGCGCCGACGTCCCCCTGCCCTACGCGCCCACCCTCATCGAAGCCTCGCTGCCCAACGTGGCCCGTGTGGTGAAAGCGGTAAAGGAAGTGACCTACGCCAAAGTGTAAGGTTGACTTATTGATAATCGAAAAGCCCCGTTAGCGAAAGCTAACGGGGCTTTTTTATGCTGATGTGTGAGGCTGTACTACTCCTGCGGGGCCTCACTCGGCGGGCGCAGCTGCCCGGCCGTGGCTTCGGATAATTGCCGACAGCCCCACAGCCAGCCGGCCGCTACCGCCAGGAAGGCGACCCGGCGCGTGGGCGAACCAAGCCCACGCCACCACGCCCCCGGCTGCCACGTACCCGCCACTACCGCGAGCACCAGCAGGTGCAGCGGCAGCAGAAACCGGCATTCCATGAGCGTGGGCAGCACCAGCAGGCACGGCAGTAACAGCGCCAAAAGAGTACCCACTGCCAAGGGTGCCCATGCTGGCCGACGATTTTTTAGCCATGCGGCTAAGGCCAGCCATACGCCCAAACCTAGCAGCGCATAGTTCAGCAGCCGCAGCGCCGCCTGGCCCGGCGGGTGCAACTGCCGGGGATAAGGCGTTGGAAACTGGACATCCAGGCCGTTGAACAGATGGCGCAGGTAGCGCCCACTAGTGGCAACTGGCTGATGCAGCGCAAACTGCGCATACTGGCCGTAGCTGTTGAACCGTTGGCCGGGCTCGCCAGCCAACGCCCGCTGCCCGGCCGAGTCCGCGTAAACCAGCGAACGGAAGCTTTCCGGAATCAGACTCGATTCGTAGCGCTGAAAAGCGGTGCCCCAGGTCAGTTGCTTCAGATAGAGCGGCGCGGTGCCGGGCAACCGGGCCAGTACCAGCGGAGTCGGCGTTTGAAAATGCCGCATATTGATGAGCAGCTGCGGCAGCCACACCAGCGCCAGTCCAGCCGCCAGCGCCGCGACTCGCCGCCAGACCAAGACACCAGAGGCCGACGGATAGCTCCTCAGCAAAAACCACAGCACGCCCGGAATGCTAGCTAGATAAATAGGCCGGATATTAATGGCCGCCGCCAGCAGCAACCCCGCCACCGCAGCCCAGCCCCAACCGCGTCGCGCCAGGGCCGCCAGGCCCAGCAGCAGCAGTGCCAGGGCTGGCATGTCGCTAAGGGTGAAATTGAAATAGTCGCGCCAAAAAATAAACGTGAGACCCAGCAACACCAGCCAGCGGCCGCCACTCATCGCCCGGCCCGTGGCTTGCGCCCACAGCTGCGGCACGGCCACCCCAAGCAGCACCGCCGCCCAGGCGGCTCCCAGCACCCGCGCCCCAGTGAGCATCGACCAGCCCGTAAAATGACACAGCAGCCGCGCCGGCAGCACCAGCAACGGCCCCAGGTAGCCCCGCAGGGGTGCATCGAAAGCCAGCAGCGAAAAATGCCCGTTTTGCGTGAATTTCAGCGAAAGCTCCCAGTATTCGGCCGCGTCGAAACGGAATTGGGCCACGGTATAACCGCTTAGGGGCAGGTAGGCGGCGTAGAGCGCCAGCACGGCCAATACCCGCCAGCGGGCAGGCCACGGGGCCGAGAGAAACGAGAAACGAGTGGGCATGAGTGCCGCAAAACTAGGCCCCGGCCGGAGCATACGCATTGCCCCAGTTTATCAGGCCAAATCCACCGGCCAAATCCGGCCGCGAAACCAATCAAATTGTCGCCGTACCTTTTGTGTCTGCACTGCCGTAAGGCTCTTTTTCATCCTCCCCACCCGCATGAATCACCGCCTTCACCTCAAATTTGAACAGCTCGAACGGGCTACTGAGCGCCTGCTGGCTTCGGCCGAAGCCTTGGGGCCGGACCAGAACACCGCCCCCGCGCCGGGCAAGTGGTCGGCGGTGCAGGTGGTACACCACCTGTTCTTTGTTGAGAATAACATCCTAAAATACATCCAGAAGAAACTACAGGCCGAGGAGCTTTTGCCCAAGGTGAGCCTCTTCACCCGGCTGCGGGTGCAATTCGTGCGCCTGCTGCTGCGCCTGCCCGGCCTCAAGTTTAAAGCGCCGCCGGGGGTGGCCACCCTCACCGATGCGGGCGCGGTGCCCACCCTCCCCGAAATGCGCAAGTCCTGGGAGGCTTCCCGCCGGCAGCTGGAACGCCTGCTCAACGAGTTTCCGAGCCGGCAGCAGAATCGGGCCGTGTTTCCTCATCCGCGCTCCGGGCGCATCACCATTTATCAGGTAATGGAGCATCTGGTGGACCACTTGCTCCACCACCAGCAGCAGCTGAACCGTATTACCAAGGCCCTGCGGCCCGAAGGAAAGGTGCGGGCTGACGCTCACGCTTAAAAACCAAACGCAAAACGAGCGGTCCCCGAATCTTAAATTCGGGGGCCGCTCGTTTTGCGTTGCTTACTACTTCACCGGTGCTTCGTACAGTGGCAGCTCGCGGAAGGCCGTGGTCAGCCCGGCGGGCGGCGTGGTGAGTTTACGGCGGTCAAGGTCGAGCCAGGCCCCATCCACGGCCACGGTAGCGGCCACGCGGCCATCGGCTTTGTAAATGGTGTGGGTGATGCTCCAGCGCGTACCGTCGTCGTTTACGCTGCGCAGGCGGCTATCCACCCGGATTTCTTCGCCGATGTGGATTTCCTTGAGGAAGGTGGTCTCTTCACGAAACAGGATGGGCCCCAGGCGCAGGCGCGCAAATTCCTTGATGTCGTAACCCCATTCGGACAATAAAACCAGGCGCTGGTCGGCGGCGTAGTCGGCGTAGGCGGAGTGGCGCATGTGGCCATTCGGGTCCATGTCGGCCCAGCGGGTGCGGTAGGTGATGGCGTTGGTCATTCTTTAAGTATTAGTAATTGGTTGTCAGTTGTTAGCAGTCGATTAGCAGCAGTTTTTCACGAACAGCCGATAACTAACAACCGACGACTAAGCACCGATTGGCATCAGGCGCACCAGGTATTGGTCGTTTTCGTCTTCGCTGAGAAATTCGGCAGTGTAGCCGGCGGTTTCGGCTGCGTCGTTGAGCAGCGCAGCATCCACAAACAGCCAGTGAAACGGCTCGCCGGTGCGGCCATCGTAGCTGAGCGTGTATTCGACTTCGCCGTAGTACGGACCGTTGAGGTTGATGAGCAGCGCGCCGTCCTCGTCCTCGTAGAGGTAGCGCACGTCGGACGACGTGGCCAGAATCTGGCCGTCGGGGGCCAGCAGGGTGCGGGCGTGGGCCAGGAATTTATCGAGGCCATCGAGGGTGCCGGTCAGGCCGAGGCCGTTCATGAGCAGCAGGATGGTGTCGTAGGGCAACTCGGTGGGCGGCAGCGGGGCAAATAAATCGTGGCGGGCCACGGTGCGCACGCCCCGCTCGGCCATCACCTGCACGGCACCGGCCGATACGTCGACGGCCTTCACGTGCTGAAAGCCCCGGTTTTGCAGCTCCAGGGTGTGGCAGCCGGCCCCGGCCCCGAGGTCGAGCACGCGGCCCCGGCTTTCGTCGAGGGCCAGGCGCTCCAGTTCCGGCATTTGCAGCACGGTGCGGAAAAAGTAGGCGGCGGGCAACGGCTCGTCATCAGCGGCGCTGCAATGCACGGTGACGGTGGCGGTGGTGGTGCCGTGGTGGTAGTCGAGCAGGGCCTGGCCCAGGATGTCGGGGGCAGTGGTTGTGGTCATAGAGATATTAAAAGCGCAGGTTGGGCAATTGGGCCGCGCAACGGCAGAGGCGCGAGGCAATTACGCTTCATAACCAGCCAAGGGCTAAAATTACCCAAAACTTCGCGCCGAGGCCGGCCGTTTGGGTACCACTCCCCTACTCAACCCCACGTTATGCTTCCCGCCAAACTCCGTAAAGGCCAGCTGCCCACCAAAATCTGCATCACCTGCGGCCGGCCCTTCGAGTACCGCAAAAAATGGCGCGCCAACTGGGACGACGTGAAATACTGCGGCGAAAAGTGCCAGCGCAACCGCCCCGCGGCCGGAGCCACCGGCGTAGCGGCGGCGTAGCTGCCCGGGGCGACCGTATCTTTTGGGCCCCGGGCTGCGTTCAAAAGCTCCTCAACTTTTACCAATGCGCTGATTTTCCAGCCGCTTTTCTATGGCCTCCAACCTCGACTACCTCAACCCTAACTTCATTCCGCTGGAAGAAAAGGTAAACGCTTACCTCGAAATGGAAAAGGAGCTGCGCCGCGCCGCCCACGACCCCAACAGCGGTGCCCGGCCATCCCAACATTCGCCCGCTGATTTGGCGCGCCTGGAACAGGAAATCATTGCCCTGCTCCCCACCCGCGACGAATGGGTGAAAGTGAACCTTGGCTACGGCCCCAGCCGCGTGGGCGCCTGGCTTGTGCCCGCCCTCGGCAGCCAGCCCGAGCGCTATGAGTTGCGCGTTATTCATTAAAGAAAATTATTATTCCGACGAAGGAGGAATCTGAGTGGTGCCGTTTGGACGGTCTTATCCAGATTCCTCCTTCGTCGGAATGACAATTTTCGGCCTGTCTACTTAGTGGCCCGAATCCCAGTCGTAGCCTAGCTCGGCCCAATAGTCCTTAGGGCGGGTATCGGCAAAGGCGATGGTGCCGATGCGCTTGAGGTGCTTGATGCCGTATTTGAGGGGGGTGACGAGGCGGAGCGGCGCACCGTGAGCGGCGGTGAGCGGCTCGCCGTTCATTTCGTAGCACAGCAGCGTTTGCGGATGCAGCGCGCTGGCGATGTCGAGGCCCACATAGTATTTCTCGTCGGGCGTGAGCATCCCCACGTAGGGCGCGAGGTCGGCGGGCGGATTCAAGGGGTCGGCCGGGCGGCCGCTACGGGTGGCCAGCGGGTACCGGGCCAGAAAATCGGACAGGCGCGCTCCGGCCCAATGCACCACCACGCTCCAGCCTTCGATGCACTTGAGTTCGGTGGTCATTTCCACTTTGGGCAGGGCCTTGATGTCGGCCAGGGTGAATTCCTGGGTTTTGCCGGGGCCATAGCCCTGCACGCGCATGCGCCAGGTGACGGGGTCTACTTCGCCGTCGAGGCCTACGTCGCCGTTTTCGCGGGGCGTTTTGGCACGGCTGCGGGCAAACTCGGGCGCCAAGCGTGTTTCCTTAAAATACGCTTGGCTGAGGCGACTGTTAAAATCGAGCACCTTGCGCAGCGGCCGTGGAATACCCTCATCGTCAGGCTGCGAAATCAGCCAGCGCCAGCCCCCGATACCGGCCAGGCCGGCCAGCCCCAGCCCAATAAATGAGCGGCGCGAGCGGCGGCGGGCCTCGGCCAGCACAGCCGCTTCGGATTGCAGCGGAGCGCCCGGTTGGTCGACCGGCGCGGATGCGGAAGAATGGTCAGTCATACCGAAAAGCAGCAATTATTTAGACGAAAGTGAAGCATCAGCGGCGGGCAGCGAAGTAGGCCCGGCCACCACCTGATGCGTGGCGGGGTCGACTTCCACCATCTCGAAGCCGGCCACCATGGCACGGAAATTATTCCAGCCCGCCCGCACCACCTGCGCGATGTGCACCATGAAAAACAGCACGTAGCCGATGGTAAGTGCGAAGTGAATGATGCGCGCAAATTCATACCCACCCAGCAGCTGCGTGAGCCAGGCAAACTGCGTAGGCTTGTAGATGGCCAGCCCCGTGAGCACCGACCCCAATCCCATGATAATGACCGAAGTGTAGGCAATCTGCTGCGCGCCGTTGAATTTGCGCACCGGCAGCGGCTTTTTGTACAGCCCGAGGTCGTGCAACGTCACCAATACGGCTTCCTTAAACGAGTGCCGGGTGGGCAGCAGGTAGCGCCACTCGCCCGAGAAAATGGTGTAGCCCACGTACAGCAGGCCGTTCAGGAAAAAAACCCACATCAGCACAAAATGCCAGCTCATGCCCTGCGCCAGCTTATGGTCGATGTGAAAGGCCTCGTAGAACGACTGCGGGAAGAACTTGACCAGCGTGGTGTTGCCCCAGCCCAGGCGGTACACGTCGTTGGCCCAGTATATCCACATCCCGCTCCAAATCATGAGGCTGAGAACGGGGAAATTGACCCAGTGAAACCACCGAATGGCCAGCGGGTGCTTTTCAACAAGCTGTTTCATAAAACCACGATTCGTAACAGAAACCCCTGCAAGGTACTCCGTGCCCAACACGGGCCTCGCTCTGGCTGACGTGGGCTGCCAGATTTCCTTACGCCGCAGACGAAAAAAAAAAAGAGGCAACCCAAAGGGATGCCTCTTTCCATACCAAAACACCTTAAAAAAACTATTCTTTCACGAGGATGCTAACAAGAATTGCACCAAAAAATTCCGCGTCTGATAATCTTTTTCAAACTACTTAATAGCAAGCGGATTGATTCATCATTGTTCTTGAAATAGCACAAGGAGCACCTGCTACTCCTTGGCAATCCGAGTCGTCAGGCGGGTTTCGCCAACTTCCAGCGTTAGAAGGTACATGCCGGGAGCAATTGTGGGCAGGCCAATGGGTAAGGAATTAGCGCCCGGCCGCACGGCCACAGGCTGCGCGGCTACAGTGCGGCCCAACAGGTCGGTGATGTGGAGTTGGCCGGGCCCGGTGGCGCGGGCCTCAAACGACAGCGTGAGTACCGCAGTGAACGGATTGGGCGCGGTGCCAAAAGACTCGGCCAGCACGGCTGCGGGCTGCGTGGCCAGCACGCGCTGCAGGTTGCGGGCACCCCGGTACACCTGGCCCCGGATTTCGCCTCCCGGGAAGGCAGCCGTGTGCAGATTCATGTACATGCTGTCGCGCCGGAATTGCAGGGAGCGGCGCAGGGTGAAGGGCTGCCCGGCATTGTCATCCTTCCAATAACCGTAAACGGCGGCCGGGGTGGCCGCATTGTCGAAATACGGCACGAGGTTGAAGACAATGGGGCCGGCCTGGGTGGAAAGGCCGGTATGGAAGTGGCCCGCCGCGGCCGGGCCGGTCAGCCCGCCCCACACGCTCATGAAGTGGGCGTTGGTCTGGTCGCGGTCGAGGCTCACGATGCCCACGCCATAGCCGGCGCTGGTAGTAGGCGTGGGCCGCTCCTGGGCCCCGTTCAGCACGATAGTGTAGCCGTCGCGGGCGAGGCTACGCACTTGGCCGCGCACTTCACCGTTCGGGTTGGCGGCCGTATTGAGCACCACGTTGATGTCGCCGCGCAGAATGGCATTGACAAATGGGGCCGTCAGACCCGGAATCTGCACGCCCACAATGTTGCTGGTGGTACCCGATATTGGCAAGGTACCGAGCAAGGTAGCGGCCGTGTTGGCCTGCCCGGCGGGCGACGCATACACCGATAAGCCGGTGGGTGTCCCGCTCAGCCCGGCGTGCGCCACAAATAGAAACAGGGTATCGAGGGTAGCCGTGAGACGGCCTACCGCCAGCGCTTTGCCTGTAGAAGCAACGGCGGGTACCATCTGGCTGCCGTCGAGGCGGGCATCGTGGGCCACAAATCGGCCTTCGCCAATGAGCTGGCCCCGAATTTCGCCGTTGGGGTTGTTGGTGGTGTGCACATTGATGTAAACCTGGCCCTGGCTCAGGGCCGTCAGAAAGGCCACTGTGGGCACAATTTCGCCCTCAATCACATTGCCCGTGAGGTTGGGCAGCAGGTTCACCACCACCGGCCCGGCCACGCCGAAGGCTCCCGTATGAAAGTGCGCCCCCGTGACGGCGCTGCTCAGCCCGGCAAACGCCACCCGGAATTTCATTTTCTCCAAGTTCTGGCTCAGCGTAAAAATGCCCAGCCCGGTGGCGCTGGTAGCTACGGCCGGAGTCTCCTGCGCGCCCGTCAGGTTGGCGATGATGCCCGTTTCCGACTCCAACCGAATCTGCCCCCGGATTTCACCGTTGGGGTTAGCCGCCGTGTGCACGTTGATGTAGTACTGGCTTTTCAGAAACCTGGCCAGTTTAGGCTGGGCAATGTCGGCCCCGGTAAGAAAACCCGACAGCCGGTTGCCGCGCACCATTGGAACCAGATTGATGATGATGGGGCCGGCCACCCCCACCGCGCCTTCGTGCACGTGCGCCCCCGTTACGGTTCCGCTCAGCCCGCTGAAGGCGGCCTGCACGAAGAGCGTATCCCGGGTTTCGTTGAGCATAAAGCTGGCCACGCCCTGCGCGTTGGTGGTCACGGCGGGCGTTTCCTGGTCGCCGCTCATGCGGGCCGTGAGCAGCAAGTGCGCCCGGGTTTGCTGGGCAGTGGCGAGTAGCGGGGCGGCCAGCAGGCAGGTTGCGGCTAGCAGGCGAAGTAGCATTGGTCGCATCGGAGTAAGAATGAGGTGAAAGAATTGTTTGGTGACACAGCTTGTCTCAGCCGGCGCGCCGGCTTCTTTCATAACACTCGCAGGCCGAGGCTGTTGCGTTGCCTGGTAAATATTTTGTTTTTCGACTATTTTCCAGACACCCGTTGTGAAACAGAAAGAGCCCGGACAATCCGTCCGGGCTCTTTTGCTGCGTGCGGGCGCACTTGCCAAGGCTAACTCGTTAGCGCATCATGCCGCCGGGGCCGCCTTTGCCCATGCCGCCCATCATTTTGGCCATTTGGGCCATGCCGCCCTTGGTCTGGCTCAGTTTGTTCATGGTACGCATCATTTTGCGCATGTCCTCAAACTGCTTCATCAGCGCGTTTACCTGCTGAATATCAGTTCCGGAGCCTTTGGCCAGGCGCTTTTTGCGCGAGCCATTGATGAGGTCGGGGTTGGCCCGCTCCTGCTTGGTCATGCTCTTGATGATGGCCTCAACCGGCTTGAAGGCGTCGTCGTCGATTTCCACGTCCTTCATGGCCTTGCTCATGCCCGGAATCATGCCCATCAGGTCCTTGATGTTGCCCATCTTCTTGATTTGCTCCAACTGCGAGAGGAAGTCATCGAAGTTGAACTGGTTCTTGCGAATCTTGGCGTTGATGCGCTTGGCTTCGTCTTCATCAAACTGCTGCTGAGCCCGTTCCACCAGCGAAATCACGTCGCCCATGCCCAGAATGCGCTGGGCCATACGGTCGGGGTAGAACAGGTCCAGCGCGTCCATCTTCTCGCCCGTCGAGATGAACTTGATGGGTTTGGTCACCACGGCCCGGATACTGAGGGCCGCGCCACCGCGCGAGTCGCCGTCGAGCTTAGTGAGCACCACGCCGTCGAAATTCAGGCGGTCGTTGAAAGTTTTGGCGGTATTTACGGCGTCCTGGCCGGTCATCGAGTCCACCACAAACAGCGTTTCGCTGGGGTTGATGGCCGACTTCACAGCCTCAATCTCGCGCATCATCTGCTCATCCACGGCCAGGCGGCCGGCGGTGTCGATGATGACGACTTTTTTGCCGTTTTTCTTGGCGTAGTCGATGGCATTGCGCGAGATTTCAACGGGGTTCTTGTTCTCGACTTCCGAGTACACTTCCACGCCAATCTGCTCACCAAGCACCTTGAGCTGGTCGATAGCAGCCGGGCGGTATACGTCGCAGGCCACCAGCAACACGTTGCGGCCCTGCTTCTTAACATAGCTGGCCAGCTTGCCGGCGAAGGTGGTTTTGCCCGAGCCCTGCAGTCCCGAGAGCAGAATTACGGCCGGGTCGCCCTTGATGGTGATGTCCTTCTTCTCGCCGCCCATGAGCTCGGTGAGCTCATCGTAGACTATTTTGACCATGAGCTGGCCCGGCGACACGGCCGTGAGCACGTCGCGGCCCATGGCGGCCTCTTTAATTTTATCGGTTACATCCTTGGCAACCTTGTAGTTAACGTCGGCATCAACCAGCGCACGGCGGATTTCCTTGATGGTGGCCGCGACGTTGATTTCGGAGATGCTGCCCTGGCCCTTAAGGGTTTTAATGGCCCGGTCGAGCTTGGTGGAGAGATTATCGAACATTGAATCGCTGATTTAGCGCTGATTGAACTGGTTATGCTGATTTGGTGCGGGGCGGCCCCTCGGAATCAGGCTGAAACTGAACCCCAAAAGTAACCATAAAAGGCCAAAAACCGGCAGCGGACGTACCTTCGCGGCCCGCTTTCTGTTTCCGGTTGCTGTGTCATCATCCCGCCCTCTGCGCCTGCTCGTTATCACCTACTACTGGCCGCCTTCGGGCGGGGCCGGCGTGCAGCGCTGCCTCAAGTTTGTGAAGCACCTGGGCCATTTCAACGTGGAGCCCACCGTGATAACCGTGGCCGTGGACCAGGCTACCTACCCCGTGCTGGATGAAAGCCTGCTGGCCGAAGTACCGCCCAGCGTGCGCGTCATCCGCACCAAAACCTCGGAGCCGTTTGAGAGCTACAAGAAGCTGACGGGCCGCGCCGTGCCCTACGGCGGCTTCGCCAACGAAGGCAAGCCGGGCCTGATGCAGAAGGCCCTACGCTTCGTGCGCGGTAACCTGTTCATCCCGGACCCGCGCCGGGGCTGGAACCGCCACGCGCTGGCGGCCGTGGAGCAACTGCTGGCCACCGGCGAGCAGTTTGATGCCGTGCTCACCTCGTCGCCCCCGCACTCCACCCAGCTCATTGGCTTGGAGTTGAAGCGCCGCCACGGCTTGCGCTGGCTGGCCGACATGCGCGACCCCTGGACGGACATTTACTACTACAAAGACCTGCATCACACGCCCCTGGCCTCCTGGCTCGATGCGCGCTACGAGCGCCAAGTGCTGACTGAAGCCGACGCCGTGCTGGTGACTTCGCCCGAAACTAAACGGCTGTTTTCAGCCAAACTTCCGGAATTGCCAGCCGCTAAATTCCACGTATTGCCCAATGGCTACGACGAGTCGGATTTTCGCCAGCCCTCGCCGCCGCCCACCGATTGCCTGCGCATTACGCACACCGGCACCATCACCGAGCTCTACCACATCAACCGTTTGCTGGAAGCTGTGGCCGCCTGCGCCGCCACCAACCCCGACGTGCCGTTGCGGCTGCGCTTCGTGGGCCAGGTTTCGGCCCAGCTGCGCCAGCAGATTGAGCAAGCCGGCCTCCTGCCAGTTACGGAGTATATTCCTTTTGTGCCGCACGACAAGTCGGTAGAATACCTGCTGAGCGCCTCTGCCCTGCTCATGGCCATTCCGGACGTGCCACGCAATTTCGGCATCCTGCCCGGCAAGGTGTTCGAGTACCTAGCTGCCAATAAGCCCATTCTCTGCGTGGGCCCGGCTGGCTCTGATGCCGATAACCTGCTCCAAGAATGCGGCGCGGGCCAGGCCCTCCCCTACGAAGACGTTGCCCTAATGCACGAAACGCTGGAAGCACTAGTAGCGCAATGGCGCAGTAATCCCAATCTCAATTTGCCGGCAGTGAGCCATTCGCGCTACTCGCGCCAGGCGCTGGCGGGGCGGTTGGCTGGTATAATCATGTAACTGTACTGAAATCGTACAGCCATAAACATCTCTACATTAATAAAATAGAACATCCTGACTCAAGCAACATGAACCACTTAGACAAACTCAATGCAGCCTATCGGAATGCTCCTGAAATATTTCAGGCCGGTCGGTACTGGCGGGCGTATGAAGACCAAATCACGGAAGAAGTCAAACAGGCTGATTTGAGCGAATTGCGAAGCGGGAAGTATCCGATTTTTACCACTTTTGGCTTCAACGACTTGGTATATTATTACCACCCACGGATGCCATTTTATGTAAAATTTGGCCGTCAATTAGTTCGCAAGCTATTCATTGACAACCGAGCCTCACTTCCTTATTCTTTGAGGCTATCTGATATCCAGGAAATGGCTTATAAGCACAGCAGTCTTCAAGGTCATTTGTCTGAAGCTTATCCTATCAGCGATTTAGAAGCCAGCGACTTTGGCAAGCCCCTTGATTTGTTTGTAATCAAGGGTAAGAAATACACGATGAAGTTCCTGAGCTTTTATGTACGATACTGCTTTGCACAGAAGCACATTAAACTACGAGGCGATGAAACCATCGTTGAGCTTGGTTCAGGCTCAGGCTTTCAGGTAGAAATTCTTAAAAAAATGTATCCGAAGCTAACTATACTTTGCTTCGACCTTCCCGCACAGTTGTATCTATGCGAAAAATACCTAGAGAATGTATTTGGCCAGGATGAAATTGTTAGCTCAGAAAAGAATTTGGACCTCACAGACCTTTCTAAGCTAGAAAAAGCCAAAATACATATGTTTGGCAACTGGCAGTTTCCTCTGCTGAAAAACTTCAAGTTTGATATTTTCTGGAATGCTGCCAGCTTCGGGGAAATGGAGCCAAATATCGTAGCCAATTATCTGGACTATGTGAAAGGTAACAGTACTTGGGTGTATTTAATGCAGGCCCGAAACGGTAAAGAAAGCTCTCAGGAATCGGGCGTTGTCAAGCCAATTCTTTTTGTTGATTACAATCAAATGCTCGGTAGCGGCTATACTTTAGTTGAAGAAGATGATGCCTATGATGCTCACCGGCGAGTATCGCAAACCGGCGGCTATTTCCAAGCCCTTTGGAAAGCCCGGAATTAATCTTTCTACTACCGAATCTTTCCGTCGTCAATTCGTTATGCCAACAAACAATTCAATGCCCCAAGCAAAAGCACGATTACCCGGATTAGACTACTTACGCGGGTTGGCAGCATTTGGAATAATGGTCTATCATTATTCCTCTTGGAGTTTTGGAGAACAAGCCGCAAGCTCATTTTTAGGAAGGGTTGGAATTTATGGTGTTGCGATTTTTTATATTTTAAGCGGCCAGACCCTCAGTTATATATACAGCTCCAAACTCCAGTTAACGACCACTGAATTGCGGGAGTTTTATAATAAAAGGTTCTTCCGAATATTCCCTTTACTGTGGTTAGCAACGTTATTCTCCATCGCAATCTCGAAGCACATTCCAAATGGAATTGACTTATTGCTAAATCTTACCGGGCTTTTCGGATTGTTTAAATGGGATACTTATTTCGCGACAGGTGCTTGGTCAATAGGAAATGAGTTATGCTTTTATATCGCTTTCCCATTGCTGGTTTATCTCATAAAAAAATTCAAAAGGGGATTTTTCTTGGTCTTGGTGTCAGCATTTGGAATCAGCGGTTACTTTGCTTTCAATAGGCTTTATTCAAACCTTCCATTATCTGCCCAATGGCATACATACACTAATCCACTAAATCAATTTCTTTTTTTTCTAGGAGGCGTTGCCATTGGCAATTTCATTAGTCCTCCCAGGATGAAAGGTTGGTTAAGCTTAATTCTTGGATTAATTGGGTTCACTGCTTTTGTACTTATCCCCATACAGGGCAATGCTATTGCACTTGTAACCGGCTCGAATAGATTATTTTTTACTTCTAGTTGTTTCCTGATTTGTTACAGCTTTTTCAGTCTTGTACATACATCGAGTCCCGTTGATAAGCCGCTCTTGATGCTTGGCCAAGCCAGTTATTCTCTTTATTTGCTCCATCCATTAGTGTATGCCTTCACGAAGGCTTTTTTCTCTAAATTTGTAAAAATATTTCATATATCTAATATTAATTTATTATATACATCAATAATCATTTCTTTATTGGTCAGTTATTTGTCTTACCAGTATTTTGAACGTTTCTTTATAAAATTCAACCAGAAGCGCCAAGAACCTATCTAGTAGAGGGGTAAAAAAATGCCCTTCTACATCAGGTCTAAGCTCGAATTGCAGTCAATCACCCAACCTTCTTTTCTGATTCAATGAAATTTCCTTTACTGTGTGCCTCTAAAAGACTAGCACTACCACTTGGCATTTTGCTGCCAATATCAGTTTTCGCGCAACCGGCAATTACTGGGGTCTCGCCTTCACAAAACGCTGGCAATGTTGCTCGTGGAAGTCTAGTTTCTGCCAGATTCAACGCTGCATTGAACGCCAACTCAGCCACAGCCCTGAAAGTATTTAGCTCCCAGCGTGGGGGCTTGCGAACTGGCCACAGTGGAAACAACTCTGTGAACAGCAATACTATTCAATTTGGGCCTACCTATGACTTCCGTCCTGGCGAAGTTGTTCAAGCTACAATTACTACATCTTCTCAAGGCACTTCAGGAGGTACTCTGGCTATGCCATATGTTTATCAGTTCACTACTGCGGCTAGTGGAGGAACAGGCTTTTTTAGCGGGGGGGCGGACTTTGCTGTAGGCAGCCAACCGTACAGAGTAACGCCAGCAGATTTGGACGGAGATGGCGACTTGGATATTGTAGTAGCCAATTTTGCTAGCAACACCGTTAGTGTGCGCTTGAATAATGGCCGTGGCTTGTTTGGAAGCGGTATTGAAATTCCAGTAGGAACTAACCCCTACATCGTGGTCACAAGTGATGTTGATGGAGACGGCGACTTAGATTTTCTTACGCCCAATTACTTAAGCAATACTGTTAGTGTCCGTATTAATAATGGTTCGGGCATCTTCAGCAACGGTATAGATTTCTCGGTAGGTACGCAGCCCCGCAGTCTTGCTCTTGGGGATGTAGACGGGGATGGCGACTTAGATGCAGTCACAGCGAACTACGGTGGCAACTCCGTCAGCTTGCGGCTAAACGATGGCAACGGTTTTTTTAGTGGGGGGGCAGAGTTTTCGATTGGAAGTCAACCCCAAAATATAGCCCTTTCCGACCTGGATAATGATGGTGATTTGGATTTCGTAGCGGCCAATGGTGCTAGTAATACTGTCAGTATCCGATTAAACAGCTTCAACAGTGGCCTTTTTAGTGGGGGCTCTGACTTAGCTGTTGGAACGTTTCCTTTTGCAATTTCGCTGGCTGATGTTGATAACGATGGTGATTCAGATATTTTAACGGCTAACTATCAATCTACAACTGTAAGCGTACGTCCTAATAATGGCAACGGGACTTTCGCTACGGGATACGACATACAGGTAGGTAGCCAACCCCGAGGAATAACTACTGCTGACGTGGATGGAGATGGTGACCTTGACTTACTTGCAGCAAATGCGGGTAGCAATTCTGTTAGTTTACGGCTCAATAATGGGAACGGTTTTTTTAGCAACGGGGCGGATTTTCTAGCAGGAAATTTCCCTAGTAGTGTTACCGCGGCTGACATTGATGGTGATGGCGACTTGGACATACTTGTCACTAATCTTATGGGTAATAGCGTGAGCGAACGGATAAATAATGGTTCAGGCATATTAGCAAATGCCAGTTCTTCGAAACCCTCAGATTTTACAATTTTTCCAAATCCTGCACATCGGAATATTAATATCAAAGGTCTTTCACCTGGGGACAAAGTATCAATTTTTGACGCTTTAGGACGTGAGGTTGCTCACGCTACAATGCCTACCCAAGGCCTCATGCAGTTGCCATTGCCTGAAAGTTTGCCCTCTGGGCTTTATATAGTTCGCTCAGGAAATCAAACTCGTAGCTTGACAATAGAATAATTTATATACGAGCAGACGCGTAGGCATTATTTCTTTAATAGCCGCGCTAAATGAACGTATTAGCAAATCGAACTGCTAAAAAGAAGAAGCACCGCCAGCCTTTCCTCGGAGAAGTTGACGGTGCTTTTTATTGAGTCAGATAGTTATTCTACTCTAGCAGTATTTATCTAACAATCTGCAAATCTGCCGCTAGCTGCTGGCTGAATGTCGCGCTAACCGCCCGTTGCAGGTGGTTGCCGTCGGTGGTGGCATAGGACTGGGTACTGTAATCCAAGTAAGGCACAGCGAAGGATGCCGCCATCTGACGCATCAATTGGTCGAACCCCGGCTGATAAACCTGTTCCAATTGCAACAGCGACGCACCCACCGGCAGGCGCACCAGCACCACACGGCCATGCGGCTTCAGGAATTGAATGGTTTGGCGCAGGGCCTGCAAACGGCCTTCGGACAAATGCTGGCTGGCAGCCAGCAGGCGGTAGTCCTGCAACTTGCGGGCAGTGCGGGCGCGAACTTGGGCGCTGTCAGTACCGATGTTGACTTCGAGCCAGCCATCGGGGTGCAGGCGCTCGGTGGCGGTGGCGAAGTCGAGGGGCAGGCGGTAGAGCGGCTTGGTTTGGTAGCGGGTAAGATAGGGCAGGTTGGGATTCTGACTGACCTGATGGAGCTGGCCGATGAAGGACTGGTCCTCCGGGAACGTCCCTTCCGGGCCGGTGAGCGACAGCGACCACGGGTCGACGGCCAGGATAAACAAGCCGTTGCGCACCTCGGGCCGCAGCTTACGACGGATACTGGCCAGATAGGCCGGGCCGTAGGGCGAGTGCGTGAGCGTGAATGCATAGTTCAGCAGCGGCCCCTCAAACTGCCTGCCCAGCCGCGCCGCCAGCACCGCCGGCCGGATGCCCTGCGCCGCCCGCGACGTACCCAGAATAAGCGAGCCTGCCGGCGGGCTCGTGAAACGCCCGTAAAACGCATCCACCCCGCCTCGCAGCACCACGGGGGCCAGCAGTGTGGCCCCCAACAGGCCCGCTCCGCCCAGCAGCCCCAGGCGTAGCAGCAACTTGGTAACGGCAACCCGTGCAGGCATTTTCAAAACTGAAAGTAGATGAACGAAGTGCTGTTGAAAATGCCCAGGTACAGGATAAGTAGGGCCAGTCCCACGTAGCCCACCCAGCGCGTAGCGAAGGGTTGCGCGGCCAGCCATACCTGCGGGCTGCACCGGCTGGCGAAGTATTCGACCAGCAGCATCAGGCCCACGCCGAGGGCGGCCACGGCCAGTTCAGGGCGGTAGTGCTGGGAAAAATCGAGCAGCAGCGTGGCTAGCTGCCGGGCGTGCAGATTCTGCCAGCCGCTGAATAGATGGCGGCTGATGAACACGGCGTCACTCAGCGTGTTGGCGCGGAAGAATATCCAGGCGTAGGCCACCAGCACGAACGTGATGAGCACGCCCAGCCCACGCCGCAGGCCCGGACGCGCCGCCAGCCCCGTGAGCTGCGCCAGCTGCTCGCGCCAGGGCCGCGCCCAAGTACTAAGCACTAGATAGATGCCGTGCAGGCCGCCCCAAACCAGAAACGTCCAGTTGGCTCCGTGCCAGAGGCCACTTACCAAGAATATCACCAACAGGTTAAAATAGGCACGGCTTGGCGATACTCGGCTGCCGCCCAGCGGGATATACAGGTAATCCCGAAACCAGCTCGACAGCGAGATATGCCAGCGCCGCCAGAACTCGGGCACCGAAGCCGACTGGTAGGGCTGCCGGAAATTCAGGTTGAAATCGAAGCCCAGCACCCGCGCGGCGCCTCGGGCCATATCAGTATAGCCCGAAAAGTCGCCGTAAATCTGGAAGGTGAAGGCCAGCGTGGCCAGCACCAGCAGCGGGCCTTCGGGGTGCTGGCGGGGGTTGTTGAACACGGGGTTGACGAGCAGGGCCAGCCGGTCGGCCACCACTGCTTTTTTGAACAGGCCCCAGGCCATGAGCCGCAGCCCGCTCACAATGCGGGCATAGTCAAACTGATGTTCGCGCCGGAACTGCGGCAGCATGTGCCCGCCGCGCTCAATGGGCCCGGCCACCAGCTGAGGGAAAAACGCCACGAACAGCGCAAACCGCCCGAAATTCCGCTCCGCTTCCAGCCGGCCCTGGTACACATCAATGATGTAGCCGACGGACTGGAACGTGTAGAACGACACCCCCACCGGTAACAGTAGCCCCAGTGCCGGCCCCGTGCCAACAGGTAGGTGCAGCGCCGTAGCCAATTGCACAATACCGTCCCGAAAAAAATTGAAATACTTGAAGATGAACAACGTGCCCAGGTTGCTGGCCAGGCTGAGGTAGAGCCACGGCCGCCGCTGTGCCTTGGTGGGCAGTTGGCTCATGCGGTAGCCGCTGTAGTAGTCGAGCAGCGTGGTGGCCAGCAGCAGCAGCGCATACACGGCCCGCCAACTCATGTAGAAGTAGTAGCTGGCCAGCAGCACCAAGGTATTGCGCCAGCGCGGCGGCAAGCCATAATACAGCCCAACGACTACCGGAAAAAAGACGAGAAAATGGAGGGAATTGAATAGCATTCGCAAGGCGGAAGCAGCTCCGCGGGCCAAAGGTCGGGAATGTAGCGTGGACTCTGCGAGTCCGCGTATAGCCGTTCCGGTTCGCCCGGGCGCGGACTCGCAGAGTCCACGCTACATTCCTGCCGACTACTTTTGCAGTCCTGTTTTGGCTTATCAATTTTCATGGCTCTCGACCTCAACCACAAATCCATCCTTGTTACGGGTGGCACCGGCTCTTTCGGCAAGCAATTCGTCCGCACCGTTTTCGAACAATTTCCGCTGGTGAAGCGCCTCGTGGTGTTCTCGCGCGACGAGTTGAAGCAGTATGAGATGAGCCAGGAATTTAGCCCGGCCAAGTACCCGGCCATTCGCTATTTCATTGGCGATGTGCGCGATGGCGAGCGGCTGCACCGCGCCTGCGAAGGCATCGACATTGTGATTCACGCCGCCGCCCTCAAGCAGGTGCCCGCCGCCGAGTACAACCCGATGGAGTGCATCAAGACCAATATTTTCGGGGCCGAAAACGTGATTAACGCCGCCCTCGACTGCGGCGTGAAGGACGTAGTGGCCCTGAGCACCGACAAAGCCGCTGCTCCTATCAACCTCTACGGCGCCACCAAACTGTGCTCCGATAAGCTCTTCGTGGCGGCCAATAACATGAAAGGCAAGCGCGATTTGCGCTTTTCGGTGGTGCGCTACGGCAACGTAATTGGCTCGCGCGGCTCGGTGGTGCCGTTCTTTTTGCAGCAGCGCCACACCGGCGTGCTGCCCATCACCCACCCCGACATGACGCGCTTCAACATCTCGCTTGAAGAAGGTGTCGACCTCGTGCTCTATGCACTGGAGCACGCCTGGGGCGGCGAGATTTTCGTGCCGAAAATTCCTTCCTACAAAATCACGGAAGTGGCCCGCGCCATCGGCCCGGAGTGCGAGCAGAAAATTGTGGGCATCCGCCCCGGCGAGAAGCTGCACGAAGCCATGATTACCGAAACCGATGCTCTGAGCACCGTCGAGCTAGCTCGCTACTACGTCATTCTGCCCTCGATGCCGACCTGGGACGTGGACAAGTTTATCGCAGAATTCGACGGCAAGCGCGTGCCGCTGGGCTTCCAGTACGACTCGTTCAACAACGAGGAATGGCTAACGGCGGAGCAGATTCGCGACGAAATCCGCCTGCACGTTGACCCCGAATTTGCAGTTTAAGTAACTTGCCGGCCTAATGTCAGAAGCCCGCTTCCACCCCACCCGGCCCCTGCCCTATGGCCGCCAGAACATTACTGAAGCCGATGTGGCCGTCGTGGTGGCGGCCCTGCACGCCGACTACCTCACGCAAGGCCCCACCGTGGCCGAGTTTGAAAAGCAGTTTGCCGCCTACGTGGGGGCCCGCTACGCCGTGGCCGTGAGCAACGGCACCGCCGCCCTGCACCTCTGCGCCCTGGCCCTGAACGTGCAGCCCGGGCAGCGCGTCATCACCACGCCGCTCACCTTCTCGGCTTCGGCCAACTGCGTGCGCTACTGCGGCGGCGAAGTCCACTTTGCTGACATCGACCCGGCTACGGGTTTGATTGATTTGGTAAAAGTGCGAGCGTTGCTCGAAGCGCATCCCAAAGGCTATTTCACCGGCCTGATTCCGGTTGATTTTGCTGGCTTAGCCGTGAATCTGGAGGAAGCCCGCCAGCTGGCCGACGAGTTTGGCCTATGGATTATCGAAGATTCCTGCCACGCGCCCGGCGGCTTTTTCATCGACTCGAAAGGCCAGGAGCAGCGTTGCGGCAACGGCCAGTTTGCCGACCTCGCCATTTTCAGCTTCCATCCCGTGAAGCACATTGCCACCGGCGAGGGCGGCATGATTACCACCAATTCTGAAGCGCTGTTTCACCACCTGCTGCGCCTGCGCACCCACGGCATCACCCGCGACCCGGCCGACCTGCGGCGCGAGCCAGACGGCGGCTGGTACATGGAAATGCAGGAACTTGGTTATAACTACCGCCTGCCCGATTTCAACTGCGCTCTCGGCCTCAGCCAGCTTGCCCGCGCCGATGAGGGCCTGGCCCGCCGCCGCCAGCTAGCCGCGCAGTACGATGCCGCCTTTGCCCAGGTGCCCGGCGTGACGGTGCTGGCCCCCGGCCGCCCCGGCCATGCCTACCACCTTTACGTCATCGAAGTAGCCAACCGCAAAGGCCTGTACGATTTCCTGAAAACCAAGCAGATTTTCACGCAGGTGCACTACATCCCGGTACACCGCATGCCCTACTACGAAGACCTGGGCTGGAAAGCGGGCGACTTCCCGCTGGCCGAAACCTACTATGCCCACTGCCTCAGCATCCCGCTCTTCCCCACGCTCACCGACGAGGAACAAGCCTACGTGGTGGCGTGTATCAGCGAATTTTTGAGTGTTGAAGGTTGAATCTTGAGTTGGCGGGTGCTCAATTCGAGAACTCCCTACTGAAACTTCAATTCAACACTCAACCCTTAACATTCAACACTTCCAAGCCTTGCAGCATACCCAACAAGAAGATTTCTGGGCCGGCGATTTCGGCCGCGAATACACCGACCGCAACTCGCGCCCGCTCGATGAGTGGAACGCGTTTTACCGCGACCTCTACGGCCACACCAAGCTGGAAATGAACGCCGAATTCCTTGGCGACCTTCCCCGGGAGGCCCGCATCCTGGAAGTGGGCTGCAACACCGGCATGCAGCTGGTGGGCCTGCAAGCCGCCGGCTTCACCAACCTGTATGGCATTGAACTGCAGCAATATGCCGTGGAAAAGGCCCGCGATTATGTGCGCGGCGTGAACATCCTGCAAGGCAGCGGCTTCGATTTGCCCTTCAAGGATAACTACTTCGACGTGACCTGCACCAACGGCGTACTCATCCACATTGCGCCGGAGGACCTGCCGCGCATCATGGGCGAAATGGTGCGCACCTCGCGCCGCTACATCATGGGCTACGAGTATTACGCCCCCGAAACCACGCCCATCAAGTACCGCGGCAATGAGGGCTTCCTCTGGAAAACCGACTTTGCGCAGGTGTTCCTGAACAACTTCCCGAACCTGCGCCTGGTGAAGCAGAAGCTTTACCCCTACATCAACGATGCCGAGCGCGGCAACCAGGACGTGGTGTACCTGCTCGAAAAAGTCTCCGAATAATGCAGCGCGCCGGTATCATTTCGCAGGTGCGGATGGGCAGCACCCGGCTGCCGAGCAAGGTGCTACTGCCCGCCGCCGGCCGCCCGCTGCTGGACTACCACGTAGCCCGCGCCGGGCAAAGCGGCCTGCCCATCTACCTGGCCACCACCACTGAGCCGGCCGACGACGTGCTGGCCGCCTATGCCGAAAGCCACCAGATTCCCTACCACCGGGGCAGCGAAGCGGATGTGCTGGCCCGCTATTACGAAACGGCGCAGAAGTTTGGGCTCGAGGTCATCGTGCGCGTCACGTCTGACTGCCCGCTGGTGGACGGCCCGCTGATTGGCGCGGCCGTAGAACGCTATCTGGCAGAAGGCAACCCACTGGTGTACCGCTCCAATTCCATCGTGCGCACTTTCCCGCGTGGATTGGATTTTGAGATTTTCTCGATGGAAATGCTGGCCGAGGCTTATGCCAACGCCACGCTTCCCTATGAGCGCGAGCACGTCACGCCCTACCTCAAGGCCAACCCGGCCACGGTGGGCCGCGTCATCTACCGCGACGAGGTGTGGCCCGGCGGCGACTTCAGCCGCTTCCGCATCACGCTGGACACGGCCGAGGATTATGCCGTGCTGAAGGCGCTAATTGAGCAGCACCACGCCGACCAATTGAACGCGGCTGACCTGCTGGCCCTGCTCGAAGCGCACCCCGAAATCATGGCCCTGAACGCGCACATCGAGCAAAAAACCACATGACCCTGCCCGATACCATTCGCCAGAACGAGTTCGGCTTCTACGAAATCAAGGACAAGCCAACCCCGGCCGAACTGCGCGACTACTACGCCAAACGTTACTATCAGGAAAACCTGACTACTTATCAGCCCGAGTACCCGGCCGAGGAGTTGGAACACATTGAAGGCAAGCTGCGCCTGCGCCATTGGGTGCTGGAGCAGTTGCGCGAGGCAAAGGGCACGGGCTCCTTCCTCGACATTGGCAGCGGCGAGGGCTGGGCGCTGGACTACTTCCAGCGACAGGGCTGGGACGTGCTGGGGCTGGATTTCAGCAGCTTCAGTCTGGAAAAATTTCATCCGGCGCTGCGGGAGAAGCTGCGCACCGGCGACTTGTATGAGGAGGTGCAAAAGCTGGTGGCTTCTGGCCAGCAATTCGATGTGCTCTGGCTCGATAACGTGCTGGAACACGTGCTCGAACCCGCCGATTTGCTGCACCTCTGCCGGCGGCTGATTAAGCCCGGAGGTGTGCTGATGGTAGACGTGCCCAACGATTTTTCGGCCCTGCAACAGCACCTGCTGGACACCGGCCAAATCGACCGGCCCTTCTGGGTCGTGCTACCCGACCACCTCTCGTATTTCACCCAGTCCGGCCTGCGTAATCTGGCCGAAGCAACCAACTGGCACATTGCAAAAGTTATTGGTGACCAGCCCATTGACCTTAACTTACTAAACCCCGCCACTAACTACGTTATGGACCGCACCGCGGGTAAAGGCGCTCACCGCGCCCGCCTGGCCCAGGACAATTTCCTATTGCGCACGGCTCCCCTGCCAGCCGTAGCGGCCTATTATGAAGCCTTGGCCGGCGTGGGGCTGGGCCGCAGTATTGTTGCATTTTTGCAGCCGGCCTAAGCGTCGGCCAACGCCCAAATCATGTCCATGTCCTCCCCAATATCCGTGCTCAGCGGGGCCTCCGCGCCCGAGCAGTTGCGCCGCGAAGGCTTCGCCCAAACCCTGCGCGAGTCGCCGATTCCGAACACCGAGCTGCTCAACAACCTGGGCCTGTACCTAAACCGGCAGACGTTTTCGCGCCTGCTGTTCTTCACCGAGCTCTACCAGCAAATCATCCCGGTGCACGGCGTGGCCATGGAATTCGGCGTGCGCTGGGGCCAGAACCTGGCGCTGATGCATGCCCTGCGCGGCATCTACGAGCCGTTCAACTACAACCGCAAAATCATTGGCTTCGACACTTTCGGCGGCTTCCCTTCGGTAGATGCCAAGGATGGGGCACTAGTGAAAGAAGGCGACTACGGCGTGACCGAGAACTACCAGGAATACCTCACCCAAATTCTGGCCCTGCACGAGGCCGACAGCCCCATTCCGCACAAGCGCAAGTTTGAGCTGGTGGCCGGCGACGCTTCCGAAACCGTGCCCCGCTACCTGCGCGACCACCCCGAAACCGTCATTGCCTTTGCCTACTTCGACTTCGACATCTACGCCCCCACCAAGGCCTGCCTCGAAGCCATACGCCCGCGCCTGACCAAAGGGGCCATCGTCGCTTTTGATGAGCTAAACTGCCCGGAATTCCCGGGCGAAACGCTGGCATTTGACGAAGTTTTTGGGGTGGCCAACTATGCATTGCGCCGCAGCCCGCTCAACCCGCTGATTTCGTATTTGGTGGTGTAATTTTCCTTGAAACGGTCATGCTGAGCGCAGTCGAAGCATCTCTACCGCGTAAGTAATTTATTTACTATTGCGGTAGAGATGCTACGACTGCGCTCAGCATGACCGTCTTTTACCATTGACCGTGACCACCTACCGCCCTCTCCCGCAAGCCGAATACCGCTACGGAGCCTACCGCCTCATCCCCATTCGCTACGACGACCGGGAGCCCATCCGGGCCTGGCGCAACGCCCAACTCGAAGTATTACGCCAGGCCGCACCGCTCACTGCGGAGCAGCAAGACACTTATTTTCAGCGTGTAGTATTGCCGCTTTTTGAGCAGGAAAAGCCCGGCCAGCTGCTTTTCTCGCTCCTGCATGAGGATAAGCTGGTTGCCTACGGTGGCCTCGTCCACCTCTCTTGGCCGGACCTGCGCGCCGAGGTATCATTTCTGGTTGAGCCCGCTCGGGCCGCTGATGCCGCTACGTACCGCCAGGATTTTCTAGCGCACCTGCGCCTGCTGGGCCAGGTGGCATTTGAAGGCTTGAAATTCAACCGCCTCTTCACCGAAACCTACGACATCCGGCCCGCCCACATTGCCATTCTGGAAGAAGCTGGTTTCCAGCTGGAAGGCCGTTTGCGGCAGCACATCCAGCTCGCGCCAGGTACTTTTACCGACTCACTGATGCACGGCCAGCTGGCCGCCGACTATGCCACAGCCTTTGGAACTGCCCTTTAAACGAATTTTTATCAGCGGCGGGGCCGGCGTAATTGGCCAGGAAATGACGCGCCGACTGGCCACGCTAAATACTGATATTCAAGTACTGGTAGGCGACATCAAGCCGCGCCCGGCCGACTTTCCGGCCCAGTTCCAGTACCGGCAAGGCGATTTGAATTTCCTCACCGAAGCCGAAATCGCAGATTTCGCGCCCGATTTATTCATTCACCTCGCGGCCACCTTCGAGCGCTCCACCGAAACCTACGGCTTTTGGGAGGAGAATTTCCGGCACAACGTGCAGCTCAGCCACCACCTGATGACGGTGCAGAAGGACCTGCCTTCGCTGCGTCGCGTGGTGTTCGCGTCCAGTTACCTCATCTACGACCCGGCGCTTTATAACTTCATCGAAGTGCCGACCGCCCCCCGCAGCCTGCGCGAAACCGACCCCATCCTGCCCCGCAACCTGACGGGCATGGCCAAGCTGGCCCACGAAATCGAGCTGCGCTTTCTGGATACGTTTCGGGCGCAGCAGTTCAGCACGGTGGCCCCGCGCATATACCGGGGCTACGGGCGCAATGGGCGCGACATCACCTCGCGCTGGGTGCGGATGCTGCTGGCCGGCGAGGAAATCACAGTGTATGGGGCCGAGTCCTTCTTCGACTACCTCTACGCTGCCGATACGGCCGAGGGCCTGCTTCGCCTAGCGGCCACCGAAACCGTGACCGGGCTGGTGAACCTGGGCACCGGCCGCGCCCGCCGCGTGGCCGACGTGGTGGAAGTGCTGAAGCAAAACTTCCCCGGCATGCGGGCCAAGTACGTAGCTTCCGACATTCCGTTTGAAGCTTCGCAGGCCGATATGACCTTGTGGTCGAGCCAGATAGACTGGTTGCCTCCAACCACGCTTGAAGTAGCCATTCCCGAAATCATTGCCTTCGAGCGCGCCCGTCAGGATACCCTTACCGCCACGGAAGCATCGGCTGCCAAAGGACCGGGCCACATTCTAATCAGCAGTATTTCGGCCAAGGTGCCGCTGGCCCATGCGGTAAAAAATGCGGCCAAGCGCCTGAACCCCGGCATCAAAATAGTGGGCGGCGACCTCAACCCGCAGGCCCTTGGCTTTCACTTCACCGATGAAAGCTGGGTGATGCCGATGACGACCGACGAGCATCTGCCCGCCATCATCAGCCTGTGCCAGGCCCAGGGCATCACCCGCATTATCCCCACCCGCGACGGCGAGCTGGCCTTCTGGAGCCGGCACCGCGCCGCCCTGGCCGACGTCGGCATTGCCGTACTGGTGAGCCCGCCCGAAGCCGTGCAGCGCTGCCTCGACAAGCTCGAATTCAGCACCTTCGGGCAGGAAAACGGCCTGCCCATCATCCCCACCAGCCTCAGCATCGACACGCTGGCCGGCGACCAGCCCACTCCCAACGCCGCCTTTGTGGTGAAGGAGCGGCACGGCGCCGGCTCGCTTAGCCTGGGCCTCAACCTGCCCTACGCCGCCGCCGTGGCCCACGCCCAAACGCTGAGTGAACCCATCTTTCAGCCCTTTGTCCAGGGCCGCGAAATCAGCGTGGATGGCTACGTAAGCCGCGCCGGCCGGGTACATGGAATGGTAGCGCGCACCCGCGACGTGGTGGTGCGCGGTGAGTCGCAGATTACCACCACTTTCCACGACCCGCAGCTACTGGCCCGCCTTACTCCCATTGTTGAAAAACTCGGGCTCTACGGGCCGTTTGTGCTACAGGCGCTACTCACGCCGGATGGCGGTTTGCACATCATTGAGTGCAACAGCCGCTTCGGCGGGGCCTCCACGCTGGGCATCGCGGCGGGAGTTGATTCATTTTTCTGGTTTTTGCAGGAAGCTGTTGGGACTGATTTGCAGCAGTTTCCCTTCCGACCAGTGGCGGAGCCCTTGCGTCAGGTGCGGATGGCAACGGATGTGGTGATGCCGGCTTCCCCTCAGCAATAGCCATTATGCCCGTTCTCGTTTTCGACCTTGACGACACGCTGTACCCGGAATTGAGCTATGTGCACAGCGGTTTTCGGGCCGTGGCCGAGTTTCTGAGTCCGCTGCTGGGCGTGCCCGCTGAAACGCTGGCAGCCGGCATGATTGCCGAGGAAGCCGTGCATGGCCGGGGCCAGGTGTTTGATAACGTGTTGCGCCAATACGGCAAGTGGAGCAAAGCTTTGGTAATGGCCAGCCTGCGCATCTACCGCCAACACAAGCCCACGCTGAGCTTATTTCCGGATGCCGAACGCTGCCTCACCCGCTTCGCCGACTGGCCGCTTTACATTGTGACGGATGGCCACAAGGAGGTGCAGGCCCGCAAAGTGGCGGCGCTGCACCTGGCCGGCCGGGTGCGCCACGCCTACCTCACCAACCGCTACGGCCGCCACCGTGCCAAGCCCGACCCGCACGTTTTCCAGCTGATTTGCCGGCGTGAAGGGGTGACGCCGGAAGAAGTGACTTACGTGGGCGACAACGTGCGCAAAGACTTCGTGGGCATTAAGCCGTTGGGGTTCAAAACAGTGCGTATTCTGCGGGGCAACTACGCTCACTACGAAGCCGATGCGGCGCACGAAGCTGACCGAAGCATCCATTCGCTGGACGAGCTGTAGCGCGGACTTTTAGTCCGCGAGTTGCTCGTTCGCCGCTCACCTGCTCGCGGACTAAAAGTCCGGGCTACTTCGCGCTATTGTCGCACGTACCTTTGCGCATCCGATTCGCATCCCAATAATCATGACCGAAATTACCATCGGCGGCCGTCCGGTTGGCCCCGCGCACAAGCCGTTTATTATCGCCGAAATGTCCGGCAACCACAACCAGAGCCTCGACCGTGCGCTGGCCCTGGTAGACGCCGCCGCCGCTGCCGGCGTCGATGCCCTTAAGCTTCAGACCTATACCGCCGACACCATCACGATGGACACCGGCTTTGCCATCGACGAAGAGGGTCAGTCGCTATGGGAGGGCAAAAACCTCTACAAGCTGTACGAGGAGGCGCACACGCCCTGGGAGTGGCACGCCGAGTTGTTTGCCCGCGCCCGGCAGCATGGGATGCTGGCTTTCAGCTCGCCGTTTGATGAAACGGCCGTGGATTTTCTGGAGTCGCTGGACGTACCGGCCTACAAGATTGCCTCTTTTGAAAATGCCCACTGGCCGCTGCTGCGCAAGGTAGCCGCCACCGGCAAACCGGTGATTGTGAGCACCGGTGCCGCCACCCTGGCCGAGATTGACGACGCCGTACGGGTGCTGCGCGAAGCCGGCTGCCGCGAGCTGGTGCTGCTGAAATGCACCAGCACCTACCCCGCCTCGCCGGCCAACACCAACCTGCGCACCATCCCGGTGCTGGCCGAAACCTTCGGCTGTCCCATCGGCCTGAGCGACCACACCATGGGCGTGGGCGCGAGCGTGGCCGCTGTGGCGCTAGGGGCGTGCGTCATCGAAAAGCACTTCACCCTGAGCCGCGCCGAAGGTGGTGTAGACTCCGCGTTTTCGCTGGAACCCCACGAGTTGAAAAGTCTGGTGGAAGAAACCGAACGCGCCCACCAGGCGCTGGGCACGGTGCAGCTCTGCATCCAGACTGGCGAAGAGAAAAGCCGCCTCTACAAGCGCAGCATTTACGTGGCCAAGCCCATTGCGGCCGGAGAGGAATTCACGACGGACAATCTAAAAATCATTCGCCCCGGCGATGGGCTGTGGCCGCGCCACTGGGGCGTGGTGCTGGGCCGCAAGGCCGCCAAAGACCTGAAACCCGGCACGCCGCTGACCTGGGAGGCACTGTAATGCCGGCCCGAACCCTGCCGCTCATTCCGCGCCTGCGCGACATTTTGCAGCTGCGCTTTACGGCCATATTCGCGGCTTTGCCAGCGGCGGCGCTGGCCGATATTTCGCCGGCCAACCCGATGAAGCGTTTGGCACGGGTACTGGGCTACGCAGGATTGCGGCTGGTGGGCAACATTTTTAAGCCCATCAAAAACCGCGACGACCTGCACGGCAAAGTGTGGCTCTACGTGGTGAGTGCCAACAACTACGACGCCCTGGAGTTCATCCAAAAGGCCCGGACGGATGCCGTGCTGGTAGCGGGTCAGGGCAAGAACATTGGACGGTATAACGCGGCGGTGAACCGGCTCTCCCTGCGAAGCAAGCTGCTGTATTACTGGCAATTTCCGCTGGCTTTTTTCGGCTTGCTGAAAACGGATGGCGGCCGGGCGTGGCGGTTTTTCGACTTCATTTTCTACGCCATCGGCTATTATGAGGTATACCGGCGGGCGCTGCGGCGCAACCGGCCTCGGGCGGTAGTGTTTTCCAACGACCACAACGACGACACCCGCTCCCTGCTGCTGGCCTGCCGCGCCGAGGGCGTGCCCACCGCCTACGTGCAGCACGCCAGCGTGAGTGCCAACTTCCCGCCTCTGGGCTTCGACCTGAGCTTGCTGGAAGGCCAGGATGCGCTGGATAAATACCGCCTCTGCGGTCCCGTGCAGGGCCGTGTGGAGCTGGTGGGAATGCCCAAGGCCGACGCCTACCTCAGCCAAAAGAACACCGCGCCGGCCGTGCGCCGGGTGGGTGTTGCCTGCAACATCCACGACCCCATGCCGGCCCTGGTCGATACGCTGGTCTACCTGCTGCGCGAGCTGCCGGAACTGACCTTCACGCTACGCCCGCACCCCAGCGACGGCCGCGACTTCGAGCCGCTTCGGAAGCTGCTGCCCACCCTGCAATGGTCGAGCGCCCGCCAGGAAAACGTGTTCGATTTCCTGCTGCGGCAGGATGCATTGGTAGCTGCCGACACTTCCACCCATCTCGAAGCCACGTTGCTGAACGTGGCCAGCATCTACTTCCGCTTCGGCACCTTTGCCCTCACCAACGACTACTATGGCTATGCCGCCCGGGGCCTGGTGGAACGCGCCGATACCCCCGTCGAGCTGGCGGCGGCGTTGCGCCGATACGCTCAATCCAAACCCGCCGACCTCTATCTGCGGGCTGCATACTACAATGCCACGCTGGGTACTCCCGATGAAGGCCGCAGCCAATTGCGCACCGCCGAAATATTAAACAGCTGGCTGAACCAGACCGATACAACCATCTGATATTCGGTTGTTTTCACGAAATCCCCATATATGTCATCGGCTACTGCATTGCCTCCGATAAGTGCCGTTCCGGTTTCTGCCGAAATGCGGCTGGACTATGTGTTGCGACATTTTCGGCTGGCCTATGTGAACGTGCCTGCGGCACTGATTGGCTACGTCGGGAGCCAGCGGCCTATTGAAGTGACTGACCTGGCGGGCGACTTTTTTCAGGCCCAAAGCCCCCCCTATCCGTCTGCCCCGAATTACCGCGACTGGGCTGGGCAGCGGGTGCCTTTCTTCTTCGATAGCCAGCCAGAAGCGCCGCTGCTTGACATGCCCACAGGCAGGGCGGTTGTCAACGCCGATGTCATCTCAGCGGCTTTCTACCTGCTCAGCGGCTGGCAGGAATATTTCTCGGATGCACGCGACCGGCACGGACGTTTTCCCTACGCGGCCAGCGTCCAAAAGCGGTACGATTTCGTGGCGCTGCCGGTGGTGAACTACTATTTCGACGTGCTGAAAACGGCGGTGGAGCACGTCATTGGCCAGCCATTGCAGCCCCGCCGGTGGGCCGGTGGCGCGTTCTTCGCCGCTTTTATCAGCCACGACATCGACAGCCTGCGCAGCGGTTGGAAGGCCCCGGCCAAAGCCATGCTCCGGCAGGGACAGTTCCTAAAGGTCGGGCAGCAGTTGTGGCGGCACATTACCCGGCCCGATGTCTGGGACAACCTGGAAGGCGTGGCCGCCGCAACCGCAGAGTATGGGGCCAGGTCCACCTTTTTTATCCTGCCCGAGTCCCGGCCCGGAGCCGATGGCACGCCTAATGCCGACTACGCGGTTTCGACGGCGCTGCTTCGGCGGCTCGAGGCACTGAAGCAGCGGGGCTGCGAAATCAGTCTACACGGCAGTATCGGCACGGCCACTACGGCGGCGCCCCTGGCGCATGAGGTGGAGCGCCTGCAGCACGGCACCACGGGGCTACGCTTTCACTACCTGCGTTGGGAGCCGCGCCAAACTCCATCTATTGTAGAGGCGGCCAAGGGGTTTCCCTACGATTCTACCCTGGGCTTTGCCGAGCATTTTGGCTTTCGCAATTCCTACTGTCATCCGTTCTACCCGTTCGATTTTGCTACTGGCACTGCTCACAACTTTTTGGAAATCCCGCTCAACGTGATGGATGCCACGCTGCACCATCCCAATTATTTGCAGCTGCAAGCGGAGGACATATTGCCGGCATTGCGACCCATGCTGGTCGAAATTGAACAGTTTGGCGGAGTCTTGACGCTGCTTTGGCACAACGACCATTTCGACCCGGCCAATACCGTCACCGGTCCGCGCCAATTTGCCCAAATCATGGGCTATTTACAGCAGCGCGGGGTAGCATTTCTCACTGGCCGCGAAATTTGGCAACAATTCCTAGCCTAATCAACCGGTTCTTCACTCCTTCACCCTTCTTCTAATTGGGCATTGTTCAGCGCCAGGGCATCCGCAATACCCTGATTTCCTACGTCGGCCTGGCTATCGGCTTCGCCAACACCATTCTGGTGCTGCCGCGCTTACTTTCGCCGGCGCAGATTGGCCTGACGGCCAGCGTTTTGCTGCCATTGGCTACCATTGGCGCGCAGGTGGCGTCGTTCGGCTTTGCCAATATGGGCATCCGGTATTTCCCCTTTTTCAGGAACCAGGGGCGCAACCACGCGGGCTTCTTCCCGCTGCTGCTGGGGCCGCCGCTGCTGGGGTTTGTGGTGGTGGCACTGGCCATGCTGGTGGGCAAGCCGCTGCTCCTGCAATGGTACGCCAAAGGTGATGCAGCCTTGCTCTCGCCGCACTACCTGGCGGCTATTGCGCTTGCGGGCTGCATTATGCTGGGCTCGTTGCAGGATGCTTATCTGCGGTCGCTCTATCACACGTCTTTTTCCTCGTTTTGCCAGGAAATCCTGCTTCGGCTGATGCTGGTGGGCGCGGCCGTGGCTTACAGCCAAGGAGTTATCAGCTTCCACGGCTTCGTGCTGGCCTACGTGGGGGCGTATGCGGTGGTGGCGGTGCTGCTGACCATTTACCTGGCGGCCATTGGCGAATTGCACCTGCGGCCCACGCGGGCGGCCCTGCGCATCAAGCCCATACGTGAGATGCTGGGTTTTGGGGCGTTTGTGCTGCTGAGCAATATCTCGGGCACGGTATTGCTCAACATCGACAGCCTGATGGTGGGCACCAAGGTAAGCCTAGCCGCGGCCGGTATCTACCTCATTGCCACCAATGTAAGCACGGCCCTCGTCCTGCCCTTTCGGGCACTCTACAAGACGGCCTTTTCGCTCATTGCCGAATACTGGAAGGAGAACAACATGGCCAAAATGGCTGATTTCTACCGCCGCAGCACCCGCATCAACACACTGTTGGGCTGCTACCTGGCGCTAGGCATCGGGCTGAATCTTGACTTTATCTACAGTCTCATCCATCGCCCCGAATACGCCGCGGGCACCTCGGCGGTACTGCTGCTGCTGGCGGGCCGGCTGTTCGATGGCATTACCGGCGTCAATGGCATCATCGTGGCCACTTCGCCGCGCTACCGCTTCGATTTGGTGTTCAATATCTCGCTCGCCGCCGCTGTGGTCGTGCTCAACTGGCTCCTGATTCCGCACATGAAGCTGGCCGGCGCAGCTTTGGCTTACTGCATCGCGCTGGTCAGCATCAATACCGTCCGGACGTGGTTTGTATGGCGCAACTATGGCATGCAGCCTTTCGATGGCAGTACCGTGCGCATTCTAGCGGTAGCAGCCGGGGCCGGATTTGTAGCCTGGATTCTGCCCGCTACCGGCAATGCCTGGCTCACACTGCTCATGCGCGGCGGGGTGCTCACGGTGCTGTATGGCACAGGGGTACTGCTGACGGGTACCGCCCCGGAGGCGGCAGCCCTGCTGGCTACCCTACGAGCCCGTCTGACGCGCTAAGGACCATAAAAAGAGGGTGAGCCATACGGCCCACCCTCCACTATTTAAGGGGGATAAACGAGGCTATCTAGCAGCAACTGCCGCTCACTGCCTCGCCCGCGGCCACCGCTACCGGCGACGGCCCGCAATCAAACAAGCCGAAATGCTGGCTGGTATCGCCTTGCACTTTGAAGTGCGGTGCGTAGCGCGTCTCACCCACCATGGCGGCGGTATTGCCGCACACCAGCATGGGGCGGCCGGTTTCGAAAGTGTGGTGGTCGTCGAGCACGAACTGATGGGGCTGGCCGGGCACCGTGCCCAAGTAAGTAGCCACCTGGCCGTGGTCTTCGCATTTGTCCTCAATATCCAGCTTGAAGGCGCGCACCGTGAGCGAGTAGAAGCCGATATTGCCGACTTTGGCCTCAATCTCGGGGTTGTTGATGGTGAGGCGACGGCTGCTCATCAGGCGGTAGTCGTTGATGCCCAGACGCAGCAGCAGGCGGCGAAAATCCTCGGTATACATGGCCCCGCTCAGGCATTCGCCATACAAAATCGGGTCCTGCCGCAGGACTTCCGGCACGCGGCGGTCGGCAAATACATCGGCGATAAATAGCTCGCCGCCGGGCTTCAGCACGCGGAAGATTTCGCGGTACGTGGCTTCCTTGTCCGTGCTCAGGTTGAGTACGCAGTTGCTCACCACCAAATCCACGCTGTTGTCGGGGATGTTGGCTGACTTCAAATCCTCAATGTAACCGTGGCGAAACTCCACGTTGGGCCTGGCATAGCCGAAGGTGACGGTATGGGCGTCGATGTGGCGACGGGCTACATCAAGCTGCTCCTCCGTCATATCCACCCCGATAACGCGACCGTTTTCACCCACCAGCTTGGAAAGCAGGTAAGCGTCGCGGCCCGAACCGGAGCCCAAATCAAGCACCGTAATCCCTTCAATGGCATCCGGAATGCACACGCCGCAGCCGTAGTATTTCTCCAGTACCTCCGGCTCGAGTTGCGACAAAATGCGGCGATGGGCCAGCGGGATGTCGTCGGTGCAGCAGGCGTTGGTGAGCAGGTCCTGACTGGTTTGGAGTTGGGTGCCGTAGTAGTCCTGGACCTGGGCATGGGTGTTGGGGCTGGCCATATCTAGAGGAAGAAATCGATAGCTAAGGTGGAAAATACGTTATGACGGGAACAACTGGTTTGTCGGCCCGAAGTTATTCCCAAGGCAGCGCGGACTCGCAGAGTCCACGCTATAGGCCTACGCTCCCACCAATACCGGCCGCTCTTCCTCCACGCGCTTGGGGGCCGGGCCATCCTGATGCATCTCGCGGTAGAAGAAGGCAAAGATGAGCGGGAAAATCAGCAGCGTGAGCACCGTGGCCGTCACCAGCCCGCCGATTACCACGATGGCCAGCGGCTTCTGCGTTTCGGAGCCGATGCCGGTGCTGAGCGCCGCCGGAAACAGGCCAATCATGGCCATGAGGGCCGTCATCACCACCGGGCGCACGCGCGAGGCCACCCCCACCATCAGGCTGTGGGTCAGGCTCAACTTCTTCCGCAGATTTTCCTTGAACACCGTAATCAGCACAATACCGTTCTGAATACATATCCCGAGCAAGGCGATAAAACCGATGCCCGCCGAAATCGAGAAGTTGACGCCCGTGATGTGGAGCGCCGCAATGCCGCCGATGAGGGCAAACGGCACGTTGGCCAGCACCAGCGCCGCATCCTTGCCGTTGCCGAAGGTGATGAACAGCAGGATAAAGATGATGACCAGCGACACCGGCACCACCTGACTCAGGCGCTTGGTGGCCCGCACCTGGTTCTCAAACTCGCCGGCCCACTCGATGCGGTAACCCTTGCCAAGCTTGATGGTCTGGTCCATTTTCTTCTGCGCCTCGGCAATGGTGGAGCCCATGTCGCGGTCGCGGATGGAGAATTTCACCGCGATAAAGCGCTGGCCGTTATCGTGGTACACGAAGGCCGGGCCGTTCTCGGTTTTGATGGTGGCAATTTCCTTGAGCGCCACTTTGCCGCCCCGAATGGTGGGCACGCGCAGCTCGCCGATTTTGGCTTCGGTGTCGCGGTCCTGCTTGGGGTAGCGCACCGTCACGTCGAACTTGCGCTCGCCTTCGTAAATCTGCGTCGCGGCTTTGCCGCCCACGGCCATTTCCACTACCGTCTGGGCATCAGCCGTTTGCACGCCGTAGGCCGCCATGCGGGTCTGGTCGAGGCGTACACTCATTTCGGGCTGACCCAGGTTGCGCAGAATGCCCAGGTCCTTCACGCCGCGCACGCCACCGAGCACCTTCATCACTTCGTTAGCCTTGCCGTCGAGTTCTTTCAGGTCGTTGCCGAAAATCTTCACGGCCAGCGCCGCGTTGATGCCGGCCACCGCCTCCTCCACGTTGTCGATAATGGGCTGCGAGTAGTTGAAAATGATGCCGGGGTACTCCTTCAGCTTCTTGTCCATCTCGTCAATCAGCTGCTCCTTGGTGATGTTGCGCTTCCACTCATCCTTGGGCTTGAGGTTGACCTGCGCCTGCACGTAGTAGATGCCCGAGGGGTCGGTGCCGTCGTTGGAGCGGCCTGTCTGCGACAGCACCGACGTCACTTCCGGGAACGAGCGGAGGATGCGGCGGTAGTTGGCCGCCATCTTGTTTGTCTCGGTGAGTGAGGACGACATCGGCAGCTTGGTTTCCACCCACAGCGCGCCCTCATTCAACTCGGGCAGAAACTCCGAGCCCAGGAATTTGAAAGAATACAGCCCTGCCACCACAATGGCCATGGTCACGCCAAAGCTCAGCAGCTTGTGGCGGTAGGTGAAGCCAAAGGCCTTGGTCACAATCGTATCGAAGAAGGTCACGAGGGGGTTGTGCTTCTCCTTCACGTTCTTGTTGAGCAGCAGCGAGCACAGCACCGGCACCAGGGTCAGGGTCAAAATCAGGGCTCCCACCAACGCGAAGCCCAACGTGTAAGCCAACGGGCTGAACATCTTGCCTTCCACTTTTTCGAACGCGAAAATGGGCAGCAGGCAAGTCAGAATGATGAGCTTCGAGAAGAAAATGGCCTTGCCCAGCTCGCCGCCGGTTTTCTTAATCATGCCCAGCTTGGCGAGCTTGTTGAACTTCTCCATGCCCACTTTATGAGCCTTGTGGTCGAGTACCACAAAAATGCCCTCCACCATCACCACGGCCCCGTCGATGATGATGCCAAAATCGATAGCGCCCATACTCAGCAAGTTGGCGCTCATGCCCTTCAGCCGCAGGCAGACAAAGGCAAACAGCAGCGCCAGCGGCACCACAATGCCCACCGTGAGCGTGGTGCGCCAGTCCGCCATGAAGATGAGCACGATGAGCGTGACCAGCACAATGCCCTCAATCAGGTTGTGGATGACGGTGTGCGTGCAGTGGTCCATCAGCACGTCGCGGTCGTAGAACGTTTTGAGGTACACATCATTAGGCAGCACCTTCTCGTTGAGCTCGGCAATTTTGGCTTTCACGCGGCCCAGTACCTCGGCGGGGTTTTCGCCCTTGCGCATGATGACGATGCCCTCCACCACGTCCGATTGGTCGTCGAGGCCGGCCTGGCCCACGCGGGGGGCATTGCTTTCCGTTACCTGGGCCACGTTGCGCACCAGAATGGGCACGTTGTTGATGTCCTTGACGATGATATTGCCGATGTCTTCGGGCTTGGTGAGCAGGCCGATGCCACGCACCACATAGCTCTGCGAGTTTTTCTCAATCACGTCGCCGCCCACGTTCATGTTCGACTTCTGCACGGCCTCAAACACCTCCAGCGGCGTCATGTCGTACTTCGCCAGCATGGCGGGGTTCACGCTGATTTCGTACACCTTACGCGTGCCGCCGAAGGCCGCGATATCGGCCACGCCGGGCACCGATTTCAGCTGCCGCTCCACCGTCCAGTCCTGAATGGCCAGCAGTTCGTTGGTGCTGCGGCCGGTGCGGCTCTGCACCGTGTAGCGAAAAATCTCTCCCGTGGGGCCGTAAGGTGGCTGCACGTGCGAGTCGCAGCCCACGGGTAGGTTCACGCCGGCCAGCAGGTTGTTTACCTGCTGCCTCGCAAAGAAATCCTCCACGTTGTCCTCAAAGTTTATCTTCAGCACCGACAAGCCGAACATGCTGATAGAGCGCATGTTGCTCTTCATCTGCACCGAGTTCATGGCCACCTCAATGGGTGTACTCACAAACCGCTCCACTTCCTCGGCCGAGCGGCCGGGCCAGAGGCTCACGATAATCATCTGGGTATTGGTGACGTCCGGAAACGCCTCGATGGGCGTGTGCACGTAGCTGTAAGTGCCGCCAGCCACCAACAGCGCCGTCATGAAAAAGATGAAGAAGCGGTTCTTCAGCGAAAAGGCAACAATGCCGGAAATAAACTTATTCATGCCAATGCGGAGTGGGAAGCGGCGGAGCGGGAGGATGCAACGACAGCCTGATTAAATGGAAATCAGTCGAAAAATGAGAATTTGATGAAAAGTTGATGAGAAAACAATGAGGGTTTTATGAAGTCGTGAAGAGTATATGAAGCTAAAAAACATAAAGAAGCCCGCCGCCTTGTTAGGCAGCGGGCTTCTTTATGTCTGGCGGTTGAGTTCGGCCGGTTAATGCGCGCCAACCGATTGTTCGCGGGTTGCTCGCTCAGCGGCTAAGTCGTCGCCGTAGTGCGTGTGCTCCGAGCGGTAGAAGCGCTCAAACACCAGCGGAAACACGAAGAGCGTGAGGATGGTACCCGTTATCAGGCCGCCGATTACCACGATGGCCAGCGGCTTGGAAGTCTCGGAGCCGATGCCGGTCGAAATCGCAGCCGGCATCAGACCGATGGTGGCCATAAGGGCCGTCATGACCACGGGGCGCACCCGCGAAATCACGCCTTCGTTGATGGAATGGTCGAGCGAGTGCTTTTTCACCAGGTTCTGCTTGAAGACGGATATCAGAATCACGCCGTTCTGTATACAAATGCCGAACAAGGCAATGAAGCCGATGCCGGCCGAAATGGAGAAGTTGGTGTGCGTGATGAGCAGCGCCGCGATGCCGCCGATGATGGCAAACGGCACGTTGAGCAGCACCAGCCCGGCATCCTTCAGGTTGCCAAACAGAATGAACAGAATGAAGAAAATGAGGCCCAGGGAAATGGGTACCACCTGCGAGAGGCGCTGCTGGGCGCGGCGCTGGTTCTCGAAGTCGCCGGTCCATTTCTGCTCGTAGCCTTTGGGCAGGACTACGTGGCGGTTCACTTTCTCCTGTGCTTCCTTAATGGTCGAGCCCATATCGCGGCCGCGGATGCTGAACTTCACGGCGGCGAAGCGGCGGTTGTCGTCGCGGTAAATCAGGCTCGGGCCGGTCACGGAGCCGATATTTGCGATTTCGGAGAGTGGAATGGTTTTGCCGTTTTGCGTGGGCACCATCAGGGCCGAGATTTGGGCCGGCGTCTGGCGGAACTGGGGCTCGTAGCGCACCCGAATGGGAAACTTGCGCTCGCCCTCGTAGAGTTGGGTGGCCTGCTTGCCACCCACTGCCATTTCGAGCACAGAGTTGGCGTCCGACTTGTTCACACCGTAGCTGGCCATGCGCCGCTCGTCAAGGTCGACGTGGAACTCGGGCTGGCCGATGTTGCGCAGCACGCCGAGGTCGTCGATGCCGCGCACGGTTTTCAAAACTTCGTACACCTCGCGGGCCTTGGCTTCCAGCGTTGGCAGGTCGGTGCCATAAATCTTCACCGCAATCGAGCCTTTCACGCCCGATGCGGCTTCCTCCACGTTGTCGGTAATCGGCTGCGAGAAGTTAAAATCAACGCCCGTAAAGCGGTCGAGCTTTTCCTTCATGTGCTCCACGAGCGCCTCGCGGTTGGCCTTCGATTTCATCTCCTTCTCCACCTCCGGTGTGTGCTTGAGCTGCACCAAAAACTCGTTGTTGTAGAAGCCCGTGGGGTCGGTACCGTCGTTCGGGCGGCCGGTCTGGCTCACCACGTCACTCACTTCCGGGAAGCTCAGGAACACGCGCCGCATCTGGTTACACAAGTCGTTCGATGATTCCAGGCTAATGCTGAGTGGCAGCTGGGCGCGCACGTAAATGGAGCCCTCGTTCAACTCTGGCAGGAATTCCGAGCCCAGAAACGAGAAGGAATACAGGCCCACGGCCGTCACCGCGAAGGCAATGATGAGCGTGGCCGTTTTACGGGCGTAGGTGAAGCGGAAGAAGCGGTTGGCGCCGTTGTTCACGGCACGCACGAAGAAGTTTTCCTTCTCCTTCACGTTCTTTTTCAGCAGGATGCTCACCAGCACCGGTACCAGCGTGAGGGTGAAAATCAGAGCACCCAGCAGAGCGAAGCCCAGCGTCCAGGCCAGCGGGCTGAACACCTTGCCCTCCACTTTCTCGAAGGAGAAAATCGGTAGCAGGGCCGTGATAATAATGGCTTTGGCGAAGAAAATCGACTTACCCATGTCGCGCCCCGATTTCTTAATCAGGCCCATTTTGGAGAGCTTGTTGAATTTCTCCATGCCCATTTCGTGCGCCTTGTGGTCGAGGGCCACGAACAGGCCTTCCACCATTACCACGGCGCCGTCGATGATGATGCCGAAGTCAATGGCGCCCATGCTCAGCAGGTTGGCGCTCATGCCGCGCAGCCGCAGGCAGATGAAGGCAAACAGCAGTGCCAGTGGGATAATCACCGACACGATGACCGTAGTGCGCCAGTCGGCCATGAACAGGAACACGATGAGGGTAACTAGCACGATGCCCTCCAACAGGTTGTGAATCACCGTTTCCGTTGAGAAGTCGATGAGCTGCTGCCGGTCGTAGAAGGTTTTCATCTTCACGTCGGGCGGCAGGATTTTCGAGTTCAACTCGTTCACCTTATCATGGAGGCGGGATATGACTTCCGAAGGGTTTTCGCCCTTGCGCATCACCACGATGCCTTCCAGCTTGTCGTCCTCGAAGCCGCGACCCACCTGGCCCAGGCGCGGCAGGGCACTTTCGGTCACTTTGGCCACGTCGCGCACCAGAATCGGCACCCCGTTCACGTTCTTAATCACCGTATTGGTGATATCGGAGATGTTGTTCAGCAGGCCGATGCCGCGCACTACGTAGTTCTGCTGGCCCTCATTTATCACGTCGCCGCCCACGTTGATGTTGGAACGCTGCACGGCGTTGTAGAGGTCGAGGGGGGTGAGGCCATGTGCCTGCAGCTTACCGGGGTTGACGCTGATTTCGTAGTCCTTCACCTCGCCGCCGAAGCTGTTCACGTCGGCCACACCGGGCACCGCTTTCAGGTTGCGCTCAATCACCCAATCCTGCAGGGTTTTGAGCTCGCGCACCGATTTAGTCTTGCTTTCCAGCGTGTAGCGGTAGATTTCGCCGGTGGGGCCATAGGGCGGCTGCACGTCGGGCGTGATGCCGTCAGGCAGGTCCACTTCGCGCAGCAGGTTGTTCACCTGCGGGCGGGCAAAGGCATCGTCCACGCCATCGTCAAAAATCACCTTCACCACCGACAGCCCAAAGAGCGTCGTGCTGCGCACCGAAGCCTTCCTCTGCACCGGGTTCAGCGCAATTTCAATCGGCACGGTCACGAACTTCTCCATCTCTTCGGCCGAGCGGCCAGGCCACTGCGTGATGATGGTAATTTCTGTGTTGGTGACGTCCGGGAAGGCCTCAATGGGCGTGTTCCGGTAGCTCACCACGCCCATCACCACTACCACCAGGGTCATGAGGAAGATGAAGCCTTTATTCTTAAGCGAGAAGGCAATTATGCCTTGAATAAACTTGTTCATTTTCAGTTTCTAACAGTGAAGAAACAGTGAATTTTGGGCAGATTTAAAAGGCAGTCTTGACCCAGAGCAAGGCGAAAATGCCCTTGCCCGAAATCAATCTCAACCCTATCGAATTAGTCGTTCAGCTCGTCGTACACCAGCAGCTGGTCCTTGGCAATTACCACCTCGCCGGGCTTGAGGCCGGAGCTCACGTAGCTGTAGTCGCCCACTGTTTTGCTGATGGTTACGGGCCGGGTTTCCACGTGGGTGCGGTCCTTGAACACCATCACAAAGTTGCGGTCCTTGTCAAAAACCACCGATTTGGCGGGCACGGCCAGAGCCTTCGCTCCTTCCGTGTTCTCGACGCGCACCTGCGCGTACATCTCCGGCTTGAGCAGGTAGCCGGGATTTTCGAGGCGCACGCGCACCTTCATCACCTTGCTTTCGGGGTCGAGCACGTTGAACACCTTGTCGATTTTGCCCCGGAAATGCTTGTCCGGATAGCTCAGCGTGGTCACGTCGGCCGCGTAGCCTTCTTTCACCTTCGAGATGTCCGACTCGAACACGTTGGCCATAATCCACACGTCGTCGAGGTTGCTCACCGTGAAGAGGTTGCCCACGTTGTCGTTGTTAAACTGCTCGTGGTCCGTCGCATTCTTCTCGGTGATAAAGCCCGAAATCGGGGCCCGCAACTCGTACATGCCATCCTTGCCGATGCCGTACACGCTGAGCTGCTTCACGTTTTTGCCCACCGTGCCGCGGGCTTTGGTCACCTCGGCGCGGGCCAGTACCACATCGCGTTCCGAGTTCAGGCCAGCCTTAAACATGTCTTCGGCCACGGCCAGGTTCTTGCGAGCAATGTCAAGGTCGGAACTAGCGGCGGTGGTCTGGTTCTGCACGTCGGCAATCTCACCCGATTTGATGACGGCCAGCACCTGGCCTTTGGTCACCTTGTCGCCGAGCTGCACTTTCAGCTGCTCCACCACACCGCCCACCAGCGGGTACACTTTCACGGTTTTGTCGCCGTCGGTGGCAATCTCGCCAGTCAGCACCAGCTCGTCCTGCACCGGGCGCAGCCGTACCGTGTCGAGCACGATTTGATGCATCATGGTGTCGGAGAGGCGGAATCCCTCCTTCTTCTCTTCTTTAACTTCGGGTTTGGAGCAGCCAACCAAGGTTACGGCGGTCAGCAGTGCTAGAAAGGAGCGGTTCATTAGGAGGTAAGTGTTAGCCAGTGGCCTTGGGCCAGCAGCTTATGATATTTCAGGATTAAGACGGTTGTGGCGGCTGGGCCGAATCTATTCGGCGCGGAAAATAGGCTTGCCGACAGCAAAATTCAGTTGCTCGAAGGCCCGCACGCGGTTGGCCCGCAAGGTATTTAGCTGCACCAGGTTATTCTTGTAGGACTCGAAAAAGTCCAGGTATTCCACCACGCTCAGAATTCGCTTGGCATAGCTCTGCTCGATGCCCACCATCAGCCGCGCAAAGGGCGCGGTGTCGCGGTCGGTGTTCTGAAACAGGTCGTCGTTGCGGGCGGCCAGCTGGTAGGCTTGGTGCACCTCGTTCTGCACCACCAGCTGCTGCTGGTCCACCAGCAGCTTGCTGCCGGCAATCTGGGCCTTGGCCGCCTGAATATTGCCTTGGTTGCGGTTGAAAATCGGTACCGCAATGCCCAGCGTCAGCGCATTGTAGTTGTTGATGTAGGAACCCGCCTTGTCATAGGTGTAGCCCACGGCCAGGTCGGGCGTAGCCAGCTTTTGCTGGAGGCGCAGGTTCAGGTTTTGCTGCTCCACGCTGGCACGGCGGGCGTTCAGGTCGGTGCGCAGCACCAGGGCCGTGTCGGCCAGCTGCTGCTCCGAGTAGTTTTTCAGGCTTAGGTCGCGGGTCTTGTTCACGTCCACCAAGGGCACGAATTGGGTGCCCGTCGCATCGCGCACCAGCACGTGCAGGTCGGTTTGGTCCGTGGCCACGTCATTGAGCAAGCTCTGCCGCTCGCTTTGCAGCGTGAACAGGAAAGCCCGCAGGCGAATCACCTCCTTCAGCGCAATGTTGCCCTTCTCAAACTGCGTCTGGTACAGGCCCACGGTGCGCGTCAGCGACGCAATTTCGGTGGCGTAAGCCTTCAGTGTCTGCTGTTTGAAGTAGATGTCGTAGAACGTGGTGCGCAGCTGGTAGCGCAGGTTGCGCAGCAGGTCCTGCAGGTTGTACTGCTCCACCACAGCGTTTTGCTGGGCTACCTGGCCGGCCGCTTTGCGCCGCCCGGCCAGCGAAAACAATTGCTGCACCGTCACAATGGCTTCGCTGCCCACGGTGCCCTCGGGCACGGTGGGGCGGGCAATTTTGCGGCGCAGCACATCCTGTTCCACGTAAATAGTCGGGTTGTCGATAATCCGGGCCTGCACAGCCTGCGCCTGGGCCACCGTCACGTTGTATTGCTGGGCCAGCACGGCCAGGTTGTTTTGGAAAAAGCGCTGCTCGGCATCGGGCAGCGTCAGGCGTACGGTATCAGTTGGGGTAACCGGGGTAGCCGTAGTGCTTTGGGCAGCTGCCGGCTGAGCAGCCAGGCACCACGCCCCAAAAAGAACCAGAAAAGGAAAGCGGGACATAATTGGCGTTGATTTCCTGACAAAGGTGCCGGTAGGTGTATGAGGATAAAATGAATGTTCCATTTACCCCTTGAACGCCCCATAAACCTCGGTGAACACCCACTTTTAGCGGGGCCATCTTTCTGGATGCGCTGGGCTACCACATGGCTTGCGGCAGCCTGACCACCCCGCCAGCCACCTGCGCGGCCATTAAATAGCCCTGCACCAGCTGCGAGGAACCAGCCGGCAGCACATGGGCCAACGGGCTCGTACGCGTGCTGGACAGGCCCAGCATTGCCGCAAGCATCAGTGCCCAGGAAATAACCCGCCCTTCCCGGTTCCGGCCTTTCGTTGGCTGGGTGTCGGCCGTCAGGCCCAGGGTATCGGCTACAGCCCGCAAGTCGAAGGGAAGCAGGTTATTCAGCTGGTTTTTAAAGCTGATTAAACTCGCCGACACTGCGGCTGCCGACAGCCGATTATGCTCGGCATACTGGCCCAGCAGGCCCGGCAGCACCGCCCCCACCAGCGTGAGCAAGGTGCTGGCCGTGGTGCGTTTCACCTGCGCGTAGCGGCTTACCGAAGCCGCGATGGTTTGCCAGGAATTGCCGAATAATACCAGCAACAGCGTTTCGCCCTGCATCATGGCGCTGCCGGCTTCCCGGCCACCGCCCAGTATGCCCAGCATTCCGGTCACGCTGCCCAGCCCATACTGCGTCGTTTGATAGGCTCGGCTGCTCCATTCAAAAAGTAATTGGGCATCTGAGGTTTCGGCTTGCCGGGCCATGCCGGCCATCATCACGGGCAGCACGCCATCCACGGCACGCTTGATTCCGTTTTCGCCCTCGCCCAGGCGGGCAGCCAGGTGGCTAATCAGTTCCCGGGGAAAGGCCTTGGTGATGGCAGCGAATAGTGCAGGCATAGCAGAACAGGAAGATGTGGTAGAATCTCTCGCTTGGTATCGTTGCAAAGTAGCTAAATAGTAATAGCATAAGCATTATGTACACGGTAAAACTCAAAATTCGCCCGACCAAGCTTAATAATTGCCTGCTGAACGAAATCGACTCCTTTCCTTATCCTACGCATCATCATAGATTATCCTGCCCACTCAAATTCAACTAACAAAAAAAGCCCGACGGTCTGCCGGGCGTTTTACTATCGATTACTCGTCACTTAGTCATCCTCATAATCGAGTCCGAGGCAGCTGTTCAGCGCCTGAAGCAGCTCGCTGGCGGCGTGTTGCTGGCCAGCGGCGCGGGCCACTTTCAGCCCGTTGCGGTACACTTTCTCCGCTTCTTCCTTCTTGCCAAACTGCTCCAATAGCTTGCCGGCGTGGTAGTAAGTCCCCACATAATCGGGGTGTTCGGTTAATAGTTTATGATAAAATTCCCAGGCTCGCTCCGGTTCCTGGGCGCGGTATTCGGTTGCCAGGGCATATATGGTGAAAGCATCGGTGGGGTCATCGGCGTAGAAAGCCAATAACTGTTGCAAACGAGTGGACGGAGTGTTCATCAGGGCAGGAGTTTTGTTTACCTTTGGGGCAAAATTGCGGCTTTTCCCTCGCATATCCCTTGGTAAAGATTGGCTGCCGGCAATCGGCAAGCTACTACAGGTTGTTATGCATGCAGCCTTTTTCATTCGATTTCGCCACCCTAATCCCGCTTAGATGAAGTTTCTGGTTTGTATTTCCAACGTGCCCGACACGACCACCAAAATTGCTTTCACCCCCGATAACAAGGAGTTCAATAAGGCCGGTGTGCAGTTCGTGATTAACCCTTGGGATGAGTACGCCCTCACCCGCGCCATCGAACTGAAAGAAGCCGCCGGCAGCGGCACCGTAACGGTGCTGAATGTAGGCGAAGCCGACACCGAGCCCAACATCCGCAAGGCGCTGGCCATCGGGGCCGATGACGCCATCCGGGTGAATGCTGCGCCGCAGGACGCCTATTTCGTGGCCGAGCAGATTGCCGCCGTTGCCAAAGAAGGTGCCTACGACGTGATTTTAATGGGCAAGGAAAGCATCGACTACAATGGCTTCCAGGTACACGGCATGGTGGGCGAAATGCTCGGCATCCCCACGGTGGCTCCGGCCATGAAACTGGATATGAACGGCAACACCGCCACGCTGGAGCGCGAAATCGAAGGCGGCAAGGAAATCGTGACCGTGAACACGCCCTTCGTGGCCTCGTGCCAGCAGCCCATGTGCGAGCCCCGCATCCCCAACATGCGCGGCATCATGACGGCCCGCACCAAGCCCCTGAAAGTGGTGCCCGCCGTAGGCGAGCCTGCCCGCACCACCGTGGCCGAGTACGCGCTGCCGCCCAAAAAGCAGGGCGTGAAGCTCATCGACGCCGAGAATGCCGGCGAGCTCATCAAATTGCTCCGCAACGAAGCGAAGGTTATTTAATCCGTCTGTCATGCTGACGAAGGAAGCATCTTATCACGGCTGCTTTCGTCGCAATCCCCAATTCTAATGGCGCAAGCGTGATAAGGTCCTTCGCTGCGCTCAGGATGACAAAAAAGCAAAACCCATGTCTGTATTAGTTGTAGTTGAATGCGCCGACGGCGAAGTAAAAAAGTCGTCGCTCGAAGTTGCCTCTTACGGGGCGCAGGTGGCGGCCCAGCTGGGCACCACCGCCACGGCCATTGCCGTAGGTGAAGCCAAAGAGGCCAGCCTGGCCAAGCTCGGCGAACAGGGCATCACGAAAGTGCTGTACGATGCCGAGCCCCGCCTTAAAGACTTCGTGAACAATGCCTACACCAAGCTCATCGCCACGGCGGCCGAGCAGGAGCAGGCCAAAATCATCGTACTGGCCAACAGCAACATTGGCGCGGCGGTAGGCTCGCGGCTGTCGGTGCGGCTGAAGGCCAGCTTGGCCACCAACGTGGTGGAACTGCCCAAAACCGACGGCGGCCAGTTCACGGTGAAGCGTGGCGCGTTCTCGGGCAAGGCGTTTTCGGACGTGGTGCTGAGCGGCGACCGCAAAATCATCGCCGTGAAGAAAAACTCGACCGAAGCCAAGCACGATGCCGGCAAAATGGCCGAAGTAACCAGCTTCTCGGCCCAACTATCGGACGCTGATTTTGCCGATGCGCCTACCCAAGTAATCATGCAGGACCAGGCCGGTGGCGTGCTCCTGCCCGAAGCCGAGCTCGTGGTATCGGGTGGCCGCGGCATGAAGGGCCCCGAGAACTGGCACCTGATTGAGGACCTCGCCAAAGCCTTGGGCGCAGCCACGGCCTGCTCCAAGCCCGTGTCGGACGTGGACTGGCGCCCTCACCACGAACACGTGGGCCAGACCGGCATCACCATCTCGCCGAATCTGTACATTGCCTGCGGCATTTCGGGCGCCATCCAGCACCTGGCCGGCGTGAACAGCTCGAAGGTGATTGTGGTCATCAACAAAGACCCGGAAGCGCCTTTCTTCAAAGCGGCCGATTACGGCATCGTGGGCGACGTTTTTGACGTATTGCCCAAGCTAACCGCCGCTGTAAAGGCCCTTAACTAGGGTTATGTGCAGGCATTGGGGACTCGGTCCGGTGGTTTTCGCAAGAAGCCCCGGGCCGGGTCCTCAATCTTTTTTCGGCATTTCCGGTTTCTACGGCAGGTTTTGGCCGCAGATGCCTGGACTTTTCTTTATTTGCACGTACATCCTGTCTACCGGCTTTGGCCCGGCCCCTCCCACCTTTCCGCTTCCAAGACACCCAGTTCCTAGTTCCTTATTCCCTTGAAAAAAATCCAGCTTGAAATCCTGGGGCTTTCGTCCAGCCAGTCGCAATCTGGCTCCTTCGCGCTGATTCTGGGCGAGAAGGGCGGCAACCGCCGCTTGCCCATTATTATCGGCATGTTTGAAGCACAAAGCATTGCCATTCAGATAGAAAAAATTAGTCCCAATCGGCCGCTCACCCACGACTTGTTCAAGTCGTTTGCCGAGCACGTGCACGTTGTAATTCTGGAGGTGGTGATTTCTGACCTCAAAGAAGGCGTGTTCTATTCGCGCATCGTGTGTTCCGACGGGGCTACTACGTTCGATATCGACGCTCGTCCTTCCGATGCCATTGCCATTGGCCTGCGCTTCGGCGTGCCCATCTACACGGTGGAAAGCGTGCTGAGCGAAGCTGGCATCATCCTTTCTGACCTCGATGAGGCCGAAAGCGAAGCCGAAGAGGACGATGAAGACGAGGACGACGACAACGATACGGACTCGCCCCGCGCCAGCCGCTCCCAGCCCGAGCCCCGCGAGCCAAGCGGCCAGGTTTCGCTGGATGAGCTGACCAAAATGCTGGCCCAGGCCCTCGAAAAAGAGGACTACGAAAAAGCCGCCAAAATCCGCGACGAGCTCAACAAGCGCAACGGCTAACTACAGATTAAGCGGTTTTAACGGACTCAAACAGACTTTTTGTGGTTCCGTTTTCCCGTTTCTGTTACTGATGCTTTTGAAAGCGCTGCCTCTGTTCGGGGCAGCGCTTTTGTTTTCTTTGCAGCTATGAATGAATCGAACGACTCACTGAAATACCCCATTGGCCGGCCGCAGCTGCCCACCGGCCCCCTCGCCCCGTCCGAGCGCACGGCGCTGATTCAACAGCTGGCGGAGCTGCCGGCCCAGCTCACGGCCATGGCGCGCAAAGTGGGTGGCGAGGGCCTGCAACGCCCCTACCGCCCCGGTGGCTGGACTGGCCGCCAGGTAATCCACCACGTCGCGGATTCGCACATCAACAGCTACGTGCGCTTCCGCCTGGCCCTGACGGAGGACAATCCCACCATCAGCCCTTACGACGAGCAGGCCTGGGCCGAGCTACCCGATTCAGCCGCCACGCCCATCACCGTGTCGCTCACGCTGCTGGAGGCCCTGCATTCGCGCTGGGTCACGCTGCTGCACCACCTCACGGAGGAGCAATGGCAGCGCACGTTCTACCACCCCGGCAACCAGCGTAAGTCAACGCTCGACCAAGCGCTGGCGCTCTATGCCTGGCATGGCCGGCACCATTTGGCGCACCTGGAATTACTGTTGCCAAAAGAGTAACACCGCCCTTTTCCGCTACAGAAAAGCCCCGTCTCTACGGAGAAACGGGGCTTTTCTGTAGCGGAAATTCCGAGTTAGATACCGCCGCCGGATTCGCTTTCTTCGGCAAAAGCGGCCATGCCGCCTTCGGTTTCTTCATCGACTCTTTTGGCGGCGCGCACGAGGCTGCTGCTGAAGATGAAGTCGCGCAACTCGGGGACTTTGGCGTTCAGGATTTCTTCATTGGTGCCGTCCCAGAGTTTTTTGCCCTGGTGCAGGAAGATGATGTGCTCGCCAATCTCAATCACCGAGTTCATGTCGTGGGTCACGATGACGGTGGTGATGTTGTACTCGTGGGTGATTTCGTGAATCAGGTTGTCGATTTTGATGCTGGTGGCCGGGTCGAGACCGGAGTTGGGCTCGTCGCAGAACAAGTAAGTACACTGCGGGGCGATGGCGCGGGCAATGCCCACGCGCTTCTTCATGCCGCCCGAGATTTCGGCGGGCATCTTGTTGCCGGCATTTTCAAGGCCCACGCGCTTCAAGCAGAATTCGACCCGGTCGCGCCGCTCTTCGGGCGACATTTCGGGCGTCAGCATCTGCAGCGGGAATTCCACGTTCTGGGCCACCGTCATGGAGTCGAACAGGGCCGAGCCCTGGAACAGCATCCCAATTTTGCGGCGGATTTCCTGGCGGATATCAATCTTGCTGTTGGTGTACACCGTGCCATCGAAGGTGATGGAGCCGATATCGGGCTTCATCAGACCCACAATACATTGCAGCAGCACGCTTTTGCCGGTGCCCGAGCCGCCGAGCAGCAGGTTGCACTTGCCGGATTCGAACACGCACGAAATGCCTTTCAGCACGGGCGTGCCGTCGAAGGATTTTTCGATGTTGGATACTTCAATCATTATTTGATTGATGAATTGTTGAGATTGTTGGATAGCTGAATTGATTATTTGTGTCTTTACTAATGAAAGCAACCAATCAATTCAACCGTTTAGCCATTCGACCATCCACCCATTTAATCAGAGCAGCAGCGCCGCCAGGGCGAAGTCGGCGATGAGGATGGCAATAATGGAATTGGTTACGGCACCGGTGCTGGCTGCGCCTACTTCGAGGGCACCGCCGGTGGTGTAGTAGCCTTTGAAGGACGAAATACCCGATACCAAGAAGGCAAATACCACGGCCTTGATGAGGGCAAAAACGATGTTGTAAGGAATAAAATCGGTACGGATGCCTTCGATATAGTCCTGGGCCGTCATGACGCCGGTGAGGGTGCCGGCCAAGTAGCCGCCCAGAATAGACAGCAACATGGCCAGAATAACCAGCAGCGGAAACATGAGCAGCGCCGCCAGAATTCGCGGCAACACCAGATAAGACGTGGAATTGATGCCCATTACCTCCAGCGCCGACACCTGCTCGGTGATGCGCATGGTGCCCAGACCACCGGCGATGCTGCTGCCCACCTTGCCTGCCAGCACGATGCTGGTGATGGTGGGGGCCAGCTCCAGAATGGTCATCTCGCGCACCATGTAGCCGATGGTGGACTGCGGAATGAGCGGGTTGGTAAGGTTATAGGCAATCTGGACGCAGGTAACGGCCCCGATGAAGGCCGACACGATGGACACGATGACAATGGAATCGACCCCGATGAGGATGGCTTCGTCGATGGTGCGGTTCCAGAGGACGCTGAATCGCTCCGTGCGCGTGACCATGCCCCGCAGGAAAAGGACAAACGAGCCGAAAGTTTTAAGCATGAGAATTTGTTGAGGAATAAAAACCGAAGTTTGGGCGCGGCGGTTGCCGCAGGCGAAACTTCAGAGGCTTCGCCACCTTACGTAAATCAGATGAACAGAGCCCAAACGAGCGAAAAATTAATTGTCGTCACCGGCGGCAGCAAAGGTATTGGTCGCGCCGTGGTGGCGCGCTTTCTGCGGGCCGGCTACCCGGTGGCCACCTGCGCCCGCTCGGCCGCCGACCTGGCCGCGCTTACAACCGAATTGCAGGCCGATGTTCCCGGGGCCGTGCTCCACACCCTGCCCGCCGACCTCAGCCAGCAGGCCGACTGCGCCCGTTTCGTGGCCTTCGTGCTGGGCCTGGGCCTGCCGGTGGAAGTGCTGGTGAACAACGCGGGGGCCTTCATTCCCGGCCGCTTGCAGGACGAGCCCACCGATGGCTCCCAGCTGCGCCAGATGCTGGCCGTGAATTTATTGAGTGCTTATGATGTGACGCTGCCGCTGCTGCCGGGCCTGATTGCACAGGGCCACGGGCACATTTTCACGGTTTGCTCCACGGCCAGCATCACGGCTTACCCCAACGGCGGCTCCTACGGCATTGCCAAGCACGCGCTGCTGGGCTTCACCAAAAACCTGCGTGAGGAACTGAAAGCTAGCGGCGTGCGCGTCACGGCCGTATTGCCCGGCCCCACGCTCACAGCCAGCTGGGCGGGCGTGGAACTGCCCAAGGAGCGGTTTGTGCAAGCCGAAGACGTGGCGGAGGCAGTGTTTTCGGCCTTTTCCCTGTCGCCGCACGCCGTGGTGGAGGAGTTGCTGATTCGGCCGCAGCTGGGGGATTTGTAGGATGAGCCGCCGGGTTACTCAGCCTTGGTGCGGCCGTTGCCGGTTACTTTGATATCGGTGAACGTAGGCGCGCCACCGTAAAACAGCGTGCCATTGCCAGCCACCGTGCCGCCCAGGTTAGCAGAGGCCCGGACATGGGCATCGCCGTCGCTGTCGCGGGTGGTTTTGAAATAGCAATTTTGCGGCGTTATGCCCTGGGCAAACAAGCGGCCGGAACCACCCAGCGTGAAATTCATAAACTCGGTTGTGCCGCGAACGGTGATATCACCCAACTCGTATTGGTCGAGGAACAGGTATTTCGACTGCACCGTCAGGTCCATGTCGCCGGCTCCGATGAGGTGAAAGAAGATGGTGTCCTGCGCAAATTGGCCCACGGTGCTGGTATTGCCCTGGCCGCGCAAAAACACGTTGGTGATGCGTGGCACGTGCAACGTCACTTCGCGGGGCGTGTCGTAGCTGCGGGCCCAGTTGCAGGTGCTGGTGTTGTTAATTTCCAACGCATTGCCTTTGCGGGTGAGCACGATGTCGCTGATAAGGTTTTCGCCGGCCCGCACTTCGGCGTAGGTCTGGGTATCCTGCACCAGGCGCAGGTCCACGTTGTCGAAGGCCGTGACGGTGACCAGGCCGGCATCTACGTCGCGGCGCTGGGTGACGATGGTGCCGGTGCTTTTCAGGCAATCGGTGCCGTGGCCAGGACCACAGGTGCTCAAACCAAGCATCAGCGTGAGGCCGAATCCGATGCGGCCCAGCCCACGCAGTACCCCAAACCCACCCAGGCCGCTAACTTGCGGCCGCAAACTCGTATCGCACATATTCAGCCTTACTTTTCCCAAAGATAAATGGACCTCACCGGTAAAGTTGCCATCGTCACGGGCGCAAGCAAAGGAATTGGCCGCGCCACCGTCGAAGCCCTGCTGGCGCGCGGCGCGGCTGTGGCCGGCTGGGCGCGCACTGCGCCCGAAGGCCTGACGCACGACCGTTTCCAGTTTTTCGAGTGCGATGTGCGGGACGAGCATTCCATCGCCGAAGCTTTTACTAACACGCAGCGCGAGTTAGGACCCGAGATTCATGTGCTGGTAAACAACGCCGGTCTGGGCATTATGGGCGAGGTCGACGGCTTCAAGACCGGAGATTGGAAAACGATGTTCGATACCAACGTACTGGGCACTTTCCTCTGCACCCGCGCCGTGCTGCCGCAGATGAAGAGCCAGCACGCGGGCCATATCGTGAACGTGGCGTCGCTGGCCGGCACGGCGGGGACGGCCGGCATGTCGGGCTACTGCGCCACCAAGTTTGCGGTGCGCGGCTTTTCGGATGCGTTATTTAAGGAAGTACGACCGGCTGGTATTCGCGTGACGTGCGTCATGCCTGGCTCGGTTGAAACCAATTTCAACGGCAAAGAACCGGGCACCACGCCCGACCCCTACAAGATGCAGCCCGGAGACATTGCCGACGCCATTGTACACGCCATCGAAGCGCCGGACACGACGATGATTTCCGAAATTCAGCTGCGCCCGGCGCAGGTCAAATAATATGGTAGAAATCGAGCACCTGACCAAAACCTACGGCACCCAGAATGCCGTGGATAACATCAGTTTCACGGCGGGCAAGGGTGAAATCGTGGGCTTCCTCGGGCCGAACGGCGCGGGCAAAAGCACCACGATGAAAATTGCCACCGGCTACCTCCCTCCCACCGCCGGCACCGTGCGCGTGGCCGGCTACGACGTGCTCACGGACAGTTTGGCCGTGCGCCGGCACGTGGGCTACCTGCCCGAGCACAACCCGCTCTACCTCGACATGTACGTGCACGAGTACCTCGAATTCATTGGGGCAGTGCACGGGCTGAACGGCTCCGGTCTGCGCAACCGCGTGAGTGAGTTGGTGCGCCGCGTGGGTCTGAGCCGCGAACAGAACAAGCAGATTGGCGCGCTCAGCAAAGGCTACCGGCAGCGCGTAGGCCTGGCCCAGGCCCTCATCCACGACCCCGACGTGCTCATCCTCGACGAGCCCACCACCGGCCTCGACCCCAACCAGATTCTGGAAATCCGCCAGCTTATCCGCGAGGTGGGCGAGGATAAGACCGTCATTTTCAGCACCCACATTCTACCCGAAGTCACGGCGCTGTGCTCGCGCGTGCTCATCATCAGCCGCGGCAAGCTGGTGGCCGACAGCCCGGTGGCCGAGCTGGCCGCCCGCGCTGCCGGCGAAACCGTGGTGCGCGCCGAGTTCGAAGGCGCGGTGGATTCCGCCAAGCTGGCCAAGCTGCCCAACGTGCGCCACGTGGAGCTGGCAACTGACGGTGCGGTGCTGTTGCGTACCGCGCCGGGCACCGACGTGCGCGCCGCCGTGTCGCGCCTGGCCGGGCAGGAAGGCTGGATTTTATTGGGGCTGCGGCAGGAGCAGCAGAGTCTGGAGGAGGTCTTTGGGGAATTAACGAAGTAACTATTTTAGTCGCCTGTCATCCTGAGCGCAGCGAAGGACCCTATGACGGGCAAACAGCTTGCAGTAATCAAATTGATTTGGCTAGTTCTGATGAAGCAGATGTGATAAGGTCCTTCGCTGCGCTCAGGATGACAAACGAGAATAAATGCTTACCATTCTAAGAAAAGAATTCAACGCTTTCCTGAACTCCCCCGTGGCCTACGTGGTGCTGGGGGTATTTCTGGTGGCGACGGGCCTGTTTGTCTGGGTTTTCCCCGATAGCAGCGTGCTCGACTACGGCTACGCCGACCTGCAAACGCTCTTCAACTTGGCCCCGTGGATTTTCCTGTTCCTGATTCCGGCCCTCACCATGCGCACGTTTGCCGAGGAGAAAAAGGCCGGCACCATTGAGCTTTTGCTGACCCGCCCGCTCACCGATGGGCAGATTATCGGCGGCAAGTACCTGGCCTGCCTGCTGCTGGCGCTGCTGGCGCTGGTCCCCACGCTGCTCTACTATTATTCGGTGTATAAGCTGGGCAGTCCGGAGGGTAATATTGACTCGGCTGCCACGGTGGGCTCTTATCTGGGGCTGGCGCTGCTGGCAGCGGTGTTTGCAGCCATTGGCGTCCTGGCTTCGGCCCTCACGCGCGACCAGATTATTGCCTTTCTGGTGGCGGTGGTGGGTTGTTTTCTGGTGTATTCGGGCTTCGATTCGCTGGCCTCGGTGCTGCAAGGCAGTTCGGCATACTACGTGAGCCAGTTGGGCATTGCGGCGCACTACCGCGACCTTAGCAAGGGCTTGGTCGACTCGCGTGATTTGGTTTATTTCTTCAGCGTGGTGGCCGTGGCGTTGCAGGCCACGCGCCTGGCTTTACGGAGTCGTAACTGGTAATGGAAAATACGTTGACTACTTCTCCGGCTGCGGTTCCTGCCCCGACCTCGCGCAAGCAGCGCGACCTGCTCACGTTTGCTGCCATCATCGGCGGGTTGCTGCTGTTCAATTTTATTGCCCAACGCTTCTTCTTCCGCCTCGATTTGACCGAAGAAAAGCGCTACACCATGTCGCCAGCCACCAAGGCCCTGCTGCGCGACCTCAAGCAGCCGGTCACCGTCACGGTGTACCTCACCGGCGACTTCCCGCCCGCCTTCCGCCGCCTGGAGCAGGGCGTGCGCGAAACCCTCACCGAATTCCAGGTCTACGGCGGGGCCAACCTGAACTACATTTTCATCGACCCGAGCGCCGGCAGCACCGAAGCTGCCCGCAATGCTTTCTACCAAACCCTCTTCAAAAAAGGCCTGAAACCCACCAACCTCGGTGCCACCGAAAACGGCAAGCGCGTCGAGAAAATCATTTTTCCCTACGCCGTGGTGAGCGTGGGCGGGCACGATAAATCGGTCCTGCTGCTGCGCGGCAACCAAGCTGCCCCGGCCGAAGTGCGCCTCAACCAGAGCATCGAAGGGCTGGAATACGAGTTGGCCAGCACCATCCGCTCGCTGGTGCCAGCCCTGCGCAAGCGCATTGGCGTGGTGGAAGGCCACGGCGAACTGACCAACGTGCAGGCCGGTGACATGCTCGGCAGCTGGCAACAGCAGTACGATGTATTCCGCGTGACGCTGAGCAAGGTGAAGGACCTGAGCGCGCTCGATGCCATCGTGGTGGCCCAGCCCAAAACGCCTTACTCCGAAGACGACAAGTTCAAGCTCGACCAGTTCATCACGCAGGGCGGCCGGGCGCTGTTTTTCGTCGATGCGCTGCGCGTCGACCTCGACAGCGTGGGCCGCAACGGGGCCGCACTGGCCACGCCCTACAACCTCAACCTCGACGACCTGTTCTTCAAATACGGCCTGCGCCTGAACCCCAACCTGCTGCTCGACCTCAACAGCGGCCAGATTCCGCTCGTGACGGGCATGGAGGGCAACAAGCCCAAAATCGAGCCCATGCCCTGGCAGCTCTACCCGCTCATCAACCGGTTCAGCCCCCACCCCATCACCCGCAACCTCGACGCGGTATATCTGAAATTCGTGGGCAACCTCGACACGGTGAAGGCCACCGGCATCCGCAAAACCCCGCTGATGACCACCTCGCGCTACACCCGCGTGCTGCCCGCCCCGGTGCCCATCAATTTCAACGACGCGCGCCTCGAACCCAATCCCAAGCTCTACCAGAAGGGTTTTCAGTCGGTGGGCTACCTGCTCGAAGGACAGTTTACCTCACTCTTCGCCAACCGCGCCCGGCCCGGCACCCTGCAATTCCAGCCCGAAAAGCCAGCTAACGCCAAGCCCAGCAAAATTCTGGTCATTTCCGATGGCGACTTCATCCGCTCCGATATCGACCCCAAAACCGGCAACCCCTACCGCCTGGGCTTCGACCGCCTCGCCAACACCGAATTTGCCAACCGCGAGCTAGTCCTCAACGCCACCGACTACCTGCTCGACGAAACCGGCCTCATCGCCGTACGCGGCAAGCAAATCACCCTGCGCCCCCTCGATAAAGTGAAGCTGGCCGAGCAGCGCCGCCGCTGGCAACTGCTGAACCTCGGCGCGCCGCTGGCGCTGCTGGGCGTGTTTGGGGCCGTGCGGGCGTGGCGGCGCAAGCGGCGGTATGCGGCGTTTGGGGTATAGAAATTTAAAGGCTACCCGACTCCGGCCAGTTCGACCAATGGGTATTGGGCTCCAGCGTAGGCCGGTAGTAACGGGGGTCTCCTGTCGCTAAGACTTTCGCAATCTGCTGCCAGGTTTCGTAGCTACTAGGACGGGCGTTTTCCCATTGCTCCCGTTCGAACTCTCCTGTCCGTTTCTCTTGAGTTCGGATTGTAGCAGTTAAGGTCTCCAAACTCATCCCGTGCAACCCTCTAATACCTTGGTTCAACTCGTATGTTCTAAGGATATCTTCCTCAGACATAATCTTGGGTAGGCCAACCACAAAGTCTTTGTGGTACCATTGGTCCAGCACCAGAACCTTCTTTAGATTCCTAGGAATCGATTTGTATAATTCTGCATCAGTAGCTCGAAATACTTCTTGATTTTGGGTAATCAGAAGCCGGCCAACTTCTTCCATGTCAATGCTACCCGGTTCAAACTCTACCAAGTTAATCCCGGCGCGCTCAAAATCTAACTTATTATGGCTCAATGGTAAAATGGCATTGCGCACTAATAAACTAGTTGCTTTGGTATTCAACAAACCATCGTCAGTGGCTGCTCTGAAAGAATCCTCGTCGATTGGTGCGGCATCGTAGTAATTGGTGTTTCTATTGTTGTACCGCTCCAGATTAATTAGACAGTTACCATAGTAGTAGATATTTAGTTCGATGCGCCCGCCTCTTGGATAGTAGCCAAGTATCTCGGCTGCTATTGCCCATTCATTTTCGCTGCGAAACAGGTTTAGACGCGTATCAATCAGATAGGAATACGGATGATTCAAAGGAATGAAATCGTAGTAAACACCATCATTTGAATGGTCGAGTGAATCAAGTATTTCCTGTTCCGAAATCATATCAGGTCACTTTTGGTATGGCTACTGAATTTTTGTCAAGCCGAATGTAAGGCGGACGTTTAAAAGAAGCTTTACCGTCTTCTTTCGTCCCTTCCAAACCCCAACCCCGCCGCGTATCTTTGCCCTCCCTCAACCCCAACCAAGGCCCTTCTCATGAAATTCATCGTCTCTTCCTCCGCGCTGCTCAAGCAGCTGCAAAGCATCAACGGCGTGGTTACGAACAACCCCGTGGTGCCCATTCTGGAGAACTTTCTCTTTGAGATTGAGGCCGGTAAACTCACTATCACTGCCTCCGACCTGGAGACGAGCATGATAACCGAGCTGCCCGTAGAGGCCCGCGACACCGGCCGCATTGCCGCGCCCGCCCGCATCCTGCTCGATACCCTCAAGAACCTGCCCGACCAGCCCGTGACCTTCACGCTGGACGAGGAAACCTACACCATCGAAATCAGTTCGGCCAACGGGCGCTACAAACTGGCCGGCGAGAATGCCGCCGACTTCCCCCGCGTACCGGTGGTGAAGGGCTCGGCACCGATTGAGATGCCCTCGTCGTCGCTGGCCCGCGCCATCAACAAAACTATCTTCGCGGTGAGCACCGACGAGCTGCGCCCAGCCATGACCGGCATCCTGGTGCAGCTGGCCGACTCGCAGGTAACCTTTGTGGCCACCGACGGGCACCGCCTGCTGCGCTACCGCCGCCAGGACGTGGGCGCCGGCCAAACTGCCAACCTCATCATCCCGCGCAAAGCTTTTAACCTGCTGAAAGGTACGCTGCCCTCGGAGGCCACGCCGGTGAAGATGGAGTTTAACCAGAGCAACGCCTTCTTTTCCTTCAACCAGATGCGCCTGGTGTGCCGGCTGATTGACGAGCGGTACCCCGACTACGAAAACGTGATTCCGGTGAGCAACCCCAACAAGCTCATCATCAACCGCGCCGAGCTGCTGAATTCGGTACGCCGCATCAGCATCTACTCCAACAAAACCACCCACCAGGTACGCCTGCGCCTGGCCGGCTCGGAATTGGTGGTATCGGCTGAAGACCTGGATTTCAGCAACGAAGCCAAGGAAACCCTCACCTGCCAGTACGACGGCGAGGACATGGAAATCGGCTTCAACGCCCGCTTCCTGCTCGAAATGCTTTCGAACATCGACTCCGAAGAAATTACGCTGGAACTGAGCACGCCCAACCGCGCCGGCCTGCTCATGCCCACGACGCCCGACGACAACGAAAGCATCCTGATGCTGGTGATGCCGGTGATGCTGAACAATTACGTCTAACTTTTTGCCTCCAAAACTGTCATCCTGAGCGTAGCGAAGGACCTTATCACCGCCGAACGCCAGCCGTTCCAACTTGATAAGGTCTTTCGCTACACTCAGGATGACACATTTTTACCCATTATGAAGAAATCAGAAATACGTTTCAGCATCGCCCTCGACGACAATAAAGTACCCGAGGCCATCAGCTGGTCGGCCACCGATGCAGGGCCGGATATCCACTTCGCCAAAGCCATCAACATTGCGCTGTGGGACCGGGAGCAGGTCGGCACCATGAAAATCGACCTCTGGACCAAGGATATGCCCGTGGACGAAATGAAGCGCTTCGTGGTCGATAACATCGGTTCGATGGCCGAAAACATCGTGACGGCTACCGACGACAAGGAAATGGCCAGCAAGATGCGCGCGCTTTGCAAAGAGCTGTCGGAGTACCTCGACAAACAGGAACAAACCCAGGAACGCCTGTAGTACTTGGTTTGCTTGTGCATTGCCTGAATTGAGCACCACAAAAAAGCCCGCCGGAAATCTCCGGCGGGGCTTTTCATATTTAGGCGCTAGCTGAAGCGTGCGTTACAATTTATCGGGCGTTGCGGCCCAGGTTGCCAGCGGGGCGATTGGTGGGCCGGGTGCTGGTCGGGGTAATGGACGCATCATTAGCGCGGGCTGGCGCAGGATTCTGCACCGAATTGGTGAGCAGGATGCTGGCCGACTGGCTGGCAAAGTCGCGGTCCGTTTTATTATAGACGCTGCGGGAGCCAAAGTAGCTGGTGTATTGGTCGTTGCTAAGGAAGGCCTGGAATTCCTGGTCCCGCTCTTTGCAGACGCCGTTGCACTGCTCATCAATCAGCCTTTGGTTGCCGGCATTTTTGCGCTCGATGGCCGCCATCTTGGCAATTTTATCAGCGTTGACAGCGCGGAGCTTGGTGGCCTGGTAGTTATTCAAGTGCAGGTCGCGCACCATCTGCTCGCTGAGGCGGTCGGCACGGGCTTGGACGGGGTTGAGGCGGGGGCTGGACTGGGTTTTGTCCTGCACGGCCGCAGTGCTATTGGGCCCCTGCTGGGCGGCAGCAGAACCGGCCAGAAGCGCCAGGAAAAGAGAAGCAAAAGCAGTTTTCGTCGTCATCGTCGTAGGGGTTTCAGTTGCACACTTACGCAAGGACCGGGCCAGCCCTGAGGGGCGCAGTCACCGTTTTCAACGCAAAAAAGCGCGGCACGGTTCGGATTTATTGTCCCCGAATTACCCCAACGCTATATTCTACCACTTATTTTTCCACATCATCGACTCCACCGGCTTATCGGTCTTGTCGTTGTATTTGGCGTTTTCCTTGCGGTTATAGAAGGTGTTCACGTCGCCCTGCACAGTGAAATAAATGAGCTGGCCAATAGGCATATTGCGGTACACGCGCACGGGCATCGACACGCTGATTTCCAAGGTCCAATGGTTGCAAAAACCTACATCGCCCTTGCCGGCCGTGGCGTGGATGTCGATGCCGAGGCGGCCTACGCTACTCTTGCCTTCGAGGAAGGGCACGGTGGCGTGGGTTTCGGTGTATTCCTGGGTCACCCCGAGATAGAGGCGGCCGGGCTGGAGCACGTAGCCTTCGTCCTCGGGGATTTCAAAGGTGTCGATTTCGTTGTGTTTGCGGGCGTCAAGCACCCCATCCCGGTAGGTGGCGAGGTACTTGCCGAGGTGCACGTCGTAGGAGTTGGTGCCCAGGCAGCTGCGGTCGTAGGGCTCGATGACGATGGTGCCTTTTTCGATTTCCGCGAGAATTTGCTGGTCGGTAAGAATCATTGAATTGGATATTATTTGGAATGCAAAACGCTGTCATGCAGAGCGCAGCGAAGCATCTTTACCGCAGTAGTAGATGATTACTGGTGGCGGGCAAGATGCTTCGCTGCGCTCTGCATGACGTTTAAATCAGTCGTCGTCGTGGCGGTACGGGCCGGCGGCCTCGCCTTCTTCGGTTTCCTCGTCTTCGTCGTCCTCGTACCGGTCTTCGCGCAGGCCGCCGGGGTTGCGGTTGGGCCGCAAGCGGCTGGCGAAGCTGCGGGGCTCTGGTTCGGGCTCCGGCTCAGCACCCAGGTGGCTGATGCGCCGATTCAGAGCCGGCAATACGTTGGTAATGAGGTGGAAGAGCATACCGGCGCTGGCCAGGCTCAGCAGCAGGGTGAGGTAGTCGAGCCAGTCGTGGTGCGGGGCGGGGCCGGCCGGCACCACGGGCGCGCTGGTAAGCGGCGCCTCGTCGGCCACAGCGGCGGGGGTGGTTTCCGGTTGCGGACCGTCGGTGTCGTTGGTGGTGAGCGGAGCCGTGACGGGGGCTTCGGGCTGGGCGCCGTTATCGGCAACGGGCATGGTGGGGCCGGCCGCCGCACCGGAGTCGTTGAACTGGGCGCTGGCTTGCTGAATGAGGCGCTGCTCGGCCCGGATAAGCGACACCCGCTCATCGCGCGGCAGGTTGTGAATAAAGAACTCGAAGTTCTTGTCCAGCAGCACCGATTTCAACTGCTTATCAAATTCTGCCAGCGTGAGCGGGCCGTTGCCGAAACGGTTTTTATACCGCTCGGCAATACCGTTGTAATTCAGGAAGAGCTGCTTGAGCGCCTTGTTATCGCCAAAGCCATCGAAGGCCCGGCGGGCGGCGGCGGTGCGTAGCGTGAGCGGAAACTTGCCCCGGGTGAACGACTTGTCGTACACCGTTTCCATGGTGCGGAAATTCAGCTCGTCGATGGTTTTATCGAAGAGGCGCTTGTTGGCCTGGGCGGGCGTTTCGGCGTGGGCAAACGCCGCAAATAACAAAAGCAGGCTTAGCAGACGGAATTTTAGCATCGGGCAAAGGTCGCAGGTTTAACGTTCGTTACAAGCCGTGGGCTTCTTTCAACGATTCGCGGCAGGCCGTCAGGTATTTTTCCACTAGTTCGTCGGTGATGGCCGTGGACACGAACAAGGCCTCGAACTGCGAGGGCGCGAGGTAGATGCCACGATTCAGCATGGCGTGGAAATAGCGGCCGAAGGCAGCGGTATCGCACTTCTTGGCATCGTCGAGGTTGGTGACCGGCTCGCTGGTGAAAAACAGGCTGAACATGGAGCCCACCCGGTTCACGGTGTAGTTCAGGCCCAGCTCGACCGCAATCTGGCGGGTGCCGTCGGCGAGGCGGGCGCTGCTGGCTTCGAGGGCGGTGTAGAGCTCGGGATGCTCGTGCAAATAGCGCAGCTGGGCCATGCCGGCAGCGGTGGCCATGGGGTTGCCGGAGAGCGTGCCGGCTTGGTACACTTTGCCGGCCGGGGCCACGCAGTTCATGATGTCTTCGCGGCCGCCGTATGCGCCCACGGGCAGGCCGCCGCCAATGATTTTGCCCAGCGTGGTCATGTCGGCCGTGATGCCGTAGAGTTGCTGCGCACCGCCCGGCGCGAGCCGGAATCCGGTCATTACTTCATCAAAAATAAGCACGATGCCGTGCTGGGTACACAGGGCGCGCAGAGCTGGCAGGAAGCCTTCGGCGGGCGCTACAAGGCCCATGTTGCCTACCACGGGCTCAAGGATAAGGGCCGCGACCTGGCCGGGATTGGCCGCAATGAGGGCTTCAACGGCGGGCAAGTCGTTGTAGGGCGCGGTGAGGGTATCCTGCGCCACGCCTTGGGTCACGCCAGCCGAGTCGGGCTCGCCGGCGGTGAGGGCGCCGCTGCCGGCGGCAATCAGGAAGGCGTCGCCGTGGCCGTGGTAGCACCCTTCAAACTTGATGATTTTGGCGCGGCCGGTGTAGCCCCGCGCGGCCCGAATGGCCGACATGCAAGCCTCGGTACCGGAGTTTACGAGACGGACTTTTTCGATGCTGGGCACCATTTCCCGAATCAACTCGGCCATCTCCACTTCGCGGTGGGTGGGCGCGCCGAAGCTGAGCGAATTGGGCAGCGCCTGGCGCACGGCGTCGAGCACCACTTCCGGCGCGTGGCCGAGAATCATCGGGCCCCAGGAGTTGATGAAGTCGACGTAGCGGTTGCCGTCCACATCGATGAGCCAGGCCCCGTGGGCGCTCTGCATGAATACCGGCGAGCCACCCACCGAACGGAAGGCGCGCACCGGCGAGTTTACGCCGCCGGGAATGAGGGTTTTGGCACGTTCGAAAAGGGCAGCGGAAGTAGTGAGGTTGGGCATATAAATAAATGTTGAGTTTTGACTGTTGAGGGTTGAGTTTTGAAGGATGAATTTTGAAGCAGAGCTGAAGCCTGGAACAGCCATGTTCGACTGCACAGCTCAACCCTCAACAGTCAAAACTCAACCCTTCAATCACCGCATTACTTGATACTCCAGGCCGTTGAGCTTGACGATGGGCACCACCTGGTTGTCGTGCGCGCCGCCGGGGTAGCTTTCCCCTTCAAAGATGGCACCCGTGGCCTGCGGCGCGGTGGAAAGGTTGGCCTGAAATGCCGGGCCGTACTGAAACAGCACGTTGCCAAAAAATAGCATCATTTCAAAGCCCTGGCTGGCAAACAGCGACGGCGGCAGGTGCTGGCGCTGCAAGTACAGCTGCCGGAACCGGCGGAAACCCAGCCCCTGCTCGTCGTAGTACTTGGGCTGAATGAAGTAGGTGGCGGGACCGTTGAGTTGGCTCACGTCGAGGCGCGGGTTGTCGAGCCAGGAGCCGGGAGCCAGCACGCCGGGGCGCGTGGCGGCGGGCTGTTGCTGCACCAGCCGGAGCGCGTAGGGGCCCACGCGGCGGTTATCGGACACGACCACAACGTGGCTGGCGGCGGCGAGTTCCGGCCCGGCGAAGGCAGCGGCGAGGCTCTCGTCCACGTCGGGGTTGAAGCGGCGCAGGACGCTGATTTTGCCGCCCTGCTCCTCGAAGGTGGTCTTGTAAGCAGTGGCGAAATCGGCGTCGTCCTTGCTGTCCTCATACAATACAAGGCCCGGCCGGCCGGCTCCGAAGGCACTGAGGGCGAACTGCGCCGCCACGCGCCCCTGCGTAGCCGAGCTCGGCGCAAACAGGTAGTGCCAGGGGTTATCAAGCACCAAATCGCCATCCTGCGACAATGGATTGACGCAGATAATCTGGTGTTCGCGGGCGTAGCGGCCCAGCAGCTTGGCCCCTGATTTATAGACCGGACCAATGAGCATATCCATGCCGGCCAGCTCGGGTAGGGCCAGGGTTTGCTTCAGGGTGAGGGTGTCGGCCCCGGTATCGTAGGCGAAAAGCTGGATGGGCCGGCCGGCGCGCTGGAGGCTGTCCTGAGCCAGGCGCAGGCCGGCGTAGAGGTCCGTTACGAACTGGTTTTTACGCTGGGTCTGCCAGCTGGGGTCGCTCAGCTCGAAGGGCAACAGCACAGCCACGTTGTAGCTGGTTTTCTTGACGGAAACAGGCCGGGGCCGCGGCGTGTAGCGGGCGGCGTCGAAGCTGAACTTCGCAATCAACTCATCAAGCTGCGGGCGGTCGGCATCGGTGAAGGCCCCGCCGGCGATGAGGTGGTCGGCGTAGGCGCGGGCCAGGGTAACATCGTCGGGGTAGCGACGCAGGTTGCGCTGCCAGGTGTTGCGCTCTTTAATGCGCGGCAGGTAGGTGGCCTTCATGGCCTCGCGCTCGGCCACCAGCTTATCGGGCGGCAGTTGGGTGAGGGTTTTTAGAGCAGTATCAAAATCCTCCTGCTCGAAGGAAACCTGCGCTTGCAGAAACAGCGCATCGGGCATGTTCGGGTAAGTCGGATACTCGGTGCGGAGCAGGTTGAGGAGTTGCTCGGCCTCGGGCCACTGCTTGAGGCGGGCGTGGGCCACGGCGGCCAGGTAGGCCGCATCAGCGGCGCGGGCGAAGCGGGCGGTGGGCTGGGCGAGAGGCTCCAGCTGCGCGAGGGCGGCGGCGTAGTTGCCCTGGTCGAGCTGAGTTTTGCCGCTGCGATAGCGCACGCTGGCCTCGGCAGGCGGCACGGCGGTGGGCTTGGGTTTGGCCGGTTGGGGCTTGACAACCGGCGGCTTGACTGGCTGAGCGGTGGCCGGCTTCGGATTGGTCGGCGGCGCGGTAGCCGGCTTAGCAACTGGCGGCTTGGCAGCGGGCGAAGGACTGGCTGGCTGGGACTTGGCCGGCGTTTGGGCCAGCGTGGGGCTGGTGAGCAGCAGGCCGGCCGCCAGCCACCGGAGCGGCCGCCGCAGCGAAGGAGTGAACGTCATTGAACCAGAAAACACGCTTGCCCCTGTGGTAAGCAGCGCAAAATTAGCCATAAATGCCGGGGGCGGGCACGCAGCCTGCCTGTCCGCGCGTTGTCGTTTGCCCGTAACCAGCATAATCACAGTGCTGGCGCTTCGGCATTAACTTTAACCTTATGCAAGCAACCACCCTCTCCATCCAGCCTTTCACCCGCGCCCGGCTCACGCTGGTGTTCACTCTGGCCGCTTCGGTAGCCCTGAGCATCCTGCTGGTGGCGGGCCGTGCGCTGATAACGGGCCGCCTCACGTTCCTGTTCCTGCTCTGGAACCTGTTTCTGGCCGTCGTCCCATTTGCCCTCAGCACCATGCTGGGCACGGCCAAGGGGCCGTTGCGGGCGCGTATGCTGGTGCCGGTGGGTGCGGCGTGGCTGCTGTTTTTTCCCAACGCACCCTACATTCTTACCGATTTATTTCACCTCGATACCCGCCCCGGCGTGCCGCTCTGGTACGATTTGGCCCTGATACTAAGCTGCGCCTGGAACGGCCTGATGCTGGCTTACGCCTCCCTTTCCGACATGCAGCGGCTGGTGCAGCAGCGCCTGGGCTTCGGCGCCGGCTGGGGCTTTGCTACGGTGGCGCTGCTGCTCAGCAGCTTCGGCATTTACCTGGGCCGCTACCTGCGCTTCAATTCCTGGAACGTGCTCACCAACCCGCTCACGCTGTTTTTCGACATTGTGAACCGGATTCTGCATCCGTTTTCCTTTCCCGGCACATGGGGCGTGACGCTGGTTTTTGGGCTGTTTCTATTGGTGGGCTACGGGACCGTACGGCTGCTGGGGCGCACGCATGAGCACTAGCCTGAGCCTTATAACCCGTGTTTTCCGACCGGCCTTTTCTTAAGCTCGTGCTCGGGATACAGTAATCCAGTACCAAAAGCCCGGTAGCAAAAAAAACAGCCCTAAAGTGACAGGCATAAACCACGCGCCCAAGCCGGCCGTCTTTCCGGTGGCCATTTGCCCGGTTTGAAACACCAGCAGGAGGAAAATAAGCACCATCCCGATTTTCAGGCCCCGAGTCAGACGGATGGCTCCCCGGTACTGGCCCGGCGCATTGGCCGGCGTGATTTCGGTAGGATAGTTTAATACGTGCGGGAATTTGCCGGCAGTCGTGAGGGCGGCAAACAGCACGGTGGCTACCAGCGGCAGCATCAGGAGGCTGCTCTTTTCGCCGTAGTGGTCGGGCAAGCCGGCACCGTTGAAGTGCACCGGAATCGTGGCGGGCAGAGTGAAAAGGCTCCAGATAGTGAGGCCCCAAAGCAGGGCCAGGGCGCTCCCGGCGAATAGTTCTGCGGCCTTATCTGCCGGGGTTGGGGGCACTTCAATTTTTGGTCTTGCTTCCATTCTTCGATTAGAAACTGGCCTGCGTTATTTTCTGAAGCATTTATCGCAGCAGTCCACTTTCATTACCAAAGCTGTTCAGGAATTTGCCGGCGCGGCCAGAATGCGCAGCGTTTTATCGTCCCGCGCACCGTCATAAAACTTATCCAGCACCTGCTGGAAAACCGGGGTGCTGCTCACTGATGCAAACAGCGTCATCGAAGACTTCAGCTTCAGGTCATCGGGGCTGCCGAAAATATCGTGGGCATTATTAACAGCCAACCCCAGCAGGGCTTGGCAAATTTCCCGCAGCCGGGCACCCAAAACGGGGTGATTCAGGTAATCTTTCGCTTCCTGCGCATCGGCTACAGCGTAAAATCGGGCGGTTTCGCTCAGGCCCAGGCCCTGAATTTGGGGGAAGATGAACCACATCCAATGGCTGCGCTTGCGGCCATTTTTGATTTCGGCTAATGCGGTTTGGTAGGACGATGCCTGGGCGTCGATGAATCGTTGGAGGTTGGTTTTGGTCGCCATCTTGACAAAAATTACTGAATTCCGTTTTAAGAAAACGAATAGCTCAATTACGATTTCCGGCCGATTGCAGCCAATCCTCAACCGGCGGCCCTCCCGCAGTCTCAAGCCACGCCGTAGCTTCGTCCCGAGGGCGCAACGCTACTACCGTCCCACGTAACTCCTCATGAAAGCACGTTTCCTCGTCGGCCTCCTGGCCCTGCTACCCGGCCTCGCCCTGGCCCAGCGCCACACGCCCAAGCCCACGCCGCCCAAAACCGCCGGCCCGTATTTCCAGCAGGAAGTCAACTACTCCATCGACGTGGCGCTTGATGACAAGACCAACTTCCTCACCGGGCACGAGGAATTGGCTTACACCAACCACTCACCGGAGGCCCTCACCTTCATTTGGTTTCACCTGTGGCCGAATGCTTACAAGGACAATTCGACGGCCTTTGCCAAGCAGCAGTTGCGCGACGGCAAGCGGCGGTTTGAGTTCGCCAAAGCAGAGGACCGGGGCTTTATCGACGGGCTCGATTTCAAAGTAAATGGCCAGGCGGCCAAGCTGGAATTCGACCCCAAAAACGCCGATATAGCCAAGCTGGTGCTGCCGCAGCCGCTGGCGGCAGGGGCCACGGCCAGCATCAGCACGCCGTTTCGGGTGAAGATTCCGGCGTCGTTTTCGCGGTTTGGGCACGTGGGCCAGAGCTACCAGATTACGCAGTGGTACCCCAAGCCGGCGGTGCTGGACCGGCGCGGCTGGCACCCCATCCCCTACCTCGACCAGGGCGAGTTTTATTCTGAGTTTGACTCGTTCGACGTCACCATTACCCTGCCCACCAACTACACCGTGGGCGCCACCGGCGAGCTGCAAAACCCCGACGAGCGCGCCCGCATGGACGCTCTGGCCGCTACCGCCGCCGGCAAGAAAACCGCCCAGGACTTCGGCACCGACCTGAAATTCCCGCCTTCTGATGCCACCACCAAAACCCTGCGCTACAAGCAGGACCGGGTGCACGACTTCGCCTGGTTTGCCGACAAGCGCTTCAACGTGCTGAAAAGCGGCGTGACGCTGCCCTCGGGCCGCACCGTCACCTCCTGGGTGCTCTTCACCAATAAAGAGGCGACGAAGTGGATAAAGGGCCTCCAGGATGTCAACGATGCCCTCACCTACTACTCGCGCTGGGTGGGCGAGTACCCGTATTCGGCCGCTACGGCCGTGGACGGCGCGCTGAGCGCGGGGTCCGGCATGGAGTACCCGATGGTGACCGTGACCATGCCCAGCGCCATTGTGCACGAGGTAGGCCACAACTGGTTTTACGGCATCCTGGGCTCGAATGAGCGGGACTTTCCGTGGATGGACGAGGGCGTGAACACCTACATGGAAGGCCGCGTGAGCGAGCTGGACACCGTAAAGCCCGGCGGTATCATGGCTTTTGCCCACAACCCGGGCATTGCCCGCACCTTCGGCCTCGAAAAGCTCCCTCGGGCCGCTTTCGACCAGGTGCCCTACCAGGCCCTGGCCAGCCGGGGACTCGACCAGCCGGTGCAGGGTCCCTCATCGGCGGATTATACAATGCTGAACTATGGCATCGTGGTGTACCAGAAAACGGGCTCGCTGCTGAAATACCTGGCCGGCTACCTGGGCCAGGCCAAGTTCGACGCGGCCATGCACCTGTACTACGAGCGGTGGCAGTTCAAGCACCCCTACCCCGAGGACATGCAGGCCGTGTTTGAGGAAAGCACGGGCCAGAAGCTGGGCTGGTTTTTCCAGGGCATGCTGACCAACACGCAGCACTACGACGCCGATTTGCAGACCCTGGCCAGCTTCAACGACGTGGTGAAGGTGCTGGTTCGCACCGACTCGCCCACGCCCTGGGCCGTGCCGGTGTCGTCCGTCGATGCCAACGGCCGGGTGCTCGAAACACTCTGGACCACTCCCTTCGGCAACACCGACCCCAACGCCGAGGAGGAAGCCACCAGCCAACTCAACTTCAAGCGGGCCAACGTGGCGGCCCTCGTGGTGGATGCCAACTACGTCACGCCCGAGCTCAACCGCCGCAACGACCGCCTCACCGTGGCCGACCATCCTTCGCGTTCCACCCCCATTCGCCTGCGCCCGCTGGCCAGCGTGGAGCGCTGGGACAAGGCCACCATTAGCTGGCTGCCGGTGCTGGGGGCCAATACTTCGGATAAGTTCATGCTCGGCGCGGCGTTCTACAACAGCCCGCTGGCTCCCAAGCGCCTGCAATACCTGGCCATGCCCATGTACAGCTTCAGCCGCAACGAGCTGAACGGCATCGGGCGCATCCAGCTGAATGTGCTGCCGCAGCGCCTGTCGCGGCAGGCCACCCTTGCCTTCGACGTGCAGCGTTTCGAGCGGTATATTAAATACGAGCCCAGCCTGAGCTTTGCCTGGCCCCACGCGCCGGGCGTGGCCCCGCTGCAGCGCCTCACGCTGGCCAATACCATCGTGACCGATGAAGACCGCAGCCGCACGGGCGTGTTCCAGGCCGTAACTTACGTCGTGAGCAACGTCAACGGCCTGCAGGGCTGGAGCGCCGGCGTGGATTTGAACCGCATGATTGCCAGCAGTGCCGACGATGCCAACAACCGCCAGGCCCTGCTGCTGCGGGCCAGCGCCAGCTATTTCCGCTTCTACTCGCAGAACAAGCGGGTGCAGGTGCGCCTGTTTGGCGGCCGGTTTTTGCAGCAGCCCACCAATTCAGATTTCGTACTGGGCCTGAGCGGCAGCCCCGACTACCGCCGCCAAACCGCTTTCCTTGACCGCCAGCAGATATCGCATAGCCTCACGGCCCAGCTCCACCAGACCGACGACCGCGACGGGGCGTTTAAAGGCTTCCTGCCGGTGGCTGACACCAAATGGCTCAGCACCCTCAACCTGGAAGCCGACTTGCCGGTGACGCAACTCGCCGTGTTCGCGGATTTCGGGGCCACCCACGACTACTTCCGCACCAGTGAGTCGACCTCTCGCGCCGCCCAACGCCTCTATTACGATGCTGGCCTGGTGGTACCCGTGGTGCGCGATATTTTCAGTTTCTACCTGCCTATGGCCGGCTCGCAGTACGCCAACGGCTTCCCCAGCAGCCGTCAGGATTTTACGGACCGCATCCGCTTCGTACTGAACCTAAACACGCTGAACCCCTTCCGGCAGCTCGATGAGCAGCTGGCGCGGTAACGCCCCCGCTAAAGTTCAAAAACCCGTCCCGCCGCCCTCCGGCCACTTTGCGTATACCTCTCGGACACCTTCCACCTGCCTTCGCTGCGTCTTTCACGAGGCTTTTTCCCGGAAAAACTTAATTCCGCTCCCGTTGCTTACCCCCATGCTTTGGCCCCGCCTGCTCTCGCAGCGCCGCTTCCCCGACCAGCAATTGCCGCCCGCCAGCGCCGCGCCCGTGCGCGGGGCCTTCGTGCAGGACTACGACCGCGTGGTGTTCAGCTCCGCCTTCCGGCGCTTGCAGCGCAAAACCCAGGTGATGCCCCTGCCCGAGACGGATTTCGTGCACACCCGCCTCACCCACTCGCTCGAAACGGCCGTGGTGGGCCGCTCGCTGGGCCGCCTCGCCGCCCGCCACCTCATGGAAGCCGATGGCGAATTAACCGCTCAATTGCCCAACCTCGACCAGGACTGCGGCGATATCGTGGCCGCCGCCTGCCTGGCCCACGACATCGGCAACCCGCCCTTCGGCCACTCCGGCGAGGACGCCATCAGCAGCTACTTCCTCAGCCCCGCCGCCGCGCCGTACCTGGCACCGCTCACCGCCGCCGAAGTGGCCGATTTGCAGCATTTCGAGGGCAACGCGGCCGGTTTTCGCATCCTCACGCACACCTACGCCGCGCACAGCAGCGGCAGTGCCGGTCTGGGCCTTACCTACGCCACGCTGGGCGCGTTCACCAAGTATCCGCGCCCCAGCTTGGTGGGCGAGGCCGCGAAAGTCGGCGGCGCTTCCGAAAAGAAATACGGGCATTTCCAGACCGAAGCCGCCCGCTTCCGGCACGTGGCGGCTGAGCTGGGCCTGCTGGCCAAAGATGCCGAAGCCGGCTTCTACCACCGCCACCCGCTGGCCTTTCTCGTCGAAGCCGCCGACGACCTTTGCTACCGCATCATCGACTTCGAGGATGGCCTCAAGCTCGGCCTCATCGCCCCCGAAACTGGTCTGCCGCTGCTCAAAAAGATGCTCAACGACCCGGCCGGACGCATTGGCAGCGTGCAGTGGCACGACTGGCGCGAGGAGCTAGGCTACGTGCGTGCGCGCCTCATCGGAAAGCTGGTAAATGAATTGGCCGCCCTCTTTGCCCACCACGCCCCCGCCATTCTGCGCGGCGAGTACGACCAGTCCCTCATCAAAGAGCTCAGCTGCTGGGCCGATTTGCAAGAAGTGCAGCGCCTGAGCATCAATCAGCTCTACCGCAGCCGCCCGGTGCTCGAAATCGAAGCCGCCGGTTTCGAAGTCCTCGGCGGCTTGCTCGATGCTTTCCTCTGCGCCGTGTTCGACCAAAGCCAGGGCCACCGCAGCCGCAAGCTGCTCCTGCTGCTCCCCGAGCAGTTCCGCGCTGAAGGCCACCAGGCAGAAGTGTCGGCTTATGAAAAAATCTTGCTGCTCACCGATTTCGTAGCCGGCATGACCGACCAGAACGCCCTGAGTTTGTACAAAACAATTAAGGGGATTGAGTTGCCAAAGGGGTTCTAGACTCCGTTCCTTTGGTACTGTCATAGGGATATTGGGCCCATTGGAAAAAGAGCAACAGGGCCAATAAACAGATGGCACCGCAGGTAAGCAGAAATAAAAGCCACTTTAAGACTCGCTTCGAATTCGCCTGCTTTGCCACTAGTCCGGGCCACGCCAACCACGAATAGAAACCGATAGACCCAACTAACCCAGCGAGTATCAAAAGCGAGGATTTCATGCTGATGATTATTTGATGCTATCGGAGCTAGTCGTGCGTATTTCTGATTCATGCACCGCCACCAGATTCTCCAGCAGCGCCTCCAGCAGCTTGCGCCCCTTCCAGACTGACTTCAGCTTGGCGCGAATCTGCTCCGCCGTCTGCACGAATTCCTGCTCTTCGGCCTGCTCATGCCCTTCATCGACTATAAGCTGCTCCACCATCGGCACGGTCATTTCGGGGTGAAACTGGAGGCCAATCACGCCATCGCCCCACACAAACCCCTGGGTGGCCGTAGCCGCCGACATGCCCACCCGCATAGCCCCCGGTGGCACCGTAAACGTATCCAGGTGCCAGTGTAGCACGGCCGCCTTCTCGGGCCACCCACGCAGCAACGGGTGCTCCAGCGACTTCGTCGAAAACCGCACCGTCCAGAAGCCAATTTCCGGTGCGTGGTTGGGCCGCACCTCGCCGCCCAGCGCCTCGGCCACCAGCTGCGCGCCCAGGCAAATGGCCAGCGTAATCTTGCCCACCCGCAACGCTTCGCGAATAAACGCCTTCTCCGCCCGCAGCCACGGCAGGTTATCCTCATCGTGCACGCTCATGGCCCCACCCAAAATCAGCAGGCCATCAAAATAAGCCAGCGCCGGAAACACCGGATTGGGCTCGAACAGCTTCGTGACCGTGAGTGCATGGCCGTGCGCGGCCAGCCAGTCGGCGGCGTGGCCGGGACCTTCGTGGGGCATGTGTTGCAGGCAGTGGAAGCGCATTTTTGATTCGTTAAAGGCAAAACAAGAACGTCATGCTGAGCGCAGCCAAAGCAGCTCTACCGCAATACTAAACTTATTTAGTTGCGCGATAGAGCTGCTTTGGCTGCGCTCAGCATGACGTTTCACTGGAACTCAAAAGCCAGGTTTACTCCCACTCAATCGTCGCTGGCGGCTTGCTCGAAATGTCATACACCACGCGGTTGATGCCCCGCACCTGGTTGATAATTTTATTGCTCACCTCGGCCAGAAAATCGTAGGGCAGATGCGCCCAGTCGGCCGTCATGCCGTCCACACTGGTCACAGCGCGCAGGGCCACCACCCGTTCGTAGGTCCGTTCGTCGCCCATCACGCCTACGCTCTGGATGGGCAGCAGCATAGCGCCGGCCTGCCACACGTGTTGGTAGAGGCCGTGTTCTTTCAGCAGGCTGATAAACACGCCATCGGCGCGTTGCAGCAGGTCCACTTTCTCGGGCGTGATGTCGCCGAGAATGCGGATGCCCAGGCCGGGGCCGGGGAAGGGGTGGCGGTTGAGGATTTCGGCCGGCAGTTCCAGCGCCGCCCCCACTTCGCGCACCTCATCCTTGAAGAGCATCCGCAGCGGCTCTACCACTTTGAGGTTCATGTCATCGGGCAGGCCGCCCACGTTGTGGTGGCTTTTGATGGTGACCGACGAGCCGTGCACCGAAACCGACTCAATTACATCGGGGTAAATAGTGCCCTGGGCCAGCCACGCGGCCCCTTTCACTTTGTGCGCCTCCCGGTCAAACACTTCAATAAACGTGCGGCCAATGGCTTTGCGCTTGGCTTCCGGGTCGCTGATGCCCGCCAGGGCGGCGTAGAATTCGGGCGCGGCGTTCACGCCAGTCACGTTCAGACCCATGCCTTCGTAGGCTTTGAGCACGGTGGCAAATTCGTCCTTTCGCAGCAGGCCATTATCAACAAAAATGCCGTGCAAACGCGAACCGATGGCGCGGTGCAGCAGCAGGGCCGCGACGCTACTATCAACTCCGCCCGAAAGGCCCAAAATCACTTGGTCATCAGGCCCGATGGTGTTTTGCAGGGCCGTCACGGCCGAATCCACAAAGTGGTCGGGCGTCCAGGTCTGGGCGCACTGGCAGATGTTCACCACGAAGTTGTACAGCAGTTGCTTGCCCTCCGTCGAGTGCGTCACCTCGGGGTGAAACTGAATGCCGTACGTATCCTGACCCTCTATTTTGAAGGCCGCTACCGCCACTTCCGGCGTGCTGGCAATGATATCATAGCCGGCCGGCAGGCGCTGAATGGTATCGCCGTGCGACATCCAGACCTGCGATTCCAGATGCATATCGGCCAGCAGCGGCGAGGCCGCGTCGAGCGACGACAGTCGCGCCCGGCCATACTCGCGGATGGTAGCGGGCGTCACATCGCCCCCGCCCTGCTGGGCCAGCAGCTGCGCGCCGTAGCACACACCCAGCACCGGCACGCGGCCCAGCAGGTGGCTCAGGTCGGGGTTCGGGGCGTCCGCATCGCGCACCGAGCACGGCGAGCCGGAAAGAATAACGCCCCGAATATCATCACTGAGGACGAGGTTCGGGGCGTGGGTGTAGGGGTGAATTTCGCAGAACACATGCAATTCGCGGATGCGCCGGGCTATCAATTGCGTGTACTGCGAGCCGAAATCAAGGATGATAAGTCGTTCCATGGTGCAAAGCTACTAACGGATTAAAGTGGATTATCCGGAATTCCCGGATTTTGTGGACGATTAGTAAACCCGCAAAACATTTTTCACCAAGCCACGCCGATGGGCATTTCCAATGCAATCAGCCGCTTACCAGCCCCGGCGCTGGCTTGCCAGCGTGCGCCACCTACAAAATCCGACGAATCCGTATCGAATCCGACGAATCCGTGATTACCTTTGCATCGGCAAGTCAGAACGACCAGCTCCCGCTGAACTCCCCCAGGACCGGAAGGTAGCAAGGGTAGGCGGTTGTAGCGGTGCGATTTTGGCTTGCTTTTTTTTGCCCTTTCTGGTCGGCCCCGGCGCTGCTCTGTTCCGCAATTTTGGCGGGCGAATGAGTAGCTTTGGGGCCGACTTTTTTACTCCCCAACCGCATGAAATTCTTCCTCGACACCGCCAATCTGGCCGAAATCCGCGAAGCCGTGGAGCTGGGCGTCCTCGACGGCGTGACCACCAATCCTTCGCTGATGGCCAAGGAAGGCATTCGCGGCATCGACAACGTGATGGCCCACTACCGCCAAATCTGTGAGCTGGTGGACGGCGACGTGTCGGCCGAAGTCATTGCCACCGATTTTGACGGCATCATCCGCGAAGGCGAAGCGCTGGCCGAGCTGCACCCCAACATCGTGGTGAAAGTGCCCATGATTAAGGACGGCGTGAAAGCCATCAAGTACTTCTCTGATAAGGGCATCAAGACCAACTGCACCCTGATTTTCACCGCCGGCCAAGCCCTGCTTGCTGCCAAAGCGGGTGCGACCTACGTCTCCCCTTTCGTGGGTCGTTTGGACGATATCGGCCACGACGGCCTGCAGCTGGTGGAGCAGATTGTGCAGATTTTCAGCAACTACGGCTACCCTACGGAAGTGCTGGCCGCTTCGGTGCGCCACGTGCCGCACCTCATCCAGTGCGCCGAAATCGGGGCCGATGTGGTGACCTGCCCGCTCAACGTCATCATGGGGCTGCTGAACCATCCGCTCACGGACAAGGGTTTGGCCACGTTCCTGGCCGACCATAAGAAGGTGAATTCGTAATTGAGTTATGAGTTAAAAGTTAGAAATTATGAGCTCATTATCAGCTTGCTAATGCGTTTATGATTTCAACTCCTAACTCCTGACTTTTAACTCATAACTCGAAAAATGTACATCATCAAAGTAAAAGGCAAGGCCAAAATTCCGGACTACATCCAGCTGCGGGACGAAGCTTTCGTACTTATTGCCTATTTCCGGGCCGACCGGCCGCTGAAGGACTTGCACCGCTACGGCCTCGAAGGCAAGGAAACGGAGCTGGCCGCCGTGATTTCGGAGCTGGAGTTTGGCAAATTGCGGCCGTTGAGTTTGTAACCGTATGACCGAGAACGTTATTGAGCTGCACGATGCCACGATAATGCAGGAGCAGCAGGCGGTGTTGCAGGGCGTAAGCTTTACGCTCGAAAAAGGCGAGTTTTGCTACCTAGTGGGCCGAACCGGCTCGGGCAAGTCGTCATTGCTGAAAACGCTGTACGCCGACTTGCCGCTGCAAAGCGGCATGGGCACCGTGGCCGGGTTCGCGCTGCCGAAACTACCGGCCAGCAAAGTGCCATATCTGCGGCGAAAGCTGGGCATTGTGTTTCAGGATTTCCAGCTGCTGAGCGACCGCACAGTGGCCGAAAACCTGATGTTCGTACTCAACGCCACGGGCTGGAAGGGCAAGTCGCAAAAGCAGCAACGCATTTCGGACGTGCTGGTGCGCGTGGGCCTGAGCGGGGCCGCCAACCGCATGCCGCACCGCCTTTCGGGCGGCGAGCAACAGCGCGTGGTAATCGCCCGCGCCATGTTGAATGAACCGGTTTTGCTGCTGGCGGATGAGCCCACCGGCAACCTCGACCCGGACGTTTCGGCCAGCATCATGCAGCTGTTTGGCGAGATTAATAACGCGGGCACGGCTATTCTGATGGCGACGCACAATTTTCAATTAATTGAGCAGTACCCGCACCGCGTGCTGACCTGCAAAGACGGCGAATTGCTGGATTCGGCCCGCCGTTTTAGCGCCTAAATTTCCGTCGTTAGGCCTTATTATTTCACCGATGGCAGCCGCCGGTTTATCCGTTTTAATTCCGGTTTATAATCGCGCCGTTGGGGAATTAATTAATTCGCTGCTCGCCCAAATTACCGACTGGCCCGGCCCGGTAGAAATTTTACTACTGGACGATTTTTCCAGTGAGGAATTTCGTGGGTTGAACCGCCCACTGGCCCACCTGCCCGGTGTGCACTACCGGGAATTGCCTCGGAATGTGGGCCGCGCCGCCATCCGCAACCAACTGGCCGCCAGTGCGCAACACGAGTGGCTCCTGCTGCTGGACAACGACAGTCTGCTGCCCGACAATCAATTTCTGGCCCGCTACGCCGCCTTGCTAGGCACCGCAGCCGTCTTCATCGGCGGCACCTGCTACGAAGCCGCACCGCCCGCCGACCCGGCCTTGTTCCTGCGCTGGCATTACGGCGAGGTCCGCGAAGCCCGCCCCGCTGCCGTGCGCCAGGCCGCGCCTTACGGCCAGCTCACCATTAATAATGCGCTGATTCGGGCCGATATTTTCCGGCAGTTCCCGCTTGATGAGCGCCTGACCGGCTACGGCCACGAGGACACCAAATTTGGCGTAGAGCTGGCGGCGGCGCGGGTCGCCATCCTGCACATTGATAACCCGGTGCGGCACGATGGCCTGGAACCAGCCGCCTTGTTCCTGCAGAAAAGCGAGCAGGCCGTGCGCAACCTGGCTCAGGTATACCGCCAGGATGGTTTGGGTACCGATTCGCGCCTGCTGCAAATGGCTTTGCGCCTGCGTCGGCTGGGGCTGGCCCCGGCGGCCCGTGCCACGCTGGGGGCAGCGGTGCCGGCCTTGCGCCAGCAGCTGCTTTCGGCCGCGCCGCGGCTGCGGCTGCTCGATTTGCTGAAACTCTTCTGGCTGCTGCGGGAACTGGCCTGAGTTTGCTCGGTATCTTTGGCAGCCCTCTTTTTCCATCTCCGTTTTGATTCTTCCCGCCCCGCCCTCCCCCATTCATTTGCTCGATTTGGCGTCCGAACACGCGGCCCTGCAACCGGCGTTGAACGAGGCCATGCAGCAAGTGATGAATACGGCCACGTTTATTCAGGGGCCGGCCGTGGGGGAGTTTGCGGCCGAGTTGGGCAACTATCTGGGTGGCGCGCACATTATCCCCTGCGCCAACGGCACCGACGCCCTCACCCTGGCCCTGATGAGCCTGGAGTTGCCGGACGGGGCCGAAATTATCATCCCCGCTTTTACCTACGTGGCCACGCTGGAAGCCGCCGCCCTGCTGGGCCTGAAACCGGTGCTGGTTGATGTGCGGCCCGACACGTTTAATATCGACCCGGCCGCCGTAGCGGCGGCTATTACCCCGCGCACGGGCGCAATTGTGGCCGTGCATCTGTTTGGGCAATGCGCCGATTTGGAAGCCTTGCGTATGATTTCTCAACGCCACGGCGTGGCCCTGATTGAGGACAATGCCCAGGCCATCGGGGCAACGTTTCAATTTCAGAGCGGGGAAATTGCCTTTGCTGGCGCGGTGGGCGAAATCGGTACCACGTCCTTTTTCCCCTCCAAAAACCTCGGCGGCCTGGGCGACGGCGGCGCGCTCCTCACCCGCGACGCAACCCGCGCGGCCCTGCTCCACCAGCTCGCCAACCACGGCCAGAGTCGCAAATACCACCACCAGCGCATCGGCCTCAACTCCCGCCTCGACACCCTGCAAGCCGCCCTGCTGCGGGTGAAGCTGCAGCGGCTGCCCGCCAACACAGCCGCCCGCCAGGCCGTGGCCGCCCGCTACGATGCTGCGTTGGCGGGTGTGGCCGGCATTACCATCCCGGTGCGGGAGGCGCGCAGCAGCCACGTTTTTCATCAGTACACCATTCAGATAGAGCATCTTGGCCGGCGCGATGAACTTCAGCATTTTCTCAAAAGCTGCGGGGTACCGACCATGATTTACTACCCGCTGCCGGTGCACGCGCAGCCGGCTTATGCCTATCTGGGCTACCGGGCGGGGCAGTTTCCGGTGGCGGAGCGGCTGTGCGGGGCGGTGCTGTCGCTGCCCATTCATCCGCTGCTGACGGCGGAGCAGCAGGAGTATATCATCGGGTGCGTGGGGGCTTTCTTTGGAAAATAATTCGGTTTCGTGAGCAACTCTACCCCTGCAGTTCGTTTTGCCATTTGCGGCGTGGGCCACATTGGCCGCCGCCACGCGGCGCTGGTTTCGCGCCACGAGGGTGCCGCGCTGGCGGCCCTGATTGACGTGCGCGCCGACCTTCAGCCCGGCCTCGCGGGGGAGTTTCCGGGGGTGCCCTTCTTCGCTTCGCTGGACGAATACCTGCAAACCGGCCCGCCCGCCGATGTGCTCACCGTGGCCACGCCCAACGGCCTGCACGCCCCGCAGGCGGTGGCCGGGCTGCGACACGGCTTGCACGTTGTCATTGAAAAGCCCATTGCCCTGCATAAAGCCGATGCCGAAACCATCGTGCACACGGCCCTGCAAACGGGCAAACTGGTGTTTGGGGTGATGCAAAACCGCTATTCGCCGCCGGCGGCCTGGCTGAAGCAGATTTACGACGAAGGCCGCCTGGGCCAGGTGTTTCTGGTGCAGCTAAACTGCTTCTGGAACCGCGATGCGCGCTATTACAAGCCCGGCGGCTGGAAAGGCACGCAGGCGCTGGACGGCGGCACCCTGTTCACTCAGTTCAGCCATTTCGTCGATTTGCTGTACTGGGTATTCGGTGATATTGCCAACATCTCGGCCCGGTTCCGCGACTTCACGCACGAAGGCCTGACAGAATTTGAGGACAGCGGCCTCGTCACCTTCGACCTGCTGCGCGGCGGCAGCGGCACCCTCAGCTACAGCACTGCCGTGTGGGACCGCAACCTCGAAAGCTCCCTCACCGTGGTGGCCGAGCGCGGCAGCTTGCGCATTGCCGGCCAGTACATGGACAAAGTGGAGTATTGCCACCTCGAAGACTACCAGTTGCCCGCGCTGCCCCCCACCAGCCCCGCCAACGACTACGGCCCCTTCCAAGGCTCGGCCGCCAACCATGTCCAAGTCATCGAAAACGTGGTGGACACCGTGCAGCGCCGCAGTTTTGCTACAACGAATGCGCTGGAAGGCCTGAAGGTGGTGGAAATAATTGAACGGATTTATGCGCTGCGGCCAGCCGCCCCCGGCAATACTTCCCGCTCGCACTAAGCGCTTATGCTCCCTGCTCGCCACTCCGATTATACCAAGAGCCCGAGGTTGCGAGCGGGTTTGCGCTGGGTGCTGGCCCATAAGCGGACAGGCATTTTTCTGACGCTGGCAGTCCTCCTGTTGCCGTATCTGGCGCTGTGCGGCTACAACCAGCCGTTTTGGGACGACTACGGCAACGCGGCCCTGGCCCGCGACCGGGGCGCGCTGCCCGCCCTACGCCACCTTTACACCACCTGGACCGGCCGTTACACCGCCGGGCTGTGGCTCACGGCCCTCAACCCGCTCACCTATGGCTGGGACGCGGGCGTGCGCTGGTTTGCGCTGGCCTTGTTTGGGGCCACGGCGGGGGTGCAAGCGCTGGCATTGCGCACCATCACGGCCGCGCGCCTGGGCTGGGGCGCGGCGCTGGCGTGGTCGGGCGCGTGGCTGCTGGGGCAGCTTTACACCATGCCCAGCGTGAATTCCGGGTTTTATTGGTTTGCCAGTACCGTCACATACCAAGTGGCTGCGCTGCTATTGGTGCTGGTGCCGGTGGCGGTGCTGCGAGCGGGGCTGGCCACTACGGCCCTGGCCCGGGCGGCGTGGTATGGCGTGGCGGCCGGGGCGGCGGTGGGCGTAGCGGGCTCCAATGAACTGGCGCTGGTGCTGCTGCTGTGGTTGCTGGCCGTGCTCACGGTGCTGGCGTGGCGGCGCGGCGCGGATGGCAGCCGGCGGGCCTGGCTGGCCCTGCTGCTCCTGACGGCTGCGGCCGGGGCGGTGGCCGTGCTGGCCCCCGGCAACTTCGCCCGCATGGCCTACGAGAGCAAGGCGGCGCCGGGCATGGTGCGTGTCGTTGGGCGGGCCGTTGCGGTCATGGCCATGTTCCTGACCGAGCCCCGGCAGCTCACGGCGCTGGTGGTGGCCCCCGTGCTGCTGGCCCGGCTGGGCTACCGCACGCGGCACTGGCGGCCCGCCGCGTTGCGCCTGCCGCTGGCCCGGAGCCTGGGGGTGGTACTGGCGGGCTTGCTTGCCGCCTTTCTGCTGCTGAGCCGAACCTGGCAGGGCTACCCAGCCGTGCGCTCGCTCAATTTTCTGTGGTTCTGGCTGCTGAGCGGCTGGCTGCTGGCTTTGTGGGCCGCGCTGCCCGACCAGCTCAGTCCTGCTCAGGCCCGGCGGCGGCGCTGGCTGGCTTCGCTGCGGCTACCCGCGTTGCTGTACGTGGCGCTACTGGCGGGTGGCGGCACCGAGCGCAACGCGTGGCGGGAGTGGCTGGAAAACGCGGCATCCTGGAAAGCCCAGAGCGAGGCCCGAGCCGCCACCATTCAGACGGCCCGGGCCCGGGGGCAGCGCACGGTGGTGGTCGAAGGATTCCAGAACCTGCTGCCGCATCACATCCTGGTGCTGGGAGAGCCGCTGGGAGCCAATCCGGCTTCCCACCTCAACCGCGCCGTGGCCGACTGGTACCAGGTTGATTCGCTGAGCGTACGCAAACCCTACCTGGACAGCTTTGACGTTAACGTTCATTAACAAAGAACAGCAAGGCTGACGGCACGGCGACCTCAAACCACGGCTCCGCTCCAACAAAACTCGTTGTTGGGCAGGGCGTACCACACGGCGTTTTCGTTCACGCGCTCGCCCTGCACCGTGCGCAGGAAGGGCAGCTTGGTACCGGCCGCCACCAGCCGGGCGGGGGCCCGCCGGAACGGCTCGCCCCGCCGCACGTTGATGGCCGTGCGCGCCGTGACGGTACCGGTTACTTCGGCCAGCGGGGCGGGCAGGGCGGCAGCTTGCCCGGTGTAGCGGGCGTAGGCGGCGGGCACGTCCAGCAGCAATTGGGCGTAGGAGCGGTGGCTGCGGGCGAGGCCCGATTTGGGGTCGGTTTTGCGGGCGGGGTCGAGGATGTGGTGGCCCACAATGTCGCGGGCCGGGTCGAGTTTGAATTTCCAGCAGGCATAGGCCAGCACCCACACGAAACGCCGGTAGGCCTCGTCGGCATTGATGTTCGGCCCGAAGCAATATTCTACGCCAATGGCTGCGTCGTTGGCATTGCAGCCGTAGCGGCGGTTGTCTTCGCTGATGCTGTAAAGCACGTGCCAGGCCTTTTCGGGCGGGCCGGTGAGGGCGGGCACGCACTCCAGAATCTGGCGGTCATCCACAAACAGGTGGGCCGAAGCGCTGAGGGCATTGCGCGAACTCTCGTAATAGCTAACGTTGCCGGCCGCCGTCGAGCCGCTGTTGCCGGTGTCGTGCACCACCAGAAACCGTACTTTCTGGCGCATGAGCAGGCCCGCCCGGCGCTTGCTGGGCGTGGTGAGGTAGCGGGCCAGGATGGGGTATTCGAGGTCGGGAAACAAACGCATGGCGAGAAAAGCAAAAAGGAAATCAGCCCGGAATCTGGTTCGGACTTTCGGTCGGGTCCAGGTTGTCAAGGTCGTTGGCGGGGGCATCGGGTCCCATGTCTTCCTCGGCGCGGAACTGCACGGCCCCGGTCACCGGGTCGGCCGATGATTCGGCGGGGATGTCGCTGGCCGCTTCGGCGGATGGAGCGGCGGTTGCGCCGTTCCTGTTCACCGTCCCCACCACGGCGGGCGCTTCGGCCGCCACGGTGGAGACCGTCAGTCCGGCATCTTTGGCCAGGGGGCCGAAGCTAGTAGCATCGGCCGTCACTAGCTGGTTTTCCGGCGTTTTGTTTTCCTGCGATTTCAGGCCCAGGTACGTGGCACTGCTGATGCCCAGCAGCAGAATTTCGTTCTCGTTCCACTCAGGCAGGGCCACGGTTTTGTACACGGTGCGAACGAACAGGTAGCCCAGCAGCAACGTGAAGGCCACCTGCTGCAAGCGGTGGATGCTCACGCCTTGGTCGTCGGTCAGCATATCGAGCCACCAGCCCCGGCTGGGCGGTGGTGGTGGAGCCAAGGCATTCGCCGCGGGCTGGCCCAGTAGGCTGCCCAGCCCGGCCGTGCCCGCGCTGATGCCGAGCAGTTCCAGCGTGGTAGTGGAAATATTCGTCATTTCGCCCGTCACGCAGTAGATGAGCAGGTAGGAGGCCAACACTAGGAAGGTCCACCACGCCAGCTGGCTTTTGGCCAGGCTGAACATGGGCTCCTTGCCCGCCGGCGAAGTCCAGTTGGGCACCGCGTTGCGTAGCAGCCACGACTTGTGCGCCAGCAACACGATGGCCAGCGCCAGCAGCGCCACCACCGCCAGGGCTACGGCCAGCGCCACCGGCCGCACCAGCTTCAGCCGGATGGATTCCTGCGGGTATAAGTTGGTAATCACCCGGTCATCGTAGCCCAGCCCAATCTTGGCGGGGTGGGCAAACTCCCACGGCGAGCTGTACACCACGTTCCAGTAAGGGTTGGTGCTTTGGTGCCGGGTGAGGTGGAAGATGACTTTGGTGAGCGTATCCGCCGCCGGCACGGCCACCCGGCCGGAATCGAGCGGGGCGGCGGGCCGCGCGTTATTGACTGGGGGCAGCGTGTGCATCGACTCGGGCGGCATCCCAATCAGCGGGGCATCGTCGATGTAAAGCACCAGCCGTCGTGCCTGCGCCCGGGCTTTGCCGGGGTCCATTTGGCCCCGCATCAGGCGCGCCTCCTCATCACGCATGTAGCGCGCCAGGCCGGCCACCTCCAGGGTGATGTAGGCTTCCAGGGCAAACACGGAGTCCTGCTTGGGGTCGGCGGTATTGTAGAGCTTTAGAATGCGCGGCGTGGGGCCAGGAGCAGCCTGCCCGGGGTAAGCGCACAGCGCAAACACAAAGCTTAGGAAGCCGGCGGCCAGCCACGCGGCGGGCCGTCGCTTCCAGCGACGGGTAGAATCTATCATGCAGAAAAAATAACGCGGAGTACAGGCTAAATTTTTCTTTTTCAGCCCGTAATCGCAGTAAAAAGGCACCGAAATATACACCGAATTCGGACCGAAGGAATTTTCGTCTGACAAATTTTCCTCCTGCACTTAGCCGCCTGAATACAGGGGCTTACTTCTTCGCATCCACGAAGTTCTGGAAGGCGTAGGCCACGCCGATGGTGAGGCCCTGCGAGTATTGAATGCTGTGGTCCTGGTCGTAGTCGTAGAGGGCGATGCCGTTGAGGGCCACGTTGACGTACTTGCCCACTTTGGCGGTGAGAGCCACGTCGAGGCGGTGGTCAATTTCCTTGAAATTGAGGTGTTCGTAGTTGGCGAATAGCACGTAGCGGGCCTTGAGGTTGACGTTGGGGCTGATGTTGCGGTCGTATTCGGCCAGCACCTGCGCGGCCAGCACCTCGAAGCGGGTGCTGTGGCCGGGGTTCACGCCGTAGGGCCGGTCGCCGAGGGCGGCCACGAAACGGTCGACGCGGTTGACCACCGTGAGGCGCGGGGCAAAGGGCGAAAGGCGCACGTGGAAATAGGTGGTGGGATGGTATTCGAAGCCATAAGCGGCCGTGATGAAGGCCGGCGCGAAAGAATCGGAGGTGAGTTGGGTGCGGTCGTTGCCGGCGGCATCGGTGTCGTACTTGTAGCCGGGGGCAAACTGCGAGAGCAGGTTCAGCGACAGGAACATGTCCCAGCGCTCGGTGAGGGCGCGGCCGTATTTGGTATCGAGGAAGAGGCGATCCTGGCCCTTGCGGTAGCCCAAGCCCTTGGTTTGGGAGAAGGCAAAGAGGAAATCGGCTTCGTTGTCGAAGCTGTGCACGCCGCTTTTGCGGTTGGCCTTGGCGTTGAACAGGGCATTGAAACCGATGGTGTTGACGCCGCCGCCGCGCCAGTTGGTGCTGAGCAGGGCTTCGTTGAGGCCGAGGCCGGTTTTGAGGGATTTGTGCCAGAGCGGGTCGGGCTCGGCCGGCGGGGCGGGGGCCGGAATAACCGCGGGCGTGGTCTGGGCCACGGCGGCGGGGGTGGCAAGGGCAAGGACGGCCAGGGCAGACAGGGCGAGGGGGAAGAGTTGTTTCATGGCAGGGAAAGATTGGTTACGGAAGTAAATAACGGCGTTGCGTCGTGCTAATCTATTCAGCACCCAAGCCCATGATTACATAAGTTATTCTATATATATTTCTGCACCAGGAGCGGGCAGCCATTGTTTCGTGACAACTAAGGAGTCATTGTTTCACCCTTTACTGAAGCGTATGCGATTGTATCAACTCATTTATCAGAGCCAGTCGCTGGTGCCCTTCGATACTCCGGAACTAGTCGCGCTGCTCACGCAATGCCGCACCAACAACCTGCGCGACGGCATCACCGGCCTGCTGCTCTACACCCCCGACGGGCGCTTTCTACAAGTGCTGGAAGGCTCGCCCGAGGCCGTGCGGCGGCTCTACTACCAACACATCGCCGTCGACCCGCGCCATTTCAGCTGCCGGGTGCTCAGCGAAGGTCCCTGTAAGTACCGCGCCTTTGCCGAGTGGAGCATGGGTTTTCGCGTGGCGCAGCCCCAGCACCTGCGCACCCTGCTGGGCTACGTGCCCCCCGATTCGCCGGGCCTGCTGGTGCCGCGCCCCCACACCCGCCCCGAGCTGCTGGCGCTGCTGCGCGATTTCGTGGCCCAGTGCCAGGTGGAACCCTGGCTGGAACACCCGCTCATTTAGTGCGGCGGGCGGCCCGGCCTTCAAGCGACTCGCCGGGTTGGTATCTTTACCCCAATGCCTGCTCCGCCTGCCCCCTACCCCTTTGCTGCTCCGGTCACGCCGGGCGCGGCCCCCATTTCCTTCCTGGCCGCCACCGCCCGCGAGCTGCTGGACCGCTACGGTTCCGGCCCCACCGATGAGCTGTCCGACATCGTGGTTATCGTGCCCACGCGCCGCGCCGTGGTGTATCTGAAGAATGAGCTGGCGCTGGCCCTGCCCGGCGGCGCGCCGCTGTGGGCACCCCGCGTAGCCGCCATGGAAGACTACATGGTGGAGCTGGCCGGCGTGCAGGTGGAGGAGCCCATTGCCCTGCAACTGCTGCTTTATGACATCCTGAAAGGCATCGACACCGGGCTCGATTTCGATAGATTCGTGGGCTGGGCGGGCCTGCTGCTGAGCGACTTCTCCAACCTCGACCAGAACCTGGCCGATACCCACAAAGTCTTTGAATACCTGAGCGAAGCCAAGGCCCTGGAGCGCTGGGACCTGGCCGAGCTGCCGCCCAAAAGCCAGGCCGCCGCGCACTCCTTCAGCTTCTGGAACCAGCTGGAGCGGGTGTACCACGAGCTACAGCGCCGCATGAAGGCCAACCACCTCGCCTACCCCGGCCTGGCCTACCGCCTGGCCGTACAGAAGCTGGAGAAGGACCTGAAAGACCCGGCCAAGCCCGAACCCGCCCGCCACGTTTTCGTGGGCCTGGGCAATTTGTCGAAGTCGGAGGAAAAGCTGGTTCGCCTGCTGATGAACGCCGGCCGGGCCGAAATCCGCTTCGATGCCGACCCGTTTTACCTCGAAGCTGGCTCGCCCAACCGCGCCGGCCAGCACCTGCGCCGCTATTTCGAGCAGTGGAAACTGCCGCTGGATAACTTCGGTGCGGGCGTGGAATGGCTGCGCGGCCAGCCCCACCACATCCGCTACCTGGGCGTGGCCAACCCCAGCATGCAAGGCAAGCTGGCCGGCCAGCTCCTGGCCGAAGCCCGTCAGCGCTACCCCGATGCCACTGTGGCCGTGGTATTGCCCGACGAAACCCTGCTCCTGCCCGTGCTCCACGGCCTGCCGCCCGACGAAGTGCCCGACTACAACGTGACTATGGGCCTGAGCTTCCAGGCCACGCCCCTGTTCAACCTGGTCGATTTGCTGTTCGAAGTGCACCTCACCGGTATCCGCGAGGGCAGCCAGGAAACCGGCTACGGCGTGCCGCGCTACCACCACCTGGCCGTAACCAAGCTGCTCTCGCACCCCTTCCTGCGCCGCTACCAGCACTGGCAGGACCAGCAGGTCGACCAGCCCCAGTACCACGGCATCCTCGACCAGGTTTGCCGCGAAATCGTGCGCCTCAACGCCGTGCTGCTGCCTGCCGAAGAGCTGCTGAAGCTCGGCGCGCACCACCCGCTCATCGAGGCCCTGTTCAAAACCTGGGACAACTGCGACGATATCATCGCCGCCTGCTACACCGTCATCGACCTGCTGCGCCAGGTGTACGCCGCCGAAGTAGCCGACACCGACCGCGAAGCCAGCCTCGGCTCCGAGTATCTGTACCTGTTTTACACCCTCGTCAAGCAGCTCGATTCGGCCTTCGACTGCCGCGAGCAGCGCCTGTCGGTGCGCTCCTTCCGCCGCTTCCTGTATGAGCAAATGGGCCGCACCCGCCTGCCCTTCTCCGGCGAGCCCCTGGCCGACGTGCAGGTAATGGGTTTGCTCGAAACCCGGGCCCTGGATTTCGACCACCTCATCATCCTCAGCTGCAACGAGGGCGTGCTGCCGGCCCCTAAGCGCCAGCAGTCGCTGTTCCCCTACGACGTCCTAACGGCGGCCAACCTCCCCACTTATGCCGATGCCGAGGCCATCACGGCCTACAACTTCTGGCGCTTATTGCAACGAGCGCAGCGGGTTGATTTGGTGCACGTGCTGCCCGGCGCCGAGGGCATGAAGAGCGGCGAGCGCAGCCGCTTTCTGCTGCAATTGCAAAACGATTTATTGCCCCAGAACCCGCAGCTCACGCTCGAAGATTTGACCGTTTCGGTTGCGGGCCCGGAAGTGGAGGTCGGCGTGAATCCTTACGAGGGCGACCTCATTCTCGAAAAAGACCCCGAAATGCTGGCCGCCCTGCGCGGCGTGCTGGAGCGCAACATCTCGCCCTCGCGCCTCAACGATTTCCTGGCCTGTTCGCTGCGGTTTTACTTCTCGAAAGTGGCCCGCTTCCACGAAAACGACGCCGTGGAAGAAACCCTGGAGGCCAGCAGCTTCGGCACGATGGTGCACGAGGCGCTGGAAAACCTGATGTTGCCCTTCCATCAGGATGCCCGTCAGATTACGGCCGAGGACATCCCCGAGCTCATCCGCCAGGCCCCGGCCGAGGTGCAGCGCGCCCTGCGCCAGGAAGCCACCGAAAAGCATGCCCGCGCCGACGAAGGCCTGAACCACGTGTACGGCCAAGTCGCCACGCGCCTCGTGGTGCGCTTACTGGAAAGCCTGACCGAGCAGCCCGGCCTGCTGCCCATCCGCCTCTTTGGCTTGGAAAAGGAGTTGGCCGCCACTGTTTTCGTGGATGTGCCGGGCCAGCCCGAGCCGCTGGCCGTGCGCCTGTTCGGCTTTGCCGACCGCGTAGACGAACTGCCCGACGGCCGCCTGCGCGTGGTCGACTACAAATCCGGCCTCGTGAAAAAGAGCGACCTCCAACTGCGCGGCTACCGCGACAAGCTCAGCCCCGCCGAAGCCGTGGACCGCCTCCTCCACGAGCCCAGCAGCAGCGCCGACAAGGTGCGCCAGCTCTGGCTCTACCGTCTCATGCTGGCCCACACGGTGCAGCGCGAAACGGCCGATACATCCATCCTCTCCCTCCGCAACATCGACGAAGGCCTGCTCTCCGCCGACCTCAGCTTCCTCACCGACGGCGGCGGAGACTTCGTAACCGTTTCCGAAGACTTAGTGCGTAAAATTGCCCTGCGCATCCTCGACCCCACCGAGCCCATCCGCAAAACCGACGACTTCACCAAGTGCGAGTATTGCCCCTACAAGGGCATCTGCGCACGCTAATTTCCCACCCATGCAAGACCAAAACACCAAAGACGAATTCATGCAAGCCGCCATCGACGAAGCCCGCCTGGGCCGCTCGCAGGGCGGTATTCCCATCGGCTCCGTGCTCGTGCGCGACGGCAAAATCATCGGCCAGGGCCACAACAAGCGCGTGCAGGAAGACTCCGCCATCAAACACGGCGAAATGGATTGTTTGACGAACGCCGGCCGCCAACGCAGCTACCGCGACACTGTCATCTACACCACGCTGATGCCCTGCTACATGTGCGCCGGCACCATCGTGCAGTTCAAAATCCCCAAGGTGATGGTGGGCGAGTCGCGCACCTTCGGCGAGTCCCGCGCTTTCCTCGAAAGCCACGGCGTAGAAGTGGTGGATTTGGACCTCCAGGAGTGCGTGGACATGATGAATGAGTTCATCGAAGCCGAACCCACGCTCTGGAACGAGGATATTATGGAGCTGTAAGGCCTCCTAAAAAGCAAAACGGAGAACGGTCATGCTTCGGCGGCGCTCAGCATGACCGTTCTCCGTTTTGTTCGGCTTCCCTTCTACCGCGCTACTTCCGCAGCACGCGCCGGGTGAAATCCGACAGCACCAGCGTGCCGCTTATGCCGGCGCGCTCGGTCAGCAGCGTATCCCAATGCTCGGTGCCCTGCCAGAACACCTGCTTCATTGCCCGAGCAGCATCCGGCGCGTAAGTCGCCATTTTAGCGGCAAAAGTGGCAACTGCGGCATCCAGAGCGGCCACATCTTCCACTACTTCGGCATACAAGCCCTTCTGCTTCGCCCAGGCAGCCGAACGGAATTCGCCCGCATCCAGCGCCAGCTGCTGGAAGGCCGATGTGCCAATCTTGCGCTCCACGGCTGGTCCTACCACGAACGGTCCAATTCCTACGGCCAGCTCGCTCAGCTTCACGGCCGCGTGCTGGGTGGCGAAGCAGTAATCCGTAGCGGCGGCCACGCCCACGCCGCCACCCACGGCCTTGCCCTGCACCCGCCCGATGATGATTTTCGGGGCCGTGCGGCAAGCATTAATCACCCGCGCAAAGCCGGAGAAGAATTCCAGCCCCTGCTCTTTGGTTTCAATGGTCAGCAGCTCATCGAAGCTGGCTCCGGCGCAGAATGTGTGGTCGCCTTCGCTTTTCAGCACAATGACTTTCGTGGCCTCGTCCTGCCCGGCTCGGGTGATGGCCCGGGCCAAATCGTTCAGCACGCGGCTGGGCAGTGAGTTGTGCGAAGGGTGAAAAAAGGTGATGGTGGTGATGCCCGCGGCATCGGTTTCGGCCAGGACATGGCCGGCAGTGAGGGTGCTCATATTATTCCTGATTCTTCTTTTTTACCATCGTCAAAATCGTCGCCACCGCCACGGTTTCGCTGGTTTCGTCGGTTATCGTCACCAGCCAACGCACAATGCCTTTGGCGATGTCGTTTTCATCACGCTTTTCCTGGCCCACCTTTTCCTTCACCGTCAGCTTCACGCCGATGGTGGTACCCGGGTACACGGGCTTTGTGAAGCGGCATTCGTCGAGGCCGTAGTTGAGCAGCACCGGGCCTTTGCGCGGGTCCACGAACATGCCGGCTGCCTTGCTCAACACGTAGTAGCCGTGGGCTACGCGGCCGGTAAAGAGCGTGCCTTCCAGGGAAGTAGCATCGACGTGGGCGTAGAAATTATCGCCCGAAATTCCCGCAAAGTTGGCAATATCGGCCTCGGTCACGGTGTGCTTGTGGGTGGTGTAGGTTTCGCCGATTTCCAGTTCCTCGAAGTATTTCTGGAAGGGGTGCTTGTCATATTCCACCTGCTTCGCGCCGGTCTGGTACACCTCGGTGATGGCCGTAATCATGCTCGGCGAGCCTTGCAAAGCCACGCGCTGCATAAAGTGCTCCACGCCCCGGATGCCGCCCATCTCCTGCCCGCCGCCGGCCCGGCCGGGGCCGCCGTGAATAAGCTGTGGCAGCGGCGAGCCGTGCCCGGTGCTTTCCTTCGCCATCTCGTTGTTCAGCACCAGGATGCGGCCGTGGTGCGTAGCCGCGCCCAGCACGAACTCCTGCGCCGTGCGCGGGTCGTTGGTGGCCAGCGAGCACACCAGTGAGCCCTTGCCCATGTTGGCCAGCGTCACGGCTTCGTCGATATCGTGGTAAGGCATCAGGGTCACCACCGGGCCAAAGGCTTCGATTTCGTGGCTGTCGAGGTGCTTGAAAGGCTCTTTGTTTAGCAGTACGATGGGCGAAGTGAAGGCACCCTTGGCATAGTCAGCGCCGCGTTCCTTGCCCAGCAGCTCCACGTTTTCCAGGTCGCCGTACACAATGGGCGTGTTCTGGGCCAGGTGCCGCACCCGCTCGCGGAAAATCTCGGCCTGCGCCCGGCCGGCCAGTGCGCCCATGCGCACGCCCTCGGCCTGGGGGTGGCCCACCGTCGTCTGCGCCAGCAGCTTGCCTAGAGCAATTTGCACATCCTCCAGCAGATTTTCGGGCACAATGGCGCGGCGAATGGCGGTGCACTTTTGCCCGCACTTAGCCGTCATCTCCTTGCGGATTTCCTTCACGAACAAGTCGAATTCCGGCGTACCGGGTTTCGCGTCGGGCCCCAGCACAGCGGCGTTGAGGGAGTCGGCCTCCATGGTAAACGGCACGGCCTCCTCAATGATGCGCGGATGAGCGCGCAGCTTGCGCCCTGTCGCGGCCGAGCCGGTAAAGGTGACCACGTCCTGGTACGTAACGTGGTCGAGCAGGCCGTGACCCGAGCCTACCACCAGCTGCAACGCGCCTTCGGGCAAAATGCCGGAGGCGATGATTTCGCGTACCACCGCCTCGGTGAGGTAGGCCGAGGGCACGGCCGGCTTCACCACGGCGGGCATGCCGGCCAGCAGGTTCACCGCGATTTTTTCCAGCATCCCCCAAATGGGAAAGTTGTAGGCGTTGATGTGCACGGCCACGCCCTCGCGCGGCACCAGCAGGTGGTGGGCCATGAAAGTACCGCCCTTGCTCAGGCCCACCGGCTCGCCCTCTACGTAAAACGGCTTGTCGGGAAACTTGCGCCGTAGCGAAGCATTGGCAAACAGGTTGCCGATGCCGCCCTCGATGTCAATCCAGGAATCGGCCCGGGTGGCACCGGAGCGGTAGCTCAGCTCATAAAAAATCTCCTTCTTTTCCTGCAAGTGAAAGGCCAAAGCCTTCAACATCCGTCCCCGCTCGTGGAAGGTCATTTTGCGCAGCTTGGGGTTGCCCACGCGGCGGCCATAATCAAGAATTTTCTCGAAGTCGAAGCCTTCCGTATTGGCCAGGGCAATGACTTCGCCGGTGCTGGCATCGAGTAGTTCCTGGGGCGAATTCCCGCCGGTCGTCCAGCGGCCGAGGGTGTAGTTTTCGAGGATGGGAGTCATGAGAAATCAGTGTAGCACAAGCTTTAGCTCGCGCAGGATAATCATTTCGTTATGAGCAAGCTACACCTTGCGCTAGAGTGCGTGCTCCGGAGCTAGGAATAGCTGATGGGTGCGGGCTTTGCGGCGCAGCAGCGGGCTGGCGCGGTACCGGTCTTCGTGGTATTCGGCGTAGAGGCTGTCGAGGGTGCCCAGCACGGTAGTGGGGCCCAGCTCGTCGGCCCAGGCCAGCAGGCCTTTGGGGTAGTTCACGCCCTTGGTCATGGCCAGTTCCAGGTCGGTAGCCGTGGCTACGTTCAAGGCCAATGCATCCACGGCTTCGTTGATAAGCATGGCCACGATGCGGTTTACTATCAGGCGCCCGAGGGTTTTGTCGCGGATGGGCTCAGGCTGCGCGGCATCAGCGGCGTAGTTATAGAAACCGCGCCCCGACTTGCGACCGTAATAGCCAGCCTCAAAAAGCCGCTTTTGGGAGAACGACGGCTTAAAGCGCGGGTCGTAGAAAAAGGCGGTGAAGACAGATTCCGTCACGCGGTAGTTCACGTCGTGGCCGATAAAGTCCATCAGCGCGAACGGGCCCATGCGGAAGCCGCCCAGCTCCGTCATGGCCCAGTCGATGGTCGCCATGTCAGCAATGCCTTCTTCCATTATTCGGATGGCCTCGCCATAGAACGGCCGCGCCACGCGGTTCACAATGAAGCCCGGCGTGTCCTGAGTCAGCACGGGCAGCTTGTTCCAGCTGGCAACCAGGGCTTTGATTTCTTCTGCCAATCCCTCCCGCGTTTGGACAGCGGGAATCACCTCCACCAGCTGCATAATGGGAGCCGGGTTGAAAAAGTGAATGCCCACAAACCGCTCCGGCCGCTGGCAGGCCGCCGCAATCGATGTCAGCGACAGCGACGAGGTGTTGCTGGCCAGCACACAACCGGCTGAAACCACGCCTTCGAGCTTGCGGAAAAGTTGCTGCTTCACCCCCAAATCCTCCACAATGGCCTCGATAACAAGGTCACAATCTGCGAAATCCTGCACGTCGGAAGTGGCGTGCAGGCGACTGCCGGCGGCCTCGGCCGCTTCGCTGGTCAGCTTGCCCTTCGCGGCCAGCTTATTCAGACTATCCTGAATGCCGGAAACGGCGCGCTCCAGCGCGCCGGCGTGCTGGTCGAGCAGGCGCACCGGGTGGCCGGCCGTGGCCACCACCTGCGCAATACCGGCGCCCATGGCCCCGCAACCGATGATGCCGATGGTTTTCATTGGCCAGTGAAGCTGGGTTGACGTTTTTCGAGGAAAGCGGCGACGCCTTCGCGGTAATCGGTCGTGTTGCCGGCGCGGAGCTGGTAGTCGCCCTCGGCGCGCAGCTGCTGGGCCACATCGTTGGCAAACGTGCTGTTCAGCAATTGCTTGGTATAAGCCAGGCCTTTGGTGGGCATGGCGGCCAGCTTGCGCACCAGCGCGGCCACGTCCTGGTCAAACGTCTCGTCGGCGAAGGCTTTATAAATCATGCCCATCTGCACGGCTTCGGCGGCACTTACTTTGTCGCCGGTCATCATCAGTGCACTGGCCCGCTGCATTCCGATGAGGCGAGGCAGGAAATACGTCCCCCCGCTGTCCGGAATCAGCCCAATCTTGCTGAATGCCTGAATAAAAGACGCTGATTCTTTGGCCACTACAATGTCGCAGGCCAGGGCAATATTAGCGCCTGCACCGGCCGCCACGCCGTTCACGGCCGCCACCACCGGCTTATCCAGCTCCCGAATGAGCAGAATAATGGGGTTGTAATGCTTCTCCACAATTTCCGCCACCTCCGGACTATCAGGCCCGGTGATTTCAGCCAAATCCTGCCCCGCGCAAAACGCCCGGCCGGTCCCAGTGATGAGTACCGCTCGCACCTCGGCATTGGCCTGGCAATCACGCAAATGCTGCTGAAACGTCAGCGCCAGCGGCTTGTTCACGCTATTAAACACCTCGGGCCGGTTGAGGCGGATGGTGGCGACGCCGTCTTCCAGCGAGAAAATTAGGGGGTTGTTTTCGGGCATAGGATGAAAAGAATTGGAGAATGCTCCGGTTGGCAGCGTGCATTCAATCAACTGTGGCATTTGAAATAATCGAACGGCTCACGACAGTCGTCGCATTGATACAGCGCCTTGCACGCCGTCGACCCAAATTGGCTGACCAGGTGCGTGTGCTCCGACTTGCAGAGCGGGCAGCGCACAGCGGTTTCTTTCCCGAACAGATTCAGAACATGGCCGCTGGCCGTGCCGTCAATCGGCGGGGCAATGCCGTAGGCTTCCAGCTTCTCGCGGCCGGCTTTCGTCATCCAATCAGTAGTCCAGGCCGGACTAAGTTGATTATTGATGGTCAGCTTGGTATAGCCTGCGGCCAATAGTCGCAACCGGATATCGGTAGCAATGGCATTCATGGCCGGGCAGCCCGAATACGTGGGCGTAATGGTCACGGTAATATGGTCGCCCTCCACGCGCACAGCCCGCACAATGCCCAAGTCCAGGATGCTGAGCACCGGCACTTCGGGGTCGGTCACTTCTTCCAGCAGCTGCCAGATGTGGGCTTCGGTGGGAGGCGCGGGCGCTACCATGTCAGGCCGGGAAAGGTGCGCTGCATGTACTGCAGCTCGGTCAGGATGTAACCTAGGTGCTCGGTGTGGCGGCCTTCTTTGCCGCCCGTCAGCATAAATACCTGTTGGGGAATAGAAAGCGTAGCTTCTGTCAGCACGCGCTCGGCGTGGTCAGCCATCTTTACCTGAATATCAGCATAATCCGGAATGAGGCCAGCCGTTTGCAGCTCCTTTTCCAGTGCCGTGGGCGTGGTCAGCTCGCCCGAGAAGCGCCACAGCTCTGCAATAGCTTTTTCCACTCGGCGGCGGCTTTCCTCCGTGCCGTCGCCCAGCCGTATAATCCACTCCGAACTCCACTTCAAATGGTAAGTGGCTTCCTTTAGAGATTTCTCCGCAATGGCCGCCAGCCGCTCATCGGCATTGGTCAGCAACTGCTTGAGGAAGTGGTAGTGGAAGTTATCAAACAGAAACTGCCGCACCACGGTATCGGCGAAGTCGCCGTTGGGCTGCTCCACCAGCAGCGGGTTGCGGTATTCGGTGGCACTGCGCAGGTAGGCCAAGTCATCTTCGGTGCGCCCCTGCCCTTCCAGCTCAGCAGCGTATTGGTAGAGGCTGCGGGTTTCGCCCAGCAAGTCCAACGCGATGTTGGCCATGGCCAAATCCTGCTCCAGAATCGGCCCGTGCCCGCACCACTCGCTGAGCCGGTGGCCCAGAATCAGGCTGGTATCGGCCAACTGCAGCACGAACTGAAACAACTGCTGCCGCACCGCCGGCGCATATGTGGCCAGAGCTGGGTTTTCCGAAGAAGCAAACTGCATAGTACCCTGCATTACATGTGTTTAATAGAATCCGGCACCTGATAAAAGGTGGGATGCCGGTACACTTTGTCGTTGGCCGGGTCGAAGAAAGCCTCCGCATCATCGGGGTTGGAAGCGTGCACGTGCTTCGACTCCACCACCCAAATGCTGATGCCCTCCTGCCGGCGCGTGTACACGTCGCGGGCATTCTGGATAGCCATTGCAGCATCAGCCGCGTGCAGGCTGCCCACATGCTTGTGGTCGAGCCCCTGCTTGCTACGAATAAAGACCTCCCACAGAGGCCATTCGGATTGATTCATCTTAGTTGAATTCAAAAGTACTTGTCATCCTGAGTTGGTGGATGACAGACGGTAATATCTTCGCTCACGCCACTACCGCCTCACGCTCAGCGCGCTTGGCCGCGTGCGCCATCGCGGCCTCGCGTACCCAGGCGCCTTCCTCGTGCGCCTTCACGCGCGCCCCGAGGCGGTCGCGGTTGCACAGGCCATTGCCTTTCACCACGGCCCAGAACTCGTCCCAGTTCACCTCGCCAAAGTCGTAGGCCTGGCGGGCTTCGTTCCATTTCACTTTTTCATCCGGTACGGTCAGGCCCAGGAATTCGGCCTGGGGCACCATCATATCCACGAATTTCTGCCGTAGCTCGTCGTTGGTGAAGCGCTTGATACGCCAGTTCATGCTCTGCGCGGTGTTTGGCGAGTCCTCGTCTTTGGGGCCGAACATCATCAGTGTGGGCCACCACCAGCGGTTCAGGGCTTCCTGGGCCATGGCTTTTTGCTCAGGCGCACCTTCGCACAACGTCTGCATAATCTCGAATCCCTGGCGCTGGTGGAAGCTCTCCTCCTTGCACACCCGCACCATGGCGCGCGCATACGGGCCATAAGACGTGCGGCACAACGGCACCTGGTTCAGAATGGCCGCGCCATCCACCAGCCAGCCCACGCAGCCCATGTCGGCCCAACTCAACGTTGGGTAGTTGAAAATGCTTGAATACTTGGCTTTGCCCGAGTGTAGGTCGGCCAGCATCTGGTCGCGGGTGGTGCCCAGCGTTTCGGCGGCGCTGTAGAGGTAGAGGCCGTGGCCCGCCTCGTCCTGCACCTTGGACAGCAGAATGGACTTCCGCTTGAGCGAAGGCGCGCGCGTAATCCAGTTGCCCTCCGGCAGCATTCCAACCAACTCCGAATGAGCATGTTGCGAAATCTGCCGAATCAGCGTCTTGCGGTAGGCATCGGGCATCCAGTCCTTCGGTTCAATGCGCACATCGGCATCAATACGGGCCTGAAACTGCTCTTCCTGGGTCATTTCCAACGTTTCCATACGCTTTCAACAAAGCTCAACTAACAATCGTTAGTTAAAAGTAAGAAATATTATCGGCTGCTATTGGTCGAAATCAACTGCCACCGTTTCGGTGATAGGCCGGGCCTGGCAGGTCAGCACGTAGCCCTTTGCCACTTCCTTGTCGGACAACGAATAGTTTACGTCCATTTCCACCTGGCCGGCCGTCACGCGCGCGCGGCAGGTGCTGCACATGCCATTTTTGCAGGAATACGGCGCATCCACGCCCGTTTCCAGCAGTGCATCCAGAATGGTGTTGCCGTAGTACGACATCTCCAGCACGCGGGTATTGCCGTCGAGGTGCACCGTTACGCGGCTGTGCTTGTCGTCCTCGCCTACGGGTGGCAGCTTCAGCTTGGCCGCGCCGCCTGCACCGGCATTAGCCGAGCCAAACATCTCGAAATGAATCTTATCCGCCGCTACGCCGGCATCAGCCAGCGCCGTGCGTACGCCATTTATCATGTCCTCGGGCCCGCAGATGAAGCATTCATCCACCTGGCTGGCTGGCACAATCTTTTCCAGAAACTGGGCGGCCTTTGCCTGGTCGATGCGACCAAACAGCAGGTCCGATTCGCCCTGCTCGCGGCTCAACACATGGTACACGCTGATGCGATTCAGGTACCGGTTTTTCAGCGCCTCGATGCCTTCCTTAAAAATGATGGAATTGCGCCCCCGATTGCCATACACCAGCGTAACCTGGCTGCCGGGCTCGGTCAGCAGCACCGTTTTGATGATGCTGAACACCGGTGTGATGCCGCTGCCGGCCGCAAAAAACAAGTAGTTTTTGGCCTGCGCCGAATGCAGTGGCGTATGAAAGTGCCCCGCCGGCGGCATCACGTCCAGTTCCTCGCCCACCCGCAAAGCATCCACGGCCAGCGACGAAAACCGACCCTGTGGCACCTTCTTAATGGCCACCTGCCATTCGCCTTCCAGCGGGCTGCTGCAAATGGAATAGGACCGCCGCAACTCCTCGCCGTTGTGCTCGCGCCGAAACGTCAGGTACTGGCCCTGGGTGAACTGGAATGTCTCGCGCAATTCCGCTGGCACGTCCAGCGACACCACGACACTGTCCGGGGTTTCCCGTTGAATGCGCTTGATTTTAACTTTATGAAAACGACTCATTACTAATCCTTTGCCAAGCCGTTCAGTAGAATGGCCATGATATCTTCTTCCAGTTCCTGCGCCGTGACGCCCCGGCCCGGCCGGTACCACAGTTCCACCCACCGCACGGCCGAGAGGATGGTAAACAGGGCCACTGAAGCATTTACGGGTCGGAATTCGCCAGCCGCAATGCCATTTTCAATCAGTGCCGCAAAGCCCTTCTCGTACTGCTTGCGGGCGGCCTTAAACTGCTCCAGCTTGTTATCCGTCAGGTATTTCCAATCATTATTGGCCACCGATACGGCCGCGCCGTCTTCCAACATCAGGTTGATGTGCCGGCGCAGCAGCTCTTTCAGCTTGTCGCCGTTTGAGCCGGGCATCCGCTCCACCTCAGCCAGTTGCGCGATGTAAGTATTGGAGACGTGAAAGCAGAGGTGCTCCAGAATCTCGTCCTTCGACTTGATGTGGTTGTACATGCTGGCCGCCTCCATGCCAACCTCCCCCGCCAAATCGCGCATCGACGTACCGCCGAAGCCTTTCAGCTTGAACAGCTTAGCTGCTTCATCCAGAATAATCTGGCGCTTGTTCAGTTTCTTGCTCATGTGCAGTGCGGGTAGGTACTACTGGTACACAAGAACATGGCAATTACACTGCGATACAGCACAAATTGCTCAATATCAAAACTGAGAGGCATGAAACGAGCAGAAGAAGGTGGGAATAGAGGAACTCAAAGGTACGGCAGCCGTTCTAACTAACAAATGTTCGTTGTTGTTTGTCAGGCAATCTGACCATTCCAATAAAAAATAACCGCGACAGTAGTGAAATGCTAGCGCCATTTCCAGCCTTTTAAGCCTAATGGCTCTGTCCTACTCAGGTTACTTTATTATTTTTCATATTTTATATACCTCATTATGAACATAGTGAGTATTCACTTACAGATAGTGAGCTAACACTCATTTTACAGTAAGGAATCTTCTCTACCTTTGTCTCGCTGTCGAGCAACATCTCACCCGTTTGTCAAACAGCCAAATTCCCACGTTCTGTTTAACCAGATGAACTCCCACCCCGTCTGGAAACATTTGCTGGAAACGACGTTGCCTTCGTGCTAGAAGGTTCCAACAACGAGTTTATCAGCCTATTACAGCCGGCTAAGTCGAATTATTTCGATTTGGCCGGCTGTACCTTTTGGGGGTAATCCGAGTCAGGGGCATTTTTTACCCGTGCGGACGACGTTACTTTACCCAAATACGTATTTCCCGAGTCCGGAGCCGTTGGTTCGGGCTTTCATCCTCTTCATCCGGTCTGGCCAATGACCAGTCATACTAAAATCGAACAGACGGCCCTGCAACTCTTTGGTGAGCGCGGGTACGACAATACCTCCACCCTGCTCATCGCCAAGACGGCCGGGGTTTCCGAAGCCTTGTTGTTCAAGTACTTCCTGAGCAAAGAGAAGCTTTTTGAATACCTGATTAAGCAGGGCTTTCAGCGCATTGTGGAAGCCAACCGCGGCATTCTCGCTGAGAAAGACCCGCGTGCGCTGATTGAGAAAACCATTGACCTGCCCTACAAGCTGGTGCACGACGAGCCCGATTTCTGGAAAGTGCAGGACAAGGAATTCAGCAAGCCACTGGTGCAGAAGTATTTTCAGCGTTTTATGAGTCCCATTGACAGCCTCTTGAAACAGGCTTTCGCGCAGCTCGGCACCGACGACCCGGAAATGATGACGCTGCGGCTGCTGCTCCTCATCCAAAGCTTGTGGCGCAACCTGCTGTACGAACACGACGACAGCCTGCTGCGCGTAGGCGAGCACCTCAAGAAAACGTATGTGCAGGGGCTGCCGCTACCCGAATAACGAGTAGTACTGAGAAAATGCGGCTTGCGCCTTTTTAAAATCAATCAATTGATTGATAAGGAATTTGAGCCCAGTAAAACGGTGCAGGGCTGGTGCTTCCCTAGGGAGGCGCGTGCCGCCTTCAGGCCATTTACATCTATGGGTCCCAATTTTGCGTTGGTAAAAGTGCCGCCCACTTTTTTTGCCCATGCCCCATCACGCCGTCCACCGCTTGTTGCGCCCGCTATTGGTTTGGCGGGCACGCCACATCAGCGAGCGGATGTATATGCTCATTCTGAGCGTGTTGGTGGGCGGGGCGGCTGGCTTGGCGGCGGTGTTGCTCAAGAATTTGGTGCACTGGGGCCAGGAAATGCTGCGCATGGGCATTTCGGAGCCCAACCGGGTATTTGCGCTGTCGGTGTACCCGGTTATCGGCATTGCACTCACGGTGCTATTCACCAAGTTGTTTCTGGGCGGGCAGCTGGGGCGTGGCATCGCGCCAATTATTTATAACACGGCCCGCGAAGGCAGCGTGGTCCCGCGCTCGAAGCTGTACTCGCAGCTTATCACGGCCTTTTTCACGGTGACGTTTGGCGGCTCGGCCGGTACCGAGGCCCCGATTTCGGTGACCGGCGCGGCCATTGGCTCCAATGCCGGACGGGTGCTGCACCTGGACCGGCGGCGGCGGCGCCTGCTCACGGGCTGCGGGGCGGCGGCGGGCGTGGCGGCCATTTTCAACTCTCCCATCGCGGGGGTACTGTTTGCCGTCGAAACCATTCTGCTGGAGCTGCCAGCGCAATATTTCATTCCGCTGCTGATTTCGTCGGCCACGGCCACGGTGATATCGAAGGTGCTGTACGCGGGCCAGCCGTTCGTGCTCATCACCACCAGCTGGCCGGTTGATGCGGTGCCGTTTTACGTGCTGCTGGGGTTGTTTACGGCTTTCTTCTCGGTGTATATGATTCGGACCTACCATTGGTTCGACCACTTTTTCGAGCGCTGGCCGGGGCTGAACTGGCGCAAGGTGCTCATTGCGGGCGCGGCGCTGGGCGGGCTCATTTTTTTATTTCCGACGCTGTATGGCGAGGGCTACAATACGGTAGAGCTGCTGCTGCGCGGCCACGCCGACCACATCACTGATGGCAGTATTTTCTCTGTTTATCAAGACAATAATCCTTGGCTGCTGCTGGTGCTGGTGTTGTTCAGCATGATGCTGAAGGTGGTGGCCACGAGCATCACGGTGGGCGGCGGGGGCAACGGGGGCATGTTTGGCTCATCGTTGTTTGCTGGGGCGCTGGCGGGGTTTTTCTTCGCCCGGCTCATCAACCTAAGCGGGCTGGTACACATTCCGGAGGTGCATTTTGTGGTGCTGGGCATGGCGGGCACGCTGGCGGGCGTAATTCACGCGCCGCTCACGGCCATTTTTCTCATTGCCGAGATTACCGGAGGCTACGCGCTGTTTGTGCCATTGATGGTGGTTACGAGCAGTTCTTACCTGATTACCAAATACTTCGAGCCGTACTCGGTATACACCCGCAAGCTTACCCTGAAGGGTGTGGACGTGTACGCCAACCGGGACCGCGGCCTGCTGGCCCAGCTGGACCCGCGCAAGCTGCTTGAAACCGATTTTATTCCGGTGCGGCCCAAAACCACGCTGGGCGAATTGGTGGAAATTTTCCGTCACTCCTCGCGCAACCTGTTTCCGGTAGTGGCGGCGGGGGGACGGTTGCTGGGCGTGGTCAGCCTCGATTCGGTGCGCGATGCGCTCTTTGATGACGCACACTACGGCACCACCAGCGTGCGCGAGTTGATGAAGCCCGCCCCGGCAGTAGTGGGGCCGAATGACGACCTGGGCCACACCCTGAGCCTACTCGACCGGCACAATGCCTGGGCCCTGCCGGTGTGCGAGGAAGACGGCCGCTACCTGGGCTTCATCCTGAAATCGGCCATTCTGGCGCGCTACCGCAAACAGCTTATCCAAGAGAGCGAGGCGTGAGGACGAAAAGTGTAGCCATTGTGGGTGGTGGCCCGGCCGGCTTGCTGGCGGCCCAGCGGCTGGCCGAACGGGGCTGGAAAGTGCAGCTTTTTGAGGCGCAGGCTACGGTGGGGCGCAAGTTTCTGGTGGCCGGCCACGGCGGCTTCAACCTGAGCAATGCGGAAGAAGCCGCACTTTTTGCCGGCCGCTACGGCACGGAAAGCACCCGTTTTAAGGCTTTGCTGGGATACTTTTCGGCCGCTGAATTGCGGGCCTGGGCGGCCGACTTGGGCATCGAAACCTTCGTGGGCACCAGCGGGCGCATCTTTCCGGTGGCGGCACACAAACCGGCCGATTTGCTGCGGGCTTGGCTGGGGCGACTGCGTGAGCTGGGCGTTGAAATCAACACCCGTCACCGCTGGCTGGGCTCTGTGGGTGCTGTGGGCCTGCGTCTGCGCGACGAAAGCGCCGGGGCCGGCGAAGCCCGTGAATTTATCATCGAACCCACGGCTACGGTGCTGGCGCTGGGCGGCGCAAGCTGGGCCAAAACCGGCTCCGATGGCGCGTGGGTGCCGCTGCTGAAGAAAATTGGCGTGCCGGTGGTGCCTTTCGCACCGGCCAACTGCGGGGCGGAAGTAGCCTGGTCGGCCTTCTTTCGGGAGAAAGTGGGCCGGGCTCCGCTCAAGAACATTGCCCTGTGCGTGAACGACGGCCCGGCCGTGCGCGGCGAACTTATGCTCACCGATTATGGCGTAGAGGGAACCCCTGTGTACGCCCTCACCCCCCAGGTTCGGGCCGCACTGGCGGCGGGAGGCCCTGCCGTGCTGCATCTCAACCTCAAACCCGACCTTCCCCCGGCTACGCTCCTCCAGAAGCTCCGGCAGCCGCGCGGCAAGTCCTCTTTTCCTGAGTTTCTAAAAAAAGCTCTACACCTGGGGCCACCGGTGCCCACGCTAATGCGCGAGATGGCGCCTGAGGCAGCAGCGCTTGAGCCGGAACCTTTGGCTGCCCTGCTCACAGCCGTGCCACTGCCCGTGACGGGCCTGCGGCCGCTGGATGAAGCCATTTCCACGGCTGGCGGCATTGCCTTCTCCGCGGTCGATGAGAACCTGATGCTGCGGCAGCGGCCGGGCACATTCGTGGCCGGCGAGATGCTGGACTGGGAGGCGCCCACCGGCGGCTACTTGTTGCAAGGTTGTTTCAGCACCGGGGCGTGGGTGGCGCGGGCCATTAATGAAGCCTGGCCTTCGGACAGCCGTTGAGGCTCGCGAATTTGAGCGAACCACTCGCTACAGCTTCGTTCTCAGCCCGGCTTTTTCTTCGGCTTCGCGTAGTATTTCGCGGGCTTCGCCGAGCAGGCGGCGGCCGGGGTCCAGCTCGTCGCGGGCGATGAGGGCGAAAAGCAGGAAAAACGAAACCAGCGGCAGCAACCAGCCCAGCGCAAACCACAGCCAGAACGACCGGCCCCGGCTATGGGCGCAGTACCCGGTCAGAATCGGGATAAAAGATATGGCCACCGCCATCACAAAAAGCATGTCGACGAAGAGCATAAGCTTGCGAGGATGGGGAGGTGAGGACTAGGCGGCTACCGCGACCAGCCGGGTACCGAAGATACGGCTTTTGGAGAAATGCCTGAAGCACTTGGGCAGGAAATTTGTTTCGGCGCACCACTATCCATCTTTTTTTTGCGTAGTTCGGGGCGAAGCCGGGTCCGCGACGGGTCCCGACCGTTCTGTATTTGCCCATGTGGGAACACCAAAGCCTGTTTCGCGTATCTGCCCAACTCTTTGCTGAGGGGGTTTTTAATCTCCTCGACCGCAGCCTGCGGCCCGAGGTATTCTTGTTAGGATTTGCTTCGGCCAAGGAAGCCGACGAGCCCGATGCCGTGGTGCTGGAGCCTACTTCGGTGCGCTATTCGCCCGCCGATTTTCGGGAAGTAAAGCGCAAAGCCACGGCGCTGGAAGCCGACAAAGGCCCCCAGGGCTCCGTGTACCACCTGCACCCCAACGACCACGACCGGTTCGAGAAGCAGCATTGGTACGAGCTCATGTGCCAGGCCACCGAAAGCACCCTGCAAAGCCTCACCACCAGCCGCCACGAAAGCCGCCGCTCGTTCTGCTCCACGCCGGTTAGCCTGCAGGGCTACCTCGTGACGGTGGTGCTCCAGCTTTCGGCCGAGTGCTATGATAATTACTACGCTCTGCCCAAGCCCGGCTCGGGCCGCCCCGCCAACTTGCCCCATGCGGCCGTTCTGGAGTTCATGCACGACTGCACCCGCGCCCTGCGCGAGGCCGACACCGCCGACAACGACCAGCCCGTTCTCGACCGCGACTACAATGAAGTGCTGCGCTCGGCCGGCCGGCGGCTGATGCTGCGCGTGGCCCCTGCCGGCACCCACGGCCTGTACGACGCCTGCAACGGCGTGGCCGCCCTGCGCCACGAGGGCGACGAAGGCATCGGCACGATGCTGGTGAGCCGCCGCCAGCACCCGGCCGTGGTGCCCGTGCTCACCCTGGAAACGCCCGTGCCCATGCGCGACCACCGCTCCATCCGCAAGCTGCTGGAGTTGAGCGAGGGCCATACGGCGCTGATTTCGGACGCCTCGCACGTTTTCGGACTGGGCCAGCTTGTGCCCGAGTCGGACTCGCAGTTTGAGCCGCTCGTGACGGTGCATTTCACCAACCACTACAGCTGGGAGGTGAGCCACGCGGGCCATGTGCTCATGCGCGTGGTGAGCAACACGCCCCGCCTGCCCCAGGGCCAGGTGGCCGCCGATAACTTCGCCCGCATCGTGCGCATCGTATTTCCGTCGCTCGACCGCGACAGCATTGAATACCTGTGGGACCTGGCCCAGCAGGCCACAACCCAGCCCAACGGCACCATCCTAGTCATCACCACCGGCGCCGCCAACGAGGCCAAACGCCTCACCCGCCAGAGCTTCCGGGTGGTGCCGCGCATCATGACGCCCTCGGTGCTGCGCCTCGTTACCAACATCGACGGGGCCGTGCTCATCGAGCCCAACGCCATGTGCCACGCCATCGGCGTCATCCTCGACGGCCTGGCCACCGACCGGGGCGACTCCTCACGCGGCGCCCGCTACAACGGCGCCCTCCGCTACGTGAGCAGCAGCAAATACCCCGTGCTGGCCGTGGTGGTGAGCGAGGACGGCTGGATTGATTTGCTGCCGAGCTAGAAATTGCCTGTCATTGCGAGGCGGAGCCGAAGCAATCCGTCCTGTCAAAATCCGACACTGACTTTTACCAGAAAGCCCCGGTACTATGTAGTACCGGGGCTTTTCATATTTAAAAAAGCTTTATCATATCTCAGGGCTGGTCGCATTCAGAGGACGGATTGCTTCGGCTCCGCCTCGCAATGACAGGCGTTACCCGTTCACCGAGCCCATCATGGCCGCCGGGTACCGTAAGCCCGCCGCAGCTTTGCCCTTCGGCGCAATTTCATCCAGCTGCGCCAATTCATCCTTCGTCAATTCAACTTCTAACGCGCCCAGGTTTTCCTCCAGGTATTTCACGCGCTTAGTACCGGGGATGGGCACCACGTCTTCGCCCTGCGCCAGTACCCAAGCCAGGGCCAGTTGGCTGGCGGTACAGTGCTTCTGCTTGGCCAAATCATTGATGCGGGCCACTAGGTCGAGGTTTTTCTGGAAGTTCTCGCCCTGGAAGCGGGGCGTGTGGCGGCGGTAGTCGTCCTCGGCCAGGTCCTCGAAGCGCTTAATCTGGCCCGTGAGGAAGCCCCGGCCCAGCGGCGAATACGGCACGAATCCCACCCCCAGCTCGCGCACGGTGGGCAGAATCTCGTCCTCCGGCTCGCGGCTCCAGAGCGAATATTCGGTTTGCAGCGCCGCAATGGGGTGCACCGCCACGGCCCGGCGCACGGTGGCCGGCGCGGCCTCGCTCAGGCCCAGGAAGCGCACTTTGCCTTCCTCCACCAGCCGGCTCATGGCCCCCACGGTTTCCTCGATGGGCGTATTGGGGTCGACGCGGTGCTGGTAGTAAAGGTCGATATAGTCGGTACCAAGGCGCTTGAGGCTGCCTTCGCAGGCAGCTTTCACGTACTCGGGGCGGCCGTTGATGCCGCGCTTGGTGGGGTCATTCGGGTCGCGCTGAATGCCGAATTTGGTGGCCAGGATAATGCTGTCGCGCTTGCCCTTGAAGGCACGGCCCACCAGCTCTTCGTTTTTGTAGGGACCGTACATGTCGGCGGTGTCGAAGAACGTCACGCCCAGCTCCAGGGCGCGGTGCAAGGTGCGGGTGCTTTCGGCATCGTCCTGCCCGGCGTAGAAGTCGGACATGCCCATGCAGCCCAGGCCCAGGGCCGATACAGTGAGGCCGGAGCGGCCCAGTTGGCGGGTTTTCATATAGTGGTGGTTTGGTAAATGAGTGGATGAATGGACTAAAATCCGTCATCCTGAGCGTAGCGAAGGACCTTCTCACCGCTGACTTTCTGCAGTAATCACAAAAATCAGCCGCCGTGAGTAGGTCCTTTGCTACGCTCAGGATGACAAACCGGTTGACTCCAGCTTTTGATTTCGCACTTTTTTCTCGGTCCCGCCACGACCTTCCCCGGGCCTGATTATAGCTCCCCTCGCTCCCGCCTCACCTTTCCCTCACGGCCGCCGGCCGTACCTTTGCTCCGTGAACAGCTCCTTCAAAAATGCGCTCCGCGCCGCCGTAGTGGCCTCCGTGCCGGTACTGGCCGCCTGCTCCTCCCCCAACAAGCCCATCAGCGAAAACGGCGCGGCCTCGCCCGCCAGCGCCGCCGAAATGGCCCTTATGAACCAGCACGACTCTCTGATGGCCCAAACCAGCCAGCTCTACGAGCTCAAGGCCAAGCTCTCGGGTTACCATTCCGAAGCCCCTGCGCCCTACATCCACGGCCTGCTGGCCGCCGATAAGGCCATGATGAGCTGGATGCACCAGTACAAAGCCCCCGACACCACGGCCGCGCCCGCCACCCGCCTCGCCTATTTCCAGCAGCAGCAGCTAATACTCGATGCCGTGCAGCGCCAGTACAAGGCCACCATCGACTCGGCCACCCGCTTCACCACCGAGCACCCCGCCGCTGGCGACGTGCCGCCCCCCGCTTCCAAATAACCCCGCTCCACCCATGTTCAACCGCCTGCTGTTGCTGCCCGCACTGGCCGCCACCCTGCTCACCACCGCCTGCACCGAGCCGCCCAAGGAAGCCGCCAAACTGCCCATCATGGGCGAGCGCGACGTGCGCCCACGTGCCGACGGCGGCCCCGCCGACACCGTGTTTGCCACCGTGCCCCGGTTCCGCCTCGTGGACCAGGCCGGCCAGACGCTCACCAACCAAACCTTCGCCGGCCGCGCCTACATCGCCGATTTCTTCTTCGCCACCTGCCCCGGCATCTGTCCCAAAATGCAGTCCGAGCTGCTGAAAGTGTACGCCAAATACGGCCAGGACCCGCGCCTGACCATCCTTTCGCACACCATCGACCCGGCCCACGACACCATCCCTGTCCTAAAGGACTACGCCCAGCGCCTCGGCATCACCGACGCCAACCGCTGGCATTTCGCCACCACCGGCGCCCATGGCGAGCCCACCGCCAAAGACACCGTTTTCCAGCTGGCCAAAGCCTACTTCACCGCCGCCCTCCCCGACCAGCAAGCCCCCGGCGGCTTTGCCCACAACGGCACCTTCGCCCTCGTCGACGACCAGGGCCACATCCGCGGCCTCTACGACAGCCTCAACCCCAAGGAAGTGCAGCGCCTTATCGCTGAAATCCCGGTGCTGCTGGCCGAGATTGACAGCCGCAAAAAGGGCGTGGCCGGGAAGTAAGAACGGGAACAAATAGCCCGTCATGTAGAGCGCAGCGAAGCATCTTGCCCGCCACCACTAAATCTTTTCTTGCGATTGGATTTGTGATTGCGGGCAAGATGCTTCGCTGCGCTCTGCATGACGTTCTTTTGTAGTGTTGCTGACCATACCATAACATGCCCTTCTGCCCCCCGCGCCTCCTTTCTGGCTTTTTGCTGCTCCTGCTGCTCCCCGGTTGCTTCAGCAACAACCGCCACCAGGGCGAGAAGCTCTACGCCCAGCACTGCGCCAGCTGCCACGGCGACCAGGGCCAAGGCCTGGCCCGCCTCATTCCGCCCCTGGCCGGCGCCGATTACTTGGTGGACCACCGCGCCGAGCTGGCCTGCCTGCTCCGCAACGGCCAAAGCGAAGTCATCGTGGTCAACGGCATTGGCTACCACAACATCATGCCCAGCAACAAGGGCCTGAGCCCCGCCCAGCTCACCAACTTGCTCAACTACATCGAGAGCCACTGGGGCAACGAGGCGGCCCCTCGCACCATCCGCGAGGTGCAGGCCGATGTTGATAAGTGCCACTGAGGGGAATGGATTGGTAGCGGCAAACGACTGTCATCCTGGGCGCAGCGAAGGACCTTATCACGGCTGAACGATTTACACTAATCTTAATCGACGCAGCCATGGGGAGGTCCTTCGCTCTGCTCAGGATGACAAACGATAGTTCCGTGTAACCCACAATCACCCTCATTCTACCCGCCCAAAACCCATTTTTCGCCGTAGATTGCACTCCAATCCACTCGCAATTCTGTATTCCCATGGGCCTGTTCGACTTCCTCAAAAACAAACCTGCCGACGAAACGCCGGCCACTCCTGCCGCTCCTTCTACTCCTTCGGCCCCAGCCGAAAAGCCTGCTGGCGGCCCCCGCTACCAAGGTGCCAAGTTCACGGCCCCAGTAGAGGCTGCCCCACCCGCGCCCGTTTACCAGATGCCCGAGCCGGAGCCTCTCCCCTTCGAGCCCCAGAACGTGCTGGAGCAGCTCCTGCTGCTGGCCGCCACCGATGAAAACGCCCGCCCCGCCTTCTACCAGGCCCTGCTGCAAGAAGAAATTCTGATGATTCTGGCCCCCATGGAAGGCATCGGTACGGGCGAAGTGACCCTCGCCGAAGGCCAGGAAATCCAGCTCCAGATTCTCAACGACGGCAAGCTGCCCATCTTCTCCTCGCCCCCCCGCCTCACCGACGGCGGCGTGGACAACGGCGCGGTGAGCTACGTGCGCATCCCCGGCCACGCCTTCTTCAACATGGTGCAGGGCCAGGACTGCGTGCTGAACCCCTTCTCGCCCGCCGGCAAGCTTCTGCCGAAGGATGAATTGGCTGCCCTGCTCAATGGCCAGCTCACCGGCCCGCTCTCGCCTGCCGGCGGCGATGCCCAGGTAATGCTCAGCCAGCCCGCCGAAGCCCCCACGGCTGTGGCCGACGCCATTGCCGCCTGGGCCGCCACCCAGCCCCACATCGAAGCCGCCTACCTGGCCCAGATGCAGCTGGCCAACAACCCCGACGTGCCCCGCCTGCTCCTCGCCTTCATCAGCACCAACCCCGACCCCAGCTTCATGCAGGAGCTCGGCCCCGTGCTCGAAGGCAAAACCAACGTCTATCAGTTTGTGGATTTGATGTTGCTGGACATGAATTCGGAAGAAGGCGTGAACCCGTATTTCAAGACGATTGAGCCGTTTTATCAGAAATAATCTGGTCCGATTAGTAAGCCCCGGAGGGGCGGCATATCGGTAATAACACAGCTGCCTTCACCTTTACAGAGCCCCAGCGGGGCGGACATTCGTTGAACGAGTGCCGCCCCGCTGGGGCTCTGTTCTTTATTTACGTTTCTTTTACTACTAACATGCCGCTCCGCTGGGGCTTGATTAACTCCCAAACGCAACTCCCGTCCTACCTTCCCTCCATGAAACTCGCCGCCCTCCTGCTCCTCGCGCCCTTCGCCGCCCTCGCCCAAAAGCCCGCCCCGCTCCTGCCGCCGGCCGACCCTGCCATTCAAAAGCTGGTGGATGAAATCTCGGCCAAAAACCTCGAAGCCGACATCCGCAAGCTGGTTTCCTTCGGCACGCGCCACACGCTGAGCGACACGCAGAGCCCTACGCGCGGCATCGGCGCGGCTCGCAACTGGGTGCGCGATGAGTTTCTAAAATACAGCAAAGCCGGTGGCGGAAGAATGACCGTCGAGATGGACACTTTCACCGTGAAGCCCGACGGCCGCCGCATCAACAAGCCCGTGCTGATGGCCAACGTGCTGGCCACCCTGCCCGGCACCGACCCCACCGACACCCGCGTCATCCTCGTCAGCGGCCACATCGACTCCCGCGTGAGCGACGTGATGAACGCCACCGCCGACGCGCCCGGCGCCAACGACGACGGTTCCGGCACCGTGCTGGTGATGGAGCTGGCCCGCGTGCTGGCTGGCCAGAAATTCCCCTGCACCCTCAAATTCGTGGCCGTGCAAGGTGAAGAGCAGGGCCTCTACGGCTCAGGCCACTTGGCCGAGCGCGCCAAAAAAGAAGGCTGGAACCTGATTGCGATGCTCAACAACGACATCGTGGGCAACTCCCACGGCTTCGACCCCGAAATCAGCGACGATAAGCACCTGCGCGTGTTCAGCGAAGGCGTGCCGGCCACCGAAACGCCCGAGCAGGCCAAAATCCGCCGCCAGCTGAGCAGTGAGAACGACGCGCCCAGCCGCCAGCTGGCCCGCTACGCCAGCCGCATGGCCCAGCTCTACGGCCACGGCCACCAAGTTACCATTGAGTACCGCCCCGACCGGTTCCTGCGCGGCGGCGACCACACGCCTTTCAACCAGCAGGGTTTCGCTGCCGTCCGCTTCACCGAGATGAACGAGGATTTTACCCACCAGCACCAGGACTTACGCACCGAAAAGGGCCGGGCCTACGGCGACGTAACCGAAGGCGTGGACTTTGCCTACCTGCGCCGCAACGCCGGCGTGAACCTCGCCACCATGGCCGGCCTGGCCCTGGCCCCCGCCGCCCCCACCAAGGTCGAAGTCCTCACCGCCAACCTCACCAACCGCACCGAATTGCGCTGGCAGGCCCCTGCTGCCGGCCCCAAGCCCAGCGGCTACGTGGTATTGGTGCGCGAAACCAGCGCCCCGCAGTGGCAGCAGCGCTACCCCGTATCGGGTACCACCGCCGACCTGCCCATTAGCAAGGACAATTTCATTTTCGGCGTGGCCAGCATTGATGCCGCCGGGCACGAGAGTGTAGCTGTATTGCCGGTGGTGGGGCGCTAATAATTATGCTTATTTAATCCAAATAGTTAAATGAAATTCCTTTCCATAGTTCTGGCAATATTTTGTCTTGCAATTACCTCCTCGCATGGCCAAACAATTCAGCGGAAGCGCGCGGAAACCGTCGCTCAATTTGTAGCCCGGCTCAAACCCCAGGGACGCCAGCTGGCGCATCCCACGCTGGAAACCACCGCCTGGGGTGGCCAGAAGGCTATTCTTGCGCTCTACGGCTACGATGATGCCAGTGACCTCAACACCGGCTACAATCGAATAGAAGGTCATTTATACATTCAGAAATATCCCGGCCAGTACCGGGATATTTCTTTTGGCCCAATCGAAGAAGACGGCGGATATCCGGAAGTTCTTTCGGTATTTTTTGGCAATGCCGACGCGGATACCGCCAAAGAATTAATTATTCTCTGCAAATACCCGCAAGGACATTACGACTACAACGGGGACTTTTATGAAACCTTTATTTTCGATAATGCCAGCCCCAAAAATCAACTCACTTATTTAAAAAAGACCAGCGAGAAATTTACCGGCTGCGAGTGCGAATGGACGGACGGAAAAACTGAAGTTGCCAAATACAAAACCGCCGCATCTGTGAAAGCACAATTAAAAGGTCTGGGATTTAAGTAGAAATGATTGTTTATAATTAATTTTCTGTAATTTCTGGACTCTCACAGCGATACATCCCACATAATTTTACCAAACTCATTTCGACTATGTTGATGTATGTCGTTTTCGCCGTCGTTTTGCTGCTACTTTCCGGTATTCGCGTAGCGCAGGAATACGAGCGGGCTCTGGTATTTCGGCTGGGCCGGTTCACGGGGTTGCGCGGGCCGGGTATTTACTGGATAATCCCATTTATTGAGCGCCAGCAGACCATTGACATCCGCACCAAAACCGTGGATTTGGAGCAGCAGGAAACCATCACCAAGGACAGCGTGACCATTAAGGTGAACGCCGTGCTGTGGTTTCGGGTGGTGAACCCGGCCGATGCCATTATCAAGGTGGCCAATTTCAATCAGGCGGTTTACCAGCTTTCGGTCACGGCCTTGCGCAACATCATTGGCCAGCACCAGTTGGATGAGGTGTTACGCGAACGGGCCGCCATCAACTCCGCGCTGATGCAGATTGTGGATGCGGCCACTGAAGCGTGGGGCGTGAAGATTGAGCTGGTCGAAATCAAGGACGTGGAAATCCCGGAATCCATGCAGCGGGCCATGGCGCGCGAGGCGGAAGCCATTCGGGAGAAGCGCGCCCGCATCATCAAGGCCGAGGCCGAACTGGAAGCGTCGATAAAACTGACGCAGGGCGCCAAGCAGATGGAAGAAAGCCCCATTGCGCTGGAGCTGCGCCGGATGCAGATGCTCTCGGAAATCGGCATTGATAATAATACCACGACGGTGGTCCTTATCCCGTCCGAATTCACCAACGCGGCCAAGAGTTTCACGCAGATGGTGCAACAGACCAAGCCAGTCGAATAAGTCGAGTTAGCAAATTAAAAAGCCCCCGTGCAGCATGCACGGGGGCTTTTTAATTTGCTAAAGCAGCAAACAGAAACGCTATTTTTTCGCGCCAGCGGCCGCCAGCACCTCTTGGTTCAGGTGGGTGTATTCGGCTTTCGACACTTCGTTTTTATCTTCCTTTACAAATTCCATTGACTTGTTGGCGGCGGCAATGGCCTCCTGGTTTTTGCCTTGTTTCTGGAGCAGTTTGGCCTTCCAGTAATAGGCGTAATAGCTGTTGGGGTTGGCTTTGATGGCCTCATCGAGCCAGCCGATGGCGGGGGTGAGGTCTTTGCCGGTGCTGTAGTAATACTGCGCAGCCGAGACGTAGGGTTTCTTTTCGCCCTTTAGGGCCTGCTCAATCTGGCCCATCACCACGCGGTCGGGGTCGGCGGTGATGGGCAGCGCCACCTGGGTACGGTCCCAGGTGATGACGAGGTCGGCGGAGGCGGGCTTGATGTTTTCTACGGTCAGGCTCATGGTTTCGACGGGGGCGGCCAGCTTGGTGGGCTTGGCTTTCACGCGCAGCACGTCGAGGGCCTGCTTGTACTCGTAGCTGCCCCATTGGGCCGTATCGCGGTTCAAGATGAAGGTCCACTCCTTCGCATCGGGGATGGTGAGCAGGGCGTAGGCCCCGGCCGGCACCACCTGGCCGTTGATTTTCACCTCCTCGCCAAAGCGCACTTTGGTAATGGTGTTGGCCCCCGTGCGCCACACCGTGCCGTAGGGAGCAACTCCGCCAAACACCGTGCGCCCCCGCAGCGATGGCCGCGAGTACGTCAGGTCGATGTAGGACGTGGAGAAGTTCTGGTGGATGTGGGTGGTGGGGCTCAGCGGCGGGATACTGAACTTGGTTTGGGCCTGGGCTCCGGTGGTGAGCAGCAGGCCGGCGGCGAGCAGGTGTAGGGCGTGTTTCATCAGCGCAAAGATGCTGATTCAGCGGCAGAGTTGCGCCAACGTGGCAGCAAGCAAACAAGCCGGCCACCAGACAGTTACACCAGGCGGGGGTGACGCCGCACGTTCCTCGCCCCCGCTGCCGCCATATGAAAATTCTGCTCACCGGGGCGACTGGCTACATTGGCCAGCGCCTGCTGCCGCTGCTGGCCGAGGCCGGCCACGACATCATCTGCCTGGTGCGCGACCCACGCCGATTTTCGCTACCCGAAACGCTGCCCGAAGCCCGGCACCCACAGGTGAGTGTGGTGCAAGGCGACTTGCTGCGGCCCGAAACCCTGGCCGCCGTGCCCACCGATATCGATGCGGCTTATTACCTGGTACACTCCATGAGCGGCGGCAACGAGGACTTTTTCCAGCAGGAGCAGCGGTCGGCCCGGCACTTCACCGACTACCTCAACACGACCACGGCCCGGCAGGTCATCTACCTCTCCGGCATTGCCAACGACCACGACCTGAGCGTGCACCTGCGCTCGCGCCGCGCCGTGGAAAACGTGCTGGGCGAGGCCACCACGGCCCGGCTCACGGTGCTGCGGGCCAGCATCATTATTGGCTCCGGGTCGGCTTCGTTTGAGATTATCCGCGATTTGGTGGAAAAGCTGCCCGTGATGGTGACACCGCGCTGGCTGAATTCGCGCTGCCAGCCCATCGGCATCCGCGACATCATGTTCTACCTCACTTCAGTGCTGGATAACCCGGCCTGCTTCGGGCGGGCTTTCGATGTGGGCGGACCCGATGTACTCACCTACCGCGAAATGCTGCTGGGGCTGGCCGCCGAGCGCGGCTACAAGCGCTGGATTGTGACGGTGCCCGTGCTCACGCCCCGGCTGTCGTCGTGGTGGCTGTATCTGGTCACGAGCACCACCTTTTCCCTGGCCCAAAGCCTGGTCGAAAGCCTGAGAAACGATACTATCTGCGACCCCAAAAACAGCATCGCGGCCGTGGTGCCGCACGAGTGCATGAGCTACCGCGCCGCCCTGGCGCTGGCCTTCCAGCGCATCGAGCAAAACGAGGTGGTGAGCAGCTGGAGCGACGCGCTCAGTTCCGGCGTGATGCGCCAGAACTACATGGACGCCATCCAGATTCCCAAAAACGGCATGTTCTTCGACCGCCAGCTGATGCCATTCACGCGGCCCGTGGCGGAGGTCCTCGACAATATCTGGCGCATCGGCGGCGAGCGGGGCTGGTACAAGACCGACTGGCTTTGGCGCATCCGTGGGCTCATGGACAAGGCCGTGGGCGGCGTGGGCCTGCGCCGGGGCCGCCGCTCGCCCTCCCGCCTCCGCGCCGGCGACCCGCTCGATTTCTGGCGCGTGCTGGTAGCTGATAAACCCGGCCGCCGCCTCCTGCTGTATGCCGAAATGAAGCTCCCCGGCGAGGCCTGGCTGCAATTCCGCATCCTCAACCAGCCCGATGGCTCCCACGCGGTGGAGCAGCTGGCCGCCTATCGCCCGCGCGGCCTGGCCGGGCGGCTGTACTGGTACGCGGTGCTCCCCTTCCACGGCATCATCTTCAAGGGCATGGTGAAGAACCTGGTAGAATACCGGGAAAACGCGGTACCGCCGACGCATCGGCCGGAGTTGGCTCAGTTATGAGATTCCAAATTTGCTATAAAGCCTAAATAACATGCATTTATCTACTGAATATCAGCATACTGCTTAATAATAACATTGATTTCAGAGTCTGATAAGTGCAGAAATTGGGTTGCAATACCTTGAGGTAGAACGGTAGGTTTAGGAGCTGATATCCACAGCGCTTACTCCCTGACCATGATGCTACCTTACGCGCCGGACCACGATTACTACACGCCGTTCTACCTGCTGGCCACGCTCACCAACGTGCTGCTGCTGCTGTGGGAAGGCTGGCGGCGCGGCTTCCCGCTCCGCCCCTGGCTAACGCTGGTGGCGGCCAGCAGCCTGGCGCTCGTCCTGGGCACCAAGCTCATCACTCACCCGGTGGGCGAATGGAGCAGCCTGCTGTTCACCAATGCGCCAACCGATACGGCACGCTCCATTCTGGGCGGCAGTTTGGCAGCGGTGCTGACGGTGGTGGCCCTGCGGCGTTGGTTGGGCCTGAGCTGGGCCGTGTTCGATGCGCTGGCGCTGCCCCTGTGCGCAGCCCTGGTGGTGCAATGCGTGGGCTGCGTGCTCACGGGCTGTTGCTTCGGAGAACCTACTTCCGGAGCCTGGGGCCTGACGTATGCGGCCGGCACCCCGCCGTGGTGGGCGCAGGTGCAGGCCGGCTTGCTGCCGGCCACGGCTGCCCACAGCCTGCCGGTAGCCCCTACGCAGCTGCTGGCGCTGCTGCTGTGCGCGGCGGTGGGCGGCGTGCTGCTGGCCACTCGTAACCGGCGCTGGCCAGTGGGCTCGTGGCTGCTGCTGCAAACGGGGCTGCTACTGCTGGGGCGCTTTGCACAGGGATTTTGGCGCGATGCGGCCAGCGAGCCAGTGGCGGGCAATTTGTACTCCTTGATGGGCGGCCGGTGGCTGGAACTGCAGCTATGGCTGCTGCCCCTAGGGCTGCTGGCGCTGGGCATTTGGGCATGGCGCGTGCGGCGGCCGGCCCCTGAATCACTTTTCCGGCCGGATGCCGCCCGGCCGGTATCGGCGAGCCGCTATTTGTTGGTGCTGATAGGCTTGCTGGGCCTCACGGCGGCGCTGTCGCCCGTGGCCCTCACGCAGCCCGAAACCATGGTGGTGAAGGGGTTGCTGCTGTTGATTTTGGCTGTGGAAGCATGCTTACTCTTGGTTACTGGGTCGACCCGGCTAGTCAATCAATCCACTATTTGGTCGTTGGATTTTCTGCGCTCCATTTCATTGCCGCGCTTGCTGCCGCTGGGGCTGGCCGGGGTCGTATTCGTGCTCACCAGCCAAGCCCCGGCCGATAGTACCCGCCACCGCATGCTCACGCTGTCATTTGGAGCCCAGCAAGGCCGATACGATGAGGATGTGACGCACGCCGGCAGCACCAGTATCAGTGGCTGCGGGGGTGGTAGCCCAGCCCAGCGAATGGGCTATTACCACGACTATTCGGTGCTTGGGGGCAACGTTGCTTATACCCTGCGCGGGCCAGCGGCCAGGGGGCTTCAAACCGTCGGACTCGGAGTATGGGCCGGCACCGAGCACGTTGGCTTTCAGCCCCTCCCAACCAACATTCCTTTCCCCACGACTCGCCCGGGTAGCTACGCCAGCTTTCCGCTGTACGACATCAACCCTTATGTGGAAGGTCGAAAACAGTTTCGTCACCTGGCCCTCGGCTACCGGCTGGGCATACACCTGGGACGCCTGCGCAACACGTCCACTATTGCGGCCGACTCGTCGCTGCAAACGGTGTGGGCTGCTCCCGATGCCCAATTATGGCTGGGCAACCGACGGGTCCTGTTTGGACAAGTAGATACGGGCATGGGGTCGCTGGCGCTGGGAAACCACACATCCCGATTCGGCTTAGGTAGCGGGCTGGGAATGGATGATGGCCGGTATGTATTGGCCGGAATGGCCGTGGCTACGCACGAAGCCGGTTACAATATGGGCTTCGTGAGTGCCAATGTGCGACTGGCAAAGACCGGGCTTAGCATTGAACCATATGCCGCCTCCGATTTCGGCCGACACTACCAGGTGAACCTGCGCCTGAATTACCGACTGGGGCTTTAGTGACTTCAATCGACGCTTTCCAGCAATTAACCAGCAATTAAATGGAATGCGAATGCCTGCTTTCACTACTATACTGAAACAATGGACACTTTGAGCACAGGAATAACTGGCGGCTTGCTTTCCACTTTTTCCATCTATTGCTTAATTATTACTGCATTGTCAGGGTGCCATTTGCTGGCGGGCCCCTCGACAAGTACTGTAGTAGAAGGCACCATCATCAATAAATACACCCGCCAGCCGCTAGCAAATGTGCCGATTGAGGTGATAAAATGGCGCTACGGAGCATATGGAAACACCCAAACTGATTCTGTTGCAGGTACCCGCTCGGGGCCCGACGGGCATTTTTCCATTGCCTTCGACGGCACTGCCAAAGGCGTTACCTACCGCGTTGACTTTCGGGATAGCAGGGAGTTATTTGACCTGACTGACTACCGGCCTTTTGATGCTTACTCAACGTTGGATGGCGCTTCCCTTATCGTTGGCAAATCCAATGAAGTACGTTTTGAAGCCACTCCCTACGTGCTCGTGCGTGTACTGGTGGATACCAATAAACGCGGCGCGACATCGTTGGCCGTAGGTTTCTTTTCTAACGAATCGACTGACTATGGAGGCGGATATTGGGGCAGTGTTTTATACGACACAACCCGCACCGTGCAACGAATAATGGAAACTCACATCGTGCGTGCAGTACCTAATCGCAAATACCGGTTTTTGCTAACGCGGGCTATAATTGTACGCCTGGCTTCCGGTCAGATTCGTACCGACAACGAAATTTCGGAAGGGTTTGACCATTTCGTTGGCTACAATGACACTACTGTTGTAAGTCTGCACTAAATGGTTGAGGCAATTACGCCTCAAGTTGCTATCATCAGCCAAACACCGGCACCACGCGCCCCTCCTCCACCTTCAGCGCGGCATCGTACTTGTTGCCGGTTTTGGCCGAGATGAAGCCGCGAATAACACTGGTTTCGCCCTTGCGCAGCAGCTGCTTGAGCTGAGTTTCGGTGAGTTGCTTGCCGCCCCATTCAAAGGCAACGCGGAACTGGCAGTCTTCGCGGAAGCGCGAGCAGCCGTAGGCCGTTTTGCCTTTGAGCATGGTGCCGAGCTTGCACACCGGGCACGGAATCAGGCCCGAGTCGGGGGCGGCGCCGGGCTTGCTGTCGGCCACTTGCAGCAGCATCGGCTGGAAGCTGTTGTCGAGGCCAATAGCCGCGTCAAACTTCTGGCCCTCGGCCCCGATGAAGCCTTTCATCACCGGCGTGCGGCCTTTGGCGAGCAGGGCTTTCACCTGCGGGTCGCTCAGCTTTTTGCCGTGCATTTCGATGGGCAGCCGGAAGGTGCAGCCCTCGCGGAAGCGCACGCAGCCGAAAGCGGCTTTGCCGCGCACCACGTGGCCGGTTTTGCACGCCGGGCAGTAGCCCAAGCCATTGGCACCGGGGAGTATGGCCGCGCCGGGGGCTTTCGTGGTTTTGGCCCCGGTCATGCCGGCGGGCACTTTGCTGCTGCCGGCCTGGGCCTGCTGCACTGCCAGCTCGGCGCTGCCGGACGTGACCATGCGGCCGCGCCCGTCGTTCTTCACCTCGGCCACCATCTCGCGCACCAGGCCCGAGAGCTCGCCCAAAAACCCTTCCGACGACAGCTCGCCGCGCTCAATCTGGCGCAGCTTGTGCTCCCACTGGCCCGTGAGCTCAGCCGATTTCAGGGTCGGATTCCGAATCAAACCTATCAACTCCACACCGGTGGGCGTGGGCACGATGCGCTTCTTTTCGCGCTTGATGTAGTTGCGCTTAAACAGCGTTTCGATGATGGCGGCGCGGGTGCTGGGACGGCCGATGCCGTTTTCCTTCATGGCCTGGCGCAGTTCTTCGTCGTCGATGTTGCGGCCGGCCGTTTCCATGCCGCGCAGCAGCGTGGCTTCGGTATAGTCTTTGGGCGGCTGGGTCATCTTGCTTTCCAGGCGCGGGTCGTGAGGGCCGCTTTCGCCCTTCACGAAGTTGGGCAGGACCGTAGAAACGGCGTCGTCATCGGCTTCGGCTGCGCCAGCGGCTCCCGGGGCGGGTGCGGGCTTGGGGGCGGCCTGCTGGGTGGGGTCGCCGTAGACGACGCGCCAGCCGGGGTTCAGAATCTGGCGGCCGCGCACGCGGAAGGGGCGCTCGGCGGCTTCGGCCAGCACGGTGGTGTTGCTCACCTCGCAATCGGGGTAGAAGGCGGCAATGAAGCGACGCGCGATGATGTCGTACACGCTGGTTTCCATGCCGCCGCCGGGGCCGGCCGCACCCGTCGGGATGATGGCGTGGTGGTCGGTGACTTTGTTGTTGTTGAAAACCTTGGGGGTCTTTGGAATCTTGGCGGCCAGCAGCGGCTTGGTCAGCGCATCGTAGCCGATGCCACGCAGGATGCCGGGAATTTTCGGGTATTGGTCGTCGGGCAGGAAGGTGGTATCGACGCGCGGGTAGCTCACGGCTTTTTTCTCGTACAGGCCCTGCACGATTTTCAGCGTGTCCTCGGCCGAGAGGCCCAGCTGGTTGTTGCACTGCACTTGCAGGGAGGTCAAGTCGAACAGACGCGGCGGGGATTCGCGGCCTTTCTTGATTTCCACATCCGTCACGCGCAGCGGGGCAGGGCGCACGGCTTCCAGGGCTTCGCGGGCTTCTTCTTCGGTCACGAAATAGCCCAGGGCACGCAGGCGGCTCTTGGTGTCGGGTGCGGCGTCGGCATCCTTCGCCTTATCCGGCGCGGCCATGTGGCTGAAGAGGGTGCCCCGGTATTCGGTTTTCAGCACCCAATACGGCTCGGGTTTAAAGTTCTGGATTTCGTGCCAGCGCTCCACCAGCAGGGCCAGCGTGGGGGTTTGCACCCGGCCGATGCTCAGGAGCTGCTTGTCCTGGTAGGTGGTGTATTTGAGGGTGAAGAGGCGCGTGGCGTTGAGGCCCAACAGCCAGTCGCCCACGGCGCGGCTTTTGCCAGCCTGGTATAAACTGTCGAATTCCTTGGCCTCGCGCAGGTTCTGGAAGCCCTGGCGGATAGCCTCCTCCGTCAGCGACGAAATCCAGAGGCGCTTCACAGGCTTGCGGCACTTGGCCTCCATCAATACCCAGCGCTGAATCACCTCGCCTTCCTGTCCGGCATCGCCGCAGTTTATCACTTCGGTGGCCTCGTCCACCAGCTTTTTGATGGTGTGGAACTGCTTCACCACGCCCTCGTCGCGTCGCATGAGCTTGATACCGAACGAATCCGGAATCATGGGCAGGTTGTGCAGACTCCAGCGCTTCCACTCGGGCTGGTAGTCGTCGGGCTCCTTGAGCTGGCAGAAGTGGCCGAAGGTCCAGGTGACCTGGTAGCCGTTGCCTTCCATGTAGCCGTCCATGCGGCGGGTGGCACCCAGCACGGTGGCAATTTCACGGGCGACACTAGGCTTTTCGGCAATGCAAACTATCACAGAATTCAGGTTGATTGGAGGACTGCGCCGAGGGATTATCGACGCAGGGAATCAACAAAGGTAACCGGAGAAAAGGTCGGTTTTGAGAATGCCAAGCCGTCAGTTATAGGCCTGCTGCCCGGCGTGCGCAATTGCCCGGCTAGTTCTTGGATTTAGGTATCGAATCAGTGGGCGCTAAATATTTCAAGGACTGATTAACCCGGTTCACGGCCCAAACCACCAGGTTGGGCGAAAAGGCGAAAGCTGAACCATAGCCGCCCGGTAGCTTTGTATTCTTTAAATACTAAATAGGCAAAATTTTGCCTATCGCCTACGCTCGTCGTCACTCCCTTTTTCTGTAAGCTTTATCATTCCAGTGCCCTACTTGTCCTGCTTTCGCGCCCCGTTTTCTCCGCTAACTACGCTGCTTGCTTTCGGGCTGCTGGGCTCCCTAAACTGCCAGGCGCAGGTGACTGTGGTGGCCGACGCGGCGCAAAATGGCAATAAGGCATACTCCGTAACCATCAACGCAAAGCCCAAATCGATTTACTCGACCAATGCATCGGGCTGCACGAATGGCTACAATTACGACCTGGTTTACGAATACGCAGTAACGTTTGCCGGCAATAGGCCTGCCAATCTCTACAACCTCCAGGTGTCGTTCGACAACACGAAGGCTTCCGGCAATTTCACCAATATTGCGCTGCCCACCGCGGGCGGCAGCGGCACGGCTACCACCAACCGCAACCAGTACCGCAACACCTGCGACTACGCCACCGCTACGCCGGCTTCCTTCGGCACCAAAGTTTCGGGGGTCACCATCAGCGGCCCCGGCATTTCCAGCCGCACGGTGGCGTACGCGTCGGCCCCCTTGCCGGTCACCCTGGTCAGCTTTTCGGCCCAGCCGCAAGCCGGCGGCGTGGCTCTGCGCTGGGCCACGGCCAGCGAATTGAACAACAGCTATTTTGACGTGGAGAAGAGCATCAACGGCACCGTCTGGAATGCGGCTTACCGCGTGGCCGGAGCCGGTACCACCAGCCTGCCGCGCACCTACGAGCAGTTTGACCGCACCACCGCCACCGGCCAGCTCTACTACCGCCTCAAGCAAGTGGATGTGGATGGCCAGGCAACGTACTCGCCCGTGGCGACGGTGAAAGCCGGCCTCTCCCAGGCTGAAATCCAACTTTACCCCAACCCCAACACGACCAATGCTTTTTCTCTGGCCGGCCTGAACGGCACCGGCCCGTGGCCGCTCCAGCTGCGCAACGCGCTGGGCAATGTGGTATATGAGGCCAGTGTAACAACCAGCCAGGTGGAGCTGCCCTTGCTGCCAGCCGGCGTGTATTTTCTGCGCTTGCAGGAGGCCGGGACGGGCCGGTGGGTGACCACGAAATACATCAAGCAGTAGTTTTCCGGGCAACCTGGGGTAATGAGGTTGGTTCTGGGGGGGCTCCGGCGAAAGCGGCCCCGCCTTGCCCTATGCCTTTGCCAGCACGGCTTGGAGTTCGCGGTGCAGCGTCTGGGCCAGGTAGCGGGCTTCGTCGAGGCGCGACTCGGCGTATTGCCGTGCTTCTTCAGTGTCGGCGGCTTCCCACTGGTTCAGCTCGGCCAGGGTGGCGAGGCGGGTGAGTGACTGCTGCACGGTGGCATCGATGCGGGTGGGCAGGGCCTCGGGCACGGTGAAGCCGGCGGCCAGGGCGGCCTGCAGGCGCAGCAGCTCCTGGGCTACCTGGGCCAGGTCTTTCAGCAAAAGGCCCTCCGAGGGGGTGAGCTGGCGGGGGCGGCGGTCGATGATGCAGAGGCTGCCCACGGCCAAGCCATTGGGGGCGTGCAGGGCCTGCCCGGCGTAGAAGCCAAGATGCATTTGCTGGGCCACGAAGGGATTGACAAGGGCGCAGGGCTGTGCGGCGATGTCGCGGAACTCGGTGAGGCCCTCGCTGAGGATGGCCACCGAGCACATGCTGTCTTCGCGGTTCACGACCAAGGCATCGGGCAGCCCCTCGTTGCCGACGAACACCACGTCGTCGGCCCGCACCAAGCTCACCAGGGCAATGGGCATGTCGAAGAGCTTGGCCACGATGCTCACAAAATCATTGAACACCTCCTGCCCCGGCGTGCCCAGCACCTGGTAGGGCTGCAGGGCCGCCAGGCGCTCGTGTTCGTACGAAGGTATCAGGCCGGGGTATTGGGTGGTGTCCATCGATGAGCTTAGGAATTCCGCCGCCAACTACCTGAATGGGGTAAAAGTTCGGCGGATAATGCAAGTGTAAAGGTACCGCGCCGGGGATGATGGTTGGCTGAAATTCTGCCACCGGCAGCTGTCACCCCGCCTGTGGACGCCCTTGGTCGGCGACGTGCCGGCGACGCGCGTCGGCCAAGGGAAACATCTAGAACTCCGGAATGCCCTTCGCTGCTCGGAAATGGTCGCTCCGGCGCTCCGGAGTGGGCTTCGCCGGACGGAAATGCTCGTTCCGGAGCCCCGGAGTACCCCATCCGTACAGAAAAGCCTGTTCCGGGCCTCCGGAAAGGGCTTTTCGCGTAAAAACAGGGTTGGTTAGCTTTTGGGGTGGCGGGCACGGGCAGCTTGGCCTTTTTGCCCCCACCCATTTCGGCTTTGCTGAAGTCGAAAAACGGGGGTAGCCCGCTCCGGCTGCGTCGCAAATTCGAGCAGCAGCGTGAGGTAAACCTGGAACAGCGCCAGGCAGGTGGCGGCGCGGCCGTCGTGCAGGTTGATGCGCTGGGTGCCGGCGGTTTTGGCCAAGCCATCGGCGCGGCACAGCGCGGCTGAAAGCGCTTCGAGCACCTTCCGGCCCTCCGAGCGCTGAGGCGAGGTGAAAGCGGTGGGCTGGGCATCGAGGCATCGAGAAAGGCCGTGAAGGCGTCTTCCACCTTGCTCTGGTTGCTCTTGGTGAGGGCGGCGCGGCCCTTGGGAAAGATGGCCAGCAGGTCGGGGCTGCCCACTTCGTAGGTGGGGTTGATGACCTTGCACTCCATCCGCTTCGCGTAAGCCTTGAAGTCCTCTAGGGCCTGGGCCAGTGTGACGGTGCCGGCCTGGCTCTCGCCGGAGAGCTGGCCGGCGTGGGCGGCGCGGTAGTCGGCGAGGTCGTTTTGAGGGCCTCGGCCGCGGCGCTGTACTTGCCGTTGGCGGCCTGCTGGAGGGCTTGCAGGGTGAAGGCAGCCATGTCGGCAAACTGGTCGCGGTTAAGGCGCAGTTTCTCGAAGAAGTTCTCGAACCGGGCGGCGTATTTGGCTTGGGCCATGCAGTAGGTATGTGGGGGATGGTGGATGGATGCGCAAAAGGCAAGAACTATTTGGACATAACCGCCACCGTAGCGCCACAAACGGCGGCTTGGTCGACCCGCAGCCGGGCCGGTCGACTTTTTTCCCCGGCTGCTAGACTATTGCCCGACTTAACCGCCGCCGCCGGGTAGTTTTCGCTCCCAGCGTCCCACTCAACTTTCTGTGCCATGAAAAAAAACCTACTCCTGCTACTGTTCCTGCTGGTGTGGCTGCGGCCCGCCGCCGCGGCCCCCATCGACGAGGCCACGGCCCGCCGCGCGGGTGCCGCGTTCCTGGCCACGCGCACCGCACACGGCCTGTCCGCCGACGCCCCGCTCGCCCTGGCCTACCGCGCCGAAATGGGCGGGGCGGCCCCGGCCGCGGCGTTTTACGTGTTTGCCACCCCGGCTCCGGGCTTCGTGCTGGTGGCCGCCGACGACCAGGTGACGCCCATCCTCGGCTACTCCGACCAGTCCGGTTTCGATGCCGCCCACCTGGCCCCGCAGGTGGCCAAGTGGCTGGAAGGCTACCGCGCCGACATTCGCCGGGTGGTGGCCACCCACGTAGCGGCTACGCCCGACATCACAGCCGCGTGGCAGCAGCTGCTGAGCGGCACGCCCGGCACGGCCAGCCGGCCCAGCGCCACCGCGGCCGTGGCCCCGCTGGTGGCCACCCGCTGGAACCAGTCGCCGTACTACAACGACCTCTGCCCCTACGACACCCCCGGCGGCGGACGCTCCGTGACCGGCTGCGTGGCCACCGCCACCGCCCAAATCATGAAATACTGGAACTACCCGGCCACCGGCGCGGGCTTCCACTCCTACAACACGGCCAGCTTCGGCACGCTCTCGGCCAACTTCGGCACCACCACCTACCAATGGACGGCCATGCCGAACTCCGTGACCTCGGCCAACACCGCCGTGGCCACCCTCATGTACCAGGTGGGCGTGAGCGAGGACATGGGCTACAGCGCCCACTCCAGCAATGCCTACGTGATATCGGCCGCCACCAACGTGCCCAACTGCGCCGAGTATGCCCTGAAAACCTACTTCGGCTACCGCCCCACCATGCAGGGCCTGCTGCGCCAGCCCTACACCGACGCGCAATGGCTAAACCTGATGAAAACCGAGCTCGATGCCAGCCGGCCCATCATCTACGCGGGCTTCGGTACCGGGGGCGGACACTGCTTCGTGGCCGATGGCTACGATGCCAACAACTTCCTGCACTTCAACTGGGGCTGGGGCGGGGCCTACGACGGCTACTTTTCCATCAATGCCGTGAACCCCGCCGGTCTGGGCACCGGCGGCGGCGCCGGCAGCTACAACAGCGGCCAGCAGGCCATCATCGGCATTCAGCCGCCGGCCGGCACCACCCAGGGCGGCGGCACCACCACCCCCACCGCCGCCATGGCCCTAAATAATACCGTGACGCTATCGGCTCCGGCCCTGGCCTACGGGCAGGCATTTTCGGTAAGCACCAACCTCATCAACACCGGCACGGCCGCCTTCGCCGGCGACTACTGCGCCGCCGTATTCGACCTCAACAATGCCCTGGTCGACTACGTGGAAACCAAAACCGCCCAGTCCCTGCCCGCCGGCTACACCTACACCGGCAACCTGAGCTTTGCCACCGCTGGCCTGTTCAGCGTGCTGCCGGGCACCTACAAAATCGGCATCTTCTACCGCCCCAGCGGCGGCAACTGGCTGCTGGTGGCCGACCGCAACGGCTACACCAACCTGCCCCAAATCACCGTAGGCAACGCCAACACCATCCGGCTGAACTCGGCCATCACCGCCACGCCGGCCACCTTCACCCAGGGCCAGGCCGCATCCGTCAACCTCAACATTGCCAACGCCAGCACGGGCACCTTCACCGGGCAGTACCAGGTCAATCTGTATAATCTCGATGGCAGCTTCGTGCAAACCATCAACACCTATAACGAAACCACCGGCCTGCCCGCCGGCTATACTTATCAGGCCCCGTACCTCACGTTTAGCACCACCGGCATCACGGCCGCGCCGGGCACCTACCTGCTGGCCGTGCTGCACAAGCCGACCGCCGCCACCACCTGGCAGCTTACCGGCACCGGCACGTTCCAGAACCCCACGCGGGTGACGGTGCAGGCCGCCGCCCTCCAGGCCGACGCCTTCGAGCCCGACGACGCCGTGACCACCGCCGCCCCGCTGGCCCTCACGTTTACCAATAATGCGGCCACCCGCGCCACCACCGGCTCCAACTGCCACGCTACCACCGACGTGGATTACTACCGTGTGAACCTGCCGGCCGGCAACAGCTACAGCATCACGGCCCGCCTGCACGACTCCTACAGCAGCGCCAACGGCCAGACCTACTCGCTCGACGCCCTCTTTTCCTACTCCCTGGACGGCGGCACCACCTGGTCGACCACCTACGACGATGTGATGCCCGGCCCCATCACGCTGGGCAACGGCGGCACGCTCTACGTGAAAGTAGCGCCCTATTTCGCCGGCAACATCGGCACGTATTTGTTTGATATGAGCGTGAGCCGGGCGGCGGCCACGGCCACCGCACCGGCGGCCCTGGCCGCCCAGGTAGGCCTCTTCCCCAACCCCGCCCACGAGGTGTTGACCGTGGATGTGCGCGCCTTGCCGGCCGCCGTGGCCGCCGTGCGCCTGCTGAGCCTCACCGGGCAGGTGGTGTACGAGACCCGCCGCGTGCCGGCGGCCACGCCGCTGGCTATTCCGGTGGGCGGGCTGCCCACCGGCCTCTACCTCGTGCAGCTGTCCACCAGCGCGGGCCTTATCAGCAAAAAGATTTCGGTAGAATAAGCAGCAGCATGAAAACGACCCTGTACCTGATTATCGCCACGATAGCCGGCTGTAGCACCGGCCGCGTAGCCAAGTCGCCGCTGGCAAAACCGCAGCCCCTAGCGGCCAGCGCCCCCGCCATCCTCTACAAAACCAGGGCCGACTACCACGACCTGGTGCCCGTGACGCTGAGCGATGACCGCCGCAGCATCGTGGCCTACCCCGCACCGTCCGACGTGTCGGGCCACCTGTCCCAGCCCACCGCGCTGGCCCAGGGCTACTGGCTCGATAACCGGGGCATCGGCCCGAACGTGGCCTTCCTCAAGCTCACCTACGCCGACTACGCCCAGCTGACCACCGCGCCCTCACTGGCTGATATGGATGCCCTGATTGTGGACCGCGACCCGCTCACGGCCCTCTGCGACTGCGGCCCCCGCGCCGCCTACGCCAATCCCACCACCGACTTCAACACCCTCATCACAGCCGGCCGCCTGCCCAGCCGCTGCAAGGTGCTGAAGTAGCCGGTTGTGGCGTGGGCCGCGCCGCCCGCGCCACAACCGCCCGCCGGGGCCGCCGTAGAACCGGCACATCCTCCCCCACTTTCTCATGGCCCGCATCATCGTCGGTTTGTTCACCAGTGCCTCCGAAGCCGAGTTTGCCGCCGCCCAGGCGCAGGCGGCCGGCCTCGCCCCTGGCACCATCCATATTGCCACTCAGGAAACCCTCCAGGCCCAGAACCTGCCCGATGCCGGCGCCCCCCCCGAACCCTTCCGCGAAAGCGTGACGCGGTTTTTTACGGACCTGTTCAGTGGCAGTCAACTGGATGATGCGCACGCTCACATCGCCGCCACCGGCCCCGAGCACGCCGTGGTCACCATCGAAACCGCCACCTCCGCAGAAGCCGAGCTGGGCCGCGCCGTCCTCGACCGCTGCGGGGCCGTGGATGTGTACAAGCAACGCCCCCTCACTCCCACTCCCGATGCCGGTGAGATTGACCTGGAAGGCGACCTCGGCCGGGTGCGTGATGATGAGGAGCTGGACGCAAACGGGCTCACCACGCATTGAAGAGTCAGGAGTTAACAATAAGCTCGCTCTTAACTCTCCCAACCGCCTCCCGGGCCAGCCGTAGCTTGCTGTTCTTCTTGCCATAGCCGAAGTAGATAATCATGCCCAGCGCCAGCCACACGATGAGACGCAGCCAGGTTTCCCACGGCAATGAGGCCATCATCACGAGGCATACCACGATGCCCAGGATGGGCACCACCGGTACCCACGGCGTGCGGAAAGAGCGCGGCGCATCGGGGTTGGTTTTGCGCATGATGAGCACGCCGAGGCACACCATTACGAAGGCCAGCAGCGTGCCGATGCTCGTCATTTCGCCCACCACCGAAATGGGCACGAAGCCCGCAAATAGCGCAATGAAGCACCCCAGCAGCAGGCTGGACTGAAACGGCGTGTTAAATTTCGGATGCAGCCGCGAGAATACCGGCGGCAGCAGCCCATCGCGCGACATCGAGAAAAACACCCGCGACTGCCCCAGCAAATCAACCAATATCACCGATGTGTAGCCGACGAGAATGGCCAGAATCACAGCCGATGACAGCCAGGCGTAGGGCGTTTTCTCGATGGCAATGGCCACCGGCGCGGCGCTGTTCTTGAACTCGGTGTAATTGGCCAAGCCCGTGAGCACGTGCCCAAACAGTACAAACAGCACCGTGCACACCGCCAGCGAGCCGAGGATGCCGACGGGCATGTTGCGCTGCGGGTTCTTGGTTTCCTGCGCCATGGTGGCCACGATGTCGAAGCCGATGAAGACGAAGAATATCACGCCTGCCCCGCGCAGAATGCCGCTCAGGCCGAATTCGCCGAAGGTGCCCGTATTGGCCGGGATGTAGGGCTGGTAATTGGCGGGGGCGATGTACTGCCAGCCCAGCGCGATGAACACCAGTACCACGGCCACCTTCAGGGCCACCACCAGCGCGTTGAACCACGCCGAGCCCTTGGTGCCCCGCGTGACGATGGCCGTAATGGCCAGCACGATGAGCATGGCCGGCACGTTTACGTAGCCGTGCACGGTGCTGCCGTCGGCCAGCGTGGCCGACTCAAACGGCGACATCACCAGCCGCGCCGGAATATGCAGCCCGTATTTTCCCAGAAACTTGATGAGGTACTGCGACCAGCTGATGGCCACCGTGGCCGCGCCCACCGAGTACTCCAGCACCAAGTCCCAGCCAATAATCCAAGCAAATAGCTCGCCCATCGTGGCATAGGAATATGTGTAGGCCGAACCCGACACGGGCACCAGCGCCGCAAACTCGGCATAGCACAGCGCCGAGAAAGCACAGCCCACGGCGGCCACAATAAAGGAAATGGTAACGGCCGGCCCGGCATTGTTGGCGGCCGCAATGCCGGTGAGCGAGAACAGGCCCGCCCCGATAATAACGCCGATGCCAATGGCAATCAGGCTCACGCCGTTCAGGCTACGTTTGAGCGTATTCGCCCCCGTTTCGGCTGCTTCCGCGCGAAGCAGCTCCAGTGATTTTTTTAACATAAACAGATAGAAACGCGCCACGCCACCGCCCCACCCGGGGCGGCCGTGCCGCAAAGCAAAAAGCCCGTAAAAAGGAATTGGTATGCGCCGGCCGCAGCGTCAGCTACGCGGCGCGAGTGCCCGCACTCAACAGCAACAACAGCCCATCCGCATTCGGCCTATCAGCAACGAACGGGAACGAAAAACACCAGAAAAAGCAAGCGAGGCAGCGGAAACAGCGGGCACGGCAGTTGTTTTTATATGGTCAGGAATTGGCACCGGTCCGCGGTTGCGGGTGGTTGCCGGCGCGTCGTCGAGCCTGTCTCTCAGCGCCTCTGTATAAAAACAATCCTTCCGGGAGGAGGAATTGATGGGGCAAAGGTAAGGCCGGGCGGCTGCACGGGCCAGCGGTGGCGTTGGGTAGCCCAAAAAGAACGGCCTGCTGAGCGTTGCGCTCAGCAGGCCGTTCTTATTTCCTTTGCTCCAAGCCGCTGCGGCGGCGCGGCTCTGCCCCTACCGCCGCAGCGCCAGCCGCGCGCCGGCCATCAGCCAGCGGCCGGGCATTTGGGCGCCCAGCAGGTCGGAGTATTTCGCGTCGAACAAGTTCTGGGCCTGGGCCACTACCCACAGGCGCTCGGGCAGCAGCGCCACATCCAGCCGGCCGTTGATGACCACGTAATCGGGCGTAAGCTGGGCATCGTTCACGGTGGCGCTGGCCACGGTTTGTTGGCCGGTGCGCTGCTTATACACCCCGCCCAGGCTGGCCGTGAAGCGGCGGTGCACCAGGCTTACGCTGCCACTCACTAGCTGCTTCGCCACGTTGCTCAGGTATTGCGACGTGATGTTGCCGTCGATATTCAGGTGAGTGTAAGTGTAGCCCACGCTGCCTTCAAGCCGCAGACCCTTGCTCAATTGCGCGCGGGTGCTGGCTTCAAATTCCAGCCCCTGCGTGCTCACGGCAAACAGGTTTTCGGCCAGGCGATAGGTGGCGGCGGGGTTCAGGTTGGTCAATCCGGTAGCCGCAATCACCTGCGCGCCGGGCTGGCTCACGTAGTCAATCAGGTTGCGGCCGTAGCGGTTGAAATAGGTGCCGCGCAGCGTGAGGGCCGGCAGCGGCTGGAAATCGAGGCCGCCTTCGTAGCTCCAGGTGCGCTCCGCGCTCAGGTGGGGGTTGCCCACATTGAAGCCCGTGGGCACCGTGCCCGGCCGGATGGACGAATAATACTGCTCCGTAAAATTGGCCGCTCGAATAGCCCGGCCCACGGCACCGCGCACCGTCAGCTTGTCGCTCAGGTGCTGGCTGGCGGTGAGCTGGGGCACTACTTCGGTGCCATAAGCCTGGTCGTGGTCGAGGCGCAGGGCCGCCGTGACGCTCAGGCCGCTGGTGGGCATGAGGCCAGCCACGGCAAAAGCCCCCTGGTGCCACACCGCGTGAATGCCCTGGTCGTTGCTGCGCACGCGGCGGCGGTCGGCCTGCCCGCCCAGGGTCAGCTGCACCTTGTCGGAAAAGCGCAGCTGGTGCTGGGCCTGCACGTTGAGGTAGTGCATGAGGTGGCTGCTGGCCACGGAAGCGGGCGTGTAGAGGTAGTCGTCGGTGCTGGAGGTGCCCACCAGCTGCAGCTCGGTGCGGGCGCGGGTGTTCCAGTCGTAGCGCAATTGCCCTTGGTACCAGTCGCGCGAGGTGGTTTCGCGGGCGCGGTCGCCGGCGTTGGTCGTGTAGAAGTTCTGGGCGTTGTAGTCGCGCCGGTCGAAGCTGGCACGGGCGGCGGCGCTCAGCTTGGGGCTGATTTGATAAGCGCCCGAGAGCGAGTAGGTATTCAGCTTGAAGTCGTTGCGCCCGCCGCCGGGCAGGTTCAGCAGCTGGCCGCTGGCGGTGTTGTTGAGAATGCCGCCGGCCAGCCGCAAACCCTTGTCCTGGCCGTAAAAGCCGGCGTTGGTGGTTTTCAAATCGTACTCGCCGGCCATGAAGGTGCCACCGATTTCCACGCCATCGGGGCGGTGCGTGGCGGCGAAAGTTTTGGTGACGATGTTGACGAAGCCGCCCACGGCGTCGGGGCCGTAGAGGGCCGCGCCGGGGCCGCGCACCACTTCAATCTGCTCAATTTCGGCGGGCGTGATGGGCAGATAGCCCGCGAAGTGGCCCGTGAGCGGGTCGTTCAGCCGCATCCCATCCAGCAGAATGAGTACCTGATTGAAGGTGGAGCCGCGCAGCGTAATGTCGGCCTGCGTCCCGAAGTTGCCCCGGCTCTGCATCTCGATGGCGGGCAGCAAGCGCAGCAAATCATCAAGCGAGGCCACCGGGTACTGGCTGAGCGTGCGGCCGGGAACCACGGTCACGTAGCGGCCGGTCTGGCCAGCCACCTGGTCGAGGCGGGTGCCGTACACGGTCACCTCGTTGAGGGCGCGGGCGCTGTCGGCCGGGGTACTTTGGGCCAGGGCGTTAAAAGTGAAAAGTGTGCAAAAAAATGGGCTGGCGTAGTGCGTAAGTCGCATTCATTGGTGGGTTGGTGGGGGTGCAAAGCTACTATAGCGTGAACTCTGCGAGTCCGTACATCGTCAGGGCCGTCTCGCCCGGGCACGCTACTTTCGTGCTTCCAGCCGCAACGTTGGCCCGTTACCCGCGTCCTTCGCGCGAAACTCCCATTTCTCCATTTCGTTTCTCCATGAAGCACCTTTTCGCGCTGGGCCTGCTGGGCCTGGCGGCCACCAGCCCGGCTTTTGCACAGGCTCCCACCCCGCCGACGGCCAAGCCTGAATCCCCTTACCGCGCCTCGGCCACCAAGGTCAACGACCTGGTGCATACCAAGCTCGACGTGCGTTTCGACTACGCTAAGCGCCACCTGCTGGGCAAGGAGTGGGTCGCGCTCAAGCCCCACGCCTACCCCACCGACACGCTCCGCCTCGATGCCAAAGGCATGGACATCAACGTCGTGGCATTGATGAACGGCACTACGCAAACCCCGCTAAAATATGATTACGCCGATGGCATGAACCTGCGCATCAACCTCGGCCGCGTTTTCAAGCCGGGCGAGGAGTACACGATTTACATCGACTACGTGTCGAAGCCGGACGAGTTGAAAGTGAAGGGCTCGGCCGCCATTACGGATGCCAAGGGCCTGTACTTCATCAACCCCGATTCGACGGTGAAGGGCAAGCCGGTCCAAATCTGGACGCAGGGCGAGACGGAAGGCTCGTCGGCCTGGTTCCCCACCATCGACCGCCCCAACCAGAAAACCACCGAGGAAATCTCGATGACCGTGCCCGCCAAGTACGTGACGCTCAGCAACGGCCGCATGGTGAGCAGCACGCCCGCCGGCCCCGGCCTGCGCACCGACGTGTGGAAAATGGAGCTGCCCCACGCCCCCTACCTGTTTATGATGGCCGTGGGTGACTTCAAAATTTACAAGGACACCTGGCGCGGCAAGGAGGTTAACTACTACCTCGAACCCAAGTACGCGCCCTTCGCCAAGCAGATTTTCGGCAACACACCCGACATGATGGAGTTTTACTCCAACCGCCTCGGCGTGGAGTTTCCGTGGAACAAGTATGCCCAGATTGTGGCCCGCGACTACGTGAGCGGCGCCATGGAAAACACCACCGCCACCTTGCACGGCGAGCAGGTGCAAATGACCGACCGCGAACTGATTGACCGCGAATACGGCTCTGAATCGGTGATTGCGCACGAGCTGTTCCACCAGTGGTTCGGCGACTACGTGACGGCCGAAAGCTGGTCCAACATCACCGTGAACGAGACGATGGCCGACTTTTCGGAAGGCCTCTACGCCGAACATAAATACGGCAAGGATGCCGCCGATGCGCACTACTACCGCTACCTGCGCCGCTACCTGGCAAGCCCGCGCGATGCCGCAAAAACCCTCGTGCGCTTCCATTACGACGAGCAGGAGGAGGTTTTCGACCTCGTAAGCTACCAGAAGGGCGGGGCCATTATGGACATGCTGCGCACCTACCTCGGCGACGATGTATTCTTCGCCGGACTCCAGAAATACCTCAAGGATAATGCCCTCGGCAACGGCGAGGCGCACCAGATGCGTCTGGCTTTTGAAGCCGTGTCGGGCCAAGACCTGAACTGGTTCTGGAACCAGTGGTACTTCGCCCCCGGCCATCCCATCGTGACCATCGACTATGCCTGGGATGCGGCTAAAAAGGCTGAAACGGTGACCGTGAAACAGACCCAGGCCGGCCAGACCTTCCGCCTGCCCTTCACCATCGACTACTACGTGGACGGCAAGGTGATGCACCAGCCCGTGACCATGACGGAGGCCACCCAGACCTTCACCATGCCCCTGTCGGCCAAGCCCGACCTGGTGAACGTGGATGCCAACAAGAAGACGCTGTGGCTGAAAACCGACAACAAGACGGCCGCCGAGTACGCCTTCCAGTACGCCCATGCACCGCTGTTTGTTGACCGCCGCGAGGCCATCGACGCGGCCGCTAAAGACCAGACCATTGCAGCCAATCGCAGCACGCTGTTGGCCGCTCTCAACGACAAGTTCTACAACAACCGCTTAGCCGCTGTGGAGGCGTTGAAACTGGATAATAAGGACGTGGCCAAAGTGGCCGCGCCTGCCCTGCGCAAGCTGGCAGCCACCGAAAAGGAACCTTGGGTGCAGGCCTCGCTGCTCGGCGCCCTGGCCAAGCTGAAGGACAAGAAGGACGAGAAGTACTTCACCAAGCAACTCAACAGCCAGTCGTACAGCGTGCAGGGTGCCGCCCTGCGCGCCTTGGCCATGGTGCAGCCGGCCCAGGCCCTGATCCGTGCCAAAGCGCTGGAAAATGACAGCCAAAGCGCCCTCGCACAAGCCGTAGTGGCCACTTACGCCCAGGCCGGTGGCCCCGCCGAATGGGCTTACGTACGCGATAAATTCGACGCCGCCCGCCCCCAGGCCAAGTTCAGCCTGGCCGAGCCCATGGCTGGCATGATGGGCCGCCTCGACGACCCAACGGCCTTTGCCGAAGGTGTGACGCGTCTGCGCGACCTCGGCGTGAAGTACAAAGCCTACGGCGCCGACCGCATGGTGCTGGGCCTGCTCCAGACCGCCAACAAAGCCCAGGCCAGCCGCGGCCACGCCGCCGAAGCCCAGGCTGCCGTCGACAAAGCCACGCAGGAACTGCAAGCCGCCAAGTAACCGGGCCCACTTGCTTGCCCGAAACCCAAAAAAGCCCTGCCGCAATGCGCGGCAGGGCTTTTTTGTGGGTGGTCGGTAGGGATTCGGGAAAAACGGAAAGGTCGGGTGTGCCTATTTCTTTTCGGCTACAACTTTCTTATCAACTACTGCTGCCTCTTTGGCCGGGTCGTGCTTGGGGCCGTCGTAGGAATTGGCGTCTTTGTCTTTTTCGACTTCGGGAGTCGCAGCCTCGGTAGCGTAGATGTGCTCCATGGCATCCATCACGTCGCGGCCGTCCACGTTCAGGTCTTTGAGCACACCATCGGCGATGTCGTAGACGAGGCCGTGCAAGCGGGGCGGGTTGTCGCCGCGCATGGCGTTCTGGATGATGTTGGTTTTGGCGAGGTTGCGCACCTGCTCAATCACGTTCAGCTCCACTAGGCGGCGGGCCCGCTGCTTGTCGTCCTTGATGCGCAGGTATTCGGCTTCGTGCAGCCGGATGACGTCGCGGATGTTCACCAGCCAGTTATCAATCAGGCCGTACTGCTTGTTTGCGGCCGCTGCGGCCACGCCGCCGCAGCCGTAGTGGCCCACCACCAGAATGTCTTGCACGCCCAGCACTTCCACAGCGTATTGCAGCACGCTAAGCAGGTTCATATCGCTGTGCACCACCAGGTTGGCAATGTTGCGATGCACGAACATCTCGCCCGGGCCCGTGCCCGTAATGCCCGAAGCCGGCACCCGCGAATCGGAGCAGCCGATGAACAGGTACTTCGGCTTCTGGCCGTTGGCCAGGTTCTTAAAAAAGTTGGGGTCCGAAGCGTTGCGGTCGGAAACCCATTTCTTATTGTTTTCGAGAATTTTGCTGATTCCAGCCATAGTGAGGGAATTTTTAGCGCCAATTGCGCTGCCGAAGCAGCTTTTCCGGCGCATGGTGCTTGGCAACCCGGCCGGGCGGCAAAGCGAAAAGGCACTGCCAAGGTAGCGCCAGTGAGTAGTGATACTTCTTATCTGCAGCGTTTACGGGCGCAGCTCCGACACCGTTCAGGCGCTGCGGCGGCGGTAGTTGTGCACGCCACTAGCCGCACGGCCGGTGATGAACGGCCGCGTGCCGCGCGACATCGTGAGCGTAGTCACGGCAACTACCCCAGGCGTTTCGCCGGTGCTGGCCGCCGCGCCAGATGCTGATGAATCACCAGGTAGCTTCTGCATCTGGCCAGTGCTTTTTTCGGTCATGTTTGATAGAAAATGAAATTAGGCCAGGCAGAAATTGAACGTCATACCTTGCTGCACCTGGCATAATGTTCGGGCAATTTTAATGCGCCCCCAGCGCCACCTGCCGGATGCCGCGCAACTCCAACGCAATGCCCCGGGCCGGGGCGGCCTGCCGGAAGGCTTCGATGGCTTCGAGCACGTCGTGGTCGATGACGTCGGAACGGGTGCCGTCGAGGATGACACGGCTGTTGGCGGGCAGTTGGTCCAGCGTGGTCACAATGCTGGCTTTGTTGAGGAAGGAAACATGCTCGGGCAGGCGCAGGTGCAGGGGAGCATTGGGGCTTTCGGCGTTGTCCGCCGAGTCGTCGCGGCGCAGGTAGGAACCGGCCTTGGCATTATCGCGCAGAATGAAGAAGAAGCCCAGCACCAGCCCAATGCTCACACCCTTCAGCAAATCGGTGAAGAGCACCGCCACAATGGTAATAATGAAGGGGATGAACTGCTCGCGGCCCAGCTGCCACTGCTTGCGGTAGAGGGCCGGCGTGGTCAGCTTGAAGCCCACCATCAGCAGCACCGCCGCCAGCGCCGACAGCGGAATCAGGTTCAGCACCGCGCCCAGAAACAGAAGGCTCGTGAGCAGCAGCAGGCCGTGGATGAAAGCCGACATTTTGCTCTGCGCGCCGGCCGCGATGTTAGCCGACGAGCGCACGATAACCGCCGTGAGCGGCAGGCCGCCCAGCAGGCCGCTTACCAGGTTGCCCGCGCCTTGCGCCATTAGCTCGCGGTTGGTAGGCGTATGGCGCTTCTGCGGGTCGAGGTTGTCCACGGCTTCCACGCTGAGTAGCGTTTCGAGCGAGGCCACGATGGCAATGGTGAAGGCCACGCCGTAGGTAGCAGGGTTGCGCAGGGCGTTGAAATCGGGGAAGGTCATCTCGCGGGCCAGTTGGCCCAGCGACGACAGCACCGGCAGCTTCACCAGGTGTTCGGGGCGCACCTGCATATCGAGCGCCACGGCTTTCAGCAGCTGGTTGATGCCCACGGCGGCCAGCACGGCCACCAGCGCGCCCGGCACCAGCCGCGACCAGGACTGGCGCTTCACCGGGGCCGTATTCCAAAGCAGCAGGATAATCAGCGACACCACGCCCACCAGCACCGAGCCGGGACTCAGCCCTTTCATGGCCGCGCCAATGGCCGAGAACGTGTTCATGCCATTGAACTGCAGGAAGTTCATGTCCTCAAAATAGTCGGCATCGGCCCCAAAGAAGTGCGGCAGCTGCTTCAGAATCAATATAATACCAATGGCGGCCAACATCCCACGAATAACCGCCGCCGGGAAATACAGGGCAATGATGCCCGCCCGCGCCAGCCCCAGAATAATCTGGATAACGCCCGCCACGGCCGTAGCGGCCAGCACCGCCGGCCACGAGCCCAGCGTGGAAATAGCCGACAGCACCACCACCGTGAGGCCGGCCGCCGGCCCGCTCACACTCACCGCCGAGCCGCTGAGCACGCTCACCAGCACCCCGCCCACGATGCCCGTAATCACGCCCGCCAGCAGCGGCGCGCCCGAGGCCAACGAAATGCCCAGACACAGCGGCAGCGCCACCAGAAACACCACCAGCCCCGCCGGGGCATCCTGCCCGATGGTGCTGAATAACGATGCTTTCGGCCGGGGCTCGGCGGGGGCAGCGGGCGGCGCGATGGGAGTCCCCGTCTGGGCCGGCGAAGAAATTACCTGGGTCATAACCTTGGGGTTGCAGCGTGCCCCAAGCCTTAAAAAGGAGCTTGGCGGCAATACCGAACACAAGGTTACGCGGGCGCTATTAAGGCCGAATTAAAGGCAAATTAAAAGGGGATTAAAATCCAAAAACCAGGCTTTACGTCGACGGAACAGGCCATTCCAGCCATACCTGCGTGCCCTGCCCGGGCTCGCTTTCCACGCGCACGGTGCCGCCATGCAAGGCCATAATGCGGGCCGCCAGCGGCAGCCCGATGCCGTGCCCCGGCACCGCCCGCGCCGAGGCCGCCCGAAAAAACGGCACGAAAACCTGCTGCAAGTCGGCTGCCGAGAGGCCCGGCCCTTCGTCGCTCACCAGCAGCGAGAGGTGCTTGTGGCGGCGGGCCAGCGTGGCCGTTACCGTACCGCCCGTGTCTTTCGAGAACTTGCAGGCGTTGTCCAGAACGTTGAGCACGGCCGAGAGCAGCAGCGCCTCGTTGCCACGCACAACGAAGGATTCGGCCTCGCCGAAATCCAGGTCGACGCGGCAGGTGGGATGGCGGCGCAGCAGCTGCTCGTGAGCCTGCAGCAGCAAGTCGTCGAGGCTAACCGGCGCCATGGGCACCTGCGAAGGGTCATCGGAGGCCCGGGCAATTTGCAACAGGCCGTTGGTGAGGTTGTTGAGCTGGCGGGCCGAGTCGAGGGTGCTTTGCAGCACGCGGCGGTACTCGGCGGGCGGGCGCTCGGCCTGTAGCAGCGAAACTTCCAGTTCGCCGATGAGAGCTGCGAGCGGCGTGCGCAGCTCGTGCGAGGCGTCGCGCACGAAGGTGCGCTGGCCCACGAAGGCCGCTTCCAGACGGTCGAGCAGGCGGTTGAAGCGCTGGGTGAGCAGGCCGATTTCGTCGGTGGTTTCGCCGGTGCGGGTCAGGCGCTGGCTGAGGTCGGTGGCCGTGATGCCGTCGACTTCGCGCACCATGCGGCGCAGGGGCCGCAACGCCCGCCCCGCAAAAAACCAGCTGCCCGCCCCCGCCACCACTACCGCCACCAGGAAGCCCAGCGCCAGCAGCCGCCGCAGCTCATTCAGCTGCTGGCGGCTGTCCTCGTCTATTGAAGAAGCCACTACCACCAGCGGCCCCAGGCGAGCATCGCGGTAGAGCAGGCCCACGGTTTCGTGGTAGTTGGTTTCGGGCTCGAGCACGGCCTGGCCGTTGCGGCGCACTTCGGCCAGCCACGCGGGTGGCGCGGGCCGGGCCGCCCCCTGCCCTTCCCGGAAAACCAACTGGTTTTCGGCGTCATATACCCGGCCCTGCTCGGCCGGCAGCGTGCGGTAGAGCTGGCGCAGGTAACGGCGGTACGAGGCTTCTTCGCCGGCATCGGTGCGACCTTCCTGGCCCGCCACATAGGCGTGCCCGACTACCAGCGTGCGCTTGAACAGGCTCTGAGTGAACGCATTTCGACGCGACTGCTGCGTGGCGAAATAGATAACCAGCGCAAACAGCAGCAGCGTCACGGCCAGAATGGTCCCGAACTGCAAAGCAAGGCGGAGGCGAATGGACATTATTCAGAAACTGGCAGGGTAATCGGCTGTCATTGCGAGGCTGACTACCCCTCATTTTTCATCACGTACCCCATCCCCACCAGCGTATGAATCAGCTTGGGCTCAAAACCCTTATCCACTTTCTTCCGCAGGAAATTGATGTACACGTCAATCACATTCGAGCCCGTATCGAAGCTCAAATCCCAGACGTGTTCCAACAAATCGGCCCGCGAAACCACGCGGTTTTGATTGCGCAGCAGATACTCCAACAGCGCAAACTCGCGGGCGGTGAGCTGAATGGCCTGGCCGGCGCGCTCCACCCGCTTGGCGCCGGGGTCGAGGCTGAGGTCGGCCAGATGCAGAATGGCTTTGGGCGCGGGGGCTTCGGTGCGGCGGCGCACGAGGGCGCGCAGCCGGGCCAGCAGCTCATCGAAAGCGAAAGGCTTGACGAGGTAGTCGTCGGCCCCAGCGTCTAGGCCGCGGATTTTGTCGTCGGTTTCGCCCAGCGCGGTGAGCATGAGAATGGGCACGCCGGGGTCGTGGGCGCGCACCTGCCGGCACACTTCGAGGCCGCTGAGGCCGGGCAGCATCTGGTCGAGAATCAGGCAGTCATACCGATTTTCCTGGGCCCGGCGCAGGCCCAGCAGGCCATCGGCGGCGAGGTCGACGGTGTAGTCCTGCTCCGTCAGGCCCTGGTGCAGGAAGGCGGCTACCGAGGGTTCGTCTTCAACTAAAAGGATTTTCATGGGGCGGGAAGGTAGCGCCGTTTCGGAAAACGGGCGTCCGGCTGGTAGCTGGTGAGCGAATAAATGGCAGCAATATGGCAGGACAGAAGGACTGGGCCAATACGCTATATTTCTGCTAATACAACCCTTTTACGGATGTGGTGCAGCCCGCAGCGGGAGTTTCTCAGAATTGCCCAAATTTTCATATCATCTTCATTCTAATTGATTATTAGCCTTTCCCAGCTGCTTGGTTGTGCTTACCCGAGCGCCTTGCCTGACCAACCCTGCTAACAGGCAGAACACTGACCGAAAGCACCCGTAGGCGAATAGCAGTATCCACAACCTTACGCTATTCTTTCATTATGAGCCAAGTTACCCAAGCCTCGCCGGCCCCGCCGCCGGAGGCCCTGGCCCCGACGCAAGCCGTTAGCCTCAACATCAACAACCAGGCCCACACCCTCCAGATTGCGCCCTGGACCACCCTACTCGATGCCCTGCGCGAATACCTCGACCTAACCGGCACCAAGAAGGGCTGCGACCACGGCCAATGCGGCGCTTGCACGGTGCTGGTGGATGGCAAGCGCATCAACTCCTGCCTCTCGCTGGCCGTGATGCACGAAGATTCGCACATCCAGACCATCGAAGGCCTGGGCACCGAGGACAAGCTCAGCCCACTGCAACAGGCGTTTATCGACCACGACGCCTTCCAGTGCGGCTACTGCACGCCGGGCCAGCTTTGCTCAGCCCAGGGCCTCATCAACGAAGGCAAGGCCAAAACCGAAGCCGAAGTGCGCGAGCTGATGAGCGGCAACATCTGCCGCTGCGGCGCCTACAGCAACATCCTGAGCGCGGTCATGGAAGTGCTTAACAGCGAAGGATTAATCATTGAGGACAAAGCCTGGTCGGCCGGCGCAACAAAGCCGGACATGGCCCCGGTTGAACCGCCGAAGTAATATCCTTCACTCCTCATTTCAGTAAGATGAACCCTTTCACATTCACCCAAGCCACGGCCGTGGAGGCCGCCGTGCAGGACAAAGCCGCACACGACGACGCGGCCTACATCGGCGGCGGCACCAACCTGCTTGACCTGATGAAGGAAAACGTGGCCCGTCCCACGCACCTCATCGGCCTCAAAAAGCTGGGCCTCGACACCATCGAAAACCTGCCCGATGGCGGCCTGCGCCTCGGCGCCCTCGCCACCAACGCCGACACCGCCTGGCATCCCGAGGTAGAAAAACGCTACCCGCTGCTCAACCAGGCCATTCTGGCCGGGGCCAGCCCGCAGCTGCGCAACATGGCCACTGATGGCGGCAACCTGATGCAGCGCACCCGCTGCTACTATTTCTACGACCTGGCCACGCCCTGCAACAAGCGCGAGCCCGGCTCGGGCTGCTCGGCCATCGGCGGCTACAACCGCGTGTGCGGCATCCTGGGCACCAGCGACCAGTGCATCGCCACGCATCCCTCGGATATGTGCGTGGCCCTGGCCGCCCTCGACACCACTGTGCGCGTGAGCGGCCCCAACGGTGAGCGCACCATCAAGTTTGAAGATTTCCACCGCCTGCCCGGCGACCACCCCGAGCGCGACAATACACTGGAGCCCGGCGAGCTCATCACCGGCCTCGACCTGCCGGCCAAGGGCTTCTCAACCAATTTCAGCTACCTGAAGCTGCGCGACCGCACCAGCTACGCCTTCGCGCTGGTGAGCGTGGCAGCGGCGCTGGAGTTGGAAGGCACCCTCATCAAGGATGCCCGCCTGGCGCTGGGCGGCGTGGCCCACAAGCCCTGGCGCGACAAGGAGGCCGAGGCGATGCTCGTCGGCCAGCACGCCACGGCCGACACCTTCCGCCGCGTGGCCGCCAAGGTGCTCGAAAACGCCAAAGGCTACGGGGCCAACACCTTCAAGATTGAGCTGGCCAAGCGTGCCATCGTGCGCGCGCTCAAGCAAGCCACCGAAATGAATCAGGCGTTCGACGCCAACGCCTTCCAAAACTCTAACCCATGAGCCACACCACCGACTACATCGGCAAACCCACCAACCGCGTCGATGGCCCAGCTAAAGTGGCCGGTACCGCCAAGTACGCCGCCGAATTCAACGTCCCCAATCTGCTCTACGGCTACGTGGTGAGCAGCCCAATTGCCAAGGGCAAAATCACGAAAATTGATGCCGCGCCGGTGCGGGCGCTGCCGGGCGTGCAGGAGGTTTTCACGCACGAAAACGTGCCTGGCTTCGCCTTTCTCGACCGCAGCTATAAGGACGACGTGGCCCCCGGCGGCTCGCCCTTTAGGCCGCTGCACGACGCCGAAATCAAGTTTAGTATGCAGCCCGTGGCGCTGGTGGTGGCCGACACCTTTGAGCTGGCCCGCTATGCCGCGTCCATCCTGCACATTGAATACGAGGAAGAAGCGCACGAAACCGAGCTGGTGAAGCACATCGACGAGGCGTATGAGCCTGGCCGGGGCAAAACCGGCTACAAGCCCCCGAAGTCGCGCGGCAATTTTAGCAAGGGCTGGAAGGAGGGCGTGGCCCACATGGAGGCACAGTACTCGCACCACGCCCAGCACCACAACCCCATGGAGATGTTCGCGAGCACCGTGGAGTGGCTGGTCGATAAGAGCCTGAATATCTACGACAAAACGCAGGGTGCCTTCAACAGCCAGCAGTACGTGATGAAGGTGTTCGGGCTGAACAAGGACCAGGCCCGCGTAATTTCGAAGTACACCGGCGGCGGCTTCGGCTCTGGTTTGCGGCCCCAGTACCAGCTGTTTCTGGCCGTGATGGCCTCGCTGCAACTGGAGCGGTCGGTGCGCGTGTCGCTCACCCGCCAGCAGATGTTCAGCTTCGGCCACCGGCCCGAAACCTTGCAGCACGTAGCCCTTGCCACGGCGGCCGACGGCTCACTCACGGGCATCAACCACTTTGCCGTGGCCGAAACCTCGCAGTTTGAGGATTTCACCGAAAACGTGGTGGGCTGGAGCGGCACGCTCTACGACTGCAAAAACGTGGAGCTGGGCTACCGCCTAAGCAAGCTCGACGTGTTTTCGCCGCTCGACATGCGCGCGCCCGGCGCGGCCTCGGGCTCTATTGCCTTGGAAATTGCGATGGACGAGATGGCCTACGCCGCCGGCCTCGACCCGCTCGAATTCCGCATTCGCAACTACTCCGATTTCGACCAAGCGCAAAACCTCCCCTACTCCAGCAAAGCCCTGCGCAAGTGCTACGCCGAGGGCGCAGCTAAATTCGGCTGGGAAAAACGCACCGCCGAGCCCGGCTCGATGCGCGACGGCAAGCTGCTGGTGGGTTGGGGCATGGGCGGCGGCATCTGGGATGCTTCCAAGCAGCCCGCCGTAGTAAAAGCCAGCCTTGACGCCGATGGCCACCTCACCGTGAGCAGCGGCACCAACGACATCGGCACCGGCACCTACACCATTATGACGCAGATTGCGGCCGAAAGCATGGGCCTGCCCATCGAAGCCGTCACCTTTGTGCTGGGCGACACTACCTTGCCCGAGTCGCCGCTGCAAGGCGGTTCCTGGACGGCTGCTTCCGTGGGCAATTCCGTGGTGGAGGCCTGCACCAAGCTAGGCGAAGCTCTGCTAAAGCAGGCCCAGAAAATGGACCACCCGGCTTTCAAAGACGCCAAAATCGACGACGTGAAATTTGCCAACGGCCAGCTGCGCCTGCGCTCCGACGAAACCCAGGCCGTCGTGCTGCGCGACCTCGTGCAGGCCAGCGGCGAGCCCAAAATCGAAGCTGAAAACTCCACCGTGCTGGCCAAGCTGGAAGCGCTGAAGCCGCCGAAATACTCCATGCACGCCCACAACGCCGTGTTTGTGGAAGTGAAAGTGGACCCGGAGCTGATGACCGTGCACGTCACCCGCGTGGTGAATGCCGTGGCCGCCGGCCGCATCATCAACCCCAAAACCGCCCGCAGCCAAGTCCTCGGCTCCGTAGTCTGGGGCATCAGCTCGGCCCTGATGGAAGAATCGGTAATGGACCACCGCTTCGGCCGCTACATGAACCACAACTACGCCGAATACCACGTCCCCGTGAACGCGGACATCCACGACATCGACGTAATTTTCGTGAGCGAGGAAGACGATAAAGTCAACCCGCTCGGCATCAAAGGCCTGGGCGAAGTAGGCCTGCTGGGCGTAGCCGCCGCCGTTACCAACGCCATCTACCACGCCACAGGCAAGCGCGTGCGCGACCTGCCCGTCACGATTGACAAGCTGCTGTAGAAACTCCAGCGGCTAGTGCTGCTGAAGTGACATTAAAACGCCCCGCAACTGGTTAGTTGCGGGGCGTTTTAATGTCTTATCCATTTATAATCAGGCTTTTAGCTTCACTACCTTGCCGTTCTCAGAAACCACCACATAAGAGTTGGTTTGGCGCTTTTTGACTAAAAGCCGCTCAATAGCCAGCTTGCCGCCTTGCAGCACCTTCTCTTTAATTTCGGTCTGGTTCATAATTCGCTAGTTGATGGATGGCTTTCCACTTGGGTAAATCTACAACCTTATATGAGGCATTACCCTGCCCTTCGGCAATTAGTTCGGGCTGCGTTTGGGAATTATCGATAAGCAGCCAGTAATCCACCCGGCTTTTATACAGGTTCAGAAAGTTGCGTAGTCCCGCCTGATAGCGGCGGGCAATAACCTCAGCGGGAATATTATGTCCCCCCTCCGCCACGCGGGCCTGAACCCTTGCAACGGCCAGTTCAACACTGTCGAGCCAATAATAAATCAGAGTGACAGTATAGCCCTGCGCTTTGGTGCGGTCAATCAGCCCCGCGAAGCTGCGAGTTGCCAGCGTCGTTTCGAAAGCGAAATCCACCTCTTGTGTCGTTAACTCTTGCAACCGGCGCAACATGATTCTGCCTGCTTCAATCGAAACTGTTTCTGGCTGAAAAGGCGAAAGCCCTCGCGCAATTTCATCTGCATTCACGAACTCCCGCACCTGCAAAAGCTCCGGCAAAACGGTAAAGGAAGCTGTGGTTTTGCCGGCTCCGTTGCAACCGGCAATGATATAGAGACTGGCCATTAATTAATGATTTTTGCATTCGAATCCGCTCTAAGATTCGCCAGCTTTTCGCGCCATACCTGGAGCTCTTCGGGTGTTATTCTCACCCAATCCGTCACTTCGCCAACGATTTTCAAGGGTGCCTGACTGCGATACGAGCGAGTTGGATTACCGGGAAATTTCTTATCCGTCACGTTCGGGTCATTTTCAAAGCTGCCCGTCGGCTCGACAATGTAAACTCGTTCGTGCCCGTCGCCTTTGGCCAGGGCGGCTGCAAGCCCCGCTCCATTGGGCAGGGCAGTGAAATAAATGTGATTCATCACGACTTCGGGGTGATAATTCGAGTTGAACCCCGCGGTCAGAAATTCACCAACCGGCAAATCTGCTTTCGTCCCGTGGTAGAAAGGACCGTTGTCCAGAACATCAGGCTTGTTTGATACGGCGTTTTCGTTTTCCATCCTTAGTGAAGAGGTGTTTTGAGATTGTGTCGCTGAGCATTTTTAATTCATCCGTTAGCGCCACCGGATTTTCTCCCCCGACTTACCCGCACGCAACCGGGCGGGCACGCTGGCCAGAATCAACTCCCGTAAAGCGGTGAGCAACGTCGTTCGCACGAAGCCGTGATGCACCACCAAGCTCACCTCGCGCACCGGGGTTGGGTCCACGAAGCGTTTGAGGAGCGGATTGCTATCGACTTCGTCCAGCACGGCCAGCTCGGGCACCAGCGTGTAGCCGTGGTGGTGGCGCACCAGCTCTTTCAGCGTTTCGATGGAGCCGCTTTCGTAGGCCACGGCCCCGGTGGAAGCAGTCCGGCCGCACAGGTTCAGCACCTGGTTGCGGAAGCAGTGGCCCTCCTGCATCAGCCACAGGCCGGGGCTGGCCAGGTCGGCCGGGCTCACGGTGGCCCGGGCGGCCAGCGGGTGGTCCTCGGAGGCGAGCAGCAGGAAAGGCTCGTCCAGCAGGGGCAGCTCGTGCAACAGCCGGTCATCGAGCGGCGTGACCAGCAGCCCCACATCCAGCCGGTAGTCCTTGAGCCGCAGCATGATTTCTTCGGAGCGCAGCTCCTCAATGTGGACGCGCAAATTGGGGTAGGCCGTGCTGAGCCCCACCAGGAAGCGCGGCACCAAGTACGGGGCCAGCGTGGAGATGACGCCCAGGCGCAGCTCGCCCACTACCTCGCCTTTGGCCACCTGTACTAATTCGCGCAGCTGCTGGGCTTCGTGCAGTACGCGCCGGGCCTGGGCAATAACCTGGGCCCCTACGGCCGTGGGCTCGGCCCCGCGCTGGGTACGGTCGAACAGCAATACGCCCAGCTCCTCTTCCAGCTTTTGCACTTGCACGCTCAACGCCGGCTGGCTCACAAAGCTTTTTTCGGCGGCAAGGCCGAACTGGCGGTGCGTATCCAGGGCCACGAGGTAGCCGAGTTGTTGGAGATTCATAGCAAAAAAGCGGCGCGCCGATATAGGTTTTGGTTATAAAGTTATAAATAAAATCGATTTTGATTATGCATTTACGCCAATTAGCTTTGTGCAAAGCTCCCGCCTCTTGCCCTGTATCAGCCTCTCAAAACGGCTTCTCAGGTAAGTCCGCTAACTTTTTAATTCAACCGGCCTTTTATGAGGCTGACCACTAAAAACACTTACAACATGAGCGCCAACCTGCACGACCTTCCCCCGGAAAACTCCATCCTCCATGACCTCAACGCGGATGCTTCCCAGTGCCCTTTCCTAAATGGCGAGGTGAAGCAGACGGCCGGTGGCGGCCGCACCAACCGCGAGTGGTGGCCCAATCTACTCAAGCTGAGCATCCTGCGCCAGCACTCGCCCTTGACCGACCCGATGGACAAGGACTTCAACTATGCCGAGGAATTCAAGAAGCTGGATTTGAATGCGGTGAAGCAGGACCTGTTCGAGCTGATGACCAACTCGCAGGACTGGTGGCCGGCCGACTACGGCCACTACGGCCCCTTCTTCATCCGGATGGCCTGGCACAGCGCCGGCACCTACCGCATTACCGACGGCCGCGGCGGCGCGGGCGCGGGCATGCAGCGCTTTGCCCCCCTCAACAGCTGGCCCGACAACGCCAACCTCGACAAAGCCCGCCTCCTGCTGTGGCCCATCAAGCAGAAATACGGCAAGCAAATCTCCTGGGCCGACCTCATGATTCTGACCGGCAACTGTGCCCTGGAGTCGATGGGCCTGAAGCCTTTCGGCTTCGCCGGTGGCCGCGCCGACGTGTGGGAGCCGCAGGAAGACGTGTACTGGGGCCCCGAAACCGAGTGGCTCGGCGACAAGCGCTACGTAAACGACCGGCAGCTGGAAAACCCGCTGGCCGCCGTGCAAATGGGCCTTATCTACGTGAACCCCGAAGGCCCGGACGGTGAGCCCATCCCCGAGCGCTCGGCCCGCGACATCCGCGAAACCTTCGGCCGCATGGCCATGAACGACGAGGAGACCGTGGCCCTGATTGCCGGCGGCCACACCTTCGGCAAAACCCACGGCGCGGCCGACCCGGCCAAGTTCGTGGCCCGCGAACCCGCCGGTGCCCCCATTGAGGAACTGGGCCAGGGCTGGCGCAACAGCTATGGCAAAGGCCACTCCGAGCACACCATCACCAGCGGCCTCGAGGGCGCCTGGACGAGCACGCCCGCGCAGTGGGGCAACGGCTACTTCAACAACCTGTTCGGCTACGAGTGGGAGCTGACTAAGAGCCCCGCCGGCGCTCACCAGTGGCGCCCCGTGAACGGCGGCGGCGAAGGTACCGTCCCCGATGCCCACGACCCGAACGTGAAGCACGCCCCCTTCATGCTGACTTCGGACATCGCCCTGCGCGTTGACCCGATTTACGAGAAGATTTCGCGCCGCTTCCACGAGAACCCCGACGAGTTTGCCGATGCTTTTGCCCGCGCCTGGTTTAAGCTGACGCACCGCGACATGGGCCCGAAAGAGCGTTACCTCGGCCCCGAAGTACCCACCGAGGAGCTGCTCTGGCAAGACCCCATCCCGGCCGTTACCTACCAGGTGATTGATGCCCAGGACGTGGCCGCGCTGAAAGGCAAAATCGCCGATTCCGGCCTCACCGTGCAGCAATTGGTGTCCACCGCCTGGGCTTCGGCTTCCACCTACCGTGGCTCCGACAAGCGCGGCGGTACCAACGGCGGCCGTCTGCGCCTGGCCCCGCAGCGCTACTGGGAAGTGAACAACCCCGCGCAGCTCTCGACCGTCCTCAACAAGCTCGGCGGCATTCAGCAGGAGTTCAACGCGGCCCAAACCGGCGGCAAGCAGGTTTCGATGGCTGACCTCATCGTGCTGGCCGGTGTGGTTGGCATCGAGCAAGCCGCCAAAAACGCCGGCCACACCGTGACTGTGCCCTTCACCCCCGGCCGCGCCGATGCCTCGCAGGAGCAAACCGACGTGCAGTCGTTCCAGGCCCTGGAGCCGGCCGCCGATGGCTTCCGCAACTACCTGAAGACGCATCACCGCGCCGCCGCCGAGGAGCTGCTGATTGACAAAGCCCAGCTCCTGACCCTGACCGCCCCCGAGTTGACCGTCCTGTTCGGTGGCCTGCGCGCCATCAACATCAACTTTGACGGCTCGGACAACGGCGTGTTCACCACTCAGGCCGGTGCGCTCACCAACGACTACTTCCTGAACCTGCTCGACCTGAACACCACCTGGGCCAGCACCTCGGATGCTCAAAACCTCTTCAACGGCCGCGACCGCAAAACCGGCCAGGTGAAGTGGACCGGCACCCGCGTCGACCTGATTTTCGGCTCGAACTCCGAGCTGCGCGCCCTGGCCGAAGTGTACGCCTGCGCGGACTCGCAGGAGAAGTTCCTGAAGGACTTCGTAGCCGTGTGGGCCAAGGTGATGAACCTCGGCCGCTTCGACCTGGCCCAGGCGTAATGCCGCCCGCCAGCGCTTCCGCCCCATAAGGCGCAGAAGTAGCTGAAGCCTCAAAAGAAACGCCCCGTAACGAATTCGTTGCGGGGCGTTTCTTTTATAACACAATTAGCGACTCACGACCTAACTGATTATAAGTGTGCCATTCCAAGCGCGTTTAATAAATCAATCGTAAGTATCATCATCAGTTACCGGAGAAATTCCCCAATCCCAATGTTGCAATATCTTCTCTTCAGACTTGTCATTTTTTTCATTGTACCGATGAGCATGTGGCACAGGGAAAGAAAATGCTTTCTCTTGAAAACCGTGGGTTTGCAAAAAGGTGGTTTGTCGCTCTAAATCCCCATAGCAGAAAATAACATTATGCTGGTCATAAATTATTAGTCCTGAATTATCAGCAGCCCCAATCCAAATATGATGCCTTCCATCGGTCTCAAAAAATTCTTTGTATTCATTCAGAAAAAGCCTTACATCAGATATGCTTTCAATCAGATTTGACTGATACCTTCCCTGTTCGTGCCCTTGTCGTGGAACTACCAACACATAAAGGATATAATATGGCGGATTCAAATTTCCACAAAGGCTCAACATTAGGTCGATTTGATTTGCATCTGCCCCAATTTTCAGTCTGCTATATCTAGGATAAATTTCAATTTCATAGATTTTACCATATTCGTTATCAACGAAAGTATTATCATCTAACATTTTGGTAAATTTGTGCCCACTCTCCCAGTTGTTAGCTTGTGATGCAAAATTCCTCCCAATCTCCTGAGCTTTTGGCAAATCGAATTCTTCCATGTTATTCTTTATTAATTGTTTTTTAGAATTGTTATTAGTCCACCGTCAACTTCAAGTTTTTGCCAAAGCCCTCCCACACAATCCTTATGAGCGTGGAGAGGCGAATGTCGCTGGCGTTGTTTTCGATATGGGAGATGTACTTTTTCGTCGTATCGCACTTGGCGTCTAGTTCCTCCTGCATCATCTTGTTTTCCTCGCTCATTTCCTTGAGCATTGCGCCTAACTTAAAGGCTTCGTAGCCTTCTTCGAAGGTTTCGCGGGCTATACTTCCTTCAAGTCAGCTTTGGCATACAATTCTTCCTCAGTATTTAAGAAGTCGAACGTCTTGCTCTCGGCAGCTAGCTGCTGGATTCCCTGCGCCAATAGCTGCTCTTCGTAGCGCTTGCTCATAAAGTCGGCGAAGTCGGGAATTTCTTCGGCTTTATCGGCGGGAAGCAGGTTAATGGCTTTGATGGTGCGGTCGATAACTGCTTGCTTACTTGTCGTTATGGCTATGCGGGCTGGGTGAATTAAAGGTAACAGGAAAGGCTTCACTTTCTTCATCAACCCGCCCCGCCCCAAGCCCCAAAAGTGCCTCTGGACGCGGCAGATGCGGGCCGAAAAATATAAAGCACGGCGGTAAACCTTCATTTACGCTTCATGCCACCGGGGGGAAGTTTGTGCTGTCAACCCACGACACAAGCTGCGTTGCCTCGCCCCTCCCACCCTTCGATGCACGCATTCGGCTTGTTTTGGTTCCGGCAGGTTTGCTGGGGGCCAAGGGCGTTCTGCTGTTTGAGCGAAGCCTTCCGCGAAGTATGAACAACCCCAATCAGCCCAACCCGGCTCCGATTCTTGCTGGTCTTCCGGCCAATTCCACCGCCTGATTTGCCCCCCGGCACAGGCTTTCCCAATGCATCGCGGGTCAGGCTAGCCATTGGGGGCCGTTTTCTGAATTACCATTTTCTATGCAATACCACCCGCCTGTCACGTTACCCAAGGTTCCTATGAAAAGAGTACTCATGCTGCTGAGCTGCAGTGTTTTGTTCTACACCACCGGCTGCAAGGAAGAAAAAAAGGAAGTCGAAGAGCAGATTAAGTTGGTCGCCACCAGCCCGTTGCAGAAAGACACCACCATCACCAAGGAGTACGTGGCGCAGGTCCACTCCTACCAGCGCATCGAGATGCGGGCGCTGGAGAAAGGCTATCTGGAGAAGATTTTCGTGGACGAAGGCCAGCACGTGTCGCAGGGCCAGACCATGTTCCAGATTAAGCCCACCGTGTACCAGGCCGAGTTGAAGAAGTCGCAGGCCGAGGCTCATTACGTGCAGATGGAGTACCAGAACACCAAGAAGCTGGCCGACAAGAACATCGTGTCGGGCAGCGAGTTGGCGCTGGCGCAGGCCAAATACGACAAGGCCAATGCCGACGTGTCGCTGGCCCAGACGCACCTCCAATTCACGACCATGAAGGCACCGTTTAGCGGCATCATGGACCACTTCCAGGCCCGGCTGGGCAGCCTCGTGGATGAAGGCGACCTGCTGACGACGCTTTCGGACAACAGCAAAATGTGGGTGTACTACAACGTACCCGAGGCTGAGTACCTGGCTTACAAAGCCCACTCGAAAACCAACGACAAGGCCGCGCACGTGAAGCTTCGCATGGCCAACAACGAGGTATTCGACCAGACGGGCATTGTGCAAACCATTGAGGCTGATTTCAATAACGAAACCGGCAACATCGCCTTCCGCGCCACCTTCCCTAATCCCGACGGCCTGCTGCGCAACGGCGAAACCGGCAGCGTGCTGATGACCGTGCCGCTGAAAGGCGCCGTCATCATCCCGCAGAAAGCCACGTTCGAAATCCTCGAAAAGAAGTACGTTTTCGTGGTCGACAAGAACAACGTGGTGCATCAGCGCGAAGTGAAAATCGCCTCAGAAATGCCTGACCTCTACATTATTGGCTCCGGCATCACCACCAACGACCGCATTCTCCTGGAAGGCCTGCGCAAGGTGAAAGACGGCGACAAGGTGGCTTATGACTACAAGGCGCCGCAGGGGGTTCTCTCGAATCTGAAGGTAACCGCCGAATAAGCGGACTACATAGGCCGTCATGCAGAGCGCAGCGAAGCATCTCGCCCGCCACCACTAAATCTTACGATTGAGTTGCGCTGCGCAGTAAAGATGCTTCGCTGCGCTCTGCATGACGGCCTTCGATTCTTAATCGGCCTTTCCTAATATTCACACAGCCAGAAGAATATGTTTAGTAAATTCATTCGCAGGCCCGTATTTGCCATTGTTATATCGGTGTCCATCCTGCTCATGGGCGGGCTGGCCATCATGCAGCTGCCCACGTCGCAGTTTCCGGAGATTTCGCCGCCCCTCGTGATGGTGAGCGCCTCCTACCCCGGCGCCAGCGCTAAAGTGTTGACCGAGTCGGTGCTGATTCCGCTGGAGCAGGCCGTGAACGGCGTGCCGGGCATGAAGTACATGACCTCCGACGCCGTATCGGCCGGGGAGGCCAACATCCAGATTGTGTTCAACCTGGGCACCAACCCCGACCAGGCGGTGGTGAACGTGAACACCCGCATTGCCCAGGTGCTCAACCGCCTGCCGCTGATTGTGCAGCGCGAGGGTGTGATTGTGAACCGCGTGGTGCCCAACATGCTGATGTACGTGAACTTGTACTCGAAAGACAAGAACACGGACATGAAGTACCTGTTCAACTTTGCCGGCGTGAACATGATACCCGAGCTGCAGCGCCTCGGCGGCATCGGCCGGGCCAGCATCCTGGGCAGCCGGCAGTACGCCATGCGCGTGTGGCTGAAACCCGACCGCATGCGGGCCTACAACATCTCGGTAGACGATGTAATGAAGGCGCTGGACGAGCAGAGCGTAATTGGCTCGCCGGGCCGTATCGGCCGCGCCGATGGCAAGAATGCGCAGTCGCTGGAATACGTGCTGAGCTACCAGGGCCGCTTCAACGACGTGGAGCAGTACAAGAACGTGATTCTGAAGGCTAACCCGAACGGGGAAAGCCTGCACCTGAAGGACGTGGCCAACGTGGAGCTGGGCTCGGAATACTACGACATCTACTCCAACCTGAACCAGTACCCCTCGGCGGCTATTGTGCTGAAGCAGACCTACGGTTCGAACGCTTCGGACGTAATTAAGGAGGTGAAAGCCAAGCTGGAAGAGCTAAAGAAAAGCAGCTTCCCGCCCGGCATGGACTACAAAATCACCTACGACGTGTCGAACTTCCTCGACGCCTCGATTGAGAACGTGATTCATACCCTGCGCGATGCCTTCATTCTGGTGGCACTGGTGGTGTTCATCTTCCTCGGCGACTGGCGCTCGACGCTGATTCCGGCGCTGGCCGTGCCGGTGTCGCTGGTGGGCTCGTTCATTGCGATGCAGGCGTTTGGCCTCACCATCAACATGATTACGCTGTTTGCGCTGGTGCTTTCGATTGGTATTGTGGTCGATAACGCCATTGTGGTGATTGAGGCGGTGCACGCCAAGATGGACGAGCAGCACCTATCGCCTTATAATGCAGTCCGACAAGTCGTTGGCGAAATCAGCGGCGCCATCATCGGCATCACCATCATGATGACAGCCGTGTTCATTCCGGTGTCGTTCATGAGCGGCCCGGTGGGCATTTTCTACCGTCAGTTCTCCATTACCATGGCCACGGCCATCGTGATTTCGGGCCTCGTGGCGTTGACGCTGACGCCGGTGCTTTGCGCCATGATTCTGAAAAACCACCACGGCCAACCCAAGAAGCAAACGCCGCTGCAGCGTTTCTTCGACTGGTTCAACCGCGGCTTTGAGAAGCTGACCAATGCCTACGTGGGCCTGTTGCAGCGCATTGTGGCCAACCGCATTGTTACGTTCGTGATGCTGGTAGCATTCGGGCTGGGCATTTGGGCCATCTCGGCAGGTTTGCCAGCCGGCTTCATTCCGAGCGAAGACCAGGGCCTGATTTACGCCATTGTGCAGACGCCACCCGGCACCACGCTGGAACAAACGAACGCCGTATCGAAGCGCTTGCGCGACCTGGCTAAGGACGTGCCCGGCATCGCTAACATCTCGACGCTGGCCGGTTACGAAGTACTGACCGAAGGCCGCGGCTCGAACGCCGGTACTTGCTTGATTGACTTGAAGCCATGGTCGGAGCGCAAGGAATCCATTGCCGAGATTGTGGCGAACCTGGAGAAGAAGGCCCACGAGATTCCCGGCGCGACCATCGAATTCTTCGAGCCGCCGGCAGTACCGGGCTACGGCGCGGCGGGTGGTTTCCAGCTGCAGATGCTCGACAAAACCAGCACCGGCGATTACAAGGCCCTGGAACGGGTGAACAACGAGTTCATTGCCAAGCTGAAAAAGCGCAAGGAGCTGGCGGGCGTATTCACCTTCTTCTCGGCCAATTACCCCCAGTACGAGCTCAAGATTGATAACGAGCTGGCCATGCAGAAAGGCGTGAGCATCGGCAACGCCATGAACACGCTCAGCATCCTGGTGGGCTCGACTTACGAGCTGGGCTTCATCAAGTACCAGCGCTTCTTCAAGGTGTTCGTGCAGGCCTCGCCGGAGTACCGCAAACTGCCCGAAGACATCCTGAACATGTGGGCCAAGAACGACAAGGGCGAAATGGTCCCGTTCTCGGCCTTCATGAAAATCGTGAAGTCGCAGGGAGCCAACGAAATCAACCGCTACAACATGTACCCCACGGGTTCCATCCGGGGCGGGGCTGCCGCCGGCTACAGCTCGGGCGAGGCCATCAAGGCGGTGCAGGAAGTGGCCGAGACCCTGCCCCATGGCTACGGCATCGACTGGGGCGGCCTGTCGAAAGACGAAGTGGGCCGCGGCAACGAGTCGACCGTGATTTTCCTCATCGTACTCGTGTTCGTGTACCTGGTGCTGGCCGCGCAGTACGAAAGCTTCCTGCTGCCGCTGGCCGTTATTCTCTCGCTGGTAGCGGGTGTGTTCGGGTCCTTCCTGTTCATCAAGATGTTTGGCCTGGCCAACGACATCTACGCCCAGGTAGGTCTGGTAATGCTCGTGGGTCTGCTGGGTAAAAACGCGGTACTTATCGTCGAATTCGCGGCCCTGAAACACGAAGAGGGCATGAGCGTGCGCGACGCGGCCATCGAAGGTGCCAAGACCCGTTTCCGCCCGATTCTGATGACCTCCTTCGCCTTCATCGCTGGTCTGATTCCGCTGGTGGTGGCTACGGGTGCCGGTGCCATTGGCAACCGCACCATCGGTAGCTCGGCCCTGGGCGGCATGCTGTTCGGTACGGTGTTCGGGGTAATCATCATCCCCGGCCTGTACTACTTCTTCGGAACCCTGGCCGGCAACAGCAAACTGATTAAGGATGAGAACGAAGCCCCCATCCTCGAAGGCGTAGAGCCCCGCGTTACACTTGAAGAAATGGAGCCTTATGCTTAAGAAACGAATTTATAAAGTCCTCGGCGCGGCCAGCCTGGCCCTTGCCGTAGGAGCCTGCAAAACACCCGAATTGGTGGTGAAGAATGAAAGCCGCAACGTGCCGGCCAGCTATTCCACCGCCACGTCCTCGGCCGCTTCCCTCGACAGCGCCAACACCGCCCGCGTGCAGTGGAAGCAGTTTTTCAACGACCCCAACCTGCAGGCGCTCATCGAAACCGCCCTGCAAAACAACCAGGAGCTGAACATCACGCTCCAGGAAATCGAAATTGCCCGCAACGAAATCCGCGCCCGCCAGGGCGAGTACCTGCCCTTCGTGAGCCTGGGCGCTCGTGCCGACGCCGAAAAAGTGGGCCGCTACACCCTGCAAGGCGCCACCGAGGAGCAGGTTCAGATTCAGGAAAACCGCCGCACGCCCGACCCACTCACCAACTTCCAGCTGGGCGCGTTTGCCACGTGGGAAGTCGATATCTGGCACAAGCTGCGCAATGCCAAGAAGGCTGCGGCCATCCGCTACCTGGCCACGGTGGAGGGTAAAAACTTCATGGTGACCAACCTGATTGCTGAAATCGCCAACTCCTACTACGAGTTGCTGGCCTACGACAATCAGCTGGCCATTGTGAAGCAGAACATCGGCATCCAAAGCAACGCGCTGGAGCTGGTGAAGCTGCAAAAGGAGTCGGCCCGGGCTACCGAACTGGCTGTGAAACGCTTCGAGGCGCAGGTGCAGCACACCAAGGCCCTGCAGTTCAAGCTTCAGCAAAGCATCGTCGAAACCGAGAACAAGCTGAACTACTTGGCCGGCCGCTACCCGCAGCCGGTGGCGCGCAACGCGCAGTCGTTCAACGACCTGCTGCCATTCACCATTCAGGCTGGCTCGCCCGCACAGCTCCTGGCTAACCGCCCCGATATCCGGCAGGCCGAGCAGCAGCTGGCCGCCGCCAAAATCAACGTGCAGGTGGCGCGCGCCAACTTCTACCCCTCGCTGGGCCTGACGGGCGGTGTGGGTCTGGCGGCCTTCACGCCCGGCCTGCTGGTGTCTACGCCCCAGTCCATGCTCTACGCACTGGGCGCCGACTTAGCCGGTCCGCTGTTCAACCGCAATGGCATAAAGGCGGCTTACTATACCGCCAACGCTGCGCAAACCCAAGCCGCCTATCAGTACGAAAAGACGGTACTGAACGCCTACATGGAGGTGTCGAACCAGGTGGCCAACATCGGCAACCTGGCCAACAGCTACGACGCGAAAGCCAAGGAAGTGGCCGCCCTCAATCAGTCGGTCGACATTTCCAACAGCCTCTTCCGCTACGCCCGCGCCGACTACACGGAAGTCCTGTTCACTCAGCGCGACGCCTTGGAATCGAAGTTCGACCTCATCGAAACGCGCATGCAGCAGCTCAACGCCTCGGTGAACGTGTACCGCGCCCTGGGCGGCGGTTGGAAGTAATCAGGCCCCGCGAGTAGCTGAAGCAGCTATTGCCTAAAAGAGAAACGCCCCGCGACAGATTTGTCGCGGGGCGTTTTTGGGTTTAAATCGGGCATCAGCCACAGTTAGTTATCTCACTTTTTTTATCCTTTCCAGAGTCGGATAAAGCAATGATGGGATTTCCTTGTCAACCACCATTCTATAATCCACTTCCTCTTTGCTTAAAACGTCAACAACTAAACAATCTTCAGGCTTTATTTGATATTTTGTTCTAAAATTGTGTGTTAAATAAATTTGGAGTGCTTCTGCGAAAATACCCAATTCTCCATTTTTGAAGCCTTCTAGTTTTGCTAAAAACCATATTGCGCCAACGTATCTATTATTTCCGTCGTCATATGAATATACTTGAGCGGGAGTTATCTGCACAGGAACATCAGCTATTTCAATTATTGCTTTTTTACTGTCTTTATTGAGTATTACACTGTTTAATGGCAACCAATCATTGAAAGCAGTGTCTTCATAATTATGAAGCACACTAAGGCTCCTTTCGTACATATCCTTTGTTTGTTTAGAAATATCTGGCTTAATGCTAGCTAGAATATCGGCAATTTTCTCTTTAATTGGCTTGGTATTTTTCTCCCTGACAGCATTACTCATTGCGCTCAGACTTCTAACCCAGTAATCGCCACCACCGCCTTCTGATTTTATTTCACTTTTCTTCCTCAAATTCTCAAGAAACGTTTTCTGGCTTTTTTCAGATTTATTCCGAAAAGTCACGATGTTTTTTACAGAAATTTTATTCATGCCTTTTTGTTGATTGAGTTACTAAAATTGAGTGAGTTGAGTAAACTATCACAGAAGGCCATTTTTCCATTCAGAGCACTCACTGCGACAGGCAAGTACTCAGAACAAGTACTTGATGCAGCAATATAGACACATTTATTTGGACAACAGATACCACAGGCTACAAATCATTCACTATTGCTGCTAATTATATAAAATATAGGCCCTGCCCTATATCACGGTCTGCATAAAAAGTGTTACGGCATCTTTCCTTCCTCAATCGCCTTAATGTCAAGTCGCTTCATTCGCTCAAGGAGCTCTTTCATGGCGTTTAGCTATTCTGGGGAGTAGCCCTGCCACTCGGTGGCCTCGCCTGCGGCCCGCAACGGATGGCAGGAGCGCTACGATTTGGTGAGATTACCGGGAATTCAAGGCAGCTTTTCAGTCCGAAAGCTTATAAATAAATTCTTCAATTTCGGTTTGCCGAGCGTTGGCAAATCCTTTATCCGTTCCCGTTTTCACAAAGCCGCATTTCTCCAGAACCTTTTGTGAGCCATAATTATCGAAAGCTACACCGCCATAAATGGGTCTGGCTTGTTCAATTTTCAAGAATTCACGCAAAGCATTCGTAGCAATTCCGTGGCCCCAAAATTTCTTGTCAATCCAATAAGTAATTCCAGCTTCCCCGTGCAATATAAATTTCGCTATACTGCCTACAATTTCCCCGTTGGATTTTATCGTCTGCATATTTATTGTCGGGTCAGCTAAATGCTTTGCATATTTTTCGATGTAGGCATTTTTGTCGCTCGGGTCTTTCTGAGTGAACGCGGCTAAACGGTTTGCTTCTTCGTCAAGCTGAAACTGAAACAGCGTGTCTAAATCGTTTCTTACCGTTTTACTCAGAGTGATATCGACGGTTTTCATCACATTAGAATCTAGTTAGGGTTAATTCGGGTGCGGCTTTACACTTAAGTAAAGGATGTACCAGTAGCCAGGCCATGTACCTATGCTAGGTCCGCGGGCCCATCATGCTGAGCGCAGCCCAAGCATCGATACCGCAATATTAAACGAGATTAGTTGCGAGATAGAGATACTGCGGTTACGCTCAGCAGGATGGGCTGCCTTCCCTTCTACTCATTAAAAAGCCGCCGCAAATTCCTTTGCGAAATCTTCCAGCTTTACCCTGCCTAAGCCGGGCCGATGCCGCCAATAATCCTCCCCCAATTTGCCGCTGTTGATGCTGGCATAGATGTCCACGACTTCATCGGCTCTATCAGCCGGCACGCCGTTTTTCACCATTCCTTCCCGCATCTGCTCATCAGTGAAGGCCACCCATTTCAATTCGGGCTTGCCAATGGCGGCGCCTAGCACTTGCGCAACTTCATCGGCGGTTCGTTCGTCGCTGGCTACGTAGCGCACGTTCTGGGCAGTAGCAATTGCTGGTTTGGTTAGTTCTTCGGCAGCGGCTACGGCAATATCCCGCGGGTGCACAAAGGCTACTTTGATATCGCCCGCATAATTGGCGCCCATTATTCCTGCACTTTTTATCATCCCGGCCGAGGGATAAAAATTGGTGTAGAAAGACGTGGGCCGCAGGTGCGTGAGCGCAATGCCGGGCACTTCGCGCAGAATCATCTCCACGTCGTACGAGCCGAGAATGCCGCCGGTACCCTCTGCCAGATGCGCGCCCCAGCTGCTGAGCTGCACCACGCGCCGCACCCCCGATTGCTGAACAGCCAGGGCATAGTTGCGACCAATTTGCTGGTGGTATGCCCGCGAATCGGCTACGGCGAAGTGCGGCGGCACCATCAGATACACTGCATCGGCACGCGTGAAAGTCGCCGTCAGGAAGTCTACATCTTCCACCGTGCCGATGGCGGCGGTAGCCCCTAGCGCTTCAATTTCCGCCTGCTTGTCCGGCTTACTGCTGATGACCGTGACGGCGTGGCCCTGCTGCACCAGCGCGGTGGCCAGGGGCTTGCTGATGTTCCCGAGGGAACCGGTGAGAATGATTTTCATACGGCAAAGCTCCGACTACCTTCAGCCCCAAGAAAGGGCGAAACGGCGGGAAAATTGGGCCAAAGTGCGGCAAGCCTCAGGCCCAGCGCTGCCGGTAAGTAGCCGGCGAAACACCGGTACCTTTCCGAAAGAAACGGCCAAACGTGGATTGGTCGGCAAAATGGAGCGTATCGGCAATTTGGCCGATGGTGAGGGCCGGGTTTTGCAGTAGCACATTGGCTTCCAGCAGCACGGCCTCGGCCAGCCACTCCCCGGCGCGCTTGCCGGTGGCCTCCTTCACGGTTTTAGCCAAGTGCTTGGGAGTGATGCAGAGCTTATCGGCATAAAAAGCCAGGCTCCGCTCGGCGGCGTAGTGGGTACCGACCAGCTTTTTAAACTCGGCGGCAATCAATTGGCTGCGCGTCTGGATGGCCTTCGATGAAACGTGCTGCGCGCTGTAAACGGGTGCTATTTCGTGCAGCAGAATATGGATGAGGCTACGCAGAATTTCTTCGCGGTAGGCGTGCGGTGCCTCGTATTTTTCTTCGATGGTATGCAGCAGCGCGCTGATACTTTTGGCCGGCGCGGCGGCTAATTGAAATACATGACGGGCATCGCGCTCAAAAAACGAAAAGGCATCCGGATTGAAGCTGCTATTGGCCGAAATAAATTCCCGGGTAAAAAAGATGCTCAGACCTTCGAAGTCAGCCGACATAAACGGCCACTGCTTGATGACATAGGGTGATAAGAGCATCAGTGAATCAGGCCCAATATCGTAGGTTTCCAGGTTGACCTTCAAGCAGGCCCTGCCGCGCAGGCAGACGCCAATTTTATAGTAATTGCTGCGATACGGCAGGTCGATGGGCAGATGAGCCGACACCGAATTCGGCCCTAAAAAGAATACTGCCGCCGACGTTTCGGCGGTTTCAGTAAGGGCGTCTAGTTGATAGAGGGGAATGGCGGCCGTCATAATAGACAAGATACAGTCGTTAGTCGGAGCCTCGGCCCCGTTCTAAACCACACCTCCCAGCCGGCGGTTTACATAACCCCGTCCCGCCACCGGGCGTACTTCCTCCGCCAACTGCCGCTCCATGACCGAACTCCAACGCCTGCTCCTCGCCTACGACCGCCACCGCGCCCAGGCCCGCCCCTGCGCCCTGGCCACGGTAGTCGAGGTGCTGGGCTCGGCCTACCGCCGCCCCGGCGCCCGCATGCTCGTGACCGAAGACGGCGAGCTGACCGGGGCCATCAGCGGGGGCTGCCTGGAGGGCGATGCGCGCCAGCGCGCGCGCCAGGCCATTTTCCGGGGCCAGCCCGCGCTGGTCACCTACGACACCCGCGACGAGGACGACCCGCGCCACGGCCTCGGTCCCGGTTGCCAGGGCGTGGTCCGCATCCTACTGGAACCGCTGGACTTTGCGGCCCTGGATAACCCGGTGGAGCTGCTGCGCGCCTTCGCCCAACATCCCGAGCCGGCTGTGCTGGCCACCGTGTTTGAAACCGATACCTCGGGCCTGAAAGCAACTGTTGGGCAACGCTTGCTCCTCTCCGCTACCGGGGCGCTGCGGGGCACTCCCCTGCTGGCCGCTCCGCTGGCCGAAGCAGCCAGGCAAACGCTGGACCAGGGCCAGTCGCAAATTCTTGACATCGAAACCGATGCTGGCCCGGTGCGTGCGCTCCTGGAGGTGCTCACGCCGCCGCTGCGCCTGGTGGTGTACGGCGCGGGCAACGACGCGCAGCCGCTGGTGCACCTGGCCGCCTCGCTCGGCTGGCACACTACGGTGCTGGATGGCCGGCCCAATCTGGCCACCGCCGCCCGATTCCCAGAGGCGGCCGAAGTACGCATCGTGCCCGTTCGGGAATTGGAAATGCTTGCCCCTGATGCGGGCGCTTACCATGTACTGCTCAGCCACAATTATGCTTACGATTTGGCCGCGCTGCAAACGCTGCTGCCCGTTTCCGCGCCCTATATCGGCCTGCTCGGCCCGCGCGCCAAAGCCGGGAGGCTGCTGCGGGAAGATGAGCTGAATCTATCCGAAGCAGAAATTTTGAATGCGTTGCAAAACCGCCTGCACAGCCCCATTGGCCTAAGCCTGGGCGGGGAGACGCCGGAGGAAATCGCGCTGGCTATCGTAGCCGAAATTCAGGCCGTAAAAAACAAACGGCAGCCCCAGCACCTGCGCGACACAACGGCCGCTATTCATGCTGATTCGCCTAAAGCAAGCAGCCGGGCAACGATTGAAACGGCCTAATGCTAATCACGGGGCGGGCACCCGGTAACTCAGCGCCAGCCGGAACGCCAGGCCTTTTTCAATCGGCGAACTCAGCGGCGAGGGAGCCTTGCCCAGCCCGATGTAATCGATGGTAGCGGGCCACTGCTCGTCCCTGGCATACACTTCGAGCCGCCGCGTCACCGCATAGGCGGCGGTGGCCCGGAGCGCCCAATGGGTGCTCAAATATGCTTCGGCAAACAAGCCATAATGCCCCTGCTGGTATTGGAAATATTGGTCGTTATTCAGCAGCCGATAAGCCGTGTTGATGCCGTTCAGATTGAAGCCGATATTTACCCGGGGCGTAGCGGCATAGCTGGCCGTGAAGGTGGTGGGTAAGTCGCCAAACAGTCGCCACCGCTGCCCCAGCTGCCAATCGAGGCCCAGCAGCAGCACATATTGCGGGCCATAAAACTGCTGCCGGTAGCCCACCGTGAGCCGATAAGCGCGGCGGGCGCTGCTACGGTAGGCGGCCCGGACCACGCCGCCCCAGGTGACATCGGCCCCGCGCACTTCGCGCAGGTCCGAGTTGAGAGCGGGCAGCACGAGGCCTGTCAGCTCCGTACGGGGCGACAGGCGCTGGCGGTAGCCCAGCACCGGCGTGATGCTGTACACGTTGTGCACCTCAAAACCGGGCCGGTTGCCACTGAAACGCAACGTTTCGAGGTTCAGTCCGGCTAAAACTGCGTGCGAAGTATCAGCCGCCACGGCAAGGGGTGCGATGATATTGGCCCGAAAAACATCGCCCCGGAATGTGACTTCGCTGCCGCTTTTCTGCTTTAGGGGCAGCACTTCGTAACTCAGGCCGATGCCCTCGGCATACCCCTGCGCCCTACTGATGGATGGAACTAGCAAACAGGTGCTGAGCAGCAAGGCCGGTAAAATCCGGGCAGGTAGAAGTGGATGCACAGAAATATCAAAGGAGAATTACGCAGCAAATAAAAGCCCCTGTTAACCAATAGCCAGCGCTCTACTTTTGCAGCGCGGCTTTTTGCCAATTCAACTGATTACTCACGCTCTTCCGCATGACGCATCTGCTACTTATTCATTGCCCCGACGAACCGGGCCTGGTCTTTAAAATCACGGGCGTGCTGTTCAAGCACGGTCTCAACATCATTCGGAACGGCGAATTTGTGGAGCGCGACGGCAACCACTTTTTCATGCGCACCGAAGTGGCCGGTGCGTTCGACCCGGAGGCGCTCCAAGCCGATTTGCGCACGGCTCTGCCCCCGTCGGCCGTCATCCGCCTCACCACCAATCAGCCGAAAAACATTGTGCTGATGGCCACTAAAGAGCATCACTGCCTAAGTGAGCTGCTGGTGCGCCACGAATTCGGCGAGTTGAATGCCCGCGTCCTGGCCGTCATCAGCAACTACGAGGTGCTCGGCGACCTCACCCGCAAGTTCAACTTGCCCTTCCACTACCTGCCCCACGCCGACCGCTCCCGCGAAACGCACGAGGCCGAAGTGCTGGCCGTACTGGCCCAGTACCAGCCCGATTTTGTGGTGCTGGCCAAATACATGCGCATCCTGACTCCTGAGTTCGTGGCGCATTATTCCAATCGGCTCATCAACATTCACCACTCGTTTCTGCCAGCCTTTGTGGGGGCCAACCCTTACGCGCAAGCCTACGCCCGGGGCGTGAAAATCATCGGAGCTACTGCCCATTTCGTGAACGAGCAACTCGACCAGGGCCCCATCATCGCCCAGAACGTCATCCCCATCGACCATACCCAGAGCGCCCACGAAATGGCCCAGGCCGGCCGCGACGTGGAAAAAATTGTGCTGGCCCGCTCCCTCAAAATGGTATTCGACGAGCAGGTATTCGTGCACGGCAACAAAACCGTTATTTTCGACTGATTCACCGAATTAACCGCACAAAAAAAATGGGCTACTCACGTAAGTGAGCAGCCCATTTTGCTATCCAATTGCTACCGTTTTAATCACCGCGGCGGCGTCCGCCACCATGACCGCCACCGTAGCCCCGGCCTCCGCCGTAACCGCCACCATAGTGATTACCTTCATAGTGAGGACGATTGTATCCTCCGCGAGGGACTACAATCACGGGGCGAGGATTGACGTAGTAGGGACGTGCGTAGCCATAGTACGGTCGTGGGGCGGGCGGGTAATAGCCGTAGTCGGGGCCATAGCCCGGGCCGGCAGCAACGCAACCCCCCAACATAAGCAAGCAGATGCTCAATGCAAAAATCACCGATTTGGTCTTCATGATATAGGCAGCGTGCCGAAGCACGTCGATTTACAGGTTAGTGTACTTCTACGTCTATTAACAAAATACGGACCAGAATTAGTGCATTCAGACCGGGCCAAGCTCCTGCTTAAGCCTCGGTCGGCAAAACGGTTTCGCCCGAATACAGCCGGGCTTTGCCGGGCAGGGTTTTGTGGCGCTCCTTGCCCAGTGCGGCGCTGGGCTCGGGTACCCAATGGTGGCGGCCACCGGCACGTTCGTCGTTAAATTCGGTGGGGGCGGTCCCGGCTTCGGTGCGCTCTTTCCAGGTGAGGTGCTGGGTGCCGTCGTCGGTGCGCTCCATCGTGATGCACTGCTCCACGGGGCACACGAGCGAGCAGAGGTTGCAGCCCACGCAGTTTTCCTCTATGATTTCGGGGATGCGCGTACCAGCGTTCAGCTTAATGGCCTGGTGGGCACCATCTTCGCAGGCCGTATAGCACAGCTGGCAGCCAATGCACTTGTCCTCGTTGATGTTGGCCGTCACCTTGTACTTCATGTTCAGGTCTTCCCAGTGCAGCACATTGGGCAGGGCCTTGCCCACCATGTCATAAATGGTGTTGAAGCCCTTTTCCACCATGTACTGCTCCAGCCCCGAAGTCATCTCGCGGATGATGCCGAAGCCAAAGTGCATGGCCGCCGTGCACACCTGCACGCTCGAAGCACCAAGTAGAATATGCTCCACCGCATCGCGCCAGTTCTCAATGCCGCCAATGCCCGAGATGGGCAGGCGTACGTCGGGGTGCTGCGCGCAGTTTTTTACCATGTTCAGGGCAATGGGCTTCACGGCCGGACCGCAGTAGCCGCCGTTGGTGCCTTTGCCATCCACAATCGGGTACGGGGCAAAATGGTCCAAATCGACGCCTACGATGCTCTGAATCGTATTAATGAGCGAGATGGCATCTGCGCCGCCTCGACGGGCAGCCATGGCGGGCTCCGTGATATCCGAGATGTTGGGCGTGAGCTTCACGATGACGGGCTTTTTGGCCACTTCCATCACCCATTCCACAATCATCTGGAGCACCTTGGGCTCCTGCCCTACCGCCGAGCCCATGCCACGCTCGCACATGCCGTGCGGACAGCCAAAATTCAGCTCGAAACCATCGGCACCCGCGTCCTGGCTCTGGCGCACGATGTCGTGCCACTCCTGACGCGTCTGCACCATCAGCGAGGCGATGACGGCGTGGTTGGGGAAGCGCTTTTTCACTTCCTCAATCTCGCGCAGGTTGTCGGCCAGCGGGCGGTCCGAAATCAGTTCGATGTTGTTGAAGCCCACGAGGCGCTTGTCGCGGTAGTTCACGCCGCCATAGCGGCTCGATACGTTCACGACGGGCACACCCAGTGTCTTCCACACCGCGCCGCCCCAGCCGGCGTCGAAGGCTTTCATAATCTGGTAGCCGGAATTGGTGGGCGGGGCCGAAGCCAGCCAGAACGGGTTCGGCGATTTAATGCCGGCGAAATTGATGGATAAATCAGGCATAATGTAGCGCGGACTGTTAGTCCGCGATTGAGTACGAAATGAAGATGGATTCAACTCGCGGACTAACAGTCCGCGCTACTTGCTCAAATAAGCGTGAATACCGCGCGCCGTAAGCTTCGCTTCCGCTGCTGCGTTCACCACTTCGGCCCCGCCATTCCAGGCATCACCGGAAGCGAAGTATTTCGGATTCGAAGTCTGCCCGGTGTGCGCATTGGCGATGATGCGGCCTTTGCCATCCAGCTTCAGGCCAGGAATCAGGCTCAGGAATTCCGTTTGCTTGGCCTGGCCGGTGGCTTTAATCACCATATCACAAGGCTCAACAAACTCAGAGCCGGCGATTTCCGATACCTTGCCATCCTTGGTTTCGGTACGAATGAATTTCACGCCCGCCACGTAGCCATTGCCCGTAATTTCCACCGGCGCTACGTTAAACAAGCCCTTCACTCCTACCCCTTTGGCCAGGTCATACTCGAATTCGTAAGCACCCATTTCCTCCTTAGCCCGGCGGTAAGCCAGAATCACATTTTCAGCGCCCAGACGGGAAGATTCGGAGGCAGCGTCCATGGCAGTATTGCCGCCGCCCAGCACAATCACCTTGCGTCCAACAGCAACTTTATGTTGGAACTGACGCAGTTCGGCAATAAATTCTACCGCGCCGGTGCAGTTGATTTTATCCTCGCCGGGCAAGCCCAACTCATTGGTTTTACCTAGGCCAATTCCGAGGAAAATAGCGTCGTATTTATCCTCCAATTTCTCTAATTCCTCACGCGAAGAAATAGCCGAATTGAAATGCACATTATAGCCAAATTGCGCCTGTAAATAGGCCATTTCGGCCAGCGTTTCTTCGTTGGTGATTTTGTACGGCGCTACGCCGTAAACCGTCAATCCAGAAGGCTGCGCTTTAGCTTCAAAAACATCGACGCCGTAACCCAGCGAGCGGAGCTCACAAGCAGCCGAAATGCCAGCCGGGCCAGCTCCAATTACAGCCACTTTCTTGCCATTATCCGCACCAGGGCCGAACAGTTTTTCACCGCTCTTAATCACCTTGGTGGTGGCGTAGCTTTGCAAGCGGCCAATCTCAATTGGCTTCACTTCCTGCAAGTTGTACACGCAGGCACCTTCGCACAGCACTTCCGTAGGGCACACTTTGCCGCAGGCGTTGCCGAAGTAGTTGGCCTCGTAGATAGTACGCGCCGCGCCGGTGTCGTTGCCCGAATTTATCTGGCGGATAAACTGCGGAATATCAATCCCCGACGGGCACGCTTTTATACACGGCGCATCGAAGCAAAAGAGGCAGCGGGAGCTTTCGTAAAGCGCCTCGGTGCGGTTCATCACCGGCTTCAATTGCGCGAAATTTTCCGCGAATTGCTGTTCGGTGGTAGGTGTAGAAAATTCAGCCATTGGGGCAGGTTAATTCGAATTATTAGTGAATAAAAAAACGGTCATGCTTCGATTTTGCTTAGCATGACCGTTTTTATGTCAGCCAAGCGCCTACAATTCTACCAGTTTCTCGTAGGTTTCCGGACGGCGGTCGCGGAAGAACTGCCAGGTATTGCGCACTTCCTCAATCATGTCGAGGTCGAATTCAGCAATCAGCAATTCGTCCTTATATTCATCGGCCTGCGCGATAATTTGGCCACGCGGGTCCACGAAATACGAGGTGCCGTAGAAACGGCCCAGGTTCCAGGGCTTCTCCTCGCCGACGCGGTTGATGCAGCCCATGAAATAGCCATTGGCGGCCGCGTGAGCGGGCTGTTCCAGCTTCCAGAGGTACTGCGAGAGGCCGGCCACGGTGGCCGAGGGGTTGTACACGATTTCGGCCCCGTTCAGGCCCAGGATGCGGGCACCATCGGGGAAGTGGCGGTCGTAGCAGATGTACACGCCTACTTTGGCGTATTTGGTCTGGAACACGGGGTAGCCCATGTTACCGGGCTTGAAGAAAAACTTCTCCCAGAAGCCGGTGGTGTGCGGGATGTGGTTTTTGCGGTACTTGCCGAGGTAGGTGCCGTCGGCATCAATCACGGCAGCGGTGTTGTAGAGGAAACCGGCCGACTCGCGCTCGTACACGGGCACAATCATCACCATGTTGTACTTCTTGGCGTATTCGGCCATGCGCTCGGTAGTCGGGCCGGGCACCGATTCGGCCGAGGCATACCAGGCTTTGTCCTGGCCGGGGCAGAAATACGGGGTGTTGAAAATTTCCTGCAAACAGAGAATCTGCACACCCTGGCGGCCAGCTTCTTCAATGAGCGGAATGTGCTTGGCTTCCATGGCAGCCATGATTTCCTGAATGGTGCCTTCGCCTTCGGTCATCGGCAGGCTCATCTGGATGAGGCCGGATTTAATAATTCTGGGCATTGTTGGGGTGAGAATGGATGAAGTTGAGTTTGGTCGTGGCGAGTGTCCTGCGGCAAGAATTCCCGGCAAGGCACATTGCTTAAAGTCGTGATGAATGTTAATTCAGATTAAACAGCCCAAAGCGGGCTTTAAATTAAGCAAAAAAATGGGCATTTGCACGCCCTACGCACTAGGACACAGCAAGAAATGAATGCCTTAAGGCACTCGTAATGTCAGACGCTCCGTTGGCAATGATAATTGCCTGTTAGAAATTGGTTTTGCCGCGCTTGATAAACTGTCCGTACCCTTTGGCTACTTTGGTTTCTCCGGCATCTACGGCCACTTTTCCACGGAGTAACACGGTGTCAATCTTACCCGTTAGCTCCCAGCCCTCGTAGGCCGAATAGTCGCAATTCATGTGGTGCGTATCGGCCGAAATCGTGTGCTTTTTATTCGGGTCGAAAATCACCAAATCGGCATCCGCGCCGATACCGATGGTGCCTTTGCGTGGAAACATCCCGAAGATTTTCGCAGCATTCGTAGAAGTTACTTCCACGAATTTATTCAGCGTTATTTTTCCCTTGTTTACCCCTTCCGAAAACAGCAATTCCATGCGGTGTTCCACGGCGGGGTGGCCATTGGGGATTTTCGAGAAGTCGTCTTTTCCCATCAACTTCTGCTCCCACATAAAAGGGCAATGGTCGGTGCCAACAACGTTGACCAATCCTTGATTCAGCCCCGCCCAGAGCGTGGCCTGGTCTTTTTTCTCGCGTAGCGGCGGCGACATTACCACTTTCGCGCCGTTTGCCTCATCCTCATACAGGGAGGCATCCAGCACCAGGTACTGAATGCAGGTTTCGACCAGCACGCGCTGGTTGCGCTCGGTGGCGCGGCGCACCTGGTTGAGCGCGCCCTCGCAGGTGAGGTGCACGATATAGGCATTCACGCCCGTGTAGTTGGCGATGTCGGCAAAGCGACCCGACGCCTCAGCTTCGGTTACTTCGGGCTGCGATAGGTAATGGTAGAGCGGGGTGAGCTTGCCCTGCGCCCGGTGCTGGGCGATGAGCGTGTCAATCATGTCGCCGTTGGTGGCGTGGGCCGTTACGAGGCCACCGTGCTTTTTCACTTCCTGCATCAGGCCCACCATCTGCGCGTCGTCAATCATGAGCGCGCCCTTGTAGGCCATGAAGGTTTTGAAGGAAGTGATGCCTTCGGCTACCATGTCCTTGATTTCCTCCTTGGTGCTCGGGTTGAAATCCGTGACGGCCATGTGGAAACTGTAGTCGCCCACGGCGTTGCCGGTGGCGCGGCCGCTCCACTCCTCGAAGGCCGAACGCAGCGAATTTCCCTGTTTTTGCAGGATGAAATCGATGACCATCGTGGTGCCACCGTGCAGGGCAGCACGGGTGCCGGTTTCGTAAGTATCAGAACTGAAGGTGCCCATGAAAGGCATTTCGAGGTGCACATGCGGGTCGATGCCGCCGGGCACGATGATTTTGCCGGTGCAGTCAATTACCTCCGCCCCATCGGCCGATAGGTTGCGGCCGATGGAAACGATGGTTTCGCCTTCAATCAAAATATCGCAGACGGCATCCGAATCGGCGGTGACGACGCGGCCGTTTTTGAGGAGAATGGGCATATGGAAAAAGTAGCGCGGTTTTAGTCCGCGGCCTTACACAGTTAATGGCGGCTCAATTAGTATCTGTCGCGGACTGGAAGTCCCTGCTGGGCACGGCCGCGCTGCATGCTAATGCACATATTTATCGGCGATGCTGATGGCCTCTGAAATAATGGCCAAACCCTCGTCGATTTCCTCTTTATTAATTGTCAGCGGCGGGCAGATGAAAATGTAATTCCAGCGCACGAAGGTGTACATGCCCAGCTCGCGGATTTTGGCGGCTACCTGGTTCATGATATCCATTTGGGCGGGTGTGGCGTTCCAGGGGGCCATGGGCTCTTTGGTTTCGCGGTTTTTCACCAGCTCGATGCAGCCGAAAAGGCCGGTGTTGCGCCAGTCGCCGATGCTGGGGTGGTGGCGCATGAGCTGGGCCACCTGCTCGTCCATGTACTTGCCCATTTCCACGGTGTTTTCGAGCAGGTTGTCCGACTCGTAAATATCGAGCACGGCCACGGCGGCGGCGCAGGATACCGGGTGCGCCGAGTACGTGAGGCCCAGCGGCAGCGGCTTGTCGTCGAAGGATTTGGCGATTTTTTCGTCCACCATCACGGCTCCCAGGGGCAGGTAGCCGGCGGTGATGCCCTTGGCCATGCACATGATGTCGATTTTGACGTTGTGATGGTCGGAGCCGAACCACTTGCCGGTGCGGCCGAAGCCTGACATCACCTCATCGGCAATGAGCAGGATGCCGTGCTTGTCGCAGATTTCGCGGATGCGCGTCCAGTAGCCGGGCGGGTACTTGATGCAGCCGGAAGTGCCCGACTCGCCTTCGAGCACGATGGCGGCCACGCTGCCGGGGTTTTCGTAGCCGATGATGCGCTCCATGGCATCGGCGGCGCGCTGGGCGCACTCCTCGGGCGTGGAGCTGTGCCACGGGCAGCGATAGAAAAACGGGTTTTCGACGTGCACCGTGTTGGGCATGGCCTGGCTGTCCACGGCAAATTTGCGCGGGTCGCCGCCCACGCTCATGGCGCCGTAGCTGGCCCCGTGAAACGATTGGTAGAGCGATACAATCTTGTGGCGGCCGGTGTACACCCGCGCCAGCTTGATGGCGTTTTCGATAGCTTCGGCCCCGCCCAGCGTGAAAAATGCCTTGGTGAGGTTGGGCGCGGTGATTTCGGCCAGGCGCTTGCCGAGGTCGCCGCGGGCCTTGGTAATCATGCCGGGGTACACGTAGCTGAGCTCGCGCATCTGGGCGGCTACGGCTTCGGTCACGCGCTGGTCGCCGTGGCCGATGTTCACGTTCATCAGTTGGGCCGAGAAGTCGATGTAGCGCTTGCCGTCGCGGTCGTACACGTACACGCCTTCGGCGCGCTCGGCGTTGATGGGATTCAGGCCCGTTTGCTTCGACCACGAGAAGAGCGTGTGGTCGAGGTTGTCGTGCAGGATTTGGTCTTTGTCGGTGGCGAAGGTGGTTTCCATGAGGATAACTGTCAAAAACGAAATAATGAATCAGGAAAGCCTTTAAAGGCTAATCCTTTCGCCGGCAGAAGCTGCTTTTATTTTAGCAATGATTTCTTCGCCGTGCTCAAATGAGGTACACTGTACAATTATCTTATTTGGTGGATTTTTGATGTCGTTAATAACGGCAAGGTTACCAGCCATCATCCGCTGAATCTTCAGTGTCACAATAATCTTCGGACGTACCAACCACATACCACAATCAACTTAGGCTTCTTGTGAATCAGAGTCAGAACGTCACAAATCAAGTTACGACATCCAGTTCACCCGCGACTCCGGGTTCCACTTCGTCGTGGTTTTCTTCAGCTGCGTCCAGAATTCGATGGAGCTTTTGCCGGTGATATCGCAGGCACCGAATTTCGAGTCGTTCCAGCCGCCGAAGGAGAAGGGCTCGCGGGGCACGGGCACGCCGATGTTCACGCCAATCATGCCGGCGTTGGCGTGGTCCATCACGTAGCGGGCGCTGCTGCCGCTGCTGGTGAACACGGCGGCGGCGTTGCCGTAGGGGTTGGCGTTTTCGATGGCCAGGGCCTCGTCGAGGGTGTTGGTGCGCATGATGGCGAGCACCGGGCCGAAGACTTCTTCCTGGGCAATGCGCATGTCGGGCGTCACGTAATCGATGACGGTGGCGCCCACGTAGTAGCCGTCTTCGTGGCCGGGCACCACGGCATTGCGGCCGTCGAGCAGGACTTTAGCGCCGGCAGCTTCGGCTTCGGTGATGTGGTTTTCGATGCGCTCCTTGGCTTCTTTGCTGATGACCGAGCCGAGGTTCTGGCCGGCCACAATCTTCTTGGCTTCTTCCACGATTTTGGCCACGATGCCATCAATCGCGCCCACTCCTACCATAGTGGAGCCGGCCATGCAGCGCTGGCCCGCGCAGCCCGACATGCTGGCGGCCACGTTCGAGGCCGTCATTTCGGGGTGGGCATCGGGCAGCACCATGAGGTGGTTTTTGGCGCCGCCGAGAGCCACGCAACGCTTCAGGTTGCTGGTGGCGCGGATGTAGACAACTTTGGCGATTTTGGTGGAGCCCACAAAGCTCACGGCCTGAATTTCGGGATGGTCGCAGATGGCTTCCACGATTTCCTTGTCGCCGTTCACGATGTTCAGGACGCCGTCGGGCAGGCCGGCTTCTTTCAGCAGCTCGGCGATTTTCACGGCGCTCAGCGGCACTTGCTCCGAAGGTTTCAGAATCATGGTGTTGCCGAGCACAATGGCGTTCGGGATGGTCCAGTGCGGGACCATGTTGGGGAAGTTGAACGGGGCGATGCTGGCCACCACGCCCAGGGGCTTGCGCTCGGCGCGGGCTTCCACGCCCTTGCTCACTTCGAGGAATTCGCCCTGAATGAGCTGCGGCATAGAGCAGGCAAACTCGGTCAGCTCGATGGCTTTTTCGACTTCGGCGCGGGCTTCGTCGTAGGTTTTGCCGTTTTCCTCGCGCACGAGGTCGGCGAGGGCTTTCATGTCGCGTTCCAGCAACGTTTTGTATCGATAGAAGATTTGAACCCGCTCCTTGATGGGCGTGGCCGACCATGAGGGGAAGGCGGCTTTGGCGGCTTGCACGGCGGCGTCAAGCGCGGCGGCATTGCTGAGCGGCAATGTGGAAATCAACTGCCCGTTGAGGGGGCTAAATACGTCCATGGTGGGCGTAGAGGCACTTTCTACCGACTGGCCAGCCACGTAGTTGCGGATGGCCGGATACTTCAATGTTTGAACTTCCATGTTACCTTATTGTTAAGCGGGGTGCAAGCTAAGGGTTTTGCGGGATATGGAATATCTCCACAATCGTTTCCGAAGGAAATATTTTCAAACCGGCTCATATACAGGCGCATATTTCATCCAGAAAATCTGCCTAAAGTAATCAGGCGCAGGCGGTCCACCAATGGTAGCCGGCCTGCGCCTGAATATTTTACCTGCTTTGGCAGAATTAGGTCACTTCACTTCTTCGCCGTCCTTATTAATGGTGAAGCTGCGGCCGTCTTTTTTAACCCGGGCTTTGCCATCGGCAAAGTCGGTGGCCTGCTGGTAGCGGCCGAAGGGCTTGGTGCCCCGGCTGGGGTCGGCGAGGTAATCGGGGGTAATAAAGGTGTAGCCATCGGGCAGCTTCACGCGGGCCAGGCCGTCGGCAAAGGAATAGGCTTCTTTGAAGATAACGGGCGGCGTATCGGGCTCGGTGGGGCCGCTGATGTAGTGCCAGCCCCGGTGGTCGAGTACGGCGGCGTGGCCTTCGGCGAAGTCGAGGGCGTTGAAATAATAATGGTCGAATTCCTGGCCGTCTTCGTCGATGAAGGTGTAGGCGTCGCCTACCCGGGCGCGTGCGTAGCCGCCGGCGTAGGGGTTGAGGGCATCGTAGGCGGCAGGTATTATTTCTTTGCCTTTCTCGTTCACGAACCCGTACGCGCCGTCTTTTGCCACCACGGCCTGCCCTTTCTCAAACGGGCTGGCGGCCGTGAACTGCGCCGGGATTACGAGCTGGCCGCTGGCGTCGGCATAGCCCCATCGGCCATTTTTCTGAAAGGGCACGGGCGGCGTGCTGCCCACATGGCTCAGGCCCCAGATGCCCAAGCCGAGCACAGCCACGGCGGCCGCGGCCAGCACGGCCCGGGGCTGCGCCTGCCCCCACTCCTGCGTTTGCCGTAGCCGGGGCCGCAACATTGCCAAGGCGGCCCGCATCCTGGCTCGCAGGTGTTCGAGGCCGTTGAGAGCGGAAATAGTTGGTGACGAAACGTGGAAGGCTGCACTTGCTGCATGCGCAGTTGGCGCAGGGCCGGAACTGACTGGTGCCGCCACTGGTCTATCTGAAATATCAGCCTGAACCGCCGGAGCGGTCTTTTTGTCAGCAGGGTGCGCCGTATCGGCAACTGCCGGAGCAGCAGAGGCCGCGGGCGGCCCCGGAGCAGCTGGTGCACTGGCAATTGGACTGGCGCTTAGCTGCCCGATGAGTTGACTGAGCTGCTGAATCTTGGCATCCAACTCCTGATTGCGGGCGGCCAACTCATCCCGCGAGGCCTGCATTTCGGCTTCCAGAGCAGCTTTTTCGCGGGTTTCGGCCCCGAGGCGCGAGACCAGGGCGGTGGCCTCGGCGGCTACGGGCGGGGCCTGGGCCAGCTCCGCGCGGAGCTGGGCAATGCTGCGCTCACGCTCGGCTTCGCGGGCCTCCAGGGCCTGGAGCTGGGTGCTGAGGTCGGCCTGCATTTGCTGGCGCAGTTGTTCGAGCTGCTGTTTTTCCTCGTTGCGGGCGCTCAGGGTATTGGCGTAGCCGTAGGGCAGGTCGTCGTCGGGCACGTCGTTGGCCCCGAGCCAGCCCCAGAGAGCCCGGGCTTTCTGGCCCAAAAAGGTGCTGGCTACGCCGGTGGCACCGGCAGTGCCGCGGGGCGGGGCGCTGGTTGGCGCGCCAGCGGCGGTTCCTGTTTCGGACTGAGCAGGCGTGGCCACGAAGGCCGCCCACTCGGCGGCCCACTCGGCGATATCAGCACCGGTGAGGTTGATTTCGGGCATCGCCAGGTCACGTAGGCGGCTTGGCATGTCGGCCAGATGGCCGGCAATTTGGAAGCCGGCCGGGGCTTCGGTCAACGCTGCTTCGACATCGGGACCGAATTCAACCGGGGCTTCAAACAGGACCAGACCAGATACACCGTGCAAATCGGCCTGCCCGGCGGTGAACCGCGGCTGGAGCCAGTCGGCCAGCGCAGCTTTCTGCTCCCGAAACTGCTCGAAAGGATTATCAAAATCTTCCGAGCTGGGCACGGGCGCGCCGTCGAGCAGCCAGCGGCCGTAGCCCAGCGCAGGAATGCTCAGCCGGCCGCCACGGGGTGCGAATATCAGGAGCGTGATGCTATGCGGACGCACCACCACGGCATCGAGCGGGGCGTTGCCATCGGCCAGCACCAGATTGCCCAGCAGTAGGGTATCGGGACCAGCTTCGGCTTGCAGCGCGGCTTGCACGGCCGCAAACTGCCCGGCGCGGGCCGCATCAATGAAAGGAGAAGCGAGAAAACAGTGAACCATGGAATACTGAGATGCGCGGCCGGCCGCTAGTCGTCGCCCTTCCAGCGGCCGTGGCCCTTGCCGTGGTGCTTTTTGCGCTTTTTGAATTTGAATTTTCCTTTGCCTTCGTCATCACCCGAACCAAATACCTGCTCCAATAAAGTTGGTGGAGGCACGGGGCGGGCACTGCGAATGGAGACCGGAGCGGAAGACGTGCCCAAGGCCAATGCACCATTGGCGGTGGTGTGCACGGCTACGGGGCGGCCGCGCAGGTCGCAGCCCTGGCCTTCGCGCAGCTCGGTGCGCTGGCCGGTGGGGCTCACCACGAAGCCGTCTTTGGTGACGGTGGCCCCGGTGGGCAGGTGGGCATCGCGGGTCATGGGGCGGGCCTGACCGTTGCGGATTACCTGCATCTGGCCGTTGCGGCGCTGGAAGCCGTCGTTGTTGGGCGTTTGGCGGGCGTGCGCCGGCCCGGGTAGTGCCAGCAGGCCGGCAACGGCTCCGCAAAGCCAAAGGGAGCGCAAAGACATAAAAGAAACAGCCTGAATAACGAAAACCGCACGGCCCAAGGGCCGGCGGTGAACCGTATACGTCAAATACGAAGCCAGGCTGCTTCGGGTGCGATTCTTCTGCCCGGGGAATGGCCAGGGCGGAAGTACTCCGGGTTGTTCCCGGCTGTTACTGAGGGCGCAGCAGCACGCGGGCGGGAGCGCCGTCGCTGTCTATAATTTTCAGCGGGAGGCACAGCATTTCGTATTCGCCGGGCGCAATGTGCTGCAAAGCCAAACCTTCAATCACGCAAATTCCGGCATCGAGCAGGGCGTGGTGGGCATCGGCTTTGCCTACGGAAAGGTAATCGACGCCGACGCAGACTACCCCCGCATCGCGCAGGAAAACGGCCGCATCACCGTCCAAAGCCACGAAATCGGGCTGAAAGGGCATGGTGCTCCACTCCGAATCCGACATGCGGGTGCGGAACAGCAGCCGGGCGCCGGGCTCGATTTTCAGGCGCTGCACTTCGGCCAGGCCGATGCTTTTGGGGTCGGTGATGGCCACGACGCGGGCCGGACCCATGAGGCGGCCGAGGTCCAGCGTAGTGGTGTCGCCGGCATGGGCGGTGAAGTGCAACGGGGCATCGACGTGGGTGCCGGTGTGGGCGCTCATCGAAACTTCGGTAACGTTGGCTGCCGCGCCGGTGGCGATGCTGAGCGTTTTTTTGACGTGGACGGGGGCGTTATCGGACCAGTGCACCATGCCGTCGCGGATGGGCGTGGTGGCGTCGAGCCAGGGGGTAGGTATGGGCATGATGGGATGTAGGCTTGGTTGAAATTGCTAAAAGAGAACGGTCATGCAGAACACAGCGAATCATGACCGTTCCTTGTATTCCCACTATACCCCACTTCGAGGCTGGAGCAGCTTTGCAATCAGGCCCGTCCAGCCGGTTTGGTGGCTGGCGCCGAGGCCGTGGCCATTGTCGCCGTGGAAGTATTCGTGGAACCAGAGGTAGTCGCGGAAATTGGGGTCGGCTTGCAGCTGCTTGTCGTCGCCGAAGCAGGCGCGGCGGCCGGTGTCGGGGTCGCGCAGGAAGAGTTGGGTGAGGCGCGTGGTCAGGGCGTCGGCCACTTCGAGCAGTGTTACCGTTTTGCCGGAATTGGTAGGGTATTCCACCTTGAAATCGTCGCCGTAGTAGTGGTGAAAGCGTTGCAGCGACTCGATGAGCAGGAAGTTCATGGGCATCCAGACGGGGCCGCGCCAGTTGCTGTTGCCGCCGAAAAGACTGGTTTGCGACTCGGCCGGCTCGTAGTTCACGGTGAACTGGGTTTCGGTGCCCCGGAAGATGAACGGATGGTCCTGATGATAACGCGAGAGGCTGCGCACCCCGTAGGGCGAGAGGAATTCGGCCTCATCCAACATTCTGGATAACAAGCGCTTTACCCGGTGGCCGCGCAGCAGCGAAAGCAGGTGCCGGGCGCCTTTGCCGGGCTCCTGCCAGCGCGACACCAGCGCGGCCATTGCGGGCCGGTTGTCGAGAAACCAGTTCATGCGGGCCAAAAAGAGCGGCGCGCCGGCCAGCAAATCCTCGTCAATGACCTCCACCGCGAACAGCGGAATCAAACCCACCAGGCTGCGCACTTTCAGCAACTCGTGGCCGCGGGCGGGCGTGTTCAGGGCGTCGTAGTAAAACTCGTCTTCATCGTCCCAGAGGTCCATTTCCTGATTGCCCATGTTGGTCATGGCCTCGGCGATGTACAGGAAATGCTCGAAAAACTTGCTGGCCAGGTCCTGGTACACGGGGTTGGTCTGGCTGAGCTGCAAGGCGATGCGCATCATGTTGAGCGCGTACATGGCCACCCAGGCGGTACCGTCGGCCTGCTCCAGGAAGCCGCCGAAGGGCAGCGGCGCCGAGCGGTCGAACACGCCGATGTTATCCAGCCCCAGAAAGCCACCCTCGAAAATGTTGCGGCCGTCGCGGTCCTTGCGGTTCACCCACCAGGTGAAGTTGAGGAGCAGGCGGTGGAAAATGGTTTCCAGAAACTTCACGTCGCCGTGGCCGCCGTGGGCCTTCTGGTCCATTTTGAACACGCGCCAGGTGGCGTAGGCGTGCACCGGCGGGTTCACGTCGCTCAGCTTCCACTCGTAGGCGGGCAGCTGGCCGTTGGGGTGCATATACCAGTCGCGGCATAGCAGCAGCAGTTGGTTTTTCGCAAACTGTGCATCGAGCTGAGCCAGCGGCAGGCAGTGGAAGGCCAGGTCCCAGGCCGCGTACCAGGGGTACTCCCAGGTATCGGGCATGGAGATGATGTGCTGATTGTTGAGGTGCACCCAGCCGGTGCCGTTACGGCCTTCTAGGCGCTCGGGCGGCGGCGGCGGGAAAGCCGGGTCGCCGGTCAGCCAGCGGGGCACGTCGTAATAATAAAACTGCTTGCTCCAGAGCATGCCGGCAAAGGCCTGGCGTTGCACGAGGCGGGCATCGGCATTAGGCAGGTCAGCTTGCAGGGTTTGGTAAAACTGGTCGGCTTCGCTCAGGCGCAGCTTCAGGGTCTGGTCGAAATCGGCGAAGGGAGTCTTCAGGTCCGGCGCGGCCAAGCGCAGGCGCACCACCCGCGTAGCGCCCGCCGCAATCACCAACTCGTAGTGCGCGGCGGCTTTGGTGCCGGTGCGCTCGGGGTTCACGGCCCCGGCCTGGCCGTGGAGCAGGTAGTTGTTGATGCCGTCTTTGAAAAACTGCTCCGTCGAGGGCGCGTTGTGGAGGCGGCCGGTGTTGGTGGCGTTTTCGCAGAAAAGCAGGCTGGGCGCTTCGTCACAATACAGCGTGAGCGCGCCCAAATCGCGGTGCTCGGCGTGGATGTGGTTGTCGGGGGTGGCGGCCAGCCGGGGCCGGTAGGCATCCTCGCCCCAGGCCCAGGTATTGCGAAACCAGAGCTGCGGCAGCAGGTGCAGCGTGGCCTCAGCGGGGCCACGATTGATGATGGTGAGCTGGATGAGCACGTCCTCGGCATCGGCCTTGGCATACTCCACGAATACGTCGAAGTACTTATTTTCCAGAAAGATGGCCGTGTCCATCAACTCAAACTCAGGCTTGTTGCGGTCGCGGCGGGCGTTTTCCTTTACCAGCCACTCGTAGGGAAAGGCGTGCTGCGGGTACTTATACAGCATGCGCTGGTAGGAGTGCGTGGGCGTGGCATCGAGGTAATAATAAACTTCCTTCACGTCCTCGCCGTGGTTACCCTCCGGCCCGCTCAGCCCAAATAGCCGCTCCTTTAGAATAGCATCCTGCCCGTTCCAGAGGCCCAGCCCGAAGCAGAGATGCTGCTCGTCGTCGCAGAAACCGGCCAGGGCTTCCTCGCCCCAGCGGTAGGCACGGCTACGGGCCTGGTCGTGGGTGGTGAAGTTCCAGGCGTCGCCGTTGGCCGAGTAGTCCTCGCGCACGGTGCCCCACTGCCGCTCGGCCACGTAGGGGCCAAACTTTCGCCAAGGCTTGGTGCCGGCGTTGGCTTCGGCGAGGCGGGTTTGTTCGGGGTTCATGGGTATGCAAGTTGTAGCGTGGACTCCGCGAGTCCGCGCATCGTACGCTCCTGGCGCGGACTCGCGGAGTCCACGCTACAACTCAGCCGTTATCGGCGAAGCCCGGGTATAGCGTCATGCCACCGTCCATGAAAATGGTTTGGCCGGTGATGTAGTCGGCTTCGTCCGAAGCGAGCCACGCGGCGAGGTTGCCGATGTCGGCAGGGTCGCCCACGCGGTTGTAGGGAATGAGCGTGAGCAAGGCTTTTTCTTCCTCGGGGGTGTCACGCGCCGAGAGGTTGATGGGCGTGGCAATGGCCCCGGGGGCAATGCTATTAACCCGGATTTTGTGGGGGGCCAGCTCCTGAGCGGTGCTTTTCATGAGTTGCATGATGCCACCCTTGCTAGCCGCGTAGTTCACATGGCCGGCCCATGGAATAACCTCGTGCACCGAGCTCATGCAAATGAGCTTGCCGGTGGCGCGGGAAATCTCGGGTTGTTCGCCGCGCCGGATGAACTCGCGGGCCCCCTCGCGCAGGCACAGAAACTGGCCGGTCAGGTTCACGTCAATTACCTTCTGCCACTGGGCCAGGGTCATGTCGACAAACTTCGCATCGACTTGCAAGCCGGCATTGGCCACCACGATGTGAACCGTGCCAAACTGCTCGATGGTCTGCTTGAACATGGCCTGCACTTCGTCTTCCTTGCTCACATCGGCCTTGATGGCCAGGGCCGTGCCGCCGGCCGCCTCAATGGTGGCTACGGTGGCGTTGGCACCTTCTTCGTCGTGGCCATAGTTCACCACTACTTTGGCACCGTGGGCAGCCAGGGCGACGGCCACGGCCACGCCAATGCCGGAGCTGGCCCCCGTGACGAGGGCAATTTGATTGGCGAGACGCCGGGGGTCGGGAGATGCCATGCGGAGAAATGAGGGCTGGTGGAAGAACTATTGAGGCCGTAATGCTACCAGCGTCGCCTGTGCTTTTGATGAAGACAATAAGGCGACCGGAAAGCGTGTAAAAGGCATACGCGCCCCAATCGGCGGGGTTTATCTCAAACAAAACAGCCCGGCCGCCGCTAGGGCAACCGGGCTGTTTTGTTTGAGATAAACGGGTGGCCGCTATTTCTTCACTTCCGTGCCGTCGGCGTTGAACAGCACGTCGCGGTGCTTGCCGGCCTGGCTGATTTCGGCCTCATAAGTGGTAGCGCCGGTGGCGGCGGTCACAATTTTGGCGGCTTCCGTGATTTTGTGGCCTTTGTAGTTAGTGGCCAGGGCCTTTTGCACGGGGGCGGGCAGCTGGGCCACGGCCATTTCCGTCTCGGTTTCCTTGAGCGCGCCGGCGGCGGTGATGACGGCCGACATTTCGGCCTTGCCCATGTCGAAACCGGCTTCGTAGTCGGGCCCCTCCTTCTCCCACTTCACGGTTTTCACGGTGGGGAAGTTTTTTTTGAACGTGGCAGCGGCGGCGGCCGGCACTTGCGTGGCAGCGACTTTCTGAGCCTGGGCGGCACCGGCGGTAAGCATAACCGCAGCGGCCAGCAGGAGTTGCTTTTTCATAAAATTGCAGGAGTTAAAAGGTGAATATTTCACCAAATCTATCCGGCCATTCTGGAGCTACTCTGTGGCGAGGGAAGCCGCGCTGCTTTTTTTCGCGGGCACCCCAGCCGTGGGGTTCAGGATGACGCGCAGGGTGTGGCGGGTGCCCTGCTTCGCCACCGAATACTCAACCCCGAAGCCGTAGTAGCCGCAGATTTGCTGCACGATGCTCAGGCCCAGGCCCGGCGACTCGGAGGCCGCGTTGTGCTTGCGGAAGCGCTCGAAGAACCGGGCTGGGTCACCCTCCACGGCCGGGCCAGTGTTGCTGACTTTCAACTCGGTAGTCGATAATAATACGAGCACCTCGCCGCCGCGCACGTTGTGCTTCACGGCATTTTGCAGCAGGTTTTGGAGCAGCGAATCGGCCAGGCCGGGGTGCATCTGCACCACCACGGGCCCGTTGCTGATATCGAGGCCATAGCGCAGTTCGCGGGCTTCGAAGAGCGGTTCGAGCTGGGACACTTTTTCTTCCAGCAATTGGTCGAGGCGCACGGGCTGGGCCTCGGCAAACTGCCGGTTTTCGATTTTGCTGAGCAAACTCAAGGCCTGGTGCAGGCGCGAGAGGCGCAGCGTGGCCCCGTAGAGGTCGGCCACGAGCGGGGCGGCGGCCGGGTCTTCGGCCAGGGCGGGCACTTGCAGCAGCTGCTCCAGTTGGGCCTGCATAATGGCCAGGGGCGTCTGGGTTTCGTGGGCAGCGTTGGCCGTGAACTCCCGCAGGCTTTCATAATCAGCCACCAGGCGCTGGCTGAAGCCGTTCAGGGCTTGGTTCAGCTCGGCGAATTCTGCCACGGCGGGCGTGGGCAGCGCCAGGGGCTGGTGCTGTTGCAAATCGTACTGGCGCAGCGCTGCCAACGTGTGCCGGAAAGGTGCCCACAGCCGGCTCGACAGCCAACGGTTCAGCACCACCATGCCGCCGAGCAGCAGGGCCAATATGCTCAGCATCACGGCTAGTACCACGCCAAGCAGGTCCTCGGCCTCTACCAGCGACTTGCGCAGCGACACCCACACCGGCCCCTCGCCGCGCACCGTGAGCGGAAACGTGAGCTGCCGGTGCGGCACCATCTCGTTTTCGGTGCTGTCGAGCAATAGGGTATCGCGGAAGCCCAGCGGGCGGGGCGTGCGGCTGATATCGAGCAGGATGGCCAGCTGGTCTACGGGCGGCAGCTCGTTGGCGCGGGCTTTGGCCAGCAGCTCCAGGCGGCGGCTGGCCAGCTGCTCCTCAATTTCTGTGCGCAGCGCCCAGTTGATACCATAATACAGCCCCAGACTGCCGCCCACAAACAAGAGTAAGGCCAGCAGAAGGTAGTAGCGAGTGGTAGCGTTGAGCAGGTTCATGCAGAGACGGAGGAGCAGCGCGGAGCGGATGCAATAATACGAGTATGCCCGGGCCGCTTTTGTTTCTGCCGTGGCCGGTTATTCGTGGCTCAGCTTGTAGCCCACGCCGTACATGGTGCGGATGTAGTTGTCCGCACCCTTCTCCTGGAGCTTTTTGCGCAGGTTTTTGAGGTGGGTGTAGATGAAATCGAACGAGTCGGCCGCGTCCACGGCATCGCCGCAGAGGTGTTCGGCAATGGCTTCCTTGGTGAGCACGCGGCCGGGGTTGGCGAGCAGGTACAGGAGCAGGTCGTACTCCTTGCGCGTGAGGGTAATGAGTTCGCCCCGGACGTGTACTTCGGCCAGTTCGGGCAGCACCAGCAGGTCGCGAAAGGTGATTTGCTGCTGGCCCTGGAACTGGCGGCGGCGGATGATGGCCCGCAGCCGGGCGTTGAGCTCGGACAGGTGAAAGGGCTTGATGAGGTAGTCGTCGGCCCCGAGGTCGAGGCCCGCAATTTTGTCGTCGAGCGCGTCGCGGGCCGTGATGATGAGCACACCGGCCGGCGAGCCGTCCGATTTGAGGGCGCGCAGCAGGTCGAGGCCGGAGCCGTCGGGCAAGGTGAGGTCGAGCAGCACGCAGTCGTACTGGTAGAGCTTGATTTTTTCGTGCGCCTGGGCAAAGTCGGCGGCGGCTTCTACCAGATATCCGGCCTGCTTCAGCGAGCCCATGAGGGCGGTGCGCAGGGCGGCTTCGTCTTCAACGAGGAGAATTTTCATAAGCAGCGGGGCCGAAGGGATTGCGGCACAGCCGCGAAGGAACGGGCAAAGTTTGTATATATTCTGTGAGATGGCACGTATGAGGCAATACGGCCCGACAAGTGGCCGATTTTCTTCAGAATTGGCCCGCAGCTTTGTGGCGCTTACCATCCTCCCCCGTCTGTTGTTCGCTCGCTTCTCCTGCCTGATTTGGTGCCTCGCCCTAAGCGGGCTGCCGGTACTGCTTGCCGGCACCGCCCACGCCCAGACCGGCGCGGCTCCGGCCGTGCTGGCCCCCTTGCCGGCTATAGCCGCCGCGCCTGCCAGCCCGCGCCGCCTCGATGATTTCCTGCTGGTGGCCCGCCAGAACAGCCCGCTGCTACGCGAAACTGCCAACCAGGTGCGTCAGAACCGCATCGACAGCCTCGTGCGGGCCCGCCAGAACGGCGTGCAGGTGGGCGGCATCGGCTCGGCGCTGTACTATCCGTCCATCACCAATAGCAAGGGCGAAAGCGTGCTGGGCTACGACAACGCCGTGACCAATGGCGGCAACTACGCCGCCATCGCGCAGGCCACCAAGCCCATTCTGAACCGCTTTCAGCTCCAGAACGACTACCAGATTATCGCCAGCCAGGGCCAGGTGCTGCGCAATACCGGCCGCCTCTCGGCCCTGGACCTACGCCGCAACATCACCGACCAGTTTCTGACCGCCTACGCCGCCGAAACCCAGCTCACCTTCAGCCGCGCGCTGCTCACCCAGCTCCGGGAGCAGGACAAGCTGCTGCGCCAGCTGGTGAACGGCGGCATTTTCAAGCAGACTCAGTACCTGAGTTTTTACCTCTCCGTTCGCACCCAGGAAGTGACCGTGGAGCAGAACCGGCTGGCCTACCGCCGCGAGCTGGGCACCCTACGCGCCCTGGCCGGCGTAGCCGATACGGCCCTCATTGCCCTCGAGGCCCCTACCCCGCCCACCCACCGCCCGCTGGCGGGCCTGCTGGCCCCCGCCCAGCGCCAGTACACGCTCGACAGCCTGCGCCTGCTGCTCGACCGCCGCGCCGTGGATGCGTACTATCGCCCCAAAGTGAGTGCCGTGGTGGATGCAGGTCTGCAATCTTCTTCCTACCTGCCCGTGGCGCTGGCCCACAGCGTGGGCATCGGGGGCGGCCTGCAGCTGAATATTCCGATTTTCGACGGCCACCAGCGCCAGCTTCAGTACCAGCGCATTGAGCTGAGCGAGCAAAGCCGGCGCGGCTTCCGGCAGTTTCTCACGGTGCAGCGGCAGCAGCAGTACGAGCAGCTGGAGGGCCTCATTCGGGACTCCGATGCGCTGCTGGGCCGCATCCGGGAGCAGCTGCGGGTGGCCGATGCGCTGGTAGGGGCCGCCCGGCAGCAGCTGGCGACGGGCGACGTGGCCATTCTCGACTATCTCAATCTGGTGACGAGCTACCGGACCCTACAATTCAGCCTCACGCAGGCCCAGACGGACCAACTGCGGAGCAGATTTGCGCTGGATTACCTAGCCGAGCAGTAGCGTGGACTCTGCTGAGCCCGCGAGCGAGCGTAGCGCACAGCACGAACCACGCGGCTTATCCCAACAACATTGCTCGCTACGCTCGCGGACTCGCAGAGTCCACGCTACATTTCTCCACTTGCTTTCATGAATATCCCCCGCCACCTTTTCTTCCTCCTTGCCTTCGCCAGCCTCACGGCCTGCGGCTCGAAAGACCCGGCTGCTGCCGACGACAAAGCCGCCCCCCCCGCCGGCGAGGAAGAGCCCGCCGTGAAGCCCAAGGCCCTGGTCACCATCGGCACCGTCCGGACCGATACCCTGACCGATGTACTGCGGCTGAGCGCCGTGTCGGCCTTCCCGGCCAAGGATGCGCTGCGGGCCACTACTACGGGCTACGTGCTACCGCCTTCGCCGGTGGTGGGCCAGCAGGTGCGCGCCGGCCAGACGGTATTTACCATCCAGACCAAGGAATCGAGAACGCTGCACCTGGATAAGCTGACCGGCGACCCCCGCCTGAAATTTAGCGGCATCATCCAGATAAAATCGGCCCGCAACGGCGTACTGGCCACCGTGGACAAGCTGGCCGGCGACTACGTGCAGGACGGCGAGCAGCTCGGCCTCACCTACGACCGCAGCCGCTTCGGCTTCATCCTCGACGTGCCCGTGACCCAGCTGCGCTACGTGCACACCGGCCAGGATTGCCGCATCATCCTACCCGATGGCCGCGTGCTGACCGGCCGCGTGGCCGAGGTGCTAGCCACCGCCGATGTCAGCATTCAGACCCAGCGCTATACCATCCGGCCCACCGGCCCGGTGCCGGACCTGCCCGAGAACCTGGCCGTGCAGGTCGAGCTGGACCGCACGGCCCCGCGCCAGGCCAGCATCCTGCCCCGCAGCGCGGTGCTCACCGATGAAACCCAGACCGAGTTCTGGGTGATGAAGCTACTCAATGATTCCACCGCCGTGAAAGTCCCCGTGACTGTGGGGGCTCAGGAAAAGGACCACATTGAAATCAAAGCGCCCCGCTTCAGCCCCCGCGATAAAATCCTGCTCAGCGGCAACTTCGGTCTGGACGACACGGCCGCCGTGAAGGTGACCCGTGCGGTGGCCGCGCCGGTCCCGGCGAAGCAGTAGACCAGCAATCTGCCCCGCATTGCCGGCAATCCGGGCGGCGGTGCCAGCAAATTTCTCAGTGCTGCTGGCCAGCCTGAGCATCGGTTTATTTTCCCTTACTTATTTGCCTCCCTCATGCGCCCTTCCATTTTTCAAGCCTACAAAGCGCCCATCGCGGTGCTGCTGGCGCTGGCCCTGGCGCTGGGCACGGTGGCCTACCGGCGTATCAACGTAGCTCTGTTTCCGGAGGTGACGTTCCCGAAGGTGAAGGTGATTGCCGAGAACGGCCTTCAGCCCGTCGACCGCATGATGGTGACCGTGACCAAGCCCATGGAAGACGCCATCAAGCGGGTGCCGGGGCTGAAACTGCTGCGCAGCACTACCAGCCGGGGCAGCTGCGAAATCTCGGCCTTCCTGGACTGGAACGTGGACGTGGCCAAGAGCCAGACGCTCATCGAGTCGCGCCTCAACCAGATTCGGGGCGACCTCCCCTCCACCGTCAACATCTCCGTGGAGCGCATGAACCCGGCCATTCTGCCGGTGATGGGCTACACGCTGGAAGCGCCGGGGCGCTCGGCGCTGGAGCTGCGCAAGCTGGCCCTCTACACCATCAAGCCCTTCCTCTCGCAGGTCGATGGCGTGTCGTCGGTGCAGATTCAGGGCGGGCGCACCAAGGAGTACCAGATTCAGCTGCTGCCCGACCAGCTGGCCGCCCTCGCCCTTGGGCCGGATGACGTGACCAAGGCTTTGACGGCAACCAATTTCGTGCAGAGCAACGGTTATCTCAGCGACTACCGCCGCCTCTACCTCACCGTCACGGACGCCACCATCGTCCAAAAAGAAGACCTCGAAAACCTGGTGCTGCGCAACGATGGCCACCGCATCGTGCGCCTTGCCGACGTGGCCACCGTGACCTTGGGCGAGCAGCCCGAGTACATCCGCATCAACGCCAACGGCTCCGATGCCGTGCTCGTCTCCATCGTGCGCCAGCCCGATGCCAACGTGGTGCAGGTATCCGACGGCGTGCGGGCCAAGGTAGCGGCCCTGAAACCCGGCCTGCCGAGCGGCGTGCGCATGGCTCCTTATTATGACCAGGCCGATTTCGTGGCCGAAGTTGTGAAGTCGGTGCAGGACGCGCTGTGGATTGGCCTCGCGCTGGCCCTCGTGGTCACGGCGCTGTTCCTGCGCTCCTTCCGGGCCACCATGACGATTCTTGGGGCCATTCCGGTGGCGCTCGCGCTCACCATCGCGGTACTCTACTTTGGCCTGGGCTACTCCTTTAATATCATGACGCTGGGCGCCATCGCCGCCGCCATCGGCCTCATGATTGACGACGCCGTGGTGATGGTGGAGCAGCTGCACCGCGTGGGCGAGGAACACCCCGAGGCCACGCCCGGCGAGGTGGTGCGCCGCTCGGTGGGCCACCTGCTGCCCGCGCTGGTGGGCTCCAGCCTCTCCACGATTGTGATTTTTCTGCCCTTCGCGCTGCTGGGCGGCGTGGCGGGGGCCTACTTCAAGGTACTGGCCACCACGATGGTGGTGGCGCTGGTGTGCTCCTTCCTGGTGGCGTGGCTGGGGCTGCCGGTCATTTATCTGCTCTTGAGCCGGAAGGGCAAGGCCGGCCAGATGGGCACCTCCCCGGAAGCCGATAACATCGATGCTCCTGCGCAAGTGGCGGTCGATGGCAGCGGTGTCGAAGGACCTAATGCCGACGCCGCCCACCACGAAATCCCCTGGGTCCGCGCCGTCATCCGCCACCCGGCCTATTCCATCATCGGCATTCTGGTGCTCATTGGCAGCATGGTGCTCATCATTCCGCGCCTGGCCACCGGCTTCCTGCCCGACATGGATGAAGGCGCCATCGTGCTCGACTACCACTCGCCGCCCGGCACCGGCCTGGAGGAAACCGACCGCATGCTGCGCCAGGCCGAAAAGCTGATTGTGAAAGTCCCGGAAGTGGCCAGCTACTCGCGCCGCACCGGCACCCAGATGGGCTTCTTCATCACCGAGCCCAACAGCGGCGATTACCTCATCCGCCTCAAAACCGACCGCAAGCGCAGCACCGAGGAAGTCATTGCCGACATCCGCACGCGCATCGAAGCCACCCAGCCGGCCCTCACCATCGACTTCGGCCAGGTCATCGGCGACATGCTGGGCGACCTCATGAGCACCGTGCAGCCCATCGAAATCAAAGTCTTCGGCCCCGATGCCACCAAGCGCTACGCCCTGGCCGAGCAGGTAACCAAAGTGGTGGAAGGCGTAAGTGGCACCGCCGACGTGTTCGACGGCATCGTGCGCATGGGCCCGAGTGTGGACGTGCGCCCCGACCCGCGCCGCCTTGCCCAGTACGGCCTCACCGCCACCGATTTCCAGTCCCAGCTGCAAACCCAGCTGGCCGGCACCACCGCCGGCAACGTACTCGAAGGCGAGCAGCTCCTGAACATCCGCATGCGCTACCCCAACGCCGCCCAGGCCAACCTGGCCCAGATGCGCGGCGAGCCGGTGTTCCTGCCCAACGGCCAGCGCCGCCGCCTCGACGAGCTGGCGACGGTGCGCGTTTCGGTCGGCGACGCCGAGCTGGAGCGCGAAAACCTGCAAGCCATGACCGCCGTCACGGCCCGCCTCGACGGCCGCGACCTGGGCGGGGCCATGAGCGAAATCCGCCAGAAACTCGACAAGGAAGTGCCGCTGCCGCCCGGCTACTTCATCCAGTACGGCGGCTCGTATGCCGAGCAGCAGCAGTCGTTTCAGGAGCTGCTCACCATTCTGGGCACGGCGTGTTTGCTGGTGTTTGCGGTGGCGCTGTTTCTGTTTCGGGATTTGAAGGCGGCGGGCCTTATCCTTTTGATTGCCGTGCTGGGGCCGGCCGGCGGCTCGCTGGCTTTGTTTCTCACAAATACGCCGCTGAACGTGGGCTCCTACACCGGCCTGATTATGGTGGTCGGCATCATCGGGGAGAATGCCATTTTCACCTTCCAGCAGTTTTTCGAGATATTGGAGGAAGGCCGGCCCGTGGAGCAGGCCGTGGGCTATGCCATCGCCGCCCGCCTGCGCCCCAAGCTGATGACGGCCCTCTCGGCCATTGCGGCACTGTCTCCGCTGGCCCTCGGCATTGGGGCGGGCGCACAGCTGCACCAGCCCCTGGCCATTGCCGTGATTGGCGGGCTGCTGCTGGCGCTTCCGCTGCTGTTGATGGTGTTGCCCAGCCTGTTGCGCCTCTCCTACCAGCAGCAAACGATACCGGAGAAGCCCCAGTTAAGCGCTACCGCTGCGTAGCAAAAGCCCAGTCCCCGATTGCGGGAGCCCCGTCGATAAAACACCCCCTCCCCGTCGATGAAAACGGCTTTAACGGCCGTCGGGGGTTAATTTTGCGCTATCATCTTAACAAAAACTCGCGCTGAGTGGTTAAGAGCCCTTGCAGTCGATGCGCTGCATCGGCGAACGCAGAAAACCGACGATATGTGGATAGTTAGACTAGCGCTGGCGCGCCCCTACACCTTCGTGGTGATGGCGCTGCTCATTCTGGTGGGCGGCGGCCTCACCATTCAGCGGATGGCGGTGGATATTTTCCCCGACATTCCGATTCCGGTGGTGGGCGTGGTGTGGGGCTACTCCGGCATTTCGCCCGAGGAGATGAACCAGCGCATCATCATCCCGGTGGAGCGCGCCATCACGACCACCGTGAACAACGTGGAGCACCAGGAAAGCCAGAGCCTGAAGGGCGTGGGCCTGATTAAGGTGTTTTTCCAGCCCGGCTCGAACCCCGACGCCGGCGTGGCCCAGCTCACGGCCATCACCCAGACGCTGCTGCGGGTGCTGCCCACGGGCATCACGCCGCCGCTCATCATCCGCTACTCGGCCTCCAACGTGCCGATTGCGCAGACCTCGCTCAGCAGCGAAACCTTGGGCGAGTCGGACCTTTTTGATGCGGCCAACGCCTTCATCCGGCCGGGCTTAGCGGTGGTGCAGGGCGCCTCGGTGCTGCTGCCCAACGGCGGCAAGCCCAAGCAAATCATGGTCGACCTCGACCCCGACAAGCTGGCTGGTAAGAACCTGAGCGGCAACGACGTAGTAACGGCCCTGCTGGCCCAGAACCTCATCATCCCGGCCGGCTCGGCCAAAATCGGCGACCGGGAATACGACGTCAAGCTAAACTCCAGCCCCGAGGCCATTGCCACGCTCAACGACCTGCCCATCAAGACGGTAAATGGCACCACGACGTACATCCGCGACGTGGCGTTCGTGCACGAGGGCGCGGCCGTGCAAACCAACATTGTGCGCCAGAACGGCCGCCGCACCGCCATCATCCCCATCCTGAAAAGCGGCGCGGCCAGCACGCTGGACATTATCGAGAAAATCAAGAAGGCCCTGCCCAACATCCAGGCCAACGCGCCTCCGGCCCTGAACATCAAGCTGTTGTTCGACCAGTCGTTTTTCGTGCGGGCCAGCATCAAGGGCGTTATCATCGAGGCCTGCATCGCGGCGGCCCTCACGGCCCTCATGATTCTGCTGTTTCTGGGCTCCTGGCGGTCCACGCTGATTATTGCGACGAGTATTCCGCTGAGTATTCTGGTCAGCATTATCATGATGAATATTCTGGGGCAAACCCTGAATATCATGACCCTGGGTGGGCTTTCGCTGGCCGTGGGCATTCTGGTGGACGATGCGACGGTGGAAATCGAGAACATCCACCGCAACATGGGCATGAAGAAGCTGCTCAAGCGCAGCATTCTTGATGGGGCTCAGCAGATTGCCACGCCCGCGCTGGTGGCCACGCTGGCCATTTGCATCGTGTTTGTGCCAGTATTTTTCCTGGGCGGGGTGGCCTCAGCCATCTTCGCGCCGCTGGCCACGGCGGTGATTTTCGCCATGCTGGCTTCCTACATCCTCAGCCGGACGCTGGTGCCCACGCTGGTGATGTACCTGCTGCGCAAGGAGTTGCCCATCTATCACGCCCAGGAAGAGCCCGACCTGCCCAGCCTGCACCAGCGCAACGGCCAGCCCGTGAGCAAGATTGAGCGCGACCTCGAAATCATTCGGCGCGAGCAGTATGAAAAGGCCCACCCCAGCGGCACGCCCGAGGAAGAGGCCGAAGACGAAATCACCGATTCGGAACGGAAAGCCGGTGAGGCCATCACCCAAACCTGGGTCTGGAAGCTGCACAAGGGCTTCGAGCACCAGTTCGAGAAATTCCGCGCCGTGTATGGCGGGGCGCTGGACTGGGCCCTGAGCAACCGCCCGAAGGTTATTCTGGCGTTCATGGTGCTATTTATTGGCTCGCTCGGTCTGTTCCCGCTCATTGGCCAGAACTTCTTTCCGACCGTGGATGCCGGGCAGCTGCGCCTGCACGTGCGGGTGCCCACCGGCACGCGGGTAGAGGAAACGGAAGCGCGCTTCCGGCAGGTAGAGAATGTGATTCGGCAGGTGATTCCGGCCGATGAGCTCGACCTTGTGCTCGACAATATCGGCCTGCCGGTCATCCCCATCAACCTGCTGCTGAGCGATAACCCGACCATTGGGGCGGGCGACGGTGAAATCCTGGTGAGCATGAAGGAGGAACACGGCCCCACGGCCGGGTACATCAACGAAATCCGGCGCCGCCTGCGCCAGCAGTACCCGGACCTGACCATCTTCTTCCAGCCGGCCGACATCGTGAACCAGACCCTGAACTTCGGTCTGCCCGCCCCGATTGATATTCAGGTAATTGGCCGCGATAAAGTAGCCAACCAGCGCATCGCGGCCGAAATCAAGGAGAAAATCGTGAAGATTCCCGGCCTCGTCGATGCCTTTGTCTATCAGGCCTTCGACCAGCCCCAGCTGCGCCTCGACATTGACCGGGTGCGCGCTCAGGAGGCCGGCCTCTCGCAGCGCGACATCGCCAACAACGTGCTCGTGAACCTGAGCAGCAGCACCCAAACCAGCCCCAACCAGTGGCTAAACCCCAGCACCGGCGTGAGCTACACGGTGGCTGTGCAAACGCCGCCCCGTGCCCTCTCCACCCTCGATGAAGTCGGCAATATCGGCGTGACCGGGGCGGGCCAGGCGCAGGCCCAGCTGCTGAGCAACTTCGCCACGGTGCGCCGCACCCAGGCGCTGGCCGTGGTATCGGACTACAACATCCAGCGCACCGTGGACGTGTACGCCAGCGTGAGCGGCCGCGACCTGGGCGGCGTGAGCAAGGACATCCGTAAAATCCTGGCCGACACGGAGAAGAACCTACCCAAAGGCACCACGTTGGCCCTGCGCGGGCAGGCCGATTCCATGCGCACGTCCTTCGCCGGGCTGGGCCTGGGGCTGGCCGGGGCAATTGTGCTGGTGTATTTGCTGATGGTGGTGAATTTCCAGAGCTGGATGGACCCGCTCATCATCATCACGGCCCTGCCGGGCGCCCTGGCCGGCATCTTGTGGATGCTGTTTGTGACGCAAACCACCCTCAGCGTGCCGGCTTTGATGGGCGCCATCATGTGCATCGGCGTGGCCACGGCCAACTCCATTCTGCTCGTCACCTTCGCCAATGAGCGGCGCGAGGAAGAGCCGGATTTGAGCCCCCGCGATGCGGCGCTGGATGCCGGTTTCACCCGCCTGCGCCCCGTGCTGATGACGGCCCTGGCCATGATTATCGGCCTGCTGCCCATGTCGCTGGGCATGGGCGAGGGTGGTGAGCAAAACGCCCCGCTCGGCCGCGCCGTGATTGGCGGCCTCATGCTGGCCACGGTGACGACCCTGTTTTTTGTGCCGATTATGTTCTCGTATTTGAAAAAGCCCGCGCCGGTGAAGGCGGAGACGGCCTAACGGCGGGACTTCGCCCGACCACCTTTTTAACTCCCCGCTTTCCGCCCCGATTCATTTGCCTAATGTCTGACTCTAATTCTTCCGGCTCTGGCCGGTTCTGGTTGCTGATTCTTGTTGTTCTGGTGGTGTTTGCCGGCTTGTTTGCGCTGGGCTATATGCCGCGCCACAAGCAGGAAAAAGCCCGCGATACCGAGGCCAAACAGGTTATCGACGCGAACCCGACCGTGACCGTGGCTCCGGCCAAAGCCGCGCCCGATACCACCACCGTCACCCTGCCCGCCGATACCAAGTCGCTGCGCGAAACCTTCGTATTTGCCCGCGCCAACGGCTACGTGAAATCGTGGAGTGCCGACATTGGCCAGAAAGTGCACGCCGGGCAGGTGCTGGCCGAAGTAACCACCCCCGAACTTGACCAACAGGTAGCCGAAGCGCGCGCCAACCTTGGGCTGGCCAAAACCAGCTACAACCGCCTGGCCGGCGTGGGCCTGCCCGGTGCCATCTCCAAGCAGGAGTTGGACGCAGCCAAAGCCCAGTATGCCGCCCAGCAGGCCGGCGTGCAGCAGTTGCTGGCGCAGCAGGGTTTCCGCCGCGTCACGGCCCCGTTCAGTGGCATTGTCACGCAGCGGAACGTGGAAGTGGGCAGCCTCGTGAGCAGCAGCAACGCGCCGGGCTCGCAGCTGTTCAAGATTGAGCAAACCGACAAGCTACGCGCCTACGTGCAGGTACCGCAGAACTTTGCCCCGGCCATCAAAAACGGCATGACGGCCGATTATCTGGTGCCCGAGTTCGTGGGTAAGGCCTTCAAAGGCAAGGTGGTGCGCGATGCCGGCGCCCTCGACCCCAGCACCCGCACGCTGCTCACCGAAGTGCAGGTGCCCAACCCGCGCGGCGAGCTGCGCCCCGGCTCCTACGCCCAGGTGAAATTTTACCTGCCGCGCACCGCGCCCAGCGTCATCATCCCGGCCAATGCGCTAGTGCCCGGCGGCACCGACAGCCGCGTAGCCACCGTGCAGGACGGCAAAATCCATTACCAGCCCATCACGATAGGCCGCGATTTTGGCAATCAACTCGAAGTGTTACAGGGCCTGAAGGGCGGCGAGCTGCTGGCGCTGAACCCCGCCGAAACCCTGGTCGAAGGCCAGGCGGTGCAAACCAAAGCCTTCACCCCGCCGGCCAAACCCGCCGGCCCGCCGCCCGCCAAGCCCCGCCCCAACGACCCCGATGCACCGCGGGTGTCGTCGCCGGTGAAGTAGGTTTTCTTTTATAGAACGTCGGCAAGACCGTCATGCAGAGCGTAGCGAAGCATCTTGCCCGCAGTAAGTAAACCAATCGAATGGATTAGTGACTGCGGTAAAGATGCTTCGCTACGCTCTGCATGACGTTCTTCAAGAACACGATATACCAATGACCCTCCGCCTCTCCCCTTTTCTTCTCCTCGCGCTGCTGGCCAGCTGCGTGCGTCCGCCCAGCTACGCGCCACCCAGCCTGCCCACGCCCGCCGCCTGGAAAAACACTGCCGATAGCCTCACGGCCGCCACACCGCCGGCCGCCGTGGCCAGCAGCACGCCACCCACCGTCGACAACCCGCCCGCGCCCGCCAGCTGGTGGACGCTCTTCAACGATGCCGGGCTGAACACCCTGGAGCAACAGGCCACTGCCCAGAATTTCAGCCTGCAAGCCGCCCTGGCCCGCGTGGAAAGCGCCCGCGCCAACGTGCGCGTGGCCAACTCCTACCGCTCGCCGCTGGTGACGGTGGACCCGCAAGTGTACCGCTCGCGGCTTTCGGCGTTGCGGCCGCTGCCGTTTCCGGTGGCCGCCAACAACGCGGGCGTGGTCCAGACGCAATATTATATCCCCATCAATGCCAGCTATGAGTTTGATGTATGGGGCCGCATTCGCAGCAGTATTCGGGCCGCCGAGGCCGATGCCCAAGTGCAGGAAGCGAACCGCCGCACCGTGCTGCTCTCGCTCACGGCCGATGCCGCGACTTACTACTTCGGTATTCGCGGGCTCGATGCGCAGCTGCTGGTGCTTGACACCGCCCGCCTCGACCGCCAGCACAGCCTGGAGCTGACCCGCGCCCGCTACCAAGCCGGCGTCGACAACGAAATTGCCGTGCACCGCGCCGAAACTGAGTTAGCCAACGTGGATGCCAGCGTGGTCGAAACCCGCCGCCAGCGCCTCGGCCTCGAATCCTCGCTGGCCACGGTGCTGGGTGTGCCGGCCAGCGGCTTTGCGGTGCCGGCGCAGGCTGGGCCGCTGACCGCGCCGCTCGTGCCGGCCTCATTACCCGCCGCGCTGCTGGCCCGCCGGCCCGATTTGCAGCAGGCCGAGCGCCGCCTCGCCGCCGCCAGCGCCCGGGTAGATGTGGCCAAGCTTACGCGCCTGCCCACCGTGCGCCTCAACGGCTTCCTCGGCCCGCAAAGCGCCCAGCTGGGCGACCTGGCCCGCTTCGGCGACAACTACACCTATTACGTAGGCGGCGGCGTGAGCATCCCCGTCTTCAACGGCGGCCGCAACCGGGCCAACGAGCAGGTGGCCCGCTCCGAATCAGAAGCGCTGGTGGCCGACTATCGGCAGGCCGCCCTCGTGGCGTTTCAGGAAGTGGAAACCAGTCAGGCCGACGTGCGCCAGTACCAGGCCCAGGTGGCAGCCCGCCAGCGCGCCTACCGCGCCGCCCGCCTGGCCAGCGCCCTCACCAAGGAGCGGTACCGCGCCGGCCTCACCACCTATTTTGAAGTAGTGGACGCCGACCGCCAAACCCTCGACGCAGCCACGCTGCTCACCCAGGCCCAAAGCAACCTGCTAGGCGCCAGCGTGGCGCTGGTGCGAGCGCTGGGCGGCGGCTGGGAATAGTGGCTAAATCCACAGATTTCGCACAGATTTCAAAATCCCCGCCCCGCTGGCGGGGATTTTTTTATGCTAACAATGAGCGCAAAATCAGGGCGTTAAGATTTCCATGCAAATCTGCTGTTACGTTTATGCTATCGGGTCCGTAATACCAAAATCGAATTTTTGCTGACTCCAATTTTCTTTTCATGCGCTCATTTCTAGTTACCCGTTTCGCCGCCGCTATGCTGTTGTTCGGGGCAATGCATCCGGCCCAGGCCCAGGTTAATCCTGCCCGTACCGATACCACCAAAAAATACGCGAATCCCGGTGGTGTTTCCTCGCCCGTTAATAAGCCGTTTTTTAAAAGCAAGCTATTCAAAGCCGTGGCCATTCCGGCGGTGATGATTACCTACGGAGCCATCACAGCGCAGGGCGATGCGGGCGTTAACCACGACGCCCGAACGTATGTGCAGAAGCAGTTCCGTCCCGTCAATACGATGATTGACAACACGGTAATTTTCCTGCCCTACCTTGAGCTTGGTGCCGTGGCGCTGGCGGGCGTAGAGTCTCGTAACGACCGCATCAACACGCTGCTCATCATTGCCAAAGGCGAGGCCATTATGCTGGCCAGCACCTTCGCCGTAAAGTACCTCGCCAACGAGCAGCGGCCTAATCAGGCAGATAACCTGTCGTTTCCGTCGGGGCACACGGCGCAGGCATTTCTGGCGGCCAGCATCGTGCACACCGAGTTTCGGGATAAAAGCCAGTGGTATGGCGTTGGGGCCTATACCATTGCCACCAGCGTGGCGGCCCTACGCATGATTAACGATAAGCACTGGCAGAGCGACGTGGTCGCCGGCGCGGGCTTCGGCATCCTCTCCGCCCACCTGGCCTACCTGAGCCACCGCAACCGCTGGGGCCGCAAGTCCATCGGGCGCGATGTCAGCATGTCGCCCACGTATTTCGGCAATGGTACGCCGGGCATGACCATTTCGTGGCGGCCGTCGAAGTAAGCAGCTGTTTGCCTGGGCAAAAAATGACGTTTGAATGCTGTAGAGGCGGCCCAGGAATTTAATGCAAACAGCTTAATGTGAAACCGCCCCTAAGGTGTGTCAAATTTCAAAAAGCCCCGGTACTACACAGTACCGGGGCTTTTTGCATCTCAGCGTTAGCAACAGGGCGCGTCAGAAGGTGGGGCAGGCCGGCGAAGTGGCGCGGTGCTATAATTCCTTTGGTTATGCAACGCAACGCTGCGTTCGCTTCGCTGTCTTTTTCATTAAGATTTCGTCCCATCTTTACGAATCTGCTTTCCCTATCACCCGAATCCTTACTCACTTTTGAAAAGACGCGACTTCGTGGGACTGTCCGGCCTGGCCGCCGGAGCCCTCTTCCTGCCCAGCTTCCCCAGCCTGGGCGGCACGCCCGTAGATGCCGCCCGCCTGCTGGAGCCCGGCCTCGACCCCGCCCAGAAAAAACGCCTGGCCGACGCGGCCCTGAACGCCGCCAAAGCCGCCGGGGCCAGCTACGCCGATGTGCGCATCGGCCGCTACCTCAACCAGAACATCTTCACCCGCGAAAAACAGGTGCAGAACATCGCCAGCGGCGAGAGCTTTGGGTGCGGCGTGCGGGTACTGGCCAATGGCACCTGGGGCTTTGCCGCTACCAATACCGTGACCGAAGCCGGCCTGGCCAAAGCCGCCCAGCTGGCCGTGGCCATCGCCAAAGCCAATGCCAAAGTGCAGAAGGAGAAGGTGCAGCTGGCCCCACAACAGGGCTACGGCGAGGTGAGCTGGCGCACGCCCATCAAGCAGAATTCCTTTGAGGTGCCGGTGGCCCAGAAGGTGGAATTGCTGCTGGCCGCGAACGCGAAAGCCACCGACAACGGTGCCAGCTTCGTGAATTCCTCGCTCTTCCAAATCAACGAGCAGAAGTATTTTGCCAGCACCGACGGCTCCTACATCGACCAGGACGTGCACCGCATCTGGCCCACGTTTTCGGTCACGGGCATCGACCGGGCCAGCGGCAAGTTTCGCTCCCGCGATGCGTTGAGCGCGCCCATGGGCCTGGGCTACGAGTACCTCACGCCCCAGGCCGCCGACAAGATTCCGGGGGCCAGCGGCACCGGCCTCATCGGCTACCGCAACTCTTACGACATGCTGGAAGATGCCGCCCTGGCCGCCAAGCAGGTGAAGGAAAAGCTAACCGCGAAGTCGGTAACGGCCGGCAAATACGACCTCGTGCTCGACCCCAATCACCTGGGACTTACAATTCATGAAAGCATCGGCCACCCGCTGGAACTGGACCGCGTGCTGGGCTACGAGGCCAACTACGCGGGCACTTCGTTTGCCACGCTGGAGTGGAAGGCCAAGCAGATTCCCTATGGCTCGAAGCTGGTGAACATTGTGGCCGACAAGCTGCAGCCCGGCTCGCTGGGCGCGGTGGGCTACGACGACGAAGGCGTGAAAACCAAGCGCTGGGATCTCATCAAGGACGGCGTGCTGGTCAATTATGAGAAAATTCGCGACCAGGCCCACATCGTCGGCCAGACCGAATCGGACGGCTGCTGCTACGCCGATTCCTGGGATTCGGTGCAGTTCCAGCGCATGCCCAACGTGAGTTTGCAGCCCGGCAAAACCAAAATGAGCGTGGACGAGATGATTAAGGGCGTTGACAAAGGCATCTACATTGCCGGGCGTGGCTCCTACTCCATCGACCAGCAGCGCTACAACTTCCAGTTCGGCGGGCAGGTGTTTTACGCCATCGAAAAAGGCCAGATTGCGGGCATGATTGAGGACGTAGCCTATCAGGCCAACACCCAGGAATTCTGGAATTCCTGCGCCGCGATTTGCGACGAATCGGACTACCGGTTGTTCGGGTCATTTTTCGACGGGAAAGGGCAGCCCAGCCAGGTTTCGGCCGTGAGCCACGGCAGCAGCACGACGCGGTTTAATGGTGTGAACGTGATAAATACGGCGCGCAAAATCGGCTAATCGACATTTCCAGCACGTCGTGCTGAAATCATCCAGCATCTCCACATTTGAAAACATGGCCATTCTCTCCAAAGACGAAGCCCAAACGATACTCAAGAAAGTCCTCAGCTTCAGCACCGCCGATGAATGCGAGGCCACGCTAAATGGCAGCACCGGCGGCAACGTGCGCTCGGCGCGCAACTCCATCAGCACCGCCGGGGCGGCCGAGAACGTGGCGCTGGCCGTGCAGGCGCGCTTCGGCAAGCGCAGTGGCACTGCCACCTGCAACGAGTTTGATGACGCTTCGCTGCGCCGCTGCGTGCAGCGGGCCGAGGAAATTGCCCGCCTCGCCCCCGAGTCGCCGGAGTACGTGCCGCTGCTCGGGCCGCAGACCTATCTGGCGTCGCCGGGCTCGTTTGCCCAGCGCGCGGCTGCTATCACGCCCGATTACCGGGCCGAGCAGATTGGGGCCAGCATGGCGCTGTGCGAGCAAAAGAAGCTGAGTTCTGCCGGTTTCTTTAATGACTCGGCGGGCTTTGTGGCCAAGCGCAACTCCAAGGGGCTGGAGGCTTATCAGCAGGTAAGCAGTGTCGATTTCTCCATCACCGTGCGGACGGCCGATGGCACGGGCTCGGGCTACGCCATTGCCAACTACACGGATTTAGCGAAGTTCGACGCGGCCCGCCTGACGCGGGTGGCGGCCGATAAGGCGGCATCGTCAGTAGGCGCGAAGGCCATTGAGCCGGGCAAGTACACCGTGATTCTGGAGCCGGCCGCCGCCATCGACTTGCTCAACAACATGATGGGCGCAATGGACGCCCGCAACGCCGACGAGGGCCGCAGCTTCCTCAGCAAAAAAGGCGGCGGCAACAAGAAAGGCGAAAAGGTCTTCGACGAGCGGGTGACCATTTACTCCGACCCGACCAACCCCGACGTGCCCGACCTGACCTTCGCTAACGACGGCCGCCCGCAGCAGAAAGTGACGTGGGTGGAAAAAGGCATCGTGAAAAACCTGTACACCTCGCGCTTCTGGGCGCAAAAATCGGGCGTGCCCGACATCCCGCCCCCCGGCGGCTGGATTATGCAGGGCGGCACTCAAAGCACGGCCGAGCTCATCAAAGGCACGGCCAAGGGCATTCTCGTGACGCGCCTCTACTACATTCGGGCCGTCGACCCGCAGACGCTGCTCTACACGGGACTGACGCGGGACGGCACGTTCTACATCGAAAACGGCCAGATTAAATTCCCGGTGAAAAACTTCCGCTTCAACGAAAGCCCGGTAATTATACTGAACAATCTGGAAGCGCTGGGCAAGCCCGTGCGCCTGAACGGCAGCCTCGTGCCGCCGCTCAAAATCCGGGACTTCACCTTCACCAGCCTCTCAGACGCGGTGTAGTTTGTAGCGTGGACTCTGCGAGTCCGCGCATCGGCCGGCTTGCAGCTGGCGCATTCGCTTTCAACTTTAACTAAAACTCTCCCACGCGCGGACTCGCAGAGTCCACGCTACATTTCTTCCCTTCAATGAAAAGACGCGACTTTGTGGGACTTTCCGGCCTGGCAGCCGGGGCCCTTTTTCTGCCCAGCTTCCCCAGCCTGGGCGGCACCCTCGTGGACCCCGCCCGCCTGCTGGAGCCCGGCGCCGACGTGGCCGTGAAAAAACGCCTCGCCGATGCCGGCCTTAATGCCGCCAAAGCCGCCGGGGCCAGCTACGCCGACGTGCGCATCGGCCGCTACCTCAATCAGGGCATTTTCACCCGCGAAAAGCAGGTGCAGAATATTGCCAGCACCGAGAGCTACGGCGTGGGCATCCGCGTCATTGCCAACGGCACCTGGGGCTTTGCCTCGACCAACAATGTGACCGAGGCCGGCATTGCAAAAGCCGCTCAGCTGGCCGTGCAGATTGCCAAGGCCAACTCGAAAGTGCAGAAGGAAAAGGTGCAGCTGGCCCCGCAGCAGGGCTACGGCGAGGTGAGCTGGAAAGCCCCGATTCAGCAGAATGCCTTCGAGGTGCCCATCAAGGACAAGGTGGATTTGCTGCTGGGCGTGAACGCCAAGGCGCTTGATTTGGGGGTATCGTTCATCAACTCAGTGTTATTTCAGGTGAACGAGCAGAAGTATTTTGCCAGCACGGACGGCTCCTACATCGACCAGGATGTGCACCGGATTTACCCCACGTTCGGCGTCACGGCCATCGACCGGGCCAGCGGCAAATTCCGCTCGCGGCAGGCCATGAGCTCGCCCGTGGGCATGGGCTACGAGTACCTCACGCCCAAAGCCGCCGATAAGGTGGCCGGCCCCACAGGCTCCGATATTATCGGCTACAAGTACAGCTACGACATGCTGGAAGACGTGGCCTCGGCCGCCAAGCAGGTGAAGCAGAAGCTGACCGCGAAGTCGGTAGTTCCTGGCAAGTACGACCTCGTGCTCGACCCGCACCACCTGGGCCTGACCATCCACGAATCCGTCGGCCACCCGCTGGAGCTCGACCGCGTGCTGGGCTACGAGGCCAACTACGCCGGCACTTCGTTTGCCACCCTGGAGTGGAAGGCCAAGGGCATCCCCTACGGCTCGAAAGTGGTGAACATCGTGGCCGACAAAACCCAGCCCAATACCTTGGGCGCGGTGGGCTACGACGACGAAGGCGTGAAAACCCGCCGCTGGGATTTGATTAAAGAAGGCCGCCTCGTGGACTATGAGAAAATCCGCGACCAGGCGCATGTCGTGGGCCAGGACCACTCCGATGGCTGCTGCTACTCGCAGTCGTGGCAGGACGTGCAGTTTCAGCGCATGCCCAACGTGAGCCTGCTGCCCGGCAAGGACAAGCTGAGCGTGGACGAGCTGGTGAGCAAGGTGGACAAGGGCATTTACATCGCCGGCAACGGCTCGTTCTCCATCGACCAGCAGCGCTACAATTTCCAGTTTGGCGGGCAGGTGTTCTACGCCATTGAGAAAGGCAAAATCACCGAAATGCTGGAAGACGTGGCCTATCAAGCCAACACCCAGGAATTCTGGAACTCCTGCGCCGCCACCTGCGACGAAAGCGACTACCGTTTCTTCGGCGCCTTCAACGACGGCAAAGGGCAGCCTAGCCAGAGCTCGGCGGTGAGCCACGGGTCGAGTACCACGCGGTTCAACGGCGTGAACGTGATTAACACGGCGCGCAAAATCGGTTAACTGAAAGGTCCTATCAGACCGTCATCCCCACATCTGAAAATATCATGGCCATTCTCTCCAAAGACGAAGCCCAAACGATACTCAAGAAAGTCCTCAGCTTCAGCACCGCCGACGAGTGCGACGCCACGCTGAGCGGCAACACCGGCGGCAACGTGCGCTCGGCGCGCAACTCCATCAGCACCGCCGGGGCCAGCGACAATATTTCGCTGGCCGTGGAAAGCCGCTTCGGCAAGCGTGCCGGCGTGGCTACCTGCAACGAGTTCGACGAAGCCACCCTGCGCCGCTGCGTGCAGCGGGCCGAGGAAATTGCACGCCTCGCGCCGGAAAGCCCGGAGTATATGCCGCTGCTCGGGCCGCAGCAGTACATCGATGGCAGCCGCTCCTACTCGGCCGCCACGGCTGGCATCACGCCCGACTACCGCGCCGCGCAAATCGGGGCCAGCATGGCGCTCTGCGACCAGCGCAAGCTCAGCTCGGCGGGCTTTCTGGACGATTCGCACGGCTTTGTGGCCAAGCGCAATTCGAAAGGCCTGGAGGCTTACCAGCAGGTTTCCAACGTCACGTTTTCGGTAACGGTGCGCACGCCGGACGGTACCGGCTCGGGCTACGCCTCGGGCGACTACATCGATTCGAGCAAGATGGACGCGGCCCGCTTCACGAAAATTGCGGCCGACAAGGCGGCTTCTTCGGTGAAGGCGCGGGCCATTGAGCCGGGCAAATACACCGTAATTCTGGAGCCCAACGCGCTGCTGTCCAACGTAGATACGTCGCTCATTGGCGCGCTCATGCAGAGCCTCGACGCCCGCAATGCCGACGAAGGCCGCAGCTTTCTGAGCAAAAAAGGCGGCGGCAACCGCAAGGGCGAAAAGCTGTTCGATGAGCGGGTTACGATTTACTCCGACCCGCTGAATCCGGAAATCAGCGACCTGACTTTCAGCGGCGACGGCCGGCCGCAGCAGCGCACCACCTGGATTGAAAAGGGCGTGGTGAAGAACCTCTACACCTCGCGCTACTGGGCGCAGAAGGCCGGCATCCCCGACCTGCCCCGCCCCAACGGCTGGATTATGGAAGGCGGCACCCAAAGCACCGCCGACCTCATCAAGGGCACCGCAAAAGGCATTCTCGTGACGCGTCTGTGGTACATCCGCCCCGTCGACCCGCAGACGCTGCTCTTCACTGGCCTCACGCGGGATGGAACATTCTACATCGAAAACGGCCAAATCAAGTTTCCGGTGAAGAATTTCCGCTTCAACGAAAGCCCGGTGATTATGCTCAATAACCTCGAAGCCATCGGCAAACCGGTGCGCCTGAACGGCAACCTCGTGCCGCCGCTCAAAATCCGGGACTTCACGTTCACGAGCCTGTCGGACGCGGTGTAGTTTGTAGCGTGGACTCTGCGAGTCCGCGCTTAGCGGGTTTCCCTCTTGCATTACTAACCGAGGCGCGGGCTCGCAGAGTCCACGCTACACTTTCACTTTTTTCTGCAAACCTTATGAAAAGACGCGACTTTGTGGGCCTCACCGGCCTCGCCGCCGGAGCCCTGTTTCTGCCGAGCCTGCCGGGCTTCGGCCACACGCCCGTGGACCCCGCCCGCCTGCTGGAACCGGGGGCCGATGTCATCGTGAAAAAACGCCTGGCCGACGCGGCCCTGAACGCCGCCAAAGCCGCCGGGGCCGACTACGCCGACGTCCGCATCGGCCGCTCGCTGAACCAATACGTGTTCACGCGCGAGAAGCAGGTGCAGAACATCGTGAGCACCGAGAGCTACGGCGTGGGCATTCGGGTGCTGGTGAGCGGCTGCTGGGGCTTCGCCTCCACCAGCGTTGTTACCGAAGCCAACCTGGCCGCCACCGCCCGCGAGGCCGTGAGCATTGCCAAGGCCAACAAGCTGGTGATGAAAGAGCCCGTGCAGCTGGCCCCGCAGCAGGGCTATGGCGACGTGAGCTGGAAAACACCCATCCAGCAAAGCGCTTTCGAGGTGCCCATCAAGCAGAAGGTGGACTTGCTGCTGGCTGCCAACGCCGCTGCGCTCGATGCAGGCGCCAACTACATCAACTCGGCCCTGTTTCAGGTGAACGAGCAGAAGTATTTCGCCAGCACCGACGGCTCCTACATCGACCAGGACATTCACCGGCTCTGGCCCACGTTTTCGGCCACGGCCGTGGATATGAAGTCAGGCAAGTTCCGCTCGCGCGATGCGCTGAGCGCGCCGGTGGGTTTGGGTTTTGAGTACCTCACGCCCAGCGCGGCCGAGCAGGTCCGCGGGCCGCAGGGGACCGATACCATTGGCTACAAGCTGCGCTACGATATGCTGACCGATGCGGCGCTGGCCGGCAAGCAGGCCAAAGCCAAACTGACGATGAAATCCGTTACGCCCGGCAAGTATGATTTGGTGCTCGACCCTGGTCATCTGGGTCTGACGATTCACGAATCAGTCGGCCACCCCACGGAGTTGGACCGCGTGCTGGGCTACGAGGCCAATTTTGCTGGCACTTCATTCGCCACGCTGGAATGGAAGGCCAAAAACCTGCCCTACGGCTCGAAGGAAGTAAATATCGTGGCCGACAAGCTACAGCCCGGCTCGGTGGGCAACGTGGGCTACGACGACGAGGGCGTGAAAACCCGCGAGTGGGACCTCATCAAGGAAGGCAAATTGGTGAACTACCAGAAAATCAGGGACCAGGCGCACATCGTGGGCCAGAAGGAATCGGACGGTTGCGCCTACGCGCAGTCGTGGGAAGACGTGCAGTTCCAGCGCATGCCCAACGTGAGCCTGCGCCCCGGCACCGCCAAAATGAGCCCTGACGAAATGGTGAAGGGCGTGGACAAAGGCATTTACATTGCTGGCGCCGGCTCGTTCAGCATCGACCAGCAGCGCTTCAACTTCCAGTTTGGCGGGCAGCTGTTTTTTGCGATTGAGAAAGGCAAAATCACTGAGCCATTGGAAGACGTGGCCTACCAGTCGAACACCCAGGAATTCTGGGGCGCCTGCGCCGGCTCGTGCGACCAGTCGGACTACCGCCTGTTCGGCACCTTCTTCGACGGCAAGGGTCAGCCGGCCCAGGTGTCATCGGTGAGCCATGGCTCGGCCACCACGCGGTTTAATGGCGTGAACGTCATCAACACCGCCCGCAAAGTTTAGCCCACTCCTTCCCCACATTTCTGCAAATCAACATGGCTATTCTCTCCAAAGACGAAGCCCAGGCTTTACTCAAAAAAGTTCTGAGCTATAGCACCGCCGACGAGTGCGCGGTATCGCTGAACGGGCGCACCACCGGCAACATCCGCTACGCCCGCAACAGCGTGAGCACGGCGGGCTCGCAGAACTCCGTGTCGCTGGCCGTCGAAAGCCGCTTCGGCAAGCGCAGCGGCATTGCCACCTGCAACGAGTTCGACGACGCTACCCTGAAACGCTGCGTGCAGCGAGCCGAGGAAATTGCCAAGCTCGCCCCCGAAAGCCCCGAATACGTACCCCTGCTCGGCCCGCAAACCTACGTGAGTCCGCCCTCGGCGGCCACTACCCTGCTCACGGCGGCCACCCGCGCCCAGGCTGCCGCCGACAGCATGAACCTCTGCGCCGCCAAAAACCTGACAGCCGCCGGCTTTCTGGATGGCGGCACCCGCTTTCAGGCGCTGCGCAATTCCAAGGGCCTCGAAGCCTACCAGCAGTCCACGAATACCGACTTTTCGGTGACGGTGCGCACCGCCGACGGGCGCGGCTCGGGCTACGCCATTGCCGACGTGACGGACCCCGCCAAGCTCAACGCCAAAGCCCTCACCCAGCGCGCCGCCGACAAAGCCCTGGGTTCTGTGAACGCCAAGGCCATCGAGCCCGGCAAATACACCGTGATTCTGGAGCCGGCCGCGCTGATGGACGGCGGCGATTTGTCGCTGCTCGGCGGGCTGATGTATGGGCTGGATGCCCGCTCGGCCGACGAAGGACGGAGCTTCATGACCAAGAAAGGCGGCGGCAACCGCAAGGGCGAAAAGCTGTTCGATGAGCGCGTGAACATCTACTCCGACCCCATGAACGCCGAAGTGCCCGGCAGCGCTTTCGACGGCGACGGCCTGCCCACCAAGCGCCTGAGCTGGATTGAGAAAGGCGTGGTGAAGCAGCTGTACTACTCGCGCTTCTGGGCCGAGAAAAACAAGGTGGCGGCCACGGCCTTCCCCAGCGGGTTCATCATGGCGGGCGGCACCCAAAGCACCGCCGAGCTCATCAAGAGCACGGCCAAAGGCATTCTGGTCACGCGCCTGTGGTACATCCGCGAAGTCGACCCGCAGACGCTGCTCTACACCGGCCTGACGCGCGACGGCACGTTTTACATCGAAAACGGGGCCATCAAATTCCCCATCAAAAACCTGCGCTTCAATGAAAGCCCCATTATCATGCTCAACAACATCGAGGCCATCGGCCGGCCCCAGCGCCTGGCCGGCTGCCTGATTCCGCCGCTGAAAATCCGGGATTTCACGTTCACGAGCCTGTCGGACGCTATTTAGGCCAATGTAGCGTGGACTCTGCGAGTCCACGCTACATTATTTCTTCCCGCCAAACTGCAGGGCTGCGTACACCTGAAACACCCGGTTTTTCAGGCGTGGGTCGTTGATGCCGGACAGGTTTTTGGCGTCGTTGATATCGTTCAGGCCCGCCACGAGGCGGCCACCCAGCGAAAAGTCGCTGGACAGTTTCAGCCCCACGCCGCCCACTACGCTAAAATCACTGCTCTTAAACTCGCTGCTGGCCGACCGCGACTGGTTGCCGTAGGCAGGCTGGCCGTCGGCGGTAAAGCCTACTTGCATTTGCCCCGACTGGTTGGCGCTGAGTAGAATACCGTATTGCGGCCCGGCTTCCACAAATACCGGCCCCACAGTAAGCTTGGCCAGAATGGGCACCGTGAGGTAGTGCAACTTGCTGTCGTAGTTGGTGAGGGCCGATTTCAGGTTGCCACCGGCCACCGAATACTGCACCTCGGGCTGAATGGACAGCGGCCCCACAATTTTGGCCTGATAGAAAACCCCGACGTGATAAAACGCTTTGTAGGAAGCACTTTCGCCATCGCGGCCGGTCATCTCCGCCACGTTCAGGCCGCCTTTGATGCCGAACTGTGCGTGTGCCAGCGGCATCAAACCAAAACTCAATAATGCGATTATCAGCAGCTTTTTCATAGGGAATAGCGGATATAGGATGGAAGTAACCGGCCGGAGCCATCTCGAATTTCAGGCGTAGCTTCGGCAACGGTCGTGCCGAAACGGTCAGGTTTAATACAGTTGGAGTCGTCCAAAAGGTTGCGCTCCAGCTTGGAAGCGTATTTATTGCGGCTGATTTCAACGCTTCGCGCAACCGATTTATTTCCCGCCCGACTATCGCGCTAGCGCCTGTCTGCTTTCTCCATTTTTCTCCGCCGCTACCCTTTCCATCGTGCCCGCTGCCCCTTTCACTTTTGTGCGCCTGAAATACCACTCCGGCGACTGGGACGCGGTGGACGAACGCATGCCCGCCAACCTGCTGCACTCGCTGGTACAGTACACCAAAGTGCCCGTCGACCCCAAGGAAAAAGTAGTGGCCCTCGATAGTGCGGAGCTGTTCAACTACCCCTTCTGCTACTTGAGCGGGCACCGACTGGTGCAGTTCTCTAGTACTGAAAAGCAGAACTTTATCCAGTACGTGCGCAACGGTGGCTTTGTATTCGTGGACGACTGCAACCACGACATTGACGGGTTGTTTGCCCGCTCTTTCGAGGAGCAGATGCGCCAGTGCTTTGGGGCCAACGCCCTGAAGAAAATCCCCAATTCCCACCCGATTTATTCCCAGTTTTTCACTTTCAAAGACGGCCCACCCAACACCGGCTTCGAGTTGAATGGCTGGGGCGACGACCTGGTGCACGACTACCTGAAAGCCGTGGAAATCAAAGGCCGCATCGGCGTGCTGTATTCCAACAAAGACTACGGCTGCGAGTGGGACTACGACTTCCGCAACAAGCGCTTTCTGGCGGAAGACAACACCAAGTTTGGGGTGAATATTTTGCTTTATGCCTTGACGTGATGTAGTTGTCAGTTGCTCGTTGTCAGTTGTTAGGCCCACAAAGCCAACGCTTGCCAACGAACAACTGACAACGAGCAACTGACAACTAAAAGAATGACCGAACAAGAAGTAAACACGCTCCTGGCCAAGCTGCCGGTGCTGAAGGCCGAAATCGCCAAGGTCATTGTGGGCCAGGAAACCGTGCTCGATGAAGTGCTGGTGGCGCTGCTCGCCGGCGGCCACGCCCTGCTCGAAGGCGTGCCCGGCCTGGCCAAAACGCTGCTGGTGCGCACTTTGGCCGCCGCGACGGATTTGCCCTTTCGCCGCATCCAGTTCACGCCCGATTTGATGCCGACGGATATTCTCGGCACCGAAGTGTTGGAGGAAGACCACGGCACCGGCCGCCGCTCGTTCAAGTTTAACCCCGGGCCGATTTTCGCCAGCCTGGTGCTGGCCGACGAAATAAACCGCACCCCGCCCAAAACCCAGGCCGCCCTGCTGGAAGCCATGCAGGAGGGCCACGTCACCTATGCCGGGCAGGAGCACGCGCTACCCAAGCCCTTTTTCCTGCTGGCCACCCAAAACCCTATCGAGCAAAGCGGCACCTACCCGCTGCCCGAGGCTCAGCTCGACCGGTTTTTGCTGTACGTGCGCATCGGCTACCCCACGGCGGCGGAGGAGCTGGCCGTGCTGCGTGGCACTACCGGCGCGGCTGGCCAAGCGGTGCAGCCGGTGCTGGGCGGGGCCGACATCCGGGCCCTGCAGGCGCTCGTGCGGCAAGTGAGTTTGAGTCCCGAGCTGATGGATTTCGTGAACCGGCTGGTACGCGCCACCCGCCCCGCCACCTCGGAAGTAAAGTTTATTCAGGACTACGGGCGCTGGGGCGCGGGGCCGCGCGCCGGGCAGGCGCTGATACTATGCGCCAAAGCGCGGGCCCTGTTGCACGGCCGCTTCGCCGCTACGCTGGAGGATATTCGCACGCTGGCCCCGCCGGTGCTGCGGCATCGGGTTTTACTGAATTTCAATGCCGAAGCCGAGAATCTGACGCCGGATAATGCGGTGGCGGAGCTGCTGAAAGCGGTGGCGGTATAGCGCGGTCGTACCCGGAGGGACTTTTAGTCCGCGAGTGTTATAATTCTGCTTAACTGTTCGATTCGCGGACTGAAAGTCCACGCTACAATCAAATGCTCACTCCCGAAATCCTGCATGGCCTGCGCAACCTCTCCCTCGCTGCCCGGCAAGCGGCGGAGGGATTCCTGAACGGCGCGCATGCCAGCCGGCGGCACGGCGCGGGCATGGAGTTCAGCCAGTACCGCCCCTACCAGCCCGGCGACGACCTGCGCCGTCTCGACTGGCGGTTGGCCGCCCGTTCGGATAGGTATTATTTGAGAGAGTCGGAAATCGACACCAGCCTGAACGTGCACTTGCTGCTCGACGCCAGCGCCAGCATGAATCACCGCGACGACAACGGCCTGACCAAGCTCGACTACGCCCGGTTGCTGCTTGGCGCACTGGCCTACCTGGCCACCCAACAGGGTGACGCCGTGGGCCTCAGCATTCTTAGTCCCACCGGCCTGCGCCACCTCGCGCCCCGCGCCGATGCCCGCCAGCTGCCCCGCCTCTACCACGCCCTCGAAACCGCTGAGGCCACCGGCCACTTCCCCGGCGCCGGCACACTGGCCCCGCTCACGGCGCGGCGGCAGCGCGCCCTGACGGTATGCGTGAGCGACTTGTATGAGGAGAGCACCGAAATAAATGCGCTGCTCACGCGCCTGCGCGCCACCAGCGGCGACGTATTGCTGCTGCACCTGATGGCGCATAACGAGCTACAATTCAGCTATCAGGGCGCGGTTACCTTCCGGGATTTGGAAACCGGCCAGACTCTGCAAATCGACGCCGACCAGCAGCGCGCCGCCTACCAAAAGCAGCTGCAGGAGTGGCTGCGCGAAACAGCCCAGCAGGCCCGTCGGCAGGGCTTTGATTACCATCTGCTGGATACCTCGCAGCCGCTGGATGCCGCGATGCGGGAGTTTATCAGGCGGCGCAACCTTGGCAGTTAAATCCGAAGCCACTTCTGCCACCATTTCATTGTCTGTTATTGCGTTTCTGATTCCGTTAGCCATTGTTCACCTTGCTCAACCCTGCCGCGCTACTCGCCCTACTGGGTTTGCTGGTGCCGGTGGCCATTCATCTCTGGAACCGCCGGCCGGGCCGCGAAGTAGCCGTAGGCAGCCTACGTTGGCTGGCTGCGGGCGCCAACCGTCGCCTGCGCAACCTGAAGCTGGAGCAGCTCGGATTGCTATTGCTGCGGGCCGCGCTGCTGGCGGTGCTGGCCGTGGCGGCATCCGGCCCGGTGTGGCGCACGGCGCTGCCCACCAGCCGGGGCGTCGTGCTGCTAAGCGCTGACGCGGCGGGCTTGCCCGCACTGGCAGGCCTGAAAGCTTCCATTGATTCGTTGCGCCGGAAAGGCTACGCGCTGCGCTGGCTGGCCCCGGGTTTTCCGCGGGTACCGGGCAGGACATGGCGGGCGCTGGCGGCGGGCCGCCCCAGCAGCGCGGCCGATTCGGTGGCGGACGGGGCCAAGCTATTTGCCTGGGCGCGGGTGCTGCAGGCCACTACTGTTTTCCCGGGCCAGCCGCTTTTTGTCGTGACGGGTGCGGCGTTGCGCAACTTCCAAGGTAGCCACCCGACACTGCCAGCGGCCGTAACCTGGCAGGCGTTGCCCGATACCACCTCCACTGCGTGGCTGGCCAGTGCCGCGCAAGTGGGCGACAGCCTGCGCCTGCTGGTGGGCCGCAGCACCGAAACGCAGACTACCTTCCGGCAGGAAGGATTACTGGAGCAGCACGAGGGCGCAGAAGTTCGCGTGACCGGTTTGGCCCCGCTGCGCTTACAGTCGAATAGCACCGGGGGCAAAAACATGGTGTTGGAACCGGCTTCGGCATCAACAAAATCGGATGAAGGTGTTGCGATTGAGGCGATGCCCGCGCGGATTGAAATTTACGCCTCCCCGGAATACGCCGCCGATGCCCATTACCTGCAAGCGGGCCTACGGGCGGTAGCAGGCGAACTGCCCATTGTGCCACAGCTGCGCCAAGTGAAAACGCGACCGAATAACCTGCATGCCGATTGGTTATTCTGGCTGTCGGATGAGCCCCTGCCGCAGGGTTGGCGCGAGGATATGGCAAGAAATAAGCACCAGCTTTGGGTAGAAGCCGCCGCGCCGGGCGTGGTCGATACGGCGCGCTTGGCCACCAACGAGCCAGATGCCGCTGCCGTCACCGTGTTTCGCCGGGGCGACCATGCTGCCTTCCAAGGCGGCGAAACCGTGTGGGCCGATGGCCGCGGCCGCGCCATTCTCTCGCGCCAGCCGCTAGGCCATGGCTTTGTATACCAACTCCATACCCGCCTAAACCCGGCCTGGAGCGAACTGGCCGACGCCCCACAGCTACCCGCCCGCCTGCTGGAACTGCTACGGCCAGAAGCAGCCGATAACATCGGCGGTATTCAAACCGGGCTGGCTGAGGCGGAAGCCGCGCACGACCGCCGCACGCTGGCCCCGGCCCAGCTAGCTGGTGCAAGTACGCTAGCCACCCCAGCTCTGATTAATGCTCATCCCGCCCACGGCTTTCGCCAAACTGATTTGCGCCCGTGGCTGGTGCTGCTGGCGGGGCTGCTGCTGCTATTCGAACGCCTGCTGGCGCAGCGGCGGGCGAAGCTTATTTCACCGGACGCGGCATGATGCAAACCGTCTATAACTCAACCGAAACCAGTCTGCTTAGCGCGCAAGGCCAGGCCACTGCTCAATTGCAGGCGGTGCGGCGCAGCTATGCCATTCGTTATGGCGCGGCCGGACTATTGCCTCTATCAGCAGCGGGCGTCCTTTTGGCTGCCCTATTCCACCATTGGCCGGCCGTGTCTCCAATGTGGCCAGGGCTAGCTACAGTGGGCTGGCTGATGACAGCCGTTTGGTGGCTAATGCCATTGCGGCGGCTGGACAGCGCCGCCGTGGCCCGGCGGCTCGACCGGCAGTTTGTCGACTTGCAGGACAGTACCGGCTTGGTCCTGGAAAAGCCGGCCAGCCTATCGTTTTTGGGGCAGTTACAGTTCCGGCGCGTGGCCCACCAACTGGCGCAGCTAACGGCCGATGGCCCGGCACTGCTGCCGGTTTCCTTCAGAAAGCCATTGGCCATAAGCGCCAGCCTGCTTCTGGGAGCAGCGATAATCTTACTGCTCCCCCCACCCCGGCAAATGGCGAAGTCATCGGCAGTAAGCATGCACTTCACGCCCAATGCCCGGCAGCCCGCAAATGCAGCATCAGCCGCACCCCATATCACGGAAACCACGCTGCTCGTGACGCCCCCGGCGTACACTCACTTGGCGGGATTTGCGCCAGCTCAGGCTTCGTTCCAATGCCCGCAGGGGGCGCGGGTGCGCTGGCAGGTGCGCGTGAGTGGCCGCCAGCCCGCGCCCGAGTTGGAGTTGGGAGCGCAGCGGTGGCGCTTGCAGCCGGTAGCCGGGCAGCCGGGAGTTTTTGCTACCGAATTGGTTTTGAACGCCTCCACGCTGTACCGCCTGCGCTACGCAGGTACGGTGTCGGATGATTATGCCATCGACATGCGGCCCGACCTCGCGCCGGTGCTGCGCATCGTCACGCCGAAGCCTTACACGCTGGTGGCCGCCCTGGGGCAGCGGCCGGAGGTGCCCATCCGCGCCACGGTGCACGACGACTATGGGCTGAGCCGGGCCGAGCTGGTCATCACCGTGGCCCAGGGCCAGGGCGAGGCGGTGAAGTTCCGCGAGGTGCGGCGCGATTTAAGCGCGGGGCTGAGCGGAACGCAGGCCAACCTAAGCAACCTGCTCAACCTGCCCAAGCTGGGCCTGACCTACGGCGACGAGCTATACTTCTACCTCACAGCCCGCGACAACAACGGCCACACCGCCCGCACCGATTCCTACCTCGTGCAATGGCAAGACACCGCCGTGGCCGACGGCGCCATCGACATGGGTATGGGCGTGAAAGTGGCCCCGGCCTACTTCCGCAGCGAGCGTCAGATTATTATTGACACCGAAAAGCTCATCGCCGAAAAACCCAGGCTCGATGCCGCCACCGTGGCCAGCCGGGCCAATGCCCTGGGCTTCGACCAGCAGAGCCTGCGCCTGCGCTACGGGAAGTTTATGGGCGAAGAAGCCGAAGCCGGCATCGGCGCGGAAGCGGCGCACTCGCCGATTGCCGAGGACGAAGACGCGCCCGCCGCCCCCACCGCCGAAGCCCCGGAGCCCGACGCCCACCACGACCACGCGGCCCCGCCCACCTCGCCCGCCAAGGCCTCGCCCACCGCCGAAACCGACGCCCTGATGGACCCTTACATTCACAAGCACGACGACGCCGAAACGGCCGACTTCCTGGAGCCTGCCGTGAAGGCCAAGCTTCGCGCCGTACTCGACCAGATGTGGGCCGCCGAGCTGCGCCTGCGCACCGGCCAGCTCCGCGAAGCCCTGCCCTACGAGTACCGCGCCCTGCGCCTGCTCAAACAGGTGCAGCAGCAAACCCGCGCCTTCGTCAAAAAAGCCGGTTTCAGCCCGCCGCCCATGCCGGAGGCTACCCTGCGCCTGACCGGCGAGCTAGCCGGAGCCGCCGCGCCCCAGCGCCAGCAAACGCTGCCTGCGCCCAACCCGCAGCCCGCCGTGCGCGCCGCCTTGCGCTGGCTGGCAGCCGCCGATAACGGCCAGCCCACCCGCCCCGCCGATGCCGCCGTGCTCGACCAGGCCGGCACGGTGCTGGCCGGCGCGGCCCTCACCCGGCCGGGCTTCTACCTGCCGGCCCTCCGCGCCCTGCGCGAATTAGGAGCCGACGTGCGCGCCGGCCGCCCCACCCGCGCCGCCAGCCGCGCCCCCGTGGCCCGCGCCCTCACCGACCTGCTGGCCGCGCCCGCCCCCGCGCCGGCCGCCGCACCCGCCCCCGACCGGCTGGCGCGGCATTACTTCCAGGAATTAAGCCGTTAATCCGTTGTCCTTCTTAGCCCCGAATCCGGTTTTTTACTACGGCCTGCTGGCGTTTTGCCTGCTGCTGGGCGCGGGGCTGCTGGTACTGGCCTGGCGGCGGCCTCGCCGGCGGCAGCTAGCGGCCCGGCTGCTGGCCAGCGCGGCGGCCGTGGCGGCGCTGTGGTTCACGGCTTTTCCGCCCTTGCGCCATCTGCCCGCCGCCCGCGCCGAGGCCATTCTCCTCACCCCCGGCTATTCGCCCGATACGCTCCGGCAACTGCGCCAGCGGCTGGGCGCGGGCACGGCGGTGTGGGCTTACGGCGATGTGGAAAAAGCCGCAAAATCGCGTCCGCTGGCCAGTTTGCTGACCCTGGCGGAGCTGCGGCCGGCGCTACGGCGTCTGCACATTTTAGGCCAGGGCCTGCCGGCGGCCGACCTGCCACTGCTGGGCGCGCTGGCCGTTCAGCAGCATTTAGGGGCACCATTCACGGGCTTTAGCACCGCTTTTTGGCCGGCAAAATTGTCGCTGGGCGAGACGCTACGACTGGAAGGCACGGTGGCGCCGCCGGGCCAGGCAGCGGCCGCGTGGGTGGTGCTGCGAGCCGCTGGCACCGGGCGCGATTCGGTAAAACTGCCCTCCGGTGGCGGGCCGTTTCACTTGCGCTATCAGCCCAAAACGGCCGGACTGGCTACCTACAAGCTACTGTTGCGCCGCCCTAGCCTGTCGCCACTGACGGAGCCAGTGCCCGTCGAAATCACCACGCCCGCGCTGCCGACGGTGCTGCTGCTCACGGCCGCACCTTCCTTCGAGTTCAAGTTTCTGAAAAACTACCTGGCCGAAGCGCACTACCCCGTGGCCCTGCGCACGAGCGTGAGCCGGGGCCTTGTCCAGACCGATTTCGTGAATCAGCCGGCCCAGCCACTCGACCGCCTCACACCCGCGCTACTCGCTCATTATTCGGTAGTGGTTGCCGATGCGGCCACGCTAGCCGCCCTTACGGCTTCCGAAACACAGGCCATGCAAGCGGCCCTACGCGCCGGCCGGCTCGGCCTCATCACCCTGGCCGAAGCCGCGCCGCTACCCCGCACTGCACCCGCCCGCGCCGATTTCACGGTGCAGCTCCGGCCGGCAAATGCCCCCCCGCAGCCCCTCGCCTGGCCCGATGCGCCCGGCGAAGCCCGCGCCGCGCTGCCCGCCCAGCTCCAACCCAATCCGCCGGCGTTGCGCGCGCTCATCAGCGGGCCGCACCAATTGTTGCTGGCGGCCAGCCGGCGCGTGGGGCTGGGCTTCGCGGTGGTGTCGGTGGTGCCCGAAACGTTTCGCTGGGGCCTCCAGGGGCACGCGGCCGTATATGCATCCTTCTGGAACCGGCTGCTGACGGCGGCCGTGCCGTCCGCGCCGGCCGAAGCCCGCTGGCACGCGGGCAGCCGCTGGCCCCGGCCGCCGCAACCGCTCACGCTGCACCTGGAAGCGGCTTTTCCTGCTACTCCGCCTACCGTGGCCACGCTGGCCGGCGGCCCCGCCGTGCGCCTGGCCCTGCGCCAGGATACCCGCCTGCCCGAGTGGAGCACGGCCCAGTTCTGGCCCGGCGCGGCGGGCTGGCACCAGGTGCGCGGGCCGGGCCGCATCCGCCACCATTTTTATGTGTACCCGCCCACGGCCTGGTTGGGGCCGGAGCTACAGGAGCGCCGGCAGGCCGCCGCGCAACTACGTACCGGCTCCCCAACCGCAGCCGAAGCTGCGACCGATACAGTGGCGGAACCGTTGCCAGCGGGCTGGTTCTTCGGGCTGTTTCTGCTGGCGGCCGGGTACCTGTGGCTGGAGGAGAAGCTCTGAGCAATCGATAAAGCCTGCCGCAACTCAACGGAGTGGCCATTGCGGCCATCAGCTGCATCCCGGAATATCCCGGGGGCGTGGTTGCGGGCGCAATGGGCACCCGTAACATTTTTGATGGTCAGGACGATACCGTTTTGGCGGGGGTTCGGGCTACTTTCGGGCTTCGCCGGCCATGCGCTTTTGCCAGGCGGGGTAGTCTTGGGTTAGCAGCTCAGCGGGCCAGGTGCCGGCGTAGATGTAGCCGGCGCGACGCTCGTTTTCGATTTCGGTGAGCTGGTAATGCACCTGGCTGTCGCGGCCGACATAAATGGGCCGGTCGGTGCCCAGCTCGTAGAAGCGCGCCCAGAGCACCGCGCCGGGCGCGGACACAATGACGCGGTCGCGGCCCCGGGGCTCCTGCGGCGCGGCAATTTCTTTGAGGGCCAGGTTGGGCATCTTCACCTTTTCAAACCAACGCACGGCGCCTTCAATGGCCGCTTTTTCGGCAGCGGAAGGTTGTTCGATGTCCATCAGAAAGCGCACGATGCTCACCGACTCCTCGCCGCTGAGCGAGGGCAGTTCGAAGGCGCGGGCCTTGGCCGGCAGCAGGCTCACCTCGTCGTATTGGGCGCACCAGGCGGTGGGCTGGCCGTTGTGCACGTACTGCGTTTTGAGAATGCACTCGATGCCCCGGGCCACGGCGGCTTTCGAGAGCGCTACCAAATCAGGGTCGACGGTGGCGAAGGCGCCCTGCTGGCGGGCCACGTGGCGCAGCACGGTCAGGGCCCGAATCATGGCGTCGTCGTTGAAGGTAATTTCGTGGTGGTAGCCGCTCAGGTCGGGGTAAAACTGGGGGAAGCCGCCGTTGGGGTACTGCATTTTGAGCAGGTAGCGGATGCCGTTTTCGGCGGCTTTGCGGTAGGCCGGGTTGTTGGTTTTCTGGAAGGCGACCACAAGGTAATTGATTTCGCGGGTCGTGGCGTCGTTGTCGATGGTGGCGTCGTTCAGGTTCTTGCTGTCGAGCAGGCCGGCGCGGGCCCCGGCGCTGAGGCGGGCGGCATAGTTCACCTTCACCTCGCCCAGGGCCTTGGGCCAGCCGCCCACGGCGCGTTGGTAGAGCAGCATCTTCTCGGCGGTAGTGTCGACTTGCGCGGCGGCGACCGACGGCGTGGCGCGCACGGCCCCGGTCAGCGGGTTCCAGCGCCCGCCAAAGGTCCAAGCGGCGGTGAGGTCTTTGGGCCTGGGGGCGCCCTCGGCGGTGCTCAGGTTGTCCTTCATCCAGGCGTAGTCGCCGCCCTGGCGGTGGCAGCCGGCGTAGTACACGCGGCGGCCCCAGAGCTTGGCCCCCGGCCCCGATACGGCGTGGTAGATGTCGGCATCGGCCATGTTCGCCGCGAACTGGCAGTCGACCAGATAAAACTGCGCCTCGCGGTGGAAGCGGCCCAGCTTGAAGCCGTCATCGCCGCTGAAAGTGCAGTGGCGCAGCACCGTTTTCGAGTCGCGGTTGCCCGAGCCGTCGTGCCAGATGGCGGCCTCCTTGCTGTGGCAGATGAAGCGGCAGTTTTCGGCGTAGGCCCAGCCACGCGGGCAGTAGAAATCCACGCCGCCCTCCATGGTGCAGTCTTTGAAATAATATGCGCCTGCCTCCGTATCCCAGGGGCTCACCGTGTCGCCGCCCAGCGCCCGGAAGGTGCAGTGCCGCACAATGAGGCGGGTGGCGCCGGGCAGGGCGCGCAGGGCCATCTGGTGCCCGGTTTTGCTCACGGTTTTCTTGCCGGTTGGCGCGGTGGGGCAGTCGATGGTGACTTCGCCCGCAGCATCAAAACCGTAGCTGTTGATGACGGAGAGGTTTTCGAGGGTGATATCGGGGCTATTGCGCAGGTTGAGGGTGGCCACGCCCCAGTCGCCGGCGGTGGCGCCTGGGCCGCAGCTCCACATGTCGCGGGCCTGCGGGTAAGTCAGGATAACGCCGGATTCGCTCTGGCCTTTGAGAATCAGGTTGTTCTTACCGTCGATAAAGACCTTCTCGCGGTAGGTGCCGTTTTTGATGAAGATAGTACGGGGCCGCGCCGCCGTTTCGGGCACGCTGTTGATGGCCTCCTGAATGGTGCGGAAGCTGCCCGAGCCATCGGCGGCCACGGTGATGGTTTGGGCGCGGGCGGGCAGTAGGCACAGGCCCAGCAATAGCAGCATGGCCAGCCCCAGCAGGCGCAGAAAAGTCGTTTTCATCGAGAGGGAAATGAACAGCCGAATGGACTGAGTTAGCTCAGAAAATCGTCGCGGCGGGGCGTGAAGGCATCCACCAGCACGCCGGCTTCGGTACAGGTCACGCCGTGCCAAGCCAACGGTGGCACGTAGCAGCTGTCGCCGGGGCGCAGGGTGTGCGTTTCGGCTTCGATGGTGTACTCGAACACGCCGCTTTCCACGTAGCTGAGTTGGGCGTGCGGGTGCTGGTGGCGCGCCCCTACCCCACCGGTTTCGAACGCCACGCGGGTGAGCATGAGGTCGGGGCCGTGGGCCAGCACTTTGCGGCGTACGCCGGGGCCGGTGGTTTCCCAAGCAGCGGCAGCATCGGTCACGAAGGCAGGTTGGGCAGTGGGTTGGGTGGTCATGATATCAGGTAAAAAGACCAGGTCGGACCTTAAAAGTCCGACCTGGTTGGATTGCCGACAAGGCTGGCGGGCTTTTTAATTGCGCAATCGTTCCCGAGCGTAGGGTTCGGGGCTTGCCCCCGCCCGGCATTCGCACCGTTGCAACGATTCCGTTCAACGCCGGGCGGGGCAAGCCCCGCGCCCTACCCCTTAATACCCCTCGTTCTGCTTAAAGCCGGCGTTTTTGTTTGTATCCACGGTGCCTTGCGGGTATGGCAGCAGCTCCTTGCCCTTGCCGGGCGCGTATTCCGAGGCCACGTTGGCGATGGAAGCGGCCGTTACTGACGTGCGCCAGAGGACGGCGGTAGTGCCGGCGGGCGCGGTGGCCGGCGAAGGCTTGTAGAATGAGCGGGCCCACACCACCTGCCCGCCGGTTACGCGGTAGTACATGGTGGCCGGCACGAAGGCGTAAGGAGTCAGCCCGTTCATGAGCAGGGTGAGGTTCGCGCGAGCTTCCGTGATTTTGGTACCGAGCAGGTTCCAGCGCAGCAGGTCGTATTTGCGGATGCCTTCGCCGCCGAATTCGAGGAAACGCTCGTTGGCGATGGCGTTGAACATGGCAGCTTTATCGGCCGGCGCAGGAATCTGGCCTAGCGTGGTGCTGCCCCCGAACCCGCGCTGACGCACTTCGCGCAGGGCCGCCAGAGCAGCGGGCGTGGGTCCGTTGATTTCGTTTTCGGTTTCGGCAAACATCAGCAGCACATCGGCGAAGCGGATGATGGGCCAGTTGTAGCCCAGGTAGTTGCCCGCGCCGTTGAGGGTGGGCACGCGCCAGTCGCGCCGGAACTTACCATCGGTGAGGGCATTCAGCTGCACACCTTTCTGGTTGTTGGAGCCGTCGATGCTGTAGGTGGTCAGGGTGATGTCGCGCCGCACATCGGTTGAGTCGAAGGCGTAGAAATAGGTGGGCAGGGGCCGAATCTGGGCCTGAGTGCTTCCGTAGATGGGCGACGAGCTCAGCAGCGGGCCGTTGTAGTAGCCCAGCTTGCTATCGCCCGAAATGCTGGAGCCGCCCATGGCCACCTGGAAAATAATTTCGTTGGAAGTAGCCTCTGGCCGCAGTTCGTTGATGCTCTTGAACAGCTCACGGAAGCTCGGGTTGAGGGTGTGCTCGCTGCGCTTGTTCATCAAATCCAGGCACTCCTGCCGAGCAATGGCGTAGGAGGCCAGGTAGTCGGCAGGCCGCGTCATCTGGGTGCCGTGCAGCGAGTAGCCGCCCCGGAACAGGGCCAGCCGGGCACGCAGGGCCTTCACGGCACCTTTGGTGATGCGCTCGTTGGCTGCGCCGGCCTGCGACCGCCAGGGCACCAGCTTTTCGGCTTGCAGCAAGTCGGCAATGAGGCGGTCGTAGGTGGCGAGGCGGTCGGTGTTGGGCTGGGTGAGCTCGCCGCCGGCCAGGGCCGTGGTGTAGGTGGGCACCATGGGCGCGGGCACATCGCCCCAGTTCCGAATCAGCTCGAAATAATACTGGGCCCGCAGCGTCAGCGCTTCGCCATACAGACGGTGCAGGGCGGCCGTATCGGCCGAGGAGCCGGTGGTGTAGAGCGGCATCTTCGGGATGCTCTGGATGCAGATGTTGGCCCGCTCCACGCCTTGGTACAGGTTGTTGAAGGGGTTCGTTACCTCGGGGTTCGAGGGCTCGGCGGTGTAGCGCGAGATGCTGCGCGAGCGGCCATCAAAAGGACCGGGCGCACCCTGCATCTCGTCGGTGTCGTAGGGGTAATACATGCTCAGGCGGGTGCCGTAGCCGGTATCGCCCGAGAGCATGTCGTAGGCGCCAATCACGGCGCTGGTGGCGCTGCCTACGCTGCTGAAAGCCTGCTCGTTGGTATAAAGCGAGTCGGGCTTCACGTCGAGGTAGTCTTTGCAGGCCGGCAGGGCTGCAGCGGCCAGCACGGCGGCCACGGCCAGGGTGGAACGGAAAAATAGCGGTTTCATCGGAGGATGGGAATTTTCAGGTTGGAAGAATTACAGCGCCAGGTTCACGCCGAACAGCAGCAAGCGGCTGCGCGGGTAGCCGGCGTAGTCCACGCCCGGCGTGAGCGGCGAGGCGCGGCGGGTGTTGGCTTCGGGGTCGTAGCCGCTGTATTTGGTCCAGGTGTAGAGGTTGCTGCCGGTTACGTAGAAGCGCAGCTGCGTCATCTTCACCTTCGAAATCAGGGTTTTGGGCAGCGAATAGCCCAGCGTAATGTTGTTGAGGCGGATGAACGAGCCGTCCTCGATGGCCCAGCTGTGCACGAACAGCGTGCGGGTGGGCTGCCAGATTTTGGCGTTCTGGTTGAGGCTGCGCGAGGTTTCGAGGTCGGTAATCGGCACGCCGTTATTGTCGATGGTGCGGTACCGGTCGTTCATCATCGTGAGCAGGTTGCTGAACGGGTTCACAGCCGTGGTGAATTCCACCTTGTTGGCGTTGAACACCTGGTTGCCGTACACGAAATTGAAGAACACGCTGGCATCGAAGCCTTTGTAGGTGAACTGCTGGTTGATGCCGCCGGTCACTTTAGGGTTGGCGTTGCCGATGGCCGTACGGTCGTTGGCATCCACAATGTTGGTGGCGGCGCCGGGGGTGTCCACCACGTTTTTCAGCTTGATGATGCCGGGGGCCAGGGGCTGGCCCTGCACGGCCACGTCGTTTGCCACGCCGGGCTTCAGGGTCCAGGTGCGGGTGGCGGCGTTGTAGCCGGTGAAGTCGTCTACGGTGTAAAAGCCGTCGGTCTGGTAACCGTAGAAAATGCCCACCGGGTCGCCCACGCGGGCCAGGAAGTCGCTGGCAATGGTGGTGCTGGCCCAGCCCGAATACACGCCGGGAATGGCCGTAATCGGACCCAGCTCCTCGATGCGGCCCCGGTTCATGGAAGCGTTGCCGCTGGCCGACCAGGTGAAATCCGGCGTTTTGAGCACGGTGCCGGCCAGCTGGAATTCCAGGCCCCGGTTGGTGGTTGAGCCCACGTTCTGGAACTGGGTCTGGTAGCCCAGGGTGGGCGAAATCGGCACGTTCACGAGCAGGTCGTGGGTCGAGTTATAGTAGGCATCGACGGAAAACTGCACGCGGTTGTTGAACAGGGCCAGGTCCACGCCCACGTTGCGGGCGGTGGTGGTTTCCCACTTCAAAAACGGGTTGGGCAGGCCCGTGACCACCGTGCCCAGCGACACGGCGTGGTTGAGCGAGTACTGCCCCAGGCCGGTGCGGTAAAACTCGCTGTAGCCGAAGTCGTTGATGCGGTTGTTGCCAGCCAGGCCGTAGCTCAGGCGCAGCTTCAAATCCGAAATCGTGTTCGAGAGCGACTTCATGAAGTCCTCCTTCGACACGCGCCAGGCCAGCGAGGCGGCCGGGAAGTAGCCCACCCGCCGGCCGGCCGCAAACTTCGACGAGCCATCGGCCCGGAACGTTACCGTAGCGAGGTATTTGTCATCGAAAGAATAGTTCAACCGCCCAAAGCCCGACAGCAAATGCTGGAGCGTAGGGTTGTCGCTGGTGGGCGTGGGCTGCTGAAACGAAGACGACGGCAGCACGCCCTGGTTGATGTTGGCAATGGCCTGCTCGGCCGTGATGTCGAGCGGCAGGAAGTTGGTTTGCACCGTCAGAATGCGGCTGCTCTGCTGGTAGATTTCCTCGCCCACCAGCGCATCGAAGGAATGCTTGCCGATTTGGTGGGCGTAGCTCAGCACGTTGGATTGGTTGATGGACAGCGCCGAGCCGGTGGCGATGGACACGAACGGCTGCAGGTTGAAACCGCCACCGGGCTGCCGGATGGCCGGCGAATTGCGCCCCGAGAAGCTTTCCAGCGTCGAATTGCCGAAATCAAACCCCACCGTGGAGCGGAAGGCCAGGTCTTTGGTGAAGTTGTAGGTGGCGTTGGCGGCCAGGTTCAGGGTACGCTGCTTGTCGTGGCGGATGTCGCTGCCAATGGCCAGAATGGGATTCACCAGCGTGGTGTTGGTGGCGAAGGTTTCGTCGAGCGTGCTGGGGTCGAAGCCGCCGGGCAGGTTGATGGCCAGCGGGATGTATTCGATGGCGTTGCGCAGGCGCGTCGTAGTGGTCGAGAGCTGCGACGAGGTACCCAGGCCTTCTACCTTCTGGTCGTTGAAGCGCACGTTCACGCCGAAGCGGAACTTATCGGTGGCTTTGTTGTCGAAGCGGAAGTTCACCAGGTTGCGGATAAAGCCCGAGCCCAGCTGGATGCCGTCCTCGTTGTTGCGGGTCACGCTCAGGGCGTAGGTCGAGTTGGCCCCACCGCCCGAGAGCGAGATGTTGTGCGTTTGCTGGAACGCATCGCGCCCAAACACCTGGTCCTGCCAGTCGAGGAAGGGCGAGTTGCGAATCTGGTTCAGCGTGTCGCTGTTGTAATTTTTCGATTTGAAGAACGACTTGAAGGTATTCAGGCCGCCAAACGTGGTGGTATTGCCGGCGGCCCTGTCGATGCTCAGGGCGCGCTCGTACTGGTAGTTCACAAAGTCGGCGGGCTGCATCACGTCCAGCTTGCGCGAGAGCTGGCGCACGCCCGCGAAGCCGTTGTACGACACCACCAGCTTGCCTTCCTTGCCGCCCTTGGTGGTGATGATGACCACTCCGTTGGCCCCGCGCGCGCCATAAATGGCGGTGGCGGCGGCGTCCTTCAGCACGTCAACCGACTGAATATCCTGGGGCGAAATCACGTTCAGAGCGTTTTCAACCTGCACGCCGTCCACCACGTACAGCGGCGAGTTGTCCTGCGTCACGGACCCGCCGCCGCGAATGCGGATGTTTACGCTTTGGTTGCCGGGCGTGCCTTCCGAACTCGTGACCTGCACGCCGGCCAGCCGGCCGCTAAGTGCCTCGGCGGCCGAGTTCACCGGCACGTCCTTAATCTGCTGCGCGCTGACAGATGACACCGAGCCGGTCACGTCGCGCCGCTGCACGGCCTGGTAGCCAATCACCACCACGTCGTCGAGCTGCTTGGTGTCCACGGTCAGCGTCACGTCCACCTGGCTTTGGCTGCCCACGGCCACTTCCTTATTGGCGTAGCCCACGAAGCTGAAGCTGAGCGTGACGGCGCCCGTGGCGGGCACGGTCACCTCATAGTTGCCGTCGGCCCCGGTCGAGGCCCCGTTGTTGGTGCCCTTCACCAGCACCGTCACGCCGGGCAGGCCCTCCTTGGAATCCGAAGCCCGCACCGTGCCGGTGATGCGACGCGTAGCCTGCGCCCAGGCCCGCGGGCTGTGGGCCAGGCAGCTGATTAATATCAGCCAGAACAGTAGGAAATAACGGTTTTTCATCGGAAAAAAGGTTTGGGTGAGAATTAGTAAAGCGAAGCAGAGCGAGGCTGACTGGGGTGAGGCAAACACAGCAAGATGAAGTATTTAAAAATATATATTTTATCTCTTATCAGCCGATTAAAAGTCTGATTTAATTCGCCATACGCCAAGCAAACGGGCTTTTTTAGTTGCGCAATCGTTCCCGGCAACGATGCCAACGGGCTTCTTTCCTATCCATATTTTCCATCCGCTTGCTGCTCTGGCGCAAAGGCACAAAAAAAAGCCCCCGCGTGGGCGGGGGCTTTTTCACCGATACTGACCGGTTTCGGTCAGCTCACACGAAGACTTAGTTCTTCTCGATGCGGCGCACGGCGGTTACGTCGCCTTGCTTCACTTCGAGCAGGTAGATGCCGCGGGCCAGCGTGGCCGGCAGCGCCAGCTGCTTATCAGCACCCAGCGTGGCCGGGGCCAGCACCACGCGGCCGGTGAGGTCGCGCAGGGCTACGGTAGCAGCACCAGCCGAAGGCAGGGCCACGGTGATGCGGTCGGTAGCCGGGTTCGGGAACACCGACAGGCCGGGCAGGGCCTGGCTGGCAGCCGTAGCCGTGCCGACGTAGTCGGTGATGGTCAGGTCGTCGAGGTTGATGCGGGGGTTCTGGCCCGTCGTGGCGTTGGTCGTGTTAAAGCGCAGCCGCACGTTGCCGGCCCGGTTTACCGTCAGGGTATAAGGGGTTAGCGTGTTGGTGAGGGCGGTCGGCGTACCGGCAATGGGCTGATAGTTAGCACCGCCGTCGGTGGATACTTCGGCCGTGAACGTGGGGCCCGTATCGGAACCGTACAAGCCCGCCGAAATGGTAACGATACCCGCGCCGTTGGGCTTGTCGAAGTTCATGGCAATGGAGCCGCCGCCGCGAATCCGGGCCGACTTCGTTTGGTTCACGCGGTCGTTGAACAAGTCTCCCAGCAGGGCCTGGGTAAAAGTCCAGGCACCGGAGCGCAACGCTACGGGCGCGGCATCGGTGTAGCTGGTGCGGACGCCCTGCTCAAAATCTTCGTAGGCGAGAGTCGTGGCGGCGGGTACTACCGCGAAGTCCAGCGTGTTAGAGGCCGTACCGCCGTTGGTTACCGTCACGGTAAATTGGCCGAGGGTAGCAATGGCGCTGGCGGGGATGTTGACCGTGATGCTAGTGGTGCTGGTAACCGTGGCCGCCGTGTAGTTCTGGCCGCGGAAGTTCACCTGCGTGGTAGCGGACAGGTTGGTGCCCCCTACGGTGAGCACGAAAGCAGGGCCGCCCACCACGGCACGGGCAGGGCTCAGGGTCGTGATGGTGGGCGTAGCGGCCGCCGTCACCGTGAAGCTGGTGGTGCTGGTGGCCGTGCCGCCGGGCGTGGTCACCACGATGGGGCCGGTAACGGCCGTAGCGGGCAGCACGAACGTGATGGTGGTAGCATTCACCACCGTGAAGCCGGTGACGGTGATGCCGCCTACCGTTACAATGGTAGCCCCCGTGAAGTTGGTGCCCGTGAGGGTTACCGTAGTGCCGGCCGCGCCCGTGGTGGGCGTGAAGCTGGTGATGGTAGGAGCCGAAGCCGTTACGGTGAAGGTGCCGGTGCTGGTAACCGTGCCGCCGGGCGTGGTCACGGCGATGGTGCCGGTGGTAGCGCTGGCGGGCACGGTGAAGGTGATGGTGGTGCCGCTCAGTACGGTGAAGCCGGTGATGGCCACGCCATTCAGGGTAACGGCGGTGGCGCCGGTCAGGTTAGTGCCGGTGATGGTGACGGTGGTGCCGGCCGCGCCGGTAGTGGGCGTGAAGCTGGTGATGGTGGGCGCGGGCGTAGCCACGGCGGTCACGGTGCCGGTCACGTTCACGTTCACGGAAGTAGCGCCGGTGCTGTTCAAGGCCACGTTGCCGGTGAAGGTGCCGGTGGCAGCACCGGTCAAGCGCACGTAAACAGGCGTGTTGGCGGCGGTGCCGCTGGTCTGGGGTACGGTTACGGTAGCGGCAAAGCCGGTGGTGGCGCTCAGCGAAACCTCGTAGCCGGCCGGGGCCGTTACCACGACGTCCGCCGTGAGCGACGTGCCGCCCACGGTGATGGTCTGCGTAGCCGAGGGCGTACCCACTACCGTGCTAAACGCGGTGAGGCTGGCCGGCGTGCCGGTGATGGTGGCCGTAGCGGCCGAGTTGCAGCCCGCGTTTAGGGGCGTGTCGGTGGCAGTGAGCACCACGGCCGCCGTGCCGCCGGCGGGGTTCACCGTATTGGCACCCGAAGGCCAGATGCCGTCGGCATCGCTGTTGCAGTTCAGCACGGCACCGCTCACGATGCTGCGCTCCTCCACGCGGCGCACGCCGCTGGCGAGCGTGTTGGGAATAACAGTGGTATAGGAGCCGTTGGTGGTGCTGTAGGTGTAGGCGTTGGCACCGGTCTGGGTGGTGCCGGTGGCTACGCCGATGCTTTCGACTACCGCGCCGCTGAGCGGCCGGCCGGTACCCGCCGTGTTATCGTAGGTAAATACTACGTTGTTGGGCGTGGCCGACGACGAGCCGGTGAGCAGGGTGCCGTTGTTGGCACCAGCGCCGGACAGGAAGCCGAGCAGGGTGATGCTTTGGTTAAGAGCCCGCCGGGCCACAATGGTACCCGGTACCGCATCAGTAGCCAGGGTAATGGTGGGGAACAGCACGGTACCCGGCGTCTGGAAGCGGGTGGCGTTGTTCGAATTCACGAAGAAAAACCAGCCCGTGTAGCTACCCGCCGCATCGGTGGTGAAGGTGGCATACGAGCCCGCCGTAGACAGGCTACCCGTGCTGGAGGTGGCATAGGTAGAAGTAGCCGGCGTGGTGCCCGGCGTGGCCGAAAGCACAACCCCCGCACCCGAAGCCGAGTTGCCGAATTCCGACTGCGTGGCCGCCTGCACATAGTAGCGGTACATGGTGCTGGCGGTCAAATTAGAAAGGGTGGCGCGGAAGGCCACCGCCAGACGCGGGCCCGGAAAAGTAGCCGTACCGCTGTTGTTGCCATTGCTCAGGTACTGAGGTACTACAACGCCCGTAAAATCGGCTTGGGTAAGCGCTTGTGCCTGTACTGCCAGCGTGGGTCCCGTTAGGCCCAGCACCGCCAGACAGGAAAGCAGGCGCGTTGTGAAGAAATGCTTCATAGAGAAGAAATAAAGTGAAAAAGGAAGATAAAAAAAGTGAGTAACGTAAGTACAGCAACCGCGCTCATACGCCTCAAAGATAGAGCGGCGCGGCGCGGTTGGAAAGTTACGGAATTATCTCCTCCCCAAAACCGGGCGGTCGGAGCCGCCGGATGTGAGCATGAGCCTTGACGTTGCGTTTGGGACGAGGCCTTTTTACTCCCAGAGCGGATAATGCTCCAGATGCACTTCCTGCTCGAAGAAGATGCGCGTGCTTTCTTCGAAAGAGCGGGTGAAATCGGACACGTAGAAGTGGTGCGCGGGCGGCGCGGCCGACGCAGGAGCCAGCAGGCCGTGGGCCGCCAAATAACTTTCGGCCGCCGCCGCCACCACGTCCGAGGCATCCAGCACGTCGACGCGGCCGGCGTAGAAGCGCGCAATCTGCTCCTTTATCAGCGGGTAATGCGTGCAGGCCAGCACCAAGGCATCGATGTCGGCCAGGGCCGGATTGCCCAAGTAAGTGCCGATGATGTCATCCGAAATCGAGTTCCTGAAGAAGCCTTCCTCAATCATGGGCACCAGCAGCGGGGTAGCCAATGACTGCAGGTCCACGCCCGCGTCGAGGTCGTCGACCTTCTTCTTATACACATTGGAGTTCACCGTCTGCTTCGTGCCGATGAGGCCCACGCGGCGGCCGGCGTAGGCCCGGCCCAGGTGCGCCACAATGGGGTCAATCACGCTCAGCACCTGGGCTTTGCTGCCCACGTACTCGCGCACCAGCTCGTAGGCCGCCGCCGAAGCCGAGTTGCAGGCAATCACAATCAGCTTGCAGTGCTGGCGCAGCAGCAAATCGCAGATTTTGATAGAATAGGCCTGGATGGCGGCCGTGCTTTTGTCGCCATAGGGCAGGTGGGCGGTATCGCCGAAGTACACGATGCGCTCGTGGGGCAGGCGCTGGGCCACGGCCCGCGCCACCGTGAGGCCGCCAATGCCGGAGTCGAACATGCCAATGGGCCGGGCGGCCAAAGCCGCCGAAACGGCCGGCGCGGGAGCAACAGTAGTCATGCGGCAAAGGTAGCCGGGTTGGCAGTGAACGGTTTTCAGTGAATAGCTAGCAGTGCTGTTCTTAACTGAAAACTCTTCACTACTAATTCCTAACTAAAAACTGGCTGCTATATTTCCGCCAATTTTCAGCTCAATTCTTTTTCTATGAGCACCATTCTGGCCGAAATTGACCACGCCCTGGCCGTGCACGACGCCCGTCTGGGCCGCCCGGTCGCTATTTACCTGGGCGAGCGCAAGCTCACCCAGCTTACCCTCGATGCCGCCCGCGCCGCCCTCCCCGACCTCAGCACCGACGCCGGCCGGCCCCTCGCCTACCGCCACCTCGAACTGCTGCGCGACGAAGTGAACCTCGACGGGCTGCGGGTAATTTAGCTTTTCGTCACCAGCAGCGGCTGGAGCACCGCCCACACGGTGCGAGCCACAATGCGGTGCCCGGCCGGCGTGGGATGAATGCCGTCGGCTTGGTTTAGGGCGCGGTCGCCGCCCACGCCTGCTAGCAGGAAGGGTATCAATACCAGGTGATTTTTGGTGGCTATTTCCTGGTACAGGGCCTTGAAATCCTGGGCATACGCCTGGCCCATGTTGGGCGGAATCTGCATGCCGGCCAGCACGATTTGCGCTCCGGGGCTGCGCCGCCGCACCGTGTCGATGATGCCCTGCAGGTTTTCGCGGGTGGCCGAGAGCGGCAGGCCACGCAGGCCGTCGTTACCGCCCAGCTCCAGTACGAACACATCCACGGGCTGCTTCAGAATCCAGCCCACGCGGCTGCGGCCGCCGGCGGTGGTTTCGCCACTCAGGCCGGCGTTTATTACTTCATAAGGCAGGCCGAGGGAGTCAATTTTCTGGCCAATGAGGCCGGCGAAGGCTTGCTCGGGCTCTACGCCGTAGCCGGCCGTGAGGCTGTTGCCGAAAAACAACAGGCGTTTTTTGGTAGCAGGCGTAGCTGCCGGCGTAGCAGCGGCGGGCGCGGCTGAAGCCGCCGGTTTTTCGGCCGTGGGACCGGAATTGCAGGCTGTGAGGGCCAGCCCGAGCAGGGCGGCCAGGGGCAGGTGAAGGAATTTCATAAGCAGCGTTTTGGGCACGAAACCGTAAAGCTGGAAAATATACCGGAGGTTTCAACGTCTAGTCTAGGGTAACGAACGAGCGGCGGCGCGGTTGTGGGATGGGTTTTGGAACGACTGAAAGAAACGAACGGTCATGCCGAGCACAGCGCAGCATGACCGCCTTTTTGTTGCTACTACTCATACCCTCCTACCCCCACGCCCTCCTACCCTGAAAAATGTCCATCCTCCGCGTCGATAACCTCACCAAAACATATCCCAGCGCCGGCCAGCCGCTCACGGTGCTGCACGCCGTCAGCTTCGACCTGCAGGCCGGCGACACCTTTGCCATCGTCGGCCCTTCGGGCTCAGGCAAAACCACGCTGCTTGGCCTCTGCGCCGGCCTCGACCGCGCTACCTCGGGCAGCGTGTGGGTCAACGGCATTCGGCTCGATAACCTGAGCGAGGACCAGCGCGCCGCCGTGCGCAACGAACACGTCGGCTTCATCTTCCAGAACTTCCAGCTCCTGCCCACCCTCACGGCCCTCGAAAACGTGCTGGTGCCGCTGGAGCTGCGCGGCCAGCGCGGCGCCACCCGCACCGCCCTCGACCTGCTTGACCGCGTGGGCCTGGCCGCCCGCGCCAATCACTACCCGGCCCAGCTCTCGGGTGGCGAGCAGCAGCGCGTGAGCCTGGCCCGTGCCTTCGCCAACCGCCCGGCGGTGCTCTTCGCCGATGAGCCCACCGGCAACCTCGACCCCGACACCAGCGAGCGGGTGGTGAACCTGCTGTTTGAGTTGAACCGCGAAGCCGGCACCACGCTGGTGCTGGTGACGCACGATTTGGAGCTGGCCGCCAAGACGCAACGCACGCTGCGGCTGCGCGGCGGCAAGGTGGTGGCGGAAACTATGGCCTAGTGATTTGAGCTTTGGGGGCTGGACGCGGCGTTACTACGGTTCGGGGCCGCGAAATCGGTTTGCGAGCTGTACTCGTTTTGGCTCGCCCAACAACTGCTTTATAAGGAATGGCATGGTATTGAAACCTCCACGCTACATCATGCACAGATACAGGTCGGACCTCAACCCGTCGGTTCAACTGCCGGTTTTCCGGCGAGGTGTTCGGGGCCGCCGGATGCCGTTCGCCGTAGCTGATTACAAACAATTTGCTGCTGTCAACTCCCTTTTTTCGCAGGTACGCACAAGCGCTTTTTGCCCGCTCCATTGCCAACCAGCTTAGATATTGCGACTTTCTCGACTGGTTACGAGGCGCTTCCCCCCACTCGGCATGGCCCTCTACTACCAAGACGATACTGTCGCTGACTGCTGCGGGATATTGTTTTATAATGGAATTTAACCTGTCCATTGATTCGGGCCGCAATACCGAGCGATTGGTATCAAACCAAAACGTAGGAAGAAAGTAGTCGACGCAGCATCCATCACTGTATTTGACGTAAAAATTCTTCACAATACTGCTGGTGTCAGAGCGCACATTTACAATCTCAAAATCTTGATTTCCAATAGTTACTCCATCCTTATTTAGTATAACCCGATATGTATAGCCGGCGAGCATTTTTACCCGGTAATTTCCGTCAAGAAAGGAAATTACCGGGTGAATTTGTGCAGCCGAATCTGACATTTTATTACTAAACAGCAGTTCGCAGCCCGGAACAACTGTTGTGCTGTCTTGGCCATAAACTTTCCCATACATGGTTACCATTCTGGGCGATTCAGGAACGGCAACGGGTGGTGCTGGTGGCGCAGTACCAGAAATTACTATCCGAGGTGAATGGCAAGCAGCTAAACATAGCATACCGAAACATAGGGCAAATTGCATTAGCCGTAACAATCGACGCATGAGCGAAATGAGGTGCATCCTAATCACAATATATTTCCGTAGCGTGTTAGCTCCTGGTTTTCATTTTGAAACCGAAGGTGATGCGAGTTACAAAGTAGTTTTCTAAAGTTAATTACCGCCTCCCCCGTCTGCCGCATTGCATTCTGCTTCCAGTATTCTTATTTTCTTATTGTGCCGGTCTCCCTCCCAACATCCTCCCCTTCAACTACCGGCTGGCTTTTCCGCATGGCGTGGCGCGACAGCCGCCGCAGCCGGGCGCGGCTGCTGCTGTTTATGGCCAGCATTATTCTGGGCATCGCGGCGCTGGTGGGCATCAATTCCTTCGGCGACAACCTGGCCCGCAGCATTGCCGGGCAGGCGCGGGAGCTGCTTGGGGCCGACCTCGTGCTGAGCGCCAACCAGCCCTTCGATGCCAAGCTGGAGCCGACCCTGGCAAGCCTCGGCACGGCCCGCACTCGGGAAATTTCCTTTGCTTCGCTGGTGCAGTTCCGGCCGGGCCGGGGCACCCGGCTGGCCCAGGTGCGGGCGCGCGACGGCGGCTTTTTCTACGGCGACTGGGACACCGAACCCAAAGCCGCCGCCCAGCGCTTTGCCAATACCACGGCCGCCCCCGGCGCGCTGGTCGATGACGCGCTGCTGGTGCAGTTCGGGGCCAAAGTCGGTGACTCGGTGCAGGTGGGGCAAGTGGTGCTGCCCATCATTGGGCGGGTTTTGAAAACGCCGGGGCAGTCGGGCATCAGCACGGCGGTGGCGCCCACGGTGTTTCTGCCGTTGAAAGAGGTGGCCGCCACCGGGCTGGTGCAGCGCGGCAGCCGGGTGAAGTACACGCGCAGCTACCAGTTTGCGCCGGGCACCGACGTGGCCGCCGTGCTCAAGCCCCTGCAAGCCCGCCTCGATGCGGCCGATATCGACACCGATACCGTGGCCAGCCGCCAGCAAAGCACCGGCCGGGCCTTCGCCGACCTCACCCGCTACCTCAGCCTGGTGGCTTTTGTGGCGCTGCTGCTGGGCTGCGTGGGCGTGGCCAGCGCCGTAAACCTCTACGTGCGCGAAAAACTGGCCGCTGTGGCGGTGCTACGGTGCCTGGGGGCCAGCGGCCGGCAGGCGCTGCTGATTTACCTGATTCAAACGGCCGGCCTCGGCTTTATCGGCGCGGTGCTGGGCGCGGGCCTGGGCGCGGCCGTGCAGGGGCTGCTGCCCCGGGTGCTGGGCGATTTCCTGCCGGTGGACATTAGCGTGAGCGTGTCGTGGCCCTCCATTGCCATGGGCCTGCTCACGGGGCTACTGATGGCCGTACTCTTCGCGTTGCTGCCACTGCTGAGCATCCGGCGGGTGTCGCCGCTGCGGGTGCTGCGCACAGCGTTTGAAGACGATACCACTGCGCCCGACCCGGTGCGGGCCGTGGTGATTGGCGTTATCGGCCTGTTCATTCTCGCCTTCGCCTACGGCCAAACCCGCGACTGGAAGCTCACGCTGGGCTTCGGGGCGGGGCTGCTGGCGGCGTTTGCGGCGCTGGCCGGCTTGGGCCGCCTGCTGATGGGGGCCGTGCGGCGCTTTTTCCCCGCCGGCTGGGGCTACGTGTGGCGGCAGGGCCTGGCGAATTTATATCGTCCCCAAAACCAGACGCTCACGCTGGTCACGTCCATTGGCCTCGGCACGTTCTTATTGGCCACGCTTTTCCTCACCCAGGCCATGCTGCTGGGCCGCGTGCAGGTTGGCGGCCAGAAATCGGCCGCCAACCTCGTGCTGTTCGACATTCAGCCCGAGCAGCGCGCCGGCGTCGAGGCCCTGCTGACGTCCCGGAAGCTGCCCGTGCTCCAGCGCGTACCCATCGTGACCATGCGCCTCACGGCCATCAATGGCACGTCCGTTTCCGTCATCAAAAAGGATACGGCGCGGGGCATCCCTGCCTGGGCCCTCACCCGTGAATACCGCGTCACCTACCGCGACTCGCTCAACTCGTCCGAAAAGCTCACCGCCGGCACCCCGCCTACCATCGGCCCCGATAAAATTCCGCACATCTCGGTAGAAAAAGGCTATCTGGAGCGCGTCAAGCTGAACCTCGGCGATACGCTGGATTTCAACGTGCAGGGACTGCCGCAGCGCACCATCATCGGCGGCACGCGGGAGATAGACCGCAGCCGCGTACAGCCCAGCTTCCTGGTCATCTTCCCGGCCGGGGTGCTGGAGGGCGCGCCGCAGTTCCAGGTGGTGCTCACGCACACGCCCAGCACGGCCGCGCTGGCGGCGATGGAGCAGCAACTTGTAAAGCAGTTTCCCAACGTGTCGGCCATCGACCTGGGCCTGATTCTGACCACGCTCAACGACATTATCGATAAAATCTCCTTCGTGATTCGTTTCATGGCCGGGTTCAGCATCCTCACCGGCTTGCTGGTGCTCAGCAGTTCGGTGGTCATCAGTCGCTACCAACGGGTGCGCGAAAGCGTGTTGCTGCGCACGCTGGGCGCCAGCCGGGCGCAGATTCTGCGCATCACCCTGGTCGAGTACGGCCTGCTGGGACTGCTGGCGGCGCTGGCTGGCATCGGGCTGGCGGTGCTGGCGGCCTGGGCGCTGGCTGTGTGGGTGTTCGAGGCCAGCTTCGGGCCGGCGCTGCTGCCGCTGCTGGGGCTGGCGGCGCTGGTCACGGTCCTTACGGCCGCCATTGGCTTGTTCAACAGCCGCGACGTGCTGCGCCGCTCGCCGCTGGAGGTGCTGCGGGCCGAGGGCTAATGTTCGTCCAGGCCCCACCCGCGATGCCATCCATCAAATTAAAAGCAGAGAAGCCCCCTGATAATATCAGGGGGCTTCTCGTATTCTCCTACTAATTCACTTGCTAATTAATTACATCCGGTGAATGCTCACCACGTGCGGCTGGCCTTTCAACGGGGCATAAATCTCTACAATGGCGCGCCAGATGGCGTTGGAAGGCGGCATGGTGGCATTGCACTCAAACCTGTAGTTGGTGCCGTTCACTACCTGTGTCGAAACCGCCGTGGGCGTGTATTTCACGCCTACGAAGCCGTGCATGGCCTCTTCCCACACCTTCTTGTCGGTGGCCGTGAGGGGGTGATAGGGGGTCCAGCCACCGGGCATGGTATCCGTGTGCTGGTCGGCGGCCGGGGCCGCGGTGTTTGCAGTTGACATGGGTTTATTGGTTAATTATTTTTCCTACTCGTAAGGCTTTTCGGAATAATCGCCCCGTTTGACCTAGTGGTTTCTGCTCCACTCATTATTCTCCGAAAAGCCGGCCCGCTGCACATGGGTCGCTTCAGCTACTGGCTGGCTAATCGTTGTAAATAACTGATGCAAACCTAGCGGCCGGCGCAGGGCCGAAACAGGGTAAAACCACCCGTTTTTAAGGGCAGGTAGAAATACGGGGCCGGGATGGGGTAGAAATACGGGCTTGGCCGGCCGGTTTATTTTTACCAATAATCGCCCGCTGATTTCCTCTAAGCTGATGAATTGGTTTACCCCAATCTGCTTAACGCAAAAGGCCCGTCTCCACACTGGAAATGGGCCTTTGAAATGGTTCATCAGCGCTGCTGAGATTCTGGAAGTGCCGTTTGGCCCCGCGCCCCCGCCGCGACGTACGTGTTGGGAGCCACGGGAGGGGCTGGAGATTCAAGGAATCAGGAATGCTTACTTTGTATCATGCATTTCCTTTATAAACAGACTCAAATCTCGTTTCTAAGCTTATTTCTGCTCCTTGGTTGCCATGACAAAGCAACTGATACAGCGCAAAGTATTACAAAACCACTTACCTATGCTGATTCAGTGACTTCATCTCAGCCAACTGCTACGGAAGTCACTTCAAGAGCGGGCTCTATTGCCCAACAGATGCGGCCACTTTTGGGCGGCGCATGGCTAAACACCACGTACGCCGCTTATTTGCAAAAAACCCGCTCACCCCGGCGAGCCCACGGGCATTGGGGCAATAGCGACATTACGGAAATACTGATTGACCCAATGTCTTTTAAAGGCGACAGCTTGGCTGTCGCAATAGGCGCTGCAAATCATGAAGGGCTTCCGTTGCGCTTTGTTCACCTGCGAGAGAGCACGGCGGCTAATTCATGGCCCACGACTTCTAATGCGGAGGAAATTGGGGATGAATTGCTTGAAATGAGCCTTCGATACCAAGTTCACAATGCAGATACGCTATTGTATCTCGACCAACGAAACAAAAAAACGAGACGTGTCATAACTACTGCATTTCAGCGGTTACGCGGCTCTTCCGGTGCGGGTGCAGCCCTACAGAGCCCACCCCTCCAGGTTCCGTTAGCTCGTTTTGTCAACGACCTGACTTTTACCGGGACTCATTCAATGACCGATTCTGCCGGCCATGTTTCTTCCGTACACTTCACGGCAGATGGCAAAGTGCAGGGTTTACCAGGGCACAAAGCATATCAGGTAAACACAGATTTTGAAGGACCATTTCACGACTTCGACAGCGTGTTTTTAGATATTTATCAAAAGGCACAGGATGAGTTAGCCTTTGCTATGAATGGTGATACTATCCGTCTCTACACGCTGCATGATGACACCTCTACTTACAAGCGTCAACGCGGGCGCTTACGCTACATGCTAATTCGGCAAAGTCGAAATTAACGAAGAGGGCAAAAGCCCCGCCCGCCCCGGCCGTACCTTTGTGGCCTATGAACCTGTTATCCGCCGAGAACATCTCGAAGAATTACGCCGACCGCTGGCTGTTTAAAGACCTCAACTTCGGCCTCAACCAAGGGCAGCGCGTGGCCTTTGTAGGCATCAATGGCACCGGCAAGACCACCCTCATGAAGGTGCTGGCCGGCCTCGAAGCCCCCGATACCGGCGAGGTGAGCGTGCGCAAGGGCATCCGCGTCACCTACCTGGGCCAGAACCCCGTGTTCGACGAAAGCCTGAGCGTGGAGCAAACCATCTTCGCCAGCCAGAACGACACGCTCAAGGCCATCCAGGAGTACGAGCACGTGGTGAACGACCCCGACCACAAAGCCGACGACCTGCAGCGCGTGCTCGAACGCATGGACGCCCTCAACGCCTGGGACTACGAAGCCCAGGTGCAACAGATTCTGGGCAAGCTGGGCATCCTCGGCGAGCTGCTCACGCGCAACGTGAGCCAGCTCTCGGGCGGGCAGCGCAAGCGCGTGGCCCTGGCCCGCGTCCTCATCGAAGAGCCCGACGTGCTGCTCCTTGACGAGCCCACCAACCACCTCGACCTGGCCACCATCGAGTGGCTCGAAAACCGCCTGAACTCGCCCAGCCTCACCCTGCTGATGGTGACCCACGACCGCTACTTCCTCGACAAAGTGGCCAATGAAATCGTGGAGCTCGACAAGGGCCAGGTGTACCGCTACCAGGGCAACTACGCCTATTTCGTGGAGAAAAAGGCCGACCGCGAAATGCGCGAAACCGTGGAAGTGGAGAAGGCCCGCCAGCTCTTCAAAAAAGAATTGGAGTGGATGCGCCGCATGCCCCAGGCCCGCGGCACCAAGCAAAAAGCCCGCATCGACGCCTTTTATGTGACCAAGGAAAAAGCCAGCACCAACCTCAACAAGCAGCAGATTGAGCTGAGCGTGAAAACCACCCGCCAGGGCGGCAAAATCATCGAAGCTCATCATCTGAACAAGCGCTTCGGCGACAACGTGGTGCTCGACGATTTCAGCTACGTCTTCAAGAAAAAGGACCGGATTGGCCTGGTAGGCCCCAACGGCGCGGGCAAATCCACGCTGCTCAACATGCTCACGGGCAAGCTTAAGCCCGATTCCGGCACCATCGACGTGGGCACCAACACCGTGTTCGGCTACTACACCCAGACCGAGCTGGAATTCGACCCCTCGCAGCGCGTCATCGACATCGTGAAGGAAGTGGCCGAAGTGGTGGAGCTGGCCAATGGTGACGTGCTCACGGCCAGCCAGTTCCTCAACCTGTTCCTGTTCCCGCCGGCCCAGCAATACACGCTGGTGAGCAAGCTGAGCGGCGGCGAAAAGCGCCGCCTGCAGCTGCTGCGTGTCCTCATCAAAAACCCCAACTTCCTCATTCTTGACGAGCCGACCAACGACCTGGACCTGGCCACGCTCAACATTCTGGAAGACTTCCTGCTGCACTTCACCGGCTGCCTACTCATCGTGAGCCACGACCGGTACTTCCTCGACCACCTCGCCGAGCACCTCTTCGTGCTGGAGCCCGGCGGCGCCGTCCTCAACTTCCCCGGCAACTACACCGACTACCGCGAATACCTCGAAGAGCGCGAAGCCGAAGCCGCCCTCATTGAAGAAGAAAAGGCCGCCAAAGCTGCCCGCGCCGCTGCGAAAGCGGCCATCACGCCGGCTGCCGTGAGCACGGCCGTTGCGCCCTCACCCGCCAAGCGCCGCGCCACCTTCGCCGAGAAAAAAGAGTACGAGCAGCTCGAAAAAGCCATGGCTACGCTGGAAGCCGAGAAGCAGGAAATCACCGCCAAGCTTAACGGGGGCAGCGGTTCGCCGCAGGAATTCGCCACCTGGGGTGCTCGCCTGCAAGCCATCGAGAAGGAGCTGGGCGAGAAAGAAGAACGTTGGCTGGAATTGGCCGACCTGGGGTAGACCACAACCGGCTCATTAGCCATGAGCCAACGCCCCATGAGCAACAAAAAAGCCCCGGCAGTATGCCGGGGCTTTTTTGTTGACTAAGTATTTTTTTCAACCAAATATCTGGACTAGCACGGCGGCCGCTACCAGTATTCCGCTTAAAATCAATCCGTTTCGCTGAGACTTTTTCTGGTGTCGGGCGCTTTCAATGAGCCACGAAGAAGGCGAAGTTTGCATGCTGGTAAAGTGGTAAAGCGTGGAAAGGAACCGAAAGATACAGCAAATAGCGTTGCATTTAGCAATTATTTTTTATTGCCGCTTGCGCACCTGCGCAAACTCCAGCGGCACCGTGCGCCCCCCTACCGGGGCGCGTACGACCAAACCATCAGCCGCGTCGTAGCGCGGGAAGTAGAGGTAGCCGCGCACCTGCTGGCCGGGCTCCAGCGTCACCTTGCGCAGGGCGTAGTCCTGGAGCATGGCGGCGCGCTGCTGAAGTACTTCGGCCGTCACAGCGTGCTCGATTTTGGTCGCAGTGGAGATGACGCTGTAGGCCAAGGCCGCATCGTGGATAGCGGCGCGGCTCTGGTATTGGGCGGCGGTTTCGCGCTTGCCGATGCTGGCCACATCCGTGGCGAGGCTGGCCGCACCCAAGGCCAGCCCCAGCCAGTCGAATTTGGCAGCTTTGGTGGCTTCGCTTTCGGCTTTGCTGTGCAAGGCGGTTATTTCAGGTTCGGGGTCGAAGGCGGCCACGGCGTTGGGCGGCAACGGGGGCAGCGGCAGGGCCATGCTGGCGGCGGCCACGGCGGCGGTTACTTCGGTGCCGGGCAGGGGCTTGGGGCGCTTGGCTTTGGGGCCGGGGGCCGGAGCAGGCAGGCGGTTGGCTTCGTATTGGAAAGCGGCCGGGTCGACCACCAACGCGTGACGGGTGGGGTTGCGGTACTCGGCCTCAAAAACAACCCGGGTGGGCTCGTAGCACACAAAACTCAGGCGTACCTCCATGCTGTCGGCCACGGCCTGGGCCTGCTCGCGGCCTTCCACAAAAAAGCCGGTGGCCCGGGTCGGTTTCATCCCCAATTGATAGGTGGGCGCGCAGGCCGTAGCCAGCCCGGCCAAAGCCAGCCAACGCAACGAACGAACGTAAAAAGGCAGCATACAACTGACGATTTAGTGAAAGCTTCTGGTCGGAAGATGCCTCCGGCCGGAGCGAGGTTGCACGGCGACAAAAAATTATTCTCCTAAAGTAAGCAGCTCCGGCGGCAACTGAAAATCACCGCTTTCATCGGCTCCAAATGGCCAATAACGGCGCACCGCGGCCAATGGCACCGGCCCAAAAACGTGGGCAAAATGCTGCTGCCGGCTCGCCACCCATTCGCGCTCCACGCGCACGCCGGCGGCGACCAGGGCGGTTTCGTCCCATTCCAGCAAAACCAAATCGGCCCGCCCGGCATAGTACCGGCGGGCCGTTTCAAGAATCTGGTGCTGCTCCGAGGAGTGAATGAAACCCTCGGCGGCGAGGTCGGCGCTGGCGAAAAAGCCGGTTTGCTGGGCGTGGTACCAGTCGGCGGGCTCGGCGATGCGGTAAAGAAAGGTTGAGTTTTGAGGGTTGAATGTTGAATTGCTCATTCGCAGTGCATCATTAATAACTCAACATTCAACCCTCAAAACTCAGCCCTTCTTAGGCTTTCCACAGCTCCTGCTGCACCTGCTTGCCCACGGTGAGCATGATGCGTACAGGATTGGGAACCAAGGTAATGCGGGCTTCCTTGCCGGGGTATTTTTCCGAATCAACCCAAACGCCTTCTTTGGGCGTGGGCGTGGAGCCGGGGTTGCTGGGCAGGTAGGCAGTGGGCAGCAACACGTCGGTATCCGATTTCAGGTCGGTGTGCACTTTGTCGAGCGCCGTTTCCAGGAAGTCGCCGTACTCGTCGTTAAAGTCGTCTTCGAGGTCGTGCAGGGCCTCTTCCACTTCGTCGTAGCGGGCGTCGTCGTACTTGAGGGTGTGCAACTCGGCCTTTTTTTCAATCAGGGCCACGAGGGCGCGGTTCAGTTCTTCGGTATTCATGGGAGCGCTAAGGCAGATGATTGGGCACAAAAATGGGAATGAATTGGCAAACGCGCGCGGTTCCGACTCCGGGTTTGGGCGGCTTTCGGTCAATAGTCGCTTCAAACCGATGGAAGCTGTATTTTTACCCTGTCATTCACCCCGCAAATTTCCCCTTCCCACCCATGCAAACCATGACCTCGCCCGAAGTGCTGGCCCAACCCGCTCAGGATTTCCTCCCCCTCAAAGGCACCGATTTCGTCGAATTCTACGTCGGCAACGCCAAGCAGTCGGCCTATTATTATCAGGCCGCGTTCGGCTTCGAACTGGTGGCCTATGCCGGCCCCGAAACGGGCCTGCGCGACCGCGCCAGCTACGTATTGCAGCAGGGCAAAATTCGCCTGGTGCTCACCACCTCCCTCCTGCCCGATTCCGAAATCACCCAGCACGTGGCCAAGCACGGCGACGGCGTGAAGGTGATGGCCCTGTGGGTGGACGACGCCCGCAAGTCGTGGGAAGAAACCACCAAGCGCGGCGCCAAGTCGGCTTTCGAGCCCTATACCATTGAGGATGAACACGGCAGCGTGACGCTCTCGGGCATTTACACCTACGGCGAAAGCATCCACACCTTCGTGGAGCGCACCAATTATAGCGGCCCGTTCATGCCCGGCTACGTGGCCAAAAGCAGCCTGGTGCCGCAGGGCGCACCGGTGGGCCTGCTGCACGTCGACCATTGCGTGGGCAACGTAGGCTGGGGCGAAATGAACCAGTGGGTGAAGTTTTACGAGGATGTGATGGGCTTCAAGCTGCTGCTCACCTTCGATGACGAAGACATTTCGACCGAGTATTCGGCCCTGATGAGCAAGGTGGTGTCCAACGGCAATGGCTACGTGAAATTCCCCATCAACGAGCCCGCCGAAGGCAAGAAAAAGTCGCAGATTGAAGAGTATCTCGACTATTACCACTCGCCCGGGGTGCAGCACATTGCCATCGCCACCAAGGACATCCGCGCGACGGTGACCGAGCTGCGCCGCCGCGGCGTGGAGTTTCTGACCGTGCCCGGCGCGTACTACGAAGACCTGCTGGAACGTATCGGCGCGATTGACGAGGATTTGGAGTCGCTGAAAGCCCTGAACCTGCTCGTGGACCGCGACGAGGAAGGCTACCTGCTCCAGATTTTCACCAAGCCCGTGGAGGACCGGCCCACGGTATTCTACGAAATCATCCAGCGCAAAGGCGCCAAGAGCTTCGGCAAAGGCAATTTCAAAGCCCTGTTCGAGAGCATTGAACGCGAGCAGGCGCTGCGGGGCAATTTGTAAAATCGGGTATTTCGCTCAGCAATAGAACGTCCTGTTCAGCTGGCGTCCGCGAAACCGAAGCATCACAACCCCGCTACTAATCACATTTAGTAACCTGGTAAGGACGCTTTGGCTTCGCCGACGCCAGCTGAACAGGACGTTTTGGCTCTATATTGCACGATGCCTAGATATACTTTCCTCTTAGCTGTATTGGTTTCGCTGGTGACCATCCAGGCCCGCGCCCAAAGCGGCTGCACCGACCCGCGCGCCACCAATTACAATCCGGCCGCAACCAGCAACGATGGTTCCTGCCAATACGCCACCACCACTACCACGCTCCTGACCAAAGCACTGCTTGATGCGGCAGTGCCCGAAAGCTCGGGCTTGCAGCTCACCAGCCAGGGCTTGTGGACGTTCAACGACAGCGGCAACACGCCTAGTCTGTACAAAGTCGATTCGACTTCAGGCGCGGTGCTGCAACAGGTCGTCATCACCAATTTCATCAACGTGGACTGGGAAGACATTGCCACCGATGCGCAGTACCTCTACGTGGGCGACTTTGGTAACAACAATGGTGACCGCCACGACCTGAAGGTGCTGCGGGTGCAGAAGTCGGCCATCGGCACCTCGCCTAACGAGTCCGTCACGGCACAGGCCATCAACTTCAGCTACCCCGACCAAACCAATTTCAGCCCCGGCACCAACAACCACAATTTCGACTGCGAGGCGTTCTTTTACGCCAACGACTCGCTGCATCTGTTCACAAAAAACTGGGCCGACCTGCGCACCAAATACTACACCATTCCGGCCCAGCCCGGCACCTACGTGGCGCATCTCAAAGGCAGTTTCAACACGAACGGCCTCATCACCGCTGCCGACCTCAACGCGGCCGGCACTGGCGCGGGCCTGCTGGGCTACAACAGCAGCACCGGCGCCACTTTTCTGTGGCTGCTCTCGGACTTCCGCAACGGGCAGTTTCTCAAAGGCAACAAGCGGCGCATTGAGCTGCCCAATGCCCTGTTCATCGGCCAGGCCGAAGGACTCACTTTTGTGGACCAATACCGCGTGTTCATCTCCAACGAGCGGATTGTCAATATTGTCACCGTTCCGCAGCGGCTGTATGCGCTGAACACCCGCTCCTGGCTGGCCCCGGCTGTGCCCACGGCCACTAGGGCCGCGGCCCTGGCGGGCATCAGCATTGCGCCCAACCCCGCCCGCCAAACCATTCGGGTGGAGCGAGCGACCGGGCCGGCTGGCCCACTGGCCCTCGCGCTGCTCGATATGCAGGGCCGCACCACGCTCACGGCCACCATGCCCGCGGGCAGCGCCGCGCAGGCCCTGGATGTATCGCGGGTGGCGGCGGGCTTGTACTTGTTGAAAATTGAATCGGTGGACGGAATCTTCTCGCAGAAAATCGAAATCCCATAGCCTGCTCCTCGCCTGCTCCGGGCCAGCATTCCCCTGTTGAGCCGGCAACTTGCGCCACGCGGTTTTTCCGCCCAAACCTCTTTCCTTTACGCCCGTTTCTGACCCCACCGACACTCTTTCTCTATTCCTCATGCCACTCACCCTCGAAATCCAGCACTCCATTAGCACCTGGCTCACGCCGGAATACGACGCCCAAACCCAGCAGGCCATCCGCGACATGCAGGCCAGTGGCCAGGACGACGCCCTCACCGATGCCTTTTACCGCAGCCTGGAGTTTGGCACCGGCGGCCTGCGCGGCATCATGGGGCCGGGCTCGAACCGCATGAACCGCTACACGCTGGGCATGGCCACGCAGGGCCTGTGCAACTACCTGTTGCAGAGCTTCCCCAATCAGGAAATCAAGGTCGCCATCGCGCACGACAGCCGCAACAACAGCACCGAATTTGCCGAAATCGCAGCCGGTATTTTCTCGGCCAATGGCATCACCGTTTACCTGTTTGACGCGCTGCGCCCCACGCCTGAATTGTCGTTTGCTATTCGGGAGCTGGACTGCCAAAGCGGCTGTGTGATAACGGCTTCGCACAACCCCAAGGAGTACAACGGCTACAAGGTGTACTGGAACGACGGCTCGCAGGTGGTGGCCCCGCACGACACCAACATCATTATCGAAGTCAACAGAATCACCAGCCCGAGCGAGGTGAAATTTGCGGCCGATAACTCGAAAATCATCCGCATCGGGGCCGATATCGACGCCCGGTATTTTGCGGCTGCCAAGAAGCTCAGCATCGACCCGGCCGCCATCCAGCGTCAGCACGATTTGAACATCGTGTACACGCCCATTCACGGTTCGGGCATCACGCTGGTGCCGGGTCTGCTGCGCGAATTCGGCTTCACCAACGTGAACGTGGTGCAAGCCCAGGCCACGCCTGACGGCAACTTCCCCACGGTGCAGTCGCCCAACCCCGAGGAGAAAAGCGCCATGCAACTGGCCCTCGACCAGGCCAAAGCCACCAATGCCGACATCGTGCTGGCCACCGACCCAGATGCCGACCGCGTGGGCGTGGGCGTGAAAAACGACCAGGGCGAATGGGTGCTGCTCAACGGCAACCAGACGGCGGCCATGCTCACCAACTACCTGCTTTCGGCCCGGCACCGCGCCCGCCAGAGCACCCCGCAGGACTTCATCGTGTACACCATTGTGACCAGTGAAATCCTCGGCGACATTGCCCGCGAGTACAACGTGAAGAGCTACCGCACGCTCACCGGCTTCAAGTACATCGCGGGCCTCATTCGCGAGCTTGAGGGACAGGAGAAATACATCGGCGGCGGTGAGGAAAGCTACGGCTTCCTCATCGGCGACTTTGTGCGCGACAAGGACGCCGTCTCGGCCTGCGCGCTGGTGGCCGAAATGGCCGCCGTGGCCAAAGACCAGGGCCGCACCCTCTACCAGGAAATGGTGGCCATGTATGCTCAGTACGGCCTCTACGTGGAGGATTTGATTTCGCTCACCAAAAAAGGCCAGCGCGGGGCCGAGGAAATTCAGGAGATGATGGCCAGCCTGCGCGCTAACCCACCGCAGCACATTGCCGGCCTGAAAGTGGTGGAAATCCGCGACTACAAAACCGGCAAAATCCACGACCTGGCCACCGGCCTCAGCACCGATACCGGCGTGGAAAGCTCCAACGTGCTCCAGTTCCTCACCGAAGACGGCAGCAAGATTTCGGCCCGCCCCAGCGGCACCGAGCCCAAAATCAAATTTTATTTCAGCGTGAAACAGCCCCTGAAATCAGCCGTGGATTATGACCTAGCCAACCGCTTGGGCCACGAGAAAATCAAGGCGATAATTGCGGATATGAAGCTCGCATAAAGCGTCAGTAGTTGCATAAAAAAGGCCGTCATGCTGAGCGTGACGGCCTTTTTTATTAGGTCAAATTCAACACCCCGACTACAGCGCAGGCACCAATATGGTGCGCCGCCGCACCGAGTGCGCGCTGAAATACCCCAGCACGTTACCCGAAAAGTTTGATTTCGGATTAGCTGGGGAGGCCGTGGCCATGCCACCGCCCTGCAAGGTCAGGTTGAGCGTGCGGAAATATTCGTACACGTCAGCGTCCACGTTTTGCATTTCCACGCGCAGGCTGTCGCCGGCCACGAGTTTGTCGGCATCGGTGCCGCGGCCGCCGCCCCCCGTGCCCAGGCCGCGCACGTTGGCCTTGCCATCGGTGAATTCATCGTTTTGCAGGTAGATATTATTGTTCAGGCGGCCGTTGCGGTACTGCCGGAACAGGTAGTAATTGCGCGTACCGGCGGGGTCCAGGTAATCCGGCAACGCCTGAATATTGGTACCAATTGGGGCTTTCTGCGCCCGCAGCCCTGCCAGCGGAACAACGGGTGAGGGCAACGTGGACACGGCCACGTAGGCCTGTCCGTCGGTTTCCACGCGCAGGGTGTAGCGCCGGCCGGGCTGGCCCAGCACGGTGCGGCCCCGGTACTGGCCGGGCGTGCTGGTTTCGACCAGGGTTTCGATGCCGCCCGCGTCGTCGCTCAGCGTGATGACGGCCCCGCTCACGGCCGGAAAGGTGTTGGTTTCGGTGTAGCTCACGCTGCGCGCCAGCAGCACAGTGCAGGGCTGCCCGTCATCGGCCAGATTGCCTTCGATGCTCAGACGCGGGGCGCTTTCCTTGAGGTCAAGCGTAATAACCTTCTGACAGGACGCAGCAAGCAGCACGGTGGCGGCTGCGGCGAGGAAGCGAAGGGTGAAACGGTTTTTCATTGTGAATATCGGATTTAACAGCCCGTCATGCTTCGCTACGCTCTGCATGACGTTTCGGGCAGTTCGGGCACCCTTAAAAGTTGAAATTGTACGTCGCCGAGGGCACCATGCGGAACAGGGCGGTTTGCAGCGCTTGCGTGCGGCTGGGGTCGTCCGGATTGGTTTGGAAAGTGATGCTGTAGGGGTTTTCGCGGCCCAGCACGTTGTAGATGGAGAAGTTCCAGCTGTGGTGGAAGCGGCGGCCTTCTTTCTGCGGCTTGTCGAGGGTGGCGCCCACGTCGAGGCGGCGGTAGCCGGGCAGGCGGTCGGTGTTGCGCTGGCCGTAGAGGCTCACCACCTGGCCGGCCACGAAGTACTTGCCCACGGGGTAAGTCACGGCGTTGCCGGTGCTGGCCACGTAGGTGCCCGACAGGCTCCAGATGGGCGAGAGCTGGTACACGCCCACCACCGAGAGGTCGTTGGGCCGGTCCTGCCGGGCGTTGAACCAGCTGCCGCTGTTGATGTCGGTGAACTGGCGTTCCGATTTGCTCAGCGTGTAGCCCACCCAGCCGGTGAGGCGGCCGGTTTCCTTTTTTAGCAGAAACTCGACGCCGTAGGCCCGGCCCTTGCCGTAGAGCAGCGTGCTTTCCACGTCCTGGTTGCCGCGCAGCTGGGTGCCGTCGCGGTAGTCAATCTGGTTTTGCAGCCACTTGTAGTACACCTCGGCCGAAAACGAATAGCCCTGATTGGCCCCCAGCTTGCGGAAATAGCCGCCCGAGAGCTGGTCGGCCAGCTCAGGCTTCACGTTGTTGGTGGTGGGCACGTACAAATCGGTGGGCGATGACGCAGCCGAATTGCTCAGCAAATGCAGGTTCTGCACGTTGCGGGCGTAGCCGGCCTTCAGGGCAGTATTGTCCGAAAGCTGGTAGCTCACCGCGAGGCGCGGCTCCAGGTTCACGTAGGTTTTGATGACCTGGCCCGACGAATAGCTCTGGCTGCTGAGCACGGTGCCGGCTAGATTATAGTTTGAATACGTGCCCGCGCCCAGCAGACTGAAGGAAGACAGCCGCAGGCCCGTGGTGAAATCCAGCTTATCCGTAGCCGCCCATTCGTGCGACACATAGGCCGCCGATTCCAGCGAATAGTTGGTTTTGTCGGCCGTGGAATTTACCGCTGCATCGGCCGCGGCCGTCACGTGGCCGGGCGTGATGGTGTGGTAAATGACGTTGGCCCCGAAGCGCAGCGTCTGCTTCGAGCTGGGCGTAAACTCGAAATCCTGCTTCAGGTTCCAGTCTTTAATCTTGGAATCGATGCTGAAATCCGAGTCGTTGGCGCGGATTTTTATCTGGTAATCGTACTTGCTGTAGATGAGCGAAGTGTTCGAGAACAGCCGGTCGGTAAACAGGTGATTGAAGCGCAGCGTGGCCGTCTGGTTGCCGTAGTTGTTCTCGAAGGTACTGATGCCGAGCACGTCGCGCCCCAGGTAGCCCGAAAAGTAGATGCGGTTGCGGGCATCGAGTGTATAGTTGGCCTTGGCGTTGAAATCGTAGAAGTAGAGGCGGGCGCTTTTGGTGGTTTCGTTGTTCGACAGCTTCAGGAAGATGTCGGCGTAGGTGCGGCGACCGGTTACCAGAAACGAGCCTTTGTCCTTCACAATCGGCCCTTCCAGTGCTAGGCGCGAAGCAATGAGGCCGATGCCGCCGCTGCCGTGCAGCTGCTGGTTGTTGCCGTCCTTCATTTTAATGTCGACTACCGACGACAGCCGCCCGCCGTACTGCGCCGGCATCCCGCCCTTGTACACCGTCAGGTCCTTGATGGCGTCGGAGTTGAACGTCGAAAAGAAGCCCAGCAGGTGCGAGGCGTTGTACACGGGCGCTTCATCAAGCAGAATCAGGTTCTGGTCCACGTTGCCGCCGCGCACCGAAAAGCCGCTGCTGCCCTCCCCCGCCGTTTTGATGCCCGGCAGCAGAGTCAGCGTTTTGATGACGTCCTTCTCACCAAACAGCACCGGCACCTTGGCAATCTGCTTCATGTCCAGCGTTTCCACGCCGGACTGGGCTTTGCTGATGTTGGCCTGGCTGCTGCGGCCGGTTACTACGACCTCGTTCAGCTCCTGCCCGCTGCCGGCCAGCTTGAAATCGAGCCGCTGGCTTTTGTCGAGCGTCACTTTGCGCGGCTGGGCGGCGTAGCCCACGAAGCTGGCCTCCACTGTGTAGGTGCCCGCCGGCAGCGTGAGGGTATAAAAGCCGTAGGCATTGGCGGCCGTGCCCGTGCCCGGCAGCTCCACGATGCGGATGGATGCGCCGGTTAAATCCTCGCCCGTTTTGGCATCCTTAATCGTACCGCTGATGGTGACGCGCCCTTGGGCCTGAGCCATTTGCGGCAGCGCGCCCGCCACCAGCAGTCCGGCGGCCAGCCAAGGCCAGCGCCCGCCGCCGACGGATTGAGTCAGGCAAAAAACGGACAGCGCAGCGGAACGGGTTGGTTTCATGGCCCAAAACTACCGCCCAACCGTGCCTACCCTTCTGCTTTTTCTGCCAACAGCCCGAAAAGCTAGCCGATTGTCCCCAGCCCACCCACGTCGACCGCGCTACAGCCGCACCCCAATGCCGGGCCCGAGCATAAAAAACCACTGACTGGTGCCCAGCAAATAGCCGCCGCCCAGGTAGAGCGGAAACGTGAATTTGGCCTCGCGCCGGGTGGGGTACACTGAGCCGAGAATCACGACGCCCAGGTCGCGGTTGGCGGTGCTGCTGCCGAGGTTGAAGGCGTTGAGGGCCACAAAGCCGGCGCCGATTTTGTAGGGGCGCAGGCGGTTGATTTTGTTGGGGCTGTAGAAGCTGAACTGCGCCAGCGTAGCCAGCGAGATGCCGCCCAGGTCGCCGAATTTGTCTTCTTTCTGCTTGCGGGTGAGCAGGCCGGCCGGGAAGCTCACGTCGATGTCAAACTTGTAGCTGCGCTTGAGCACCAGCTCCACGGTTTGGGTGTAGCCGGTTTCGCCGTACTGGCTGGCCTGGTGCTTCACCGTCACGAAGATGCGGCTCCACTCGTCGAGGTCGTAGGTTTTGCGGCTCAGGATGGCATTGAGGCTCAGCGGGTCGGTGCGGCACTGCTTGTCGGCGTAGAAGGCAGCGCGGGGCGAGTTGTCGCCGGGGCACACCAGCAGGCTTTCCACGTTGCGCAGCTCCACGAGGTCGCCCTTGGCGTTGACGGTGCGAATTTCAAAGCTCAGATACTGCTTGCCGAAAAGCTGGTCGGCCTTGTCGATGCCGGCCGGGTTGAACTGAAACACCACGTCGCGGATGGTGCCGTCGTAGAGCACCGGGCCGTTGAGCCGGGTGATGGGCCGGGCCGCGTCGCCGTAGGTCACCGACACGAAATCAAGCGGATGTGGCCGCTGAAATTCTTTGATATTCAGCGTGTAGCCGGTAGCCTGGCCGGCGTTGTAGATGTTGCTTTTCCGCTTGTCGTAGCTCACCGGCACCCGCACGCGGTACACCAGCCGGGCATCGGTCCGCACCGACGAATCGGAGGGAATAACCGGCAAATCCTCGAACGAGATGCGGGCTTTTTGCAGGCCCTCGCCTTCGAGGCGCACGTCGACGGTTTCGCCGGGGCTCACGCTCAGGCCGGGGGTCCATTCGCCGCCGCGGTGCAGCACCTGCACGTTCCGAATCACGGTTTGGGGCGTGATGTCGAGGTTGGTGAGGTAGCGGGCCACATCGTTTTCCTTGATGTAGAGGTAGCCTTCGGTCTGGCGGTGGGTGTTGTAGGGGCGCAGGTAGCACAGCACCCGGTCGTTGCTGAGAAACTGGCGGGTGAAGATTTCGGCGATGAGCGTGCCGCCGGGCTCCTCTTGGTCCTCCACGCGGTAGGTGCGGCGCAGCTCGAAGCTGCGGCCGTTGTCGAGAATCAGCTCGTTGCCTTTGCGGCGACTCACGTCGTCCAGGGTTACGCTGCGCTTGTCGGGCGAGAGGAAGCGCAGGCGGCTGGCCTTCACGTTGAACTCCTGCTTCAGCACCGGCAGTTGGTAGCTGATGCGGTGGTCGGCCAGCAATATTGGGCGCTCGGTTTGCAGCTTCACGGCCAGCGTGCGCAGGCCGAGCTGGTTGGGCAGCACGTGCAGGCGCAGGGTGCCGTTGGCCTCGGCCACCAGGCGGTAGTCGAACTCGGTGCCGCGCACCCACTCGCCGGTGGCGTGCACGTTGCGCGCGTTCGAGCTGGTAAGCTCAAACACCTTTTCCTCGCCCACAAACAGCTCGTTATCGGCCACGCGCAGCGCCAGCGTGGTGCGCACCAGCGGCAGCAGCGGCACCACCTCGCGGCGCGGCTCGCGCCCGGCCGAGTCGGCGGCCTGCTCTACCACCAGGCGCAAAAAGCGGCTGCTGGTCAGGTTCTGGAACTTGAGGCGGGTGCGGAAACCACCGTCATCTTCCTTCGTCAGCGAGTCGAGCTGCTGAAAATCGGGGTTGCGGCGCAGGCGCAACGGCTTGGCATTGGCCGGATACAGGCGCAGCTCCACGGTTTCATCGTCGCGCCGGTACCAGAAGTACAGCGCGGGCACGCCCTGCACAGCGACTGTATTTCGGCTCAGCAGGTAGGTAGCCGTATCGGTCTGCAGGCTGGCTTCACGCAGCACCGGCGGACCGACCGGGGCCGTCTGGGCGACGGCCATATGCGGCATCGCTCCCCATAAAATCCCAAAAACAGCAAACGTAACACGGACGACGAAGGAAGCAGACATTGCAGCAGGCGGGCCGAAATACAACCGCACGGCTGCAAAGGTCGGGCCGCGCAGGGTCCGTCGCCAAACCTTCAGTCCAAATTCACTGCTTGAGCTTACTTCTCGCGCCGCCGGGTGCCCAGCAGCAGCAGTATCAGCAGCAGAAAGCCGGTTGCGCCCAGGCTCCACCACGTTATTTCGGGCACGCCGCGGTGGTAAGGCATATCCGGCGAGTAGCGGCCCATGAGCGACAGGCCCGAAAACAGCAGCCCGCCCACGGCCAGCAGCGCCAGTATGGTGCGGCTCACCAGCTGGTCGGCCTTGCGCAGCAGGGTCGTGTAGCCCACCAGCTCAAATTTCAGCCGCAGCTCGCCCTTGCTGATTTTGCGCACAATCTGGCGCACGTCGGCCGGCAGGGTTTGCAGCAGGGCCAGCAGCTGCGTGCCAGTGTATTCAGCCTCCGTCAGCAGGTTTTCGCGCGAGTATTGCTCCCGGATTATCTTGGCTCCGTAGGGCGCCACGAACTCGAAGGTGTTGAAATTCGGGTGCAAAACTTTGCCGATGCCTTCCAGAATCACCAGCGCCCGCAGGATGAGGAAGACCGCGCCCGGCACCTGCAGCTTGTAGGTGTAAATGATGCCCTGCAACGCGTCGGCGAGGTCGCTCATGCTCATTTCCTTCACATCGAGCATGGCGAAATCCTCAATCAGCTGGCTGAGGTCCGACTCGAAAGCGCGCATATCCGGGATTTCGGCCGTGAGGGCCAGCCGCCGGAAGTTCAGCGCCATGCTGCGCGCATCCTGCCGCGCCATGCCGATGAACACGCCCGCGAAGGCGTATTTCTGCTGCTTGGTGAGGCGGCCCACCATGCCGAAATCGATGAGCACGATGGTGCCATCGGGCCGCACCAGCACGTTGCCGGGGTGCGGGTCGGCGTGGAAAATCCCGAACTCAAAAATTTGGGTCAGGTAGATGTCCATGCCGTTTTCGGCCACGTCGGCGGGGCTCAGGTCCCACTCCTGCAGCTGGGCCTTGTCGGTAATCTTGCAGCCGCTCACGAACTCAATCACCAGGATGCGCGCCGTGCTCAGCTCGCGGTAAGGCTTGGGCACATAAAACGTGGTGTAGTGCTCGTAGAGCTTCCGGAACTGCTCCATCGAGCGGGCTTCGGCGGTGTAATCCAGCTCCTTGCTCATGCTGCGCTCGAAGGCATCCACGATGTCCTGCGGGTTGGCCAGGCCCTGCTTTTGCAGGAAGCCGGACGTGAGCCGCACCAGCTCGTGCAGCAACGCCAGGTCGGAGCGCACCTTTTCGCGCACGCCGGGGCGCTGCACTTTCACCACCACTTCCTCGCCGGTCAGCAGCCGCGCCTGGTGCACCTGCCCGATACTGGCCGAGCCCAGCGTCACGTCATCAAACTCGCTGAACACCTCCGAAATCGGCCGGCCCAGCTCCTCCTCAATAATCTGACGGGCCACGGCCGTCTCGAAGGGCGGCACGTTGCTTTGCAGCTTCTCGAATTCGTCAATCAGCGCTTCGGGCAGCAAATCGGCCCGGTTGCTCATGGCCTGGGCCAGCTTGATGAACGTGGGCCCTAACTCCTCGATAATGAGGCGCACCCGCTCCCAGCGCGTGGTTTCGAATACCTGCCGGTCGGCCCGCTGCCAGCTCAGGCGGCGCGCCTGGCTCACGAGGCGGCGCAGCGGCGTGGTCGTCACCACATCCTCGAAACCGTAACGCAGCAACACCTCGGCCACCTGCCGAATGCGGGAGAGGTTGGAAATCGTATTTTTAAACATCAACCGCAGATTTACGCAGATTAATCTGATTTCGCAGATTTTGGCTGGCTACCAAGCCCCCCAAGCCTGTTTTTAGGGCCGGTGCTTTACGCTAAAAAACCCCGTTTGCAACGAGCAAACGGGGTTTTGCTTAACTAATACGGTGTCGCTTATGCGTTGCCTTCGCCACCCGCCGAGGCCGATGCACCCGCAGAGGCAGCAGGCTTAGCTGCTGATTTTGCGGCGGGTTTGGTAGCGGGCTTGGCGGCTGGCTTAGCAGCTGCTTTCGCGGCTGGGGCTTTAGCAGCCGATTTAGAAGCGGTTGCGGTAGGCTTAGCGGCAGCTTTGGCAGCTGGTTTGGCGGCACCGGCCATAGCGGCTGTAGATTTCTGGGCGGTTTCGGCAGCAGCGCTCACGCGGTCGGCCACGTTTTTCACGGCGCCGGCGGCGCGGCTGGCGGCTTGGTTGGCCGTGGTTTTGGCGGCGCTTACTACGCTGGCAGCTTTGGCAGCGGGCTTGGCAGCAGCTTTGGCGGCGGGCTTTTTGGCGGCGGCCTTGCCTTTAGCAGGTTTCGAGTCGCCGAGGCCCACGGTGCTCTTCACACGGTCGGCCAGGCCCTGGAACTGCTTTTCGAGCTCGGCGCGCTTGGTTTCGCCGCTTTTCAGCAGCTCATCCACAATCTTCTTGCCCTCGGCCTGAGTCATCTTATTGTCCTTCACCAGCTTGTCGATGGTGCTTTGAACCGACTTGCTGCCCTGGGCGATGTAGCCGACGCCAGCATTTACGAACTTTTTAAACAAATCTTCCATGATGCAGGAAACGGGTTGGGGGTGAAAGGAAAATGGAACTTACTGTAGCAAAGCCCGTTGCCATACTAAAGTAGTATGCAAGCCGACTAAATTCGATGCAAACCTACGAACACTCGCCAACATAGTTGAGCGGTGTACGCCGGATTTCTCCAAAAGTGGCTTAAAATCATCAAAAAGAGAATTTATTTTTTCGATTTCCTGAATATTCGATACGCACTTTTATTCTTCGTAATGCATTCAGCAACAGCTTATGCGGCGCGACGGCGCACGGGCAGGCGTCGTTCGGCCAGCGGCAGGCGCACGGGGGCGGCACTTGGTTGCGCCCACATGTCCGTCAGGAAAGCAGCAACCTGGTCGAGGGCCTGCCGGGCTTCGGGCACTACGCGCCAGAACAGATGCCACCAATGCACCAGCCCCTCAAACGGTTGCAGGGTAACGGGCACGTCGGCAGCGCGGGCCTTGCGGGCGAATTTCACCACGTCGTGATACAACACTTCGGCCGTGGAAATCTGGATGAGCAGCGGCGGCAGGCCGTGCAAATCGGCTTGCGCGGGCGAGAGCAGCGGATGCGTGAGAGGAGTTTTGTGGGCGTAGAGCGGCCCCCAGGTGCGCATTTGCAGGGCTTCGAGCAGGAGGCCTTCTTCACGGGCCACGCGACGCAGAGCGGTGATGGGCAGGTTCAGGTCGGTCCAGGGCGAAAGGCCGATGCCAGCGGCGGGCAGCGCTTCGCCAGCATCGCGCAGGGCCAGGAGCAGCGCGAAGGCAAGGCCGCCGCCGGCCGAATCGCCGCCCACCACAATGTCGTGCGGCTGGTGGCCGTGGCGCAGCAGCCAGCGGTAGGCCCGGCGGGCATCATCGAGCGCGGCCGGGAACGGGTGGTCGGGCGCCTTGCGGTAATCGACGGTGAGCACGTTGAGGCCGGTGCGCTGGGCCAGGCAGCCCACCAGGCTGCGGTGGGTGTTGAGGGAGCCCAGCACGTAGCCGCCGCCGTGCAGGTAGAGCAGCACGCGCGTGGGGTGCGCGGCGCGGGGCCGCAGCCACTCGGCTTCGAGGCGATTATCGAGCCTGAAGCTTTCCAGGTTCACCTTCCAGGGCATGAATTGGAAGAGCGCGCCGGCTTCCATGGCCAGGCGCATGGCCCCTACGCTGGGCTTGCGGCGGGCCAGCGGCGCGGCTGCGGCAGTGAGAAACTGCTTGAGCAGCAGGTGTTGAAAGGAGGGCACTGGGTGGGATTTGGGATGGAGGGTGTGGGAGCACGTCTGTCATTCTGAGCTTGCGAAGGACCTTATCACGTTGGAATAACTCGTTCAACTGTGACAAGGTCCTTCGCAAGCTCAGGATGACAAACGATTTTCAGTAAGTGCTAGCTGCTGCGGTAAGCCTTTTGCTGCTGCCCCAGCTTATTGCCTTTATAGCCTTTGATAGCCAGCGGAATCCAGCCTAACAACGGGATGAAATAGGCCAGGGTTATGGGGTTGCGCCAAAGCATTTTCAGCCACGCGCCGGGCTTATCGAGCTGCATGCGGAAATTGCGGCGGCCTTCCTTCACGTAGAGGCGCTCGAATTCGGTGAACATGGCCGGCCAGGCAAAGGGCAGGAAAAACGGGAAGAAGCGGCGGTTTTCTTTGATGCGCTGCCAGAGTTCTCCCCAGCGGTAGGGCTTTTGGCCGTGCGCGGCTACGGCGGCATCCATTTCGCCCTGCATCTGCTGGCGGATTTGCTCGCTCAGGGCCAGGTATTCGGCGCGGCTCAGCTCGTCCACGGTTTTAGTGGTGAGGTCAGACGGGCGAATGCGGGTGCCCATCACGAAGATGAGCTTGGCCGGGAAGGCCAGGTAAAAGGCCCAGGGCTGAATCAGAACCAACAAAAGCAGCAGCGTGAGCGGCAGAAACGGAATGCCGATTTTCTTGGTCAGGTTGTTAATGCCGTCCCAGCTGTAGGCGTAAGGGTTGAGGTATTCGGCGTTGATGGTGTAGAAGGGCACAATGTCGGTGCCGTGCTGCAGGGCCAGGCGCACCATGCTGGTGGCCAGGCGCTGGAGCTGGTACTTGCGGTTGAACCCTTTGCCGATGCCGGGCACGCCCTCGGGGTAGAGCATCAGGTTGTGGTCCTGGTAGTACATCATGGTTTCAAAATTCAGCGTCGTGGCATCCACGCAGCCGCATTTTTTCCAGAAGTCTTTGACCAGGTAGGGGTTCATGAGGGCCGTTTGCGAGAGCAGCGGGGCCGAGAGCGGGCGCGGCAGGTCGCTCATATTCTCGTGCCTGGGCAGGTAGCGAAACAGGTGCGACAGCGCCACGATGGCATCCCAGGGGAAGGCCATGCCGGAGTGGTTGCTAGCGAAAATCAGGGGCCGGTCGGGGTTGTTGCGCTGCGGGAAATTCTCGAAGCCCACCAGCTCGGAGCGAAACCACACACGGTCGAGGAGCTGCAGGATATTTTCGTCCACCGTGCGGGTAAACTCCTCCTCGAAATAGTCGTCGTAGATGTGCTGGTTGGCCACAATGGCCGGCGGGGGCAACGAAGACGCGGTGGTGGCGGGCATGGTGGAAATTTGCGGCGGACGGGGGAAGATAGGAGAATTTATAGCGCCGCGCTTGTGGAGCCCGGGCGTTTTTTTACCGCAGAGGGCGCAGAAGGCGCCACAGAAGACAACGCAGACGCCGCCCCTACCCCCGGCTGCCGAATATGGCGCTGCCCACCCGCACCAGCGTACTGCCTTCGGCTACGGCCAGCGGGTAGTCGCCGCTCATGCCCATCGAGATGTCGACGAAGGCCGGCGACTCGGCGAAATACGTTGCTTTCAGGTGGTCAAAATAGCGGTGCAGCGTTTGGAATTCCTGCCGCAGCTGGTCCTCGTCGTGGGTGAAGGTGGCCACGCCCATCACGCCGGTAAGGCGGATGTGGGTGAGCTGCGGAAACTCGGGCGAGGTCAGGATTTCCTCGGCTTCGGCCAGCGAGAGGCCCGATTTGGTTTCTTCCTGCGCGATGTGAAATTGCAGCAGGCCATTGATGACGCGGTTATTCGCGGCGGCGTGCTTGTTTATTTCGCGCAGCAACTTCAGGCTGTCGATGCTCTGGATGGTGTGCACGAAGGGGGCCAGCAGCTTCACCTTGTTGGTCTGGAGCTGGCCGATGAGGTGCCACTCCACATCGGACGGCAACTGCGGGTGCTTGGCGGCCATTTCCTGGGGCCGGTTTTCGCCGAAGCACCGTGCCCCAGCCGCATACGCCTCCTGTAGTAGCTCGACGGGGTGGGTTTTGGTGACGACGCACAGGCGCGCGGCTGTGCCAGCCAACTCGGCGTTGATGCGGTGGATGTTATCGGCGATGGACATTTTCATTTGGATAATTGAACGACGGTAGCCCGTCATGCAGCGCGCAGCGAAGCATCTTTACCGCGCAACTGATTGATTCTACTATTGAGGTAACGATGCTTCGCTGCGCTCTGCATGACGTCCTTTCAATCCTCACCCCGCTAATCTTCCAGCGGGTTGCTCAGAAACGTATTTTTCAGCAGCAGCCACAGCAGCCACAGCCCAATGCTGAGCCACAGATAGGGCCGGTAGAAATCCTTGGTGTTGCGAAAGCGGAGCTGCTTGATTTCGGATTTTTCGAGTCGGTTGATTTGGGCAAAGACTTCGCGCAACGCGCCCGTATCGGTGGCGCGGAAGAAGCGGCCATCGGCGGCAGCGGCGAGCTGACGCATGGTGGTTTCGTCGAGGCGGGTACTCACGTAGCGGGTGCGGCCGAGCGAATCCTGGCCGTAGGGCACGAAGCCATCCTTGCCCAGCCCGATGGTGTAGATGCGGATGCCGAAGGCGTGGGCCAGCTGCGCGGCCAGCAGCGGGTCGAGGCTGCCGGCATTGTTCTCGCCATCGGAGAGCAGGATGCAGACCCGCGACTTGGCCGTGGACTCGCGCAGGCGGTTGGTGGCCACGCCCAGGGCCGTGCCAATGGCCGTGCCGTCTTCCTTAATCATGCCCACGCGCAGGCTGGCGAGGTCTTCGCGTAGCAGGTCGTAGTCGGTGGTGAGGGGGGCCAGCGAGTAGGCTTCGCCGGCGAAGGCCACCAGGGCGAGGCGGTCGCCGGCGCGGGAGCTCAGGAACTCGGTGGCAATGCGCTTGGCGGCTTCGAGGCGGCTGGGGCGCAGGTCCTGGATTTCCATTGAGCCCGACACGTCGAGGGCCAGCACCAGGTCGATGCCCCGGCCGGACTGCTCCACGCGCTCGTCGGTGCGCTGGGGGCGGGCCAGGGCCACAATGGCAAAGCTGAGGGCGAGGCCCAGCACCACATCGGGCAGGAAGCGCAGCACAGCCGACCAGTCGCGCCGCACGGGGCCGGGCGCGAAGGCCACCGCCACCTGCGCCCGCCGCCGCGCCAGCACCCAGCGCAATACAAACAGCAGCGGCACGGCCGCGATGAGCAGCAGCAACCGCGGCTGCTGCCACTGGTAGCCGGCCAGCGTAGTGTAGCGCAGAAGGTTGAAAAAGTCGTTCAAGCGGGGGCGAAAGTAGCGCGGACTTTTAGTCCGCGCCCGGAATTGAAAGTCATTTGGACGCGCGGACTAAAAGTCCGCGCTACTCCGTGACGGACGCATACCGCCGCTCGGCAAAGCCCCGCAGGCGCTGGAAGGCACGGTCTACTTCGGCGGCTTCCTCGGTTTGCACGTTGCCGTAAATCACCTTATCGGTGACGTTTAGGGCTTTGCGCACGTCGGAATCATTCTCAAAATAGGCCACGATTTCGCGGGTGGTGAAGGAGTTCAGGCCGCTGTTTTCGAGGCCGGCGAGGTAGTTTTTCCAAAGCACCACGGCCCGCTCCACGTTGGTGGCCGAGCGCGAGAGTTCGAACCGCTCGACGTGCCGCGCGAACTGCGCCAGGAAATAGCCGTGGTTTTTGCGCCGCTTGTAGGCCGAGTAGCGCCGCACCAGCCCCCGCCGAAACAGCGCCGCCCCGCCCGCCAGCAGCATCAGCACGGCCAGCGCCCCGGCCAGCCAATACGGGTAGTTAAAAATGGGCTCGATGGGCACCAGCACCAGGTTTTGGCGCAGGGCGGGCAGCGCGGCGGCACCACGCAGCGGCGCTGCCGTGCGCAGCAGACGCACGCGGCTGGGCAGCGGCAGAATGTTCAGCGTGTCGGGGCCTTGCAGCACGGCCACGGGCAGGGCCAGCGTTTGCACCGAATCGAGCCGGAAGGTGCGCAGGTGGTACACGGCGCGGTCGAGGCTGACGCCGCGCCGGGTGCGGGTGGGGTAAAAGGTCTTGCCCGCGTACTCGAACGGCGCAAACTTGGCCAGCGAATCGGGGAACACCACCTCCAAATCGGGCGCGTGCTCGTAGCGCAGCTCGTAGTCGAGCGGCTCGCCCACCAGCACGGTTTGTTTCAGAAAGCGGCCCTGCGGGATGGGGGGCGGGGTCTGGGCCAAGGCAGTAATGCCCGGCAGCAAGCTGACAAGCAGGCTGAGCACCACACGCCGTCCTCCCTCAAAATGCCCGATGTGCTTACCCATTTCGACCCAATTGACGGCGGTGGCGAAACAGGTTCACGAGCTGCGGCACGAAATCGCCCTCCGTGCTCAGGGCCAGGAAGCCGGTGCGGTGGCGGCGGCAAATATTCACCAACTCGGCCTCCTGGCGCTCGGCTTGGGCCTCCATGCGGGCGCGGAAATCGGGGCTGGAGGTGTTCACCCAGCGCACCTGGCCGGTTTCGGCATCGCGCAGGGGCACGATGCCCAAGGGCGGAAACGTGCGCTCGCGCGGGGCCTGGAGCTGCACCACAATCAGGTCGTGGCGCTGGGCCAGCATGGTGAGCTCGCGCTCGTAGTTGCCATCAATAAAATCGGACACCAGCACCACCAGACTGCGGCGCTTGAGCAGCCCCAGCGCCTGTCGGATGCCCGCCCCCACCCCCGTACGGGCCGAAACCGGCACCAGCCCAAACAGCCGGTTGATGAGCGCATAGGCCGCCCGCGGCCCCTTGCCGGGCGGCAAATACAGCTCCTTCTGGTCGGAAAACGCGAACAGGCCCAGCGCCGAGCCCTGCCGGGCGGCCGAGAGCGCCAGCAGCCCCGCAATGTCGCGGGCCACGTCGAGCTTGCGGCGCTGGCCGTCGCCCACGTCCAGCGAGCCGCTCACGTCCAGCAGCACCAGCACCTGCTGCTCCTTTTCCTCCTTGTAGGTTTTCACGAAGGTGCCGTGGCCCTTGCTCGATACGTTCCAGTCGATGGCGCGCACCTCGTCGCCGTACTGGTAGAGGCGCACGTCGTCGAATTCGAGGCCCGTGCCCTTGAATACGGAGTGGAAATCGCCCTGTAGCTGGGCCTCCACCGCCTTGCGAATGCGGATTTCGAGGTGGCGCAGGCGGCGCACCAGGTCGGTGAGGGCCGAGGGCACGGAGGGGTTCATGGCGACGAAGCTACGGCGCGGGGCTAACTTTGCGGCGTGAAATCATTTCGTCGCTGCTGCCTGGGCCTGGTGCTGGCCCCCCTCCTGCTGGCCTTGCCCGCCTGCGATGTTCCCGAAGAAGCCCCCAAACCGCTCGACCTGGTGCCCCGGGAGAAAATGGCCCAGATGCTGGCCGACCTGCACCAGCTCGAAGCGCAGGTGGAAAGCAGCCGCCTCTCGCCCGATTCGGCCCGGGCGCTGTTCCTGACCCAGCAGAAAAACCTGTTCTGGAAGCACGAAGTCACCGACTCCTCTTTTCAGCGCAGCTACCGCTACTACGGCATCCACAACAAGGATTTGAACGAAATCTACGCCGGCGTTATCGACACGCTCAACCAGCGGGAAGCCCGGCTGAACCCCGCCACCGCTAACCAACCGCGCGCCGACCAGTGGGGACCGGCCCCGGCCAAAACCAACTAAACCAGCCGCTGCCCGTTGGGCACCGCACCCGCCACGGCGGCCAGCACAATGTGCCCGTCGGCATCAGCAAAGCCGGTTACCAGCACCTCAGAGCGGAACTTCCCAATCTGCTTGGGCGGGAAATTAACCACGGCCAGCACCTGCCGGTCTACCAATTCCTCCAAGGTGTAGTGGTGCGTAATTTGAGCGCTGGACTTTTTGAGGCCGATTTCCGGCCCGAAGTCAATCAGCAATTGGTACGCCGGCCGGCGCGCTTCCGGGAAAGCCCGCGCCTCCCGGATGGTGCCCACACGCACGTCGACGCGCTCGAAATCGGCCCAGGTGATGGTAGCGGGGATGGATGGGGAAGTCATGGGGTACAGAGGATAAATCAGGGAACAAAAAAGGTCATGCTGAGCGCAATCATAGCATCTCTACCGCAATACTATTCCTTTCGATTGGATTAGTTACACGGTAGAGATGCTTCGACTGCGCTCAGCATGACCGTTCTTTTGCTGAAACAAACTTCAACAAAGCTCCTTACTGCACCGCAAATGCCTTGAGTTGCTCCAGCTTTAGCTGCGTCTGCTTTTCCCAGGCGGCCTGGCGGACGGCGTTCAGGCCGTGGCCGGTTTCCTGGTCGTAGCGGTTCTGCTCATTGTCCCAGGCCGCGTACACGGCTTTGGTCACGTTGTTGAAAGCCGGCTGAAGCTTGTTGCAATCGGCCTTGGCGGCGAAAGCGGCCAGCTTCTGGCGCATGAGGCGGGCATAGGCTTCGGTGATGTCGAAGTGCAATTGTTCGTGGCGCAACAGGGCTTCGGAGGCCAGTTTGGGGTTTTGAAACCACGAGGTATTGGGGTCGAACGAGGCCGTCACGGTAGCGCTGAACACAAAGTCGCGGCAGGCCGCATTGGACTTAATATCGGCCGAAGTGAGGGCCGCCAGCCGGTCCGACGGCCCGGGGTGGCCCTGAAAGTCGGCCATCGTGAGCCGCCGCGTAGCCGACCACGGAATGGGCGGTGCGGGCGCGGGCTTGGCAACGGGGGGGGCCACAGATTGAGGTTTCACGGCCGGGCCTTGCAGCAGCGCCGCAGCCGTCAGAAGCGAAGTCAAAAGAGAAAGCATGAGGCAAAATAAGAATATGCACGCAGCCGGCGCGAATTGCCGACGGCCATAGCGCGAACCGTAGCGTACACTTTGTAGTTCGCGTCCCCGCGCCAATGCAACGATTGTTGTTGGGGACGCGAACTACAAAGTGTGCGCTACGGCACGGCTACCGGCTCGGGCACGAAGCCCGGCGCGGTTTCGCGCCGGAAGCGCACAATGAGCACGCCCGCCACGATGGTAAGCCCCAGCAGCAGCCCCGTCCACACGCCCGGCGCCCCAAAATGCAGCCGGAACCCCAGGAAATAGCCCAGCGGCAGCGCCACCGCCCAATACGCCAGCAAGGCCACCACCGACGGCACTTTCACATCCTCCAGCCCGCGCAATGCGCCCAGCCCCATCACCTGCAAGCCATCGGAAACCTGAAACAAGGCCGCGATGAGCAGCAGCGTGCCGGCCTGCGCTACCACGGCCGCATCGTGGCTGTAGAGCAGCGGGGCCTGGTGCCGCAGCACAATAAACAGCGCTCCCATCGTGGCCATAAACCCAAAGCCCAGCACGTAGGCCGCGAAACCAGCCTGCCGGGCCGCCGCCATGTCGCCGCCACCCATCAGCTTGCCCACCCGGATGGTGGCCGCCGCCGCAATGCCGCTCGCCGCCATGTAGGTTATCGAAGCCAGGTTGATGGCCACCTGATGCGCGGCCAGCGGCACCGCGCCCAGCCAGCCAATCATGATGGCGGCCGTGGCAAAGGCTCCTACTTCAAACGCCATCTGCACGCCGATGGGCGCGCCGATATTGAACAGCCGAGCCAGCGTGGCCCAATCGGGCAGCCAGCGGTGCACGGCGGCGCGGTACTGGTGCAGGCGCTGGGCCAGCAGAACATACGCGGCCATAAGCCCGGCCATGAGCGTGCGGGCAATAAGCGTGGCCCAGGCCGAACCCATCAGGCCCATTTGGGGCGCCCCCCAGTGGCCGAACACCAGCGCGTAGCACAGGGCGGCGTTCACCACATTGGCTAATACCGAGAGCCACATGGCCTGCCGGGTGAGCCCCAGCCCTTCGGCAAACTCGCGGAAGCCCTGAAAAATCATCAACGGCAAAAACGACCAGCTGATGACCCGTACCCAGGGTGCAGCCAGTGCCTCCACGGCCGGGGCCTGGCCGAGGTAGTGCATGAGCGGCGGCACCAGCTGGCCCAGCCCGGCCAGGGCCAGCCCGGCCAGCACGCTCAGCCAAACGGACGATACCAGGAGGCGGGCCAGGTCGGGTAGGTCGCGGCGGCCGTCAGCGGCGGCCACCAGCGGCACGCTGCCCATGCTCAGACCAATACCCAGAATCATGATGACGTTGGTGCTGTTCACGCCCAGGCTCACGGCGGCCAGCGGCACGGTACCCGTGCGCCCCACCAGCACCGAATCGACAAAACTCACCAGAATGTGCCCCAGCTGCGACAGCACTACCGGGTAAGCCAGCAACAGCGTGGGCCGCAAATGAGGACGAATATTACGCAGCATAATTCCCTAAAAAAGCCCGGCAAAGGTACGGGCCGCCCGCTCGCAGGGCGGCCCAATCGAAGTTGCAGGACCGGTGTAGAGATGCAAGGATGAGTCTCTACACCCCCACCACGCTTCCGATGATGGCCAGCGCCTGCCGCAAATCGGCCTCCGCTACGGCGTAGGACAGGCGTAGGAAACCCGGTGCGCCGCAGGTAGCCCCGTCCACCACTTCCACGCCGGCTTCGGCCAGCTGCCGCACCAGCGTGGCGGAGGCTTCCAGCGCCGGCAAACCAGATGCGAGGAAACGCGTGAAATCCGCAAAAACGTAGTAAGTGCCTTCAGGTGCGGCCACGGCGGGCGCGCCGGGCAGGGCCGCCAGCCCATCGAGCAGCAGCTGCCGGGTAGGCCGCAATTGCGCACACAGCGCCGCGCCAATGGCCTCGGCATGCTGCGTGGCGGCTAGTGCGGCCATTTGGGCCGGTACCGGCACCGCCAAGCCGGTGCTAAATATGTGCGCCGCCACGGCCCGTGCCAGCTCGGGCGGGGCCACCAGGCAGCCCACACCCCAACCCGCCAGCGCCAGCGACTTCGAGAAGCCACTCACCACTACATGCCGCTCGTGCAAGCCGGGCAGCGCCAGCAGCGTGGACACCGGCTCCGACCCGAAACTGATGCCCTCGTAAATCTCATCGCTAACGACCCAGAGGTCCGGGAATTCGGCCGTTACGGCCAATATCGCCGTCCACTCAGCCCGCGAATACACGCGGCCGGTGGGGTTGTTGGGGTTGCTGATAATGAGTAACCGCGTGGCCGGCGTGAGGGCCGCCCGCAGCATTGCGGGCGTAAGGGCATAATTATCGGCGGCACTGAGGGGCAGCGTGCGCAGTATGCCACCGGCCCGGCGCACCAAGTCGTAGAAGCCGAACCAGTTGGGCGTGGGCAGCAGCACATCATCGCCGGGCCGCAGCATTTCGCTGAGCAGGGCAAACAGGCCGGCTTTGGTTCCGGCCGTCACCACCACTTGTTCGGCCGTGACGTGGGTGGCACCGCGCTGGCGGTAGCGTTGGGCCAGGGCTTCGCGCAGCTCGGGCAGGCCAGCCACGGGGCTCACGGGCAGTGGCTGACCGTGCTGCCGGGCGGGGCGCAGGGCTTCATCGGCGGCGGCAAGGGCGACGGCGGGCACGGCAAAATTTCCGTAGCCGGAGGCGAGGGTAAGCATCGGGGTAATTTTATAACGTAGTGCGAACCGGCGGGACGCCAATGGGCCGTTCGCGCTACTGAGCGGCCAGCACCACATCGGCAAAATCGGTGGCAGCGTCGGTGAAATATTCCACTACCCGCAGGCCGGCTTCAGCGGCCAGGGCCTCAATCTGGGGCAGGGTGAATTTGTAGGAGTTTTCAGTGTGAATTACTTCCCAGGCCGCGAAATCGAAGGTTTCGTCGAGAGCGGCCACGCGCACTTTCTGGGCGCGGGTGCTCACCAAAAAGGAGCGCACGGCCCCGTTCAGGGGGTTATAGTCGGTATAGTGCTGCCAGTGGGCGAGGTCGAAATCAGCCCCCAGCTCGCGGTTGAGGCGGGTGAGCAGGTTGAGGTTGAAGGCCGCCGTCACGCCTTGGGCATCGTCGTACGCCGCCCGGATGCGGCGCGGGTCCTTCTGCAAATCGAAGCCAATGAGCAGGCGGTCGGCCGGGGCCAGGGGCGCAGCGAGTTGGCGCAGAAAATCCAGCCGCTCGGCCGGGCCGAAGTTGCCGATGTTCGAGCCCAGAAACAGCACCGCCTTGCTGCCCGGCCAGGTGCGCAGCTGGGTGAGGGCCGTGGCGTAATCCTCCACCACGGGGGCCACGTTCAGCGCCGGCAGCTCTTGCTTTAGGGCGGCCACCAGCCCCGTCATGGCTCCCGCCGAAATATCGACCGGGGCGTAGGTAAACGGCGTACCGGCCGCCAGCAGCTCGCGCAGCAGCAGCTTGGTTTTGGCCCCGTCGCCGGCCCCCAATTCCACTAGCGCGAAGTCGCCGCCCCCCGCCGGGCTCAGGGCCGCCGCGATGGCCGCGCCGTGCTCCCGAAAAATAGCAAACTCGGCCCGCGTAGGGTAATACTCCGGCAAATCCATGATTTGCTGAAACAAGCGGCTGCCCGCGTCGTCGTAGAAATACATCGACGACAAGGCTTTGGGCGTGCGGTGCAGGCCCGTGGCCACGTGCCGCGCCAGTTCTGTTGCGGTGGGGCTCAGGATAGAAGAAATGGGCATAGGGGAAGCTAAAGAAACAAAAAACAAAGTACCACCTAGCGCGCCAGGCGAATGCCCGTGAACTGCCAGCGCTTGTCGGCGTGGAAAAAATTGCGGTAGCTGACGCGAATGTGGTTTTCGGGCGTGGCACAGGAGCCGCCGCGCAGCACCAGCTGGTTTACCATGAACTTGCCGTTGTATTCGCCCAGCGCGCCGGCGGCGCGGGTGTAGCCGGGGTAGGCGTGGTAGGCCGAATAGGTCCACTCCCAGCAGTCGCCCAGCAGCTGGTGGCACTGGGCAGGGTCGGCATCGGCGGGCAGGGGCTGCGGGTCGAAAAGGTTGCTTTCGAGCCAGGTGCCGGCGCTGGTAGTGGCCCCAAAGTGGCGGGCAGCGGCCTCCCATTCGGCCTCGGTGGGCAGGCGAGCGCCGGCCCAGTTGGCGTAGGCGTCGGCCTCGTAAAAGCTGATGTGCGTGACTGGTGCTTCGGCCACCACCGCTTGCAGGCCGTGGTGCGTGAAGCGGTGCCAGCCATCGGCGTGCCGCACCCAGTAGAGCGGCGCTTCCCAGCCCTGGGCCTGGGCCAGGTCCCAGCCCTCGCCCATCCAGTAGCGGAAATCGCGGTAGCCGCCAGCCTCGATGAACGCCTGGTATTCGGCGTTGGTTATCAAGCAGTTTCGCAGCTCAAATGGAGCTAGCAGCACATCGTGCGCCGCCAACTCATTATCAAAGCAAAAGCCGATTTCCTGAAAGCCTATTCGGTGCACGCCGCCGGGCACGGGCAGCCACGCCGCTGCTTTCGAGTTAAGAGCGAAGAGCGAAGAGTCAGGAGCTGGTGAGTTTGCATCAACTCCTGACTCTTCGCTCTTCGCTCTTCGCGGTAACTCTTCTCCGAGGTAGGCCGGGGCCAGCGGGCTGGTGCTCAGGATGTATTTAATGTCGGTGGCCAGCAGCTCCTGGTGCTGCTGCTCGTGCTGAAGGCCCAGTTCCAACAACTCGAAGAAGACCGGCGGCAGGTCGCGCCGCTCGGTGAGCAGCTGGCCAAACGCGGCATCGACGTGGGCGCGGTAGGCCAGCACGTCGGCCAGGGCCGGGCGTGAGAGCGTGCCGCGGTCGGCGCGGTTCACACGCGAGCCCAGCGAGTTATAGTAGGAATTGAACAGGTAGGCGTAGTCCGGATGAAACAGCTGGTAAGCAGGCGCGTACTCCTTCAGCAAAAAGGTTTCCCAAAACCAGGTAGTGTGGGCCAAGTGCCACTTGGGCGGGCTCACGTCGAGCATGGGCTGCACCACAGTATCTTCGGGCAGCAGCGGCGCGCACAAGGCCTGACTTTGGGCGCGCACGGCACGGAAGCGGGCCAGCCAGGCCGGGGCCACGCGGGGGGCGGCGGGTGAAACGTGAGCGTGGGTCATAACAAAGTAGCCGTGGAAATAGCCGGGCCTGCATCACTAACCGTATTAGCAGTTCGGAGGTTGTGTGAGAGGTCAAAAATACATAGCCCAGCAACCCGAATTAAACACGTAGGCCCGGGTAGAAATACGTAGGGTATCCTCGGTAGAAAGCGGTATTTAAGCCCTGTTTCAGCGATAAAAGTAACCATTATGGGTAAGAGTGGTAGGTAATGTTGGTTTGCCACGCTACCATTGCAACACACAAAACCTTCTTCCCTTAATCATATGAAGACTGCCGCCGCCACCGCCGAGCTAACAGCTGCACCCGCACTGAAAAGCAATACCCGCCCTGCTAACCGCGTGGGCACCAAGAGTCGTCGCGGCTTTGCCGCCATGAGCCCCGAAACCCAGCGCCGCATCGCCAGCGAAGGCGGCAAAGCTTCGCACGCCAGTGGCCGGGGCCACCGTTTTTCGGCCGATGAGGCCCGCGATGCCGGCCGAAAGGGAGGCCTTGTAAGCCGCCGTGGCAAAAGCCTCCAGGTAAAGTAGTGCCGCTACGCCCCACCGATGAAGCATGGCACGCATCTTTGCGCCATGCTTCATCTCCGCTTCTCGCAGCGTGCGCTGCGCTTCAATTTTTCGGCCCGCACTTCGCGGGGAGCCCTGGCCGAGCACCTGGCCTGGTACCTGCATCTGGCCGATGACGCCTCCCCTGCCGTGGAGGGCCTCGGCGAGGCCGCCCCACTTGCCGGCCTCAGTCCCGATTATGGCCCTGGTTTTGCCACCGCCATTGCTGAGCTTTGCCAACGCTTCAACGCCGGTGCATTCACTGCTTTTACAGCGGCCGATGCTCCGGCGTTTGTGGGTCCGGGGCACCCGGCGCTCACCTTCGCCCTCGAAACCGCTGCGCTCGACCTGGGCCGCGGCGGCCGGCACCAGCTTTACGATAATGCTTTCAGCCGGGGCGAAGCAGCTCTGCCCATCAACGGCTTGGTATGGATGGGCGATGCAACCTTCATGCGGGAACAAATCCAGCAGAAGCTGGCGGCGGGCTATTCTTGCCTGAAACTAAAAATCGGGGGATTGGATTTTGCCACCGAGTTGGGCCTGCTGGCTGAAATCAGGGCTGTAGCGCCGCCCGAGCAGCTTACGCTGCGCGTGGATGCCAACGGGGCTTTCGCACCGGCCGAGGCGCTGGCCAAGCTGACGCAGTTGGCGGCGTTCCACATCCACTCCATCGAGCAGCCTATTGCGGCGGGGCAACCGGCCGCCCTGGCCGAGCTGTGCCGCACTTCCCCCATCCCCATTGCCCTCGATGAGGAGCTGATTGGCATAGCCGAACCCGCGCAGCAGTCGGCACTGCTCGATACGGTTCGGCCTGCCTATGTCGTGCTCAAGCCCACACTACTGGGTGGCCACGCCGCCACGCGCCACTGGATTGCGCTGGCCGAGGCGCGCGGCATCGGTTGGTGGATTACTTCGGCCCTGGAATCGAACGTCGGTTTGAACGCCGTGGCCCAGCTCACGGGTGAGTACGACGTGCACGGGTTTGCCCAAGGGCTGGGCACGGGCCGGCTCTACCACAACAACTTAGCTGCGCCGCTGCACCTCAGCGGCGGAACCTTGCGCTACGCTCCCGAGGGGACCTGGGAAGCTCCCGGGTAGGTGCAAACGAGTGGGTGCAACCCCAGCTCCAGTGGCCGTTTGCACCCCATGTAAATAATAGCGTGTCTTTTCGCTTTATTTGCCGGCCTGCTTGAGTTGTCCCGATTATGCGTAGCCCGCACATAGTGTTTTTGCTGGTTGCCTGGGCCCTTTTCGGGGGGCTGAATTCGCCCGTTTGTGCCCAGTCGGCGCTGCCACCTGGTCCTTTCGTCTTCACCCGCGCCAAAGACCACCAGACCTCGCTGAACTTCCAGGTGCAACGCAACCTGTTGGTGGTGAAGCTGCGGCTTAACGGGGCCGGACCCTTCAATTTTCTGCTCGACTCGGGCGTGGGTATGTCCATCATCACTTCCCCGCAGCTGGCCGACTCGTTGCGCCTGCACAGAAAGGAATACTTTCGGGTTGTCGGCATGGGCGGCACCGATACCGGCCTGCTCGCCTACCAAACCGACAGCGTACGCGTGGAATTGCCCGGCGCAGTGGCCCCCCACATGAACTGGCTGGTGATGTCGGAAGACGTACTCAATCTCTCGGGCTACGTGGGCCTGCCCATTAGCGGCATTCTAGGCTCCGAGCTGTTTCGCAGCTTCGTGGTGGCCGTTCATTCAGAAACATCTTCCCTTTTACTCACCGACCCGGCTACCTACCGCCCGCCCCGGGGCAAGCGCTGGTCGAGCCTGCCGCTGTCGCTGGAAAATAACAAGGCCTACCTCACCGCGCCCGTGCAGCTCAACGATTCGCTCACCATGCCGCTTAAGCTGGTGCTCGACACCGGAGCCAGCCATGCCTTGTCTCTGGAGCTGGACTCCGACCCGCGCATGACGGCCCCTGCCCGCCGCCTGCCCACCGACCTGGGCCGGGGGCTAACGGGCACGGTACGGGGATTTCTGGGGCGGGTGCCTACCCTGCACCTGGGGCGCTACACCCTACACTCGGTCCTCACCTCCTTCCCCGATGCTGCCGACGTACACCGGCGCATCGATGTGCCCCGCAATGGCAACATTGGCTACGAGCTGCTGAAACGGTTTTCCTTAGTCATCGACTACACCCACCGCCGACTGCTACTCCGCCCCAACACCAAATTTCGCGAGCCGTTTGAGCACGACATGTCCGGGCTCGACCTACTTGCTACCGGGGAAGATTACCATCGGTTTCTGGTACTCTGGGTTTTGCCCGACTCGCCAGCGGCCTCTGCCGGCCTCGAACCCGGCGAGGAGTTGCTCAGCATCAATTTTTTACCAGCCCTGGCCTTCACGCTCACGCAGCTCGACCGGATGCTGCACTCCGAAGACGGCCGCGTGCTCCTGCTCGTGCTGCGCCGGCCGGATGGCAACCTCCATACCACTACCCTGCGCCTCAAGCGACAAATCTGATGCCCCGGCTTGCGGGCGGGCAGGCTACCTTCGGGCTTTCATTCTCCCCTATTCTCCTTTATGACAGCTCGACTTTTGATTCAGCTGGCCGCGATTTTCGGCGGCCTGGGCGTGGCCATCGGGGCCTTCGGAGCGCACGCCCTGCACGATATACTGGTGAAAGCCGGCCGCGCCGATACCTTCGAAACCGCCGTGCGCTACCAGTTTTACCATGCGCTGGCGGCCCTGGCTGTGGGCGTGCTCTGGGCCTCCCGCCCCGAGCTACGGAGCCTAGGCACTACGGGCGTGCTCTGGTTGGGCGGCATCGTCGTGTTCAGCGGCTCGCTTTATGCTTTGTGCTTCACGGGCGTGACCAAGCTAGGAGCCGTGGCGCCCATCGGCGGGCTACTGTTTCTGGCCGGCTGGGTTAGCCTGATATTGGCCGTGCGCGAGCTGTAAGCAATTTATTCAGGGCGCAAAAAAGGCCGCCTGCTTGCGCAGGCGGCCTTTTTACGTGGGTTTCGGCTTTGGTGAAACCTTATTTCACTTTAGCTTTCAGCTTGGTGTCGCCTACTTTCTCTTTCACTTTCTTGCCGTTGTCTTTGACAGCGGGAGCAGTCATAGTCGATTCGGTGGTGGCAGGAGTGGCGCTGGCAGCGGCCGTGGTGGCCTCTTTCACTTCGCCAACCAGCGAAACGGTGGTGCTGCCGGCGGTGGCGTTCGACTCAATAGTCAGCACTTTGTTCTGCATGCCCATTTTGCCAGCCGAGTTGAAGTGAGCGGCGATGGTACCGGTTTTGCCGGGAGCCACCGGGGCTTTGGTCCACTCCGGGGTGGTGCAGCCGCAGCTCACGCCAATGTTGGAGATGATGAGGGGGGCCGTGCCGGTGTTCTTAAACTTGAACGTATGGTCAACGGTACCGCCCTGCACTACCGAGCCGAAGTCGTACTTCACTTCTTCAAACGTGATGGCGGGGCCAGCCGTGGTGGCGGCTTTAGCGGCCGGAGCCTGGGCCTGCGCGGTGTAAGCGGCGGCGGTCAGGCTCAGGGCGAGGAGCAGGGACTTTTTCATAAAAATTCAGAAGGGGATGAAACGTTGATGGGCTGAGGGATGAACAAATTTAGTGGTTTCGGGCGCACTCACAAATTTCTGACCAAACTAGCTGGCCAAGCCTGAAGGAACGGTGAAGTATTGCCCAACGAAGCGGCCGCGCTTATGATTCCGCAGTTCCGGAGTGGTTCAGTCTTCCTCAACCGGGTCGCTAATTAGCTTTTGCTGGAAGTTGAGCAGGAATAGCCGCTCCGACGCCCGCGTGATGGCCGTGTAGAGCCAGCGCGCAAACTCGCCCGCCAGTGGCTCGTCGGGCTTCAAAAAGCCGTGGTCGACAAACACGGCCTGCCACTGCCCGCCCTGCGCCTTGTGGCACGTCAGCGCATAGGCAAATTTTACTTGCAGGGCATTGAGGTAAGGGTCTTTGCGCATCTCCTTGTAGCGCTCGGCCTTGGTTTTGAGGTGGGCATAATCCTCGCTCACGGCCAGGTACAGGGCATTGTTGCGGTCGGAAGGCAAGGCCGGGCTTTCAGTATGCAGCGTGTCGAGCAGCAGCTTAACCTCAATTTCGGGCTCGTCAGGGTAATCCACGAGCCGCACCTGGGCCTGCGCAAAATGGAAGCCGTACATCTCCTCGCGCCGGATGACTTTCGTGATTTGCAGGAAGTCGCCGTTGGCCAGGAAGCCAATTTCAGAGTCCTTCGGCAGCCAATAGTAGTTGTTGCGCACCACCATCAGGTAGTCGCCGCCCTCAATCTCCTCTTCGGCATCGAACAACGCCCTCCGGATGAGCTGGTTATACTGATTAGCGTTGCGATTAGAGCGGCAGATGATGGTGGTGTTTTCGTGGCCGAAGTTGCGGTAGGCCCAGCGCAGGCCGTCCTCCAGCTTGTCGCCGCCCATCTTAAAAATATCGCGGAAGCCCTTGGTATGCAGCTGAATATTGGGTGACTCCTCCCGCAATTCCTCCCGCAGTTCGGTAGCATTCACCAGAATGCCCGATTCCTGAGCCTGGCGCATTACCTGGCGCAGCTCTACACTGCCCACATCGGCGCGGAAGCGGTGGGCCAGCAGCTCGGGGTCGAGGGCCGGGCTCAGGAGCTGGCCCACCGGCGGCAGCTGCGCCGTGTCACCGATGACGAGGAGTTTGTTGCTGGTTTTCTCAAACACAAAGCCCATCAAATCGTCCAGCAAGCCGTTCTCGCCGAAGGCTTTCTCGTCCGAAATCATCGAGGCTTCGTCCACGATGTAGAGCGTTTGCTCGGCGCGGTTGGGCTGGCGCTGGAAGTTGAGCCGCTCAGAGGGGGAACCGCTGGTTTGGCGGTAAATCTTTTTGTGGATGGTGCTGGCGGCCACGCCCGCGTAACCAGCCATCACCTTGGCGGCGCGGCCGGTGGGAGCCATCAGGGTGTATTTGCGCTGCATCTTGTGCAGCCACTGCACCAGGGCGCTCACCACGGTGGTTTTGCCGGTACCGGCGTAGCCGCGCAGCACAAACACCTTGCGCCCGGGCAGCTGGTCTTTCAGAAAAGCGTCGAGCTGGGTGAAGAGCAGGGCCTGGTCGTCGGTGGGCTCGTAAGGGAAATAGTCGCGGACGGACGGGGTACGGAGGGAGAGCATCAGCAGTGATTACACTTAATCAATTACTGCGGTTCAATTACTGCCATGGTAGCGCTGGCTTTGGCAATCATCAGGTCGTCGCACCACACTTCGGCCTCGCAGAAGTGCAGGCGGCGGCCGGGTTTCAGCACCCAGCCAATGGCGCGGAGCTGGCGGCCCACGCCGGGATGCAGGTAGGAGATTTTCAAATCGGAGGTGACCACGCCGAAGGTATCCGGCACGAGCGTCACGGCTGCAAAGCCGGCTACCAAATCGGCCAGCGTGGCAATGAGGCCGCCGTGCGCGAAGCCGCGCTGCTGCAAGTGCTGGTTTTCCAGGGTAAGCTCGACCTCGACGCGGCCGGGGGTGATAACCGTCATTTCGGCCCCAATGAGGTGCATGAAGCCCTGGCCCAGCAGCTTGCGGCGGATGCGGGTTTCGAGGTCGGACGTGGGAGCGGAAACGGGAACGTGGTTTTCTGAAGACATTCGCCAAAGGTACTGGCTTGCGAACCGCGCCCGTATCTTTCGGCGGCACAATTCAGCTTTTGCAATGGTCATGGAACAGGTCCCGGCAATGCAGTTTCTGGTGGCGGGCGCGCTGGGCCTGGGGCTGGCGGCGTGCAGCGGGTTTCGGGTGTTTGTGCCGCTGCTGGCGGCCAGTATTGTTTATCACACCGGCTACCTGGTCCCGGCGGCGGGCTTTGTGTGGCTGGGCACCTGGGCGGCGCTGCTCACGCTGGCCACGGCCACGGTGGTGGAGGTGGCGGGCTACTACATTCCGCTGGTCGACCACCTGCTGGATACGCTGACCACGCCAGCTTCCTTCATAGCCGGCACCATTCTGATGACTTCGGCCCTCCCCCACCTCGACCCCACATTGCGCTGGACGCTGGGCATATTGGTGGGCGGCGGCACGGCCGGGCTGGTGCAAACCGGCACTGCGCTGCTGCGGGGTGCCTCCACCGCCACCACCGGCGGCCTGGCCAACCCCGTGCTGGCCACCGCCGAAAACACGCTGGCTGTGGGCGGCGTGGCCATTACGCTGCTGCTGCCACTGGTGGCAGCGGGGCTGGTGGTGTTGCTCCTAGTGTTCATCCTAACGCGGCTACGGCGCTGGCGGATGCGCCGCCGCGCGGCAGCCTCGGGCCGGCTGGAACAGGGCCAACACCGAGCCGACGGCTAACCTTCTTGCCAACAATTGCTTATCCGGACGCAGTTATTATTGATGAAACAATGTCGTTTCGAGGGCGTTTGCCGTACAAGGCTGCCGCCTGATAATCCGATGGCCTTTCACCCTGCCCAATAAGCCATGCCCGATTCGCCAAAGATTTCCCCTGACACGCTATTGCAGGCATATTCTGGTAAGGTAAGGGTGCGGGTTGGGGGGCTGCTGGTGCGCGATGGCGGCATGCTGCTGGCCGCCCACCGGGGCCTGCTGCCGCACGACGCGCCATTTTGGTCGCCACCGGGCGGGGGCTGGCAATTTGGCGAAAGCCTGAAACAAGCTTTGGTAAGGGAATTCCGGGAAGAAACCGGCCTCACGGTGCGCGTGGGGCGCTTCCTGCACCTGCACGAATTCAGCACCGATGAGCTCCAGGCCTTGGAGCTGTTCTTCGAGGTGCTGGCCGATGCGGACGCCCAACCCGCGCTGGGCCACGACCCCGAGCACGCCGCCGACCGCCAGCTTCTGACGGAGCTGCAATGGTTTACGCCCCGTCAGCTGCTGCAGGTGCCCCCGGCGCAGGTGCATCCGCTGCTGCGCATGGTACTCAGCCCCGACGACTTGTTCGTGCCCCAATTGCGCTTCGCTTGATTAATTCCCAGCAACGAACGCAGTCTTGAAGCGACAATCAAGTGGTCTGACTCGTTTCGCCGGCGGCAGCATCCCCAAGCGCGGCCTTATCTTTAGCCCCGGCCGTTGGCCTGCTTAGCTTCGATTCGTGCCTGCTCCTACTCCCTCTGCATCTTCCGCGTCGTCGGTGGCGTTGCCGCCCCTGTTGCGCCTGCGCGATGAGACCTTCGACCCCGCCAACCTGGGGGCCTACAACTTATACCTGCTAGCCAGCCCAGCCCGCCTGCAGGTGGCCGTGGCCGATGTGGAACGGCGCAAATTCGTGGTGCTCGAAGACTACCAGCTGCCCAATGGCGGCGTGCCGGCCTTGGCTGCCCAACATGACTTTCTGGGCCTGCGGGGCTGGAACGCGGTGCGGCTGGCCGTCACAGGCCGGGCATTTACGCTGCTGCCGGCCCCGCTGTTCCGGGCCGGTGACGAGGCCGCCGCTTTGCGCCTGCACCACACCCCCACGCCCACCGAAGTGGTGCGCCACACCACCCACCCCGGCCTCGAGCTGGTGAATGTATTTGCCGCCGATGCCACCCTGGCTGAGTGGCTGACGGCCACGTACGGCGCCACCGGTCGCTTGCTGCACCACACCAGCGCCCTGCTGGCGGGGCTGGTGCACCAGCGCGGCGCGGCCTCCCCGCGCCGGCTGTACCTCAACCCCGGCCCGCAGGAGCTGACGCTCGTGGTATTGGGCCAGCACCTCGAATACTGCAACGTATTCCCCTGCACCACTGCCGAAGACGTGGTGTACTACACCATCCTCGTAATGCAGGAGCTGGCCCTCGACCCCGACCAGGACGACGTGACCGTGTGGGGCGAGCTTACGCCCGATTCGGCCGTGTTCAGCCTGCTGCGCACCTACGTGCGCAACGTGCATTTTGGCCCCCGCCCCGGCAACGTGCAGTACAGCTACCGGCTCAACGACGTGTTTGAGTACCGCTATTTTGACTTATTCAGCCTGCATTTTGCCTGATAGCGCCATGCCTCGCACTGCCCTGTTCCCCGGCTCTTTCGACCCGTTTACCAATGGCCACCTCGACATTGTGCAGCGCGGGCTGGCACTGTTCGACCACGTTATTATTGCCATCGGCACCAATAGCAGCAAGCAGCGCTATCTGCCCGTGGAGCAGATGCAGGCCCTGATTGCCGGGCTTTTCGAACATGAGCCCCGGGTTTCGGTGCGCACATTCAAAGGCCTCACGGCGGAATTTGCCCGCGAAACCGGGGCTGATTTCCTGCTGCGCGGCTTGCGCAACAGCCCCGATTTTGAGTACGAAAAGCCCATCGCCTACGGCAACCAACACATAAATGCCGGGCTGGAAACGGTGTTTCTACTTACCTCGCCCACTCTGGGAGCCATCAGCAGCACCATTATTCGCGATATTCATCGCTTTGGGGGCAATGTGGATGCGTTCCTGCCTTTTGCGCTGCCGCCGCTGGCGCAGTAGCGCGGCCGCTACTGGCTGAGGGCCAGCGCTAACACCCGCAACCCCATAAGCTGTGTGGGGTGCTGGCGCTGAAAAAATGGCAGCACTAAATAATCGGGCGAGTTGAGTTGCAGGCCGCTACGGGCCATCAGCTCATTTTCGTTGCTGCCCATTAGCAGCAGCTCATTCACGCGCCGGGTACGGGCATCGTAAGCCACCACAATATTCAGGCCCCGGCGCTGAAACAACACCGTTGAATCGGGCCGCTCATCGGAGTGGATTGAAGGTACCCGCGTGGGGTCGGTAAAGGCATCCGGTACCGGCAGGCGCGGCCCCAATTGCCGGTTTATTTCATCGATGGACAGCGGCAGCAGGGCCGCTACGTTCAGCTGCGGCAGTTTCAGGGCCGCCGTGGCGACGGCGGGCACGGCGCGGTCGTGGTTGGGTTCGTGAGCGCCCGAACAGGCCCCCACCCCAACCACCAACGTACCAAGCACAAGTGTCTGAAACCACTGCATTGTTATTTTCCGTTCGCCGATACTTTGGAGGGTTTGCCGGCCATCTCGGTCAGGTAGTGGCGCACCACCAGTGCAATGGAGGCGTAGGAATCTTCCAGCTTGGCCAAGGCCTCCTGCGGCGACATCCAGCGCACTTCCTCGATGTACTCCTCGGTTTGCGGCTTCATCAGGCTGTCGTCGAGGCACTTCATGAGAAACCAGCTGGTTTTCTTCAGCATCTTGTTGCCTTTGTAGGCGTAGCTGTGCCAGGTGCTGGGCAATTCCTCGCCGAGCTCCAGCTTGATGTTCGTTTCCTCTTCCACTTCGCGCAGCGCACCCGCGGCCTGGTCCTCGTCGCTCTTGAGCTTGCCCTTGGGCAGGTCCCACTTGCCGAGGCGGTAAATCATGAGCACCTGGTCGCCTTTCACCACCAGCCCACCGCCGGCTTTGGCGATTTTGAACTGGTCTTTGAAATGCAGGGTGATGAATTTTTTCTTTTTGACCAGCATGGTCAGCGACTTCAGCTTTTTCAGCTTTTTCACCTCCATCAGGCGCAGCAGACGGTCGATGAACAGCGGGCCGGCGTCGCGTACCAGCACATCGCCCACCAGGTCCTTCGACGTGAAATCGTCGTCGGGGCTGAGAATGAGGTCAAACTTGTGCTTGTACACTTTTTCGCTGAGTTTCTTGATAACCAGCGGAATGTCGTTGATGAAAATGTTCATCGGAAGAAGCGAATTGAGGGAAGACGTCGGGCAAAAGCAAACCGCCGACGTCAGGAAAAAAATTAAGAGTCTGGTCGTTGGCAGCGGCTGCAAGATACGGGAATGGGCTGATTTGCCGGCCGCCCCCATCTTTGCGGCATGACACGCATTGGCCTGCTTTCCGACACCCACGGCTACCTCGACGAGCGAATTGCGCACCATCTGCGCGATTGCGACGAGATATGGCACGCCGGCGATTTCGGCGACGCCCGCGTGGTGGACGAATTGCAGGCTTTAGCGCCGCGCTTTCGGGGCGTGTACGGCAATATCGACGGCACGGACGTGCGCCGCACCCAACCCCTGGTCCAAGGCTTTGAAATTGAGGGCCTGCGCGTCTTAATTACCCACATTGGCGGCTACCCGGGGCACTACGCGCCGGCCGCCCGGCCCCTGCTCGACAGCGTGCGGCCGGGACTATTCATTACCGGGCACTCGCACATTTTGCGGGTGATGCCGGACCCGCGCCGCCACCTGCTGCACCTGAACCCCGGCGCGGCCGGGCAGCACGGCTTCCACCAGGTACGCACGCTGCTGCGCTTTGGCATCGACGCGGGCAAGGTGGTGGATTTGCAGGCCGTGGAACTGGGCAAGCGCGGTAAGTAGGCGGTCATTACGAGTGGAGCGTAGCGGAACGCGGCAATGACCGGCGGCAAAACCAACAAGCCCCGCGACCTGCAAAACAGGAAACGGGGCTTGTCGAATTTTTGAGTTGGCCAGCGAAACCTGCCGAATTGCTTTGGCCCGGCTCGATGGCAAACGGAAAATTACTTACAGAGCAATTTCAGGCTTGGGGTGCTCGCCTTCCTGACCGTCGGCGTTTACCGGCTTGGTTTCGGCATCAGCAGCATCGAAAGCGGCGGCGTTGTCGGCCGTCTCGTCGGTGCCAGAAACGGCTTCTTTAACAGAATCCACGGCGTCGGCTACTACTTCTTTGGCTTTCTCAACCACGTTGCTGTGCGCAACGCTGTCGGCCACTTCTTTCACTTTGTCGACGGCAGCAGCGGCCGTTTTCTTCACGGCAGCTACGGCACCGGCTACACCTGTGGGGGCAAAGCGCGATTTCAGCTCTTCCAGGTCCACATTTTTCAGGACGGGCGTGCGGAGCAACTCCTTAATGATGTGCTGCTTGTTGTTGGCGCGGGCAATGTTCTTGCGGTGCTTGCGCTTGAGGCGGGTAACGGTCATGGTGCCGGAATGATTAGAGTCTAGGGCTTACGAAACGGAGGGCAAAAGTAGGGCTTTCATTTTGAAAGTGCAAGTCCAGAAGGCATTTTGCTGAATTACTGCGTATTCGGCAAGGAGACGGCCGCCGGGTTTCGGACGCTACTTTTGCCCCGGCCGTCTCGCCCGGGCCGGAGGCTTCGTAGCGCTGGTTTGCGGCGCAAAAGCTTCCCGGGCGGCTTTTGCCACACCATTTTCTTCTGGCTCCTTCCATATATCTCAAATTATGTCCACAGAACACCCTGCACTTCCCCTGGTTGATTTGCGCTCCGACACCGTGACCCGCCCCACGCCCGCCATGCTGGCGGCCATGTGGGCCGCGCCCGTGGGCGACGACGTGTATGAGGAAGACCCCACCGTGCGCCGCCTCGAAGAAGCCGCCGCTGCCCGCTTCGGGCTGGAGGCTGGGCTGTTTTGCCCTTCGGGCACGATGACCAACCAGATTGCCATCAAGGCCCACACCGAGCCGCTGAGCGAGGTAATTTGCGAGCAGACGGCCCACGTTTATTTGTGGGAAGTGGGCGGCATTGCCTTTCATTCGGGGGCATCGGTGGCGCTGCTGACCGGCGAGCGGGGCCGCCTCACGGCCGCGCAGGTGGAGGCCGCCATCCGGCCCGAAAACGTGCATTATCCCACCACTCGCCTCGTGTGCCTGGAAAACACGCACAACCGGGGCGGCGGCAGCTGCTATGCGTTGGAAGACTTGCAGGCCATCAGCGAGGTGGCGAAAAAGCACGGCCTAGCGCGGCACCTGGACGGGGCGCGCATTTTCAATGCACTGGTAGCCACCGGCCAGCGCAGCGAGGATTACGGCCAGCTGTTCGACTCGATTTCGGTGTGCTTGAGCAAGGGCTTGGGCGCGCCAGTGGGCTCGGTGCTGTTGGGCTCGGCCGATTTTATTAAGAAGTGCAAGCGCATCCGCAAGGTGATGGGCGGCGGGTGGCGGCAGGCCGGCTACCTGGCCGCCGCTGGGCTTTTCGCTTTAGAAAATAATGTAGACCGCTTGGCCGACGACCACCGCCGCGCCGCCCATCTGGCCGCGACCCTGCGCCTGCAGCCCTACGTGGCCGAGGTGCTGAGCCCGGAAACTAACCTCGTCATTTTCCGCCTGCACGACAGCCTGCCCGCCGCCAATTTCCTGGCCTCCCTGGAGGCGCAAGGCATCCGGGCCAGCAGCTTCGGACCGCAGTGGATTCGGTTTGTGACCCATTTGGATGTGGACGATGCCATGGTGGCGCGCATTGAGGCGGCGCTTTCATCAATGGTTAAATGATTGAATGGGCGAATGAGCATGCGCCCATTCAATCATTTAACCATGCATCCCTTACCCCTATGGACCTCTATACCGCCCTTGCGCTCCTGCTCGTCATCGCGGCGGCTTTTGCCTACGTCAACCTGCGTTTCCTGAAAATGCCGACTGCTATTGGGCTGATGTTGCTGGGGCTGGTGGCATCGCTGGCGCTGGTGGGGCTGGCGCGCTTCGAGGTGAAGCCCGTGCTGGAATTTGCGAAGCTGGTAAACCGGCTGGACTTCAGCACCATCGTGATGCAGGTGATGCTGGGGTTTCTGCTGTTTGCGGGGGCTATTCACGTCGATACCCGCAGCCTGGGGCGGCTGCGATGGCCGGTGAGTGTGCTGGCGCTGGTGGGCACGCCGCTGAGCACGGCCATTGTGGCGGGGGCCATGTATTTGCTGCTGCCGTGGTTTGGGCTGCCCACGCCGTTCATCTACTGCCTGCTGTTTGGGGCGCTGATTTCGCCCACCGACCCGGTGGCCGTGCTCAGCATTCTGACCAAAGCCAACATCCCGAAATCCTTGGAAACGAAGATTGTGGGCGAGTCGCTGTTCAATGATGGCGTGGGCGTGGTGCTGTTTGTGGTGACGCTGGAACTGGCCCTGCTGGGCCCGGGCGACGTGACGCTGCCCCACGCCCTCGGCATTTTTCTGCGCGAAACGGTGGGCGGCCTGGCCCTAGGCACGGCGTTGGGGCTGGGCGCGGGCTGGCTGCTGCGCACCATTGATAACTACCAGGTGGAGGTGCTCATCACGCTGGCGCTGGTGGCGGGCGGTACGGCCCTGGCCACGTACCTGCACACTTCGGGGCCGCTGGCCATGGTGATGGCGGGCTTGCTGGTGGGCCATTTCAGCCGCAGCGGCGGGATGCTTTCGGACGAGTCGCAGGACTACGTAGACAAGTTCTGGGAACTGATTGATGAGGTGCTGAATGCGTTGCTCTTTGTGCTGATGGGCCTGGAAGTGCTGGTGCTGCACATTCCCGGGCGCACGGTCCTGGCGGGGCTGGCGGCCATAGCAGTGGTGCTGGTAGCGCGGCTGGCGGCGGTGGCCCTGCCGCTGGGGCTGCTGCGCATCCGGTCCACATTCCGGGCTTCCGACCACAGCCTGACCGTGCTCACCTGGGGCGGATTGCGCGGGGGCCTGTCGGTGGCGCTGGCCCTGAGCCTGCCCGCCACCATGCCGCGCGAGCTGCTGGTGGGCATTACCTACGTAGTGGTGGTGTTTTCGATTATCGGCCAGGGCCTTACCATCGGGCCGCTGGTGCGCTGGCTGGGCGTGGCGCAGCCGAATATTGATGAGGCAAAAAAACACGCCTAAAGCACTTCCAGCAGGACCTTTCCACTCCCTTTCCACTGTTTTTAAGGCCATGAATCTATTCATCATCGGCGATGTGCACGGCTGCTTTCACACCTTCAGCGAAATGCTGAAACGCTGGGACCCGGCCACTGACCACCTCATTCAGGTAGGCGATTTGGTGGACCGTGGGGCCCACATTCCCGAAACCGTGGAACTGGCCCGGCAGCTGAACGAGCAGTACCCCGAGTCGACTACCTTCTTGATGGGCAACCACGAGGATGCACTGCTGCACCACTTTAGCCCCCAAGGCCCCTACCCCGGCTGGATGAGCTGGGGCGGCCGCAGCACCACCGAGCAGTATAAGCTACAGCCCAAGCTGCTGGCTCAGCACCTGCCCTGGCTCGAACAACGCCCCCTGTTGTGGCAAAACGACCACGTGCTGGTGAGCCACGCCGGCTTGGCCGATGTTCCGCTGGCCGTGGCCATGGACCGCGACAGCTCCGACGGCATTCTGTGGCGGCGGGGGCCGTTGCGGCGCCTTCCGCAGCTGCAAGTGGTGGGCCACACGCCCATGGACGACGGCGACGCGGTATTCGACCGCGCCACCAACACGATGTACATCGACACGGGCGCGGTGTTCGGGCGCAACCTCACGGCCCTGCGCCTCTCCCCGACCGGCGATGTGCTCGATATTATTATGCTGCCCGTTAACCCCGACGACTTACTGAACAAGGCCCGCTTCACCCACCTCACGCCCCGCTAAATGCTCAACCAAGCCGCCATCGAACACCTTTCGGCCGCCGACCCGATTCTGGGCACGGTCATCGCCAACGGCCGCGACATTCACCCCCGCCCCCACGAAGACCTGTATCTGGCGCTGCTGCGCGCCATTGTGAGCCAGCAGATTTCGACCAAAGCCGCCGCCGCTATCTGGAAACGCTTCCAAAGCCTTTTCCCGCCCGAGGGCTACCCCGAGCCGCGCGAAGTGCTGGCCCTGAGCGAGGACGAGTTGCGCGCCGTCGGGCTTTCGCGCCAGAAAGCCGGTTACCTCAAGGCCATTGCCGAGTACAACGAGCGCGGCCTGCTCGACTACGAGCACCTCACCAGCCTCTCGGAAGAGGCCTTCACCCAGCACCTCACCGCTATCAAAGGCGTGGGCCGCTGGACCGCCCAGATGCTCCAGATGTTCGCCCTCGACCAGCCCGACGTGTTTGCCGAAGGCGACCTGGGCGTGCAGAACGCCATGCGCAAGCACTACGGCCTGGAAGAAACCGGACGCGCCCTGCAAAAACGCATGATTGTCATTGCCGAATCCTGGCGTCCTTACCGCTCCCTGGCCTGCAAATACCTCTGGCAAAGCCTGGACAACGGCACCCAGATTCCGCCATCGGTGTAGTGGAAACGGCAATCAAAAAGCCCGTCATGCTGCGCGCAGCACGACGGGCTTTTTAGTCTTTACCGTTCTGTTTAGTTCCTACTTTTCCTTGAGTACTGCATGCTCAACTCCGAGTTGATACGTTTCTTCCTGCAGAAATAACTCGCCCTGCTGGCGGAGGATGGCGAGGTTGTTCACCTCGATTTTCAGGTTGTAGGTTTCCTCGTTGAGGAAGCTCAGCACCGGGCCGAGCAGGTCGGGGGTGGTGTCGTGCAGGGCCAGGGAGATGTGCGGCAGCCAGCAATCGGGGCCGCTGAACTTGTCGGTGCGCAGGCACAGCGGCGCGGTGGCCTCGAGGATGCGGTGGTGCAGGGCATTGAGGGCATCGGAGCGCAGCACGGGGATGTAGATGACGGGCCGCTCGCCGGGAAACACGCCCAGGCCGGTGGTGAAGGCCGGAAACGGCTCGGTGGTGGCGGCCACGTCGGCCAGCACTTCCTTCAGGGCCGAAAGCTTGTGCACGCCGGCCAGCTGGTAGGTCAGGTGCGGGTCGGGGGTGGCCTGCACGTCGTCGAGGCCGAATTTTTTCTCCAGCTTCTTGATGATGCGGTTGATGTGCGCGGCGTGCGGCGGCGTGAGCAGGGTGGTGATGGCAAGCATATGGGGCGGGGGCCAATCAAGGTTTTCGGCGGGGCAGTCGGCCAGAAAATCGGTCTGAGTCATCGGTATGCTGCTTACGGGAGGACGGCTAAGTAGATGCACGGGCGGGCTTATTTGCGGTCCTGCATGGTTTGATTGAACTGCTGGCTCTGGCCGCGCGGGATGCTCAGGGACTGAAAATCATCGCCCCGGATGATTTTGGCCAGCTGCACCAGCTGCCCCACGTGCGAGGCGTAGTGGGCCACCTGGCGCTGCACGGCTTCCAGCACCGTGTGCGCCTCGCCCCGGATGGTAACGGTGCGCAGCAAATCGGCGGGCTGCAGCTCATTCAATAAACCGAACAGGATGCCCCAGGCGGCCTCCCACTCCTGCCGCAGCGCCGGGATGCCGGCCGCGTCGCGGGGCTCCTCAAATTCCTGGTCGCGCTGGCGGGTGGGTTTTTCGCCGTCGGTGGTCAGGAAATCGGTGAAGCGCGAGCGCAGGTTGCCCACTAGGTGCTGCACAATGACGGCAGCGCTGTTGCTGCCCGGCGCGGGCCGGTGCAGCCACTCGGCGTCGCTGAGCTGGGCCAGGGCACGGTCGGCCAGCGTTTTATATTGCTGAAAGCTGTGGCGAAAGGAAGCCAGCAGGGCCGTGCCCAGGGCATCGGCGGCGGATGGGATAGGCATGGCCTAAAAGTAATAAATCCGGCCGAAGCTACGACAGCCCGGCCAGCACTTTTAACCAGCCGCTCGGTCGGGGAATCGTGCCTTTTCATCGACTTAGCGCGCTAAAGCACAACCCTCACCGGGGCCGCTTGCGTTATCAACCTTCCGCCCAATACCGTGTCCGAACTAGCCGCACCCACCGCCTTCCCACCGCCCTCCGCCCCTCGTGCGCCAGAGGCTCCTTCGCCCCGGCCCCGTCGTTGGGTATGGTGGCTGCTGGGCGTGGCGTTGGTGCTGCTGGTGCTCACGCTGGTAGCCCAGCGCATGCTCGACCCGTGGCTGCGCCGGAAGCTGGAGCAGCAGGTGACCACCCAAACCCACGGCCAATACCGCCTGCAGGTGGGGGCGCTGCATACCAGCCTGTGGCAGCGCGCCATCCGGCTCAGCGGCCTTCGCCTGCGCCCCGCCGCCACCGTGGCCGATACCCTGCCCCGCGTCCGGCTCGATGTGGCCGAGCTTGATGTCACGGGCATCGGCCTGTTGACGCTGTTGCGCAAAGGCGTGGTACCTATTGATAGCGTGGTGCTGGATTCGGCTAGGATTGAGGTACTGGCCTTAGCCCAAAAGCCCACTCGAAACGCCGGCAAGCCATTGCATGAGCAATTGCCACTCAAGCTCAAAGGCCTGGATATTGGCTATTTCGGCCTGCTGCACACCCAGGCCAACTACCAGCCCAACGGGGCGCATGCCCAGCCTACAGCTGGCTTCCGCCGCGCCGATTTGAGCGCCCAGAACCTGCTCATCAGCGCGGCCGGCGCGGCCGATTCGCAGCGCCTGGGCTACGCCGTTGGGTGGAATCTTCGGCTGCAACACGCGCAGGGGCAGGCGGCTGGCCACCGGCTAGCCGTGGCCGGGCTGACTATTTCGACTGGCGACCAGCTCATCCAGCTTGATTCCGGACGCGTGCAGCCGCAGGGAACCGCCAGCGCGGGCCAGCCCCGCATCGATTTGCTGCTGCCACGCCTGCGCCTCACCGGCCTGCGGGCTGCGACCTTGCAGCACCAGCACCGCTTTCGGGCTGATTCGCTGCTGATTCAGCAGCCGCAGCTTACTGCTAGTTTGCCCGCCACTGGCTCGGCTGGAAATTCAACATCGGCTACAAACTATCTTAGAAGCCTGGATTTGGCGCACCTGGCCGTGAAGGGTGGCTACGCACGAGTGCACGGCACAGCGGCCAACCCTGTTATTCACGGCTTGGCAGTGGCGGGCACGGCCATTCACTTCGATTCGGTGAATGCGCCCGATGCGCAGCGCATTTTCTTCGCCAAAGCCTGGGAAGTGGCCCTGGGCCACAGCCAGGCCACGGTGGCGGCGCACGCACTGGCGCTGGGCAGCCTGCATTTGTCAACCTCGAAAGGCACGTTTACCCTCCGCTCGGTGCGGATTCGGCCGCCCGCGGCTGGCCAGGGCAAGCCCGGCGGTGTGCGTGTCGACCTCAAGCTGCCCGGCCTGGCATTGGCCGGGCTCGATGCCAAAGCATTACAACAGCGACATTTCAAGGCCCAAAGCCTGGTGCTGGACCGGCCCGACCTCGGCTTTACGCCGCCCGTGCAGCCGCCCCCGCCTTTCTGGAAGCTGCTCTCGAAGCAGCTGCGCCGCTCCGAGCTGGCCGTGGTGCGCGTGAACCACGCCGACGTGCGTTTCGGCCGCTGGCGGCACGCGCCCCACGTGCGCGACCTGAACGCGACCGGCAAATCCATCCGCATCGACTCGGCGGCGAATATCGACCCGCACCGCATTGCCTACGCCCGGGCTTGGTTGCTGAATACCGGCCGGTTCTCCGCCCCCTTCGACCCACCCTTTTACCGGGCCAGCAGCCAGCACGTGCACCTCGACACCGACGCCCATCTGTTGAAATTCAACGACATGCTGCTGCGGCCCCGGTTCTCACCCATCGGTATGAACCTGCACAAGGGCTACCAGGCGCCGGCCGTTACGGTTAAAGTAAAGCAGCTGACCCTGGCCGGGCTCGATTTTGTGGGGCTGGTAAACCACGGTGATTTTCGCATGAAGCGGGCCACCGCGCAAAACCCGGTGGCCCTCATCGCCTCCGACGGCCGCGGTCCTATCAACCCGAATAAATCTAAAATATCCCCCGAGGAGATGCTCAACCTGCCCGTAATCGTCGACGTGCCGCGGCTCGACCTGGTTGGTGGGAGCCTCTACACCACCTACCGCAGCCCGCTCACGCCCATCACCGGCACCATGAACATTACCCGTTTCAACGGCACGTTCTACAACCTGAGCAACGACCGCCGCCACCAGACGCCGGCCACGCCCCTCACCGGCAAGGCCACTACTTACCTGCAGAATCAGTGCCGGCTCGATGCGCAGTTGTCCGTCTATTTGCTCGACCCCAAGGGCCGCCACCACATTTGGGGCGCGTTCGGGCCCGGCTCGTTTTCCATGCTCAACTCCATGACCGTGCCCACCAAGCTGGTCGAATTCAAGAGCGGCCAGGCCCAGCGCATCCGCTTCGATATGCGGGTGGACCGCCAGGGCTCCACCGGCACCATGTGGGCCGAATACACCGGCCTGCAGATGGAGCTGCTGGGTTACAAAGACGAGGAAGTGAAGAAAACCCTCATCAAGCGCGTCATCTCGAAAGCGGTGAACGTTATTGTGATTCGCGACCAGAACCCACGCAAGCGCGGCGAACTGGTGACCGGCGAAATGAAGAGCACCCGCGAGCCGCGCTTTTCGGTGTTTGCGCTCTGGCGGCAGGGTGTGGTAAGCGGCCTGTTCAACAACGTGGGCGTGCCCCAGAAAATCGCCCAGAAGCTGAGCGAGGCTCAGGACCAGGCCCCGCTGCCGAAGGGTCCATCCAAATAGGGCTACAATCAGTCGGTTACGCTGAGTCAGCTAACAGCGCGCCGTTCCGTTTCGCACTTTCTGGCCCTGTTTGACGGTTGCGTATTCCGGCAGCACGGTTTTTTAGCCGGCGGCCCCCGCCTCGGCCGTACCTTTGCGCCTGAATACCCCGCGACCCCATGATTTCAATCTCTGACCTCGACTTCCATTTCGGCTCCCGCACGCTGTACGACAACGCCAGCCTGCACATCAAGCCCAAGGATAAAATCGGCCTCATCGGCCTCAACGGCACCGGTAAGTCTACCCTGCTGCGCCTGCTGGTGGGCGAATACAAGGCCGACGGCGGCTCGATTTCGATGAGCAAGGAAGTGACCCTGGGCTTCCTCAACCAGGATTTGCTGAGCTACGACACGCACGAGAGCATCCTGCACGTGGCCATGCAGGCTTTCGAGGAAGCGCTGGAGTTGCAGAAGAAGATTGACGACCTGCTGGTGTTGTTCGAAACCGATTATTCCGACGACCTCATCGACAAGCTGGCCGCCATGCAGGAGCGGTTTGAGGCGCTGGGCGGCTACACTATGCAGGCCCGCGCCGAGGAAATCCTCGAAGGTCTGGGCTTCACCACCGAGGAGCTGGCCAAGCCATTGAAAAGCTTCTCGGGCGGCTGGCGCATGCGCGTGATGCTGGCCAAAATCCTGCTCCAGCAGCCCTCGCTCCTGCTGCTCGACGAACCTACCAACCACTTGGACTTGCCGTCCATCAAGTGGATTGAGAACTACCTGGCCGACTACGAGGGCGCGGTTATCATCGTGAGTCACGACCGGGCTTTCCTCGACCGCACCACCAACACCACGGTGGAGGTTATCGGCGGCAAGCTGGTGCCCTACGCCGGCAACTACAGCTACTACCTCGAAGAAAAAGAGGAGCGCAACGCCATTCAGAAAGGCGCTTTCGAGAACCAGCAGGCCCAGATTCGGCAGGCCGAGCGGTTCATCGAACGCTTCAAAGCCAAGGCAAGCAAGGCCAAGCAAGCCCAGAGCCGCGTGAAGGCCCTCGACAAGCTGGAGCGCATTGAGGACGTGGCCCAGGACGCGGCCAAAATCAACATGAAGTTCACCTTCAAAGTTGAGCCCGGCCGCCACATCCTCCGCATGGAGCACGTGACCAAGAAGTACGACCAAAAGCTGATTTTCCGCGACACCAACGTGCACATCGAGCGCGGCGATAAAATTGCGCTAATCGGGGCCAACGGCAAGGGCAAATCGACGCTCATGCGCCTCGTGGCGGGCACCGAAGCGCCCACCGCCGGCAAGCACCAGCTGGGTCACAACGTGATAATGTCGTTCTACGCCCAGCACCAGCTGGAATCCCTGACGCTCGACAACGAGATTTTGCAGGAGATGAGCGAGGCCGGCTCGAAGCGCAACGACATGGAATTGCGCTCGGTACTGGGCTCGTTTCTGTTCACAGGCGAGGAAGTTTTTAAGAAAATCAAGGTGTTGAGCGGTGGCGAGAAAAGCCGCGTGGCCCTGGCCAAAACCCTGATTTCGGAAGCCAACTTCCTGTTGCTTGACGAACCGACCAACCACCTGGACATGGTGTCGGTAAACATCCTGATTCAGGCCCTGGAGCAGTACGAAGGCACTTTCATCGTCATCAGCCACGACCGGTACTTTGTGGAGAACGTGGCCACCAAAATCTGGTACATCGAGGATTTCCAGCTGAAGGAATACCCCGGCACTTACAACGAGTACGAGCAGTGGATGGAGGACCGCGAAAAGGCCGCCAAGAAAGCCGGCCTGCCCAGCCCCTCGGCCCCCAAGCCTCAGCCCAAAGAGGAGAAGAAAACCGAAGCCGCCCCCGCCAAAACGTCCTCGCCCGACCAGAAAAAAGCGCTGAAAGAACTGGCCGAAGTAGAAGCTAAAATTGACACGCTGGAAAAAGAATTAGCCGGCTACGAAAAGCAGCTTGCCGACCCAAAAATCTATGAAAATTCAGCGCAGCTAAAAGACGCGACGATGAAATTCGAACAGGTAAAAAAGGAATTGGCGCAATTAAACGACCGTTGGGAAATGTTGGCGGAAGTTTAATTTGAATAGGTAATTAAACGAAAAGCCTCTCTGAAGCACCGTGCTTCGGAGAGGCTTTTTTATTTCAGGCACTGATTGCTATTCTGTAAGCTCCAAATTAGGAACCCAAATAATAATGTGGGGCCAACCAGTATTACAGCAGTTGCGTCGCCACTTCGTCCTCCAGGAAGGCCACCCGGCCCGTCGCAATGTCGTGCATACCGCCAATGATTCCGACTTCTCCCTTCTCAATCATTTCTTTTAGAATTGGGCTGCGCTCCATAATTCCGCGCACGGTTCTTTTCACGTTTATTAATGCCACTTTTTCTACGAAAGCCGGATTATTGGAATTTCTGTTATCCGACTCGGTTTTCTCATCAAATACCGCCGGCTGAATTTTACTCAGCAGGGCCGTTAAATTGCCCATTTCCACGTGGTCGCAGGCACCTTTTATCGCGCCGCATTTCGAGTGGCCCAGCACTACAATTATTTTCGAGCCGGCCACTTTGCAGGCGAATTCCATGCTGCCCAAAATATCTTCGTTGATGATATTTCCGGCTATCCGCACGCTGAAAACATCTCCTAGCCCCTGGTCAAAAATCAGCTCGGCCGAAGTCCGGCTATCAATGCAGCTTAGGATAACGGCAAACGGGAATTGTCCATCGGCCGTGTACCCGGCCTGTTCCAGCAAGTCGCGGTTGGCCTTGAGGTTATTGACGAATCGGCTGTTGCCTTCTTTTAAAATCTGAAGCGCAGTCTTTGGTGTTAAGCTGGCTTGGGTTTCTTGTGTGTGCACCCGCATTTGGCTGTTATTTTTTTTGGATAAAAGAACGATAAGGCAACGCGTCAGAAGGGCCGGCTGAGTTGCTCCAGGCATTGCGGCCGCTTCGTTGGTTACGTAAATTAACGCAGCGAAGCCGTTTAGAAAATCAACCAAATCAGGTTTGCGGGGCGAGGTGATTAGCTGTCAGGCAGCATCTATGGCGGGCCGGCCATCAGGCGCGGGGTTCCTCACGCCGCGAATGGCGCAGAGCCTTGCTGAGCGAATCATTATTGCTGAGCCGTAACTTTCGGCCCATGCGCATCCTTCCCCTTGCTTCCCTCCTCCTCGCCACCGCCTGCGTGCCGCTGGGCACCCCCATCACCAGCACCACGCCGGGCACCCAAAAACCACCCGAATACTACGCCGACCGCACCCTGCGCTACCAGGACTACACCTACTCGCCCGACGTGCGTAGTGTGCAGTGCTACGTGAACACCGGCCAGCCCAACGAAGTACTGCAACCAGCGGTGGTGCCGCTGGGCCAGAGCCCGAGCATTCTGCTGGAGTTTGACGTGCTGGGTGAGCAAAGCCAGCGCTACACGGCTAAGCTCATTCATTGCGATGCCGACTGGCAGCCTTCGGTGCTGACGGACATGCAGTTTCTGAACGAAATCAACGAGTTTCTCATCACCGATTACCGGGTGGGCACGGGCACCAAAGTGCCGTATTACCACTACCGGCTGCGGGCCCCGCAGGTGAAGCTGAGCGGCAACTACCTGCTGGTGGTGCAAAGCCAGGGCGGCGTGCCGGTAGTATCGCGCCGGCTGCTGGTGTATGAGAACCAGGTGAATGTGGGTCTGGCCCCGGGCATCGTCATTGGTGGGCAGGAGCGGTTTACCATGCAGCAGCTCGATTTCAGCATCGGCTACGGCACCGTGGACTTGGTGAACCCCGCTGTGGAAGTGAAGGTGGTGCTGCGCCAGAACTTCCGCTGGGACAACGCCAAGTACAACCTCCGCCCCACCTTCGTGCGCGACGCCGAGCGCCGACTTGAGTACCAGTATTTCAACTTCGAAAACGCCTTCCCCGGTCTCAGCGAGTACCGGTATTTCGATACGCGCTCCATCCAGACGGTGGGCATCGGGGTGCTGCACGTGGACCCACGCGCCACGCCCGTGACCACGGTGCAGCTCCAGCTCGAAGTGTCGCGCGCCCTCACGGCCTACAACCAGTACGTGGATTCCAACGGCCAGCGCGTGTTCGAGAGCCGCGAATACGGCAGCGGGGCCACCAATGCCGACTACGCCGACGTAGAGTTCCAGCTAAAGGCGCCACAGCCCGCGCCCGGCCCGGTCTACGTATTCGGCGCCCTCTCCGACTGGCAGCTGAAAGACGAATTCAAGCTGAAATACGACGAAGCCCAGCAACTCTACACCGGCCACGCCCTGCTCAAGCAAGGCTACTACAACTACGATTTTGCCGTGGCCGGAGCCGCCGGCAAGGCTCCCAACGAAGTCTACTTCGAAGGCACGCACTACGAAACCGAAAACCAGTACGACCTGCTGGTGTACTACCGCCCGCCCGGCACCCGCGCCGACCTGCTCATCGGCTACAAAGCCGTGGACATGAACAGCCGGCAATAGCGCCGACGCGCATGGCCACGGCTACTTCGCGCTGAGCTGGACACTGGTTTTCAGCGAGATACTTTCGCCCCCATAGCCGCCGTAGCCGCTTCCCTGGCCTCCGCGCATGCCGCCACCCCGCATGCCACCACCGTGCATGCCCATACCACCGGGCATACCGCCACGCATGCCCATGCCGCCCTGGCCGCTGTTCACTACGCTGCCGCCGGGGCTAGCCACGGGCGGGTTCCACTTGTTGCCGGCAATGGTGATGCCCACCACAGCGGGCCGGCCACCGGCCAGGGCAGGCAGCTTGTGGTAGAGCAGGCGCAAGGGCACGGCCAGTTCATAAATTAGGTCTTCCTGCGCATCCACGGCCAAGGCAGCTTTCACGCCGAGCTGCGACTGGGCATCGGTGAGCGTGGGTTCCTTATTGCCTTTGTAGTTAAGGAGCTCCATCTCCCGCAAATTGGCAACAACTCGTTTCATACGCTCGTGCCGGGAGGCTTGGCGGTCGGCGGGTGAATCGGCGGCATTATCGGGTTGCTGGTCGCTGCCTTCGGCCCCACCGCGCCCAGCCAGGGGGCCACCCAAGGGGAAGCGCACCCCGAACTGGTGCTGGTTTCGCCCCGTGGTATCGAGCCAGACCGTGAGGCCCAGCCGCACAATTTTGGCCTGCGTGGTAGGGTCAGCGGCTTTGATGCGCAAGTACACCGCACGGCCGTCGTTCAATACCTGATATTGCAGCTTGCTGGTGGGGTCGTAGTGCAACGAATCGGTCCACTCCGTGGCCAGCCCGTCGACTACCGGCGGCGCGGGTACAAACCGGCTGGCGCTGCTGGCCGTGGGCTGGCGGCTGCACGCCAGAAATAAAAAAGCAGCGGGCAGCCAGACAGGCCACAAACGGGAAATAATCATCGCAAAAACTGAAAACAAGCGGGCAAAATCAGCCGCAATATTGCCGGGCATTGCGTGTGTTTTGGGTGAATGTGACTGGTTTGGCCGCAAACTGGCAGGGAAATGGCATAACCCCGATGGTACTTGCCTCGAACGGCTCCAAGGCAAAGTCGACAGTAGTCCCAATCAAGGCCAACCGTCATGTGGCGTAACCGCATTTGCCCCGCCGCCGTTGCAAGCCCATCCGTTGCCCTTCACCGGTAATTCCGCTTTATTTATTCCCATGAATCTTTCGCTTCTTCCCTCCATGCGCACCAGCGCGCTACTCGCGCTGCTGGTACCGCTGGCCAGCTCTTCCAGCATGACTGATTGGGCTGCCCACCGCCCGGCTACCTCCCCTGCCAAGACCATTCCCGCTGCCCGCCCGCTGCAAGGTGCCAAGCCCGACCCGGCCGTTATCGCCCAGTTTGGCCTCTATGATAACGCCAAGCTGCAAAGCCTCATCTCGGCGCGGGGCAAGGCCATGACGGCCATCTCCGACCGTCCCGGCGACTACGGCTTTACCATCGTCGATTCGCCCATTATCAACGCCTTCGCTACGCCCGATGGCCACGTGTACTTCACGCGCGGCATCATGGCGTATTTCAACGACGAAGCCCAGTTTTCCGGTGTGCTCGGGCACGAGCTCGGCCACATCACCGCCCAGCACGGCAAGAAACAGCAGACGCGCAGCACCATCGCCGGCATTGGCATGATACTGGGTTCAGTGCTGGCCCCGCGCGTGATGCAGTCGGTGGGCGGCGTGGCGCAGCAAGTGGTCGGCCTGGGCATGCTGAAATACAGCCGCGACGACGAGAACGAGGCCGACGGCCTGGGCGTGAAATACTCCACCAAAATCGGCTACGACGCCAGCCACATGGCCGATTTCTTCCAGACCCTGGAGCGCACCGAGGCCCAGAGCGGTAGCAGCATCCCCACCTTCCTGAGCACTCACCCCAACTCGGCCGACCGCTACACCCGCGTGAAGCAGTTGGCCGCCCAGGCCAAGCAGAGCGTGGGCAACCGCACCCTGGCCGTGAACCGCGACCAGTACCTGCGCTCCATCGAGGGCCTGACCTTTGGCGAAGACCCGCGCCAGGGCTTCGTGGAAGGCGGCGTGTTCTACCACCCCGATTTGAAATTCCGCTTCCCCATCCCCTCGGGCTGGAAATCGCAGAACGCCCCCGACAAATTCCAGATGGCCGAGCCCAACGGCAAAGCCCTGTTGGTGTTCCTCGGCGCCAGCGGCTCGTCGCTGGACGAAGCCGGCCAGAGCCTCGCCAAGTCCATCGGTCTAGCCTCGGCCAACGCCAGCAAAACCACCATCAACGGCTTCCCGGCCCTCGTGTTTGAAGGCGACCAACAGGCTACCGACCAAAGCAGCACGCCCGCCCACGTCCTGGCCCAGCTCATTCAAGATGGCAAGAGCATCTACGCCTTCGTGGGCTTGGCCGCGCCGGCTTCGTTCAGCACCTACGCGCCGCAGTTCCAGCAAGCCGCCCAGGGCTACGCCCGCCTCACCGACCCCAACAAGCTAAACCGCCAGCCCGAGCATATTCACATCCGCACCGCCACCGGCACCCAAACGCTGGCCTCGGCCCTGGCATCCGCCGGCGTTCCATCAAGCCGTTATGAAGAACTGGCCATCGTGAATGGCATGAAAACCACTGATAAGCTGCCGAAAGGGATGCTATACAAGGTTGTGGGCCGTTAAATTGTCATATTTTTTCTACACCTATTTTCTTGTCAATCTCAAGGACTAGGTTGTATAAACTGTCAGAAAAGACCGATTCCGAGTTTCCCGGAATCGGTCTTATATTAAAATGAAGAGGCATAGTTTTAAACTGATGCAGCTTAGCTGAAAAAGCGGGTTTGATTTTGGATGTATACTGATAAGCTATTACTCCAGTAAGGAAATTTTTGTCTTCCTCCGAAAGTGACGCTTTACGAATTGAATTGAGTATGTTATCAATCATTTCTAGTAAAGCTTTCAAGCTTGCCAGCGTTGGCAATGCTTCAAACGGATTTTGTCTAATGGAGTCTGAAGATAATAAGTCAGGTAATAGCTCTACAAACGCAGTAAACGCACTCGCACCCTTATAGGGAATAACAACTGCTGCTAAATTGTTATCTGTTCTCTCGTGTACAAATCCAAAATCATTTATATCGTTTCTGATTAGATTGACTTGCTCCGTGAGATGGGTCAAAACCTTCCGCTGTATTTCATCTAGTTGTTGCTGCTCAAACTGTTGCCTTACAAGTTCATTAGCATCTATCTGTGCTTTTAGGGCAAAAAATACCAGTACTGAGCCTATCAAGCTTGTAATTGGGGAAGTAATTCCGCCTATTGTGTCCCCAATTGGCCCTGTCTCATTGAAACTAAATAGGCCAAAGCTTCGCGTCAAGACAAATGGAGCCGTTATAACACATAAGATTCCAATGCTGAGCAACCACTTTGACCATTTAAGCTCTTTCATAGAGACTACACATTGAAGCGGAAGTGCATGATGTCCCCATCCTGCACCACGTAGTCTTTGCCTTCCACAGCCATTTTGCCGGCTTCTTTGATTTTCACTTCCGTCTTGTATTCCTGATAATCCGGCAGCTTAATCACCTCGGCACGGATGAAGCCTTTCTCAAAATCAGAGTGAATAACACCGGCCGCCGCAGGCGCTTTGTCGCCGCGGTGGATGGTCCAGGCGCGCACTTCCTGCACGCCGGCTGTGAAGTAGGTAATCAGGTTCAGCAGCTCGTAGCTGGCGCGGATGAGCTTGTTCAGGCCCGACTCGGTGAGGCCATATTCACCCAGGAACATGGCTTTTTCCTCGGGGTCTTCCATCTCGGCAATCTGGGCCTCGATGGCGGCCGACACCAGCACCACCTGAGCGCCTTCGGCTTTCACGTGCTCGCGCAGGGCCGTGACGTGGTTATTGCCGTTGCTGGCAATGCTGGCCTCGTCCACGTTGGCCACGTAAATCACGGGCTTGATGGTGAGCAGCTGCAAATCGGCAATGGCTTCGAGGTCGTCGGACGAAGCATCAACGGCGCGGGCGTTCTGGCCGGCTTCGAGGGCGGCTTTGAACTTCTGCAGCGACACCACTTCCTTCTTGGCCACGGCATCGCCGGCTTTGGCGCTGCGCTCCGACTTCTGCAGCTTCTTCTCAACGCTTTCCAGGTCCTTGAGCTGCAATTCGGTGTCGATAACGTCCTTATCAAAAACGGGGTCCACGCCACCGGCCACGTGCACGATGTTGGGGTCGTCGAAGCAGCGCACAACGTGGATAATTGCGTCCACCTCGCGGATGTTGGCCAGGAATTTATTGCCCAGGCCTTCGCCCTTGCTGGCGCCTTTCACGAGGCCGGCAATGTCGACAAACTCGATGATGGTGGGCAGCACGCGCTTAGGGTTCACGAGGGCTTCCAGAATCTGGAGGCGCTCGTCGGGCACGGTGATGACGCCCACGTTGGGCTCGATGGTGCAGAACGGGTAGTTGGCCGATTCGGCCTTGGCGTTTGAAAGCGCGTTGAAAAGGGTGGATTTACCGACGTTCGGCAAGCCGACGATACCGCAGCGGAGGCCCATAGTGGGAGTGAATGAGTGACTAAGTGATTGAGTGAATTGCAGGCAATTCGGCCGCAAAGGTACGGCCTGCCGCCACGCAAAACGGCGCGCCCGGACCAAAGTCCAGTCGCGCCGTTGAAATCGGACCCAAAAAGTTAACCGCTAACCGTTCGCCGCTGCCTTAGAAGCTGTCGTCGCTGCGGTTGGGGTCGAAGGCGGGGCGCTCGAACTCGCGGCGCGGCTGGTCGCGGTCGTCGTAGTCGCGCGGGCGGTCGAGCTCGGCTACTTCCTCGGGGCTCAGCAGCTCCTCGCGCACGTAGTCCACGGCGTCCTGCAGGGCATCCACAAACTTGAGGAAGTCCTCCTTGTAGAGGAAGATTTTATGTTTTTCGTACGAAACGGAGTCATCGCCGTTTTGCCGGCGCTTGCTCTCGGTGATGGTCAGGTAGTAATCCTGGCCGCGGGTGGCTTTCACGTCGAAGAAGTACGTGCGCTTGCCGGCTTTAATGCGTTGGGAATAAATTTCTTCCTGGTCGTGACGGTCGTCCACTGGAATTGGGTGGGGTATGAGTGGGAAATAGAATCGGTCGGTTGGTTGAAAGGACTAACTTACGAAAGATGCGGTAAAGATAAACGCGGGAGGCAGGACGGCTGTTGGGGGTATATTTGAACATTGTCTAATAAATCGTTTGTCATCCTGAGCGCAGCGAAGGACCTTCTTACGTTAGAACAAATCGTTTTTAACGTGAGAAGGTCCTTCGCTGCGCTCAGGATGACAAACGGTTGCCATTTCCTTCCGCCCTCATGCCCCTTGACCTTGCCGCCATCCGCTCCTTTGAGAACATTGAGTTTCTGGCCCGCCAGCTGGTGGATGGGTTCATTACGGGCCTGCACCAGTCGCCCTACCACGGCTTTTCGGTCGAGTTTTCGGAACACCGCCTCTACAACCCCGGCGAGAGCACGCGCCACATCGACTGGAAGGTGTTTGCCCGCACCGACAAGCTCTTCGTGAAGCGCTACGAGGAAGAAACCAACCTGCGCGCCCACATCCTGCTCGATGTAAGCCCTAGCATGTACTACCCCGCGCCGGGGTTCGACAAGCTGAAATTCAGCATCCTGGCCGCCGCTGCGCTCACCACGCTGCTCACCCGGCAGCGCGATGCCGTGGGCCTCGTCACCTTTGCCGATACCATTGAGCTGCAAACGCCGGTGCGCTCCACCAGTACCCACCGGCACACGCTGCTGCTGGCCCTGCAACAGCTGCTGGAGCGCCCGCCCGTGCCCAAAACAACCCGGGGCACCGACGTAGCCGGCACCATCCACGCCATCGCGCAGCAGATTCCGAAACGCTCGCTCGTCATCCTGTTCAGCGACATGCTGGGGCGCGGCGCCGACGAGCAGGAAGCGGCCCTGGCCGCCCTCCAGCACCTCAAGCACCAGCACCACGAAGTCCTGCTGTTCCACGTCCTCGACCGCGCTACGGAAGCCAACTTTGACTTCGCCGAGCGGCCCTACATCTTCGAAGATGTGGAAACCGGCCTCGAAATCAAGCTCCAGCCCTCCCAGGTAAAGGAGCAATACCAGGCCGCCATGACGGCCTACGAACAGGAGCTGGCCCAGCGCTGCGGCCAGCTGCGCATCGATTTCGTGCCCGTAGACGTGCGCGAGCCGTTTGAGAAAGTCCTGTATGCTTACCTGGTGAAGCGCGGCAAGGTGCGGTAATGCTTCTTTTGATGCAGAACATCATGCCGAAGAACGGTCATGCAGAGCGCAGCGAAGCATCTTTACCGCAATAGAAAATGAATTGCGTTGTGCGGTAAAGATGCTTCGCTGCGCTCTGCATGACCCTAGTCACCCCATTTATCTCCCTCCCCCCCCAATTTCCGTGTTCTTTCTTCGCCTGCTGCTCATTTTCGGGGTTTCGCTGCTCGTCTTCGCGCCCATCACCGGCTACATTGCCTACAACTACGGCCGGTCGTTCTGGCGGTGGTTTGGGCTGGGACTGCTGCTGCCTTTTGTGTCGGTATTTATCGCACTATTCATGGCTATGCGTGATAAGTGGCGGGAAGAAAAAGCGGCCCGGCACCAGCAACCGCCGCACCAATGGCCGCCACAACTCTAGCCGCGCCGTCGTCTGCAACCGGGTTGACCAGCCGAACGGTGGCCATACCTTTGCGCCTGCATTAATTCCGCACTTATTTCGATGATTGAAGCCCTTATTGTTATTCTAACGCCGTTGTTTTTCATGCCGATTATGACGGCGTTTATGGCGTACAACCACGGCCGCTCATTCTGGCGATGGTTTGGCATTGGGTGCGCCCTGCCCTACGTGTCGCTGTTCGTGGTTATGTTCGTGGTGCACCGCGACAAGAAACGGCTGGCCCTGGACATGGCTTAAGCCGCTTTTGCAACTGATTTCCCTGTTCACTCTTCCCCTTTTTATGTACCAAACCCTTCTCGTTCTGCACTCCTGGTCCCGCTGGTTCGTGCTCATCTTCGGCCTCATTGCCGTGTACCGCGCCTACGTGGGCTACTCCGGCCGTCGCCCCTTCCTGAGCGCCGACAACGGAATGAGCGCCGCTTTCTCGGGCTTCATGTGGCTGCAGGTTATCATCGGCCTGGGCCTGTATTTCGGCCTCAGCCCGGTGGGCCTGAACGCCATGAAGCAAGCCGGAGCCATGAAGGATGCCACCATCCGCTTTTTCGGTATGGAGCACGTGGTGGTGATGATTCTGGCCGCCATTGTGGCGCAGGTGGGCCGCATTGCCATCAAGAAAACGGCCGATAGCACCCAGAAGCACCGCAAGGCACTGCTCTATTTCGGCGTGGCGTTGGTACTGGTGCTGCTCATGATTCCGTGGGGCATCTGGAACCCGGCCCGGCCGCTATTTCGGTTTTAAGTCTTATGTTTGAGGCGCTACGTATATGCCGTAGCGCCTCCGCTATATTACCCGAACCATTTTGTTGTTCCCGCCGTGTCCACCACGCCGAAACGTACTTACTCCGTCGAAGACTTCTCAGAGCTGATTAACTCCCGCCTTCAACAGCTGGAAAGCACTCAGGAAGCCCGCCAACGCTACGGCTCGCTGCTGGCCGTGCTGCGCCAGCAGGTCGATTCCTACCGGATGCGGAAAGCGGCCGGCAAATAGTCCGGCTTAAATCCTGCAAAAACTCAAAAGCCTTCCCGCTACGTAGCGGGAAGGCTTTTTTGTGGCTGCGCGGCTAAATCCCCTGCCCGCCCGATACTTCGATGCGCTGGCCGTTAATCCAGCCGGCTTCGGGGGTGCAGAGGAAGGCCACGACGGGGCCGATGTCGGTGGGCAAGCCCACGCGGCCCAGGGCGGTGAGGCTGGCGATGTGGGCGTTGATTTCCTTGTTGTCGCGGGTGCGGCCGCCACCGAAATCGGTTTCAATGGCACCGGGGGCCACCACGTTTACGCGGATGCGACGTGCGCCCAGCTCCTTGGCTTGGTAGCGGGTGAGGGCTTCAACGGCCGTTTTGGCGCTGGCGTAGGCCGACGAGCCGGGCATGACGATGCGCGTGAGGCCCGACGAAATGTTGATGATGCCGCCCCCGTCGTTGAGCAGCGGCAGGGCCTGCTGGGCGAGGAAGTAAGGGCCTTTGAAGTGGATGTTCAGAATGTCGTCGAACTGCTGCTCGGTGGTTTCGGCAAAGGCCTGGTAGAGGCCCGTGCCGGCGTTGTTGATGAGGAAATCGAACTTCTCGGCATCAAACGTTTCCTTCAGGGTGGCGCGTACCTGCTCGAAGAAAGCGCCGAAGCTGCTCACGTTGGAGGCATCGAGCTGTAGGGCCACGGCCTGCTGGCCCGTGGCGCGCACAGCGGCCACCACGCCTTCGGCTTCGGCCTGCTGGCTGTGGTAGGTGAGGATGACGTTGAGGCCTTTCTGGGCCAGGTTGAGGGCCATGTCTTTGCCCAGGCCACGGCTGCCGCCGGTGACGAGGGCGATTTTGGAGGTGCTCATCGGGTTCAATTTGGTTGGGGTGAATGATGAGGCAAAGGTCTGGCCCGGAGCCGCTGGGTTTATGGTGAGTAGTTCCGTTTAAATGGTAACAGCTTCCGGAATTTCGGCGCGCTGGGCGGCCCACACCTGCTCGCGGTACTGCTTGGGGGTGCAGCCCTGGAAGCGCTTGAAAAACTTGGTAAAATTGGAGGGGTCGTAGGTGAGGGTGGCGGCGATGGCGGCCACCGGGCGGCTGGAGTCACGCAGCAGCTCGCGGGCCACGTCCATGATGCGGGCCTCGAAAAAGTAGCACGGCGCGTGCCCGGTGGCCAGCTTGATGGTGTTGCTCAGGTGCGTGGGGTGGATGCAAAGGATGCCCGCGAAGTCGCGGATTTCGAACATCTCGGTGGCCCGGCCGGCCACGATATCGGCCAGGTGACGGTCTACTTCGCGCAGGAAATCGGCGGTGATTTCGTGCTGGCGTGCCAGAAGTTTTTTGGGGATGGGGGTGGGCATGGGGATAATAATGTAAACTGTCCGGGCTATGGGAAGTACTAGATTTGAGGCAGCCTAAATGTTTGATAGCCTTTTTAACGTGAGTGTGCGGTGCCCAGAGAATATACGCTAATAGTGCCCGACAATCCGTTTCTGTTTCCCAGCATGGACTTGAACATCCGTTGGCTGGAAGCAGTACGGCTCGCGTTGCCAAAAATTCTTGGAGAACTCCCTTCAACGGTCGAGTATGACTTATTTCTCATTCAGGGCCCTTATGTGCCAGAAGATTCAGAACCAGCTTACCCGGTTTTTGGCGTGTACTGTCCAGATGAAGAGTCATTGGCAGCATTGGCTGCCCTTGATTATTGGGAGATGAATGAGAGGGTCAATAATTGGATAGAAAAACTTGGACAGGCCAAGCTATTACAGCGTGCTTATTTCGTCGATTATATCGACCTAAATCTATTGAAGAGTCAAAAGATTTACCCTATTCGATAAAAGACACACCCAATAAGACTCAAGCACCCCGCCCCAAACTATGGTCGTAGTTTGGGGCCAAACTACGACCCGAAGATTTTTACGCAGCCGGCGAAGCAGCCCACTACAAAATAGTGTTGTATGGACGTGGCTTGCCCTTGCCCGGACATTTGCGCTATTTCTCTAATTCCGTACAACGATGGGCAGGGACAAGACCCGCGCTACTGCCCCGCCGCTTTCCCGCGGCGGGGCTTTTTATTGCCCGTCCTCAAAACAAAATCCTACCTTCGTCCCACCTAATCTCTCACCCCCACCCAACTCCCGTTCATGCCCACCCTGCACGACCACGCCCACATCGGCGGCCAAGCACTGCGCCCCGAAAGCCTCATGATGAGCTACGGCTACACCCCCGCCTGGAGCGAGGGCGCCATTAAGCCGCCCATTTTCCAGACCTCTACCTTCGTTTTCAACAGCGCCGAAGAAGGCAAAGCCTTCTTCGAGCTGGCCTATGGCCTGCGCCAGCAGCGCCCCGACGAGGAAATGGGCCTCATCTACTCCCGCCTCAACAACCCCAGCCTGGAGATTCTGGAGCACCGCCTCACCCTCTGGGACGGTGCCGAGGAGGCGGCCAGCTTCGCCAGCGGCATGGCCGCCATCAGCACCACCCTGCTGGCCTTGCTCAAGCCCGGCGACGTGGTGCTGCACTCTGAACCCGTGTACGGCGGCTCCGATTTTTTCCTCAAAAACGTGCTGCCCAAGTTCGGCATCACCGCCGTGGGCTTCCGCCCCACCGCCACCCCGGAGGAGCTAACGGCTCAGGTGGCCGGCATTGAGCAGGGCCGTCTGGCCATGATTTTCGTGGAAACGCCTGCCAACCCCACCAACCACCTCGTCGACCTGGAAGCCTGTGCCGCCCTGGCCCGCCAGCACGGCACCGAGGACCATCCCATCCGGCTGGTGGTCGATAATACCTTCCTCGGGCCGGTGTTTCAACACCCCCTCAAGCACGGGGCCGACGTGGTGCTGTACTCGGCCACCAAGTTTTTGGGCGGGCATTCCGACCTCATCGCGGGTGCGGCCCTGGCCAGCAAGCCCCTCATGAAGGAAATCAAAGCTATGCGCACCTTCATGGGCACCATGTGCGACCCCAACACCGGCTGGATGCTCATGCGCTCCCTCGAAACCCTGAAGCTGCGCATGGAGCGCGCCGCCACTTCGGCCCAAATCATTGCCGACTGGCTCCGCGCCCACCCGCTGGTGCAGCGCACCTACTACCTCACCCACCTGGAGCACTGCCCCGCCCAGCAGGACATCTACCGCCGCCACTGCCTGTCGCCTGGCTCCATGATTTCCTTTGACATCCGCGGCGGCGAGGCCGAAGCCTTCCGCTTCCTCAACGCCCTCAAGCTCATCAAGCTGGCCGTGAGCCTCGGCGGCACCGAAAGCCTCGCCGAGCACCCCGGCACCATGACCCACTCCGACATCTCGGTGCCCGAACAGCGCGAAATGGGCATCACCCCCCAAATGATTCGCCTGAGCATCGGCGTCGAAGACCCGCAGGATTTGATGCTGGACCTGAGCCAAGCCTTTGAGGCCGTGGGCATGGTGAAGACACGGGAGTTGGAAATGGCGTAATTCCCATTGGTAGTGAGCTACATTTGAAACTCACTTTAATAACCAAAAATCATGGGTTTTTTTTCTGCTATTCTCGGCAATGCCGGGGTTGCACAGCCAGCCGAGTTAAATACGGAGTATGGCATTTTGCTCGCCAATGGCGAGGTCATCGAAATTGGCTTCAAATTGATGCGAGATGTATTTATTTTCACCAACAAACGCCTTATCCTGGTTGATAAGCAAGGATTAACGGGCAAGAAAATAGAATACCTTTCCGTATTATATAAAAGTATTTCCCGCTTTGCCATCGAAACCGCAGGGCATATGGACCTTGACGCGGAATTGAAAATCTGGGTATCGAGTGAAGCGCTTCCTAGCGTGACGCGCAAATTCAATAAACAGGTCAATATTTATGACCTGCAAAAAGTATTAGCCGAACACGTCCTGGGCTAGTCAACCCGACATAACCGCAAAAAGAGCCGGCCGCTGATGAAGCGGCCGGCTCTTTTTGTAGCGCAAATGCGGCCATTTACCCGTTGGCACGACATTTTTGCGGCAGTTTGGGGCTGGTTCGGAGCGTGATTGTGGGCCTGCGCCCAGTGCCCCAGGCGACTATTGAAAATAGCAGATGTTTTTATTTTGAGCAATCAACTAAACATTGTATCATTGTAGCTTGGAACATTAGTATCCATAAGGCCGGAATTATCCCGAAACAGCGGTCAATCTATTCTGAAAGTAGGGAATCACTCCTTTTCATTCGTCATCCACATCGATGAAACACCTTTACCTTTCTGCCGTCCTGGCAGTTTCTATGCTTGGCGCTGCCCACGGCCAGGCTCGCCCCGCTGCCAAATCCGTTGCCAAGCCCGCCGCCAAGCCAGCTGCGAAAGCCGCTGCCGCGCCTGCCGCCACCGAAGAAGAGACAGCGGCCGCCGAAGAAGCCCCCGCTGACCAGGAAGCTCCCCAATACGCCGGCCTCTACCTCAACGGCAAGCGCGTATCGGAAATTGATTGCTACGGGATGAACGAGTACACCATCGTATATCCTTACCTCGCCCCGCTCGATGTGTGCAATTACTTCTCGATTGGGCTGCGGGCCGGCTCCCTCAACAACAAAGGCCAGTTTGTGAACGAGCTGCGCGAATTCACCATGTACAAAGACGGCGATGCCGACGCCGTGCGCGCCAAGTATGCCAACAAGGGCTACGGGGTTATCACCCGCTCCGGCTTGCTCGAGCGCTTCAACGCCCACCGCGAATACCGCCCCAGTGAAGAATACTTTGCCGAGGAGAACATGCCCTCGGTCAACCTACTGAAGTACACGGAGTTTGACCCCGGCAAATATTCCGGCAGCGTCATGTATGTAGAAATCTACACCTATACGCATTCCGGGCGCTTCACCGACCAGGGCGACGCCATCTATACCAGCACCAAAGTTTATACTTCGGCCCCGATTGCGCTGAAAAACCGCATCAGCACCGGCACGGCCGGTCTTAAGGATTCCAACGCTCGCAAAGGACTGAGCTTCGTGCCGATTGTCGGCGCTGTGGCAATGGCCGCCACGAAAGGCAAGCCCCTGCCCGAAATGACCGCAGAGGGCTGTGACTACCCTGGCACCGCTGTGTCGATGACCGCCATCAAGAAAGTAGGCCGCGATAACATTGGCGAAGAGGTGCTAACTAAGTAATCCACTGCTTCACAAAAAAGCCCCGGTACAGCACGGTACCGGGGCTTTTTGTGAAGCAGGGTTGGTTTCACCCTAGCCCACAGGCACCTTACTGCCCCAGCACGATGGCGAAAATCAACGGAGCCACAATCGTGGCGTCGCTTTCGATGATGAATTTCGGGGTTTTCTCGCCCAGCTTGCCCCAGGTGATTTTCTCGTTGGGCACGGCCCCGGAGTAGCTGCCGTAGCTGGTGGTGGAGTCCGAAATCTGGCAGAAATAGCCCCACAGCGGCACCGAGTGGCGCTGCAAATCCTGGTGCAGCATGGGCACCACACAGATGGGGAAGTCGCCGGCAATGCCGCCGCCAATCTGGAAGAAGCCCACTTTGCTTTCCTCGGTGGCGGTGTTGGTGTACCAGTCGGCCAAGTACATCATGTACTGAATGCCCGTCTTCATGGTGTGCACGTTCTTGATGTCACCCGAAATGACGTGGCCGGCGTAGATGTTGCCGAGCGTGGAGTCTTCCCAACCGGGGCAAATGATGGGCAGGTTTTTCTCAGCCGCGGCCAACATCCAGGAATCTTTGGGGTCAATCTGGTAATACTGCTCCAGCTCGCCGCTGAGCAGAATCTGGTAGAAAAACTCGTGCGGGAAGTAGGCCTTGCCTTCCTGGTCGGCCTTCTCCCAGAACTTGAGCACGGTGTGCTCCAAGCGGCGCATGGCTTCCTCTTCGGGGATGCAGGTATCGGTCACGCGGTTCATGTGGCGCTCCAGCAGGGCCTGCTCGTCGGCGGGCGTGAGGTCGCGGTAGTTGGGCACGCGCTCGTAAAAATCGTGGGCCACGAGGTTGAAGATGTCCTCCTCCAGGTTGGCCCCGGTGCAGCTGATAATCTGCACCTTGTCCTGCCGAATCAACTCGGCCAGCTGAATACCCATTTCGGCGGTGCTCATGGCGCCGGCCAGGGTAATCATCATTTTGCCGCCATCGGCGAGGTGCTTGTTGTAGCCATCGGCCGCGTCGATGAGCGCAGCAGCGTTGAAGTGGCGGTAATGATGCTTGAGGAAATTGGTGATTTGCATGGGTTGGATGGGGTTGTTTTCAGGGTTGGGGGGAATGTCATGCTGAGCGTAGCCGAAGCATGACATTCTGGTTTATTCAGAGTTGCCTACGACGGCGACTCAATCATCAAATTATGATTGGTGTAAATGCAGATATCGGCCGCGATGTGCAGGCCTTCTTCCACCATCTGGCGGGCCGTTAAATGCGGCGCATGTTTCTTAAGAGCCAGTGCGGCGGCCTGCGCATACATCGCGCCCGAGCCGATGGCAGCCACGTCCGAGTCGGGTTCCAGTACGTCGCCGGTGCCGCTTAGGATTAGCAGCTCGTCTTTATCGGCCACCACCATCATGGCTTCCAGCTTGCGCAGGTACTGGTCTTTGCGCCAGTCCTTGGCCAGTTCGATGGCAGCGCGCTTGAGGTTGCCGCCGTAGCTGGTCAGCTTCTCGTCGAAGCGGTCGAGCAGCATAAACGCATCGGCGGTAGAGCCGGCGAAACCGGTCACGACTTTGCCATCCTGCAGCTTACGGATTTTGCGCACGTTGTTTTTGGCGACGTGCTTGTCCATGGTGGCCTGGCCATCGGCCCCCACGGCAATTTCCCCGTTGTGGCGAATGCCGAGAACGGTAGTAGAGCGGATTCTGGTCATTAGGTTCGGTAAAATGTAGGGGCGGGGCTCGTCCCCGCCCGTCGTTGAACGTTTGAGTTAGGCAAAACCTAGCCAATTCCGTTCAACGACGGGCGGGGATGAGCCCCGCCCCCTACTTCAGTTAAAATCAAATCATCAAACGCATCGGGTCTTCCAGCAGGCTTTTCAGCGTTTGCAGGAAGGCTGCGCCGGTAGCGCCGTCCACCACGCGGTGGTCGCAGCTCAGCGTCACCTTCATGATGTTGCCGATGGCGAGCGCGCCGTCTTTCACAATGGCGGTTTGCTTGATGCCGCCCACGGCCAGGATGCAGGCATCCGGCGGGTTGATGATGGCCGTGAATTCATCGATGCCGAACATGCCCAGGTTCGAGATGGTGAAGGTGCTGCCTTCCCACTCGGCGGGCTGTAGCTTCTTGGATTTGGCTTTGCCGGCCAGCTCCTTCACCTCGTTGGCAATGCTGGCCAGGCCTTTCTGGTCGGCGTTGCGAATCACGGGCACCAGCAGGCCTTCGTCCACGGCCACGGCCACGCCAATGTTGATGACCTTGTTCTGACGGATGCGGTCGCCGAGCCACGAAGAATTTACGGCCGGGTGCGAGCGAAGGGCAATAGCTGCCGACTTCAGCACCAGGTCGTTGAAGCTGAGTTTCACCGGCGAAAGCTCGTTGAGCTTCACGCGGGCTTCCATGGCCTTGTCCATGTTGATTTCCATCGTGAGATAGAAATGCGGGGCGGTGAACAGGCTCTCGGATAGGCGCTTGGCAATGACTTTGCGCATCTGCGACACGGGCGTGTCGGTGTACGTATCGGTCGAGGCCGGGGCGCTGGCGGGAGCAGCCTGCGGGGCCGGAGCCGCCTGCGGTGCAGCAGCCGGAGCAGCTTGCGGCGCGGGCGCGGCAGTAGCGCCGGAGGGCTGGAAGTTCTCCACGTCGCGCTGCACGATGCGGCCATTATCGCCGCTGCCTACAACCTGCGAGAGGTTAATGCCTTTTTCCTTGGCAATGCTCTTGGCCAAGGGTGAGGCCAGGATGCGGCCGCTGTTGGCGGAAGCAGCAGGGGTAGCCGAAGCTACGGCAGCAGCCGGAGCAGCTTCGGCGGCGGGAGCAGCCGGGGCGGCCACGGGAGCAGCGGCCGGAGCCGAACCACCGCCGAGCAGCGCCTGAATGTCAGCGCCTTCTTCGCCGATGATGGCCAGAATACCGTCAACAGCAACGGCTTCGCCAGCTTTGGGGCCAGTGTAAAGCAGGGTGCCGTCCTCGTAGTTTTCGAGTTCCATCGTGGCTTTGTCGGTTTCGACTTCGGCCAGCACATCACCCGATTTTACTTTGTCGCCCACGTTTTTCAACCAAGCGGCAATAGTGCCTTCGGTCATTGTGTCGCTCATTTTGGGCATGCGGACCACGGTAGCTTTCTTGCCATTGGCGGGCGCGGCCGGGGCAGCAGCAACTGGCGCGGGAGCCGGCGCAGCAGCTTCCGGTGCTTTGGGAGCTTCGGCGGCGGGGGCCGGGGCTGGTGCAGCCGCCGGAGCCGGGGCGGCACCGCCGCTCTGGCCATTCAGCAGGCCCGAAATGTCTTCGCCTTCCTTGCCCACGATGGCCAGAATGCCATCAACCGGCACGGAATCCTTCTCTTTCGGCCCGATGTAGAGCAGGGTGCCGTCTTCGTAATTTTCCAGCTCCATGGTGGCTTTGTCGGTTTCGACTTCGGCCAGGATGTCCCCGGACTTAACTTTATCACCCACTTTTTTGAGCCAGGCCGCGATGGTCCCTTCGGTCATCGTGTCGCTCATTTTGGGCATTTTTATGATTTCGGCCATCGGATATAGAAGCGCTAGAGTTGAGAAGGCCAAAATTAGCCGGAAAAGTTGGCGGGGGCAATGTTATTATAGGGAGAATGTAAGGACTGGCTCATCGAACGAATAAAGAACGTCATGCAGAGCGTAGCGAAGCATCTTGCCTGCACAACTAAACCTTTGCAATTGATTCACTTACTACGGGCAAGATGCTTCGCTACGCTCTGCATGACGTTTTGGACAATACGTCTAAGCATCAGCCGGCTGCTTGCAAGTGCGTCACGTCCAGAAAATTCTTGATGGTGAACACCGAGCCGGTGTACTCCAACTTATACAGGCATAAATTGCTGTGCTCGAAGCCTTCCATGCAGCTGAGCGGGTAGTTGAGCAGCTGGCAGAGCATGACGCGCATGGCCCGGCCGTGCATGCAGACGAGGACGGTTTCCTCGGCCTCCCGCGCCTTTAGCAGCTCGATGAACGGGCGCTGACGGGCGGCCACTTCCTCCGGGCTTTCGCCGCCGGTGAGACGGGCGTGGGTATCGCCGGCCACCCAGCCGGCCAGTACCTGGCGGTATTCGGCATCCTCTTCCATGGTGATGCGGGTGCCCTCACGCACGCCCCAGCTGATTTCGTTGAGGCCGGCGTGGGCCTCGTGGGGGAGGCCGAGGTCGAGGAACTGCTGCACCGACTCGTGGGTGCGGCGCAGGGTGGAGGTGTAGACCTTATCGAAGGGCACGTGGCTGTAGGCCGCGAAGAACTGGGCGGCCTGGCGGCGGCCCGTATCGTTCAGGCTGGAATCGACGCCGCTGCCCTGCACGATGCCGCGCACGTTGAAATCGGTCTGGCCATGGCGCAGGAGGAAGATGGTCCGGGGCCTCACTTTCGCGGTAGTTTTGCGTAACAATCGGTCAACAATTCTTCAAAGTACGGAGTTTAAACCCCAACAGTTGACCTTTACGCCCTATCATTCACCGACGAGCGGAGCTTCCCCGGCCGCTCTCCTGCCCCACCCCATGAATCTGGAAGAAGTAAAGCGCTGGACGGCCTCCCGCCCCACCCTGGCCGATGCCCTCGGCATGGAAATCACCACCGTAACCGACGATTACCTCGAAGGCCGGATGCCCGTGGACGGCCGCACGCACCAGCCCATGGGCCTGTTGCACGGCGGAGCGTCGGTGGCGCTGGCCGAAACCCTGGGCAGCATTGCCGCCACCCTGCGCGTGGACCGCACCAAACAGGCCTGCGTGGGCCTCGAAATCAACGCCAACCACCTCAAGGGCGTGCGCGATGGCTGGGTGCTGGGCCGCGCCACGCCGGTGCACATCGGCCGGAGCACGCAGGTGTGGGAAATCCGCATTTCGCACGAAGAAACCGGGGCGCTGGTGTGCATCAGCCGCATTACGATGGCCGTGATTGATTTGCCGGCCGCTAGCTCCAAGGCGGTTTAAATGCAGGCTGGTCAACTTCGATACCTGCCCTGGCCGGCGGTGGCGGCGGGGCTGGATGCCCCGGCCCGGCTGCGCCACCTCGTGGCCGGCGCGCTGCGCACCAACCGCCCGCTGGCCCTGTGGCGCGAGCCCGGAGCCGCGCCGCCGCGCCTGCTGGTGGCCCGCTCCCTCGAAGCCGCCTACACCGGCCTGCCGCCCGCGCTTGATGCTCAAGCTCCGGCCGGTTTCGCCTTTTTCCCGTTCCGCGATTCGGACCACAACCCGGCCCTGTTCCTGCCCGCTGACGTGGGCTACAACCTAGCCCAACCTGAAGCCGTGACCGTGGCCCCGGCGGCCCGCGAGCTGGTGCCGGGCCTCACGGCCTGGCTGGGCTTGCCCACGCCGACGGAGCTGGCCTGGCACTACGGCCCGCAGCCCGCCCCGCCCGCCGCCACCGAGGCCGAGTACACTGCCCTGGTGCGGCGCGGCGTGGCCGCCATCGAGGCCAAGGAAGTGGTGAAGGTGGTGAGTTCCCGCGCTGCCCGCCGCCCACTGCCGGTGGGCTTCGACCCGCTGGCGGCGTTTGATGAGTTAAGCGAAAAATATCCGCGCGCCTTTGTGTCGCTGGTGAGCGTGCCGGGCGTGGGCACCTGGCTGGGGGCCTCGCCCGAGGTGCTGGCCGAAGTCACAGCCGACGGGCATTTTCATACCATGGCGCTGGCCGGCACGCAGCCGCTGCTGCCGGACACGCGCCCGCAGGATGCCATCTGGCGGCAGAAGGAAATTGAGGAGCAGGCGCTGGTGGCGCGCTACATCGTGAGCTGTTTCAAGCAGTTGCGGCTGCGTGAATACCACGAAACCGGCCCGCGCACCGTGGCCGCCGGGCAGCTCCTGCACCTGCGCACCGACTTCGAAGTAGACCTACAAAACGTGCCCAACGCTGCCTCGCTGGGCACCGATATGCTGCGGCTGCTGCACCCCACCTCGGCGGTGGGCGGCATGCCCAAAACGGCCGCGCTCGATTTCCTGCGCCGCCACGAGGGCTACGACCGCGCCTACTACAGTGGCTTCCTGGGGCCGGTGAATGTGGCCGCGCCCGGCATTGCCCGCCTGTTTGTGAACCTGCGCTGCCTGCAGCTGCGCCCCACCGAGGCCATTCTCTACGCCGGCACCGGCCTCACCGTCGACTCTGACCCCGCCCGCGAGTGGCAGGAAACCGAAATGAAATTGCAAACCGTGGGCGCGGTGCTTCAGTGATGTTTGATTGATTAAGAATGATGCAAGCCATTTATAATATCGCCGAAATCTGCGCCCAACACGGCATTACCGATGTTGTTTTGTCGCCCGGTTCGCGCTCCGCGCCGCTCACACTGGCCTTTGCGCGCCACCCGGGTTTGAACGTGCGCGTGGTGCCCGATGAGCGGGCCGCCGCCTTCATTGGCCTGGGCATTGCGCAGGCACAGCGGCGGGCGGTGGCGCTGGTGTGCACGTCCGGCACTGCCGGGCTGAACTACGCGCCCGCCGTGGCAGAGGCTTTTTTCCAGCATATTCCGCTGGTGATTTTCACCGCTGACCGGCCGCCTGAATGGATTGACCAACTCGATGGGCAGACCATCCGCCAACGCAATTTGTACGGCGCGCATGCCAAGGGCGAGTTTGAATTACCAGTCGATACCTCACATGCGGATGCCAAGTGGCACTCGGCCCGCATTGTGAACGAGGCCATCAACCTGGCCCAAGCCGCGCCCGCCGGGCCGGTACAGGTGAATGTGCCGCTGCGGGAGCCGTTTTATCCGAAGGCGGGCGAGGGAATTGGGTATGAGAAGGATGTGAAGATTATTCGGGATGATGCAGACGTACCGTCAGCCACTTTCTACGCAGAAGCACATGCATCATCGCCCTACGACGGGCTTTTAAATCGCATTCTGGTGGTAGTTGGCCAGCATGTCAGTGATTCATCAATGGTAGCGGCGATTAGGGATTTTGCGCATCAATCCGGCGCTATTGTGGTTGCAGATTCTATTAGCAACCTTTCAACAGATATTCCGGCAATTATGTCGCAGGATATTTTTCTAAGCAGCGCCAATGAGGAATTTCGGGAGTCATTGCGGCCTAGTCTCCTGATAACGTTCGGAAAATCGTTGATATCAAAAGCGCTGAAATTATACCTGCGAAAATATCCAGCGGAGCAGCAATGGCACCTTCAACCGCATTCTGGTGTGGTGGCAGATGTATTTCGCTCCCTCACAAAAGTTATTCGAACCAGTCCAACAATTTTTCTGGGCGATTTTGCACACGAATTCTCACAGGAAGTGCGAGTGCAAGCTATGCCATATGGAAAGGTGTGGCGTCGTGCGAATCAACAGTCTGCTGAATTTATCAGCCGATTTTTCACGGACGAAACCCAGCCTTTTAACGAATTCTCTGCCTTCCGCCATAATCTGGCCGCATTACCTGAAACCACCGCCCTGCACCTCGCCAACAGCATGGCCGTGCGCTACGCCAACATCCTCGGCATTCCGCAAGGCCGGCAAATCGAAGTCTTTGCCAACCGGGGCACCAGCGGCATCGACGGCTGCACCAGTACGGCCGTGGGCGCGGCACTGGCCCAGTCGGAGCGGCCGGTAGTCCTGCTCACCGGCGACGTAGCGTTTTTCTACGACCGCAACGCCTTCTGGCACAATTACCCGCTGCCCAACCTGCGGGTGGTGCTGTTCAACAACCACGGGGGCGGCATCTTCCGCATCATCGACGGGCCGCGCCAGCAGCCGGAGCTGGACGAGTTTTTTGAGACGCGCCAGTTGCTCACGGCCGAGAACACGGCCAAAGATTTTAACCTGCGCTACTTCCCGGTTTCATCGTTTGAAGAACTGGAAGCCGCGCTACCGGTTTTCTTTGCAGCCGAAACCGGCGCGGCCATTCTGGAAGTCTTCACCGACTCGAAGACCAACGCGGCGTTTTTCGAAGAATACCGTAGTGCGGTGAAAGCCGCATTCGCCTAACGTTCTTTTTCCCATCTTCCCTATGACCGAACCCATTGAGTGGACCCCGATTAAGGAGTTCAAAGAAATTCTCTTCTCGCAGTTTGGCGGCATCGCCAAAATCAGCATCAACCGGCCGCAGGTGCACAACGCTTTCACGCCGCTCACGGTGCAGGAGATGATTGAGGCCATGCGCATCTGCCAGGACCGCACCGACATCGGCGTCATCATCCTCACCGGCGAGGGCGGCCGGGCCTTCTGCTCGGGCGGCGACCAGAGCGTGCGCGGCCACGGCGGCTACGTGGGCGAGGACACCGTGCCCCGCCTCAACGTGCTGGAACTGCAGAAAATCATCCGCTCCATCCCCAAGCCGGTCATTGCCATGGTGGCGGGCTGGGCCATTGGCGGCGGGCACGTACTGCACGTGGTGTGCGATCTCACCATTGCGGCCGAAAACGCCCGTTTCGGTCAGACCGGCCCGAATGTGGGTTCGTTCGATGGCGGCTTTGGCGCTTCTTACCTCGCCCGCGTGGTGGGCCAGAAGAAGGCCCGTGAAATCTGGTTTCTCTGCGACCAGTACGACGCCCAGGAAGCCCTCGACATGGGCCTTGTGAACAAAGTGGTGCCCCTCGACAAACTGGAAGAAACCACCGTGGCCTGGTGCCACAAGATTCTGCAGAAAAGCCCGCTCTCGCTGCGCATGCTCAAATCGAGCTTCAACGCGGAGCTGGACGGACAAGCTGGTATTCAGGAGCTGGCCGGCAACGCCACGCTGCTTTATTACCTCTCCGATGAGGCGAAAGAAGGCCGCAACGCCTACATGGAAAAGCGCCAGCCGGACTTCTCGAAATTCCCAAAATTCCCGTAAGCTCATCCCGGAGCTTAGCTAAAAAGGCGCGTCTGTTTTCTACCTCTCGGCAGAAAGCAGACGCGCCTTTTTTATGGGAGAATTGTCTACGAAACCGCTAATAGCTGAACCCGATGGCGTGCAGGCACGCGCACCAGCTGAAAAAGTACCGTCGGTCTTCCTGCTTGCGCTGCTTTTTGATGGCTTTGGCGCGGGCCTTGATTTCGGACAGCTCAAAGCTGCGGACTTTGGGGGGCGGGCTGCCGGCTGCGGGAGCCACGACAGTGGCAGGTTGCGGGTGGGATTGCATGGCGCTGAGGGAGTAGTGTATTGTAATAATACGGAATTTGTGTCGGAAAGTCAAGCCGGCCGCCCGGCGTACTTTCGCGCCATGCCTGCTACCCTGCCCACTTCCCTCCTGCTCAACGGCCGCGAATACGCCTACGCCGCCATTCGTGAATACCCTGCCCAGCTTGATGCGCCCGTAAACGGCTACGAAGCTAAGGTGCTGGATTTTATCCGGCAATGGCTGAATGGGACGCAGGAATTCACCCTCACCACGTCGGGCAGCACGGGGCCGCCTTCGCCCATCGTGCTGCGGCGGCGGCAGCTGGAAGCTTCGGCCCGCCGCACCGCCGATTTCTTCGACCTCGGCCCCGGCGACCGGGCGCTGGTCTGCCTCAACTGCGAGTACATCGGGGGCATGATGATGCTGGTGCGCGGGCTGGAGCGCAATATGCACCTCACCATCGTGGAGCCGCACGCCGACCCGTTTGCCTACGTGGCCGAGGACGCAGAATTCGACTTTTCGGCCTTCGTGCCCTTGCAGTTGAAGGCCGTGCTGGCGGCCGGCCACGCCGCGCGGCTTGATAAAATGAAGTCGTTTCTGATAGGTGGCGCGCCGGCCGATGCGGCGCTGCAACAGGACTTGCAACCGCTGAAAGCCGCCGCGTGGCTGACCTACGGCATGACTGAAACGTGCTCGCACGTAGCCTTGCGCCGCCTCAACGGGCCGCACGCCACCACCAGCTTCCGCGTGCTGCCGGGCATTGCGGCGGGGCAGGACGAGCGTGGCTGCCTCACGCTGCGCGGCGACGTGACCGACGACCAGCTCATCACCACCAACGACGTGGTGCAGCTGAACGCCGACGCGCACACGTTTGAGTGGCTGGGCCGGGCCGATTTCGTGATAAACTCGGGCGGCGTGAAGGTGCCGGCGGAGAAAGTGGAGCTGGTGCTGGATGTGGCGCTGGCCGAAATTGGCGCTTCGCGGCGCTGCTTCGTGGCCGGGCAGCCCGATGAGCGGCTGGGCCAGGTAGTGACGGCTTTTATCGAAGGAAAGGCTTTGACGGAAGCCCAGGAAGGCGAGCTCAAAACCCTGCTGGCGGCCCGGCTAGGGCGCTACGAGCAGCCCCGGCACTTCATCTACCTGCCCGAATTTCAGATGACGGCCACGGGCAAGCTCAACCGGGCGGCCACGCTGCGCACGCTGTAGCTTGATGAAAATTCGGAGTTTTTTCGGTTGGTTGATTTGCTTGCTGGGGCTGCTGGCCAGCCCGGCGGCATGGGCGCAGGAGCCGGACTCGACCGGCACGGCCGCGCCCGATTCGGCGGTGGTGAACAGCGTCGGCAGCATTGCGCCACCGCCGGCCGGGCTGCCTTCGGCCGAGTTTGAGACCTACAATGTGGACGGCACCGGCGTGCGCTACACGGCAGCTCTCACCGGCATTTACACCACGGGTACGGTGGAGCGGGTGTATTTCAGCACCAGCCACACGGGCGGCTTCACGGCGGGGCACTGGCAGTTTCCGGCGGCCCTGAGCTACAGCTACGGCCGACAGGACGGGGCGCTGCGCGAGCGGGAGCTGCTGCTGCTCAGCACGCCCGACTACCGCATTGGCCGGTGGAAATTCTACGCACTGGGCGAGTTTGAAACCAGCAACCTGCGCGCCATCGACCGCCGCGTGGTGGCGGGCGGCGGCGTGGGCTACCAGCTCTACACCGACACCCTCAGCAACGAGGCCGCCGTGAGCTCCTTCCTGCTCAATGAGCGCACCGACTACAACGCCGAGCCCGATTTTTCGCGGCACGTGGTGCGCAATTCCACCCGCCTCAAGCTACGCCTGAACCGGGGCGTGTTCAGCGCGTCGGAACTGTTTTTTTATCAGCCCAGCCTGCGCGACCCGGGCGGCGACTACCGCCTGAACAGCGCCACCGTGCTGGCCTTTAAACTATACCAGCACCTGGCCCTGAACCTGGCCTACTCGTTTTCCTACGAAAGCGTGGTGGTGCAGAGCCGCAGCCGGGCCAACGGCACACTCTCGGTCGGCTTTGCCTACTCGTCGGGCAAGTGAATGTAGGAATAGGAATTTTTTGGTAGTAGTATTGAACCGAATTTGCACAAATGCGCACTTTTCGCAATTCATTTTCTGGTCCTTTTTAGTCAATTCTCCACACGTTTACCGGGTACTTAATGAAAAAAACCTCTACTATCGTCCTCAATGGCACCATTATGGGGGCGCTACTGCTGCAAAGCTGCGCCACCGTAATCAGCACCCCGTTTCAGTCGGTGAAGGTGAGCGGGCAGCCTGACGGCAGCACTTACTTTGTGAATGACAAAGAAGTGAAAGCCAAAATCAAGGCCACTGGCACCTACATCCGCCTCAAGCGCAGCAAAAGCGCCGAGGTGAAGGTGAAGCACGCTGGCTACAAAGACTATAGCGAAGTAGTGTACCCCGACCGCGGCAATCCGGTGGTGTACCTCAACTACCTGGGCCTGGCCGGCACGCTCTACGGCCTGGGCAAAGGCATTGAAACCGTGAACGGCGAAAGTAACATCAGCCCGGTGACCACCTACGGCTGGCTGGCCTCCATCGGCGGTTACTTCGTGGACCTGGCCAGCGGTTCAAACCACCGCCTCAACAAAAGCGAACTGACTCCCAGCATGGTGCGCATGCCCACCGCCGTGGCCGGCAGCCAAACGGTGCAGTGCGGGGTGATGAACGTACGCATCAAGGGCGGCGAAAAGATGGGCAACATCATCATCGCCAAGGAGCCCACCGACATCCTGTACTTCGGCAAGTCGCTGGATTTCGACGCCGACCACCTGAAGGCCGACGTGAACGGCAGCCTCAAAGACCTGGGCTACACGGTGCCCACCAGCGAGGGCCGCAGCATGTTCTCCACGGGCACGTCGTCGCGCTACACACTACAGGGTGAAATGCGCGACTTGAAGTACGACATCTACGCCACCAACAAGTACGAGGCCTACGCCAAGTTTGAGACGCACTGCGCAGTGGAGGTGACCTGGAAGCTGGTGAACCAGAACCGCAAAACCGTATTTGAGCAAAAAGCGGCGGGCAAAAGCATCAAGTTTGAGAAGGGCGGCAACGCGGCGTTTGAAGACGCGTTCGAGAACTCGCTCTACGCCTTCATGGCCAACAAGGAGGTGAGCGACGCGCTGGCCAAGGCTAGCGGCGGTGCCCCCGCCGGAGCCGCCGCCGACAACGAGCTGGCGCCCATTGCCGTGCACCGCGCGGCGCTGAGCAAAGCCACGGCCGACAACGGCGTGAGCACGGCCGCCAAAAGCGTGGTTATCGTGGAAACCTCGGACGGCCACGGCAGCGGCTGCATCATTTCTGCCGACGGCTACATCGTGACCAACGCGCACGTGGTAGGCGATGACGCGCAAGTGAAAGTGCTGATGGCCGACGGCCTGACCGCCAAAGGCCAGGTGGTGCGCGTGAACCCCGAAATGGACCTGGCCCTAGTGAAAATCGACACCGATGGCCTCGTGGCCTTCCAGGTGCCCAGCACCAGCGCCGCCGAAATCGGGGCCGACGTGTTTGCAATCGGCACGCCCGCCGACAAGGAGCTGGGCCAGACCATCACGAAGGGAATCATCAGCGGCCGCCGCAAGATTGAGGGCCACTCCTTCCTGCAAACCGACGTGAGTATCAACGGCGGCAACAGCGGCGGCGCCCTGGTGAGCCACGGCGGCCACCTGCTGGGCATCGTGAACGCCAAGCTGGTGGGCCGCGGCATCGAGGGCATCGGCTTCGCCATTCCGGCCGAGCAGGTGGCCGATGCGTTGCAGCTGAAATTTATCGACTAATTAGGGGCGGCCCCAAAGCCACACCCGAAAACGCCCAACGGCCGGTTGCTCAGCAGGAGCAGCCAGTCGTTGGGCGTTTTGGCGTTTTTAGGGGCGCATGTTGGTTTGGGTGAAGAGCGGCTCCTTGTCCTTCATCACCTTGAATAATTCGCCCAGAAACAGGTTGGCGCGCAGGTAGAACACCGGGCCGTTCAGCTCTTTCTGGATAGCCCCGGGCACGAACACCGGCTGCCGCCAGCCCAGGCCCGTGCCCGCGCCGCCCCAGCGAAACACGCGGTACTGGGCGGCCAGCGTGGGCTCCACGATGCCCATGAACTCGCGCGGGGTTTTGTCGGAGACGCCGTTATCGGCTTGGTAGAGCACATAGGCCGAGCCCAGGCCCAGCTGAAGGTTGGCGCTGAGCTCCCAGCGGCGGTTTTCGAGCAGCACGTAGCCGGCGTAGGCAGCCAGGTAGCGGAAGCGGATTTCGGCGTCGGCGTCTTCGGCGGCGTTGTCGGGCTTGGCCTGGCGCGAGGGCACGCCGGTGCTCAGAAAGTAGATGGCCGCGCCGGTGCGGAACCGGCTCTTGAACTCGATGCCCAGCTTGAGGCCGTTGATAGTGGTGAGGTGGTGGTTGAGGATGGAGTAGCGCGAGTCGTACTGCACCACGAAGCGGTTGTGCGGCAGGCGCAGGATGTTGGGCCGGCGCACCACCGAGTCGGGCCGGGCCGGCGCCACGGCCTGCGCCCACGCGCCCGCCGGCAGCAGGCCCACACTCAACCACACAAAACGCAACAACCGGAGCATAGCAAACCAAAAACCGACCAATGGCAAAGGTCGGGAATTTCACCCGGCCACAACCGCCGCTTCGCCCGGTTGTTTGGCCGCTTCGCCCCGAAACGGCTGGCGCCCCCCGGGGTTGGCCGCTAGCTTTGACCAACTTCTTCGCCCTGCTCCTATGCTCACGCCCGATTTCCTGTTTTCTCTGGCCAGCCCCGTGGCCCTGCTGGGCTGGGCCTTGCTGGTGCTGGCCCCGCGCTGGCGTGGCACCCGCGCCGTGGTGCTCAGCGGCGCGCTGCCCCTGCTGCTGGCTGCGGCTTACGCGGTGCTCATTGCGGCGCACTACCTGGGGCCGCACGGCGGCGAGGGCGGTTTTGGGTCGCTCGATGAGGTGGCGGCGCTGTTCCGCAACCGGTGGGCGCTGCTGGCCGGCTGGGTGCACTACCTCTGCTTCGATATGTGGACCGGGGCCTGGGAGCTGCGCGATGCCCAGCGGCGCGGCGTGCCGCACCTGCTGCTGGTGCCCTGCCTGCTGCTCACGTTTATGTTCGGGCCGGTGGGGCTGCTGCTGTATTTCGGGGTGCGCAGCCGGTATCCGGAGCCCGCCGGAGACGCCTGATAATTGCTGGTTCAAATCCCTCCATTTAGTGCCTACGCCCATGAAAACCACCTTGCTTTCGACGGCTGATTTTTCGCCACTGAGCACCCTTGCGCCTGCCGCCAACACCGTGGGCGATGCCCTGCGGCTGCTGCACCGCGTGAACCCCGTGCTCTCCTACACCGGCTGGCTGAACGTGGCGCTGGCCGTGCTGGCCCTAACCCTGCTGCCCTTCGACCAGCGCCACGTGACCGGTGCCCTGGTCTGGCTCAAGCCGCTAAAATTCGCGCTGTCCATCACCGCCTTCGTCTGGACGCTGGGCTGGCTGCTGGCCGATTTGCCGGCTTCGGCCCAGCGCAGCGTGCAGCTGCTGAGCTGGGGCGTGGCCGTGAGCATGGTGGTGGAGCAGGCCGTGATTTTTACCCAGGCGGCGCGCGGCACCACCTCGCACTACAACAATTCCTCGGCGCTCAACGCCGTCCTGTTCGGGCTGATGGGCGTGTTTATTCTGGTCAATACCCTGATGACGGTGTGGGCCCTGTACCTGGCCTGGCGCTACCAGCCGTTTGGGCCGGCGGGCTACGTATGGGGCCTGCGCCTGGGGCTGCTGGTGTTTCTGGTGGGCTCGGTGCTGGGCGGTTTCATGATTCATAACCAGCAGCACACGGTGGGCGCGCCCGACGGCGGCCCCGGCCTGCCCGGCCTGGGCTGGAGCACCCGCGCCGGCGACCTGCGCGCCGCCCACTTCCTGGGCATGCATGCCCTGCAAGCCCTGCCCCTGCTGGGCTGGGCCCTGAGCCGCTGGGCACCGCAACAAGCCACCGGGCTCACCTGGGCCGGGGCGGCGCTGTATGCCGGGGCCGTGGCCGGGCTGTTTGTGCTGGCCATGGCGGGCCGGCCGCTGTGGGCACTATAATGAAAATCAAGCCTTCTAATTCTTGTTTCAGTTATGCGACTGCTGCTGTGGGGAGCCCTGTTCCTCGCCTGGGGTACAGCCCTCACTCGTCCCCTTTCACTCCGCCAGCCTTCGGTGCCAATCGATGCTTTTACCGAACGGCTGATGCCGCTGGCCAGCGCGGTGCAAACGCCTGCCGTTGGCTCCGCAGCCCTGTTGCGCGCGGTGCAGCAACTGGCGCTGCTGCCTGCCGCCTCGGCCGCTTTGGGCTGGCTGCCGCGCTACTACCAGGCTTATGCCTGCATCCGGCTGGCGCTGCTGGCGGCACCGGATGCCCCGCGGCAGACGGCGTACCTCGACCAGGCCCAGCACACCCTGGCGCAGGCGGCCGCGCCCACACCGGCCGGCGCGGCCGAGCTGCTGGTGTTGCAGGCCTACCTCTACCAGATTCGCCTGACCACGGCGCCCTTCACGCAGGTCCTGCATTATTCGTCGCTCACCCGCAGTACCCTCGACCGCGCCCGGCAACTGGCCCCGGATAACCCACGGCTGTATTTTGTGCTCGGCAACGACGACTTTCACCGTCCCCGGCTGCTGGGGGGCGGGGCCGCCGTCGCCCGGGCCAGCTACGCGAAAGCCGAGGCGTGTTTCCGGGCTTTTCGGCCCGCCACTCCGGCGGTGCCCACCTGGGGCGCGGCCCAAACGCAGGCCGCAATGGCGCGTTGCCAGTAGTTAAAACCCCTCCCTTCGTCCACCTTTTTCTGCTCGCTTGTCATGGAAACCCTGCATCGCCTCAACATTCTGGTGCACATACTATTCGGAACGCTGGCGCTGCTGGTGGGGCTTGTGCCCATTGTGACGACCAAGGGCGGACGCACGCACGCGCGGTTCGGGCGCTGGTTTTTGGGGCTGAGCACGGTGGTGCTGGCCACGGCGGTGCTGGGGCTGGCCGTGTTCAACTTCCGGCCGTTTCTGGTGGTTATTGTGCTGCTGAGCGTGTATCAGGCGTACTCCGGCTACCGCGTGCTGCTCACCCGCGCCACCGGCCCGACCCGGCGCGATGTTCTGTTTTCGGCGGTGTTCCTGCTGGGCGGACTGGCTTTTCTGCTGGCGCTGCCGCACATCCATCTGGTGTGGTCGCCCGTGGTGATGTACAGCACGCTGGGCGCGCTGCTGGCCATGACGGTGTACGACCTGAGCCGGCCCTGGTGGCGGGCGCGGTGGCGGCGCGGGGCCTGGCTCTACGAGCACATCTGGAAGATGATGAGCACCTACGCCGCGCTGCTGTCGGCCTTTACCGGCACGGTGCTCGAAGCGTATAAGCCGTACAGCCAGTTTCTGCCGTCGCTGCTGGGGTCGGCGGTAGCGGTGGGTTTTATGGGGTATGTGTATCGGCGGCGGCGCAGGCACGCCGCTGCTTTTTCGGCAGCCGGTGCGTAAAGTCCAGTACCTTGGCCGGCCTATGAATGACCGTCGCTTTCTGCTGGGAGGCATTCCGCTGTTGAGCCTGCTGATTGCGGCCTTCGACCTGCCCGCCGGAGTGCATAGCTGGCCGGTGATGCTGGCGCACTGGGCCATCTCGCTCTACTTCACCACCGGGTATTGGCTCACCAACCGGCAGCTGTGGCGGGCGCTGCTGGCCCGCTTCCCCCGCCCCGAGCAGACGCCGCGCCGCCTCTGGCTGCTGGCGGGCCTGGCGCTGCTCGTCACCACGGCCGCTTCGGTGGTGCTTTTTCTACCCATGCACTGGCTGCTGCCCAGCTATTTCGAGCTGTCGTTGAGCTTCCTGGCGAAACAAACCAGGTTCAGTCTGGTGCCCACCACCGCCGTGCTCACGCTCTACGAAACCATGTATTTCTTCGAGCAATGGAAGGCCAGCCTGGGCCGCGCCGAGGAGCTGGGCCGCGCCCAAAACCAGGCCCAGCTCGAAGCCCTGCAAAGCCAGCTCGACCCGCATTTTCTGTTCAACAACCTCAACACGCTCTCCGCCCTCATCGAGCCCGGTAACGCCCCGGCCCAGCGGTTTGTGGAGCAGCTGGCCGACGTGTACCGCTACGTGCTGCTGGCACAGGGCCGCGCCACCGTGCCCCTGGCCGAGGAGCTGGCCTTCATCGAAACCTACCTGGCGCTGCACAAAGCCCGTTTTCGGGACAATCTGCGGGTCGAAATCGGCATTGCGCCCGCCGCGCTGGCCCGGCACGTCGCCCCGCTCAGCGTGCAGCTGCTGGTAGAGAATGCGCTGAAGCACAACGTGGCCTCGCGCGAGCACCCGCTGCACCTGCGGCTAACCGTTGCCGCCGATGCGCCGGATATTTTAGTGGTCGAAAACACGCTGCGGCCCCGCCAGGCTGGTTTTGCGCCGGGCACGGGCACCGGCCTAGCCAACGTGCGCCGCCGCTACGCGCTGCTGGGCGCGGCGAAAACCGTGGAAACCAGCGCCACCGACGGCAAATTCGTAGTAAAGCTGCCCCTGCTACCGGCCCAGAGCTAACCCGCCACCATGACCGTTCTCCTCCTCGAAGACGAGTACCCCGCCGCCGAGCGCCTCCAGCGCCTGCTGCTGCAAGCTGCGCCCGAGGCCCGGGTGCTGGCCGTGCTCGACACCGTGGCCGGCGCCCTGGCCTGGCTGGCCGCCCACCCCGCCCCCGACCTCATCCTCAGCGACATTCAGCTGGCCGACGGCCTGAGCCTCGAAATCTGGGAGCAGGCCGTGGTGCCCAGTCCGGTCATTTTCACCACCGCCTTCGATGCTTATGCCATCCGGGCTTTCCAGGCCCACAGCGTGGCATATTTGCTCAAGCCGGTGAAGCTGGCTGAGCTGCAAGCCGCCCTGGCCAAACTGCGGCAATGGAGTGAGTTGAGTCAGTTAAGAGTTAGGAGTGAAGAGTTAAGAGTTGATTCGGTTGATGCTTCCGGCCCAACGCTTAACGCTTCACCCCTAACGCTGAACTCCATCGAGCAAATGCTCGATGCCTTGCGGCCCTACAAAACGCGGTTTCTGGTGCGGCAGGGCGAGCAGCTGCTGCCCCTGCCGGTGGCCGAAGCCGCCTGGTTTCTCAGCCGCAACGAAACCGTGACGCTGGTAGCCACCGACGGCCGCCGCTTCGTGCTCGACCACACCCTGGAGCAGCTCGAAGGCCTGCTCAATCCCGCTCAGTTCTTCCGCCTCAACCGCCAGGTGATTGCGCAATTGCCGGCCGTGCGCCGCCTGCACCCGCATTTCGGCGGCAAGCTGGTGGTGGAATTATACCCCGCCCCGGCCGAGGAAATCCTGGTGAGCCGCGAGAAAGCCCCCGCCCTGAAGGCCTGGCTGGAAGGGTAGCTTTTGCCTTGTCATGGCGCGCGCAGCAATGACAGTAACTACCTATCCAGCCAGCTCTTGAACACGTTCACCTTCTCCCTACTCACCAGCACCTGGGCATCGGGCGCGGTGGGCTTGAGCACGGTTTGCAGGCGGGAGTTGGTGTAGTGAATGATGTCCTGAATGGCCGACTGCTGGGCCAGGTAGGCGCGGTTGAGCCGGAAAAAGCGGCGCGGGTCGAGCAGCGTTTCGAGCTGGTCCATCGTGTAATCAACCACGAACTTGCGGCCTTCGGTAGTTTGCAGGAAGGTGGCTTTTTCGAGGCTGAAGAAGTAGGCAATCTGGTCGAGCGGCACCACTTTCAGGTGCTCGCCCACGCGCACCACAAACTGGGTTTTGTAGCTGGCGGCGGCGGGCGCGGCGGTTTGCTGCATCTGCTGCATGAGCTGGGCCAGCAGCGCAGGGTCGAAAGCCGGCACCAAAGCGGCAGCCGGCGCGGCGGGCAGGCGTTGGCGGAGCTTGGTGAGGGCCGCGGCCAGCTCGTCGGCATCGATGGGCTTGAGCAGGTAATCCACGCTGTTCACCTTGAAGGCTTGCAGCGCATAATTGTCGTAGGCAGTGGTGAAGATGACCGGACAGCGCACCGCCACCTGCTCAAAAATCTCGAAGCTTAGGCCATCAGCCAGGTTGATGTCGAGAAACAGCACATCGGGGTCGGGGCCAGCTTGCAGCCGCTGCACCGCCTGCGCCACCGATTCGGCCGTGCCGAGGAGTTCAAGCGGCTCGGGCTGGCGGGCTAACATATCGGCTAGGCGGCGGGCGGCGAGGGGTTCGTCTTCGACGATGAGAGCGCGAATGGGCATTGGGAAGGCAAGCGACGGAGTAATTGAAACCCAAAAGAACGTCATGCCGAGCATAGTCGAAGCATCGGGTGTGGGGCACAAATCAATGCTGTTTCAACGATTGATTTATTGCTACACGCGGGATGCCTTGGCTGTGCTCGGCATCCCGCACGTTCTTTTAATACCGGCTTCTACAGCACCAACAGCGGCAGCGTCACCACAAATTCGCCGTTTTCCTCGCCGCTCACCACGGGCTTGTCCGTCAGGAAAGCGTAGCGGGCGGCCAGGTTGGCCAGGCCCCGGCCCGACGACTCGCCCGGGGCCAGCCGGCGCGGGCGGCGGGTGTTGCGTACCATCAGGGTGTGGGCGGCGGGGTCCAGCGTTACGTGCAGGTGCAGCGGGTCGGTCTGGTAAGCGGCGTTGTGCTTTAGCACGTTTTCGAGCAGCAATTGCAGGGCCAGCGGCGGCACATAGTACGGGGCCACGGCGGCGGGCGGCAGGTCCATTTCCACGACTAGCGCATCGCCGAGACGGGTTTTCTGGAGGTACAAATAGCTTTCGGCAAAAGCAATTTCATCGGCCAGCGGCACCAGTTCTTTGTTTTCGCTGTCGAGCACGTAGCGGTACACCTGCGAGAGCTGCCGGATGAAGCGCACGGCGCGGGCGGGGTCGTTTTCCTCCACTAGCGAGGTCAGCGCATTCAGCGAGTTAAACAGGAAGTGCGGGTCGACCTGCCGGCGCAGCGAATCGAGGCGGGCCACGGCGGTTTCCTTTTCGAGGCGCTCAACGCGCACCGTGGCCTCGCGCCAGCCCAGTAGAAAGGAGCGCGAGTGCATGAACAGGGAGATGATGACCGTCATTACCAGCGGGGCCAGCACCTGCCCGGCCACGTTGTGCCGAAACGGAAACAAGGGGCCTTTGTGCCATAGCACCACGGTAATGAACTCGCCCATCAACAGAATCACCGAAAAAGAAGCCAGCACCGAGGCCCCCACCGTGAGCAGCAGGCGGCGCATGGGCCGCTCCGTCCAACCCTGGTGGCGATTCAGCCAGTCGCCGGTGTAGCCATTGGCCAGCCACAGCCCCACAAAATACCCCAGCGAAATGGCAAAGCTGATGGCGTAGTTCACCGGGTGCAGCCAGGGCTGGTGCTCGTTGGAGAACGCGAAGCCAGCCGTGCCCAGCAGTATCCACCAGCGCCGCTTCCAGATGCTGCGCAGCTGCGAGGGTTCGGTGGTCGTTATCCAGGGCTGGGCAAGGGGCGGGTGGGGCGGCAGCACGGCGGTAGGCGGGCAAGTTTCCATCAAAGTAAGGGGGTGGGAGGCAAGAACGAATTACATAGAAGGTCATGCAGAGCACAGCGAAGCATCTTGTAGAAAGTCATGCTTCGCTGCGCTCTGCATGACCTTCTGTCCAGTTCCCGCCCCTATCCCGCGCCCCTACTTAGCAGCTGTCGTGGTGGCCGGCTCGTACTGCTTCATCCGGCCTTGCAACTGGCGCTGGCCCCAGTTGGGTACCAGCGGGCCGGCGGGCACGAAGGCAGCGAATTTGACCTGGGCCTGCTCGTAGAGCGGCTTGGCGGCCTCGGCCCCGCCGCCGAACATCTTGGGCGTGTAGTACACGTTGTTGGCTTCTACCAGGTAGGGGCGCGGGTTGGCGGAGTTCAGGGCCTGGGCTTTGGCCACGGCTTCGCCCACCATTTCGGAATATTTCTGCGCGCGCATCATGGGCGAAATGCCCAGGCGGGCCTGATAGGCGTAGGCTTGCAGCGTGAGCAGCTCCGACTCGTCGCCATGCAGCTGGCGGGCCTGGGCGAGGGCCGCCTCAGCCTGGTCGAGGGTTTTGTCTTTGGCATCGCCGTCTTCCTTGCTCTGAAATACATTCATGACCAGTGCATAGGCTTGGTAGTAGCGGGGCAGCCAGTCCTTGGGGGCTACGGTGGCGGCGCGCTCAAACTTAGCGGCCACGGCTTTGAGGGCAGCCGGGTCGCCGGTACTCATCAGCTCGGTGATGGTGGCAGCCATCATCGTAGTGTAGGCATCGGCGGGTGCGGCGGCCGGCGCTACAGCAGCAATGGGCTGCGACTGGGCGCAGGCGACAAGTGAAGCGGCGGCGAAAGCGAGCGTAAGGACGAGGGTTTTCATGGTACTGGGCTTGGGGTGATGGTGAAAGTTGGTTTGCCGTGGTTGATGATTCAAAGGTGGCGGCAGGCCGGGCCGGGGGAAAATGGGTGTTCCCGAAGCGTCGGATGAAGCGGATGAAGCGTCGGCCGCAATAGACGAGCGGATAGCGCGTTCCCTTACCAAACCAGGCGGCGGCCGTGCAACCTTGTGCCCTCCGGCAGCCTCATCTTCCCATACTTCCTTTCCTCCAGCTCATGCGTTTTCTACGTTTCGTCTTCGGCGGCCTGCTGTTGGCCACCACCCTCCCCGCCCGCGCCCAAACCCCGGCCGACGCGCCCGCCCCGCACCGCTTCTACGTGGGCCTGGGGGCCTACCACAGCAATTACCAGAACCTGGCCATGCGCTACGGCGACACCGGCTTTCGGGTGCCGGTGCAGCTGGTGGCCGGCTACCAGCTGTGCCCCCGCCTGGCCCTGGAGGTGGGCGCGGCCTACAGCGGCCGCAGCAGCGCCACCACCTACGATGGCGTCGCTTACACCACGGCGGGCACGCCATACTACTACCAATCCAGCACCACGTCCACGTTGCGCACCACCACGGCGTCGGCTCTGGCCCGCTACGCCCTCACGCGCCAGCCCCACCGCCTGCAGTTCGACGTGCTGGGCGGCTTCGGGCTGGTGCACACCGACAACTATTACCGCAGCACCAATACCCTCTCGGGCAGCCCCCAGACCGCGCCGTTTTCCCAGCGCCGCGCCTCCAACAACTGGCTCCTCACCGCAGGCCTGGCCGCGCGCTACCGCATTAGCCCGAGTGTCGAGCTCAACTTCGACATCGCCACCAACCGCGACCTCACTCGCCCCGACTTCATCGGCAGTAGCGCCCTGGGCCTGCGCTACCGCTTCGGGAGCTAGCGCCAACGGCTCGCCACGCAAAAGCGGCCGCTCCCACATTGGGAGCGGCCGCTTTTTACATAACGCAGTGAGGCCGGTCGCGGCGGTGTTGCTCAGCTCCAGGTTGGCTTTGCGGGCGGCGTAGCGCGTTACGTCGTCGGTGGCTTTGGCGAGCCGGCCCCGGGGTCCACGGCTACCCGGGCAGCGCCCCGACGTGCCGATAAGTGGTGATGAGCACGCCCGAGGGCGTGGTCTGCGAGCCGACGAAGGCCAGCTCGCGGGCGGCAATGCGGTCCGAAAATAGGCGCTTGCCCGGACCCAGCAGCACGGGGTACGTCAGCAGCACCACCTCGTCTACCAGCCCCGCGTCGAGCAGCCCGGAGGTGAGCGTGGAGCTGCCCCACACGATAAGGTTGGGGTCGGCGGTGGCCTTGAGGCGGCGAATGTCGGCCGCCACGTCGGGTCCCAGCCCCTGGGCCGGCCCCCAGGCCAGGCTGTCGGGCCGGTGGGTGGCCACGTATTTGGTGGCCGCATTTATCCCCTTCGCAACCGGTGTACCGCCAGCTGTGGGCCAGTAGCCGGCCCAGAGGTCGTAGGTGCGGCGGCCCAGCAGCAAATCGAAGTTACTGCCCTGGGCTTCCAGCACAGCGGCCAGCCCGGCCGGAGTGCGGTAGGGTGTCGTCCAGTCGCCGTGCGTGAAGTGGGCGTCGTTTTCGTGTTGGATGACGCCATCCAGGGAGATGTGGGCCAGGATGCTAAGCTTTCTCATGGGGCTGTGGGTGGGTGAATGACTGGCACAAAGGTGAGGCGAACGACACACTTGCAACAGGGCAAATCATGCCAAAAAAGGCGGCTGTTTGCGGCGCATGTGGGGCCAGTTTGGCTGCGTGCCCAAACGGCGTGACCACGGGCGTTGAAAACGCCAGTCCAGTCGGCATGCGTCGCAGACGCGTACCAGCAAATACTATTAATCCGGTCGCTTCTCCAAATCCACTTTCGTGGTCTTATTAATCGAGATGAACACGCCCACGAACAGCATCCTGGGCGCGGGCGGCAGCACCGCTGCGCTGCGGAACTGCCCGCCGGCATCGGGCGAGCCGGCGAAGGTGTAGCCGTAGATGTTCTGGCGGTTGAGCACGTTGCTGGCCGAGACGTACACAATGGTGTACTGCTTGAACCAGTGGGTGAGGTAGCTCACATTCAGGCTCAGGTCCTGGTAGGCGGGCAGGGTGGCCTGGTTGTAGCCGGGTTGGTTGGGGTCGAAGTAGCGGCGGCCGCTGCCGTAGCTGTAGGTGAAGCCAAACTGGGTGTGCATTTTGGCCACGTAGTACTTGCCCACCACGCTCAGGTTGTGCCGGGCGGCGAAGGTGGGGATGGCCGCCACGGGGTCGGCCCGGTACTGGCGGCGGGTGTCGAGCAGGCCGTAGCTAACCCAATAATCGGCCATTTTGAAGGTGCCGCGGTCGCGGAACAGCACGTCGAGGCCGCGGGCGTAGCCGCTGCCGGCGTTCTGGTAGCCAGCCGGGTTGTAAATGTTGGCGCGGTCGTAGGTCACAAGCTGGCGGTAGTTTTTCTGGTAGGCTTCGGCGCGCAGGGTGCGGTCGTGCACGGTGCGCTCAAACAGCAGGCTGTAATGCTCGGCCCGCTCGAAGTTGAGAGCGTGGTTGACGCGCAGCAAATCGGTGGTAGGCGTTTGGTAGAAGTAGCCCCAAGCGGCCGAGAGCTGGCTGTGCTCGCCGGTTTTGTAGGCCAGGCCCAGGCGCGGCGCGGCATTGAACTGGTGCAGCAGCGCCGAATACTCGGCCCGCGCGCCCACGCGGGCGGCCAGGCGGTGGCTCAGCACCATCTCGCTTTCCGCGAAGCCGCTGCCGCGCTGCTCATTCACGGCCAGGGCCAGCGTACTTGCTTCGGCCGAGGACTGGTACTGCTGGCGGTAGCGCTGGGCGTAGCCTTCGAGGCCCATTTTGAGGTTGAACCAGGTGCTGGCCGAGTCGTTGGTGAGCACGAGCCGGGCCACGGCCGACTGGTCGAGGTCGCGCACCGACTGCACGTCGGGGCGAATCAGGTTATCATCCACGGTCAGGGCCAGGCCGGTGTTCAGGCTCCAGCCGCGGCGCAGCGGGGCGCGGTAGGTGGCGTTGAGGTAGGCGTTGTCGTTGCCGAGCGTAATGGGGTGGCCATCGGCGGCATAGGCGGGGCTGGGGTCGGGCTGGCGCAGAGCCAGGCGCTGGCGGCTGTAGGTGCTGTAGATTTTCAGCATGCCGGCCTCCCCTACTTTGTGGGCCACTTTGAGCGAGCCGCCCAGCGCCAGCGGAGCGCGGTCCCAGCCCAGGTTCTGGGGCACAAGGTTGTAGTAGGGCGCGAGGTTGGTGTAGTCGGCGCTCACGGCCACGCTGGTGCGCTCCCAGCGCCGGGTGCGGCCCAGGCTGCCGCCCACCGACATCAGCGAGATGCTCGACTGCGTCTCCGGGGCTAAATCCGTCGAGTTCTGCACCACCACCGCGCTCAGTGCCTGCCCGTACTCGGCCGAGTAGCCACCCGTGCTGAACACCAATCCTTTAAACAGGAAAGGCGAAAACCGGCCCCGCGACGCCACGTTGGGCACCGCGCCGCCGTAGGGCGTCTGTACGGGCAGGCCGTCGATGTAGTACTTGGTTTCCGAAGCCGCCCCGCCGCGCACAAACAGCTTGCCGTCCTCCCCCACCCGCGTGGTGCCGGGCAGGGCATTCAGGGCGCCGGCTACGTCGCCGAGGGCCCCGGCCGTGGTCACAATGTCGATGGGCTTGAGCAGGGTGCCGCGCTTGGTGTCGCTGGCCTCGAAGGCCCCGGCCGTCACCACCACGTCGCCAAGGGCGGCGGGATTCAATTTCAGCCGGATATTGGGCAGGCTGATGGGGCCTTCGCCCAGGTTCACGAGCAGCTCCTGCGGCACGTAGCCGATGAAGCTGACCACGAGCACGGCCGGGCCGGCGGCGTGGTCGGTGCGGAAATCGAAGCGGCCCAGCGAGTCGGTGCTGGCCCCGTCGAAGGTGCTTTTCAGGAACACGTTCACGCCTGGCAGGGGCTGGCCGGCGGCGTCGCGCACCACGCCGTGGAGCGACTGAGTGGCGGGGTGACTGAGCGATTTTTGGGCCGGGGCGTTTTGGGCCAGGGCAGCGGGCGTGGCGCTCAGCAGCAGGAGCAGCGGAAGTAGCGAGGTTTTCATGGGGCGGGCGTTTTGATGGCTCAAAGGTGCCTGCGCCTCTTGCCGGTGTTCAACTTCCCGTTTCCGAACCGTCGGATGAAGCGGATGAACCGTCGAGCCTGGTGATGAGTTGAGCCAGAATTTCTGACACTTCAGCCTCAAAAATTGGATAATTCCAACCGTAACGGCCCGCGTCTCGTACTTCTGACAGCGCCCCCGCCACGACATGTAGCGCCAACAGTCCAGACTACTTTTCCCGGTCTGCCGGCTTAGAAACCACCTTCACGGCATCATCATTCTTGCCCGCCGAAGTTTGCGGCACCATCCAGTTTAGTACGCTTCATGGCTGACACTTCTTTGCCCATCGATTACCAGGCCCTGTTTCAGGCCCTGCCCGGCTCCTACCTGCTGCTGGCTCCCGATGGCACCGTGCTCGATAATTCTGACCAGCATGTCGGCGTGTCGCTGCTGCCCCGGGCCCAGGCCGTGGGCCGCAATATCTTCGACGCCTACCCTTCGGCCCCCGAAAGCCAGCGCGACCTGCACGCCTCGCACGAGCAGGTGCGCCGCACCCTGCGCCCCGACACCATGCCCCTGCTGCGCTACGACCTGGAACGCCCCGCCGAACTGGGCGGCGGCACCGAGGAGCGGTACTGGCAAGTCACGCACTTTCCCATTCTTGATGCCCAGGGCCAGTTGCAATACATCCTGCAAATGCCGCAGGACGTGACGGCCGCGCACCGCGCCGGCCTCGCCGCAACCGAAGCCCAGCAGGCCCTCAACGAATCGCAGCGGCGCACCGAGTTCATTCTCGATAGCCTGCCCGTGATGGTGTGGACCAACCGCCCCGACGGTACGCCCGATTATTTCAATCCGCGCTGGCTGGAGTTCACGGGCAAAACCCACGAGCAGCTGCTGGCAGAAGCGGCATGGGACGAGCTGACCTACCCCGGCGACCGCGCCGGGCTGGTGCAAGCCTGGCAGGAGGCGCTGCGCGAGGGCCGGCTGTTTCAACACGAGTACCGCCTGCGCCGCCACGACGGCCAGTACCGCTGGCTCCTGCTGCGGGTTTCGCCCCGGCGCGATGAGGCCGGCCAGATTATCATGTGGGTAGGCGCGGCCAGCGACATCCACGAGCAGCGCCAGATGGTGCAGGAGCTCCTCACTGCCAACGAACACCAGGCCGTCCTCTCCGAACAGGCCTACCAGCAGTTCCAGAAGGCCGAAAGCCAGCGCGAGACCTACGAAAACCTGTTCTCCCAGGCCCCGGCCCTCATCTGCATCCTGCGCGGGCCCGAGCACCGCTACGAATTCGTGAACCCGCGCTACCAGCAAATTTTTCCGCACCGCCAGTTGGTGGGCCTGCCCGTGGCCGAAGCCCTGCCCGAAGTCAAAGACCAGGGCATTATTGAATTGCTGGACAAAGTGTACCAGACCGGCGAAACCTTCGAAGCCCACGAGCTGCCCTTGCAGCTGGACCGCGACGCCAGCGGCGAGCTGCATACCTATTACTTCAATTTCACTTATCAGCAGTTTCGCGAGAATGGCCAGTCGGCCGGCATCATGGTCTTTGCCTACGAGGTTTCCGACCTCGTGCGCGCCCGCCAGGCGCTGGAAAAGCTGCGCGATGCCAGCCCCGACGCCTCCTTGGCCTGATTTGTGGTAGGCCGCCCGCAACCATTAGCGCGGCTGGCGGCTCTTCAGTCACCAGTCGTCCGGCCCCCAGGGCCTCCGTTCTATTCTTTTTTCTCCCTTCTATGCCTCTTACTTCGTTCGACTTTCAGCAGGCCCGCGTGAAGCAGGTGCTGTTTAAGTCGCGGCTGCGCTCCGTGCTCTACGGCGTGCGAGAGGCCGAACCCAGCCTCTTTTCGCCCCTGGAAAACCCGTTGGGCCAGTGGCTGCACACCGTGCTCCAGCCCCAGCACGGCACCCACCCCGAGGTGCGCGAGCTCGACCGCACCGTGCAGCAGATGCTGCGCACCGGCCAGGACCTGGCCACCCGCTACCAGCGCGGCCACATCGAGGAAGCCCGCACCGGCCTCGACCAAATCAACACCTTCGCCGACCACATCGAAGCCCTGCTCCTTTCCCTGGAGCGCGGCCTGGCCGTGGCCTAAACCCTCTAACGGCCGGCATTGCGTAGTGTGCCGCTGGCCGTACTTTTAAGGCTTCAATTGCCGGCCCCTGGCCGTTTCCGCTTGTATTGCGTTTCGTTTCCCTGTTTGACAAAATGACTGCCTTCATTGCTTCCCCCGATTATCAGCGCCTGTTTCGCTCTTTGCCTGAAAACCTGCTGTTGATGATGCCTGATGCTACCATCGTCGACAACACCGACGGCCACGTAGCAGCTTCGCTGAAACCCCGGGCCGAGGTGGTGGGCAAAACGCTGTTTGAAGCCTTCCCATCGGTGGACCAGAACGAGGGCGACGTTATTTTTCAATCGCATGAGCACGTGCGCCAGCACCATACGCCGCACACAATGCCCCTCATTCGCTACGACCTGGCCCTGCCCGCCGAGCAGGGCGGCGGTTTCGAGGAAATGTACTGGCAGGCCACCCACTACCCCATCCTGAACGAGCAGGGCGAGCTGGAATACATCCTGCAACGCACCGAAAACGTGACCGAGGCGCACCGCGCTGCCCTGCGCGCCGCCCAGGTGCAGCGCGACCTCGACGAGGCCCAGGACCGCACCCGCTTCATGCTCGAAAACCTGCCCGTCCTCATCTGGACGGCCGCCGCCGACGGCCACCGCGACTACTTCAACTCCCGCTGGCTCGCCTTCACCGGCAAGCCCTTGGCCGAGCAAACCGGCCTGCAATGGACCGAAGCCATTCACGACGAAGACCGCGCCCGCGTGCTCGCCACCTGGCAGCACTCCGTCAAAACCGGCGACCTATACCAGGTGGAATACCGCCTGCGCCGCCACGATGGCCAATACCGCTGGATTTTGGTGCGCGCCGTGCCCCGCCGCGATGCCGAGGGCCGCATCAACCTCTGGGTAGGCGGCGCTACCGACATCCACGAGCAGCGCCAGATGGTGCAGGAGCTCTTGACGGCCAACGAACAGCAGGCCGCCCTCTCCGAGCAGGCCTACCAGATGTATCAGAAGGCCGAGAACCAGCGCGAAACCTACGAGAATCTGTTCACGCAGGCCCCGGCCATGATATGCATCCTGCGCGGGCCCGAACACCGCTACGAGTTCGTGAACCCGACTTACCAGCAGCTGTTTCCGCACCGCCAGCTGGTGGGGCGCACCGTGGCCGAAGTGATACCCGAAGTCAAAGACCAGGGCATCATCACCATTCTCGACGATGTGTTCCGCACCGGAGAAACATTTCACGGCAACGAGCTAAAAATGCAGCTCGAGCGTGACGCCACCAGCGTACTCAAGGACAGCTATTTCAATTTTATCTACCAACAGTTCCGCGAAAACGGCGAGCCGGCTGGTATTATGGTATTTGCCTTCGAGGTTACCGACCTGGTAATGGCCCGCAAGGCCCTGGAGCAGGTGCGCAACGCCGCCACCGATGCCCTCGACAATGCCACAGGCGGCTAAAACCGGCGTATCTTTGCGGTCCTTTCTGCCCGACTTTTTCAGCTCCCAGCATGCCTCTATCTTCTTTCGACTTTCAGCAAGCCCGCGTGAAGCAGGTGCTGTTTAAGTCGCGGCTGCGCTCGGTGCTCTACGGCGTGCGTGAAGCCGAGCCGGGCCTGTTTTCCTTTACCGAAAACCCGCTGGGCCAGTGGATTCAAACCGTGCTCAAGCCCCAGGCCCCCGGCCAGCCCGCCGTGCGCGAGCTCGAACACGTCCTCCAACGCATGCTCAACACCGGCCAGGACCTGGCCAACCGCTACCAGCGCGGCCACCTCGAAGAAGCCCGCGCCGGCCTCGACCAGGTCAACGCCTACTCCGACCAGATTGAAAGCCTGCTCACCAGCCTGGAACGCGCCGCGTAAAGCGGTTTGGGAGCTTAAAACGACGTCTGGTTATCACAGATTGAACAGCGCCGCCGCGTTGCGCGTGGTGGCTTCGGCCACCTCCGTCTCGGGCAGGGCCAGCAGCGAGGCCACGCGGCGCAGCACCAGCGGCAGATAGGCCGGCTCGTTGCGCTTGCCCCGGTGCGGCACGGGCGCCAGGTACGGGCAGTCGGTTTCGAGCAGCAGGTGCTCCAGCCCAATGCCGGGCAGCACCTTGTCGGCCCCGCCATTCTTAAAGGTGGCCACGCCGCCGATGCCCAGCTTAAAGCCTAGTTTGATAGCCTGCTCGGCCTCCTCGGGCGTACCGGAGAAGCAGTGGAACACGCCTCGTAGGGTGCCATCCTGCGCGGCTTCGACCAGCGCCACGGTTTCGGCAAAAGCCTCGCGGGTGTGCAGCACGATGGGCAGACTGTGCTTTTTGGCCAGGTCGAGCTGAATTTTCAGGGCCTGCTGCTGCTCGGCCAGCAGGGTTTTGTCCCAGTGCAAATCAAGCCCGGCCTCGCCTACGGCGGCGAAAGGGCGGCGGCCCAGCCACGTTTCCACCTCGTACAGCTGCTGCTCAAAATTGCGCGTGACCGAGCACGGGTGCAGGCCCATCATGGCGAAACAGGTTTCCGGGGCCTCGGCTTCCAGCTCCAGCATGGCGTCGATGGTGCTGTGGTCGACGTTGGGCATGACGATGGTGCGCACGCCGGCTTCCTGGGCGCGGCGCAGGGCGTCGAGGCGGTCGGGCCGGAACTGTTCGGAGTAGAGATGGGCGTGCGAATCGGTGATGTGCATAGTGGGGCAAAGGTCGGGCGAAGGTGCGGGCCGACAACAATTTTGCAAAGCAAAAAGCGTCTTACGAACTCAAAAACGACTATCAACGGATGAATCAGTTTCAAAACTGAAAAATAAGTTTTAAAACTGATTCATCCGTTATACATTTGATTCATGGAAGAATTGACTAAAACCGAAGAGCGCATCATGCAGGCGCTGTGGAAGCTGAAGAAGGCGTTCATCAAGGACGTTATCGACCACCTACCCGACGACCCGAAGCCGCCCTACAACACCATTTCGTCGGTAGTGCGCATCTTGGAGCGCAAGGGCTACGTGGGTTTTAAGGCCTATGGCAAGACCTATGAGTACTTCCCGCTCATCAGCAAGATGGAGTACCGGGCCTCCAGCCTGAAGCGCATGCTGGCGCAGTATTTCGACAATTCGCCCACGGCGCTGGTGTCATTTATGGTGGAAGAAACGCTGAGCCAGCGCGAAAAGCAGCAGCTGCTTGACCTGCTCCACGATTCCGAAAACGGCCCCAAACCCGACGGCGATGCTCACTAGCCTCCTGCTCTACCTGGCCGAGGCCAGCTTCTGCATGGCAGTATTTGCCCTGGCCTATCGCCTGCTGCTGGCCGGCCTCACCTATTTCGCCTGGAACCGGGCCTACCTGCTGGGCACGCTGCTTGCGAGCGTGGTGATTCCGCTGCTGGCTTTTCCGGGTTTGGCCGCTTGGCTGGCCAACCCGGCCACCGCGCCGACCGTGGCCCAACTGCCGTTCCGCCTCAACTGGCAGCTGAATGCGCCGCCGGCCCACACGGTGGCAGCGCCCACAGCCGGCGGTCCGGATTGGCTAGCGCTGCTGTTTACCGGAGCCGTGATTATTTACGCATCGGGGGCACTCTACAAGCTGGTTAGGGCCGTGCGCAACGTGCAGGCGCTGCGCCAACTGGCGCGGCGCAATCCGCAAACTGAGCTGGGCACTTTTGCCATTGTGCATCTGCCTGAACCTAGCCTGCCGGCGTTTTCCTTCGGGCGGCACGTGTTTTTGTCGCCGCAGCACGGGGCGCTGAGCCCGGCCGAGCGGCAGCAGCTGTTGCTGCACGAGGAAGTGCACGTCCGACAGCACCACACCGTGGATTTATTGCTGGTGGAGGCGCTGGGCGTGGTTTTTTGGTTCAACGGCGCGGTGGCGTACATCGGCCGGCAGCTAAAAGTGGTGCACGAATATCTGACCGACGCAGCCGTGGCCCGCACCCAGGCCAGCGCCACTCCCTACGGGGAGCTGCTGATAAAGCTGGCGGCGCAGCAATTGCCCTTTGCCCTGGTCCATGCCTTCTCCCACAAACAAATTTTCCTGCGAATCCACATGCTCACTCAACCAACTTCCTCTCCCATGAAAAAGCTTCGTTTTCTGCTCATTGTGCCCGTATTTGCCTTCACCTGGGCGGCCACAGCCTGCGTCGGCTCACCGGCTCCGGAAACTGCGGTTCCGGCTGCTAATTCAGCTAATTCCTCGGCTGCGCCAGCGGCGGGGCGCATTGGCCGCATCAGCTGGCAGGGCAATACGTTCTTGTCGACGGCCGAGCTGAACCAGGCGCTGGGCCTCAAACCCGGTGATGCCTACGACTCTGCCGCCGTGGCCCGCCGGATAAGCTTCGACCCCAAGGGCGGCGATATCACTTCGCGCTACATGGACCACGGCTACCTGTTTTTCTCGGTAACGCCCAAAGCCACCCGCCAGCCCGACGGCACTACCGACCTGACTTTCAACATTTCCGAAGGCCGGAAAGCGCAGATTGGCCGCATCACCATCACGGGCAACACCAAAACTTCCACGGCCGCCCTGCTCAAGCTGATTCCACTGCGCTCGGGCGAGGATTTCAGCCGGGCCAAGCTGATGGAAACGCAACGCATTTTGGCCCAGCAAGGTGAGTTTGACCCCAATAAAGTGGGCATCAACTCCGCACCGGTAATGCGGCCTAATGAGTCTACCGACCTGGTAAATATTGCGCTGGTTGTGGTAGAAAAAGCTAAGTAATGGCTTCCTGCGGGGCTTGCCCCCGCCCGCCGTTGAACAGCCAATGCTGGTTTCGTTCAACGGCGGGTGGGGGCAAGCCCCGCACCCTACTTGGTTATTGACTCTGAAAACAATACGGCCGGATTGAAATGCTTTGGGATACGGTGGCAGCAACAGCTACTCGTAGCTTCTCCCCTTCCACACCACTTTCCCGCCGCTCAGCTGAAACACCAGAATGGCCGCCGTCAGGCCGAGCGTGTACAGTTCGAACAACGGCAGTAGCCACCAGCGCAGCCGCAGGCCGGCCCGGTGGTGCGCTGCCGCTGCCAGCGCGCCCTGCACCAGCACTTTAACGCCCCAGATACCAAGCGCCACGGCCGGCCCCGCCAGCGCCGCCACGCCCGCCAGAGCCGGCCAGAAACCACTAAAAAACAGCAACTCCATACGCAGACGCAGTGGCAGTCCGGCCACCCCGCGCAGCCAGCGCTTGCGCTGCCGCAGCAACGCCGCCCAGGTGGGCATGGGCAATGAATCGGCCCGGATGTCGGCCTGAAACACCTGCCGGAAGCCGAAACCCGCCGTTAGCACGGCCTGAAAGAGGGCAAAATCCTCGGTCACGGAAAAGGGCAGCGCTTCGTAGCCGCCCGTGGCCTCGTAGGCGGCGCGGGTCACGAGCATGTTGTTGCCCATGGCCGTCACAGGCCGACCCAAGTCGCTCACTACCTGCACCATGCTCAGCGAGAGCAGCCAGTCGATGCCCTGCAACTGGACGAATAAGCGCGGCCCGCGCACGGCCGTGACGCCCGTAACCGTGCCCACGCCCGGCGCGGCATGGGCCAGCAGGCCGGCTATCCAGGTTCTGGGCAGGCTGATATCGGCATCCGTAATGAAGAAGAAATCGGTGGTGGCCAGGCGGGCCAGATGGGCCAGCACGTTGGCCTTGCCCCGCGCCTGGCCCCGGTTTTCGGAGATGGGAATTATCTGGAACTGACCCTTGAAGCCTTGCATAGCGTGGGCGGCCACGGCGGCGGTGCGGTCGGTACTGCCATCATCGCCGACGAGGATTTCCAGCAATTCAACCGGGTAATCCAACGCCCGCAGGCTGGCCAGGCAGCGCGGCAAGGCGGCTTCTTCGTCGCGGGCGGCAATGAGGATGCTGACGCGGGGCAGCGGCGCAAGCAGCTTTTCGGCCGCTTTGGCCCCACGCCCGCTGGCGAAGCGCCACGCCGTAAACGCCATACCCAGCAGCCACAGCCCCAGGTAAATTAACAGCGCATTCAGCAGCAGCTCACTCACAACGTGGCGAATTGAAAGCCCTGCCCGGCCAGATGGGCCAGCACCCGGGGCAACACATAGCGCAGCCGGGCGCTGGCCTTGCGGCTGTCGTGAAACACGACCACATCGCCGGCCCGAATGGCATCCAAGGCAAACCGCAGGCAGGTTTCCGGGCTCAGGCCGGGGTCATAGTCCCGGGTAAGCACCGACCACATAATGACCCGAAAATCACGTCCCAGCGCAGGCAGCAGCGGCCAGGTAAGCCGGCCGTAGGGCGGGCGGAAAAGCGCTGGGGCCGTTTGCCCAGCCTCATTCAGCAGCTTATCAATTTGCGCCTGACAAACCGCCACGTCAGCCAGGTAATCGGGCCGGGCGGTGGCCCAGGCGCTGCGGTGACGGTGGGTATGGTTGCCGAGGCGGTGGCCGGCGGCCAGAGCGGCGCGGGCAATTTCGGGGTAGCGAACCAGGTTTTCGCCCACGCAGAAAAAGGTGGCTTTAGCTTGAAACAGAGCCAATTGCTCCAGCACCCACGGCGTTTCTTCGGGGATGGGGCCGTCGTCGAACGTGAGGTAGACGACGGGCGCGCCGGCGGGCGTGGTGGCCGGACCGGTCCACTCACAGCCGGGCAGCAGGGCGTGCAGCAGCCGGGGCGGGCGCGTGAGCACGGCCGCTTCGAGCCAGGCAGACGAAGCACTCATCAGGAACGGACGATGCGCATGAAGGGCACGCTGTTATCGGGCAGCGGACCGAGCACGGTCGCCAAGGCTTCGAGGAAAGCATCGGCTGTGTTAGGGCGGCCGCCGGCGGGGCCACGGACTAAGTGGCGGTGCACATCGCCGGCCCATTCGCCCACCACGGTGGGCGTGCCGGCGGGGCCGCTCAGGCCCAGCGTGGCTTCGAGGGTGAAGTAGCGAGGGCGCGTTTCTTCGGCTTCGGTTTCGGCGGGTTCATCGTCCTCTTCATATACCAGCGCCGAAAAATGGGCCTCCATGGTGGCCTGGGGCGCGGGCAGATGGAACAGGGCCGTGACCCGCCCGGCTACTTCGTGCCAGCTCAGGCGCAGGCCCCGGGGCGGCACACGGTCGGCGGGAGCCACGTGCTCGGCCGCTTTGTCCCACACGTAATGCAGCAATTCCCTGGCCAGATAGGGGTCGCTGAGTTCGCGGCGCACCGACGAAGGACGACGCCACGCCAATTGCGGCAGCAGAACGTGGGCGAAATTGTAGGGGTGCAAACGGGCCATAACTAGGTGCAAAAGTACGGCCGGCCGGCACTTCGTGCGGTACATACTACCACTTCATAATTACCGCTTGCCGATGGCCTTTTCTATGGTCTGCCACAGCACTTCGGCACTTTGCGCCCACGAAAACCGGCTCATATTGGCGTGTCCCCGGGCCACCAATTGGTGGCGCAGGTCGGCATCGTTCCACAAACGGGCCAGGCCGGCGGCAATGCTGCCGACATCGCGCGGGTCGACCAGCAGCGCGCCGCCCTCCCCCGCCACCTCCGGCATCGAGCTGACGTCCGAGGTAAGCACCGGGCAGCCGCTGGCCTGCGCCTCCACAATCGGAATCCCAAAACCCTCGAAATAAGGCACGTACACCGTAGCCCGGGCCGCCGCGTAGAGGCCGGCCAGTTCGGCATCGGCCACGCGGCCGGTGAAATGCACGGCATTCTGATGGCGCATTTGCTCATAAGCAGCGAGGATGGGGCCGGCTTTCCAGGCCTTGCGGCCCACGATGAGCAGTTGGGCATCGGCCACGGCCGCACCGCCGGTGGCTTTGAACTGGTCGAAGGCGCGGAGCAGGTTGCCCAGATTCTTGCGCGGCTGCAAGGCCCCGACGAACAGAAAATACGGCTGCCCGTGGCTGAATTTCCGGCGAATTTCCCGCTGGCTGTGCTCAGTTTGGGGCTGAAATAAATCAGCCGGCGCATTGTAGGCCACGCTGATTTTTTCGGGCGCGGTGCCATAGGTCTGCACAATGTCGGCCTTCGTGGCTTCCGACACGGCCACTATTTGCGCCGAGGCACGGGCGAAACGCGGCGAAAAAAAATGATAGTACTTGCGCTGCAGCAGGCCCACATCGAGCGGAAAATGCTCGAAGGCCAGGTCGTGGATGACCGTAACGCGGGGCACGCTGGTGTTCAGCGCCGTGAAGCCGTCGGGGCTGAGGAAGGCGGCCGGCCGGTGCCGGGCCAGCCACGCCGCCACCGCGCCCTCAAACCACGCCACAAACAGAAACGGATGCCGCGCCGGCGGGTGCAATACGTGCGGCACCACGTTGGGCCCGAACAGGTAGCGAGTATCGTAAGCGCGGTCGAACAGGAAGTGAAACGTGACCTCCGGGTGCTGCGCCACAAGGCGCAGCAGTGTTTCATAGGTAAAGCGGCCGATGCCTTCGAGGTGGTCGCCGGGCAGCAGGAAACGGGTGTTTACGGCGATGTGCAGAGGCGCAGAGGTCATGCTTTCTTACCAGGAATAAGCTGCTTGATTTCGCTTTGCCGCACCAGGCCGGTGCCCAGCACAATCAGCCCAAATACCACGGCCATGATGCCCGCTTCCAGCCACCATTTCAGATACATACCATATTGCAGGCCAGCCCACGCCCCGCACAGCAGCCCGAAGCACAGCAACAGGCGGGCCAGCAGGCGGCCGGGCACGCCCACGCCGGTGCGCCGCACCACCAGCACTAGGTAGCCAACCGATACGGCGGCAGCGCAAACCAATGTATCAACGGAAGCCGCAACAGCTCCGAATTTGGGCAGGAAAACCAAGTTCAGGCCGATGTTGAGGGCAATGCTGAGCGCCACCAGCCAGCTCACAGCGCGCTCGTGGGTGGTGCTGGTGAGCAAGGTGCTGTAGATGGCGAAAAAGCCGTGCACCAGCACGTTGACGAATAATATCTTCAGGCAGAGCGTCATGCGGGCCACTTCGGCCGGGCTACTGTGCTTGAACTGCCAGAACACCACCTCGCCCCGGAAAAAGATGAAGGCCACCACAAACAGCAGCGGCAGCGTGACGATGCGCTGGCCGAAGCGTAGCAGTTCGCGTTGTGCACCGGCATCCTTCGGCACGCTGGCAAACTTGGCAAAAAACAGCGGCAGCACCGTCCAGGCGTACATCATCACGGCGTCGACCCAGCGGTAGGCGCCGGCGTAATAGCCCGCCTCGGTGGGCGAGGCCAGGCGTTCGAGCATCACCATGTCGATGCGCTCATTCACGCCGTAAAGCAGCGTCATGAGGGCGAAGGGCAGACTGGCGCGCAGGGCGGTGCGGGCCACCGGGCCTTTCCAGCGGTACTTCACGCGGCCGAAAAACCGCGTCATCAGCCCGTACAGGATTACTGTAGTGAAGGCCGCCGCGCCCAGCCGCGCGCCCACGTAGCGCGGCAGCGTGAGCCCCACCGGAATGAGCACGAGCACGGCCCCGAGCAGCAGAAATTTTTCGACCACCGAGAGCACGGCGTCGGTGTTGAATTTTTGGTGAGCCTGGAGCGTGCCCCGCAAAAATTGTCCGTACTGGGCCAGTAGCAGGGCCGCGCCCACGGCCGCCAGCAAGGCCAGTTCAGGGCCGCGGTAGCCCAATACCCCGCCCACCACCAGCATGGCGGCCAGGGCCACGAAGTTGAGCGCGCCGCGCAGAGGCAGCAGCGTGGGGAAGGTTTCGGCCATGAAACTAGGCTCGGCCGCTACGCGCTGTACGGCGTAGGGGGTCAGGCCCAAATCGGAAATGGCTGCGACCACCATCGTGAGGGCCGAGAGCGCCGTGATGAGGCCAAATGTGGCGTGTCCGAGCCGGTCCTGCACCAGGTTTTCGACCACCACCCAGCCGGGTTTCACCAGCAGGTTGAGCAGGACGACGAAGCTGATATTGCCAAAAAAGCGTTTGATGCTGGAGGGAGAGCTAGATTCCGAGAACGCGCCCCGGGGCGGGGTGCTTAGCCCGCAAAGCTACGAACCGCGCCGGGGCAGCCGTGCTATTAGGTGCGAAGGGCTATTTTCCGGTTATCTTTGCCGGCCGCTTTGTTGCTCCCTGCCCAACTAATTTTTGCAGGCTGAGCCAGCGGTTTTCCTTTCTATGTCTGCATCTTCTTTCTCGCTGGTGGGCCTGGGTCCCATTATCAACCGCTGGAAATATTTCGTAGCCGGCGCCGTGGCGCTGGCAGCCGTTGTGAGCATCGTGGTGGCCTTGCTGCTGCCCAACATGTACCGCTCCACCGCCGTTTTCATCCCAACCAACCCGCAAACCACTGACCCTGACCGCCTGGTGGACGGCGGCAAGCTGGAGCTCAGCGGTCGGGCCGAGGATTTGGACCGCGCCATCACCATCGGCGAGTCGCAGCCGGTGGCCGAGCTGGTCATCAAAAAATTCAAGCTACACCAGCACTACAAAGCCGGCACGCCCGGCGACGACGCGGCCGACAACGCCGTGCTGAGCGAGTTTAGCAGCAACCTCGACATCGTGCACAACGAGCGCGACGCCATCGAGCTGACCTTCGTCGACAAGGATAAAAACCTGGCCGCCCGCATCGCCAACACGCTGGTGCAGGTCATCGACTCAGTGAACCAGCAGCTGACGCTGGAAAACCGCCGCCAGGTGCTCAACCTCTACCGCCAGCGCTACAACTACCTGAGCACCAGCTACGAGCGCAGCCGCCGCGAGCTGGTGGGGGCCCGCCACCGCTACGGCATCTTCGGGCTTGAAATGCAGGGCCGCTACATGGTGAAGCAGCTCATCGAAACCGAGGCCGCCCTGCGCAAGGCCGAAGCCAGCGGCGGCGACGTGGCCGGCCTCAAGCGCGCACTGCGCGGCCTGACCCGCGCCGATGGCGGCAACCTCATCAACCTGGAAAGCTACGTGGCAGGCACCGACTCACTGGCCATGTTCACGACCCGCGTGGCGGACTTGCAGGGCCGCCTCATCGGGGCACGCTCGGCCTACGAAACGGCAGAGCTTAGCATTAATGGTCATATTTCGAGCGTATACATGGTGCAAAAGGCCTACCCGGCCACCAAGAAATTCAAGCCGGTGCGCTCGCTCATCGTGCTAGGTTCTATGTTGCTCACCTTTGCGCTGTCGGTGGTGTTCATCGCGCTGCTGGAGCTGTACCGCCACAACCGGCCCGGGGCCGTGCGCCCGGCGTGAACCCGCCCGTGAACGAGCGGCTGGGCCGGGTCTGGCGGTCTTTCGATACGCCCCAACTCCTGTTTATGGGGTTTGTGGGGCTGCTGCTGGCCGGTGGTGCGGCGGCGGCCCTGGCCCAGTTACCGGCCCTGTTCCTGCCGGCGCTGCTGGCCATCGGCGTGCTGGTGGCTTTGGTTGAATGGCGCTGGCTCTACTACCTGCTGTTTTTCGTGCTGCCTTTTTCGCAGGAAATCGGCCTGTTTGGGGGGCTGAGCATGGACGTGCCTTCCGAGCCGCTGATGCTGGTGCTCACGGCCTGCGTACTGGGCGCCATGATACTGGGCGTGGGCCACATCCCGCGCCGCGAGCTCATAAACCCGTTGCTGGTCATTTTAGCCCTCATGCTGCTGTGGACGGGCGTCGACCTCCTGTTTTCGGTTGACACGCTGAAGTCCTTTAAGTACCTGTTGGCTAAGGCGTGGTACATCGTGCCTTTCCTGCTGGGCACGCTGCTGATTGTGCGGCGCCCCAACGAAACCTGGCGTTTCGCGGCCGTGTACGTGACCGGGGCCGCCCTGAGTGTGCTGTACGTAGCCAGCCGGCACGCCACCAAGGGCTTTAGCTTCGCCGAAATCAACTGGGCGCTGCACCCGTTTTTTCGCAACCACGTGATTTATGCCGCCATGCTGGCGCTGCTGGTGCCATTTGCCTGGTTTGCCAGTCAGGCCAGCAGCCGGGGCGGCGTGCGGCTGGCGTGGCGCGTGGGGCTGGGCATTGTGCTATTTGGCCTGCTCACTTCCTACACGCGGGCTTCCATCCTGTCGCTGCCCATCGCGGGGCTGTTTTATTTGGTGATGCGCCTGCGCCTTACGCGGCTGCTGCTGCTAGCCGTGGCCGTGGGCGTGACGCTAAGCGTGGTGTATGTGGTGACCGGCGACCGGTACATGGAGTTTGCGCCCAACTACGAGCGCACCGTCTTCAACGGCCAGAACTTCGAAAAGCACCTCGAAGCCACCTACAAATTGCAGGACGTATCGGGCATGGAGCGGGTGTACCGCTGGGTAGCCGCCGCCCGCATGATTGGCGACAAGCCCATCACCGGCAGCGGCGCGGCCACCTTCTACCCCGAATATAAGCGCTACACGGTGAAGAGCTTCCGTACCTACGTGAGCGACAACCCCGAGAAATCCACGACTCACAATTACTTTCTGTTGCAACTGGCCGAGCAGGGAATCCCGGGCTTCCTGCTGTTCGTCACGCTGATAGCCACGTCGCTGTTATTCGCCGAAAACCTCTACCACCGCTCCCGCGCGCAGCCGGCAGTGCGCCGCGTGGTGCTGGCCGCTACGCTCTCGCTGGTCGTTATCATCTTCCACCTCACTCTGAATGAGCTGATTGAAGTGGACAAGATTGGGCCAATATTCTTCATCTGCCTGGCCCTGCTGGTGCGGGCGCAGTCGTGGCTGGAAGAAGGGGCGGAAGCGTCAGCTGAGGCTGTCCTTGCGCGGCCGCAGGCCGTGGCAACCGAAGGTCAGCGAAGCTAATCCTTCCTCTCGAAGCAACCAGCCCTGAGATGTGAAAAGCCCCGACTCCTGGTAGAGCCGGGGCTTTTCACATCTCAGGGCTTAGCACATTGTACAGGATGGATTGCCGCGTTCCGCTGCGCTCCACTCGCAATGACAGAGCAGGACTTTACTTAAACCGGCAGCTAAGAATCGTCACGTCATCAGCAAATTGCGCGTTGTGGGCGCTGAAGGCGTTGATGCTGCGCAGTAGTTCCTGGTGCAGCTTGGGCAGCGGCAGGTAGCGGCTGCGATGCAGCACGGCCAGCACGCCTTCCTCGCCGAATTCGTTGTTGTTCGCGTCGAATACCTCGGTGAGGCCATCGGTGTAGAGCAACAGCAGCGAATGGTGGGGAATTTCGGTTTCGCCCACCCGCAGCAGCGGCAGTTCTTCCATGATGCCGAGCATCACGGTACCCTCTTTCAGCGTGGTTACGGTGCCATTGTCGGCCAGCAGCAGCGGGTCGTTGTGGCCGGCGTTCACGTATTGCAGGCGACGCGTGCGGCGGTTGTAGATACCCAGAAAAGCCGTGATGAACTTCTCGCCGCCCGAATTGCGAAACAGCAAGTGGTTGAGCTCGGGCACGATGGTGACCAGCGGCACGCCCTGGCGCAGCAGCGTGCGCAACCCGGCCTGGAAGTTCGACATGAGCAGCGAGGCGGGCACGCCCTTGCCGCTCACGTCGGCCACGCACAGCAGCAGGCGGTCGGCGTCGATTTCGACCACGTCGTAGTAGTCGCCCCCGATTTCGGTGTGCGGCACGTAGCTGCGCTCGATGGCCAGGTCAGCGTCGTTGGGCAATTTGCGCGGGAAGAGCATGGCCTGCACTTCCTGAGCAATTTCGATTTCCTTGCGCACGGCGGCATCGGCCACGCGCTGGGCCTGGAGGCGGCGGTTTTCCACGGCGCCCATCAGCGTGTTGGCCAGCGAGGTGAGGAAGGGAATGAGCTGCTGGCGGTCGAAATCGGTGCGCAGCCCGCCCACGAACACATAAGCCACCACTTGGCGCTGCCGCAGAATGGGCAGCACCAGCTCATATTTGTCCCAAGCCGGCCCCAGCAGCAGGTCTTCCACTGCGTGCGGCTCTTTTATTTCCCCATCAATCAAAGCAGGCGAAAGCACCAGCTTTTCGGCCGTGGCCAGGTCGGTGCCCAGTGCGAGGCGGGCGCGAAAATGGTGGTCTTCGCGGGCAAACAAAACCAGTTGCACCACGTTGCGCTGGCCCTGCAGGGTGAGGCGCAACATATGGTACAGCTCATCCACGGAGTGGTCGCGGGCGGTCATGTCGTAGGCCACGCCCAGCACCGTATCCAGCTCGAACTGCTTGAGTTGCAGCTGACGACGAAGCTGCTTAAGCTGCTCATCGCGCGCGGCAAGCTCGGCGGCAGAATTTGCCAGTGGTTCGGTGGGAGAATTTGGAGCGACAGCAGGCATGCAGCAAGGTAAGCAATACGCCGGGAACCCAGGCGCGGGACCGTAAATTTACACCGCTACGGGCGTTTTGGGGTCGTAGGCGTCGCGCAGTCCGTTGCCGAGCAGGTTGAAGCTGAGTACGAGCAGTGAAATGGCCGTACCCGGCAGCAGCGTGAGCCACAACCCTGCCTCGGTACCAAGCAAATCGTAGCCTTCCTTCACCATGAGGCCCCAGCTGGGCGCGGGCGGTTGCACCCCGAGTCCCAGAAAACTCAGACCGGCTTCGAGCAGAATAGCGGAGGCAAAATTACTGGTGGCCAGCACAATGAGCGGCCCGCGCATATTGGGCAGCAGGTGCCGCGCAATGAGCCGCGACGTGGGCAGCCCCAGCACCCGGCCAGCCTCCACGAAGGTGGCCGAGCGCAGGCTAAGCATCTGGCCGCGCACCACGCGGGCCACGTCCACCCACATGGTGAGGCCCACCGCTACGAAGCTGACCCACACGCCCTTGCTATCGAGCGCCAGCGAAATGGCAATAACCAGCATGATGCCCGGAATGCTCCACACCACGGTCATCAGGCCCAGCAAAACGGAATCGACCCAGCCGCCAAAATAGCCGGCCACCGCGCCCACGGCCATGCCCAGCACCACCGAAATCAGCACCGCCACCAAGCCGATGCCCAGCGAGATGCGCGTGCCCAGCAGCAGCCGGCTCAGCTCGTCGCGCCCGGCTTTGTCGGTGCCCAGGGCGTAGGTGCGGGTGACGAGGTGACTGGCCTTGATTTCTCGCTGCAATTCGGCGGCCGGGCCAGCGTGGCCGACCACGGTAGCCAGCGCCAGACGTCGGCGGCGGCCCGCCTCGGCCGAATGCTGGCCCAGGGGTTTCAGGATGATGGAATCGCCGGAAAACTGGTAGCCGCCGATGGGCATTTCCTGCATTTCGGGTTCGCGGCCGCGCAGCCAGGTGCTGAAGATGTTGGCCGGGGCCAGGCCGGTGCGGGCCGAATCGGGCAGCGGCTGGCGCAGCAGCAGCACGCGCAGGCCGGGCCGCTCCTTCTGAATCTGCACGAAGCCGTGGTTGGCGTTGGGCGAGTTGTCGGGCAGCACCCAGTAGCCCAGCAGCGCCACCAGCGTACACAGGGCAATAAAGGCCAGCCCAGCCACGGCGGGGCGGTTTTGCCACAGGCGCTGGCGCACGTAGTAGCCGGGCGGCCGGGCGGCGGCCGCAGTGGTGGGTGGTGCTGCCGTTGCTGCCGTCGCCACCGTTAGCGGGTGTTGTGTTGCAGCAGGCCTTCCTTCGAGGCCAGGTAGGACGCATCGCGGGCAATGGCGCCGAAGGACGTGGTTTCGTAGGCCAGCTCGGTGTCGGGGTCGGGCCAGTAGCTGCGGATGAGGCCCTGCTCCAGCAAGGTGCGGAGCTGGTCTTCGAGCTCAGCGGCGGGCAGGCCGGTTTTCTGGAGCAGCGTGCGGAACGGGGTGACGAAGTACAGTTCGTCGAGCAGGTCGAATTCGGGGTCAGTCACGGAGAGAAACGGCGGGCTGGGTTTTGGGCAAATGTAAGCCCGGTGGGCGGCATGATGGAACCAACTCCTACTTTTGGGCCTTAGCCCTGCTTTTTTGCTGATGCAGCCTGTCCTTTTGCTTTCTCCACCCCCCAAGCTGCACTTTGCCTCGCTCGAAGCCTTACGCTTTTTCGCGTTTCTCAAGGTCTTCTTTTTCCATGTTCCCATTCAGCTCGATTGGCCGGTGCTACAGTACCTGAAGCGGGGCGGCGGTATCGGGGTGGATTTCTTCTTCGTGCTGAGCGGGTTTCTCATCACCTACCTGCTGGTGGCCGAAAAGCTGGCCCGGGGCCAGGTCGGCGTGCGCAACTTCCTCATTCGCCGCAGCCTGCGCATCTGGCCGCTATTTTATGCCGGGGTCCTGCTGGCCTTCCTGCTGCCCGACGACCTGGCCACCCGCTGGGGCTTCCACATGATGAGCGGCGGCTACGTGCCCGACTGGCGTTTCTCCTTCACGTTTCTGGAGAACTACAAGATGCTGCTGATGGACAATTTCCCGCGCACTACGCCGCTGCCGGTGTTTTGGTCGTTGTGCATTGAGGAGCATTTTTACCTGGTGTGGGTGCTGGTCCTTTTCCTGGTGGCTCGGCGGCACATTCCCACGTTTCTGCTGGCGTGCCTGCCCATCGCCTGGGCCTGCCGCTACGCCGAGCCATTCGTGTTCCCACATAACGTTTCGATGGAAACCAACGACCTGCTCACGCACCTCGACGTGTTTGCCATCGGCGGGCTGCTGGGCCACTGGGTGGCCACTGATTACGTCGGCTTTTCGACGCGGGTCAATGGCCTGGGGCTGGGGTGGCGCTACGGGCTCATTGGGCTCGTGTTGCTGGCGGTGGTGTTTCAAATCGACGTGCTGCCGTACGTGCCGGGCAGCTGGTTCAACGTATTCCGTCCCAGCCTGGTAGCCGCGCTGTTTGCCTCACTTGTCGCCATGTTTTTGCCGGCCGGCTCGGCCATTCGGCTCACCAATCCGGTACTGGCCTACCTGGGGCGCATCAGCTACGGGCTTTACGTTTTTCACATCGTCGCCATCCACGTCGCCATTCAATACTGCACCAACCACGGCATTATCGTCGGTACCGTGGGCGAAAACCTGCTCTTGGTCGGGCTGATTTTTGGCGCGACGGTGGCCGTGAGCAGCTTGTCTTTTCACTACTTCGAGACGCCCTTCCTGCGGCTGCGCGACCGGCTGACCCGGTCGCGGCCAATCCAGCTCCGGCTGGCAGTGCCCGGATAAACTCCCGCTGTTATTGCCGGGCCACTGCCATGCTGTACGCCCGCTCGGATTCGATGTAGGCAACAATAGACCGGATTTCCTTGTCTGAAAGCGCAAACGACGGCATTTGCTGCTTATTAAACTTGGCAAAAAGCGCCACCGCATACTCATCGCCGCTGGCCACCACTTTGCTGGAGTTCTTCACCCAGGGCAAAATCCAGCTCATGGGCCGGCGCTGCGAAATGCCAGCCAGCGCCGGGCCCACCACCTGCTCATTCACCGCATGGCATTGAGCGCAGTTGCCTTTGAACAGGGCGTCGCCCGCAGCTACTTCAGCCGCTTCCGGGCCAGCTGCCGGGCGTGACCGGCTAACGACTACCTGCGGCACTGCCGGGCCGCGCTCATTGATGGGTTTTTCAGCTTCGATACGCGCGGCCTCGGCGTCATCGGCCGCGAAGCCCACCAGCCCGGCGGCGCTCAACAGGGTGAAACCAATGAGCACGACTACCAGCATCATGCCGACTGAAAGGGCGAAACCAACCGAATTGAAGCGCATAACACGTCGGGCTTAGGTGGAATATATATGCGGCAAATTTACCTTCCAAGCCCGCGAGACAGTATTTTTTTGACGCTGCTTTTCAGGCCCAATAATGCCTTGCCCTACCGCACTGCCCGCCCCTTCCACTCGTAGCCGCCGCGCCAGCCGGCCGCTCCTACCGCCAGCGCATACGGCGCGTACAACAGTTGCAGCGGCAGCAGCCCCCACAGCCACTTCCGCCGCCCGAAAAACCGCAGCACCGGGCTCAGCAGCCACACATCGCCGCCCAGCTTGAGTAGCCACGCCACCAGCACCCAGGGCCAGAGGCTGGGCCATTTCAGCAGCGCAAGGGGGCCGACGGCCAGGGCCACGTTGGCTCCCAGCACCAGCAGGGCCAGGCGGCGCGAGGCGGCGCTTTGGTAGTGCCGCCATTTGCTGGCCCAGCGCACCCGCTGCCGCAGCAGCGCCCGCAGCGTAGGGGGTGCTGCTGTGCGGGCAATGGCGGCCGCATCGGTCAGGAAATGGGCCGTGCCGGGAAAAGCCGCGTGGATTTTATGGAGCAGAAACTCGTCGTCGCCACTGGCGAGGTGGGCATTATCGGCGAAGCCGCCCACGGTTTCGAAGGCGGCGCGGCGGTAGGCCAGGTTGGCGCCGTTGCACATGGTGGGCTGCTGGCAGGCCAGGCAGGCCGCGCCCACGCCCACCAAACCAGCAAATTCCAGCCCCATGAGGGTCATGAACAGTGAATTCGACCCCGTGAGCAGTACCGGGCCGCTAATGAAATTGGCCTGTGGCTGCCGCTGTAGCAGGGCTGCGTAGGCCGCCAGCCAGCCGGGGCCGAGGCGGCAGTCGGCATCGGTGCATACCAGCCAGGGAGCACGGGCGGCGTGCAAGGCCGTGAGCAGAGCGGCTTTTTTGCCGGTTAGGGCGGCGGGTAATTTGATGAGACGCAGGGTAAAAGCAGCTTCCTGAGCGGCGGCGGCTACCAGCGCGGCGGTGGCATCGGAGGAATGGTCGTCGGCAATGAGGACTTCGAAGCAGGCAGCCGGCTGGGTTTGGGCGGCGAGGTCGCGCAGGAGTTGGGGGAGGTTTTTGGCCTCGTTGCGGGCGGCAATGAGAACTGAGAACAGAGGAGTTGAAGCGGAATCAACAGAGAGCCTCGAAGAATTATCAATCCTCAATCCCTGATGCTTCGCGCTTAAATCTTCATTCCTCGCCCACCCGCCGCGCAGCCATCCCATCAGCGCCGCGTACAGCGCCGGCAGCACCAACAACCCAATGCCAACCGCGGCCATCATTTCCCGGCGCGCTTCTCGCGCAGCACCCGCAGGCCGGGCACCAGCAGCAGGCCGGCCGCGCTGGGCAGAGCAATATTGATAACCCACAAGCTCAGGCTGGCCGAGAGCACCGGCAGTGCCGGCTGCCCCAGCAACCCAAACAAATGCGTGGCTGACAGCTCACGCACTCCGACATCGGCCAGGGCATTGAGCGAGGGCACCAGCGACTTCAAAAAGAACGTGCCCGCCACGGCGGCCAGCCCCGGCCCCAGCGGCCCGCCCACGCCGTACGCCGCGAGCAGCAGCATAAACTGCGCACAAAAAACCCCGTAGCGCAGCCCCGAAATGGCCAGCACCGCATGCAGCGCCGTGGCCGGATAGGTAGGCATAATAGCCAGTGCCGGCCGAAACCGCCGCAACGGCCGCCACACGCCCAGCGCCGCCAGCAGCAGCCGCGACCGGTACAGCGGCACCAGCACCAGCCCGCTCAGCAGCGCCGCCGAGGCCGCCACGCCCAGCCCGGCCGCCGGGTAGCCGTTCAGGTAAAAAGTCAGCAGGAAGTACAGCAGGCCCGCCACGCCCGCCAGCACCGTGGCCACCAGCTGGCAGTAGCGCCCCAGAAAAACGGCCCCCAGCGCACTCACGCGGCGGCTTTTGAGCTCGATGATGCGACCGGCGTAGTCGCCCACGCGGTTGGGGGTGGCGAAGCCCAGCGTAAGGCCCACCAGCACCGCCCGGAAGCTGCGCCCGAACGTGACCGGCTCCAGGTGCCGGGCCAGGCGGTACCATTTCCAGGCCTCCAGGCCCCAGTTGGCAGGCACCAGGGCCAGGGCCAGCAGCACTGGGCCGCGCCCCGCCCCGCTGAGCGTGGTGCTGAGCAGGTGCCGCCAGGCCGCCGCCGTGTCGGGCGCGGCGAAGATGGAATTATACAGCAGCCCCAGCGTGAGCAGCGTGACGCCGATTTTGCCCCAGAACACCAGGCGTTTCCACTGCCGGGCCCGGCGCTTTTCGGGTTCTGGCGATGATGCGCCCGGGCCGAAACTAGTTGCCGAAGCACCGGCCGCTGCCGATGGAACACCAGTTTCCGGGGCATCGGCCTTGCCGGGGTCGTAACTTTGTGAAAGATGCCCGCTCCCCTTCGCCCCCGCCCCGCCGTCGAGCTGCTGCCCAAAATCATTCTGGGCGTCGACCCCGGCACCCAGATTATGGGCTACGCCCTGATTGAGGTGCGCGGCCAGCGCGTGGACGTGCTGTGCTACGACGTTATCAATATGAAGGCCCTGGGCTCGAATCACGCCGTAAAGCTAAAGCGGATTTTCGACCGCATGCTGGAGCTCATCGACGAGTACCTACCCGACGAGTTGGCCATCGAGGCCCCGTTTTTCGGCGTCAACGTGCAGAGCATGCTCAAGCTGGGCCGGGCGCAGGGCGTGGCCATCGCGGCTGCCCTCTCCCGCCAGATTCCCTACGTTGAGTACGCCCCCACCAAGGTGAAGCAGTCCGTCACGGGCTCGGGCTCGGCCACCAAGGAGCAGGTGGCCCACATGCTGCGCCAGACGCTCACGCTGCCGCCCATCGCCGAAGCCAGCAAGTTTCTGGACGCCACCGATGCCCTGGCCGTGGCCCTGTGCCACCACTACCAGAAGGGCAACAACAACACCGTGAGCGGCGGCAAAAGCTGGGGAAAGTTCCTGGCTGACAATCCGGAGCGGCTGGGAGCCAGCACCACTTCAAAAAAAGCTCCCCGAAAAACGGTATAATCTCCGCCTACCTCTAAGGCCGGCTAGCGCATGGCTTTAGGCCAGATGTAGTTTTTCGACCATTCCTGAAACACTTCCACCTCGGTGGGGTGCGCGGCCAGCCACTGCTGCACCTCGGGCTCATCGGCTTTCGAGGCGTGGACGAGGTAGGTGAAAGCCGGCACAAAGCCTTTCTTTTCCATTTCCACGAAGTAGGGCACGTAGTAATTCCAGGTAAAGCCCGCCTGGGGTTGTTTTTCGTTCAACTCGCGCAGCACCTTACACAGGCTGCTGAACCGGCTGCTGAACTGCTCCATGGCCGTGGGCACGGGCAGGCCGGGCGGCGTGGTGAGGGCCGTGGCACCCGAAATGGACAACATCATTTCAGCCGGACCGAAGTTGTCGGGGCCGCTGCTTTTGCCGTTGCTACCCTTCAGCGCATCGGCCGATATGTTGATGGTGATGGCATTTTCACCCGTTTTGGCCACGCCCTGCGTCATGGCGCGGTCCAGCAACGGCAGGCGCTGGGCGGCCCGAGCACTGCGCGGCTCCAGCACCAGAAACCGACCCAAGGCCAACATGCCCGGCACGCGGGCGCGGCTGCCTAATTGTATCATGCCCAAGCTCATGTGCGAGCTGCCGTGCTGCGGATTGAGCATCACCGCCTGCTGAAAATTGTTGATAGCAGCTGGCAACTGATTGCTGCCGGCCTGGGCCACGCCGGCGTTGTAATACAGCGAATAGGCATCGGGGTGGTGTTTCAGGCCCTGCTCGTACACTTGGTTGGCCTGCTTGCTTTTCTTCATCGCGTCGAGGCTGTTGCCGTAAGTCACGTACACGCTGGCGTCGATGTCGGGGTTGGCTTTCACCAGCTTCTCGCAAATGGCCGCGGCGTCGGCGTTGCGGCCCAGCTCATTATAGGTGAGAGCCAACTCGCTGAGGGCTGTCTCGTCTTTGGGCGCAGCCGCCAAGGCCTGCTGGTATTTAGCAATGGCTTCCTCGTATTTGCCCGCGTCGTAGAGCTTCACGCCCTCTTTCACTAGCTCACGTACCGGAGCATCGTTGCTTTGTGCCAGTGCCGAGCCGATGCTGCAGCCCCACAGCAGTAGAGTCAATATTTTCATCATGGTAAAGGAGTAAGGAGTTGGCATCAAGCAACGGTCTTTCTGGAATTTATTGTCGCCCTAAGAAACTGATTAATGTTGCTCAGTGCTCACCAGCAACTCCCCCGCCGCATACGTCACGGCGTAGCCGCTAATATCCACTCTATCACCGCGCAGGCGGCACCAGAGGTCGCCGCCGCGCGGGGAAATCTGGCGGGCGCGTAGTTCGGTTTTGCCCAGCTTTTCGGCCCAAAAGGGAATGAGGATGCTATGGGCCGAGCCGGTGACGGGGTCTTCGGTGATGCCCACGCGGGGCGCGAAAAACCGCGACACGAAATCAACGCCATTGGAGCCGGGCGCGGTGGCGATGACGCCCACGTACTCCAGGGCCGCGATGCGGGCGAAGTTGGGGGCTAGGGCGCGCACTTCGGCTTCGGAATTGAACACGGCCAGCAGGTCGCGGGCGGCCAGCACCCGCAGCGGCGTGGCCCCGAGGGCGTCGGTGAGGCCGGTGGGATGCACGGCCAGCTCCTGCGGCGGGCGCGAGGGGAAATCGAGGGTGAGCCGGCCATCGGCTTCGCGCGTTACGCGCAGCGGGCCGCTCTGGCTGTGGAAGGTGACCTGTGGCCCCGCGAAGCCGAGGTGCGTGAACAGGACGTGGGCCGAGGCCAGCGTGGCGTGGCCACAAAGGTCAATTTCGACGGCCGGCGTGAACCAGCGGATATCAAATTCGGCCGGGGTGCCGGGGCGGGGCACGAAGAAGGCGGTTTCGGCCAGGTGGTTTTCGGCCGCAATTTGCTGCATGAGGGCGGCGGGCAGCGGGGCTGCGAGCGGGCACACGCCGGCGGGGTTGCCAGCAAAGGGCGTTTGGGCGAAGGCGTCGACGTGGAAGTAGCGCATGGCGGGTTCGGGAAGGTTGGGGGAATGGGAGCGGATTCTTTCGGCAAGAATACGGCACGGGTCGCGTTGGCAAATTGCCGGGCTGGTTTCTAGCAGTTTATTTTTAAAATCTTTTACAGGCCACGCAACCCGGGCCGGCACTGGCCGGTCAGGGGGGTATAAGGCGGGCCGGTACCGCTTGCCTTCACTCCTACTTTTCCACTGCATGCCGCCACCCATTACCCTGGTTGATGAGGCGCTGCTGGCTGCGTGCCGGCGGGGCGAATCGGCGGCGCAGTACCAGCTCTATCAGAAACTTTCCTATGCCCTGATGGGCGTGTGCCTGCGCTACTGCCCCAACCGGGCCGAAGCCGAAGACGCCCTGCAAAACACGTTCGTTAAAATCTTCACCCGCCTCGACCAGTTTCGGGGGCAGGGGCCGTTCGAGGCCTGGGCGCGGCGCATTGCCGTCACCACTTCGCTGCACGCCCTGGAGCAGCACCGCCTGCGCCACCCCGGCCCGGCCGGTGAGGCCCTCGACGACCTGGCCGGCGACCTGCCCACCGCCGAGCCCTCGGCCCTGGAGCACCTGGCCGCCGACGACCTGCTGGCCCTGCTGGCCACCCTGCCGCCCGGCTACCGCACGGTGCTCAACCTCTACGCCGTGGAGGGCTACTCGCACCAGGAAATCGGCGAATTGCTGGGCATCGCCGAAGGCACGTCCAAATCGCAGCTGGCGCGGGCCCGCCGGCTGCTCGAAACCCGCCTGGCGGCCCACCATCACCCCCAATTGCCATGACCGACCGCAAACCCGACGACTTGTACGATGCCCTGCGCGACCGCCTGGCCGACTACGGCCAGGAGCCGCCGGCCGCACTGTGGGCGGGCATTCGGGCGCAGTTGCCGCCGCCCGTAGCCGCGCCGCAGCTGCGGAAGCGCCGGCGGCGGGTGCCGGTAGCGTGGTTGTTTTTGGTTACGTTGACGATGGTGGCCGTGGGCGCGGGCTGGCACTGGTGGGGAGTGAAGCCGGCGACGACTGTTTCAAAGGTGGGCCGAACGAATTCCCGTATTTTAACGCCTACCGCTGCCAGAACTTCCACCGCCAGCCCGCAAAACGCCATTATTTCCAGGCGCGCACTCCCGCAGGCAGTGGCCCTGAGCCAGCCCGCGGCAACAAAAGCTTCTTCCGCTACCGCCCAACAGCAATTATCTGTTGGTGCAGCTGCCGGGTCGGCTGGCACTTCAATGGCCGGTTCAGCAGTTTCGGATTTAAAAGGCCCGGTGGCAGTACGGGGCTCCAAGGGGGCAGCAGCGCCGGCATCGGCTGCTACTTCGGCTTCGGTTGGGGGAACGGTTTCAGGTGCGACAGGGTCGGTTGCCGCTGCTTTGGCTGCTCAGGGGGCCTCTGCTGGTATTTCGGGCCGGGCCGGCCGTAGCGTAGTTACGCCGGCCACTAAAGACCGGGCCGCGGGCAGTATTCGCCGAAAGAATTCATCCGTGGCCGCTCGTGGGCAAGTGCCGGGAATGGGCAAACCGGCTGTTTCCGTAGCGGGTACCGCCAACCATTTGCCCAAAACCACAAAGTCGGCAGTGCTCCGGTCCGGTCCAGCACGGCCGGGTCACAAATCTTCAACGGCAGTAATCAGTCAATCATTTCCAGCACTAACGGCTTCGGGAAAGCGTCTGGCGCGTAGCCACCACCAGTCCGAAGCGGCGCTGTCGGCGGTGGCAACTCCCGCCGCCGGGCAGCCGCTGCCTCAGTCGCAGTCCCCCACACCGCCAACTGCAGACCCGCCTATTCGCCAATCGGCCCCAACAACGGCCGCTGCCAGCGCTGCCCACTTGGTGGCAAACCGCTTCAGCCAGCGCACTGCCGAGACCGTACAGCCCGCCCGGGCAGTAGCCGTGCAGCTGGCTGCCGGGCCGGGGCTGCCCACCCCGCAACTGGTGGCCGTGGCACCCAGCCCGCTGCCACTGCCCTTCGCATCGCACTGGGCGGTGCAGGTGGTGGCCGGCCCGGCACTCACCTACCGGACGCTAAACACAGGGAGCGCAGGCGCAAGCGCCTCGACTTTTCTACCTACCAATACCAATAGCACGACCAGTGCGGCGGCCGCGCTGGAACGGCCGGCCCTGGGCAGCACGGCGCAAGTCACCGTGCGGCGCACCCTCGGGGGGCACTGGAGCCTGAGCGCAGGCCTTGGCTACGCCGAGTATGCTGCTGCCCTGGCCCTGCAACAAGTGCATGCCGCCACGACCGGAGCCGTTGCCAACAGCCTGGATTCCGCATCCGCCACCACCGGCATTCACCGGCGCGATACCTACCGGTTTGTGACGGTGCCGATGCAGGTGGGCTACGGCTGGACGCTCTCGGGGCGCTGGCGCGTGGGCGTGCTTGCCGGAGCCGAAGCGGCCGTGTACGTGGGCGGCAGCAGCACCGAGGGCAGCTCGTGCGCCTGCCAGAGCCAGACCTGGAGCTTCAACAATAGCCCTTACCGCCGCGTGAGCGTGGGGGCCAGCCTGGGGGCTGAAGTCCGCTACCGCCTGGGTGAGGGCGGGCGCTGGGAGCTGCTGGCGCAGCCCACGGCCACTTACCTGCTCACGCCCCTGGCCCCGGCCACCTCGGCCTATTACCAGCGCCACCTGGTTGGAGGCGCAGCGCTGCTGGGAGCGGCTTTCAATTTGCCCTAAATGCCTCGGTGCGGGCTTCCGACTGGCTGGCCAGCGGCCGGAAAACCTGCGCCTGATGAGGGACTTTCCACCCATTTTTTCCTTCCTGGTTTTCATGAAACAGTTCGCATGTTTATGCCTGGGCGTGGCCCTGCTGGCCGCTTGCCGCAAAGAAGACGACATAGTGGTGTGTGCTCCGGCTGCCACGCCGGCCACCTTCGCCGATTTGCGGGCCGCCGCGCCGGCCGTCCAAACCTTCACCTTCGCCCTGAATCAGGCCCAGAGCTTCCGTACCCGGGCCGGAGCCACGTTGGCTTTCGACGCCAATGTTTTCGAACTGCCCAACCGCCAGTTGGCTACGGGCCAAGCCCAGCTGCGGGTGCGCGAGATTTATTCGGTGCCCGACATGGTGCTGGCCAACCTGCCCACCACGGCGGCCTCGTCGCACCAGATGCTGATTTCCGGCGGCGAGTTCGACATTCAGGTGTGGCAGGGCAGCACGCGACTGCGCCTAGCCCGGGTTTCGCCCACCGGCGTTGTCCAGCGGCTTTCACTGACCTCCCCCAAGCCCACCGCCGGCCTCGATGCGACGTCGCCCATGTTACTGTGGCAGCAGCCGGCGAGTCCTTTAGCTGGTACACCCCAGGATTCGTCGGGGTGGCAGTTGCCAATTGACACGACCAATGTAATAGTCGGCTCAACGCCGGTTGGGCCCGGACCGACCGGCTACTACCATGCGTCCATCCCGCTCGACTCGCTCAGCCTCTGGAACCTCGACCAGTTCTGGCATGCTTACTCGGCCAATAGCACTGGGCAAATCGGGGTGGATGTGCCTTTCAACAGCACCACTACCGGCACGCGAGTGTACTTCCGCCCGGTGGGCTACAATGGCTTGGCTCGCTGCTATCCCACGGCGGCCTCGCCCACCCGCTGGAACAGTTCCCTGCCCTACGGAGCTGATGTCATCGCCATTGTGCTGCAGGAGCGCGACGGCCTGCTTTACTACGGCACCCAGCGCCTGACCACCGCCGCCGGAGCCGTGGTCACGCCCACGCTGCAAGCCCTCAGCGCCGCCGAAATCGTGCAGCGCATCCGGCAGTTGTAACCCGTATCTTCCTTCCTTTTCCACTAAAAAAGGCCAATCTGAAGCTTCGGACTGGCCTTTTTACGTTTGAACAACTACCAGCTACTGCCCGCCGATTATCACATTACGCACTGGGTTTTCGCCCAGCCAGTAGGGGATTTCGGCCACGCTGCCCACGTTCAATACCAGTACGTCGGCGCGCTTGCCGGGGGCCAGGCTGCCGCAGTCGTGCTGCTGATTGATGGCCCAGGCGGCGTTGAGGGTGGCGGCGGCCACGGCCTCCTTAGGGGTGAAGCCCATTTTGAGGCAGGCCACCGACAGGGCCAGCCAGAGGTTTTTGCTGGGGCACGAGCCGGGGTTAAAATCGGTGCTCAGGGCCACGGGCAGGCCGTTTTCGATGAACTCGCGGCCGGGCGCGTACTTCTCTTGTCTTAGGAACAGCGGCACCAGCGGCAGCAGCACGGCCACGGTTTGCCCCTGGGTTTGCTGCGCGATGCGGCCGGCGGCGGCCGGCATGAGGTAATCGCAATGGTCGACGCTGACCGCGCCCAGGGCGGCGGCCATTTCGCAGCCGCCGAGGTCGTGCAGCTGCTCGGCGTGGATTTTCAGGCCGAAGCCCATGTGGCGGGCCTGCTCCAGGTAATACCGCGAAACTTCGAGCGGAAACGCGCCCTGCTCGCAGAAAATATCCACGAACGCCGCCTCCCCTTTCAGGTCCGACAGCACTTCGCGCAAAATGAAATCGACATAGGCCTGCGGGCCGGCTTCCTTGAACTCGGGCGGCACCACGTGCGCCCCCAGAAACGTAGGTACCACCCGCACGGGCTGCTGCCGGCCGGCCTGGCGGGCCACGCGCACGAGGCGCAGCTCGGTGTCGCGGTCGAGGCCGTACCCACTTTTGGCCTCCACGGTAGTCACGCCGTAGCGCCGGAACCCGTCCAGATGGTGCAGGGCATTTTCCAGCAGCTCCGCTTCCGAGGCGGCGCGGGTGGCGCGCACGGTGCTCAGAATGCCCCCGCCGCTGGCCAGAATGTCGAGGTAGGACTCGCCGCGCAGCTTGCGCTCGAACTCGTGGGCGCGGTTGCCGCCGAATACCAAATGGGTGTGGCACTCCACCAGGCCAGGCATCACCACGCAACCGGTGGCATCTACGAGGCGGGTTTCGGGGCCAATGCGCGAGAGGTCCAGCTCGTTCATCGGGCCAACGGCCACAATTTTATCATCCACGCAAGCCACGTAGCCGCGCTCGATTATCGTCCAGCCGCTCAGGTCGGGGCCGGCCAGGGGCCGGTCGGTCGGGCCGCCGGCCAGCGTGAGTACCTGCGCGGCGTGCTGAATGAGAAGGGTGTAAGAGACGGGGTGCGGCATGGCAAAAGCGAGTGGGTGGAGCGGCAAAGTACGGCTTCGACGGGCAGCTTTGCGTAGGTGCCCGTGCTACTTCTGCCCCATCCAATGCCCAATTTCACCCCCGCTCCGCTCATTCTCACCCTCGCCCTCGATGCCGCGGCGCAGGCTTACTTCAATGACCTGCGCCGCCAGCATTTCCCGCCAGCCATCAACTATTTGGCGGCACACCTCACGCTGTTTCATCACCTGCCCGGCGCGGAGCTGGCCGCCGTGCAGGCGCAGCTCCAGGCCATTGCGCCCAGCCAGCCCCGGCTGCCCCTGGCGGTCACGGGCCTGCGCTCGCTGGGCCGGGGCGTGGCCTTCACTCTCGAAAACGACGACTTGCGCGCCCTGCACCGCCGGCTCCAGGCCACCTTCGCCCCGTACCTCACGCCCCAGGACCAGCAGAAGCTTCAGCCCCACATCACCATCCAAAATAAAGTAGCTCCTGAAGAAGCCCGCACGCTCCTGGCCGATTTGCAGGCCGGTTTCACGCCCTTCGAAGCCCAGGGCACCGGCCTGCACCTGTGGGCCTACCGCAACGGGCCGTGGGAAAGCCTGGCCGAGTTTCCATTCCTTGCTTAGCCCGCCCGGCCGCTATTGTCCGAGCGGCTTACCTGCCCCCGTCAGCTCCTCGCGCGCAAATTCCTGGAGCGTGTCGGCAATAAACTCCTCGGCGGCGTAGCCCTGGGGCAGCAACTCGGCCCGATGCTCGGGGTCGAGGTACGCAAGAAGGCGGGCCAGCGCCGGCGCGGCCACTTGGCCAAAGCCCAGGCTCCAGTGAGGGAACAGGCGTTGCGCGCCGGGAGCGCCGTGCATTTTAACCACTTCGGTGTGCCGCGAATCCTGACGGATATGCTCATACAGGGCCTCTACCGGCGCTATCTCCCCTTCCAGCACCTGCAAAAACCGGCCTTCGGCGTAAAACAACACGCCGGTAATGGCTTGGCTGTAGTTGTGGATGCGCGCCTGCTCAACCATTCTCGCCAATTCCTTGCCGCTGGGTAAACGGGTGGCGACGCTGCGGTAGATTAGCTGGTAGACAGCCATGGCTCAAGGGAAAGTGATAGGGTGAGAACCAGCGGCGCACCAATGGCTCGGCGGCAAAAATACATACGGGTAAATACGCATGCCTCACCTGAGAGCCCAATAAGGCGCCACAAAAACAACTTATTTACTTATTCATATTAAAAATCAATATCGTCTTTATTGCAGTCCAGATTGGCCGGAGTTGGTGCCGTTATTTCCGAGGCAATCAGGGGTGTGCGGCCGGGCCTTCCCACTCGGCCAGTGCGGCGCGGTGCTCATTATTAGCCCGACTGATTATTGCGCTATCTGGCTTTATTCCAACGCTAATAACCGTCCCTTTTTCCCGGGCGTAGGCATCCTGCACGCGGCCGAATGGGCGGCAGGAGGCAAAATGCGACATCAGTTCCGCGTCGGGCTCATCATCAACCATGATGATGGCCCGCCAGTCCAGCCGCACCGGGTACCAGTACAAAAAGCTGCCGTTGAAGCTCTGTACCGGCGGCATGCCCCGGCGGGCGTTATAGTAGTTGATGGCGCTGGCCTCTCCGTAGTTATCGCACTTGATGAGGGTGTGGGCGCGCACCGGCGCGGGCAGGCTTTGGTAGGCGGCCCAGGTTTTGTCGGCCATTTCGCGCCAGCCGCGCATGTCGGCATAGTCCTGGGGCAGGGCGTGGTTCTGGCCATCTTCCCAGCGGTAGAGGCCCAGACCGACGAAGCCGGACCGCAGGGCCGCCATGGCCGCCATGGCCGCCGGTGACCGCAGCGGATAGATGAACGGCAGGATGGGCAGCAGCAACAGCAGCGGCAGGCTCAGCAGTACCACCTGGGCCACCGGCCGCCAGGCCAGGCTGCCCGGCCGAGTTGGCCGCCCAAACTGCCGGAACCGCATCTCCCACCACCACGCTCCAAAGCTGAACAGCACCGGATAGTAACCAAGCGTGTAGTAGGCCTTGCCGTGTAGCACCGCCTGCAAGCCGATGCCAAAGCCCACCACCAGTCCCACCACCCGGTAGGGCCGCAGGGCGCGGCTCAGCAGCAGCGCCAACAGACCCGGTACCCACACCCACACGGCCCCAATGCACATCAGCAGCTGCATTTTCCAGAATTCGGCGGCCTCGACGTGCACCAGCTGGCTGTCGTGCAGCAGCTGCATGTGGTGCAGAAAGGGGATGCCGTGCCGGATTTGCCAGGCCAGGTTGGGCAGCCACAGCAGCAGCGCCAGCCCCGCCGCGCCCCAAAAGTGCCGTTGCGCCAGCAAGCGCCGCCAGGGCGTGAGCAGCAGGGCCCCGCCCAGCGCCACAATAAAAAACAGCGTGGTGTACTTATTCAGCAGGCCCAGGCCCAGCCCCACGCCCAGCCAGTACAGGAACCGGGGCCGTTCCGTCTGCACGTACCGTACCAGCCCGAACAGGCAAAACACGAACCCAAACACCTCGAATGAGTTGGGCTGAAACAGCAGGTTGAGCCGCGCGAAGGATGTGCCCAGGTAGCAGGTGCCCGCCAGCGCCGTGGCAAACCAGCCACCGCCCAACTGCTGCGTCAGCCGCATCACGAGGTAGAGCGTGGCCGCGCCCCACAGAAACGGCCAGAACTTCACCCAGAAAAAGCTACCGCCCAGCGCCAGGCTCACCCAGCCCTGCGCGGCCATCAGCGGGGGCACTTCCAAGTAGCCCCAGGCCAGGTGCTGGCCCTGGTTGAGGTAGAGGTATTCATCGCGGTGTAGGTCGTACTGCGGATTGCTGAGGAGATAGCCGGAGACAAACTTGAGCAGGGCAAAGACGAGCGGGAGCAAGCGGTTCATGCCCGGCAAGGTAGCGCTTTGGCGTATATGCCGACGCTATTGCAGCCCGGCCCAGCGCAGAAATTCAGCCCCGACTTTCTCCCAGTAATAGTCATCGTAATTCACTTGGCCGTTCTTGAAGCCGAAGAAGTTGTGCTCGCGGCCGATGTAGGGCCGGAAGGTGAGAGTGGTTTTGTGCTGCCGGATGGCTTCGAGGCGCAGGTAGTCGTTGGCGGCCGCGCCGGCGTCGCGGGTGCCGTAGCCCACGAAGATGGGCACCGCCGCGCCCAGCAGCGCGGGCAGCTCCGACTGCCCGTGCGAAAACACGTTCAGGTCGCTGTCGCCCGGGCCGCAGTCGTTCTGCGTGGCATGGTCCACGGCATGCTGCCAGCGGGCAAACTCGGCCTCCACGGCGGCGCTGTCGGCATCGGTGGGGTCGCGGGTTATTTTGGTAAGCTCGCGGCCCAAGGGGCTGCCGCTCAGGTACACGGCCCGGCGCAGCAGACCCGGCATGGCGGCCAGTTGCGCCACCACGGCGCTGCCTTCGGAATGCCCGCCGGCCACCACATTCTTGGCATCAACCCAGGGCTGCTTTTTGAGGTAGCGGATGATGGCCTCGTCGCGCCGCACGTAGTAGTCGAGGTAGTTGCGCTGGCAATAATAGGCCGGTGGCGTGGCCGTGCGAAATACTTGGTTGGGGTTCTGGCCCTCCACATTCATCACCAGCGGCACGCCGGGCTTGCCGATGATGACGAGGTGGCAATTAGGAAATGTCTTCTTATTCAGGAACGGAAACACGCCGTAGGCGCCGTGCTGGTCATACAAAATGAGTGGCTTGGGCAGCGAGCCCTGCGCCCACAGCAGCACTGGCAGCGTGGCCGCCTCCCGCCCGGGCGGCGATTGAATAAGCAAATCCACGCTGTCCTTGCCAAACATCACCACCAGATGCCCAAACCCAAATTCCAGCGGCGTTTGCGGGGCGGCCGGATTTTTCTGGGCGAAAACCGAGCTACTCAGCCCCACCAGCAGCAACAGAGACAGTAATAGTTGGCGCATTCAGCTGGTTTTATGCCTTGCGGCGGTAGTGCCGGGGCGGCGCAAGGACCTTAGAGATTAGCGGGCAGTTGCACGCGGGCCAGGTATTCGCCCAGGCCGGCGGGCTTCTGGAAAACGTGGATGAAGAGGATGTGCTCTTCGCCCCGGCTGCGCCAGGTTTCGGCATAAAAGTCCTCCACGGCGTAGAGCGTGAGCTCGAAGCTGTCTTCCGGCCGCTCGGCCAGGCGCGTGCCGTGCCGGGCCAGGTAGTCGAGCTGGCGGCGCTGATGCAGGGCTTTGAACGCGGTGATGGTCATGGGAAGCGAAACGGCGCTTTTGCAAAGTTCGTGCGCGGCCGCCCTAAGTTCGCGTCATGAATCGATTTCGTTTTCCGCACCCGCTGGTGCTCATTGTTGGTTTTATCATCCTGGCGGCGGCGTTGAGCTACGTGCTGCCGGCCGGCGAATTCACGCGCCACCTCGATGCCGTGACCGGGCGGCAGGTGGTGGTGGCCGGCTCCTACCACGCCGTGCCCGCCACCCCGGTGAGCCCGCTCGACGTGCTGGTGGACGTGCCCAAGGGCCTGGCCGACGCGGCGGCCGTGGTGTTCCTGATTTTCCTGGCCGGCGGGGCCTTCACGGTGGTCGACCAGACCGGGGCGCTGCGCTTTGGGGTGGACTGGCTGCTGCGCCGCGCTCATGGCCGCGAGGTGCTCGTGATTCCGCTGGTGGGCACGCTCTTCGCCACCATGGGCGCGCTGGAAAACATGGGCGAGGAGATAATTCCGCTGGTGCCCGTGCTGCTCGTGCTAATGCGGCGACTGGGCTACCCCACCCTCACGGCGGTGGCGGCCAGCGTGGGGGCGGCCTTTGTGGGCGCTTCCTTCAGCCCAATAAACCCGTTTCAGGTGGGCATTGCCCAGAAGCTGGCGCAGCTTCCGCTGCTTTCGGGCGGGGCGTTTCGGATGGGCTTTTTGCTAGTAGCGGTGGGGCTGTGGCTGTGGGCCACCACGCGCCACGCCGTGCGCCACCGCATGGCCCCGGACTTAAGCCTCGATGCCAACGAAATGGCCGCGGGCCCGGCAGCCGAGAGCGGCCGCCCGGGCCTGGTGCTGCTGCTCATGCTGGGCGCATTCGCGGTGTTTGCCTACGGCGTGGTGCAGCTGCACTGGGAGTTCGAGCAGATGTCGGCCCTGTTTCTGGGGCTGGGCGTGGTGGCGGGGCTGGTGGGCGGGCGCGGGCTCACGGGCACGGCCGAGGGATTCATTGCGGGCTTCCGGGACATTGCGTTTTCGGCCATGCTGGTGGGGTTTGCCCGGGCCATTTTTGTGGTGCTGGAGCAGGGCCACATCGTGGATACCATTGTGCACGGGCTGGCCGCGCCGCTGGGGCACCTGCCCGTGGCGCTGGCCGCCCTGGGCATGATGGGCGTGCAAACCCTGCTCCACCTGCCCGTGCCCAGCGGCAGCGGGCAAGCCACCCTTACCATGCCGCTGCTGGTTCCGCTGTCCGATATTCTGGGCCTGTCGCGGCAGGTGACGGTGCTGGCGTTTCAGTACGGGGCGGGGCTGTGCGAGCTCATCTCGCCCACCAACGGCACGCTCATGGCCATGCTGGCGGCCACGGGCGTGCGGTTTGAGCAGTGGGTGAAGTTTGCCGCGCCGCTGTGGGCCGCGCTGTTTGCGCTGGGGGCCGTGGCGGTGGTGGTGGGCATCGCGGTGGGGGTGTAGGACGGGGCGGCCAAGCCCGCTGACGGGCCCAAATAGCCTTTTAGCGGTATAAAAACCGCTGACACGTCCCTGCATCCAGCAGATATCTTAATTTAGCTAAAATATATCCAATTACTTACATCCGACACACCTATACCCCTAGCAGATATCCTACTGCCTATTAAAGATATCCTACTGGCACCAGCAGATACGGTGCTGCCGTTAGTCGGCGCGTAGCTCGGTGGCCTGGAACACGTGGGGCAGCTTGCGCTTGCGCTCCACAATCTGGTAGGTGGCGGTATCGGTGGCCTCGTCCCAGAACACGTCGGAGACGTGGCCGAAGTGGCGGTACTGCCCGGGCTGGGGCGTGACTTCTTCGACGGCGTCGCCGAAGCTGAATTTCGGCTTGTGGTAGATTTCCTTAAATAGCTCGGGGCGCACGAGGAACTGCTGCTCGTCGTAGCGGATGGTTATCCACTCGCCTTCTTCGTCCTCGGAAATCTTTTCAAACAGCTTGCCCACGGGCTCCAGCAACTCAAAGGCGCGGCGGTTGGCGGGATGAATGTAGCGGAAGCCGTAGTCGGGCGACCAGCCGTAGAGGCCAAAAATAACGGGCTTGGGACGGGGCATAAGGGCGATAAATCGGGGCAAAGATTACCCTGAAAACCCCAAATACGCCGGTAAAGTTGTCCAATGCGCTTGCTCAGGCACCCTCGGGGGCGGGGGCCAGGGCTTGGGCGGCGTGGGCCAGCAGGCGGTCGCGGTGGGCGGGGCCGTCGTGCAGGTCGGCAAAGGAGATGCGGTGGGTCTGGCCGTCGTGGCGGCGCAGCAGCACGTCGGCGGGGCCGGCGGGCTCGGCGGCGGCCAAGTCGGCCCAGCGCAGCTCGTGGGCGCGGCCGAGGCGGGTGGTGCGCACGCCAAAGCCCGCGGGGTGCAGGTGCAGGAAGCGGCGGCCGGCCATTTGCCGCGTGCGGAAGGCCATGACCACGTATGCCACGGCCACGGCCGCGTAAATCCAGGGCAGGGTATGCAGCCGGTGTACGCCCTGGGCCGCCTCGGCTACGTGGTGGCGGTGCCAGATGTGGTAGCTTTCGAGGGCCAGAATGCCGGCGGCGGCCAGCTCCAGCCACGCCACCCGCTCCTGGTGAAAGGGGTTGTGGCGCAGGTGCAGCAGCTCGCGCACCATGAGCACGAGGTAGGCCGCGCCCACCCCAAACTCCAGCGCTACCAGGGGCGTGAAAGCTTCATTGCCCGCCAGCACGGGCTGCACGGCAAAGAGCAACACCAGGGCCGGGCCTAGATGGCTCAGCGTTTTGACGCGCTGCTGCCAGGCGTGGCGGCGGTGGTAGAGGGTGGTGCGGCCCTGGGTGGTGGGGAGTATGGCGGTGTCCATGACTGAAAAGTCGGCAAAATATTTTTCCGGTTGTAATCCGGCCGGAATATCGCAAGGGTTTAATTTCGTTGAGGGCCAGCCGATGCGACGGCCGAGCGGCGCACAAGTGGCCAAAAGCGCGACAGTTTCGTATATCAGCGGTACCTGCCGCCCCGTACCCGCCGCATTTTCGGCTGCCCGGGCGGTGGAGAGTCTTTTTTTCGATGTCCAACGCTTCTGCTCCCAAACCCGCTTCCCGCGCTAAAACTGCTCCGAAAGCTTCTTCTAAACCAGCTCCGGCCAAAGTGCCGCAAGCAGCCCCCAGTCCCACCCTGCAGCCCGGCATGGGCGCCGTGCCCCACGCGGCCGGCACCACCTTCCGGGTGTGGGCACCCCACGCCGAGTCGGTTTCCGTCATCGGCACTTTTAATGACTGGCAGGCCGACAAAAACCCGCTGCAAGCCGAAGAAAACGGCTATTGGGCCACCGATGTGGCTGCGGCCAAAGTGGGCGACGAATACAAATTTCACCTCATCAATGGCAAGCAAACCTTCGACCGCAACGACCCCTACGCCCGCCAGGTCACGAACTCGGCGGGCTCGTCGGTGGTGCACGACCCGAATTTTGATTGGGGCGACGACCAGTTCCAGATGCCGGCCTGGAACGAGCTGGTGATTTACGAGCTGCACGTGGGCACCTTCAACGCCCCCGATGCCGAACACGTGGGCACCTTCATGAGCGTGGCCGAAAAGCTGCCCTACCTGCGCGATTTGGGCATTAACTGCATCGAATTGCTGCCGGCCACGGAGTTTCCGGGCAGCCGCTCGTGGGGCTACAACCCCGCCAACCCGTTTGCGCTGGAAAGCGACTACGGCGGGCCGGTGGCCTTCAAGGAAATGGTGAAGCAGGCCCACCAGCACGGCATCGCGGTGGTGCTCGATGTGGTGTACAACCACTTCGGGCCCGGCGACCTCGACCTCTGGCAGTTTGATGGCTGGAGCGAGAACGACGGCGGCGGCATCTACTTCTACAACGACTGGCGCGCCAAAACGCCGTGGGGCGAAAACCGCCCCGACTACGGCCGCCCCGAGGTGCGCCAGTACATCCGCGACAACGCCCTGATGTGGCTAAACGAGTACCGCTGTGACGGCCTGCGCGCCGATGCCATTGCCTTCATCCGCAACGTGAACGGCGAGGAAAACCCCGGCGACGACCTGCCCGACGGCTGGAGCCTGATGCGCTGGATTAACGAGGAAATCGACCAGACGATGCCCTGGAAAATCACCATCGCCGAGGACCTGCGCGGCAACCCCGCCATCACCGAAGCCACCGCCAACGGCGGCCAGGGCTTCGACTCGCAGTGGGACGGCTCGTTTGTATACCCCATCCGCGATGCGCTGACGACCCCGAATGATGCCGACCGCGACATGCAGGCCGTGGCCCAGGCACTGGCCCAGGTCTACAACGACAACGCCTTCCGGCGCGTCATCTACACCGAAAGCCACGACGAAGTGGCCAACGGCAAGAGCCGCGTGGCCGAGGAAATCATGCCCGGCGCGGCCGACCACTGGTTTGCCAAGAAGCGCACCACCCTGGGCGCGGCCCTGGTGATGACGGCCCCCGGCATCCCCATGCTGTTTCAGGGCCAGGAAATGCTGGCCGATGGGTCGTTTGTCGACACCGAACCCATTCGCTGGGAGCGCGTGAAAGAGCGCAACGGCCTAGTGAACCTCTACCGCGACCTCATTGGCCTGCGCCGCAACCTGCACGGCAAAACGCGCGGCCTGGGCGGGCAGCACACCAAAGTTTTCCACGTAAATGACGAGGCCAAGCTGGTGGCTTTCGGCCGTCAGGCCGGTGAGGGCGGCCCCGGCGATACCACCGTGGTGCTGGCCAACTTCGCCAACCAGGCGTACGAGGCTTACACCATCGGCCTGCCCGGCCCGGGCCACTGGCAGGTGCGCTTCAACAGCGACTGGCAGGGCTACGACGGCGAGTTTGGCGACATGCCCAGCTTCGGTATCGACGCCGAGAAAGGCGAGTATGACGGTTTCGAGTGGCACGGCAGCATTGCCATCGCCCCGTATGCCGTGCTGATTTTGTCGCAGGAAGGGTAAAGCTCTCGGTTGCCCGTATAGAAGAACGTCATGCCCAACCAGCGTCCGCGCAGTTGAAGCATGACGTTCTTTGGTATTATTAAATTCACCCAACCCCACCTGCATGGACATACCTACCTCTGCAAAAACCATCAACCGTCCCAATTCTGAGCTGACCAACGCGGCGTTCATCATCGCGGGCGTTGTTTCCGCGGCATTTGGCCTGAAGTCGTTTCTGTTGTCCAGCCACTTCATTGATGGCGGCGTCACGGGCGTTTCGATGCTGCTGGCCACGGGCTTTCGGCTGCCGCTCTCGGTATTCATTCTCATTATCAACCTGCCATTCATTGCCCTCGGGTATAAGCAGCTGGGCCGTCGATTCGCGTTGCGCAGCGCCCTGGGCATCGGCGGGCTGGCGCTGATGCTGGCCTTCGTGCCCTTCCCCGACGTAACGCATGATTTGCTCCTGACGGCCGTGTTCGGCGGCGTATTCATCGGGGCGGGCATTGGCCTGGCCATGCGCGGCGGCGCCGTGCTGGACGGCACCGAAATCGCGGCCCTGCTCGTGAGCCGCTTCCTGGTGCTGCTCAAAGTGAGCGACTTGATTCTGATTCTCAACGTTGTTATTTTCGGGGTGGCCGTGCTGGTGCTGGGCACCGAGCCCGCCCTGTATTCCATGCTGACTTACTTCGCCGCCGCCCGCGTGCTGGAGTTCGTGCTCAACGGCATTGAGCAGTACACCGGCGTCACCATCGTGTCGGAATACAGCGACGATGTGCGCAAGGTCATCACCGAAAAGCTGGGCCGGGGCGTGACGATGTACCAGGGCAAATCGGGCTACGGCAAGCGCGGCGAGCTGGGCCTGGAGCGCGACATCGTGTTCACCGTCGTGACCCGGCTGGAGCTGCCCGCCCTGCGCACGGCGGTGCAGGAAGTCGACCCCAACGCCTTCATCGTGCAGTACCGCATTGATGACGCGCAGGGCGGCATCATTAAAAAACGGGCGTTGCACTAGGGTTGAATTGTTACAAAAGGAACGGTCATGCTGAGCGCAGCCGAAGCATCTCTACCGCAGAAGTAATCCAATCGAAAGGATTAGTTGCGCAGTAGAGATGCTTCGGCTACGCTCAGCATGACCGTTCAGTAGAAACTCCTTACTCCTAACCCAATACCCCTTCACTTGCAATCTGCCCCCACCGCTCCTCACTTCACCACCCCGGCCGGCACCATCATCGGCCGGGCCGATGGGCCGGTGCTGCGCGCCACGGGCATCCGCTACGCCCGGGCCGCCCGCTTTTGCCCGCCGGAACCCGAGCCGCCCGCCAGGGAGCCCATCCGAGCCACAGCCGCTGCGCCCGCCTGCCCGCAGCTGGCCGACCCACGGGTGGACCAGGTGATGGGCGACCTGTTCGCGGCTCTCAGCTTCGACGAGGACTGCCTGCGCCTGTCCATCACGCTGCCGGCCGACCGCCGGCCTGATGAAATCCTGCCCGTCATCGTGTGGGTGCACGGCGGCTCCTACGTGTCCGGGGCCGGCGATTTGGCCATTTATGACCCCGCCACCTGGGTAGCCGAGCGGCGCGTGGTGTTCGTGGCCGTTACCTACCGGCTGGGGCTGTTCGGGTTTCTGGGCACCGAAACCTCTCCTCCCAACCTCGGCCTGCTCGATTTGCTGGAAGCCTTGCGCTGGGTGCAGCGCAACATTGCCGCATTCGGCGGCGACCCGGCACTGCTAACGCTATTCGGCCATTCTTCGGGGGCCGATGCCATTGCCCAGCTCATGCTGGTGCCCGAAGCCCCAAGCCTGTTCCGCCGCGTGATGCTGCACAGCGCTCCGCTGGGCCTCACCCGCAACCGCCAGCGCATGCTGCACGCCATGAGCCGGGCCGTCGGCACAATCCCGGCCACCGCTTCCGCCGCCGACGTGCTGGCCCGGGAAAGCGCCGTGATAAAAGCCGCCCGCTGGCAGGGCCTGAAAAGCGGCATGCCCTTCGGCCCGCAATACGGAGCCACCCCGCTGCCACCCGAAAACGCCATTGACTCAACCTGGGCGGCCGTAGCCCCGCACATCGATGTTCTCATTGGAGCAACGGCCGAAGAAACCCGGTTTTTCGCCGTCATCGACCCTACTTTCAACTGGTTGCAGCGCTTGCCCGTGGCTGGCAGCCATTTGGTGCGCTTGCTGACCAGCGTGACTTCCCGCCGCATTTACCTGGACCCGGCCCGGGCCTTTGCCAGGCATCAGGCCCGAGCGGGTGGCCGGGCCTATCGGTTTTTGCTCACGTACCAGCCGCCCGGCAGTCCATTCGGCGCGGCACACGTCATTGATTTGCCACTGCTGCTGGGCACGCAGGCTGGTTGGGCCGCTACCCCGCTGCTGGGCGAGGCCAATTGGGAGGAATTTGATACGGCTGGCCGACAAGTGCGGCAGCTCTGGGCCGATTTTGCGCGCACTGGAAGGCTGCCGGACGAAGTAATTATTCCCGGTATGCTGGAGGTAAAAAAAGTGTAGGGGCGGGGGCAAGCCCTACCGGGTACGACCCCGCCCCTACTTCGTTCTATCCTTACACCGCCGCCTGGTCATACCGCTCGCCGGCGGGCGTGGGCCACGCGCCTTCAAACAGAAACTCGGCCAGGGGCTTGCGGGTGCGGGGCGCTTCCTCGCGCTCGCGGATGGGGTCAGGCAGGGCCGAAGCCGGGCCGGGGTAGCCCAGCGTGAACACCACTACCGGCTCGAAGCCCTCGGGAATGCTGAACGCGGCGCGCAGGTCATCGGGCGAGAAACCGGCCATCTGGTGGATTTGCAGGCCCAGCTCGGTGGCTTCTATCGCCATGGTGGCGGTAGACTGGCCCACGTCGTACTTGGCCCATCCATTCGGGTTGTTGTCGTGCGAAAACTGAAGCTTGGCGACGCCCACGACCAGAACGGGAGCATTTTTGGCCCACACCTGATTGAATCCCAGCAGACCGCCCAGGATTTTCTCAAAGGCCTCGGGACTGCTCGACTGGCTGCCCAGAATGTAGCGCCAGGGCTGCTCGCCAAAGCAGGAAGCCGCCGACGAAGCGGCGGTAAAAATCTGCTCCACTACTTCGGCCGAAACGGCTTTGTCGGAGTAGGCGCGGGTGCTGCGGCGCTGGGTCAGCACGGGCATTATTTCGTGTTCGAGTTTCAGAACGTTGGTGGTATCGGCCATTAGAATGGGGATGAATGAGGGTGAAGCCGGATAACCACCACGCTAACGCGAAGTTTTGGCTCATCTTCAATCCTGTTTTTCCAAGGTATCTGAAAAAATATGGCCTCCGATGCCAACTAAGCCCCAATCGGCTTACCTTTCGCCACGTTCTTTTTCCCGCCCTGTCCTTCCTCCCCCGCTTATGCAGCCCGCGCCCCACGCCCCCGAAGCTCCCGATGCCTTGTTTCCCAATTCGCTGCTCGTAGAAGTGGCCTGGGAAGTTTGCAACCAGGTGGGCGGCATCTACACCGTTATTCGCAGCAAGGTGCCGGCCACCGTGCCGGCCTGGGGCGACCGATATTGCCTGCTGGGCCCCTATTTCCCCAACATGGCCCAGGGCGAGTTTGAGCCCTACGACGACTTGACGGTACACACCGGCGCCGACCCTTTTGCCGCCGCTGTGCGCACCATGCGCGCCCAGGGCTACGATGTGCAGATTGGCACCTGGCTCATCACTGGCCGCCCCCGGGTGGTGCTCATCAACCCGTTTCAGGTTTACGACCGGCTGGGCCAGCTCAAAACCGACCTCTGGGGCCGCCACAGCATCCCGTCTCCCGACAACGACGACCTGCTGCACCAGGTCATCGCCTTTGGGCACCTTGCCACCGTTTTCTTCCAGCACCTGGCCGCCCAAAAGCTGGCCGAGCAGCGCCTGTTGGGCCACTTCCACGAGTGGATGACCGGCGTGGCCATTCCTGAGCTGCGCCGCCTGCAAGTGCCCGCGCACCTGCTCTTCACCACCCACGCCACGCTGCTGGGCCGCTACCTGGCCATGAACGACCCCGCGTTCTACGACCACCTCATGTGGGTGAACTGGGAAGCCGAGGCCAAGAAATTCAACATCGAGCCCGCCGTACGCATGGAGCGTGCTGCTGCCCACGGCAGCCACGTTTTCACCACGGTGAGCGAGCTGACGGTGCGCGAGTGCATCTACTTACTGGATAGAATTCCGGACGCGGTGCTGCCCAACGGCCTCAACATCGAGCGCTTCGTGGCCCTGCACGAGTTCCAGAACCTGCACCAGCAGTATAAGGCCAAAATCCACGAATTCGTGATGGCCCACTTCTTCCAGTCGTATGCCTTCGATTTGGATAAGACGCTGTACTTCTTCACCTCGGGCCGCTACGAGTACCACAACAAGGGCTTCGATATGACCCTTGAGGCCCTGGCCCGCCTCAACTACCGCCTCCAGCAAAGCGGCCTCGAAACGCAGGTGGTGATGTTTTTCATCACCAAGCGGCCCTTCACCAGCATCAACCCGCAGGTGCTGGAACGCCGCGCCATGCTCGATGAAGTGCACGAAACCTGCAAGGCCATTGAGCGCCAGGTGGGCGAGCGCCTCTTTTATGCCGCCGCCGCCAGCCAGGACCACCGGTTGCCCGAGCTCGGCTCGATGGTGGACGACTACTGGAAGCTACGCTACCGCCGCCAGCTCCAGAGCTGGAAAACCAGCGCCCTGCCCCCGGTCATCACCCACAACCTGGTGAACGATGCCGACGACGAAATCCTGAACTACCTGCGCCGCTCCAACCTGCTCAACCACCGCCACGACCGGGTGAAGATGGTGTACCATCCCGATTTTGTGTCGCCCGCCTCGCCCCTGCTGGGCATGGAGTACGGCCAGTTTGTGCGCGGCTGCCACATGGGCGTGTTCCCGAGCTACTACGAGCCCTGGGGCTACACCCCGCTCGAATGCGTGGCCCGCGGCGTGCCCGCCATCACCTCCGACCTCTCCGGCTTCGGCGACTACGCCCTGCAAAACGTGCCCGACCCCGAAGGCAAAGGCATTTTTGTGGTCCACCGCCAAGAAAAATCCTTCGACGAGTCTGCCGAGGAGCTCTGCGACATGCTCTGGCAGTTCGTGCAGCTCAACCGCCGCGACCGCATCATGCAGCGCAACGCCGTGGAAAGCTCCGCCGAGCTTTTCGACTGGAAGAACCTGCGCGTACACTATGATAGGGCTTATGCCTTGGCCCTGGAACGGCAGTAATCGCCTGTCATTGCGAGCGAAGCGCGGCAATCCTTCCTCTCAATGGGACAAACGTCCTTGCCCCAGAAAGCTTTTTATTAAACTTACAGACTCTTTTCTTTTTGCAGAAGACATCCTGAGTTCATCAGGCTTTCTGCAGTGAGAGAACGGATTGCCGCGCTTCGCTCGCAATGACAAAACTGTTCAGGCTGCTTCCTTTTCTCGTTCTAACCACCGCCGCCCTCGCTCACGAGTTCTGGCTCGAAGCCCCGCGGTTCCGCCTCCAGCCGGGCGAAACCGTGAACGTGCACACCTTCATCGGGACCGATTTCAAGGGCGAGCCCTGGACCACCAAAGCCGCCAAAATCCAGCGCCTCGTCCGTTTCGGCCCCACCCGCACCGACTCAACCGACCTCACGCCCAAAAACGCCACCGAAACCGACACCTTCCGCACCGGTTTCCCTTTTGCCCAGCCCGGCACCCACGTCGTGCTGCTGCGCTCCACCAATTCCTTCATCGAGCTGCCCGCCGACCAGTTCACCGCTTACCTGCGCGAAGAAGGCCTCGACTACGCCCTGAAACTCCGCCAGGAAAACGAAGAAATGGCCAAGCCCGGCCGCGAAACCTACCGCCGCTGCGCTAAAACCCTGATTCAGGTAGGCGAAGCTTCCGCTACCGCAGCAGTCACCGACAGCGCCTGCTGCCACATCTACGGCCTGCCGCTGGAGCTGGTGCCGGAGCAAAACCCTTACCGCCTGGCCGCCGACAAAGCCCTGACCGTGCGCGTACTACGCGCCGGTCGGCCCGCGTTTGGCGCGGCCGTGCAAGTGTGGCAGCGCCAGCCCGGCGGCCTGCCCACCACGCATTACACCACCCGCGCCAACCAAAACGGCCGAATCCTGTTACGCTTATCCGGACCCGGCCCCTACCTGCTGGCGGCCGTGGATATGAGCGCCGCCCCGGCCAAATTGCGCGCCCGCGCCGATTGGCAATCTACCTGGGCATCGCTAACTTTCGCCGGTCCGGCCGCCGTTCTGCGGATTCCCGCAAAACATTAGCCAAACTTCACCCAAAATTTTAGGTTTTTTCTTTACCTTCGCCGTTCTCTTACCCTCCCTCGCCCTACGCTGTATGAAGTACACGATTGATAAAAAAGATAGCTACACCATCATCACCATTGAGGAGAAGAAGCTCGATACCACCGTCGCGCCCGACCTCAAGTCGGAATTCGTGAAGCTGAACGCTGAAGGCATTAACAACCTGATACTCGACCTCACGAACGTAAAATACACGGATTCGTCGGGCCTCAGCTCCATCCTTATTGCCAACCGCTTGTGCAACTCCACGGGCGGCCTGCTGGTGCTCACCGGCTTGCAGGACCACGTGCTGAAACTCATCACTATCAGCAAGCTGGAGTCGGTATTGCACATCCTGCCCACGGTAGAAGAAGGCATCGACCGCGTGTTTTTGCACGCCATCGAGCGCGACCTGACGGATAAGGAATAGCTTTTTTTAGTTGCCAGTTGTTGGTTGTCAGTTGTCAGTTTGTTGAAGCTGGCAACTGGCAACCAACTTTTGTTTTCTGCACGACCCGATTCAGGCCTGACAACCGACAACTATCAACTGACAACTATTTCGTTTTGACTTTTGAGCTAAAGATTCTGGGTTCGGCTTCGGCCACGCCAACGGCCGGGCGTCACCCCACGGCCCAGGTGCTCACCGTCGGCGCGTCGAACTACCTGATTGACTGCGGCGAATGCACCCAGTGGCAGATGCTGGAGTACCGCGTGCGGCCGCACCACGTCCGGGCCATCTTCATCTCGCACCTGCATGGCGACCATTATTTTGGGCTGTTTGGGCTGCTCGGCACCATGCACCTGCAGGGCCGCACCCAGCCGCTGGCCATCATCGGCCCGCCCGGCCTCGACGAAGTGCTGGTGACCCAGGCCCGGGTGTCCAACATGCAGCTGGGCTTTGCCATGGATTTTACGGTGGTGGACACCGAAGCCCACGCCGTGGTGTACGAGGACGAAAACATGACCGTGGCCACGCTGCCCATGCGCCACCGCGTGCCGTGCGCCGGCTACCTGTTTGCCGAACGGCCGCGCCGCGCCAATTTGCTGAAGGAAAAACTGCCCCCCGGCCTCGCCCCTGCCCAGCTGGCGCGCCTGGCCCAGGGCGACGACCTGCCGCCCGACGACCAGCAGCCCGGCCTGCGCCACGCCGATGTGGCCGGCCCCGCCCCCACGCCACGCCGCTACGCCTTCTTCTCCGACACCCTCTACACGCCCGCGCTGGTGCCCCTCATCCAAGGGGTCGATTTGCTCTATCACGAGGCCACCTTCCTGGAAGACCTGCGGGAGCGCGCCGCCCAAACCCACCACAGCACCGCCCGCCAGGCCGCTGCCATTGCCGAGGCTGCCGGTGTGAAACGTCTGTTGCTGGGCCACTTCTCCAGCCGCTACAAGGCCCTGGAGCCGCTGCTGCACGAGGCCCAGGCCCTGTTCCCCACCGCCGAGCTGGCCACCGAGGGATTAGTCGTGAGCCTGTAGTTCGATTTGATTATGAACACCTTCGCCCATAAAAAACAGCAACTCTACCTCGTGCTCAGCGGGATTTTTCTGGTGAATGCGCTGCTGGCCGAAATCATCGGCGTCAAGATTTTTTCGGCCGATAAGCTGATGGGGCTGCCCGGCAACCTCACGGCGGGCGTGCTCATCTGGCCGGTGGTTTTTGTGACCACGGACATCATCAACGAGTATTTTGGCAAGGCCGGCGTGCTGCGCATCAGCTACTTAACGGTGGTGCTTATTCTGTTTGCATTCGGGGTTATCTACCTCACCACCAAACTCCCGCCGGCCGATTTCTGGCTCGATGTGAACAAAACCGATAACTTGGGCCGGCCCTTCAACATTGATTTTGCCTACCAGAGCATTTTCCGGCAGGGGCTGGGCATTATCACAGGGTCCATCGTGGCGTTTGCCGTAGGGCAGGTGCTTGATGCCACTATTTTCACGGCCCTGCGCCAGGCTACGGGCGGGCGCTACATCTGGCTACGCGCCACGGGCTCGACTCTGATTTCGCAGTTGGTCGATTCGTTTGTGGTGCTGTACGTGGCCTTTTACGTGTTCGGCAATTGGACATTCAACCAGGTTATCAGCGTGGCGAATACCAACTACTGGTACAAGTTTGCGGCCGCCATCCTGCTCACGCCGGTGCTCTACCTGGCGCACTTCCTGATTGACAAGTACCTGGGCCAGGAGGAAACGGCCGAGCTGCAGGAAGAAGCCGTGGAAAACGTGAGCGTGTAACTTTTCTTTGCTCGTCCGCCTTTCACCGCCATGCGACTTTCCCATTTCCTGCTGGCGGCCGGGGCCTTTTTGCTGCCCACCGTGGCCCGCGCCCAATTCAATTTTGCCCCCGGCACCTACCAGCTCGCCAACGGCTCCAAAGGCGAAGCTTCGCTGAAGCTGGCGCTGGCCGAAAACGGCAGTCCTACGATGATGGTGGGTATAAAAAACGGCAAGGAGCGCAAGTTCCGCGCCGCCGAAGTCACGGCCTTCACCGTGGAAAAACACCGGTTTGTGCGGGTGAATGATTTCCGGTTCCTCAGCGGCACCGATGCAGATTTTAAGGAGCCCGCGCTGCTCGAAATCCTCGAAACCGGGCCAGTAGAGTTGTTTTACTATTACTATCAGGTAGAGATGGGCACCAATTTTAAGGCCCACGTGAAGCTGCCGGTGCTGCGCAAAGCCGGCACGAGTACGTTCTTTGCGTACAGTCCTGGCCACACGCCGGGGTTCGACCAGAAACTAGCGCCCGGCGGCTTCGTGGCGGCCCTGTTTCCGGCCGACCCGGTGCTCCAGCGGCAATTTGCCACCAATGCCGTCAGCCGGGCCCAGCTCGCTGCCGTCGTGCACGCTTATAATCAAGGCGTGCGCTTAACTCATTAACTACCTAACATGTCCCGCATTCTTACCGGCATCCAGAGCACCGGGCGCCCGCACCTCGGCAACCTGCTCGGCGCTATCCTGCCCGCCATTGAGCTGTCGAAAAACCCGGCCAACGACTCGCTGTATTTCATCGCCGACCTGCACTCGCTCACCACCGTGCGCGACCCTGCCGTGCTGCGCGCCAACACCTACGCCGTGGCTGCCGCGTGGCTGGCCTGCGGTTTTGACACCGAGAAAAACCTGTTTTACCGGCAGTCCGACGTGCCGCAGGTAACGGAGCTGACTTGGTACCTGAGCTGCTTCACGCCTTACCCCATGCTGGCCAACGCGCACAGCTTCAAGGACAAGAGCGACAAGCTCTCGGATGTGAACGCCGGCCTCTTCACTTACCCGGTGCTGATGGCGGCTGATATTCTGCTCTACGATGCCGACATCGTGCCCGTGGGCAAAGACCAGATTCAGCACCTCGAAATTGCCCGCGACATCGCCAGCGCCTTCAACAACCGCTACGGCGAAACGCTGGTGCTGCCCCAGGCCCGCGCCGATGAGCAGCTGATGACCATTCCTGGCACCGATGGCGCAAAGATGAGCAAGAGCTACGGCAACATCATCGACGTTTTCGCGACCGAAAAAGACTTGCTGAAGGCCGTCAAAACCATTATTTCGGATAGCACGCCGCTCGAAGCGCCTAAGAATCCGGATACGGATGTCACGTTCAAGCTGTATTCGTTGCTGGCTACGCCGGCCGAAATCGAGACGATGCGCGCCAACTACCTGGCCGGCGGCTATGGTTACGGCCACGCCAAAAAGGAGTTGTACGAGCTGATTTTGCGCCGGTTTGCCGCGGAGCGCGAACGGTTCGATTTTTACATGAACAACCTGCCGGAACTAGACGCAGCGCTGGCCGTTGGGGCGAAGCGGGCGCAGGAATACGGCGCGGGCGTGCTGGCGAAGGTGCGCCAAAAGGTGGGCTACGGGCGGTAGGGTTCGTTTGTCATTGCGAGGCCGCAGGCCCTGGCAATCCGTCCTCTCAATGCGACTAGCTATCAGATGTGATAAAGCCTTTTTCAATTCAAAAGCCCCAATACTGAGCAGTATTGGGGCTTTTGGTGTAAGAACGCATCTGATTTTGACAGGACGGATTGCCAGGGCCTGCGGCCTCGCAATGACAAACGAAAGCTAAAACGCCTGCTGAGCCGAGAAGCTGAAGCCGACTTTGCTGCCGCGACTCACTTGCTGGTTTTCCAGCTTTTGCTTCACCGATATTTTCTGAATTTCGGGCAGCGGCGGGGCGATGAGGTCGTTATTCACGGCGGCAATCATGGCGCTTTCCACGAAGAGGCGCATGGACTCGGGCGTTACCGGGTTGTCGCTCATGTCGTTATCGGGTAGCTCAAGCTGCTGCACGCCTTCGAGAAAGTAGTGGTTGTTGATGTTTACGAGCAGGCGGCCCACGAGGTAACCGGGGTCGTTCAGGCGCTGGTATTTGATGCTGTCGGCCATGAAGTTGTAGGCCATGATATGGCCGAAGAAGCGGCGGCGGAAATCGGCTTCGACGTACTTACTGGGCATGGGACCATAATCGTCGGGGAAGGTGACGATGTTGGAATGCATCACAAACACCAGCAAATCGCCCGAAAACCGAATGTGAAACTCCATGTCGTTGATGGAGCGGTATTCAATCACCACGCTCGAATCGAGGGGCGTGAGCTTGCGGCTGAGTTCGAGCACCAACTCCTGCGACACCAGCCGCAGGCAATCGAACGCCGCCTGGGTGTTGCGGTAAATGGCCTGCTTGGCGGTGGATTTTTGCTTGAGGCCCTCGAAAATCTGGTTGAGGCGGTCGGCCGGTGCCTCGGTGGGCGAGCCGGCCGCAGCCGTGGGGTAATTGTTGGTGGCGGTGGCCCCGGTGTGGCCCGTTTCGGGCGCCGCCGGCGTTGGAGCGCTGGGGTTGGCAGCCGCTTTGGGCGCTTTAGCGGCTTTGCGGCGGGCCGGCGCGGGTTCAGGCTTAGCCGTCGGCTTAGGGTTAATTAATGGCTCGTAAGCGACGCTTTTCTTGGGGGATGATTTAGCCATGCGGAAGGGGAATAAGCCGCGAATGAGCGCGGCACGGGGCAGGAGATTAGCTATTTCAACGCATAACGACGGGCCACCGGCTAGCCGTTTAGGATGTAGGGGGTACGCAAGCAAGCGGGGCCGTAGTTTCATCCGGCGCCGATGAATTGGGCGTGAAGGCGGTACTTTCTGCCGAGCCTAGCGCTGGCGGCGCGCTCAATTGCGCCGCCACGGACCATTGCGGGCTGTGGAAAGCCACCGTGCGCAGGCCTTGTGGGCCTGCCCCGTGGCCCGGCAGCAGCATAGCTTGAGCCGAGGTATGGTTTAGGGCCTCCCCCACCGTTTGCACGGCCCCGGCCGGCACGGCGCGGCGCTCTAACTCGGCCAATAGGTCGTCGCCATTCACAGCAGCAATGGCTTCGCTTAGTATGGTTTCCAGCTCCGGGCGGTGCGCCACGCGGGCCGGGTTGGTAGCAAAGCGGGCATCTGTTGCCCACTCCAAGCGGCCCAGCGCGGCGCAGAGCTGCCGAAACTGACCATCGGAGCCTACGGCCAGCACCAGCGCCCGGCCATCGGCAGCGCGGTACACGGTGCCGTAGGGCACGATGCTGGGATGGCCCGAGCCCAGTGGCTGCGGGTCGTGGCCCGTGACGAGGGAGGTGGCTGCCTGGTTAGCCAGGGCCGAAAGGGCGCTGTCGAGTAGACTGACTTGCACCAGCGCGCCGCAACTGGTGCGCTCGCGCTGAAAGAGGGCTGTGAGCAAGCCCTCTTTCAATTGATGCGCGGCCAGTAAATCCACCATGGCAACAGGCATTTTCTGGGGTGGCTGGTCAGGGCCGGGAGCATTGAGGTACATGAATCCGGCTTCGGCTTGCAGCACGGCGTCGTAGCCGGCGCGGGCGTTATCGGGCCCGTAGCCGGTGAGGTGACCGTAGATGAGGCGCGGGTTTTCGGCAGACAGCGTGGCGTAGTCGGCACGCAGCTTTTCGGCATCGCCGGGCTTGTAGCTGGCGAGAATGATGTCGGCTTGGGCGGCCAGGCGGTGCAGCTCAGTTTGGCCGTCGGCGGTGGTCAGGTCCAGCACCAGGGAGCTTTTGCCCCAGTTGGAAGCCGCGAAGTAGGCTGAAACCGAAGCATCTCCAGCAGCTGATGAGGCGGGCTTTTCGGCGCTGGTTTTCCAGGTACGGGTGACGTCGCCAGCCGGGCTTTCAACTTTGAGCACTTCAGCTCCCAACTCGGCAAAAAACTGCCCCACCTGCGGGCCGGCTAGCACCGAGGCGAGTTCAAGAATGCGCAGGTGGGCGAAGGGAAGCGGCAACGACATATCAGACTGGTTAGAGAACCGGCAAGCTACGCGCCGGGCCACAAATTGGCTCAGCTCGCCAAATAGCCATAATCGCTCAACTGCCCGCGCACGTCGCCGTCCAGTTTCAGCAGGCGGCCCTGATGCAGCAGGTACACCACGTCGCAGATGGGCAGCACCTCGGCGTAGCGGTGAACCGTTGTTTCAGTGGATGAACGCGGCGACCGGTCAATTACTCTACCCGCCCGGCCCGCCCAAATATGGGGAACGCGGCCAGGCGCGGTTGCGGCCCCCAAAGCCGCGTCAGCTCGTCGGCCACCAGGGCCACCATGTCGGCCCCGTTGTGCTGCCGGGCGTAGTTGGCCGTGGCCGACCAGGTGCGCAGATAATTCAGCATGTCATCCGCCGTCCAGTGCTTTTCCACGGCAAAGCGGGCGTGTTGCACGTCGGCAAACGGGAAGGGCAGGTTGGCGTACTCGTTTTCGATGTGGCGGCGGTTGGCATCCCAGTACGGGCCGGAGGTGACGTTGTGAAACTCATCGAGCACCTGGTTCAGCTCGGGCGTTTCGAGGCGGCAGAGCTGGTAGCCCCACTCGGCCAGCACCGCGCCGGGACGAGCCACGCGGCGCACCTCGCGGTGGTAGGCTTCGCTATCGAACCAATGCACGGCCTGGGCCACGGTGATGAGGTCGAAGCGCTGGTCGGGGAAAGGCGTGTGCTCAGCGGTGGCCTGCTGGTAGTGGATGTTGGGCCGCACCGGAGCCTGGGCTAATTGATTTTCACTGAGGTCGGTAGCATCAACTCGCACAAATGAATCGGCCAGCACCGCCGCTACCTGGCCGTTGCCGGTGGCGCAGTCCCAGGCGCGCTCGCGGCTTTCGATTTGGGGCAACAGCCAGTCGTAGAGCTCGGTGGGGTAGGCGATTCGATAGCGGGCGTAATCGGCGGCCTGGGTGGAGAAACGGTCGAGGGCAGGCATGGGGTGAATTTGTAGGGTTGACGGGGCCAAAGAACGTCATGCTGAGCGTAGCCGAAGCATCTTCTCTACTGCATAAGCAATCCAATTGTCTCAACGATGCGGCAGAGAGGCTTCAGCTGCGCTCAGCATGACAGCTTTTCCCAACCAGCCGCCCATTGTCGCCCCAACCCTAACCTGCGCCGTATCTTTACCTCAAATCAAGCGGTTTGCTGGCCCAGGCATCACGGTCAGCCCTTTACCAACTTTTATTTAGCTGAACCTTGACGTTTCACGAATTTAACCTCCACGACGACCTGCTTTCTGGCATCGACGCCATGAACTACCAGCAGGCCACCCCCATTCAGGAGCAGGCCATCCCCAAAATCCTCGACGGCAAAGACCTCATTGCCTGTGCCCAAACCGGCACCGGCAAAACGGCCGCCTACCTGCTGCCGCTGCTCGACAAGATTTCGCATGCCAAGCACGGCCACACCACCACCCTCATTCTGGTGCCCACCCGCGAGCTCGCCACCCAGATTGACGAGCAAGTAATGGGCTTCGGCTACTACGTGGAAGCCAGCTCAATCGCCATCTACGGCGGCGGCAAATCCGAAAACTGGGAGCAGCAGAAACGCGCCCTCACCTCCGGCGCCGACATCATCATTGCCACGCCCGGCCGCCTCATTGCGCACCTGCAAATGGGCTACGTGAAGTTCGACCGAATCAAGTACCTGGTGCTGGACGAAGCCGACAAGATGATGGACATGGGCTTCAGCGATGACATCCTCAACATCGTGCGCCAGCTGCCCAAGGAGCGCCAGACCCTGCTGTTCTCGGCCACCATGCCCAGCAAAATCCGCGACTTCTCGCAGCAGATTCTCAAGAGCCCCGACGAAATCCGGCTGGCCGTCTCCAAGCCCGCCGCCGGCATCGACCAGCAGTTCTACATGGCCTACGACCGCCAGAAAATCTACCTGCTCGAGCACATCATCAAGACCCAGGACGTGCAGAGCATGGTGCTCTTCACCAGCCAGAAAGCGGCCGTGGGCGGCATCGTGAAGGCGGTAAACAAGCTCGGCATCGAAGCCCGCGGCATCAGCTCCGACCGCACCCAGGAAGAACGCGAGGAAATCATGCGCGCCTTCAAAAACAAGCAGTTTCCGGTGCTGGTAGCCACCGACGTACTCAGCCGCGGCATCGACATCGACTCGCTGAGCCACGTGGTGAACTACGACATCCCGCGCGCCGCCGAGGACTACGTGCACCGCATCGGCCGCACCGCCCGCGCCGCTACCAAAGGCACGGCCATCACCTTCATCTCGGACCAGGACCAGGACCGGGTGGTGAAAATCGAGCGCCTCATTGAGCGCGACATTGAGAAGCAGAAAATTACCGAAGAGCTCGGTCTGGGCGAAGCCCCCGAGTTCGACCCCAAGCGCTTCGCCGGTCTGGGTGGCAAAATCGGTGGCCGCCCCGCCCGTGGTGGCCACGGCGGCAGCGGTGGTGGCCGCGACCGTGGCCCCCGTGCCGACGGCGACCGCGGCCCGCGCCGCGAAGGTGGCGGAGGTGGCCGTGGCCGCGACGGTGGCCGGGATGGTGGCAAACCCCGCCGCGATGCCCCCGACCCCAAAGACCCCAAGCACTTGGAGCGCCTCGCCGCCGCCAAAAATGCCTTGGCAGCCCTTGATGCCGGCCAAGCTCCTAGCGTGCCCTACCAGCGCCCACCCCGCCCCGAAGGCGAAGAGCGCCGCGACCGTGGCCCCCGTCCTGAGCGCACGCCGCGCCCTGAGGGTGAAGCCCGCCCACCGCGCGAACCGCGCGCCCCTCGTCCGGCAGGCGAGGCCCGCCCGCCCCGCCCCGAAGGCGAACTAAAGGAAGGCGCAAGCCAAGTCCGGGAGCCTCGGGCCGACGGCGAGCGTCGCCGTAGCCGCGGCGGCCGTAACCGTAGCCGTGGGCCCAAGCCGGAAGGCAGCGCTTCGCCAGCGGGCGATGCGCCCGCAGCCCCGGCAGCAACCGAATAGCAGTAGCTTTGCCGCACAAAAAAGCGGCCTCAAGGGGCCGCTTTTTTGTGCGGCAAAGCTTCACACGAAAGCGAAGCCTGGTAAACTAGATGCCGAAGTTTTTCTGAATCATGGCTGCGAAATCGGCTTCGTACATCTAGGCTTTCGCGCCAAGGATGCCTTTGGCATCATCGCCGGCGATGTAGCGCAGCTGCGAGGGTAGCGGCAGATGACTTCGGCAATCTGCTCAAGCTTGCGGCGTCGCTGCGCTCGTTGAAAGCGGCAATGACGCTGCGTATCTTGCTGGCGTAGGGGTCGGCGTCATTGGTTGGGTCTTTGCATCGGCGGGATTGCGCATGGTGGCAGCCACTTGCCAGCCGCGTTGGGCGAAGAGGCGGACGGTGGCCGCGCCGGTGATGAAAATAGTTTTGGGCACGGTTGAGAATGGCTAAGCGTATTTCATCCATAGCGGATGGGTGCACGCTCTGCTTTAACTCCGCATTTGCTCCAGCTCGGGAATGCCTATTGCCCGAAAGAATTCATAAACTTCCTGATAAAAACCCGGCAAGCGCGTTGGGTCGGCCGCATTGCCTTCCGGAATGAACAGCACCATCCCCTGCCGGGCGCGCGTAAGTAATACCCGATACGCATTGAGTAGGTAGCAGCGGCTGTCGGCAGTATGGCATTGCTGCCACTTGGTTCCCACAAATTTCTGGTAGTGCCACTGGCCCTGGTGCAACCGCAAATCAGCATCCCAAGCCACTCCCACCCAATCCAGTTCCAGGCCCTGAATATCGAATTCCGTGGCCACGTCTTCGAGGTAGTACGACGAGCGTACGTCAGCCCGGTCGTTCAAAAACCACACGGGCGCGTCAATCTTGTCCTTGATATTCAACCCCAATGGCTTGAGCCGGTGTGCGCCCGATGAGGCCACCAGTCCGCACCGCTCGGTGCCGCGGGCATGCTGCCGAAGCCATGCCCTAGCCGTTTCGAGCCGGCGCGTGAGGTATAGCGGATACACCTGCTGTAAATGACTGGTGTAGAGGTCACGGGCTTCGGTCAGGTTGGCATCAAGCACGGCCTGCACGAAAGCCGCCAGCTGCTCGGCCCGGAAAGAGCGCACCGAAACGGCCAGGTGCAACTCATCCAGCGGCTCAGCCACCAAGGCATCCAGCCGGGCCACGGCGCTGGCATCGGGCAGGTAGTTGCGGTCGTCGCGGATGCGGCGGGAGTAGTAAATATCCCACGCCGAAAAGCGTGTTTCGAAAGCCCGTAGCCACTCTTCCAGGCCGGCCTCGCCAGTATTGATTTCCTGGCCGCCGCCAATTAAACAGACCACCGTGCACCAATCGGAGTGGCGGTCCATCACTTCCACCAGAAATTCGGGCTCCGACATGAAGAAGTCGGCCTGCCCCCGTTTCTGCTGCATGAACTTGCTGGCTTGCTGGGCTGACCATGCCCGTTGGGCCTCATCAAATACCGTTACTCTCTCAATGGGTGGCCCCGCGTGGCGTAAGGCTTCGTCGCGGAAATGGTGAATGTTCTGGATGAACGACTGCACCTGTGACACCGCCTGTTTCTTGTTGAGGCGGTTGCCGTGCTGTTTCTCGTCCTGCACTTTGTCGCGGGCCAGGGCCTCGCGCAGCACCTCCACCAGTGGGCCATTGCCAGAGAGAAATACGGCGTGTTCCTGCGCATCTACCTGCGTGCGCTCGTTGGCGATGTTGAGGCCGGCCAGGGTTTTGCCCGCGCCCGGCACGCCTGTCACAAAACAAATAGCTTTGCGCCCGGTGGCTTTAGCGCGGTCGATAATAGTCGAAATGCACGTTCCGGTAATGGCTAAGTTGGCCGCTCCCGCATCGGAACGGGTAATGTCCGCTACCCGGTGGCCTTTGTAGAGCGCCTGGGCTGCTTCGATGATGGTGGGCGTGGGATGGTAGCCAGCCTGCACCCATTCGGTCGGATTCAACGCCGCGTTGGTGGCCGCGGCCAAGCCCAGTTGCAGCACGGCCGTCAGCTGCGTGGCATTGGCTAGCAGCGGTTCATAAAGCCCATCCTCATAAGGCTGAAGCTGGTTATCATATTCGGACGCCCCAGTGGCAACCAACACCGGCAAAATGCGCGCGTGGAGGCTACCGGCGTGGAAATTCTTCAGGTCGAGTGCATAATCAAGAACTTGGTCCTGGCCGCTCTGGCCGTAAGTAGTGCTACCCACTTTGAATTCGAGCACGAACACGGCATCATCTAGCAATAAGATGACATCGGCGCGCTTGCCCATGCGCGGAATTGCTACTTCGAACAGCACGTAGCCGTGCGCAAATCCGGCCAGCTCCCGTTGCAGGATGCGAATCTGCTGCTGCCAAGCGTTTTTCTGCAACTCTTCCAACGCGTGCCTGTGGGCCACTGCCAGCGTGCCCATAACTTGGTCTTCGTGGTGGCCGAGAAAATCGGCAATTGGGGCGTGGTAATAGGCGCGTTGCATGCAGTAGCGGGTAGAGGCTGCAAGGTAAACCCGCGGTTCTGCCTAATGCCTACTGTGCAACGGTTACGCCATTTCGGGCAACTGGCGCAGGTACCCAGTCGGCACCTCATCCGTCAGCCAGACGCCGTTATCGGCTTGGTAAAAAGCCTGGCCTTCGCGATGCAGCGGCCCGGCGGCCACTTCGAATAGTACCAGCCGGCCATGCCGGCGGCCCACGGTACGGGCCGTAGCGATATCGGCACTCAGGTGAACATGGTGGCGCGACATTTTCCGGAGCCCGTCGCGCAGGATAGCCGCCTGATGCTGAACGGCCGTGCCATGATACAGCACTTCAGGCGGCGCCACCGGCGTGTAGCCCAGCTCCACGTCGACGGAGTGCCCCTGGCTGGCTCGGATTCTGCTTCGGTCGTCGTTGAAGCGGAAGCGCTGCTTGGCGTTGGTTTCCACGATGTAAACCAACTGCTCAAACGTGAGAGGCTGCTGATGTTTTGCCAGCTGCGACAGCAGTGTCGGCACATCGGTCCAGCCCTGCTCATCCAAACTAATGCCGATGTGGGCGGGTTCGTGGCGCAATACGAGGCTTAGCAGCTTGCTGCGTCGGGTGGTTTCTTTTTCAGAGAGCATAGATTATTATTCCATCTTCAGAAATGCTTCGATGGCTTCGTCTGAAACAGCCCAGTCATTGCCTTTTTTCTCCTGTATAAAGGCCAATCCACACAATTCAATGGGGTCATAGGCTAGTAATTGAATATCGTCTTTTTCAGCTATCCACCAGCTTTGTGCCGATTCGTAGCGCACAGAAAATCCTTGTTCTACCAGCAAGTAATATGCAGGAGCAAGCAAGTTGGAAGCTGCAGACAATCCAGCCATATGATTTGTAAATGAAGCTTCTACCCCAGCACCTGCCCCACCCCAAACAGTACCGTGAACACCAACGTACTCAGGGCCATTTGCTTCAGCAAGGGGTCGAGTTGCATTGATTCCTGTCGCTGCCACACCTGGATGGCATTGAAGGCAAACAGCGGCGTGGCCAGCGCAAACAGCCATTGCCACGGCGAGTGGTACGTGAGAGCCACAAATACCGTGGCGCAGCCGATGCCCAGCACCAGCAGCAGCCAGTGGTAGCGCCGCGCATGAATAGGTCCCAGCCGCACCGGAATCGTGATTTTACCGGCCAGCACATCCGAATTAATGTCGCGGATATTGTTCACGTTCAGCACGGCCGTGGCGAAACAGCCGAGCGCGGCAGCGGGCAGCAGCACTTGCAGCGGTAGCGTGCGGGTTTGCAAAAAATACGTGCCGCACACGCCCACAATGCCAAAAAACAGGAACACCGAAATATCACCAAAGCCCGCGTAGCCGTAGGGGTTCGAGCCCGCCGTGTAGTTCACCGCCGCCCAGATGGCCGCCAGCCCCAGCGCCAGAAATGCCAGAAACAGCCCAATGCCCGCCGCGCCCAGGGCCACCCACAGCAGCGCCAGGCCACTGCTCAGCGCCAGCAAGCCGCAAATCCACATGCCGCGCTTCATCTGGGCCGGGGTGATGGCGCCGCTTTGCACGGCGCGCTGCGGGCCCTGCCGGTGCACACTGTCGGCGCCGTTTTGGGAGTCGCCGTAGTCGTTGGCAAGGTTGCTCAGCACTTGCAGCAGGATGGTGGTGAGGGCGGCCAAGGCCACCACCAAGCCATTAAAATGGCCGGCGGCGGCGGCAAGAAATGCGCCGGTGAGGATGCTGGCCAGGGCCAGCGGCAACGTACGGGGGCGGAATGCAGAAATCCAGGGGGACATGGGCAACGAGGCAAACAGAAATAAAAACAAAAGAACGTCATGCAGGGCACGACGTTCTTTCAAAATGCATTTCGACAGAAAATTACTTCGTGATATCAGCCACCAGCTCGGGGCTCAGGGGCGTCACCTTCGAGTTGTAGAACTTTACCACGTGGCCTTTCTCATCGACCAGGTATTTGCAGAAATTCCAGTTCGGCGCGTCAGATACTGCACCGTTTTTGGTCTTGTCTGACAGGTATTTGTAGAGCGGCGTAGCGTCGTCGCCTTTCACCGACACGGTTTCGAACAGCGGGAAGGTCACGCCGTAGTTCTTTTCACAAAACGAGGCTACTTCTGCATTGGAAGCCAGTTCCTGGTTGAAGCTATTCGAGGGAAAGCCCAGCACAACCACCTTATTGCCGTATTTCTTCGACAGCTCCTCCAGCTCTTTGTACTGCGGGGTGAAGCCGCATTTCGAGGCGGTGTTCACAATCAGCAGCTTCTTGCCTTTGTATTTGCTCAGCTTCACTTCTTTGCCGTCGATGGATTTCACGGTGAAATCATACACGGAGGTGGGGGCGGCGGTGGTTTCGGCGGGCATGGTCATGGCGGTGGGGGCAGCCGGCTTGGCTGCGATAATGACTACAGCCGTGGCAGCGGTAGCCAGCGTGAGAAGCAGGGAATTTTTCATGATTTGGCGTAAGTAGTGTTTGCGTAACCTTACGAAGGTCAATAGGTTTTCGGACTGCCTGATTGTAGCGCAGACTTTTAGTCCGCGAGTGCAATCAGGTAGTGGGCGGCGTGAGCCACTTCTCCAATTGCACCGGTTTGTACGCCGCCATCAGCGCCAATAATTCTTCTGGGTTAGCGGATTGCAGGAGCTGGGCGCGGTTTTCGGCGCGCAACAGCTGGTCATCGCGCATGCGGTCGAGGGATTGCAGGAGCAGGTCGTAGTAGCCGTCCACGTTCAGCAGGGCCACGGGCTTTTGGTGCAGGCCGAGCTGGCCCCAGGTCAGTACTTCAAACAGCTCTTCGAGGGTGCCGTAGCCGCCGGGCATGGCAATGAAGCCGTCGGCGCGGTCGGCCATCATGAGCTTGCGCTCGTGCATGGATTTTACCACGTACAACTCGGTGCAGCCTTTGTGGGCCAGCTCCTTGGCATCCAGAAAATCGGGAATGACACCAACTACCTTGCCGCCGAGGGCCAGCACGGCATCGGCGATGGTGCCCATGAGGCCCACTCGGCCACCGCCGTACACCAACGTGAGGCCCTGCGCGACCATGGCCGCGCCGAGGGCTTTCGCCTGGGCAATGTAGAGCGGGTTGGTTCCGGCGCTGGAACCGCAGTAAACGGCAATGCTTTTCATAGGCGATAAAATTGTCATTCCGAACGGAGTGAGGAATCTGGAAAATAATATCTCCAGATTCCTCACTCCGTTCGGAATGACAGGTAAAAACTACATGCGCTCGGGCACCTGCATGCCCAGCAGCTTCAGCGACTGCTTAATCTGCTCCCCTACCCGCGCCGACAGCGCCACCCGCAGGCTGCGCTTGACCACGTCGGTTTCCTGGAAAATCGACACCTCGGTGTAGAACCTATTGTAGGCCTTGGCGAGGTCATAGGCGTATTGCGCGACGACGGCCGGCGAGAGGTTACGGGCTGCTTCAGCTACTACCGAGGCGTAGCGGGCCAGCTCCTGCACCAGCTCACGCTCGGTAGCTTCGAGGCCTGTGATTTGGCTCCAATCGGCTGTTTCGGCGATGCCCATTTCGGCGGCTTTGCGGCGAATTGCGGCAATCCGGGCGTGCGAATACTGGATAAACGGACCGGTATCGCCGGTCAATTGCACGGACTCTTCGGGGTTGAAGAGCATGCGCTTCTTGGGGTCCACTTTCAGCAGGTAGTACTTCAGTGCGCCAAGGCCCAGCATGTGGTACAATTCCTCCAGCTCGGCATCCGAGAGGCCTTCGGTTTTGCCTTTTTCGAGGGTGGCGGCTTTGGCGGCTTCTTCCACGTCGCGCACCAGCTCGTCGGCATCCACTACGGTGCCTTCGCGGGTTTTCATCTTGCCGGTGGGCAGGTCCACCATGCCGTAGCTGAGATGGTGGATGGCGTCGGCGTAGGGCTTGCCCAGCTTTTTGAGCGTGGCTTGCAGCACCTGCATGTGGTAGTTCTGCTCGTCGGCGATGACGTAGATGCTGCTGTCGTAGCCGAAATCCTGGTACTTCAGCTCGGCCGTGCCCAGGTCCTGGGTGATGTACACGCTGGTGCCGTCGCCGCGCAGCAGTAGCTTCTCGTCGAGGCCTTCGGCTTGCAAATCAACCCACACCGAGCCGTTCTCCTTGTTGAAGAACACCCCTTTGTTCATGCCTTCTTCCACGCGCTCCTTGCCCAGCAGGTAGGTCCCGGATTCGTAGTAGAACTTGTCGAAATCGACGCCAATGGCCTTGTAGGTCGCGTTGTGGCCTTCGTAAACCCAGCCGTTCATCTGGCGCCACAGGGCCACCACTTCGTCGTCGCCGGCTTCCCATTGTTGCAGCATCTGCTGGGCGTCCAGCATCAGCGGGGCCTGGCGCTTGGCGATGTCGGCGGCCACGCCTTCGGCTTCGAGTTGCTTCACCTCTTCGCGGTAATGCTTCTCGAAAAGCACGTAATACTTGCCCACCAGGTGGTCGCCTTTGATGCCGGCGCTGGCCGGGGTTTCGTTATGCCCAAAACGCTGGTAGCCCAGCATCGACTTGCAGATGTGAATGCCCCGGTCGTTCACCAGGTTCACCTTGGATACCGTGGCACCCGTGGCTTTCAGAATCTCGGCCACCGAGTAGCCCAGGAAATTGTTGCGCAAATGGCCCAGGTGCAGGGGCTTGTTGGTGTTGGGCGAGGAGTATTCGACCACCACATTTTGCGGGCCGCCATCGGTGCCGACGGGCGCGGTGGCGGGCTGGGCGCGCAGCTGCTCAAACACGGCCAGCCACTCGGCATCGGCAATTTCAATGTTCAGGAAGCCTTTCACCACGTTGTAGCCGCTCACGCGGGGCTCGTGGGTTTTCAGCCACTCGCCCAGGGCCTGGCCGATTTGCTCCGGCCCCTTGCCCAGGGCCTTGGTGAGCGGGAAGGTGACGAGGGTGAAGCTGCCGGCAAACTCCTTGCGCGTGGGCTGGAGCGTGAGACTGGCGGCGGGGATTTCAACGCCAAAAACGGCCTGAGCGGCGGTTTGCAGGGCGGTTTTGAGGGAGGATTCTAATTGTTGCACGGGGCAAAGGTACGGGCTGGCGGTAACCTCACTCCCTTAGTCCCTCCCCAAAAAACAGCGGGCACCAATCCGCCCTCAACGGGCAGGCGGTGGCGCGGCCAACGGAAAATGCCGTTCTGCGAAATAGCGGTACTTTGCCGGCTCTCTCCCATCCGCTCCCGTTCATGTCCCGTATTCTTCCCACCATCGTGGGGGCGCAGTTTTGCTGCACCTCGCTGTGGTTTGCCGGCAATGCCGTGGCGCCCGATATGGCGGCGCGCCTGCACCAGGGGCAGGGTTTTGTGGCTGCGCTCACCAGCGCCGTGCAGCTGGGCTTCATTGCCGGCACCCTGACCTTTGCCCTGCTGGCCGTGGCTGACCGCTTCTCCCCGTCGCGGGTATTCGCGCTGAGCGCGGCGCTGGCGGCCCTCTGTAACTTGGGGCTGGTGCTGCCAGGCCTGCCGGTGGCGGGGCTGCTGGGCTGCCGGGTGCTCACGGGGTTTTTCCTGGCCGGCATCTATCCGGTGGGCATGAAAATAGCGGCCGACCACTACGATGCCGGACTGGGACGCTCGCTGGGCTGGCTGGTGGGCGCCCTGGTGCTGGGCACCGCGTTTCCGCACCTGCTCAAGAGTGTGGGCGGGCCGCTGCCCTGGCAGGCGGTGGCGTGGGCTACCTCTGGCTTGGCGCTGCTGGGCGGCGCGGCAATGCTCGTGCTGGTGCCCGATGGCCCCTACCGCCGGGCTGGCACGCGCCCGGCGCTCACGGCATTTTTGGCGGGGTTCCGGCAGCCGGCGTTTCGGGCGGCGGCGTTTGGCTACTTCGGGCACATGTGGGAGCTCTACACGTTCTGGGCCTTTGTGCCGGTGGTGCTGGCGGCCTTCAATGCCCGGCATCCCGGGGCGGGCCTGCCGGTGCCGCTGCTGTCGTTCGGCATCATTGGCGGGGGCAGCCTGGCCTGTGTGGGCGCGGGGCTGCTGGCCCGGCGGCTGGGGCCGGCCCGGGTCGCGGGTTGGGCGCTGGGGCTGTCAGGCAGCTGCTGCCTGGCTTCTGGGCTGGTGCTGGGCACGGACTCGGGGGCGGTGCTGGGGGCTTTTCTAGGGTTCTGGGGGCTGGTGGTGGTGGCCGATTCGCCGATGTTTTCCACGCTGGTGGCCCGGCACGCCCCCGCCACTACGCGCGGGGCCGCGCTGACCATCGTCTACTGCCTGGGCTTTGCCCTCACCATTGGCAGCATTCAGCTCACCAACCGGCTGGCGCTGCTGCTGCCGCCGCAGCTACTGCTGTTACCGCTGGCCGTGGGGCCGGCGCTGGGGCTGTGGGCGCTGTGGCAAGGGCGGCAGGAAATGGAAGTGTGATAGTCTGCAACTCCGGGCCGCGCCAGCCGAATAGCCCCCCGAAACTTACAGCAACAAAAAGCCCCGTCAGTGTCTGGCGGGGCTTTTGGCATCAAACCCAGAAACCTATATAAGATTTACTTTTCTTTCCAATATTGCTGCAATCTTATCTTTCCTATTTTTGAAACTCATTACCTCAAGGAAAATCGCATTATAATAAACATCATCACTATGAGTGTCGACAGATGATGTCAAATAGGAAAACCTGTCGTGCGCGTAATTATTATCTGCGAATGGCTTTACCAAATAAGCAGCATCATCTAAAGCCGTAACTATATCTTCCACACTGACATTTTGCAGAAAGCCCTCAAGAAGCTTGTAAACGATGTAAATGACAAATTCATCCGCAAGTCCATTTAGTTTTTGAATATTATCCACCCTTTCCTCATTATAAAATTCGCTAGACTCCTTTCTATAAACATCATGAAACACGTCATAGATACTGTAAGCGAAAAGCATTTGACTATAGAGCGGGGAATTTATATCGCCGCTAAAAACACTATGCAATTCGTTTTTCACATCCACGGTAGCTTGGTAAATATCCTTAAATGCCAGTTGCTCTTGAAAGCAAGCAATAAAAGGCTCTTCATAGAAGGATGAATACCACATTTTTAAAACCAGGTCACTCCTCACTGCTTTACCAGCGCCGACGCTAACTAAATTTGTAAAGACTTCTCCTCTCTTAGAAATATAGCCAACTGACTTGTGGTCAAAAACCTCTTTGGCATAAATATTAAATTGCTTATTGCTAATCTTATCCTTAAAGCTTATTGCACTTTGAGTATTGGTTGCGTCTGTAATTTGCTCGACTAAGCCTGGGTCAGCCGTCTGATAAAGTCGTATCGTTACAGAAACGTCTGCCAAACTATCTCTATCCTCCAAAAATTGTTGGTAAATAATATATGTTGTTTGCAAACCATTAACAATAACAGGATTCACGACAGGGATTATATACTTCCCGAGCTGAGCGTTTTGCGGAAGCCTGAACTCATCGCAAATTATAGTTATGCCATTATTAAGAAATGGGAAATAATAACTCTTGTCACTTTTGAGAGTTTCTGCAATTTTTTGATTTGTCAAATTCTTTTTACCCAGAAACCATCTGATGTTTTCTGAAAACATTTTTTCAATACTCCCATTGACACTTTTTTCCTGCTCTAGCATTTCACACAGTTCTACCGCATCAAGTCTAAAAATTGCCGCTTTGACTTCATACATTGAAAAGCTAATTAATCCTTGGTTATCTTTTTGAGAAGTAAGATTTGAGTTCTGAGGATTGAAAATAAAATCAACTTTATGGCGCCTGTTTTGAGACTTTATCAAAGAGCTAACCTTATTATAGAGCTCATTCGCGTCAACGATTTCGAAATCGCCCTTTGAATGATATGCCTGATAGACCTCTGCATTATTGGGGTATCTGGAATCACTAGTATTCCCGTTATAAATGAAATATTTTTTTATATCAACAATTTTCCCCTTATTTAAAAAACTCTCGTATTCGGACACCTTATTTTTCACACCTTGCATATTGGGCTTATTGAGTTTACTGCCATTCACGAAAATCGATTCACAATCATGAATAAATTTCTCAACATCATTTTGCTTCAATGAATTGACATTTTTGCATTGAAATAAATGCATCGTAATTTCACCATTGTAATCTTCAAAGCTTAATCCATCTATTCCCCCATCCTGTTTACCTTCAATAATAACTAAGTCTTTAACTTCACCAAAAGGCTTATCTAATATTGAAGCGATAGAAAATATTTCAAAAGCTTCTGAGATGGCAACTTCAAATCGTTCTGAGATTTTGGCTAAATATCCATCTATAAAAAGCTTTGTATTATTCACTTCTAAACTCCCTTTGTTGATTTCTGGCGTTTTCATCCGTTTTTGTTTTAATGTTCCCACAAATGAACTAATAATTTTAACTAACTGCCTACACAAACAAAAAAGCCCCGCCAGCTACTGGCGGGGCTTTCTGTTTCTTCAGCAGCTTAGGCGGCGGGCTTGGAAGGTGCGTGGCTATCTACTCACCACTTCCTCCAGCCGCAGCCGGCGCTCAATCGCATCCGTCGCCTTTTCCAGGATGTTGAAGGCATTCTTCGCCATCGTATTCCCATTGTCCAGCGTGGGGTTGATTTCGACCATTTCAAAGCACACGACCCGGTCGTTTTCCAGCAGGTCCTGGCACAGGTTTTCGGCTTCGGAAAGGTAGAGGCCGTCCTCCACGGGCGTGCCCGTGCCGATGCTGAAGCTCGAATCGAGGCTATCCACGTCGAAGGAAATGTAGACCAGGTCGCAGAAGCGCAGGTGCTCGTAAATCTCGCGGGACAGCTGGCGCGAGCCTTTGGCCTTGATTTCGGGCAGCTTTACCCACTTGATACCCAGCTCTTCGATGAGGGCGTCTTCTTCCTCCTCGGTGTCGCGCACCACCACGTACACCAGGTGCTCGGGCGTGAGCTTGGGGCCGGGCTCGCCCAGGTTTTGGAGGCGGCGCCAGAAAAATTCGGTTTCCGCGTCGGGGATGTTGCGCTGGTGCTTGAGGTTGTCGATGCCCAGCGCGGCGGCCAGGGGCATGCCGTGCACGTTGCCGCTGGGCGTGGTGTAGGGCGAGTGGATGTCGGCGTGGGCATCAATCCAGATAACGCCCAGCGTTTTCGTCGGGTACGCGGCCTTGATGCCGGCAATGGTGGCGTTGGCGCTGCTGTGGTCGCCGGCCAGCACCAGCGGGAACTCGCCGAAGCGCAGCGTCTGCTCCACGGCGGCGGCAATGCCCTTCTGCACGGTGTAAATGGCGTCGATGTGCTTGGCGAACGGGAACGGCGTTTTGTCGAACAGCACGTGGTTCAAATCGGGCACGACCACGGAGTTGAACCGGCGGAAATAGTTGGAGCCTTTGTTAAGGCAGGCCACGCGCAGGGCGTCGATGCCCATGCTGGAGCCACGGGTGCCGGCCCCGAGCTCGGAGCGGACTTCCAGTAATTTGATGCGTTTCATCGGAGGGTGGGAATTTGGGATAGCAGAAGGACGGCATCGCTTTCTTAATGATTAATGGATAATGATTAGTGATTAATTTTTTCGGTAGCCCGATAATTAATCATTAGCCATTCATCACTAAACATTAGAATTGCGCTGCCTTGCGGCAGAAGAATCTGCCGTAGCCAAGTCGCTAATATTCCATCGTCACGATGCGAGGCGGGATAACGCAAGAACAACAATCGGTTCCCGGCCGTTAACCCGACCCCGGCGGTACTTTTGTACGGCCCGCCGCAAAGGTCGGGCTTTTTCGCCGTTTTCAAAACCCGAATGGATACGTACCACGACCTCATCTCCCAAACCTTCGATTTCCCCACGGCCGACTTTACCGTGCAGGACCACGAGCTGCAATTCCACGGCATCGACCTCATGGGCCTCGTCGAAAAATACGGCACCCCGCTCCGCCTCACCTACCTGCCCAAAATCAGCTCCCAGATTCAGCGGGCCAAGAAATGGTTTGCCGACGGCATCGCCCAGACAGGCTACACCGGCTCCTATTCCTACGCCTACTGCACCAAGTCGTCGCACTTCCGCTTCGTCCTCGAAGAAGCCCTGAAAAACGACATCCACCTCGAAACCTCGTCGTGGTTCGACATCAGCATCATCCGCAACCTGCACGCCCAGGGCAAGGTCGATAAGCAGAAGCACATCATCTGTAACGGCTTCAAGCCCGAGGCTTACAAGAAGGAAATCGCCGACCTGATTAACGACGGGTTTGTGAACTGCATGCCCATCATCGATTCGCCCAACGAAATCGAGTACTACCACGACCACGTGAACGAGAAAGTGAACATGGGCATGCGCCTGGCTTCCGACGAGGAGCCGCGCTTCCAGTTCTACACCTCGCGCCTGGGCGTGCGCTACGCCGACGCTATTCCCATCTACGAGCAGCGCATCAAGGACGACCCGCGCTTCACGCTCACCATGCTGCACTACTTCATCAGCACGGGCATCAAGGACACGTCCTATTACTGGTCCGAGCTGAGCCGCTTCGTGCACAAGTACTGCGAGCTGCGCAAGGTGTGCCCCACCCTCACCACCATCGACATTGGCGGCGGCCTGCCCATCCAAACCAGCATCCAGCCCGACTACGACTACCCCTACATGGTGGCCGAAATCCTGCGCACCATCCAGCGCATCTGCGCCCAGGAGGGCGTGCCCGAACCCAACATTTTCACCGAGTTCGGCATCTTCACGGTGGGCGAAAGCGGAGCCACCATCTACAGCATCCTCGACGAGAAGCTGCAAAACGACAAGGAGCTCTGGTACATGATTGACGGCTCGTTCATCACCAACCTGCCCGACACCTGGGCCCTCAACCAGCGCTTCATCATGCTGGCCCTCAACGGCTGGGAGAAGCAATACAAGAAAATCCAGCTCGGCGGCCTCACCTGCGACTCGCAGGACTACTACAACTCCGAGAAGCACATCTACCAGACCTTCCTGCCCGAGCGCAAGCCGGCGGATGCGCAGCCGCTCTACGTGGGCTTCTTCCACACCGGCGCTTATCAGGAGAGCCTCAGCGGCTACGGCGGCATCAAGCATTGCCTCATCCCCGCCCCGCAGCACGTCATCCTCGACCGCGCCGCAGACGGCACCCTCACCGATACCGTTTTCACGCCCCAGCAGGAAGCTGGCAGCATGATGCGCATCCTCGGATACGAATAATTCAATTTCGGCGTTAAGGAGTTGTAGTGAACTATTAGGCTGGCTGCTTATCTTTGAAGCCCAACCCCGCAACCCCTCACCCGTTTTTATATAATTATGAAAAAGTACGTTCTGCTCGCCGCCGGCTTCGCGGCCCTCTCCCTGGGCGCCTGCAACCGCCAGAAGTGCCCCGCCTACAGCAGCACCAAGGAAGCCAACCGCGTTTCCTCGCCCATCACGGCCAGTGCTGCTACCCCGGCTGCCCGCCAGTAGCGCTTTCGATTTTCGATGCAAAAAAGGCCGGCTTCCCACTTGGGAGGCCGGCCTTTTTTTATGGCTTTTGGATTTGGTAGCGCCTGATGAGGCCCGTCTTATTCGGTGAGTCCGGGCCGAAAACCGACACCTCCGTGTAAGCAGAGAACCGGCGGTAGGTGGTGATGCTATCACTACCTGCGGCCTTCACCACCGAATCACCCACCTGAATGTATTGCTGCCCAGCGGCGGGCAAGGCCAGCGCTTGGGTTTCGCCGGTGGCCAGCTTCACCTTCTGAATTCCGTGGGAATAGGCCAGGACTTTCTCCACGCGGCTGGCTAGTTGCAGGGCTTTGTAGCGTTCGATTTCGCGCTTGCTGTTGGCCGTAGTGGTGAAGTAAAAAACCACTTGCCCGAGGATGACGCAGGCCAGCAAAAACAACATGTTGCGGTTTTTGGCTACCCATCCCGGCTTTTGGTCTTTGCCTGTCATTGCCCTAAGATAATATCCGTGGCCGCCCGCAAGTCGGCAACGTGGGGCGTGAAACCGGTTTCCTCCTCGCCTACCAGAATGCCGCGCACGCCGATGGTGGCCCCGGCTTCCATGTCGCGGAGGCGGTCGCCCACTATCCAGCACTGCGCGGGGTCCAGGTTGAAGCGCGCCACGGCCTTTTCCAGCATGCCGGAGCCGGGCTTGCGCAGAATGGAATCGCTCACGCTCGGATGCGCGTCGCTGAAATAGAGCGCGTCAATCACATTGTCGCAGGCGGCTTGCAGCTTGGCGTGGCAGGCGTGGACCTCGGCGGCGGTGTAGAGCTTTTTGGCAATGCCGGCCTGGTTTGTGACGACGATGAGCAGGTAGCCGGCGGCTTTGAGTCGGGCCAGGCTTTCGGGCACGCCGGGGCAGATTACGAATTCCTCCGGTTGCCACACGTAGTGGCCAATTTCTTCGTTCAGCACGCCGTCGCGGTCGAGAAAAACGGCTTTGTTTTTTGTTGTCATTATAACAAAGGAAGTAGCGCGAACTTTGTAGTTCGCGTCCCGGTGCCGTTAGCGAATCGTTGAAACAGCGCGGGGTCGCGAACTACAAAGTTCGCGCTACATGAAAATTGCTATTATTGGCGGCGGCATCAGCGGCCTCACCCTGGCCTGGCACCTGCAAAAAAGCGGTGTGGCCTACGACTTGTTCGAGGCCGATACGCGCCCCGGCGGCAACCTGCGCAGCTGGGCCACGCCCGAAGGCTACCTGCTCGAAACCGGCCCTAACTCGCTGCAACTAAGCCCCGAGCTGGAAGAGCTGCTGGCCGACCTCGGCCTTACCGACCAGATTCAGGACGCCGCCGCCGTGAGCCAGCACCGCTACGTGCTGCGCGACGGCCGCTACCAAAGCATGCCCGGCTCGCCCCCCAGCCTGCTCACCAACGGCTTTTTCAGCCTGAAAGCGAAGTGGCAGCTGCTGAAAGAATTCCGCCAGCCCGCCGCGCCCATCGACCCACAGGAAACCGTAGCCCATTTTTTCCGCCGCCGCTTCGGCTCCGAAGTTGTGGACTATGCTGTCAATCCATTCATGGCCGGCATCTACGCCGGCGACCCCGAAAAGCTGCTCATCAATAAGACCTTCCCGCAACTACCAGCGCTGGAGCAGCAGTACGGCTCGGTGCTGCGCGGGCTCATAAAGGGCGGCAAAGGCGCCGGCCGCCGCCGCATCATCACGCTCAAAAACGGCATTCAAACCATCACCGATACGCTGGCGGCCAGGCTCACCAATTACCAATCCGGCACCACCGTCACGGCTATTTCCCGCGCCGCCGATGGCACGTATCAACTGGAGCTGAAAGGCCCGCAGGGACTGGAGGCCGCGCCCGGCTACACGCATCTGGCCTTGGCGCTGCCCGCCTACGCCGCCGCGCCACTGCTGGAGCCGCTGTTTCCGCAAGCGGCTACTGCCCTGGCCGCCGTGTACTATCCGCCCATGACGGCCATATTTTCGGCCTACGACCGCGCCGCCGTGGCGCACCCGCTCAACGGCTTCGGGGCGCTGCACCCAAAGGTGGAGGGAACTTACGCAGCCGGCTCCGTCTGGACCAGCAGCATTTACCCCAATCGGGTGCCGGCAGGCCAGGTGCTGTTTACCACCTTCGTGGGCGGGGCGCAGTACGAGGACGCCGCCCGCCAGCCTGAGGAAGCGCAAAAAGCTGCCGTGCACGCCGAGCTGAGCAAGTTTTACGGCATCACGGGCGCGCCGCGCTGGCAGGGGCGCTACGCCTGGCCGCGCAGCATTCCGCAGTTCGATGCGCGCATTGTGGACGCCCACCGCGCCGCGGAGACCCTCGAAGCCGAACATATTCTGGCGGTAGCCAACTGGCGCGTGGGCGTGAGCGTGCCCGACTGCATCCGCCAGGCCCGGATGCGGGCGGGCCTCTTAGCGGCTGATAAATAGCTTATTTAAAGTCGCCGGCCCCTGAATGGCCGGGCCGTTTGCCTGCAGCGCCGGGCTAAATAGTAACGGCCTAATATTTTGGTCATGCAGCTTCGCGTCCCGAAACCCTATCTTTGAGGTCAATTTGTATTCCATGAGCGAAGGCCTCGTCCTGATTCCTACCTACAACGAGCGCGAAAATGCGGAACTGATTATCCGCAAGGTGATGTCGCTGGCCCGGGAATTCGACGTGCTGATTATCGACGACAGCTCGCCCGACGGCACGGCCGCCATCGTGCGCGAGCTGCAAACCGTGTTTCCGGGCCGCCTCTTTCTGGAAGAGCGCAGCGGCAAGCAAGGCTTGGGCACGGCCTATTTGCACGGCTTCCGGTGGGCGCTGGCCCACGGCTACGAGTACGTGTTCGAGATGGACGCCGACTTTTCGCACAACCCCGAAGACCTGCTGCGCCTGCACGACGCCTGCGCGCTGGAGGGCTATGACATGGCCATCGGCTCGCGCTACATCCAGGGCGTGAACGTGGTGAACTGGCCCATGTCGCGGGTGCTGATGTCGTATTTCGCCTCCTGGTACGTGCGCCTCGTCACGGGCATGCCCATCAGCGACGCCACGGCGGGCTTTAAGTGCTACACGGCGCGGGTGCTGCGGGCCATCGATTTGGCCAACATTCACTTTGTGGGCTACGCTTTTCAGATTGAGATGAAGTGGCTGGCTTACCAGCTGGGCTTCCGCATCAAGGAAGTGCCCATCATCTTCACCGACCGCACCCGGGGCACCTCCAAAATGTCGAAAGGTATTGTGCAGGAAGCCTTTTTTGGGGTGCTGCAAATGAAAGCCAGCAGCTGGCTGCGCCCGCTGAAGCCAGTGGGCAACCGCAAATAGCCGGCTTTCAGCCCAGCGCCGCCAACCGGCCCCCCGCCCCGGCGTACCTTACCATACGCATGGAAAACACGCCTCTGTTCTGGTTGGCTTTCACGGTATTCGTGGTGGCCCTGCTGCTGCTCGACCTGCTGGTTTTCAACCGCCAGGCGCACGAGATAAAGCTGCGCGAAGCCCTGGGTTGGAGCGCGTTCTGGGTGGGCCTGTCGCTGTGCTTCAACGCGCTGGTGTACCGCACCATGGGCCACCAGGCCGGCCTTCAATGGCTCACAGGCTACCTGGTAGAGAAAGCACTAAGCGTGGATAACCTCTTCGTTTTTCTGCTCATATTCAACTACTTCAGGGTTCCCCCAATGTACCAGCACCGCATCCTGTTTTGGGGCGTGCTCGGGGCATTGCTGCTGCGGGCCATTTTCATTCTGGTGGGCGGCACGCTGCTGGCCCGGTTCCACTTTCTGATTTATCCGCTCGGCGTATTTCTTGTGTACACGGGCATCCGGATGGGCCTGAGCAGCGGCGAGCCCGAAATCGACCCCGCAAATAACCCGGTGGTGCGCTTCCTAAGCCGCCACCTGCCCATCACGCGGCAGCAGGAAGAGGGCAAATTCTTTGTCAGGAAAGATGGGCTGCATTTCGCCACGCCCCTTTTCGTGGTGCTGGTGATGGTGGAAACCACCGACATCGTATTTGCCGTCGACTCCATCCCGGCCATTCTGGCCATCACGCGTGACACGTTTGTCGTCTTCACCTCCAACGTATTTGCCCTACTGGGGCTGCGGGCCATGTACTTTGCCCTGGCCAGCATGATGCGCCTGTTTCACCACCTGCACTATGGTTTGTCGCTGATTTTGGTGTTCATCGGGGCCAAAATTCTGCTCGAAAACATGGTGCGCATTCCCATGCCGGTGGCGCTTGGCGTGGTGGGGAGCCTGCTCGCCCTTAGCGTGGTGGCTTCGCTGGTATGGCCCCGGCGGGAAACCTAAGGCCGGCGCATGGCCATCAAAAAAGGCTGCCCCTTACGGAACAGCCTTTTTTTGATGGTAGTGGCGCTTACTTTGGGGCTTTGGCCGGCTCAGTATCCGGCGCGTTGGTGTTCACACCGGCATCAGGGGCGGCGCCGGTGTTCAGCAGGTCAATCAGGTTGAGGGGCTCAAACTGGCTCGAATCGGCCTGGGCGGTGGTGCGGGTGGTGTCGGGGCGGGCGGCGAAGGCCATGTACTGGCGGGCCGGGCCGCCGAGGTGCAGCGCGTAGGGCAGGCTTTCGCGGTCGTTGCTGGTGATGAGGCCGCGCGTGGCCATGATGTCGGCAATGAGGCGGAAGAAGTAGCGCGTGCTGCGGCGCAGGTCGCCGTAGGCATCAAAGGAATAGCGGGCGAACTTGGGCTTGGGGATGATGCTGGCCAGGTACAGGCTCTCGGGCAGGTTGAGCTCATCGGGGCGCTTGCCGTAGTAGAACAGGGCGGCGTCCTTCACGCCGTACACGCCGCGCTTGCCGCTGGGCCAGCGGTACTTGCTCGGGCCCCATTCGATGATGTTGAGGTAGACCTCGAACATGCGCTGCTTGCTGACGATGTGGGCATTTTCGAGCAGCCACACGATGAGGGCTTCCTCGGCCTTACGACCCACCGTTTTCTGGCGGCTCAGAAACACGTTTTTCACCAGCTGCATCGAAATGGTGCTGCCGCCCCGGGCAAAGCGCCGCTCCTTGATGTTCTGGATGGCCGATTTCACAAACGCCTGCTCCATGAAGCCGTGGTGCGAGAAAAAGCGCGGGTCCTCGGCCGTGGTAATGGCGTGGATGAGGTAGGGCGACACGTTGTTGTAGGGCACGAAGTCCGGGTTCGGCGGGCCCACGGCGAAGGTGCGCAGCGAGTCGCCTTTGTCGTTGTAAGCCGTGTACTGGAACGCCGTGTTCAGCTTATTCAGGTCTTCTTCGCCAAAACCCGTGATGTGGAAATTCTTGCCCCGCAGGCCCGAATCGAACTTCAGGCTATCCACGCGGGCCATGTCGAGGCTGGCATTGAGGTGGTAGGTGAGGGTGCCGGTGCCGGTGGTGCCGCGCACCTCATCGAAGATGCCGGTGGGCAGCGAGGAGAAGAAGTCGTTGGCCTGGGTTTCGGCCGATTTCACGCGGATGCTCACGGCGCGGCTGGGCTTCATCCGCACGCTGATTTCGGGGTAGAGCACCAGCTTGTTCACCGTAATCTGGCTGCCTTTTTCCAACGCCACGGTGCCGCGGCCCAGCGTGGCCACGAAGTCGAGGGAGCCGCGCTTCACTTCAATCTCGTTGGAGGCCAGCTTGGGATGGTAGAGGCTGAAGCCCCGCGCCGCCAGCGCGCCGTGCACCGTGAGGCGGCCGCCGGTATCATCGTCGTCAAAATCCTTGCTATCGAGCCGCACCTGCACCGTATCGAAGCTCACTAGCGCGCCGAAGCGGCGCGGCACGTAGGGCAGCTGCACAGAGCCACCCACCCCAAATACGCGCGCCGTAAGGGCATAGTCGCGGGGCTCGATGTGCCCGCTGATGCCCAATTCGTTCGACACCGAATCAATCGTGGCCGTGAGGCGGCCCGAGATGTCGCCGTCCTGAATCTTAAGCTGCGGCAGCGTCAGCAGGGCCGTGTGGTGCGGGCTGGCGTAGCTCACGTAGAAATTTGTAAAATTGGCCTCGCCGGGCACGTTGTCGAAGGCCGTTTCGAGGGCGCGGTTCAGCAGCAGGCCGTAGTTGGTGCCCTTGGTGGTGTCCTGCGGCACGGTGCTGGCCTTCTGCTTTTTGGCCAGAAAGCCGAAGTTGTCGGAAGTAGCCGTTTTGCGGGCCGTGAGGCGGGCCGTCATGATTTCAAGCCCGCTGAACACCGGCCGGCCGGCAAACAAAGAGCGCACGCTCAGGCTGGCCTGCAGCCGCTTGGCGGTGAGCAGCGTATCGGTCGGCGCAGCGCTGGGCACCAGGCTCATGCCCTGGATTTCAACGGTCTTGAAGCCCGCGAACCGGGCCGGCCCCAGCGTGAGAATCACCGGGTACTTGCGCTCAATCTTGGCTTTTACCTCTTTCAAGGCATAATCCAGCAGCTGCTGGCGCTTCCACTGAAACACGGCAAAAGCCAGCAGCAGCACTGCGGCCAAGCTGCTGGCAATGCCAATAAGAAGACGCTTGGTGGAGGGGGAAATGCGCACGGAAATCAATGAGGTGGTTGGCCTGGCCAACGCCAAAGGTAAGAACAACGAAAGTAGAGGGAATACGCGAGCCGACCCGGAAACGGCCACACCTCTTCCTTCTTAGGTAAGGAAGGGAGTTTTTCGTTCGAGCCCGCTCGTTCTAACCCGCTCGTTCGGCCCGTACTTTTGTCCCATGCCCAGCCCCCTCCTCGCCCTCTCGCCCCTCGATGGGCGCTACGCCCGTGCCACCGCCCCCCTGGCCACGCGCTTCTCCGAAATGGCCCTGATACGCTACCGCGTGCTGGTCGAAGTCGAGTATTTCATCGCCTTGGCCGAGCTCCCGCTGCCCCAGCTCGCGGGCGTGCCGGCGGAGGCTTTCGCACCGTTGCGCGACCTCTACGAGAACTTCACCGAAGCCAACGCCGAAGCCATCAAGGCCCACGAGGCCGTAACCAACCATGACGTAAAAGCCGTGGAATACTGGCTCCGCGAGGAGTTCACCACGCTCGGCCTAGGCGATTTTATTGAATTCATTCACTTCGGCCTCACGTCGCAGGACATCAACAACACAGCCATCCCGCTCAGCTTCCGCGATGCGCTGATGGGCGTGCTGCTGCCGGCCTACGCCCAGGTGCGCAATGCCCTGGCCGCCCGCGCCCAAGAGTGGCAGGCCGTGCCCATGCTGGCCCGCACGCACGGCCAGCCCGCCTCGCCCACGCGGCTGGGCAAGGAAATTGAGGTATTTGTGGCCCGGCTCGATGCGCAGGTGGCGCTGCTGGCCCAGGTGCCGTTTGGGGCAAAGTTTGGCGGGGCCACCGGCAACTTCAACGCGCACTATGTAGCCTACCCCGGCACCGACTGGCACGCCTTCGCCGCCACCTTCGTGAACGACCGGCTGGGTCTCTCCCGCTCCTTCCCCACCACCCAGATAGAGCACTACGACCACCTGGCCGCGCACTGCGACGCCCTCAAGCGCCTCAATACCATTCTGCTCGACTTGGCCCGCGACGTGTGGCAGTACATCTCGCTCGGCTACTTCAAGCAGACCATCAAGGCCGGTGAGGTGGGCTCGTCGGCCATGCCGCACAAGGTAAACCCCATCGATTTCGAGAATGCCGAGGGCAACTTCGGTGTGGCCAATGCCCTGCTGGAGCACTTTGCCGCCAAGCTGCCCATCTCCCGCCTCCAGCGCGACCTCACCGACTCCACGGTGCTGCGCAACCTGGGCGTGCCGCTGGGCCACATCCTGATTGCGCTGGGGGCCTTGCAGCGCGGCCTGGGCAAGCTGGCCTTGGATGAATCGGCACTACACCGCGACCTCGAAGCCAACTGGGCCGTGGTGGCCGAAGGCATCCAGACCATATTAAGAAGAGAGGCTTACCCCGACCCCTATAACGCCCTCAAAGCCCTCACCCGCACCGGCGAGGCCATTTCGGCCGCCAGCATCGGCGATTTTATTGATGGGCTGGCCGTGAGCGAGGACGTGAAAGCGGAGCTGCGCAGCATCACGCCCCACAGCTACGTGGGGCGGTAATCAAACTACATTCACACTGATTTCTACTCCACTTCAAAAAATATGCTTAACAAATTCTACCAAGCCACCATCCTATTCCTATTGTTAATGGTTACGAGTGCTTCATGGGCACAAAACTGGCAATGGGTGGCTACGCAAAGCCTAACCAGTACAGGCAGCTTCCTAGTTAACGGTACTGCAATTGATGCCTCGGGTAACATTATCGTGGCAGGGCAATTCAGCGGGACTATTACCCTCGGCAACCTGACACTAACCAGTTCGGGCAGCGGCGATTCAGATATATTTATTGCAAAGCTTAGCAGCACGGGCACCTGGATACAGGCCACCCGGGCAGGCGGCCCTGGCATTGACCTCGTCTACAGCTTGGCCGTGGATGGTGGCGGCAACGCAATTATTACGGGTCCTTTTCGCGGCCCAACTGTTACGTTTGGTGCCATTACCTTGGCCAATGCCAATAGCAGCGGCACCACCGACGACTTGTTTGTGGCACGATTAAGTCCAGCGGGTACTTGGATACAAGCGGTGCAGGCAGGTGGAGTTGGCAGCGACTTACCCAGTAAAATAGCCGTAGATGCCGTTGGCAATGCGACGGTTATTGGGACCGTTGGAGCGCCGTCAGCTCAATTTGGTGCCTCATTGCTCACCAGCGGTCCAGGATTGTTTGTGGCGCGGTTGTCGGCCACGGGCAATTGGACGCATGTGGCAAAAACGGGCAATGCAAGCGGTGACCTTGTGTACGGCCTGAGCCTTGCCAACAACGGAGATGCTTGGATAACAGGAGCTTTTTCTAGCCCTAACATCAGCTTTGGCGCTACTGTGCTAACAAATACCGACCCTACCGGGGCAACCTCCGATGCTTTCATTGCTCGGCTGACTGCTGCTGGAATCTGGGGGCAGTCTATAGGCTTCGGGGGCACGGCTAGTGAAGTGGGCGCGGCTATTCATGCCGACATCGCTGGCAATGTTACCATCGCTGGGTCTTTCCGTAGTCCCAGTTTAAGTTTCGGTAGTAACCGCTTAACAAATGCCGGGGCGACCAGTGGAACGGCCGATATTTTTGTGGCTCAGTACACAAATGCCGGGCTTTGGGCCCGTGCTGCCCAGGCCGGAGGCCCTGGTTCCGACGGTCCCTCCGCCCTTGAAGTCGATGGCAGCGGAAACGTCTTCGTAGCGGGTAGTTTTCGTGGACCTGCCGCCGGGTTTGGCCCTTTTTCACTGGTGAATAATGATGCCAGCGGTGCCACTACCGACATCTTTGTGGCTAGCCTGAACAACAACTACAACTGGACCCAAGCCATCCAGGCAAGTGGCAACAGCCTTACTTATAACGATGCCTGTACCAGTCTGGCCCTCACTGGCAACGGCGAGGCTGTTGCGGGGGGACGCTTCAATGGCACAGCGGCCACGTTTGGGTCGCTCACCTTTTCGCATCCTAATGGCTCCGGCTATGTAGCCCGGCTGGGTGGATTGGCTCTGGCCGCTAAGCCGGCCGCCATTGCCGTCCTTGCATTAATCCCTAACCCCGCGCATTCCGCCGTTAATTTTACGCTAGAGGCAGACCACTCATCGCGTAGCATCACAATCCTTAATTCGTTAGGCCGCCCCGTGCGCACCTTCCCCCTGCCCGCCCACGCCACCACCGCTACGCTCGACCTCGCCGGCCTCGCCCCCGGCCTCTACGTGGTGCGCTGCGGCGCGGCATCGGCCCGGCTCGTAGTCGAATAGCGTGGGTAGCCCCGGTTATGGCTTGTGTTTTTGATTCTATACAATTCCATTCCTTTCCCTATGCGCCCTTTCTACAAGCTCTTCCCCAATGCCTTCTGGTTGGCCGCTGCCCTGCTGGCGAGCCCAGCCCACGCCCAAACCGCTGCCTGGCAGTGGGGCCTGCAAACCCAGAACCCTACCCCCACCGATGGCACTATGGCCAATGGCAACGCCGTGGCTACAGATGCCGCCGGGCGGGTGTACGTGGGCGGCAGTTTTGGCGAAGACAATAACGGTACGGCCGTGGCAACCCGCACCCTGCCGGGAGCCGGCACGCTGGGACCGGGCCGGGGCGGCTTCGTGGCCCAGGCCACGCCCGCCGGGCAGTGGGCGTGGGCGGCAGCAATCACGTCGCAGGGCGCTGGCAGTGGTGGCCGGGCGCGGGCATCGGTGACGAGCGTAGCGGCCACCGCCGCCGGCGACGTGTACGCCACCGGCTACGTAGAAGGCACCGGCGTGCAGACTGGCAGCCTGTCGCGCGCGCTCGGCAGCGCGGGCCAGGCCGTTTTCGTGGCGCGGTTCAGCAGTGCCGGAGTGTGCCAGTGGCTGCTCACGGCCGACGGCATTTCCACGCTGCCCACCGTGGCCCTCGACCCAAGTACAGGCGGTGCGGTGGTGGCAGGCACTTACCACGGCAGCCCCAGCATTGGGGCAACCGCCCTGCCGCCCGGTACTTCGCCGAATGGCGAAGCCGTATTTGTGGCGCGCGTGAGTCCCTCCGGTCAATGGCTGGGCGCTGCCGGGGCCGCCGGCACAGCGGGAGTTATTTCGGGCCTGAATATGGCAGTAGGACCAGCCGGGCAGGTGGCCATTTCCAGCAGCCGTGGGGGCGGCACGCTCACCTTCGGGGCATACAGCGTTGCCACGCCAGCTTCCTTTGATGAAACCTATGTAGTGGCGCAGCTTAGCCCCACCAACCAGTGGCAGTGGGCCGTGGGTGGCACCACCGATTACAGCCAAACCATTGGCGTGGCCTACACCGCCACCGGAGCGCTGTGGGTCACGGGCCGCGGCACCGCCGGTACCATAATAGGGCCGCTTACGCTGGGCGCGGCGGGGCCGCCCGCAGCCAACACGTATTCGGGCTTTCTGGGCCAACTTTCGCCCGCCGGGCAGTGGGGCACGGCGCAGCAATTCACGCCCTCCGGGCCAGGCGTAGCTGCTTTTGGCACTGTGGCGGTAGATGCGGCCGGCAACGCGCTGGCCTTGGGCGGTATGGCCGCTATCAACGGCGCGGTGCAAACCACCGTCGGTGGCCAACTGCTCGCGGCTAGCAACCAGCGGCTGCTGTATTTCATTGCCGGCCTCAGCACCGGCGCCCAGTTGCGCTACGTGGCCACCGTGCCCGCGCCTACCCAATACTTCGGCCTCACACCCGTCGGCATTGCCCTGGATAGCAGTGGTGCGCTATACCTCACGGGGGGCTTCAGCGGAGGCCTTACCCTGGGGGCTAGCCAGTTGATGGGCAGCTACACGCCCAACGGCCCACCCGGCGGCGACGCCGTGGTGGGCAAGTTAGCCAATGCCACCGTCTTGGCCACCCGCGCCGCTACCAGCACCACTGCCTTGGCCTGCTTCCCCAACCCCGCCCGCACCGCCACCACGCTGCACCTGCCCGCCGCTGCCCAAGCCACCACCGCCACCTTGCGCGACGCTCTCGGCCGTAGCGTGCGCACCTACGCCATCCCCGCCTACGCCCCTTCCGCTCCGCTCGACCTCGTCGGTCTTACTCCCGGCCTCTACGTGGTGCGCTGCGGCGCGGCCGCCGGCCGGCTGGTGGTGGAATAGGAAATGGGTGGGCTGAGCTTGCATCTCCACCGCAATTGCCTGCCTTGCTAGCGCCAACTGTTTCCCGAGCGTTGGGTCAGGCCGGTGGTGTTTCCGCCGGCCCGCGCAGCAGTGTCTCCAACTCGGCCAGTTCGAAGGCCAGCACGCGCTGGCGCAGGTCCAGCACGGCCAGGGCGGCTTCGTCGTCGCGCAGTTGCTCGGGCGCATCGGACGCCCAGTAGCCCAGCACACGGCGCTGCCGTTCGTCGGCCGGCGCGGGGGCCAGCGAAGCCAGCAGGGCCGGCAGGGTTTGTAGCCGGAGGCGCACCTGACGCAGCCGCACCCGCAACTGCTCCTGCTGCTGGCCCAACCGCAAGGCCTGGTACTGGCACTCGCGCTGGCGCGCGGCCAACAAATCCCGCGTGGCGGCCTGCCCCGCCACCGTGGGCGTGGCCGCCGGTTCGGGGGCCGGGCCTTCGGGTGCAGGCACACCCAGCATCAGGGGCACGAGGCGCAGGGTGCTGGCCGCGGGCAGGCTGGCGCGGTCCAGCTCGTCCATTGAAAGGGTGGAGCGCGGCACTTGCAGGTAGTGGGCTAGCCATTCCTGCGTCAGGCCGTAGTGGGCGCGCAGCAGCTGGCCGGCCGTTTGGTGAGCCTTGGGACCAGTTTGGTGAGAGAATCGACGGGCCATTAGCGGCAGAGTAGAGTTCAAGGCATTGCCTTCGGTGGCAACCGTGGAGGAAATTTGGCAAAAGTCACCACAAAAAATAGTTTGCCAGTATGTTCTGGCAATAAAAATCTGGCAAAAAATATTGCCAGATTTTTATTGCCAGAAATTGTATCTTAGCCGGATGGGGACGGCATTATTTTTTCTTATTTGTCTCGTATTCATTTTTTATTCATCTATATTTGCTTGCATATTGCCAAGGTGAGTGCCTGGCTTTTTATCTTTTTTTTCTTTCTTTAATGTCCTTTCAATTACGTTCGTTTCGCGCCGTTGCTACCGTGCTGGCGTTTGCTTCCCTGGCTGCCTGCTCATCGAAAAAAGATGATGCTACCCCCACTCCCGCTGCTACCACCGGCGTAACTTACACCGTTGATGGTGGTGCCGTCACGGCGACAACTGCCGGGGCCACCGTTCTTGGCAACCAAGTTGTTGTTTCGGGGGTCAGCGGCACTAGCACGGCCAATAAAGGTGTTCTATTGACTTTGCCCAAGGCCACGGGCACCTATACCCTGTCGGCTACTTCCAACGAAACGGCCTCTTATCTGGCCAGCGGCAACTCCAGCGACATCTACGATTCCACTTCGGGCAGCATTGTAGTAAGCACCTACAGTGCTTCTACTACCGCTGGCGCTTCCAACATCGCCGGCACGTTTACCTTCACGGGCAAAAATTCCGCTGGTGCCACCAAAACGGTGACCAATGGTACGTTTAATGTAAAATACTAGCGCAAGCTTCATTTTTGCATAACCAAGCTGCCGCTGCCCACTGGGCAGCGGCAGCTTTTTTTGTGACCATAGGCCAACGTCACCTGTTACTTTTACCGCCTCATTTGCCCGCTCCCCGCCCCGTGCCCCAGCTCTCCGATACTGTTGTTTATGCCGACTGCCGCCACTTTCGCGGCGACCTGCCCTGCCGCCCCAACAAAACCCACGGCTACGTGTGCGACGGCTGCCCGGTGTACTCGCCCGTCAGCCAGCGCATCCTCATCATCAAACTCGGGGCCATTGGCGACGTCATCCGGACCACGCCGCTGTTGCGCCGCCTGCGCCAGGAGCGGCCTGGCTGCGCCATCACCTGGCTCACGCTCACGCCCGCCATTCTGCCCCAGGGTGAGATTGAGGAAATTCTGAAGTTTGACTTTGCCAGCGCCCTGCAGCTACAGGCCCGCGAGTTCGACGTGGTCATCAACCTCGACAAGGAAAAAGAGGCCTGCGCCCTACTCAACACCGTTCAGGCCAAAGAGAAATTTGGCTACGCCCTGCGCCCGCACGACGGTGTGGCCTGGCCCGTAAACGAACTGGCCGCGCACAAGTACCTCACCGGCATCTTCGACCAGGTGAGCCAAGCCAACACCAAGCCCTACGTGCAGGAAATCTTCGAGCTCTGCGGCTTCGATTTCCGGGGCGAAGAATACGTCTTCGACACCCACGACGATAAAGGCTATGATTGGAGCGCCCTGCCCGCCACAACTCCCCGCATCGGCCTGAACACCGGCTGCGGCGACCGCTGGACTACCCGCCTCTGGAGCACCGCCAAGTGGATTGAGTTGATAACCGGCCTGCAAGCCGTCGGCTACACGCCCGTGCTGCTGGGCGGCGAGGCCGAAGATGCCCGCAACCGTGAGCTGCACGCCGCCACCGGCGCCGCCTACCTCGGCACCTTCCCCCTCCCCCAGTTTATCAACCTCATGAACCAGATGAACGGCATTGTGACGCAGGTGACGATGGGCATGCACATCAGTATCGCCCTGCGCAAGCCTACCATCTTGATGAACAACATCTTCAACCCGCACGAATTTGACCTCTACGGCCGCGGCCAGCTCGTGCAACCCAACCGCGAGTGCGTGTGCTTCTACCGCGGCACCTGCCGCCTGGGCACCAGCTGTATGGAAGACCTGCCGGCCGCCAAAGTGTTGCAAGCCGTACGCGAAAGCGTGCCGCTGTAGTCAGTCGCTCAGCTTTTCGCGCGCGATGCACTGCGCACCGCCTGCATCTGCGCCAGGAAATCGGCCATCGGCGTGGCGGCAATGACATCGGCCAGCGCCGCTAGCGGCAACCCGTCGATGCGTTTGAAATTGAGGCAGCCCTTGCCCATTTTCAGCTCGGGCGCAGCGGCCAGCAGCCGCTCGCGCAGGCCGGGCATCAGGTACACGGGTATCAGGTGCAGGCTGAGGTAGCTTTTCTGATTGGCCAGGGCCAGGCACATTTCCTTGCCCGCCCGAAACTCCAGATACTTCCGGCCCACGTGCTCGGTGTAGCCGGCCGGCACGGCGGCGCGCACCATTTCCCACACCTGCCGCGCCGGCCCCTTCCGCTCAGCTGGCAGGGCAGCGATAAAATCTTCAAAACTCAATGCAGTTGCAGTACTCATAGGCGGTGCTAACTAATTTTTTTGGCAAATTAGTTAGCCCGTCGCTTTTCACCTAATCGGTATTCAATCCCGCCACTTCTTTCAGCGCCTCCACCATCACCGGCCACGAAAACTGCTTTTTCTGTTCCCGAACGCCAGCAGTAAAAGCACTTTCCCGCTTCTGCGCATAGAAATCTACCACCGCTTCGGCAATGGTGGCCGGCGTGGGCGGCACCACGTAGCCTACCACGCCATCGGGGATTGATTCGGCCAGCCCGCCCACGTCCGTTACCAGCATAGGCCGCTCAAAGTGATACGCTATTTGCGACACCCCGCTTTGCGTGGCATTTTTATAGGGCTGCACAATTAAATCGGCGGCGCAGAAATAGTCCACTACTTTTTCATTCGGAATAAAATCCGTCGCCCGAATAATTCGGTCTTCTAATTGATGGCGCCGAATTAATTCCTCATACGGCGCGGCACCTTCGTAAAATTCACCGGCAATAATTAATTTAATGGGTAGTGCTGCCAGGCGTTTATCTGACATAGCCTCCAGCATTATATCCAAGCCTTTATACGCCCGGATAAACCCAAAAAACAACAGATAACCCGTTGTACCCGGCAGTTGCAGCGCCGCCAAAGCATCGGCTTTCGATTTCAACGGGCCGAAATTATCGTACAACGGATGCGGTCGATATAGCGCCGGTTTCCGCCCAAAACCTAGATTCTGCAAATCCTGCAGCACGCTACGGCTCATGGTCACAAATCCATCGCAGGCGCTCAGGAAATAACGCGTCAGTGGCCCATCCCCGGGCCGCTTCTCGTGCGGAATTACATTGTCGGTAATCGCAACCACGCGGGTGTGTCCGTTGCCACGCACCAGCCGCGCCACCGTGCCCAGCGCCGGCCCCATAAACGGCAGCCAGAACCGGAAAATAACCAAATCTGGCCGCTCCGCCCGCAATTTCCGTCCCACCCGCACCCACGATAACGGGTTAACGGAGTTCAAGCTGACTTCAATATCCAAATCTGCTGGCCCCGCTTCGGTGCTAAACTGCGTCTGGCCCGGAAACAAAAAGTCCGGGTATTGCAGCGAAAATGTCACAATTCGCACCTCATCGCCGGCCTCCCGAAATGCCCGTGCCAGCCGCTCATTATACGTCGCCAGCCCGCCGCGCAACGGGTACGCCGGCCCAATAATTACAACTTTCATAAGCGGTGTGTCATCCGGAGCGCAGCGAAAGACCTTATTACGTTTGAACAACTTGCTCTGACGTAATAAGGTCCTTCGCTGCGCTCCGGATGACCTGATTTACATTAATTAATTCAGTCTTTCCCGCACCAGATAATCGTCGCGCTTCGGTCCGTTCAACTGAATCATTTCACCCAGAAAACCAGCCACAAATAACAGCACGCCCACAATTACCGCCGTCAGTGCCAGAAAAAACAATGGCTGTTCCGTCACTTGCCGCGCCTTCAGATTATGCAGCGACAGCCACACTTTCTCGCCCGTCAGCCACAGCGTAATCAGCAAGCCGAGCAAAAACGACAGCGTGCCCAGCGTCCCAAAAAAGTGCATCGGAGCCCGTCGGAACCGCCCCACAAACGTGATGCTCATCAAATCCAGAAACCCGAAAATGAAGCGCTCCAGCCCAAATTTCGTCACGCCGTATTTGCGTTCCTGGTGCTGCACCACCTTCTCCCCAATCTTGCGAAAGCCGTTCCATTTCGCAATTACCGGGATATAGCGGTGCATCTCGCCATATACCTCAATGCTCTTCACCACCCGCGAATCGTACGATTTCAGTCCGCAGTTAAAGTCGTGCAGCTGAATGCCCGACATGGCCCGCGTCGCGCCATTAAATAGCTTGGTCGGAATCGTTTTTGACAACGGGTCGAACCGCTTCTGTTTCCAGCCGCTCACCAGGTCGAATTTATCCTCCGTAATCATGCGGTACAGTTCCGGCAGTTCCTCCGGCGAGTCCTGTAGGTCGGCATCCATGGTGCACACCACCCGCCCGCGCGTGGCCTCAAATCCCACGTTCAGCGCCGCCGATTTGCCGTAGTTGCGGTTGAAGCGAATGCCCCGCAACGTGGCATCATCCGCCGCCAGTGCCTCAATCACAGCCCAGGAATCGTCTGTCGAGCCGTCGTCAATCAGGATTACCTCGTAGGTCAGCCCGCGTGCTACCAACACCCGCGCAATCCAGCGCGTGAGTTCTGGCAACGATTCTGCTTCGTTCAGCAGCGGAATCACGATGGAGATTTCCACCGGAAAAGAAGCATTCGACTTATTCAAATTCAGGTTTGGAATGTTTCGTAAACGCCGACACGATGAGCGCAATCAGCAGCCCGCCCAGCACCGAGCCCACGATGCCGAAGAGTATCATCCAGCCCGTCGTGCTGAACTTTTGCATCATCGCAACGCCCTGGTCAATCTGCTCATCGGTCATGCCGCCCTTGGCTTCCATGTTGGCACGGGCCGTATCGGCCATCCGGCCCATGTATTCCGGGTCAATAAATTTCATGTACAGCACGCTGAATGCCGTTGAAATCACGCCCGAAACGCCGCTCATAAATGCGCCGATTCCGAGCCCTTCCGAGTAATTCATGAACCCGCTATTGGCCTGTTTATACGTCTTGTGCGCCATCACCATGGCCCCAATCAGAATAACCAATCCCAGCCACCGCGCCGGCGACTGGTCGGTGTGGGTAACGAAGAGGATAAATGAGAAAATGACGCTTACCAGCCCCGTCAGCAGGCCATAGCGTAAAGCAACCGATGTGGTCGTAACCGGAGTAGCATTTGTTTCCATTGGAACTTGGGGTAAAGTGAACCGAAAGGTAATCGGAATAATTATTCCCGCAGAAAAATTCCGGCCGGAATTGCCAGCACGAGGCCCAGCAACAGCACCTGCGTGAAATTGCTGATGGCCATATCGCCCACAGTCAGGTTAGCTACGTTGCGCACCTGCTGTTGCTGCACCTGTTCGCTCAGTTGCGCTTTGGGGTTTTCACGCTGCTGGGCGCGCACGATTTCCAGTACCTCTGCCCGGTGCCGGGCCAGTGCCGATTCACCGGCCCCGTGCGCCAGCCCAATCAGGCTGCTCATCGAAATAAGCGCCGCAATCAGCACCGTTAAAACACCTACACCCAACGAACGGCCCAGCCCGGGCCGGTGCGGCCGCAACTGCCGCCGGAGCATCCATTCGCTCGCCACAGCGGCCAATGGCACCAGCAGTTGCGCCAGCAATTGCTTCGGTCCGAAACCATTGCTGCCCGTCATCTGCAAGCCTGCCATCCACAAAGCGCAGGCGAGCCCAGCCCCTACCCCAAACCGTAGCGCCAGCCGGAGCACTAGCCCCGTAGCCTCGTCGGGCTCAGTCGTATTTGGTTTTTCAGAAGCATCAGCCATAAATCGCGCAACAAATTAAAGCGGCAAGATACGGCCTGCAGCCCCGCCGCCGAGGCTTACTGCCTAGAACAACACCATTAGGCCGCTACGGCAGCCTGCTTTGTGCCTACTGTCCGCTTGCCAAATCGCACCAGCAATACCTCGGCTAGCAGCGCTAGTAGCGCCAGTGCCAAAAAGTAGCGCCACAGCGGCGTGCCCGTCTGCTCATCCCGGAATTTCGCCAAGCCTGCCCCGGCGCTCTCATCCTCCACCACCCGCACGTTAGGCCGGTTCGGCCCCACAAGCTGCCGCAGCTCCTCCGCCGAATATGCTGCCAGCTCTGATTCGCGCTTATCTTGGTTAAACGCCAACGTAGTCAGTACCTTGCCCTGCTGCTGCACCTGATAAAATCCTGCTTCATTCATGCCTTGCGGCAATTCCAGGCGTATTTCCTGCCCCACCACCCGCTGCCCCGGGATGAGCGTCAGGCTATCCTTCACCAACTTCAAATTCGCTGCATCTGCTGGTCCACCCGCTTTTTCAGGCGTCGGTGGCAGTTGCAAGCTCACTGCTTCCTGCGTCAACCGATAGGCCGGCAATTGCTCATTTTTATAGCTGAGCATAGCCATTCGGTACATCACCGGCACATATAGCGACTGAGTCGTGAAATCAGAATATTCTTTCGCAAAAGGTGCTGAAAATACATATACCTGTCCAGCGCCACTCGCAAAACTTGCTAAATAGCTCTCCCCATCCCTTAGCCGCAAAATATCCGTCCCCGTCCGCGACCAGCGCAATACGGGTGCCGCCCGTGGCATTGTCACCGCCCGTGTCTGGGCCCCAAATACATCCCGAAAAAACGGTTCCTGCGCACTAGGCATGGCAACTTCGCGTAACTCTGGCGTTGCCCCGATTTCCTCCCATTGCACCGTCCCCAATCCCAATTCCCGAAACAGTTGCTCATAAGATGCGCGGGCTGCTTTATTCGCCGTCGGCACTATTACTACGCTGCCGCCACGTTTCACTATTCCCCGTATCCCATCCCTCAAACCAGCATCCAGCGCAGCCGCCTCACTCAACAATACCATATTAGTATGCCGCATTGCCGCATAATCAATATTTTGCACCTTCGAGAAGCTGTAATTGAACAGCGGCTCATTGGCATATAATTGTTGGGCCACTGGCTCCTGCCCAATCTCCAAAACGTGGATAATGGCCGCCGGCTGTAGCGTAAAGTAGAAGGTGTTATCGAATGTCACAGGCACATCTTCGGTCACCACCCGCCCTAAAGCCAATTTCTCATTCTCCAGTTGCAGTTGCACAACTGAGGTCACCGTCTGCCCCGCTCCCACTGTCACCCGAAACGCAGCTACTTGGCGGCTCCCTAAAAACACCTTCACCGGGCAATCAGTCACTGCAACAGTCCCCCCGTTTCTCAACTGCACATGCATTCCGACATTGGTGTGCACCCGCAACAAAGCATCATCTGTCCAGATTGTATCTACATAAATATTACCTACAGATTGCCCCTTTAAAGGCACCAATACTATTTCCCGGCTTTTTGGCAGTTTGCTGAGCACCGCACTCGAAAACGCATTTTTCTGAAAGTCGGAAAATAAAAACAGCGAATTACCATTTCCCTGCCCATCACCAATTATGCGTTCATTGATAAGCCCCGTTCTCACCGCCGGACGGATTTCATCTAATTTATTATTATAAACGGCTTTGGATAATAAGCCAGGCCCTGCATTTAACAGTCGCAACTGTCCTCCCGCTCTCTCACCAAGTTGCCGTGCTTCGCCAATTGCTTTGCCCAATAACGAACCATCCGTCGCATCAGCTACCTGCATACTCAAAGAATTATCCACCAACACATCAATTCCAGCAATACTTCTTTTTGCCTTAGCCGGAATAAATGGCTGACAAAACACAAACACTAAAGCTACTAAAGCTGCCACGCGAGCAAGTAAAATCAGTAGCTGTTGCACCTTCCGGTGCCGTGTTGCCACTAGTTCAACCTGTCTAATGACTGCAGTATTAGTGAATACCACTCGTTGTGGCCGCCGCAATTGCAACAGGTGTATAATAATAGGTACCGCAACAGCAAGTAAACCTAACAAAAACCACGGATGCAACAATTGCATTTGTATAGAAGGAAATGCCTATGATATTAAACCAGCAACTACTCGCGAGTCACAAATATTGCAACTTAAATAACATTCGTATTCAAAAATACAGTATTTATAGTTCAGCACGACGTAAAGCAAAAATCCCTCTTGGTTGCTGGCGAAAGCATCCAAGAGGGATTCTCCTTGTAAAAGGTTGGCGGCGACCGACTCTCCCACCGGTGAAGGCAGTACCATAGGCGCACCG